>NZ_JAIMJA010000009.1 GCF_021295315.1 Motilimonas cestriensis | reverse complement strand
ACGCAATGCGTGGAGACTCGCGATATCAGATAAGGGGTGGTGGGCATTGTCGAAAACGCCTCAACTTCATCAAGCGTTACCTGATAGTCGATTTACTGAACAAGGATTATACTCACTGCTAGGTGGGGATGAAGCATTAAAAATATATTCGAAACCGCCGTATGCGACCCACGCTTGTACGGTGGTGTGAGAGGACGGAGGCCGTGAGGTCTCCTCCTACTCGATTAGAAAACGCTCGGATTATCCCCGGAGCCTCGATGAGCTCGATTTCCTTCCTTATTAAGTAAATTACGCTGTGGTGCATTGGCCGCGCTTAGCCTGAGTACCTTTCTCAAGACGAGCGGGAGGGGTGTAAGGGGCGATCATGATGTAAACGCCTACCTTATCAGTTTGTTACCTCTTGCCTGTGTGTTGTTTCTTTATTTGTATTCCTCTTGTTGTCGCCCTTAGCGTGGTGAAGGCCATTATCCTTATTGCGTCCTTGCGGGGTTGATTACCTCCCCAGTGGCAGCTGTATTGCCTTGTTCATAATCTTGAAAAGCTGCAAAAGACGATATATTAAGCAGGGCAACCCCCCAATTACCTGAAATTCTCCTCAAAAACCAGCCTGAAACTCCCCATAAAAACGCCAAATCTTGATGATTTTCATCACAGCAGAAAATGACTAAATAATTGAGTTAAAACGAGAACTCAGCTATGGTTTGGTACATCACAAAAATATATTTTAAAACGAGTGACTTTACAGGCTTGTTTGCAGGCCTTCCATTCAACAAGAACACAATTAAAGGAAAACAAGTTATGGAATACACGAAGAGATTACTTGGCGCACCCGTTTGGGCGGCGCTGAGTAGCGCGTCGGTGGATAGTTCTAGAGAGTTAATTTCGTCGATAAGAACACTCAGCGCGAAAAGGTTACTGGTCATCGTAGCTATCGGTTGGGCGCTCTGCATGCAGGTCGCTCAGGCGAGCTCATCTCAGAAGCCGGAAGCGGTTGCCGAACGGGCTTACCTCTATGGGCTTCAGCAGGCGATCTTTTATGGCCAGCGCTGGATTTATACCCAGAATGATGCCGAGACGAATGACATCTATTCGGGGTTGAACCGATTCTTCTGGGTGCGCAAGCAGATCACCCCGGACTTCCCCGTCGTCACGCCTAATGCGACAACACTATACGGAACCGGGTTTCTGGACATGCGAGACGGCCCGGTTGTTATTGAGGTGCCCGAAATCACCGATCGCTATTTCAGCGTCCAGATCATGGACCAATATGGCATCTTCCGGATGATCGTCGGCTCGCCCTTCAACGGCACCAAGGCTCGAAAATACATCCTGATCCCGCCGGACTTTGCAGGCGAGGTGCCTGCTGATTTCCCGACCACGGACATCGTACAGTGGCCATCGAAAACGGCATATGGCGTTGTCCGGATGGCGGTGATGACCGGTGCGGAAGCAGAGATCAAGAAAATCAATGCTTATCAGGACCAAGTCACGATGACCCCGATGGCCGATTGGCTTGCAAACGGCCACAAGGGGGTTGCTCAGGCAGATCGGGACATCGTGCCGGGTGATTATGTGATTCCCGCCGGGTTGCCGGACTATGCAGTGGGTCAGGTCGACAAGCAGACAGCCGAGCAGTACTTCACGCTGCTGCACACCATCCTGAACGATCCCACCATGCCGGTGCTGGAGGATTCGCTGCTCGAAGCTGAGATGCTCGATCAACTCAAGTCGATCGGCATCGGCAGCGGGCTTGCCTTCGACTGGTCAAAGCTGACGTCTGAGAAACGGGCCGCACTTGAGGCCGGGTTCAAGGCCGGCTTCGAAAGCGTCCGCACGACGCTGAAGACGAACCTGATCAATATGAACGGATGGGGAGTTGTGCGCAATGCCGGCGGGTTTGAGACCCGGTGGATGGACCGGGCCATAATCGCCGACGCGGCGTGGGCAGCGCCAGACAAGAACATCTCGCACGGCGGAGCATTTCTCTTCACTGATGCCGATGGCAAGCCGCTGTCGGGCGCCAACAAATACACCATGACGTTCGACATGAACGATCTGCCGCCGGTGACTCAGTTCTGGTCAATCCCGATCTACGACGCCAACGGCTATTTCGTCGCCAACGAAATCAACCGCTACACCGTCAACAGTTTCATGCTGGCCGCCGGCGACCTGATGACGACCGATGGGAAACTGGTTATTTACATTCAACACGAGAAGCCCAGCGATCCGGATCAACTGAAGAACTGGCTGCCGGCTCCTGCGCAAGGGTTTCGGTTCACAACGCGTTACTATGGGCCATATGCACCTCTGACCAACGGTACATACAACATGCCGAAGGTCGTGAAGGTGAAATAAGATCAGGGCAACCGCCCAACGGTTTCATGTTTGCTCTGCTTAGAGCAAGCATGACACCACAAAGAAGGCACGAGCATAAAAATTTGCAACGTACCATCCTTACCGGCCTGCGGCTGAAGCCGGGCGTTAGCTGACTGAATTTATAGTATTTCATCTATTGTTTTACAATTTTGGATGACCAAGGGAAATACAACCATGAAGAAGTTCAACCCACTTACATTGTTTTTTACATCTGCTGTGCTGGCTTTATCAGCCTTGTCGACGGTTCAGGCTGAAGTATCGTCAGAAACACTGAAATCTATCTCGATTCCTGACAGGATCGAGACATCAATCGGCACCCTCGATTTTTTCGATGGCGTCCCTTCCGACACCACGATCAATAAAGTATATGACAACCTCGACCGCACTCGCGCCCTTGGTGTCTATCTGGACAATATGGGCGGCGTTTCAATCAACTCCGTTCTTGACGGTCTTGCAGCAGCGGGTGCCAATGCGACCAACAAGGTGGCCTTGTTCGAGCAACTAATGGACTCCCAGACGCTGGTGCTCACTGCCAACACGTCGACACTTTACGCCTACTCAGGAACAAACCTCGATAAAGACGGACCAACCGTTATTGAAGTGCCGCCGGGCATGCTTGGCTTCCTTGATGATGGCTGGCAGAGATTTGTTGGTAATATTGGCGTAACCGGCCCAGACAAAGGAAAAGGCGGTAAGTATCTTGTATTACCTCCTGGTTATGACGGCAAAATACCTGAAGGGTATTTCTTGCTAAAACCTAGAACGTACCGGAATTTCCTGTTCCTTCGAGGCTCAATTAAAGACGGTGTAAAACCAGCTGTTGCGAACATTAAATCTGGACTCAAAATTTATCCTCTCAAGGACGCAGCAAAACCCGCAGCGACTGAATTCGTTAATATGTCCCAAAAAGCATTTAATACTGTTTTCCCGAATGATATACGTTATTTTGAAATTCTTAATGACATGATTCAACGCGAGCCTATCGATGCGATTGGGCCTGAAGTGCGTGGGGCGATTGCCTCCATTGGTATTGTAAAGGGCAAACCTTTCAAGCCAAATGCACGAATGAAAAAACTATTAGTTGAATCAGCTGCGCTAGGTAATGCAACGTCGCGTGTTATTACGGTACAGCCTCGCTTTGATGGCGTAGCCATTTACCCTGATAGTGACAGCGGCTGGACCATGGCTTATGCGAATAAAAATACTTCGTTCGAAGATAATGGCAAAATGAATTTAGATGCACGAACGTTGTTTTACTTCAACGCTGGCGGAGTAACGCCTGCCATGGCAGTCACTAAAGCGGGCGCAGGCTCTGATTATGCATTAGCTTTTCTAGATTCAACAAAAAAAGCCTTCGATGGTGCTAAAACTTACAAGCTTCATCTTCCGCCGAACGTACCCGTGAACAACTTTTGGGCCATTACGCTTTATGACACTCAAACGCGTTCACAGCTTCAAACCAGTCAGCCTTTCCCTACTGTTGGCAGTTTAACTGATGGCGTGAAGAAAAATGCAGATGGTTCATACGATGTATTTTTCGGCCCTAGCGCACCCAAAGGTAAGGAAGGTAATTGGTTAGCAACAGTTCCTAATAAAAGCTGGTTCATGATTTTAAGAATGTACGGCCCACTTGAACCATGGATTAACAAGACTTGGCGACCAAGTGAGATCGAACTGGTTGAATAACCCTGTCAACTAACAAGTAAAAAACACTCGGACGCAGCAAAGCTGCGGCGGTGTTTGAGGCCTTAGTGCGTCAAGCGAAGCTTGATGCATCGTCCCTGTCGGGTAAGGTCTAACTCACCACCCGTATTGGACTCTGCTCGTATTCACTGTTAGTTATGGGAGGTTTTTTATACTATTTGATAATAGCAGTCTCTGCTAGCGGTATCGCGGTAACTATTAGCAATCAGAAGAAAGCAATGGCTTGGTTTGTATATACCCAATCAAGTTGAAGATGCATGTTTCAGAGCGCCACCGTGTTTTCAATACTAGGCACGCTCATGCAGGAAACGCACCTTTTAAATTAGCGTAACAACGCCCTTGATTTTAAATCAGGGAAACACGGTGGCTTTCCCAAAGGGCAATTTTTACAGGCGTTTATGCCGCGTTATTGATGTTGATAAGGGGAAAGCCATTACCTGCTCAATGCCTTGCCTAAACGCCTGTAAACGCTTGCTGAAATCAAGCAGCTCTAGGTTGATTGGGTATATATAGGAAGTTTTTTCTTTGCTTGTATAGGGTTTATTATTGGGGTACTGGTTCTTTTTGGCTTTCTTGGTGCAAACTTGAATGGATCGCAATCAATATTGATGGGGCTAGGTATTTTGGTCTTCTTTGCTTTACCGTTCACTTTGAATGCCTTTTTCACGAAAATTAGATACTTCCCAAAAAAATTAAGGACGCAAGTGCGGAGTATTGAGCGCTTACGGTAACAGGGGCAAGTGCGCAGTTTCTCGATGCCCAACAGCTGTTGCAGTAAACTTTTCGAAGGCATCAAAGTCAAACGGTCAAACAAGCTCAACACTTGGATGCCCAAACGGAAACGCAAACTGACGGGATACCGAAATCACCTTGACCTGCCAGACAATAGCAGCCTAGATAGACAATACCCAAGTTACCTCAAGATGCTTGTTCAGCGAGAATTTGTAGGCTGTTAGGCGCGACGCTGATTTGAGGCATAGTTATTCTACGTTGAAAATCTGCAACAAAGCATAACAGCCTACAAAACTCGCCCTTTGGGAGCCGCTCATTATGTTCATTTTTTCGTTAAAAAGCCTCGCAATGGACTCAGTCCGTAGGTCACCATTACTTCGTCTTTTTGCCTCAAACTAAACAGAATGAGCGGCTCTGAATCCTGCATCTTGAGGTATCTTGGGTATATAACCCGAATCTTAGATAAGCGAAATAGTATGCTTTCCTGCAAAAACGCTGTGAATACTTCCCTATACGCTTTGCGTTTTCATCCCTGAAAACGAAATTTTGCCGTAAAACATACTTTATCTTTCTGCGATAGGCTTAAACAGAACTGAGGTTATATACAATTATGTGCTGCACAGTTTGTATTAATGGTTGAATAGGCGAAGTGGCAGGCGCAGTTACAATTGTAGTAATTTCAAGTACGATTATTCATAAAGCTAAAAAATCCGTACTTTCTCCGTACAATTTTTACTTTGGTTGTTTAAATCTTATACTCGGGTTAATTACGGAAATGCTCCGTACGAATGGAGGTTTTATGACTACTGCAAGACTTGATATTCGTTTGGATGAGGAAATCAAAGCTAAGGCTGAGAAAGCGTCAGCTTTACTTGGTTTAAAAAGCTTAACGGAATATGTTGTTCGTTTAATGGACGAAGATTCAACTCAGGTGATTTCTGAACATGAAAGTATCACTGTTGAAGCAAATGTATTCGACCAATTCATGGCCGCTTGTGAAGAGGCTAAGGCTCCGAATAAAGCATTACTTGAAGCAGCTGCATTTACTAAAAGTGGTGAGTTTAAGTGAGTTATTCCAAAACTTTCAAAGAATTGGATAAATCACAGCACGATAGAGTGTCATTTGACTGCGGTGAAAAAGAGTTAAATGATTTTATTCAAACTCAAGCTGCTAAACATATGCAAGCAGGTATTAGCCGCACAATGGTTTTGCCTGCTTCTGTGCCTTTACCAAATCAAAAATATCCAATCTGTTCATTGCGCCAAGTTTGATTAGCCGTGATACGTTGCCACAAGCGATAGCTAAAAAATTACCACGTTATCCAGTTCCTGTTTTCCTTTTAGCTCAACTTGCGGTTCATAAATAATTTCATGGCAGTGGGCTAGGTAAAGTTAGCTTAATCAAAGCTCTCGAATATCTTTGGGAAATTAACTCTCACATGAGAGCTTATGCCATTGTTGTTGATTGTTTAACTGAAAAAGCTGAGTCATTCTACGCAAAATATGGTTTCGAGGCTCTTTGTGAAATCAATGGCCGAGTAAGAATGTTCATTCCAATGAAAACAGTCGGCCAATTATTCACTTAGACGTAAAAGTGAATATAACAACGGACTATGGCATCAATAGTTTATCCTAGGCTTTATCGCTTCTACATAGCACTTTTACCGACGACGTTGTCGCCAAGCCACCACAAAAAACACCACGCCACCAATCAAACCTGAATATAAACAAAACTGATGTAAGGCTTGGTTACTGAGTAGGTTTAACAGTGGGTTGGTGAGGCTAATGGGGAAAAACGGCTCAACATCGTGATGCATGATGGCGTCGAGTACTACGTGGCTGGCACAGCCAATGGCGGCACTGAAAAAAGCGACGGGCCAGCTTATTTTTGTCGGCATAAATCGGTCTAGCTCGAGCCATCTCAAGCCCCATTCTGACAGATGTTTACCGCTGAGGGTCGCAACAACGGTGAGCAAGCTGGCGCCAACAAAGGTATGACTAAAACCATGTAAATGCCCCTCACCAGTGATCATCACTATCAAGGGTTGTATGTCCATGATGATTTGCGCCCAGCCAAATACCATTAAACTAAAGCTGCCTTGCAGTAGCGCTTTAATAGCGATGCCGGGTCCCATGTGAAAAGGCGTAAAGGGCATAGGGTTTCCTTAATTAATATCAGTTTTGCTTAAGTCCACCACAATCGGATAAAGTATGTTTTTACTGAAAAATTTCGTTTTCAGGGATGAAAACGCAAAGCGTATAGGGATATATTCACCGCGTTTTTGCAGGAAAAACATACTATTAACTCATCAAGCACTTGGGTTGCTTATTAAGCGTCTTATTGCTCCAGCGTCTGAGCCAATTGTTCGATGTCTTGTGCTATTAAGTCTAAGCTTTGCTGCCAAAAATCGGCTTGGCGAATATCCATGCCTAAATGTTTTTGCACTAGGTCTTCGGCGGTCATGGCGCCGGTATCGGCCAGTAGCGCCTTATAATCCGCGTAAAACTCATTGCCTTTGGCAGCACGCTGGGCATAAACCCCTTTGCTGAATAGGTAACCAAACAGGTAAGGGTAATTATAAAAACTCACCGAGCCAATGCTAAAGTGTAGTTTGCTGGCCCAAAACATCGGGTTGGTTTCGTCCATGGCATCGCCATACCAATCGGCCCAGGTATCAGACATTAGTTGGCTTAGTTGCGCTGGCGAAAGTTCACCTTGGCTGCGTTGGGTGTAAAAGGCCTGTTCAAATTCAAAGCGCACGGGAATGTTATTTAATAGGGCCAGTGCTGATTGCGCTTCTTCCCATAACATTTGTAATTTAGCCTGCTTATTAGTGGCTTGCTCCATTAATGCTGATCGCACTACGTTTTCGGCAAAAATAGAGGCGGTTTCTGCCAAGGTCATTGGGTAGTTTGCTAAAGTACGCGGTTGGTCCTTAAGCACCCAGTTATGAAACGCATGGCCGAGCTCGTGGGCGAGGGTGATCACATCTGACATGCTGTTGCCCCATGTCATAAACACCAATGGGGTACGACTATTTGCAAATTGGGTACAGTAAGCGCCCATGCGTTTATTCGGAGCAGGAGCTGCGTCGATTAACTGGTTTTCTACCATGTAGTCAACAAACTCGGCCATTTCTGGGTCGATCCCTGTAAAAGCTTGTTTAATGATGGTGATGGCTTGTTCGAAGCTGTATTGCTCTGCAATTTCAGCTTCTGATGCGGGCATCGCGGCTTGCTCTTGCCAAGGTTTCAGGCAGGTTTGACCATAACATTGCGCCATTAATTTACCCGCGCGTTGGCCTAAGGCACGATTGTTTTTCGTCACGCTGATCATGGTGTTTAAGGTTTGCGCTTCAATGCGGCTGTCAAACAAGGAGGGGTCTAAAAAATGCACTGGCGCTTGGCCTTTACTCACGGCAACGTCGCTGCGCTTGGCGTATTCCGTTAAGCGATCGCCTGCTAAGGCATTTAAGATGGCGGCAAAACTTTGCTGATGCTGAGTCATTGCTTGATTAATGGCGCGCCAAGCAGCTTCGTGGCGCAAGGTATCGCTGCCGTACAAAATGCTGGCGGCTTGGGATAAGCCCATGGTTTCTTGGCTATTATCTGGCAAGGTTAAGGTGACTTGAATGCTGCCTGTGAGGTTGTCGTATAAACGTGACCAAGCGTTGCGGCCATTGACTTGCATGGCGCTGAGCAATTGCTCTTCTTTTACACTGAGTGAGGTGGCGCTTTTTAAACGTTCGCGCTGATAAGCAAAAGCAAAATGCGTCAAGTTGCCGGTTTGTTCATTACCTGCTAGCACTTGCGCTAGTTGCTCTTCACTACCGTGGATCAGTGCGTGTTGAATAGGGCTAAATTGCTGCTGCAGCTGAGAATAGAGACCGTCCATTTTCACATCTAAGGCTTTGGCTGGCTCGTTACTGGCATCCACAGAGGTAATGCAATTAGCAAAGCTAGATAAGGTATGCAGCGTAACGCCGATGGCCTGCGCTTTAACTAAGGCTTGTTGTAGGTGTTCAATATTGCTTGGGTCTAACTGGGCTAAGGCGGTAATGCCTTGTTCAATTGCCGCAATGTCGCGATTGATCTGGGGATCAGTTAGGCCGTTATAAGCAAGGGATAGGTTCCACGTTGGCGCAGTGATAGAAGTTGGCGCGGTCATAAAATGCCTCAAATCAAATAAATACGGTGAGTTAATATTTTGATATGAACACAAAGCTGTCAAGGTTGACAAGTTATCGAGGATAAAAACAAAAAGGCCAATATTAGATTGGCCTTTGGGTATCACTTGGTAAGCTTTTTAGGGGTGATTTACACCTTGAACGTAGCCACTAAGGTATCAAGGCGATGAGATAACTCGGTGAGCTCTGAGCTTGCCTTCGCCGCTGCTTGCGCTGTGTTCGCGGTGCGGTGAGTAATATCATTGATGTCATTGACATTGCGATTGATATCTTCAACCACGGTAGACTGCTCTTCGGTGGCTGCCGCCACTTGCATGTTCATGTCACTGATCAACGCAATGCGCTCACTAATGCTGATCAGAGAGTCACTGACAGCATCGACTGAGCTGACACCTTCATGAGAGCGACTTAAGCTTAATTCGGTGGCTTTAACGGCCTTAGCCGCTTCACTTTGTAATTTGTCGATCATGGCTTGCACTTCATCTGTGCTTGATGCGGTACGTGATGCGAGGTTTCGTACTTCATCTGCTACTACGGCAAAGCCGCGACCCGCTTCACCGGCACGGGCTGCTTCTATGGCTGCATTAAGTGCTAGCAGGTTGGTTTGCTCTGAGATTGCTCGGATCACATCTAAAATAGTGCCAATAGATTTAGTGTGATGGGCAAGAGATTCGATCACTTTCCCCACATCAGAGACGTCGTTAGACAAGTTACTAATTGTTGCTTTGGCTTGATCCGACAGTTGCTGACCATCACTTGCTTGGCTGTCAGCGTCTCTTGCCTCAATGGCGGCATTTGCTGCATTGCTGGCAATTTCATTAACGGTGGCGCCCATTTCATTAATCGCAGTGGCCACCATGACGGTACGGTCTTTTTGCAGCTCACTGTCATTTAAAGTTTGTTGGGCTTGGTTGGCAACATCACTGGCTGAGTTGTTAAGTAACTTGCTGGTACTGGCTACTTCAATCATTGATTGTTGAATTTTTTCGATAAAGCTATTAAAGCCACTGGCCAGTTGGGCAATTTCATCGTTACCGTTAACGGGTAAGCGCTGGCGTAAATCACCGCCACCGGCACCGATGTCTTGTAGCATATTAGCCACTTGAGCGATGGGTTTACTGACCGAATTCGCTAATACGGCTGCTAGCGCAATAAACACAGCGGCAATCAGTAGGGTCCAAATTAGGATTTGATAGGCTGATTGATCGAGCATGGCAAAAATTTCATTCGCCGGCACAAAAGCAACCAAATACCAATCCATCGTTGGAATGTAACTGCTTGAAACTAGCATATCCACGCCGTTCACTTTGGTTTCAATGATGTTGAAATCATCTGGTCTCAGCAAGCTTTGCGTGTTGGCGTTAGGGTATAGTTGAGCAAGACTCTGACCACTTGCTTGGCTGTCTTGATAGTGAATTTGTACATCACCTTTAGCATCCACCAAGAATACGCGACCCGATTTTTCGATGGTGAATCGTTGCAGTAAGTTCACCATGTCATCAAGGGATTTAGCTAAACCGACTAAGGCGCGGCCATTGGGTTGTTGGTAGTTAATGAATAATTTTACTTCGCCACTGGCTTCGGTAAAGACATTGAGCATGCGCTCTTCACGGCTGTCGCGATAGTCATAAAACCAGCTATCTTGTTGCTTGTCTAATAAGCGTAAAAAACCCGACTGGGTGTAATAAGCGCCCGTTTCTTTGTCGGCATAAGAGGTTTGTACTAGACCATATTGCTGTTGTAATGCCACTAGCTGCTCGATTACCAGCGGCGTTTGCTCTTCGGGGCGACCATTGTTGAGCCAATCTTGCAACATAGGGTCGTTGGCTAACTGCTCGGCGGCATTCATTAATCCGGTGATCTCATGATCGACTTGATCGCGAATTTGCATGGTAATACTGGGCATTTCTGAATTGAGCATGCGTTGCTGAACCACTTCCTTAGCGCTTCTTTGGCTCAGTAAACCAACGAGAGCGGTGGACAGCAAAATAGCAATGACAACCGTCATTAATATTTTTTGTTTGATGCTAACATTATTCAGTTTCATTTAGGTACCCTAAGGGAGTAGATAATATATTGAAGAGTATAATAGCGCAGCTTGCTGTGTTTGCTAGTTTATTGTTCTTTGATTTAATCTAGGATTATGTATATATAACTATAATCTTATGCATAGATTATTAATTGATGGTTGTCACTAGGCTAATTTGAAAGCCAGAGAATGGTTAACACCTGGACTTATATTCTAAAAAATAGAATATTTTAGCTTAATTTTAGCGCTATTATTCTAGATAGTGAAGTTATAAAGTTGGTGCATAGTCGTTTCAGGATATCAACAAAAGGGCGCCAACCATGAAAAAAGCATTACTATTACAATCAAGTATTTTAGGTGAACACTCACAATCTTCGCTGTTAGTAGCGCATTTAGCGGCGCGCTGGCAGGCACAAGGTGTGCAGGTAACGCTACGTGATTTAGCCGCAGACCCCATTCCCGTGTTAGATGGGGCCATTGCTACAGCATTACGCGGTGGTGATAATTTAGATGCACACCAAGCTCAGGCCGTGGCGTTATCAAATCAGCTGGTTGAAGAGTTGATGCGGCACGATACGTTAGTGCTTGCCGCGCCAATGTATAATTTTAGTATTCCGACCCAGTTGAAAAATTGGTTCGATTTTATTGCCCGTGCTGGTGTGACATTTGCCTACACTGAGAAAGGGCCGCAAGGGCTGGTTAAGGGTAAAAAAGCGATTGTGATCACAACGCGCGGTGGCGCCCACAAAGACAGTCATCATGATCATGTGACGCCTTATTTGAAAACGGTGCTGGGTTTTATTGGCATTACTGAAGTGGAAGTCGTTTACGCAGAGGCGCTTGCGATGGGGCCTGAAAGTGCAGAGCAGGGAATTGCCCTAGCTAAGCAACAGTTAAACGAGATTGCCGCGTAAGAGTTTAATAAGGCGAGTTAACAAAAATTGTTATCTCGCCTAGTGCAATACTAGCCGTCTTTCATTGTTACCCAAAGTGCATGCACCACACCCGGGAAAAATACCAATAAACACAGCACTATGTTGATCAGCAGATCAACACCTACACCTTTTTTCAAAAATACCGCAATCGGTGGTAATAATAACGACAAGATAATTAGTAGTAACTTGTTATCCATTTCTCTTTCTCTCCATTCAGTAATGTCTGAGCCAGTGTATAGGCTATATCAAATAAATGACATCTGTTAGGCTAGTCCAATGTAGATTTTGTTGCGTATAAACGCGTTAGCGAGTTATTTAAACCAACTTTAGATCATTGATGATTATTCAAATAATACAGGCTTGATGTAGCGCTAATGAAAACCAACCTCATAGAAACGGAGTAAGTAGATACAATGGAAACAATACTGATCACTGGTGCTAACCGCGGTATTGGTTTGGCCCTGACTGAAGCGTGTTTAAATAAAGGTTATGCGGTACTGGCCACTTACCGTGATGAAGGTAGCTGCGGGGCATTAAAGGCGCTAGGCGGGGATCATGCTGAGTTAAGTTTGATGACATTATCCCTTGATGATGAAGCGTCAATTCTAGCCTTTGCTAAGGGTTTACGGGGCCGCAAAATTGATGTGCTGATCAACAATGCGGGCGTAATGGGACCGGTTAATCAATCACTGACGGACATGGACAGTGCGGGTTGGTTAAATGCCTTTGCTATTAACACCATCGCACCTTTCACTCTAAGTCGATTGCTGTTAGATAATTTGAGCCTCGCTGAACGGCCTCGTATTGTGACTGTTTCAAGTCAAATGGGCTCGCTTAACCGCGTGAGTAAGGGCGCATTTGCTTATCGTAGCTCTAAGGCGGCGGTGAATAAAGTGATGCAAGTGATGGCGCTAGAGCTCCAAGAGCAGGGCATTATTGTGTGTCCAGTGCACCCTGGTTGGGTACAAACCGATATGGGCGGCAGCGAAGCCGAGATTACCTCGGAGGAAAGCGCGGCCGGGATCCTTGAATTAGTAGAAAAGCTGCAACCTGAGCACTCAGGGCGTTTTTGGACCTGGCAAGGAGAAGAACATCCTTGGTAATGGTTGTTAAAATAGAGGGCGCGCCGACTTGGCTGCGCCTTATTTGACTTTAGTAACCTGATTATTCGAATAGATAGTAATAACCATAAGCGACCACAAAAGCGGGAATAGCAGAATAAAAAGTGGCGACCAGTGCCGCTTTGGGTGCTAGCGCTAAGGCCGGAAATAACGCATCACCATCGTTTGATATGCCATTGGCAATTTGACTTGAAAGGGGCACCGCGCCGCTGATGTATAAACTCGACACCAAGATTTGCGGCCCGCAACCGGGTAATAAGCCAATGATTAATCCCATTAATGGCATCCACGGCCCCCAGCCAGTGAGAAACTCAGAAAGATTAACGTCTGCGAAATGAATTGTTAACTCAAAGCTGAGTAGCGCCACAATAACCCAAGCACTAACAAAGTGGGTATCTTGTGCAACTTTTTCCATTGGATGTATGCAAGTTTGTTTATCACTCTCAGCGACGGTGGATTGATAGTCACAGGTTTTTTTAGTTAATGCCCATAAGCTTAATGTGAGAAGCGACAATATTGCGCCAACCCATTCAATGCTATTACTCGGCAATGACAGTAACTGATTGATGTTGATTTGAAACGAGCCGAGCGCGGCAATGATGACGGCCGGAATCATAATTACTTGCCAAAAACGACCTTGTAAGTTGATGGCACGACTGATATTTGACGTGACATTTTTCCCCTTTGTGGCGTTTGCTAATTGGGCTGAGTTTATCGTTGGCCGCAAAAAATCGTCGCTGTGGAGCAAGTTAATGAGCATTCCAGATAGTATGCCAACCACAACACCCAGTATGATCATAAACAGCCCTATTTGGGGCTTACTTGCCAGTAGTAAAAAAGCCGCGTCGCCCATAGTGGCGGTTAATACCGCGACCATGGCTGAAAAGCCTACCTTACGCTGAATAAATTGGGTGGTGACGATGATAGCGCCGCCGCAGCCCGGCAGTGCGCCCATCAATGCGGCGAAAAATACTTGGTTTTGGCGTGAGCGCCGAAATAACTGGCTGAGTTTGCCGGTGTGATTAAATAGCCCAGACAAATAATGATAAAGGGTGAGAGTGAAAGCGACATAGCAAGATACCGCCCAAAAAGCATCGGCAAGGGTTGCTACGATGGTCGTTCGCAAATCGTCTTGGAGTAATAATGTGACCAGCAAAACTGGAAGTAGTAAGCGTTTATGAGAAAGGGTAAATTGTTTTAAAGAAAAATGCGTTACAGTGTCGGTAGCGAAAAGTTGCATTGAATCTGTCTCATAATGGATGATGAATATCATTATATGCAAATGATAACTATTATCAATTGGTTTTTTGAGACGGCTTTGCATTCGGGCTATTAGTTTGATATTTACTGCCAGCCTATGCCAAGGTTTTATCTTAACTGCTTTATGGAATTCACTATGTTTAATCATCACACTCAATATGTAGACGAAACATTTGATCAACTGATATCGCCAGATAGTTATCATTCATTGACGTTTGAAGACTGCAGTTTTGAGCGATGTGATTTCTCAGAGGCGAGTTTTAATCGCTGTCAGTTTATTCGATGTAACTTTTTACAATGTAATTTGAGTAATATCTCGATATTGGGTTGTCAGTTTAATCAGGTCAGTTTTGCGGCTTGTAAAATGCTAGGCATTGATTGGACTCAAGTACTGTGGCTTGACTATGTGTTTGATCAGACAGTGTCTTTTAAATCATGTTTGGTATCTGATAGTACCTTCTTCGGCTTAAGTCTTGATGAGCTAACGCTGAAAGATTGTAAGGCGCATCGGGTTGATTTTCGAGAGGGGAGCTTTTGCCGTGCTGATTTTAGCGGGTCAGATTTTCATGGCAGTCAATTTGGTCAAACAAATTTAACCCAAGCTAACTTTGTTGGAGCAGAAAACTACCATATGGATATTACCCATAATCGCTTACATAAAGCTAAATTTAGCCGCTATGAAGCAATCTGTTTATTGTCTCATTTGGACATTGAGTTGGTGGATTAGTCGCACCATGACATCGATAAACTTGTTGTGGGGCTAACAATTAATCATGTTAAATCATGAAGATCTTCACGTTGTTGGGG
The DNA here is from genome assembly GCF_021295315.1 of Motilimonas cestriensis. Lineage (GTDB taxonomy): Bacteria > Pseudomonadota > Gammaproteobacteria > Enterobacterales > CBDFNC01 > Motilimonas > Motilimonas cestriensis. Next base: position 155,585 of record NZ_JAIMJA010000009.1, on the reverse strand, counting down.
CATAACTCTTGGGTTATCTTGACCATCGGGTATGATAAAAATTAGTTGCGAACACGGATGTAGATGAAGACTTCATGGCTGGTTTATTTGATGATGAGTATGTCCAATACGCAGCGCGTCAGCTGCTTAAAGGTCATGAGGTTAATTTGTCGGCTAAGCGGTTGTCCGAGTTAAAAGGATTATTGACTGATAACCACTTTACCCTATCAAAAGGCCAGCGATTTTGGCTTAATCCACAAGGCAAAGAATACATCAGAAGGCAATTAGCACAGGCCAAGCCTATTTGTGCTCCCGATCCGGAACTGGATATTCAACAACTCAACATTCACCTTCCCGCTCAAGTTAACCAGCATGTACTACAAGCATTATTGAAAAAGGATGCAAAAAAGCCATTAGATGAAGCCGATCGTCAACGGTTAGTCGAAGCTGATATTAGTGTCACCAAAGATGAAACGTTACGCCTTCGTTCGGCCCATGGCTTTAGTTTATATCTTCAGCAGGGCAGCTTACTCGATTTATCTGGTGTTTTTGCGCTGTCGAATGAATGTATTTTACCGGAGCGCTTATTGAGCACGGTGACAAAACTGCTGCCTGGTGAGGTGTCTTTTACCCATGTGATCACAGTTGAAAACTTAGGCGCATTTATTGAAATAGAATTAAAGCCGCAATGTTTATTTATTTATGCCCCTGGCAATAACACGCGATTAGCGGAATTATTAGTGGGAATGTTACCCGCTAATATTAGTTGGGTGCATTTTGGCGACTTAGATCAAGCAGGTATCGATATAGGCTTACGCATGGCTGCCAACTTAGCCCGCCCATACAAGCCGTTATTGCCGAGAAATTTACATGACATAGCGGCACGTTATGGTAGACCTGTTGAGAGTAACCAGCCTGCTCTGGAGAAAAGTAAAAGAGGTAAGGTACCTTGGCAAATAGCTAAGTTAAATCCTGAACTTGCGGCGCGCTTGGCGCCGCTAATTGAACAAAATTTGTGGCTAGAGCAAGAGGTAATAGTGATGTGTTTGTGAAAGAAAGGGGATTACCACTTCTTTTTTGGTTGAAACAGCACATCGAGCTCGTCCACTTCTTTTTCTTGACGTTCTTTTAAGTCTGTATCACTGGCTGTTTTAAGCTGTGAATTCATTTCCGCTTTCATCGCTTCCATCTGTTCAAGCTTAGATTGTAAGTAAGCATCACGGTCTGGTACGCCAGACAAAGTAGTAATGGCTTTGTCTAATAATTGTTTTACGGTACCAAATTGCCTATTCATTTTTGCCGTTTGCGCGCGCGCGATAGCATTCTCAAGATTAATTTTCAGCTGCATTAATTCTAAGCGGCGGTTTTCCATGACATAAACAGGGGTTTCAACTTTACCTTTCGAGTGCTCAGAGCGAACAATGGCACGTATTTTTTTGATCACTTGTAGCATTAATAGCGCTTGCTTGTCGTTATCTGGTGAACGATATGAGTCAGTTGGCGGCGCTTGGTAATTTTGCTGAATATTACTAATTTGCCCGGTAATATCATTTAATCTTTGTTTGACTTGGCCCAGTGTTGGATCAACCTGAGCGATGGCTTGCAAGGCGTTATAAACGCGTTGGTGTAAAATTAACAACAGCTCTTTGCTGAAGGGTAAGCGCGATGCTTGTAATAGCATCTCATCGGTTTCTTCGATTACCGCTTTTTGTTTGACGATGGTCGCGCGTTTTTCCGCTTCCATCTTTTGTCGATATTGCTGGAGGACGTTGTAACCTATGATTACAAACAGAAGTACACCGGCTAGAATTAATATTAATGGAAGAACCATAGTATCCTCAGGTCGAGATTAAAATGCGAATCGCCGAATATTTGAAATATTACAGTCATATATCTTATCAGGGTAAGGTTAGCATAAACTGACTACCGCCTAACTCACCGCCATTTTTCAAGGAAATGTGACCTGTATTGTTTTTTATCTCGTGGGCGGCGGCGATTTTTTTCGCAAAAAACAGGCCTAAGCCAGTTCTGCCACGCGTTACATCAAAATCAGCCAACGTGTTTTCACCTATCTTAAGCATTTCATCGGGATAACCTTGGCCATTATCTTCAACCAAAATCTCTAATTTCATGTTATGAATTTTGGCAGAGACGCGAACTTTATCTTTAGTATAGCGCAGCGCATTGACGAGAATATCGTTGATTAAGTAGGCGATTAGCTCGCCATCAAAATACCAGGAGAGATCGGGGTCAACATTCAGGGATATGTCGACATTTTTATTTTGGTAAAAAGTTTGATTGCGGCCTACTTGCTCTTCCAAAATATCGTAGACAAAGTGCTCGGCGATATTTATAGGCAGTTGTTCGCGCTCGTACCGGTAGAGTGCCAAAATTTGCATTAAACCACTATTCAAACGTGATGCTTCATAATGCAGCGTCGCAATTTGCTGACGTTTTTCTGGCGGGTCATTTTCGCTGTCTGCAGACAGGGTTTCAATGGATTGCAGCAACATAAATAATGAATTTTTCATGTCGTGTACAGCTGTTGCCAATACTGCTGCAAAATCTAAATTATCGTTTTGGGACATAAAAATTCCATAAAATTAATCCAAATCAATTAGTTTCAGCTTACCTTTTGCCATTAATGGGGTAAAGTAAAACCGTTTTTTCCTTATTCTGTTAAAATTTAGCAGAAGATGATCATTTTTATATGGTGAAATAATGAAACTGCAGCAGCTCAGATATATTGTCGAAGTGCTCAATCATAGTTTAAATGTTTCCGCGACCGCAGAAAGTCTGTACACCTCGCAACCCGGCATCAGTAAACAAGTGCGCATGTTAGAGGACGAACTCGGAGTGCAAATATTTGAGCGCAGTGGTAAACACCTTACTCAAGTAACACCTGCGGGTAAGGATATCATTCGGATCGCTTCTGAAATATTAGGCAAAGTTGAAAGTATAAAATCCGTTGCTAGTCAGCACACTCACCCTGATGAAGGGACCTTAAATATTTCAACTACCCACACCCAAGCGCGTTATGCGTTGCCTGATGTCATTAAAGGGTTTATTAAACGCTACCCTAAAGTGTCACTTCATATGCATCAAGGTACACCGTCGCAAATTAGTGAGGCGGTGGCGAAGGGTACGGCTGATTTTGCGATTGCCACCGAAGCCCTGCACTTGTATCACGATTTGGTGATGCTGCCTTGCTATCACTGGAATCGCAGTGTTGTGGTGCCACGCAATCATCCTTTGGCCGATAAAAAACGCATTACGGTTGAAGACGTTGCTCAGTATTCTCTGGTTACTTATGTGTTTGGTTTTACCGGCCGCTCTGAGCTCGATGCGGCTTTTAACGCAGCGGGGCTTGAGCCGAAAATTGTGTTTACTGCCACCGACGCAGACGTGATCAAAACGTATGTTCGTTTAGGTATTGGCGTGGGAGTGATTGCCACTATGGCGATTGATAAACATCAAGACAATGATCTAGTTGCCCTTGATGCCAGCCACTTGTTTGATTCCAGTACCACTAGTATTGGTTTTAGAAAAGGCACTTTCCTGCGCGGTTACATGTATGATTTTATGGAACGTTTCGCGCCGCATTTAACGCGCGATGTGGTTGATAAAGCGATTATGTTGAAGAGTAATATTGAGGTTGAGAATATGTTTAAGGATATCGAGTTACCCCTTAAATAAAGGTTGTTTTAAGTGGTGATTAACTCAAGTGGCGGTATAAATTATCCAATATCGCCGCAGTTGCCCCCCAAATTAAGCGTTGCTGATAGCGAATAAAAACTAAGTCATGTGGTTTATTTGCTAATGTCATTTGGCAATGATGTTTCTGTTTCACCTGATTTAAGGGCATAAAGAATATGTCTTTAACTTCATTTGGATCGGCAGTCAATGTAAAACCAGACTGCAATTGAGCCAAAATTGGCGTGACGGTAAACCCGCTGCCAGTGTGAAACGTAGGTAGGGTGCCTATCACTTTGACATACTCAGGTGTTAAGCCGACCTCTTCCTCACTTTCCCGTAGAGCTGTGTGAACTAATGAGGTATCCGTTGGTTCTACTTTGCCGCCGGGGAAGGAGATTTGCCCCTTGTGATGGCGCAGGTGTAAGGCTCGCTGAGTCAGTAACACTTGCCATTGGTGCTGATGTTGATGCAAGCCCACTAGCACGGCTGCAGAGCGGCCATGTGGTGCTTGGTGTCCATGGGGAAGAGCTTGTTGTAGCGCAAAACGATGAAATATATGGCGCACCTCATTTTCCTCCTATATCACTCGGGCTCAGTTATTACAGGGTCAGTAAGGGTAATATCTTCGCCACTTTATCAAAGGTTTCTTGATATTCTGCCGCGGCCTCTGAGTCTGCCACTAAGCCCCCGCCGGCCCAACAATAAAGCTGGTTTTGATAGCAAACCACAGTGCGAATAGCGATGTTGGTATCCATATTACCGTCTGCACTAATATAGCCCAAGCTACCACAATAATAACTGCGACGATGAGGCTCTAATTCTTCAATTACCTCCATCGCACGTATTTTTGGCGCGCCAGTAATAGAGCCACCTGGAAAGCATGCTCTAAGTAAGTCTTCTGCTTCATAGTGTGCTGCTAGCTCACCGGTTACCGTGCTCACTAAATGATGTACGGCGGGGTAGCTTTCTATGGCGAACAGTTGTGGCACCGCGACACTGCCTGGGCGACACACTCTGCCAATATCATTGCGCAATAGATCGACTATCATCAGGTTTTCAGCCCGATCTTTCTCTGCCGTAGCCAAAGCGTGCTTCATGGCGATATCCGCCTGTGGCTCAGCCATACGTGGACGAGTGCCTTTAATGGGTTTTGTTTCGACCTTGTTGCCTTCGAGCTTTAAAAAGCGCTCCGGAGAAATAGATAAAACGCATCCTTGGGGTAGGCGCATAAAACAAGAAAACGGTGCTTGATTGGCCTGCACTAATGTTTGATAGGCTTGATATTCATCACCTTGATATTGAGCATTAAAGCGTTGTGCTAGATTGACCTGATAACAGTCGCCACTTTGTAGGTAACGCTGTACCTGCTCAAATTTTGCCTGATATTGGCGTTGGCTCATGTTGGATTGCCAATCAGATTCAAGAGCGAACGGTACTGTATTTGCTTTATTAACGGTTAATTGATGCAACCAAGCTAAGCGCTGTTCAATAATCTGTGTTGCCTTTGGTCCATTAGCCACCAGATGAACTTGTTGTATTTGATGGTCGATAATTAAGGCCCAATCATAGAGACCAACCGCCATGTCAGGTAAGGGCAAATCATGCTCTGCTTGGCTTGGCATTTGCTCAAATTGACGGCCCAAATCATAGCTAAAACAGCCCATGGCACCGCCCTTAAAAGGCAATTCTGTTAGCGGGAGGGCGTCATCAATTAAGCAACAAGGCTGGCCTAAATCTTGGCTAAATAATTTTTTGCGCCAATGCTGCACTATCGCTAATGGGTCTTGATTGGTGGTTAGCCGCTGCTGCTGATAAGTGACTTGGCTGGTTTCACCATAAGTCTCAATGTAAGCAATGGGCTGTGCGCTAATAATTTGGTAACGATTATGTTGGCTAAGTGGCGGTTGGCCGCCCAAAATAATGGACCAAGGTTGTTGAGATAGCACGTTTTTTATGCGATTTAACGCAGACTCAGAGAAAGATAAGTTTTTTTTAACAACTAACGACATCTTTTTTCAAACCATACCAGAGTTTTTAACACACTTGCTGGATGCAAGGTTCGCGCAAGAGTATCATAAGGGGTATAACAATAAAGCTAATTATGCTCCTAGGTTGGAGCAAGGAACAGTGAGGCAACGTCGATGTCAGTGATAAAAAAAGAACACCTAATTGAAAGTGTAGCGGATGCACTGCAGTTTATTTCTTATTACCACCCGCTGGATTTTATTCAAGCGTTAGAAAAGGCATATAACAAAGAAGAAAGCCAAGCGGCTAAAGATGCGATGGCGCAAATTCTCATCAATTCGCGCATGTCGGCTGAAGGTCGCCGGCCAATATGTCAAGACACCGGCATAGTGACTGCATTTGTTAAAATTGGTATGAACGTGCAATGGGACAGTGATTTAACCGTACAGCAAATGATTGATGAAGGTATCCGCCGTGCCTACAACAATGCTGACAATCCATTGCGCGCTTCCATTGTGGCCGATCCTGCTGGCGCACGTAAAAACACCAAAGACAACACCCCAGGCGTGGTACACATTGAAATGGTGCCGGGCGATAAAGTGGAAGTAATGGTCGCGGCTAAGGGGGGCGGCTCAGAAAACAAATCGAAAATGGTCATGCTCAATCCCTCCGATGATGTCGCGGCTTGGGTTGAAAAAACCGTACCGCTGATGGGCGCAGGTTGGTGTCCACCGGGTATGTTAGGTATTGGCATTGGTGGCACAGCAGAAAAAGCAGCGGTAATGGCAAAAGAGTCGTTAATGGATCCAGTTGATATTCATGAGCTTCGTGAGCGCGGTGCGCAAACCACAGATGAAAAGCTACGTCTAGATATCATGGATAGAGTGAATAACCTTGGCATTGGCGCACAAGGCTTAGGTGGCTTGACGACTGTTCTTGATATTAAAATCAAAAGTTGCCCAACTCACGCCGCCTCTAAGCCGGTGGTGATGATCCCAAACTGTGCCGCCACGCGTCATACGCATTTTACCCTTGATGGCAGCGGTCCTGCGGAACTTAAACCGCCACGTTTAGAAGACTGGCCTGAGGTAACATTTGAGGTGGGCGAGAATGCTCGTCGGGTTAACGTAGATACGTTAACCAAAGCCGAAATGCAAGAATGGAAGATGGGGGAGACAGTGTTACTGTCAGGCAAAATCCTTACTGGCCGTGACGCTGCCCATAAGCGTATTAAAGAATTGATGGAGTCGGGTAAAGGCTTACCTGAAGGAGTTGATTTCAATGGTCGCTTCATTTACTACGTTGGCCCCGTTGATGCGGTAGGCGAAGAGGTAGTTGGTCCAGCAGGTCCAACCACGTCAACGCGGATGGATAAGTTTACGGACTTCATGCTTGAAGAAACGGGTTTAATGGGCATGATAGGTAAAGCAGAGCGTGGTCCAGCAACAGTTGAATCAATCAAAAAACACCAAGCTGTGTATTTAATGGCGGTTGGCGGCGCTGCATATTTAGTCGCTAAGGCGATTAAGCGTTCTCGTGTTGTTGCGTTTGAAGATTTAGGCATGGAAGCTATTTATGAATTTGAAGTTGAAGATATGCCAGTAACGGTTGCTGTGGATTCCAGCGGCGCTAATGCCCATGAGCAAGGCCCGGCAATTTGGCGTGCTAATATTGCTGATGCAAACGCATTAAAGTAGCCTAAAGAAGAATAGTTATGCAAAAAGCCGGCGGAAGTCGGCTTTTTTGGTCGTTCAATACGATTTTACATTGTGTATTATTGTTATTGGTTTGTTACTAACATTTTATTTTTCAGTTTTTTTGCCTGAAAAATAAAAAAAAGCAGTCAAATTACACCAAAATGTGACTTTCTACTTTGTTCGGAATTGGCGCAATGGTATAACGGGACTGCAACTTTTAGTCAATTTTATTGAGGGATTACAATGTTTGAGAAGGTCGTTGAAGCTGCTGCAGATCCAATTCTTGGTTTAACTGAAGCGTTTAAAAAAGATGAGCGCGCAGAAAAAATTAACCTAGGTGTAGGTATTTACAAAAATGAAGATGGCCAAACGCCAATTCTAGAAACAGTTAAGAAAGCTGAAGCGCGCCTATTAGCTTCAGAAACGACTAAAAGTTACTTAAGCATTGAAGGTAATGCCGCTTACGGTAAAGCGGTACAAGCACTGCTTTTTGGTAAGGACAGCGATATTGTCGTTAATCACCGAGCATTTACTGCACAAGCACCAGGTGGTACCGGTGCACTACGTACTGCGGCAGATTTCGCGGTTAAGCACTTACCATCAAACAAAATTTGGGTAAGTAACCCAACTTGGGCTAACCACGGTAATGTGTTTAAAACAGCTGGCTTAGAAGTAGTCACTTATGATTACTACAACGCTGAAACGCGCGATTTAGATTTTGCTGCCATGCTCGCGTCACTAGAAACTGCGCAAGCGGGGGATTTAGTGTTATTCCACGGTTGTTGTCATAACCCAACGGGTATTGATCCAACGGCTGAGCAGTGGGAAATTTTAGCTAAGCTGTGTGCGGTTAAAGGTTTACTGCCATTATTCGATTTTGCTTACCAAGGTTTCGCTAAGGGCGTTGAAGAAGATGCGCAGGGTTTACGTATTTTCGCGCAGTACAATCAAGAGCTATTGATTGCGAACTCTTTCTCGAAAAACTTTGGTTTATACAACGAGCGCGTGGGTGCGGTAACGTTAGTTGCAGCGACTACGCAAGTGGCTGAAGTGGCCTTCAGTCAAGTTAAGAGCGGTATTCGTGCTAACTATTCAAACCCGCCAGCACACGGCGCGGCTGTGGTAACTGAAATACTTAATGACCCTGAGCTTTACGCGTTATGGGATAAAGAAGTTGCTGAAATGCGCGACCGCATTCAAGAAATGCGTACCTTGTTTGTGCAAACGTTAAAAGACAAAGGCGTGCAAGGCGATTACAGCTTTATTGAGCGCCAAAATGGCATGTTCTCTTTCTCTGGTTTAACGCCTGAGCAAGTGGCGACATTAAAAGATGTTCACGGCATTTATATTGTTGGCTCTGGCCGTATCTCAGTTGCCGGTATGACCAAATCAAATATGGATGCATTGTGTGAAGGCATCGCTAAGGTGGTTTAATTCACCTTAGTACGAAAATTAAACGCTGCTAAATGCAGCGTTTTTTTTGCCTGATGTTTGCCAGAGTGAAGCGTTAAAGTAATGTAAACGTAAATATATGTAATCGGGGTGTAAATAACATTAGCATTCGTCTACGTTAATTCCGTTAATTACGTTAACCTAAGCGGGGGTGAGGCTTTAAAAGTCAGCTGAATCAACCATGTAGACTTTGTGAAACATTAAGAAATACAATGCTTTAATCTTGAGTTCTTTAGACTAGGTGACAGCTATCACAGTATCTAAGAACAGAGCCCTTGAATGCCTATTCGCGCTTTGTTTCGGTGATACAATGTGGTAAAAAACACGGCGTTAGAAAAGGATTTTTTCACAGGGAAGCTATCAGGTTGTTGGGCCTTGTGAATATCAGCTTTCATTTATTATTGAAAAGTTGTTATCTCACGGTGTTTTGATTTAAACACGAATTAAAAGCAACCATTATGATACAAAGTGATTTTTAACTTTTAGTTTTATTTTTTTGCGAGTATCACATTTTGGTATTTTGGAAGCACCAAAGTACGCAACATAAGTAAGGATGGATAATAAATGAAATACGGTTTTTTTGATGATGCAAATCGAGAGTACGTGATCACGCGTCCGGATACACCGGCACCGTGGACGAACTACTTAGGTACGGAAAAGTTCTGTACTGTTATCTCTCACAATGCTGGCGGTTACTCTTTCTACAATTCTCCTGAGTACAACCGTGTTACTAAATTCCGTCCAAACGCGTCATTTGACCGCCCAGGACATTACGTTTACTTACGTGATGATGAAACAGGTGATTACTGGTCTATCTCATGGCAGCCAGTAGCGAAAAGCCTAGACGAAGCGAAGTATGAAGTTCGCCACGGTCTTTCTTATTCAAAATTCAAATGTGAATATAACGGCATCACAGCGACTAAAACATTATTCGTACCAAAAGGCGAAGATGCAGAAGTATGGGATGTGGTTATTGAAAATACGGGCGATAAGCCACGTACTATTTCAGCTTTCTCTTTTGTTGAGTTCTCTTTCTCTCATATTCAGTCAGACAACCAAAACCATCAGATGTCTTTGTACTCTGCAGGTACGGCTTACACTGAAGGTGTGATTGAATACGACCTATACTACAACACTAATGATTTCGAAGGTTTCTACTACCTAGCATCAACGTTTAGCCCTGACTCATACGATGGTCAACGTGATAACTTCCTAGGTGCATACCGTGATGAAGCTAACCCAATTGCGGTTGAAAACGGTAAATGTTCTAACACAGTTAAAACTTGTTACAACCACTGTGGATCTCTGCACAAGCAGTTCGTTATCCAACCTGGTGAGAAAGTACGTTTTGCCTTTATTCTTGGTATCGGTAAAGGTAACGGCGATCGTCTACGTGAGAAATACCAAGACCTAGCCAATGTTGACGCAGCTTTCCAAGGTATTCTTGATCACTGGGAAGAGCGTTGTAGCAAGTTCCAAGTTCAGTCACCAAATGCTGGTCTTAACTCAATGATCAATGCTTGGACCTTATACCAAGCTGAAACTTGTGTGGTTTGGTCACGTTTTGCTTCTTTCATTGAAGTCGGTGGTCGTACTGGTTTGGGTTACCGTGATACTGCGCAAGACGCTATCTCAGTACCACATGCTAACCCGAAAATGACACGTAAGCGTCTTGTTGACTTATTACGTGGTCAAGTTAAAGAAGGTTACGGCCTACACTTATTCGATCCAGATTGGTTCGATCCAGAAAAAGCGGACGTTAAACCATCTAAATCACCAACGGTAGTACCTACACCGTCTGATGATGACAAAATTCACGGCATCGAAGATACGTGTTCTGATGACCACTTATGGATCGTACCTACAATTTGTAAATACGTAATGGAATCTGGCGAAGAAAGCTTCTTCGACGAGCAAATTCCTTACGCAAACGGTGGCACAGCGTCTGTTTACGACCATATGAAAGCAGCGTTAGACTTCTCTGCTGAATATGTTGGCCAAACGGGTATCTGTAAAGGCCTTCGCGCCGACTGGAACGACTGTCTAAACCTAGGCGGTGGTGAGTCAGCCATGGTTTCTTTCCTTCATTACTGGGCATTACAAGAGTTTATCGACCTTGCTAAATACCTAGGTAAAGAAGATGACGTTGCTAAGTACACTGCAATGGCAGAAGGCGTACAAAAAGCCTGTGAAGAGCACCTATGGGACGAAGAGGGTGGCTGGTACATCCGTGGTCTAACTAAAGACGGTGACAAAATTGGTACTGCGCAACAAGCTGAAGGTCGCGTTCACTTAGAGTCAAACACACTGGCTGTTCTTTCAGGTGCGGTTTCGCAAGAGCGCGGTGAAAAAGCGATGGATGCGGTTGATGAGAACTTATACTCAGAATACGGCTTACACCTAAATTCACCTTCGTTCTCAACGCCAAACGATGACATCGGTTTCGTTACACGCGTTTATCAAGGCGTTAAAGAAAACGGTGCAATCTTCTCACATCCAAACCCATGGGCTTGGGTAGCGGAAGCGAAATTAGGTCGTGGTGACCGTGCGATGAAGTTCTACGATGCACTAAACCCATACAACCAAAATGAGAATATGGACAAACGTGTTGTTGAACCATACTCATATGTACAATTCATCATGGGTCGTGATCATGAAGATCATGGTCGTGCTAACCACCCATGGTTAACAGGTACTTCTGGTTGGGCTTACTTTGCGGTAACTAACTTTATTCTGGGTGTGCGTTTAAGCTTTGAAGGCCTAATTGTTGACCCATGTGTACCAACTAACTGGCCTGGATTTGAAGTACAACGCGAATGGCGCGGTGCTAAGTTCAACATTAAAGTTGAAAATCCAAATGGCGTAAGTAAAGGTGTGGCATCTGTAACACTTAACGGTGTTGCCGTTGAAGGTGCGATTCCTGTTCAAGCGCAAGGCAGCGTGAACGAAGTTGTTGTGGTAATGGGCTAAGCCTCAGCCTCAATCATAATGTGATTTTTAAGGGGCGGGCAGTAATGCAGCGCCCCTTTTTTGTTTTTATTTTTTAGAGTGTAGGGAAAGTAATGATTAAATTTGGAACAGGCGGCTGGCGTGCATTTATTGGTGAAGAGTTCACTAAAGACAATGTACGTTTAGTTGGCCAAGCACTATCTAATATTATTAATACAGAAAATGCAGCGGGTAATGGTTTTGTCGTTGGTTTTGACCGTCGTTTTATCTCGAAAAAAGCGGCGACTTGGCTAACGGAAGTGCTTGCTGGTAACGGTATTACCGTTAGTTTCATCGATAAATATGTACCGACTCCGATCGTGATGTTTAAGTGTCGTGACATGGGTTGTCAATATTCAGCCTGTATTACTGCATCCCATAACCCAGCCGATTACAACGGTATTAAAGTGTTCATTGAAGGCGGTCGCGATGCAGATGAAGTGATCACCCAAAAAATTGAAGCGCAAATTGACAACTTAACCTTAGTCGATGTGAAATCATTGGATATGGAAGTCGCGATTGCTGACGGCAAAGTATTGGTTATTAATCCAATGAATGAGTTTGTTGACTCAATTTTGAATTACTTAGACGTTGAATCAATCAAAAAAGCGAACCTAAAAGTTTTGATTGACCCTATGTTCGGTGTAGCAAAAAATGCACTGCAAACGGTATTGATTTCAGCTCGTTGTGAAGTTGACGTGATCAACGATGGTGAAAACCCAGGTTTCGGTGGCTTAATGCCAAGCCCAAGTGCTGCCACGTTATATCGTCTAAAGCACCTTGTTGCTCATGAAGGTTACGACATTGGTATTGGTACTGATGGCGATGCTGACCGTTTAGGTATCATTGATGAGAAAGGTAACTTTATTCATCCAAATGAAGTGCTGTTGCTGTTGTATTACTACTTACTTGAATACAAAGGCCTTAAAGGCTCTGTGGTTCGTAATATCGCAACCACACATCTACTGGACAAAATTGCAGCGGACCACGGTGAGAAAAGCTTCGAAGTACCAGTGGGCTTTAAACACATTAGCTCACAAATGGAAGCTGACGATTCCCTTATCGGCGGTGAAAGCTCGGGCGGCCTGACTATTCGCGGCCATATCAAAGGTAAAGATGGCGTATTTGCTTCTAGCCTATTAGTTGAAATGATCTGTGTAACAGGTAAAAAACTAGGTGAGTTGCTGCAAGAGATTTACGCTAAGTACGGCTACGCTTACACTGCGGAAGGTGATTGTACGTTCAAACCTTCGGCTAAAGAAGCGCTATACAAGCGTATTTATGAAGACAAAGAGCTGCCAGAGTTTGCTTACGAAATCGAAAAAGTAAGTTATGAAGACGGCGCGAAAGTATACTTCAAAAATGGTGGTTGGGTGATCGCACGTTTCTCTGGTACTGAGCCTTTACTGCGTATCTTTGCTGAAATGGAAGACCAGCCAACGGCAGAAGCTGTGGTTGCGCAAGTAAAAGCATTTTTAAATGTTTAATCGTTAACATTGTCAAAAAGCTCCGTAAGGGGCTTTTTTTTTAACCAAAACGGCCTAAAAAGTCATATTTGTTTTGGTAATTTGCGATAATGGCGAACAGTTAAACAGATGATTTGTAAATAACTTGGTATAATATTGGCGCTTTTACAACATAGAGTATAAGAATTTTGGGCATGATGGACAGAATCAATCGAAGTTTAACGTTTATTGCTGAGCAACCCTTTCTGATCAGTTACATCAGTGATATACAGTTTTTGTATCAGGCTGCTGAGTTCAGGAAGTGCATTCTCGCTTCGATCGCTAATGCCAAGCATCGTATTTATTTGACTGCTTTATATCTGGAAGATGATGAAGCAGGACAGGAAATTTGGCACGCACTGAATCAAGCGAAACAAAATAATCCAGCATTAGAAGTGGTGGTGCTTGTTGATTATCATCGTGCTCAACGTGGTCTCATTGGCCAAGCTGCGGACTCAACCAATGCAACTTTTTATCAGAAATTTGCGCAAACCTATCACAGTGACTTTAATATTTACGGCATCCCAGTTAAAAGCCGTGAGCTATTTGGTGTGTTGCATTTAAAAGGATTTGTGTTTGACGACCAAGTACTTTATAGCGGCGCCAGCTTAAATAACATCTATTTGAATAAGAAAGACCGTTACCGCTACGATCGTTATTGTCTTATTAAGCACAATGAATTGGCAGATAGTTTTGTTAACTATATCGACAATCTCATCAAGGGTGACTATGCGGTCGTACCGTTAAATATTGCGCCGATCCCCACTTTAACTGAGATGAAAGGGCAACATAAGCAGCTACGCCGCCATTTGAAAAGGGCGCAATATCAATATTCTGGACATGTATTACCGAAGAAACCCGAGCCGGATTGCATTGGTATTGCACCATTAGCAGGTTTTGGCGCTCGCGGTAATAAATTAAACCAAATGATCCGCCATATTTTTCATAGCACTCGACGTGAATTAATTTTATTTACGCCTTATTTTAATTTTCCTGCGGCGTTGTCGCGTGATATTGCCGCTATGTTAAGACGTGGGGTGAGTATCACATTAGTGGTTGGCGACAAAACCGCCAATGACTTTTATATTCCGCCATCAGAGCCGTTTAAAACCATTGCCGGCTTGCCATATTTATATGAAGTTAATCTGCGTAAATTTGCCAAACGACATAACAAATACATTGATCAAGGCAGTCTTAATATTCATTTATGGCGCCATGAAACCAACAGTTTTCATCTCAAGGGGATTTATTCAGACAGCCAAACCATGTTGCTGACAGGTAATAATCTTAACCCTAGGGCATGGCGGCTAGATTTGGAAAATGGTCTGTTACTGCAAGATAAAAGCGGTGCTTTAGCCGATATGCAAGAAAAAGAGTTGGCGCTAATTTTAGCTAACACCACCAGAATTAACCATTATAAACAAATAGAAACCTTAGAAGATTATCCTCAGCAGGTGCAAAGGCTGCTGAGCAGAATGCGGGTATTTCGTGCTGATAATATGGTTAAGCGCATTCTTTAAATGCGCTTACGGCCTAAGCTAAGGTATTAGCTAACTTAGGCTGCGTCAGTCACAGGAACATTTTTGTCGTTACTGGGCTTAACTAACCACAGGTAACTTGTAATAGAGAGCACTGCGCAGACAAACATTCCTCCTGCCATCGAATCGGCATTATTACTATGAAACAGGCTGACAATGGCACCGGCCACTGCGCCCATACCAAATCTAAGGGTACCCGTTAGGGCGGTTGCTGTTCCTGCCATGTCACTGAACTCGTTTAAGATTCCAGCCATACCATTTGAGCCTATTAAAGACATGACGCCAACAAAGCTCACCACCGCAGCAACGATGAACAAGCGACTATCCACATTAAATAGCATAATGAATAACATCATTAATGCGGCAAAACCTAGCAGGCTTAAGCCAAGTTGCAACATGAATACATAACCTTTACTTTCAACAAAGCGGCCGTTTGACCAAGTCAAAATCATCATAAATACAATATTCAAACCAAAGTAGTAACCGTATTGTTCAGTGGGAATGCCAAGAAACTCAATATAAACATAGGGAGAAGTCGTTAAAAAAATAAACATACCCGAAAAAGAAAAGCCACTGGTTAGGATAAAACCTAATACTCTGCGATGCTTGAGTACTTTTATGTAATTACGTGCCACACTGCCAAGTCGTAATGGGATCCGGTTTTCCTTAGGCAAGGTTTCTGGAATATATACCATAACCGCTATTGCAGTGAGTAAGCCTGCGGTTGACAGTAAATAGAAAATCGCGCGCCAGTCAGCAATGAGCAGAATTTGGCCTCCCAGTAAAGGGGCCACTAGCGGGGCTATCGTCATGATTAAGATCACAAACGACATCACTTTAGAAAAAGCATCCTTAGCAAACATATCGCGCAATAAAGCGCTGACAATAACCGCACCGGCACCGCCACCAATGGCTTGAATAAACCGTAATATCATCAGTGTGGTAATGTCTTGCGCAAAATACACCAAGGCATTACTGACGACAAAAATGAATAAGCCAGATAGCAGTACTTTTTTACGACCCAAGCTGTCGGAGAGGGGACCGTATATCATTTGGCCAATCGCAAAACCAACCAAAAATACACTTAATGTTAGCTGTACCAAACTGATTCTGGTGTCTAATGCTTGGGTTATGCTTGGGATCGCTGGGAGATACATATCAACTGCAAGAGGGGTCAGTCCAGACAAAGATCCTAGGATAATAAGCAGTAACAGGCTTGGCTTAGTTGGATTCATGGGTAATTGCCAAATAAAATAGTGGGTTAAATAAGGTATTAGATAATTGTTGTGAAGTCCATCAAACTATTACATAACCAAGATGAAATTACATTATGATTGCTATAGGGCTTAACCATTGGTGATGGAATTATATTTGGTACTAATTTTACGCTCACTATTAAGCCTTTATGGCATTTGTAGTAATATTTGTGAAATAACTTAGAACAAATTGAGAGCGCCTTGATGAGATTGATTAACATATTTTTTGCTAGTATTTTTATGCTGTTCCTTGCTGCATGCTCACCTGAAGTTGGCTCAGAGCAATGGTGCCAGCAAATTAAAGAGAAATCAGCCGGTGACATAAGCGCAAATGAAGCCACCGACTACGCCAAGCACTGTGTATTTAAATGATCATTAAGCAAGCAGAGTTTGAGCAGGCCATTTGGACCTGGTTAGAGCAAGTGGTCATAGGTTTAAATCTATGCCCTTTTGCCAACAAGCCGCACCGAAATAAGCAAATTCAAGTACTATTGAGTGATGCCAAGAGTCCTGAACAATTTTTAGATGATTTAGCGCACGCATTTGGATTGCTTGATAGCACTGACGCTAAGGTGTTAGATACCGTATTATTTGCCACCCCAAATCTGTTTGCAGATTTTATGGATTTTAATGATGCACTTGATTGGGCTGATGCCTTATTAGCCGAGCAAGACTGGTATGGGGTTTATCAGATTGCCAGTTTTCATCCCGATTATCAGTTTGCAGGTACTGCCCCTGATGATGATGAGAATTTAACCAATCGCGCCCCTTACCCTATATTTCACCTGATCAGGGAAGAGAGCATGAATCGAGCATTGGATAGCTATCCGGAGCATGATCAGATCCCTGAACGTAATATTGCGCGTGTTAGCGCATTAACAGACACCGAAAAGAAACACCTTTTTTCATATTTATATAAGGATTAAACGATGAAAAGTATCATGCTGGCAGTTACCGGCGTTTTAGCAGTAGCAGCACTTTCAGCTTGTTCTAAAGCGCCAGCAGGTGACAAGTATGTCTGCCAGGATAAGGTGGAGTTTTATATTGATATCAATTCAGACAAAACTGCAACTTTGCACTTCAATGGTGCTAACAAAACCTTGGCATCGGTGCCTGCTGGCTCTGGCGAAAAATACGTCAGTGACGAGCATATGTTTTGGGCTCATCAAAATGAGGCCATGCTCGGCGAGGGACAAAATTTGCACAAACAATGCATCAAGCAAGGCTAAACGTGATGTTAGAGAGTGCGAACTAAGCATATGCATGCAGTAAAGTGCATAAAAATACCAAAAAAATTAATAAATATTCAAACAAAACGACTTTCATATTTATAGTTTATGTTTCTGAACATAAGTGTTTTTAAGGTTTAATGTTCCAGTTTTATACAAAAAACCAGTTGTATGTTCTTATTTTGTTTGCTGGCTCGCGCTTGAGTTAGCATTTTAAACTGCAAAATTGGCTTAATTTATTATTTCTAGCTTGAGCCAATTCTAGCGATCATTTAATATTGCGATTTTCAGCTGATCCACCGAAATGATGGGTAAGATTTTAATACTATTATCAACGGTTGATTTGCGTGGTAACGCAAAGTGAAGAGTGGTAAGGGAAGCAATGAATAGAACGATGTATGAAAAGATATGGGATAGTCATTTAGTTCACGAGCCAGAAGGCGGTACGCCTCTGTTGTACGTTGACAGACAACTCATGCACGAAGTAACCAGCCCACAAGCCTTTGAAGGCATGAAGCTGAAAAATCGTAAAATCCGTAACCCACATAGTGTACTTGCTACCATGGATCACTGTGTGCCAACAACAAAAGCTGGCCGTGCTACGCTTGTGGATCCGATTGCGAAAAAGCAAATCGAAACCATGGCTGCTAACTGTGATGAGCACGGTTTGAACCTTTACGATATGGAAAGCCCAAATAACGGCGTAATCCATATTGTTGTTCCTGAGCATGGCTTTGTTCATCCAGGGATGGTGGCATGTTGTGGCGATAGTCATACTGCGACCCACGGTGCCTTCGGTGCATTGGCATTTGGTATTGGTACTTCTGAAGTAGAACACGTTATGGCGACACAAACGCTGCAACAGAAGAAATCTAAAACCATGCAAGTCAAAGTGGATGGCAAGCTAACCAAATTTGCAACCGCTAAAGATATAGCACTGGCGGTAATCGGCAAAATAGGCACAGCTGGTGGTACTGGTTATGTTATCGAGTTTGCTGGTGAAGCGGTTCGTAACCTAACCATGGAAGGGCGCATGACCCTTTGTAACATGGCGATTGAAGGTGGTGCTCGTGCAGGCTTGATCGCGCCAGATCAAACGACATTTGATTACCTTGAAGGCAAAGAGTTTGCGCCTAAAGGTGATGATTGGGATGCGGCTGTTACCTACTGGAAATCTCTAGTTTCTGACGAAGGCGCAACATTTGATGCTGTGGTTGAACTTGATGCTGCTGAAATTGCACCACAAGTGACCTGGGGTACGTCACCTGAACAAGTAATTAATGTTAATGCGCCAATTCCTGGCCCAGATGACTTTGATGACAAAATCAAAAAACAAGCCGCTGAATCAGCGCTTAAATACATGGGCTTAGAAGCAGGCCAATCGTTAACAGATGTAAAATTAGACATCATCTTTATCGGCTCTTGTACCAACGGTCGTATTGAAGATTTCCGCGCCGCTGCTGAGTTGTTAAAAGGTAAAAAAGTGGCGCCAGGCATTCAAGCCATCGCGGTACCAGGCTCTTACTTAGTGAAGAATCAAGCGGAAGCCGAAGGCCTAGACAAAATTTTTGTTGAAGCTGGTTGGGAATGGCGTGAGCCAAGCTGTTCAATGTGTTTAGCGATGAATGGTGACCAATTAGCACCAGGACAACGCAGTGCGTCTACATCAAACCGTAACTTTGAAGGTCGCCAAGGTAAAGGAGGTCGCACACACCTACTTTCACCGGCCATGGCCGCAGCTGCTTCTGTAGCGGGTACGTTTGTTGATATTCGTGATTGGGCTTAATCCTTAATCGCCTCACTAAGTTGTTTGGAGTTATAAATGCAACCATATAAAAAACACACTAGTATTGCGGCATTAATGGATCGCAGTAACGTAGATACAGACCAAATCATTCCAAAGCAATTCCTGAAAAAGGTTGAGCGTACTGGATTTGGTATCCACTTGTTTCACGATTGGCGTTATTTGGATGACGGCATTACGCCAAATCCAGATTTTGAACTGAACAAGCCTGCTTTTAAAGGCGCTAAAATTTTAGTCGCTGGTGACAACTTCGGTTGTGGTTCATCTCGTGAGCATGCGCCTTGGGCAATTGAAGATTACGGTTTTAACACGGTTATCTCAACTAGCTTTGCAGATATCTTTTTCAGTAACTGCTTCAAAAACGGCATCATTCCAATCAAGGTAACGCCAGCTGAATTAGATGCCTTAATGGCTGAAATCAGTGGCAATGAAGGTGTTGAGTTCACTGTTGATTTAGAAGAAGAAAAGCTGACTACGCCGGGTGGCATTGTGATCAATATAGAAGTTGATCCGTTTCGCAAGCAAAGTCTGCTAGAAGGCCTAGACGACATTGCTTGGTCACTTAAGCATGAAGATAAAATTACAGCTTTCGAAGAAAAGCATAAACAACAACTGCCTTGGTTGTGGAAATAAGTTACGCGCTTATGCAACCATAGTTGATTAAGGGCGCGGCATTCGCTGCGCCTTTTTTACACCCAACGTTAGGTGTAATCTTTTACGTGAAACAAGGACCGTGCCGCATGGGACAATCAAACCGCCGTGTACTCTTAATGGACACCACCCTTCGTGATGGTGAGCAAACCCAATCTGTCTCCTTTCCTCCGACTGAAAAAGTCAGTATTGCTAAAGCGCTGTTACAAAAGCTGAAGATTGACCGTCTTGAAGTCGCTTCTGCTCGCGTATCTGACGGTGAAAAAGAAGCGGTTAAAAAGCTAAATGAATGGGCTAAAACTGAAGGTTTAGTTGATCGCATTGAAGTATTGGGTTTTGTGGATCACACCTTGAGCGTAGATTGGATCACCGATACTGGTGGTCAAGTGCTCAATTTGTTAGCCAAAGGCAGTTTGAAACATTGCAGTGAGCAACTTAAGAAATCCCTTGATCAGCATGTTGCCGATATAAAGCAAACCGTTGACTATGCCTTAAGCCAAGGCTTACGGGTGAATATTTATCTCGAAGATTGGTCTAACGGTTATAAAGATAGCCCGCAGTATGTTTATGACATGGTGACAAAGCTAGTTGATAGTGGCATTGAACACTTTATGCTGCCTGATACCTTAGGCGTGATGTCGCCAGATGAGGTATTCGATAGCTTGTCAGATATGCTAACTCGCTTCCCCGACACCAAGTTTGATTTTCACCCACACAATGATTATGGCTTAGCTACTGCTAATGCTATGTTTGCGGTTAAAGCGGGTATCAGCTCTATTCATTGTACTGTTAATTGTTTAGGTGAGCGTGCCGGTAATGCTTCTCTGGCTGAAGTAGCGGTTGTATTAAAAGATAAACTGGGCTTAGAAGTGGGCATTGATGAAGGTCAGATCCATCATATTAGTCAGTTAGTGGAAAACTTTTCCGGTAAACGCATTGCAGATAACACACCGATTGTTGGCGCTGATGTATTTACCCAGACCAGTGGCATTCACGCCGACGGGGATAAGAAGGGCGGCCTATACATGTCAGCCTTAACCCCGGAGCGCTTTAACCGTGAGCGCAGCTATGCGCTGGGTAAAATGAGTGGCAAAGCGTCGCTGGCGAAAAACCTAGAAGCGATGGACATTGAACTCAGTGAAGAGCAGCAAAAAATGCTGCTCAAACGCATTGTTAAACTAGGCGATCAAAAGGCCAGCATTACACCAGAAGACTTACCGTTTTTAGTGGCAGATTTGCTCGAGCGTAAAGATTATAACCACGTTCAGTTGCTTAATTGTTCGATTACCTCTGGGATGGACCTAGAGTCTGTTGTTAGCATTCGGGTATCGGTTAATGGCAGCATTCGTAAATCAGCAGGCAGTGGTAATGGTGGTTTTGACGCCTTCATCAGTGCCATGAAGCAAGTGTTAAATGAACAAGAGCAATTTGATTTTCCTGAATTGTTAGATTACGAATTGCGTATTCCACCAGGCGGACAAACCAGCGCCTTAACCGAGTGTATTGTCACTTGGCAAGACGAAGGCAAGATATTACGCACCCGTGGGGTTAACACCAACCAAGTCTTGGCGGGGATTGGCGCAACGTTACGAATGATAAATATTAAGTTGCACAGTAAACAAACCTCAGACGTTTAAGTACTGGTGAGCCACCACGACTTTCGTTAAAATCGCCTACGGGCGATTTTTTATTTGGAAATGCGATGACTACCTATAATTTGGCACTGCTACCTGCCGACGAAAAACAAGCGATAGAGTTGGATAAACAAGCTGCATACGATGTTTGGAAGGTGAGAAACGGTCAAGAGCCGGAATTTTATCTGGAGCAACAAAAAGCTAAAATGAACGACCCTGAACAATTAAACAGCTACCTGCAAGCTGTTGACCTATATAAAACATTAATTTAATAAAACCCCAAATATAACCCCTTGAGGATCTATGAATTTAATTGAATTGGGCGAAATGACAGACTGCGAATATGACGCAGAGCATCAATGCCAACAAAATGCTTACCCTAAGTTTGATCGCTTAGTACATTGCAGCGTCAGCCAAGATGAGCCAGTAGACGCATGGCAACTGCACGGTATTCACTATGCCGATGAAGAAGAAGTGGCAATGGGCGAAGCAGAAGCCGTTGGTGAGATCATTTACCACAGCATGATTTTAGTTAACTTTTGCCCATTTTGCGGCGCGCAGCTAAAAGTGGAGTAGCGATCCTTACTTGTTTTGTACCAGCTGACTTAATAAGCAGGCCAAGTGTTCAATTTTACGATTAGACAGTTGCCTATAGTCAAAGTAAGGGCAGACAATGAGTTTGTTTTGCATATCAATGGCAAATTGTTCATCCAGCCACACTAAATTGGCCTCCATTTTACCTGATTTGAGTAATTCCTTGGCGTAGGTTTTGCCACAAATAATGTGCAACACAGCGCTGTCTTTACTTAATGTTGGCGGGCTAAATAACAATGCGGTAGCACTGCCTCGTTGCAGTAAATACTGCTCTCGATATGCCTGCCACGATGGAGCGGCGCAAGAAAATTTAAACTGATCAGCGTCAAGGGCGTATAAAAGCTTGGCATAGACATTGAACACCTTGCGCCATCCATTGCCACACTCCAAGCCAATATGTTGTATTTCACCAGTGCTCATTGGTTTGACGTGATCCAACTCTCGATACGCCACCATGACAGGCTTGTTCTCAATATAAACTGCAAAACTAAAATCGGTGCAGCCCAAGCCAACGTCGCTCATTTTTCCTCCATAACCCTTACTACAGCAAGTTAATGATGAAGCAGTAGCTAACCAGATTCAATCAACTTAGATGGTTAACCCGAGTTATGGATAAGCAAAATAGTATATTTTGCCTGCAAAAACGCGATAAATAGACCCAAACAAGGCCTAAATTGAAAACGAAATTTTGCAGTAAAAACATACTTTATCCGCTCGTAATAAGCTTAAGCAAAACAGAGGTTAGTTAGCACGATAAAATCCTTTTTAACTGCGTAAGGTTGCTTCGCGAAATGAATTTCAATGTGAGAATGTGATTTTATCTTGTGATCAACTCAGCGTTCATGATGAATACTTCTTATTTATGCTAAAAAGGTAACCCTAAGTAAGGTTCGATCTGTTAAATACGATTACGCTTATTTTCTACTCATTTACATCTTCAATTTAAAGGATTTTTGAGATGCGATTAATTCGCTTGTTGCTTGTTTTTATCACCTTGTGCAGTTGTTTATTTAACCTTGCTCAGGCTGCCAATGGTTCAGCCCTTATGCCTAGCTGGCAGCAATGGGTGCAACAAAGGCATCCTGACCTCGACTGTCCGTGGTTGATGTCAGTAAATAGACAACGCGTATGTAACTGGCCCGCGCAATTTAAAGCTGAGTTAACGGGCAAGGGAATGCGATTTGAAATGACAATTGAAGTGTTTTCTCGTGTCGGAGAGGTACGCTTGCCCGGTAATCAATCTCATTGGCCGAGCCAAGTAACGGTCGATCAGCAACCTGCTGTGGTGATTGATAAAAAGGGCAAGCCTTATATACAGTTAAAGCAAGGTCGTCACCTGATCAAAGGTCAATATTTCTGGTCGCGCTTGCCCTCCGGTGTTGAGCTACCAGATGACTTAGCCTTGATCAGTGTGGTAGAAAATGGCCAGAAAGTGCCAACCAGCATCATCAACAACCAGCTGATTTTCGCACAAAAGCCAGCGGTGACTGAAAATGCCAAAGATACTTTGCGCGTAGAGGTGTACCGGATGTTAACAGATGATGTGCCAATGCGGTTAACCACTCAGATAAAACTGTTCGTCAGTGGTAAGCCACGTGAAGTTGAAATCGGACAAGTGTCATGGGATAACATTAACACCCTTCAATTAGCATCAAGTTTACCAGCGCGATTAGAAGAAAATGGCATGCTAAGGGTACAAGTTAAACCTGGTATTCATGACATTACCTTGCATAGCCGTGTGGTTGGTAATATCACGGCGTTTCAAACCAATAAGCAATCCACGGTTTGGCCTGACAATGAATATGTTAGTTTTACCAGCGATCCTCGTTGGCGCGAAGTCTCGCTGACGGGGGCAACAAGTGTTGATACATCCTTAGTGGATATTCCTTCGCAGTGGAAAAATTTGCCGACTTACCGATTGCAACCAAATCAAACATTACAGATCACTAGTAAAGACTCGATGGTGAATCTGCAGCACAACAACACCATTAATATAAGTCGTGAAATTTGGCTCGCCTTTAATGGTCAAAGTGCAGTGGTCAAAGATTTAGTGCGCGGTGAAATGAATCAAGGCTGGCGGCTTAATGCCGATAGTGAGATGCAAGCTGGGCGAGCCTTAGTCAATGGTCAGGCGGTACTAATCACCGATCTTGATGGGCAGCAAGGGGTCGAAGTGCGCAGCCCACAGATCAACCTTGAAGCAGTTAGTTCCATTAAAGATGTTCACCATTTTAATGCGGTTGGCTGGCAAAGTGACGTGACGGATTTTAGAGCCAGTATTCATTTACCTCCGGGTTGGCGCGCACTCCACGCCAGTGGTGTTGACGGGGTTGAGGGCACTTGGATCCAGCAATGGAATTTATGGGACATATTCTGGCTGATGATCCTGATTGCAGTAGCAAACAAGTTATTGGGTGTGAAAGGAGCAATCTTGATGGCGTTGACGTTAATATTGAGTTTTCATGAAGATAAAGCGCCTAATGCATGGTGGGCAATATTGCTGTTGTTGATTGGCTTAATTTCACTGCCGATAGGAAAATATAAAGTGTGGGTGTCGCGAGTAGCCTTAATACCTGTTTTCATTTTGGCCCTTAGCGTTATTGTATTTAGTGTGTCATCACTGCGTTTGGCGCTGTATCCCAGTTTAGAGCATTCTGGCACGGGTTCTTATTCCACAAGTGCTTTGCTCGAACATGAGTCTGTTGGCGTTGCGCACTTTGATGAAATAGAGCCATTACAAGAGCTACAACAAAAAAGTGCTAGCCCGATGGCGGTAGAACAGCAAGCAATCAGCCGTGAAGTCGATAAGTTGCAACGTCACGAACAGCAAACAAGTAATGATGGAGTTAAGGTGAGATCGCTCTATCAAGTAGGCGAAAATGACCGCGTGCAAACGGGGCCAGGAGTGCCGACTTGGCGGTGGAACCGTTTTGATATTCAAGCCACGGGGATGGTGACGGCTGCACAGAAAATTGATGTGATTTACTCCTCTCCTTGGATGACGGCGCTATGGCGGGTGCTGAACGTATTATTGCTTAGCGCCATGGCGCTAGTGGTCGTGACTAAATTAGTTAACGTTGCCCGATTTAAATCATTAGCCGATGAACACGTAAACAAGCCTAACGATATGACTAAGCCAACAAGTTCAATGGCTTCGGTTGCATTGGTTATCGTGTTAGGCCTCTCTGGTGGGCTCATAAGTCAGCCAAGCCAAGCACAAGAATTTCCGCCAGAGTATTTACTGACGGAATATGAGGCTAGGTTGTTGGCTGCGCCAGATTGCTTGCCTCACTGTGTGTCTTTAGACCAAGGGCATTTGCAGATAAGTGATGGGCAATTACGCTTATCGTTCACTGTCATTGCCAGTGAGCGTGTGGCTATTGCGCTGCCAACAGCTGGCAATACATGGCAAGCTGAAACAATCACGCTTGATAATCAAGAGGCGGTATTGCGTAAATATCAAGGTCGCCAGCTTATTTATGTCGCTAAGGGTCAGCATCAGGTCTCACTGCAAGGGCCGATTATAAATGATGAGATGGCAATCAGTTTACCTTTAGCTATTCATAATTTTACCACTTACACACCGGATTGGTTGGTTGATGGTATACGTGATGGCGTGGTGCTGAAAAACAATATCGGGTTAGTGTCTAAGCAGGCCATGGCGGTTGAAAACAATGATACTTTGGCGCCATTGCCAGTGAAATCATACGCCATTGTTCACCGACAAATTAGTTTAGGCAATCAGTGGCAAGTAGAAACCCACGTTGAAAAGATATCTCCGTTGGGGGAATCGGCTACGTTTACCGTCGCTTTATTACCGGGTGAGCAAGTGCTTTCATCAGGCCATCGTGTGAATGATGATGGCTCAGTCACCATACAAATCCCTAAAGGCCAACGCAATTATGTTTGGCATTCTGCTTTACCAATAACGCCATCAATTAGCTTGCAGGCTGCTAAAAGCAGCGCATATTCCGAGCGTTGGCGTGTTATCCCGTCCTCGATTTGGCATGTTAGCTTCAGTGGCATCGCAGCGGTGAAGCCTGATGGCGCAGCCGCTCAATTGCAACCACAATGGAAACCTTGGGCGGGTGAGCAATTAGACATTCAAGTGCAGCGCCCGGCAGGTATTGCCGGTAGCGTATTTACCACAGAAAAAGCCACCTTGTCGCAAGTGGCAGGTAAGAATAGTCAGACGGTGACCCTTAAGCTTAATGTTCGCGCCAGCCAAGGAATAGATTACCAGATAGATCTTGCTAATGACGCTAACATTACGGCTTTAATGCATGATGGTCAGGGCCTGAGTATCAATAGTGCTTCGAGTGTGGTCGTGCCATTGCATCCCGGTGAGCAGGACATTGAGCTTAAGTTTCAATTACCACGTGCGTTAACATGGGCGGAAACCAGCGCGGAAATTCAACTACCGGGCAAGGTCTCTAATATCGATATTGAGTTTGAGTTGCCCCGGGATCGTTGGTTACTCTTTCTCAACGGCCCTTCGTTAGGGGCATCTATGTTGTACTGGGGCATGTTATGTGTAGTGGTATTAGGGGGATTAGCCTTGCCTTTGCTCGCGAGAAAATTGCGTTTAACATTACCGGTGAATACCATGGCTTGGATTTTAGTCGGACTGGGCTTTTCAACCGTGAGCAGTTATGGCGTCGTGATATTTGCACTGTTTTTTTTCGCGATGGCTTATCGCAACCAGTTTATAACGCCTAACAAGCTGGCGCATTGGCAGTTTAACATGCTACAAGTAGGGCTTTTGCTTCTGACCTTGATTTGTCTAATCTCTTTGCTGTTGGTTATTCCTGTTGGATTATTAGCAACTCCCGATATGCAAGTGGTGGGTAATGGTAGTAGTTCGTATTTATTTAACTTCTTTCAAGACCATGTCACATCCGGCGCGTTACCTTCAGTGCAGGTTTATAGTTTACCACTTTGGGTTTATCGTGTGATGATGTTGCTATGGTCACTATGGATAGCCACCCAATTGATAAAATGGGGCAAGTGGTGGTTTGTGAGTTATACCCAAGGCGGCGCTTGGTTGGCAACCGCGCCGATGCTGTCAGCAATAGTCAATCAAGAAAATAGTACTATTCCCAGTGATAAGTCAGAAAAATAGCATAGCCAATAGATAAGAAAAAGCCGGCCATAAATGGCCGGCAAACGCTTAGATTGCAGTCTTTTGCGTTAAAACTAAAGTTGTTTTTCTAAACGCTTCGCACGCTTAGACGGTGCTGGGTGACTTGAAGTAATACTGTCCACGTCGCCAAGGCTGGCAAGTTTTTTAAAGCTGCTGATCAATGCTTCGCGTTTGTAGCCATGTTTTTTCATGAACTTAAATGAGTAATCATCCGAGCCTAACTCATCCGATTGAGAAAATTGCGCTTTCATCACTTCATCGGCTAAATCGACCAGTTGTGATTTGGCGAGCTTACCAGCCATACCACCTTGAGAGGCTACGCCTTTACGCGCGGCACTGGCGGCATAAGCTTTTTGAAATTGAGTCTTGGTATGCTGCAATTTAACGTGGCCAATTTCATGACCGATCACACCAATCAGCTCTTCATCAGTCATCATGTCCATCAAACCAGAGTAAACACGGATACTGCCATCGGGGAGGGCGAAGGCATTTACATTCTCATCTTCATACACTTTAAAGTTTAGGTTTAAGCCGTCTTCTTTTAAGTGCTTTTTTGTCAACTTGGCTAAGCGTTTGCTGTATTGTGAGCTAGCTGGCGATACTTTGTTTTGTTCATCATAGGCGGTGGCAGAGTCACGTCCCATCGCCACAATTTCTTCATCAGATAAGGTGACTGCTTTACCTGCATCTTTGGCGGCATCAATTAGGCCAGTATTTAATTCGAAGGCAAGGGCTGGTGCTGAGCTAATGGCTAAGCTTAATAATGAATAAGTAAAGAATTTACGCATGATGTTTCACTCATCTTAAAAATTTAGCCAACATTAACAGCGATGTAACACCTGCGCAATATTTCATATGATAATAACTTTATATACCTTTCAATTTAATGATAAAAAACTGAAGCATTACCATTGGTTTAATCTTATCTGTCAAAAACTCCTCACTTTAATGTAGAATTTGCCACATTATTAAACTAACTGATTAACCTAGCCATGTATCATGTTATGGCTAGGTATTTAATTAAGGGAACACTATGAAAAAGCTTTGGCAATATACTGGCGCCTTGCCGTATTTGTTTGCTGTTTTTTTGAATTCATTTGTCGATTTAGGGCATAAGATCATCATTCAAAATACGGTGTTTAAGGTTTACGATGGCCAACAGCAAATTATTCTAACAGCCATTGTTAATGCACTGATTTTGCTTCCCTTTATTCTATTACTTTCGCCCGCGGGCTTTCTATCAGACC
The DNA here is from genome assembly GCF_021295315.1 of Motilimonas cestriensis. Lineage (GTDB taxonomy): Bacteria > Pseudomonadota > Gammaproteobacteria > Enterobacterales > CBDFNC01 > Motilimonas > Motilimonas cestriensis. The sequence goes on along the minus strand of NZ_JAIMJA010000009.1, from coordinate 127,207 downwards.
GCCACCCTAAAAATAAGGTGATGCGCGGGGCTGCTTGGGCTGCAGTCGCTTTAACCATTGGCATCACGGTTTGCTATTATCTTGGCTTATTCTGGCCTGCGTTTGCCATGACATTCTTACTAGCGGTGCAATCAGCACTGTATTCTCCAGCCAAATTCGGCTATATCAAACCCTTGTTTGGTAAAGAGCGATTAGCGCAGGCTAACGGTATCGTGCAGGCGGTATCTATTGTCGCTATTTTAGCGGGTACTTTGGTGTATTCGCTGTTATTTGAAATCTTTTACCAGCCTGACGCGACCACACCTGAAGCTATTTTATTACTCATTGCGCCATTAGGTTGGATTTTAATCGCCAATGCCTTGATTGAACTAGTGATGGTTTATCGCCTACCACAGTTAGAATCTGACGACCAAACACGCGATTTCGATTGGTCTGCTTATCGCAGTGGTCGCTTGATGCGACAAAGTTTAAGCCCGTTGCAAGATCGCATGGTGATCCGCTTATCTATTATTGGTCTGGCGATGTTTTGGGCGATAGGTCAAATGTTGCTTGCTGCATTTCCCGCCTATGCCAAAGCGTATTTTGACGTGACCAATACCTTAGTGATCCAGGGCACCATTGCGACGACTGGGGTTGGTATTGCACTGGGCTCATGGCTGGCTGGTCGTTGGTCTAAGTCTCATATTGAAACTGGATTAGTCCCGATAGGTGCGGTGGGTATTTCTCTGGCGCTGTGGGCCTTGCCTTACATGGACTCTTCTTTAACCCAAGCGCTATGTTTCCTTGTGGTAGGCACCATGGGGGGGATTTTTATTGTGCCACTGAATGCCTTGATTCAGTTCCATGCCGGTGAGCATGAAATGGGCCGCGTATTAGCGGTGAATAACTGGGTACAAAATGTGGCAATGGCGAGCTTTTTGCTGATCACTGCAGGCGCCGCAGTTTATGGTTTAGACAGTAAGTTTTTACTTGGTTTTACTGCGGTCGTCGCCGTTATTGGCGGCGCATATACTATTTTTAAATTGCCACAAAGTTTACTACGAATCTTAGTGCGCTGGGTGTTATCTCGGCGTTATGAAATATCCGTTCAGGGCATTAAAAATATTCCAGGTGAAGGTGGGGTATTACTGCTTGGTAATCACATTAGTTGGATCGATTGGGCCATTTTGCAAATTGCCTGTCCACGTCCGATTCGTTTTGTGATGCTTAAAGCGATTTACCAGCGCTGGTATTTAAAATGGTTTTTCGATTTAGTCGGGTGTGTGCCCATTGAATCAGGCGCATCAAGTGTTAAATCGTTAAAAATTATTGCTGAACTCCTTGATGCCGGTGAAGCGGTGGCTTTATTCCCAGAAGGAACCATTAGTCGTACTGGCCACTTAGCCGAGTTTAGACGCGGTTACGAAAAAGCCTGTGAAGCTTGTGAAACTGAAATAAAAATTGTGCCATTTTATTTGCGTGGTCTTTGGGGCAGTCAATTCAGCCGTTCGTCTGAGCGATTAAAGCGCACCAGTGCCCAAGGTATGTCGCGTGATTTAATTGTGGCGTTTGGTCCGGCATTAGGCAAAGACACGCCGGTTGATGTGCTTAAACGTCGCGTGTTTGATTTATCGGTGCATTCTTGGCAAAGCCACGTTGAAACCTTACCCAGCATTGCTAGCGCTTGGGTCAGTAGCGTGAAACGAGTCAAAAATAATACTTCATTAACCGACAGCATCAGTGGTGATGTGTCGGCATACAAAGCGTTAACCGGGGCCATTTGTATGTCGCGGCGAATGAAGAAACAAATTGTTGGTCAAAACGTGGGTATTTTAATGCCTACCAGTGTCGGTGGCGTGCTGGCAAATATGGCGGCCTTATTGCGCGGTAAAACCTTAGTTAACTTAAACTACACCGCCAGTAGTGACGCGTTAATGGCGGGCCTTGCTCAAGCAAGCGTAAGCACGGTTTACACTGCGAAACGTTTTTTGAAGCAGCTGGAAAAACGTGGCATTGATTTAGCCCCTGTGCTGGAAGGCAAAGATGTGATTTACCTTGAAGAGCTTAATCAAGGGATCAGTGTTCGTGAAAAAGCGTTGACCTTATTGTCTGTGCGTTTGTTCCCGGCTTGGTTGCTGCGGTTGCTGTATTGTAAAAGTGTCAAATCTGATGCGACGGCGGCCATATTGTTTTCAAGTGGCAGTGAAGGCACACCCAAAGGCGTGATGCTGAGCCATAAGAACATTATGGCGAATCTTAAACAGATTTCAGATGTGCTTAACACCCAAGAAAGCGATGTGGTAATGGCGTCATTGCCGTTATTCCATGCCTTTGGTTTGACGGTGACACAATTTATGCCGTTGGTTGAAGGCTTGCCGATGGTGTGTCATAGCGACCCAACGGATGCCCTTGGCATCGGAAAGGCCGTGGCGAAACATAATGCGACTATTATGTGTGGCACTTCTACATTCTTGCGTATCTACAGTAAGAGTAAGAAGCTTCATCCGTTAATGTTTAGTTCATTACGCTTAGTGGTGGCGGGCGCAGAGCGCCTTAACCCTGAGGTTAGGCAAAGTTTTGAGCTTAAGTTTAATCGCCCTATTTTAGAAGGTTACGGCACTACCGAAACAACCCCTGTGGCCAGTGTGAACTTACCGGATCAATTGGATACCCAGTGGTGGCAAGTGCAAATAGGTGGCAAAGTTGGCACTGTTGGCATGCCGTTACCGGGTACCAGTTTTAAAGTGGTTGACCCGAACGATTATACCGAGTTGCCGACCGGGGAGGCCGGAATGATTTTGATAGGCGGTGCACAAGTGATGCAAGGCTATCTTAACAATCCGGATAAAACCGCTGAGGTTATCAAAGAAATCGATGGTGCTCGCTGGTATGTGACGGGAGATAAAGGGCAAATCGACAAAGATGGCTTCTTAACCATCATCGACAGGTATTCACGTTTTGCGAAACTAGGCGGTGAAATGGTGAGCTTAGGCGCCCTTGAGCAAGCCGTTGCTGTCCATTTGGCGCCCGATCAGCAAATTGTTGCAGTCGCATTGAGTGATGAGAAAAAGGGCGAGAAAATTGTCTTACTGTATGAAGGTGAACTCGCTACTGATCAGGTTCGAAAGGCGATGCTAGAGGCGGGTATCAACCCGCTGATGATCCCATCCAGTTGGATTGCGGTTGAACAAGTGCCAAAACTGGGCTCAGGAAAAACCGACTTTAGCCAAGCTAAGGCCTTAGCAATGGCAAACTAATCCTCCGGGAGTGCTTCAAAGATTGAGTTAATAAAGCCCATGGTGTTTACACTGTGGGCTTTTTACAATTTTGCACAGTTGTTTATCCCCAATCAACCTATGATGTTGACAGCTAATTGAAAGAAAACGCGGGATAAAAAAATGCAACGCTATTTTATTGGCGTAAGGTACCAATAAAATGAACGTTGCAATTTGCGGTGTAGATGGCGCTTTAACTCTTGACTGACTAACAACAGTGCATTAACCAAACTAACGAGCTCCACTCTTTTTCTTATTATTCGCGTGGGCGCATAACACAAAGATTAAATCCGACATGGATTGAAATCAATTTTATGTTGGATAAAGCGTTAACTGTCACCGTTTTTCTCATCACAACTGTGAGCTAGCTAACGAAGCCTGCGAAATAAATGGTTGAGCAGCTAGGAAGTGGGCGGTTTTTTAATCGCAATAGCGTGCTCGAGTTTCTGTAACGTATCAAAACCGCTATAGAGACGAATAGCTGCGGTGATAAAGCAAAGAGCGGCGAAACTATAGGCAATAGCAGCGAAATGCTGTGGCAGTAAGCAGCAAACTACAAACAGTAAAATAGTCTCAGTGCCTTCAGTGATGCCACCGATGTAATAAAAGCCTTTATTGGGGTATGTAATATTAGCTAACTGATGTTTTTGCGCAAAAATGGCAAAGCCTAAAAACGTTGCCCCAGTGGCCATAAAACTGAGGATCAGCGTTGTCGCTGCAATACTGTTTTCGCTTGGGCTGGCAAGAGCAAACCCCAACACAACTGCTGAGTAAAAGATAAAATCGCAGCTGATGTCTAAGAAAGCGCCTGCACTGGTTGCGCCGTGACGCCTTGCCAGTGCGCCATCTAAGCCGTCGGCAATACGGTTTAAGGCGATAAAAAACAAAGCGATTAGGTAATACTGAAATGCTAGTAAGGGAACCGCAATTAAGCCGAGTATAAATCCGATTAAAGAGACTTGATTCGCGCTTAATCCTGCTTTATCCAGCTGGCTAGCGCTCCACTTAGTGATGGGGTTAACGAGCTTTAGCGCATATTTATCTAGCATTAAACTAATCATCCTTTGTTAAGTGGATAGCCATGTTGTCCGTTTAAGCACGATTTGGTGATGATGCCTTGTGCTGTTGCTATAATCTTCAAGTTGGTAACAGTCAACACTCCCACGAGGTAGTGTTGACTGTTAAGCAAGCTAGTAAACTTTAACGACTAGGCCTTTTAAATAAAAGCCTTCAGGATAATTCGTTTTGACGGGATGGTCGCCTGCTTGTGACATTCGCTCTATAATGTAGGCATCTTTTCCTGCGTCCACTGCAGCATCTGCCACTACCTTTTGAAACAGTTCACCCGAGATCAAGCCAGAGCACGAAAACGTCAGTAATGTACCCCCTGCGTTGAGCAGTTGCATGGCGATCATATTAATGTCTTTGTAACCCCGGCACGCTTTAACTACTTGTGATTTGTTTTCGGCGAACTTCGGCGGATCGAGAATAATGGTATCGAAGGTCCGACCTTCATTACGATAACGACGCAGCAGAGAAAATACGTCTTCATTAATAAATTCGGCTTTTGATAAATCCAGCTGATTAAGCTGGGCATTTTCTTTGGCGGTAGCCAGCGCAAGATCGGAGACATCGACGTTTTGCACGTGTTTAGCACCGCCTTTTAATGCATAAACACCAAAGGTGCCGGTGTAACAGAAGCAATTGAGTACGGTTTTGTCTTTGACGTATTTTGCTGCGATGGCGCGATTATCCCGTTGATCTAAGTAAAAACCCGTTTTATGACCATTAACAATATCCACCTTGATTTTAACGCCATTATTCTCGCTGATGATAATATCACCTTCGGGCATAGTGCCAGCGAGTAAGCCTTGAGTCAGGGCTAAGCCTTCTTTTTTTCTCACCGCTACGTCTGAGCGCTCATAGACGGCGCAGTCTGGATAAAGCGCTTGCAAAGCACCCACTATTGCTGGTTTTTGAAATTCAGCGCCGGCCGACAGCAGTTGGCAAACCATGACAGCGTTATAGCGATCGATAGTAATGCCGGGCAAACCATCCGCTTCTCCCGCAATGAGGCGGTAGCCAGTGAGGCCTTTTTCGGCAATCAAATCATCGCGTAATGTTTGTGCTTGTTTGATTTTGTTGGTGAAAAAAGCTAAGTCGATGGACTCATTTTGATCAAAACTCCACACCCTTGCGCGAATTTGTGAGCTATCAGACCAAGCTGCTTTTGCTAGCCAGTTGCCATGGGCATCAACTATGTCTACAGTTTCACCTGACAGGGCTTTTCCTTGGGTAGATTTAATCGCGCCAGAGAAAATCCATGGGTGACGGCGCAATAACGATTTTTCTTTGCCTTTGGCAAGGGTAACAGTAAGGGACATAGTTGGGGCCTTGAAAAAATTTGCCCAATTCTACGACTTGGCAGGCATTTTTAATAGGCAAAAGAGCAATAAACTGTGGCCAAGGTGCAGGAAAAATGTTCCTTAATTGCATAAACTAAGTAAAACAGGAGGAGTGATATGTCTAAAATTGGTGTCCATGTGGTGGTATCAGGTACGGTGCAAGAGGTTGGCTTTCGTTTTTTTACTGTCCGTGAAGCAGAGCGTTTAGGCATTGTTGGGCATGTACGGAATTTGGAATCTGGTGAGGTTGATATTGAAGCATTTGGTGAGCCTGAAGCGATTAAAAACTTTTTGGCATTTTTAGAGCATGGCCCTAAAACCGCCATGGTTGAGCATTTAGTGGCCAAAGAAATTCCGGTTAAACACCTTATTTCTTTTACCTCAAGTTAAAAAGCCAGCGATCATACGCTGGCTTTTATTGGTTTAGTATAAGTAACTAAGCCTTATTTTTTACATGATGCGCATGCCCGGTTGAGCACCGTCATCTGGGCTAAGAATGTAGATTTCTTCTCCGCCAGGGCCTGCTGCTAGTACCATGCCTTCAGAAACACCAAATTTCATTTTACGTGGTGCTAAGTTTGCCACCATCACCGTCAGCTTGCCTTCTAACTGCTCTGGCTCGTAAGCGGATTTAATGCCGGCAAATACTTGGCGTGTCTCACCCCCTAAATCTAAGGTAAGTTTAAGCAGTTTTTTCGCTTCTTTTAGACTTTCAGCTTTAACGATGCGCGCAACACGCAAGTCGACTTTAGCAAAATCATCAAAGCTGATTTCTTCTGCTATTGGCTCTTTGTCTAGTTCAGACTGCGCAGCTTGTTGTGCTTTTTTAGCCGCCGCGGCTTTGGCTTCATTCGCCGCTTCAAAACTGGCTCTTTCTTCGGCAATCATGGCTTCAACCTGCTTAGGATCAACACGTTGGAATAGTGCCTTGAATGGGCTGATTTGATGCGCAGTAAGGGGCGTTTGAATACCATCCCAAGTTAACACTTCATTCAAAAAGCCTTCAGAGCGTGCAGCAAGCTCAGGCATAACCGGTTTCAAATAACCCATTAAAATGCGGAATAAGTTAATGCCAACTGAACATACAGCTTGCACTTGCGCTTCTGCGCCTTCTTGCTTGGCTAATACCCACGGCGCTTTTTCATCAACGTAACGGTTAGCGACATCGGCTAAGGTCATAATTTCACGAATAGCTTTACTAAACTCACGCGTTTCGTAAGCGTTAGCAATCACTTCTGCTTTATCAGCAAACTGCTTGTATAACTCAGGCTCAGCAAACTCTGCGGCTAACATGCCATCGAATTTCTTGCTGACAAAGCCGGCATTACGTGACGCTAAGTTAACTAGCTTGTTGACCACATCTGAGTTTACACGTTGCACAAAGTCATCAAGGTTTAAGTCTAAATCATCCACGCGACTGGAAAGCTTGGCGGTGTAGTAATAGCGTAAGCATTCAGGCTCAAGGTGCTTCAGATAGGTTGCAGCATTAATGAAAGTGCCTTTTGATTTAGACATTTTCTCGCCATTAACCGTGACATAACCATGCACGTTAACAGCGGTTGGTTTGCGAAAGCCTGCGCCCTCAAGCATGCCTGGCCAGAATAGGCAGTGGAAGTTAACGATGTCTTTACCAATGAAGTGGTAAAGCTCTGCATCGCTTTTCGCGCTCCAATACTCATCAAAGTTAAGGCCATCAGTACGATCACATAGATTCTTGAATGAGCCCATGTAGCCGATAGGTGCATCTAGCCAAACGTAGAAAAATTTGCCTGCAGCGCCGGGGATCTCAAAACCAAAGTAGGGCGCATCACGGGTGATATCCCACTGTTTTAAGCCGGTTTCAAACCATTCTTCTAATTTATTTGCTACTTCCCCTTGTACCGCGTCTGAGCGTACCCAGCCTTTTAGCATGTCGGTAAACTGTGGTAAGTCAAAGAAGAAGTGCTCGGTGTCTTTCATCACCGGGGTGGCACCAGAAACGGTCGAGCGGGGGTCGATTAGCTCGGTAGAGCCGTAGGTTGCGCCACAAGAGTCACAGTTATCGCCATATTGATCTGGCGCTTTACATTTAGGGCAAATGCCGCGCACAAAACGTTCTGGCAAAAACATTTCTTTCTCGGGATCATATAACTGAGAAATCGTGCGGCTGCTAATGTAGCCTTTGCCTTTAAGCTGCTCATAGATGTAGCCAGATAGTTCACGGTTTTCTTCACTATGAGTGCTGTGATAGTTGTCAAAGCTGATGTTAAAACCGGCGAAGTCACGTTGATGATCTTCACTTACTAGGGCAATCATGGCTTCAGGCTCAATTCCAAGCTCTTGCGCTTTTAGCATCACTGGCGTGCCATGGGCATCGTCGGCACAAATAAAGTGAACTTGGTTGTCACGCATTCGTTGGTAACGAACCCACACATCGGCTTGGATGTGCTCTAACATGTGACCTAAATGAATTGAGCCGTTTGCATAAGGCAAGGCGCAGGTAACTAAAATTTTGCGTGCTTGATTCGCCATAATATCCGTACTAACTTCCAGTGATTAATCTGATCTGAATGTTACCTAATAGAGCCTATAAATCCCAGTGATGACATGAAAATAGCGGGATTTTTGCTACACTGGCGCAAATTTCCAGCGAAGTGATCAAAATGAACGGTAAATTAGATAAAGCTATTGCGGTTTTAGCTGCCTCGGGTGGCAACGATCTTATTCAAACCTTGCAATCTCGAGGTGCTTTTAAATTGCACGACGGCGTATTAACGTTGCGATTGCCGTTTTATGCGCCAGCATGGTTTAACAGCTTACAAGCCAAAACTCAGGTAAAATTGGCCGCCCTTGGCATAACCTTACATTGCACCAGTCAGGTAGCTACCTTGCAGTCAAATATTGCCAACCCCATTGCGGGTATTAAAAATGTGCTGGTGGTTGCGTCTGGAAAAGGCGGTGTCGGTAAGTCGACGGTGTCGGTGAATTTGGCGTTGGCGCTCGCTGCTAAAGGGGCCAAGGTGGGTATTTTAGATGCCGATATTTATGGCCCTTCGATGCCACTGATGTTGGGTCAGTCTGATGCACGCCCAGAAAGTCATGACGGCAAAACGATGTTGCCTATTAAAGCCCATGGCGTGGTTGCCAATAGCATCGGTTTTTTGGTGGATAAAAACGATGCCACCGTTTGGCGCGGCCCGATGGCCAGTAAAGCATTAGCGCAAATTTTGCGAGAAACCCAGTGGGGTGAACTCGATTATCTCGTTGTGGATATGCCACCGGGGACCGGCGATATTCAACTGACCATGGCGCAACAAGTGCCCGTTACCTCGGCACTGATAGTGACTACGCCGCAGAATGTGGCACTGGCTGACGCGACCAAAGGCATTAATATGTTTGCAAAAGTTAACGTGCCAGTAGTGGGATTAGTCGAAAACATGAGTATGCATGTGTGTAGTCAATGTGGCCATGAAGAAGCCATTTTCGATCAAGGCGGCGGCGTTAAGCTTGCCGATGCCCATAACAGCGAATGTTTAGCGCAATTACCGCTGCACCGACAATATCGTGAAGATACCGACGCAGGTACGCCAACGGTGACCAAATCCGTTGATTCGCCACTGAGCCAAGCTTATCTCGAATTAGCGGAGAAAGTCGCTATTAAACTATACGTAGATTGCCCGTTAGGCGTGCAGACAATTCCAATTGTTTCAGTGAATTAATATCTATACCCAAGACACCTCAAGATGCGGGATTCAGAGCCGCTCATTATGTTCAGTTTGAGGCAAAAAGCTGAAGCAATGGTCAGCCCTTTCGATGCTTTTTAACGAAAAAATGAACATAATGAGCGACTCCCAAAGGGCGAGTTTTGTAGGCTGTTATGCTTTGTTGCTGATTTTTAACGTAGAATAACTATGTCTCAAATCAGCGTCGCGCCTAACAGCCTACAAATTCTCGCTGAACAAGCATCTTGAGGTAACTTGGGTATATGTGGGGCGAGGAGGGTTAAATAGCAGTAGAAGCTGCTTTAAACTTGACTTGCCCCAAACAGATCTAACTTTCTATAATAAAGAGAAATTTTTTATTACCTTAACCATATAATGAGCTCCCATGTCTAGTCATCAAAATGAAGCCGTTGTTATTGCCATTGCTGGTGCGTCAGCCTCAGGTAAAAGCCTAATAGCGCAAACTATTTATCGAAAATTAAGAAAAGACTTTAGCTCACAAGAAATAGGCGTGATCTCAGAGGACAGATACTATCGAGATCAAACTCATTTGCCGATGGAGGAGCGGGTGTTAACCAATTATGATCACCCTAATGCCATGGAGCATGAATTATTGGTTAAGCATTTGACCGCGCTCAAAGCGGGCCATGCCGTTGAACTGCCTAATTATTCCTATACCGAGCATACGCGTATGGCAGAAACGACAGAGTTTAAGCCAAAAAAAGTCATCATCCTTGAAGGTATTCTATTATTGAATGTACCGGAATTACGTGAATTGATGCACACCAGTGTGTTTATGGATACGCCACTGGATATTTGCCTCATTCGCCGTTTGAAAAGAGACGTTGCCGAGCGAGGACGATCAATGGAATCCGTGTTGGCACAGTATCAAGCAACAGTGCGGCCAATGTTTATGCAATTCATTGAACCATCGAAACAATATGCTGATATCATAGTGCCTCGCGGCGGTAAAAATGTGATTGCTATTGATTTATTAACAGCTCGTATCCGCCAATTTTTGAAAAATTAATAAGCGTCATCTTTGCACTTAGATTCTTGCCCACATTGGTGGGCGTTTTAAGAGGAGTGTCAGAGGGCGGTTAACTGCTTTCAATTCAACTAGCTAGATTGAAAAGGACCATCATGAAAAAACTCCTCTATGCCTTCGTGGCCATCGTACTCTTGATTATCATTTCTATCGTTACCATCACCAGTTTAGTTGACACCGACCGGGTTAAAGCGATGCTGTCTGAACAGGTTAAGTCGGCCACTGGCGCCGATTTAGTGGTGTCAGGCGATCTGTCGTGGCGGTTTTTCCCCAGTTTAGGCTTTACCTTGGGACAAACTGAACTGCGTAACGTTGCCGGTTATTCGGAGCAAAACTTGGTTGAGTTCAAAAGTGCGAGCATGGACTTGGCGGTTAAACCTTTGTTCGATAGAAAAATCCAAGTAGGCCAAGTGACGTTATCGGGCGTCAAAATTAATATTTTGACCAAAGCCAATGGTGAAACGAATTTAGATGAATTTAGCCAAGGCATCACTAAGCAAAATGAAAAAAAACCCGTTAAAAAGCAGCCAGAAGAGACAACAGAGTCGACTGTAAAGCCTGATTTTATTATCAGTGTTGCCGGGATCAACATCGAGCAGGGCCAGCTTTTATTGCGTGATGAAGCCAGTAAAAAGCAGCAGCTAGTATCAAATATCGACTTTAGTACTTCAGACATTGCGTTAGAAAAAGCGATCCCTGTAACGGCTTCAGCTGACTATGCGGCACAAGGCTTGGTGGCAAGATTTGAAAGTAGTTTTAACCTACAAGTTAACGCTAAGCTTGATGTATTGGATATCACTACCATGAAAACCAAGGCGGAGTTAGCAGGAGACGCCATTCCAAGTGGTGAGCAGACTTTTCTAGTGGATGCTGATATGCGCTATGAGCTAAATAAGAATTTAGCCACCATCAGCCAACTCAGGTTAAACGCTTTTGCGCATGAGTTAACTGGTAGTGCGTCGCTGCAGCAGGCTAAGATCCCAAGAATACGTTTTAATCTTTCGGCTAAGCAACTTGATGTTGATAATTTGCTTACGCAATTTACTACCTCAGATAAGCCTGCAGCAGCGCAGCCTACGGTCACTGAAAAAAGTGCTGCTGGTAATGATCAAGGCAAGTCGCAAGCATCAACAGATCTGTCAATTTTGTCCGCGATTGATTTATTGGGCGATTTATCCATCGGTAAAGTGTTGGTGTCAAATGCGCAAATTGAACAGGTTAAGATGAAAGCTAAAATTAGCCAAGGCATCGCGCAGTTGTCTGGTATTCAAGCGCAGCTTTATCAAGGCCAACTCAATGGCAATCTAACCCTTAATGGTAAAACCAAAGTACCCACGTTTAAGGTGCAACAAAATTTGACCGGAGTGCAAGTGCGACCATTAATGACGGCGGTTGCAGAAATGGACAAATTGGCGGGCGCGATGAATGCTAGTATTAATCTCACTGGTACAGGACTAACGGATCCTCAAATCAGAAAAAGTCTGGCCGGAGAAGCCAAGCTTAAGTTTACTGACGGCGCGTTGCACGGCATTAATATTGCGCAAATGGTGCGTAAAGGTAAAGCGCAATTAAAAGGGCAAAGTGTTGATGACGTTGCGGAAAAGAAAACAGATTTTTCCGCGCTAACAGGCAGCTTTCAAATTGCTCAAGGGGTCGCTCGCACGCAAGATATTAAAATGGATTCGCCGGCACTACGAGTGAACGGTAAAGGTCAAACTAACTTGATCAATGAAAGCTTGAACTTTCTTGTTGATGTTGCTGTGGTAGGCACGTTGAAAGGGCAAGGCGGTAAGTCAGAAGATGAGTTGACTGGCATTAAGGTGCCATTAAAAATAACAGGCTCTTGGCAAGCGCCGGCTTTTGCATTAGACATGGAAGCATTACTTAAGCAAGAGATGAAGCAGCATGGCGACAAATTAAAAGAAAAGCTTGATCAAGCTATCGATGAAAAAATTAAAGATGAAGGTACGAAAGAATTACTGAAAAAATTGCCACTTAAAGGCTTGTTTGACTAATACGTGAGGCATTCATGATTAAAAAAATCTTAGTCGTTTGTTTAGGCAATATATGCCGCTCGCCAACAGGCGAAGCGGTGTTACGGCATAAGGCAAAACAGCGAGGGTTAGATTTGATTATTGACTCTGCGGGAACGATTGCGGCACATGCGGGTGAAGGCCCAGATAGTCGCAGTGTGATTGCTGGTGAAGGGAGGGGATATCAGTTTACTGGCATTTACTCGCGTAAGATCACCGCGAACGATTTTACAGATTTTGATCTGATCCTTGCTGCGGATAAGCAAAATTTAAGAGACTTAAAAGCCATTTGTCCGGTTCAGCATCAGCAAAAACTAGTCTTGTTTTTAAGTTATGCCAACGGTGATGAAGCAGAAATCCCTGATCCTTATTACGGCGGAGCCGGGGGCTTTAACAAGGTGATTGATTTGATTGAGCAAGCCAGTGATAGCTTGCTTGATCAGCTGCGGCTTGCTACTTCGCAAACGGTAGTGAGCTAATAAGTTCAATAGCTTACTGCTGCAAAAATTGAGTGCACTTAATAACACCAAGCCAGCCAATAAGGCAGGCTTGGTGTTATAAAATTAAAACGAAGTGCGTCGGTATTGGCGATATTCAGGTCGCCAAAATTGATTTACAAGCTCTTGATCTAATACTTCTTCTGCAACAGGCAAAGCTAACCCATCCTCAATGGCTTGCATGGCAACCGCCTTAGCAATTTTTTTACTAACGGTTTGAATTTCTGCTAACGGTGGCAATAACCCATCCGTTTCTTGGTAAGCCATTGACGCATCCGCTAATGCTTGACTGGCCGCCATTAGCATATTGTCACTGATCGACTTAGCTGCAACCGCCAATACACCTAAACCAATGCCGGGGAAAATATAGCTGTTATTACATTGCGATATTTCGATGGTTTGTTCTTGGTATACCACCGGCGGGAACGGACTGCCCGTCGCTACGATTGCTTTACCTTGGCTCCAGTTAATAATATCAGATGGCGTGCCCTCAACGCGTGAGGTGGGATTGGATAAAGGTAAAACAATCGGTTGCGGTGTGTTAATACAAAGTTGTTCAATGATTTCTTGTGTAAATAGGCCCGGCTGACCACTGACGCCGATTAATACGGTGATCTTGCCTTGCTCCACTACTTGCTGTAATCCTAATGGCGCAGGGGTCGACCAGTTAGCAATCCGAGTTTGCGCTTGTACTAAAGGCTGTTGGAAGCCTTGTAGATTAGGCATGTCATCCGTTAATAGACCATATCTATCTACCATAAATACTTGCGACCTTGCTTGTTGTTCAGAGATCCCTTCACGTTGCATTTGTTTTACTATGTGCTCGGCGATGCCACAACCTGCTGAGCCTGCGCCAAGAAAGGCGATGTTTTGCTCACTGAGCTTTTGTCCTTTGTTTTGGCATGCGGCAATTAAGGTGCCGACTGACACTGCCGCAGTGCCTTGAATATCATCGTTAAAACAACATAACTGGTTACGGTATTTTTGCAGCAATGGGGTGGCGTTAGCTTGCGCAAAATCTTCAAATTGCAATAACACTTCTGGCCAGCGACGTTTCACAGCTTGAATAAACTCGTCAACAAATTCTGCGTATTGTTCACCATCAATGCGTGGATTACGCCAGCCCATATACATAGGGTCGCCGAGCAATTGCGTATTGTTGGTGCCGACATCCAGTACGATGGGCAAACAATAAGCGGGGCTAATGCCACCACAAGCAGTGTATAGCGCTAGTTTTCCGATCGGAATGCCCATACCACCAATGCCTTGGTCGCCAAGACCTAAGATCCGCTCGCCATCCGTTACGACGATCACTTTTACATTTTGCTTGGTCGCATTTTGCAGCATATCGTCTATCTTGTCGCGCTCAGGGTAAGAGATGAATAGACCCCGTTTACGGCGATAAATTTTTGAAAACTTCTGACATGCAAGACCAACAGTGGGGGTATAAATCAGCGGCATGATCTCTTCAAGATGATGATCAATGAGACGATGAAACAGGGTTTCATTGGTATCTTGAATGTTGCGTAAATAAATGTGCTTGTCTAAGTCGGATTTAAAAGACGAAAACTGTTGATATGCTCTGGCTGCTTGCTCTTCAATAGTCTCAATATTATGTGGCAATAAGCCGGTTAAATTAAAACTGTCGCGCTCTTCTTGAGAGAATGCACTGCCTTTATTGAGTAAAGATGTTTCCAACAATGCAGGGCCAGCAAAGGGAATGTATAACGGGCGTTGAAATGGCATAGATAGGGCTCAAAGTAATGAATAAAAGAGGTCTGTCACTTGGTTATTTATTGTGCCGAATAACCAAGCATTTACAACCGCTAATTGTATAAATTGAGGGCGCTAGCATGGCGCATGCTAGCGGTGCTAATTTTTTCTGCCAAATTGGCTTAACGTTGCCTTGAGTATGTCGATATCAATGGGTTTGGCAATGTGCGCACTGAAACCAACTTCTATCGCATATATCTTCTCGTCTTGCATCACATCTGCTGTTAGCGCAACAATAGGCAAATTTAAAAATTCTAGGTTCTGACGGATAACTTTTGTCGCCTCATAGCCATCTAATATAGGCATTTGGCAGTCCATCAGTACGATATCAAAGGCCCGCTGTTTGACAGCATCGACGGCTTGCTGGCCATCGGACACAATCACTGGCTCAATACCCATATTGTTGAGCATGCCTTTGATGACCATTTGATTGACTAAGTTATCCTCAGCAACAAGCACGGCTAAGTGCGCTAGGGACGCAGACCGCGTTTGAACAACATTACCTAAAGACTGCGGTTCACAAGTCGCTAAGGGTAGCGTTAAGCAAAAGCAGGTACCCTTACCAACATCACTTTTGATGTTAAGTTGCCCATGCATTAACTCGGTTAAGCGCTTGCTGATGGCTAAGCCTAACCCGGTACCGCCAAAGCGACGAGATGTCGATGAGTCTGCTTGTGTAAAGGCTTCAAATAAGTGAATTTGCTGTTCTTGGGATATGCCAATACCACTGTCTTTGACACAAATTGTCAGTGCTGATGGATGGTTTTGGTAGGGCGTCAACTTGGCAGATAATTCAATGTATCCTTGGTTGGTAAATTTAAACGCATTAGAGCACAGGTTCATTAATATTTGCTCTATTCGCAATGGGTCTCCGATAAACCACTGCTCAGTTGTAACATGATTAATGACGTCCCAGGTTAATGTCTTATTGATGGCATTAGGTTCAAACAGTGTCGATATTCGCGATAAAATTGCCTGTAAATCAAAAGGTATGGATTCGAGCTCAAGTTTATCGGCTTCAATTTTAGCAATATCTAAGATGTCGTTAACAATACTAAGTAAGGCAGTAGAGGATTTTTGTGTTTTAACGAGATAGACTTTGATTTCTTCTTTATCATCACTTAATTCGGCCAATTGGGTAAAACCTATTACGGCATTCAACGGGGTGCGAATTTCGTGACTCATATGAGCAAGAAAACGACTTTTCGCCTGATTGGCGTTATCTGAGTCTTGTTTGGCTTTTTCTAATTCAAATGTGCGTGCTTTCACCATTAAATCAAGACTATGCCGACGATTATTCATCAATAAAAGTAATAACATGACAAAGGCAATGATGATCAGCTGTATCACTAACAGAAGTTGTGACCATTGGTTTTGGTACTGTTGAATAAAGCTAGATTTTATTGCCAAATTAAGATGCCAGGTTTGTCCTGCCACATTAAAGATAATGACATGTGGCAGGGGGGAATCGACAAGGTTGAAGGCTGGCCCTTCGTTATGCTCAATAAAAGGCTCATCTGCATCTTTTTCATAAAGTTGATAATTAAAGATCGACGAGTGAGTCTCATTAAAGGCATGCTCGATCATCGGTTGAACCAAGAACACACCAGTCGCATAACCATTGGGCGCGTGGCTATCATCACTTGAATTGTGCTGGTAAACAGGCGCGAATAATAAATAGCCGGGCTCAGGGTTAACAGACTGAACCAGTTGAATAATTGGTGTGGCAATCGGGCGATAAGGCAATAAATCACTATTGAGAACCGACTTACGAGCAGGATTTGAGTAAACATTGAAGCCTATGGCTGCTTCATTCCCCTGCTCTGGGTAAATTAATCCTATTACGACTATCGGATCATCAGGTTGCAGTGGTTCGCCGTAAATGTTGATATCCCGTTTATAGTAACTGCTGATTCGTTGTTCTATTTCAGCTTTACTTGAAGAGGGCACCAAGAGATTCCAAGATAGCGCCTTAATACCTGGTTGTTGTTCGAAGAGCTTACTGGCAAACCGATTAAATTCATGATGGCTGATATGATCCGTATTTTGCAAGTAACTGGATAGGGTTTGTATTGTCGCTAAACTGTTGTTGAACTGTCGATATAAGCTGTTTTCAAGTACCCGAATTTCTTTTTTAGCTAGCATATAAGCACTTTGCTGGCTGTTGTGGACAAAAAACAAAGTGGTAAATGAAGCAGAAATAAACAGCACGGTGGCAGCCAGTAAGATCAAGCTGCGTGACTTTTTAGTTTGACTATCAAGACGATTTAAATGCAGTAAAGAAAGCAGCAAAGGGGTGGCGATCAATACGCCCAACGAATCACCTAACCACCAGTTTAAAACGTTACGCCAATGATTAGAAAAATCATAATTAGGGCTAAATAAGCTCAGCGCATAAACGCCAATATTACTAGAAATAAGATTTGTCAGTAGGCCGACAATCACGATAAAGGCAATTACTTTAACATCAGAGCGGCAGTTAAGCGGGCTACCAATCCAATAAATGAGTAAGCTGGAGCCGACCAGAGCTTGTAGTGTTGCCCCCGATGCGATCATGCCCACTTCAAGCATTAAATCGATAGTGACGTCTGATAGCGCAAGTGGAAAGTGGCTATACAGATTAAAACTCATTGATGCGATAAAGACGGCAGGTAGAAACCGCCAACGCCAAACATAACAGCCATATAAGGCAATACCAGCGGGCAACCAAACAGGCACGACTTGTGACTGAGAAAAGAAATCCGCAAGTAATACGCCACAGAAGAAATAACTCAGGCAAAGGGCGAGGTATAGTACAATATTGCGCGAATAGATAGAGATGGAAACCAATTCAGGCCCCTCATTTTGATGAAAAATAGCAACAATTCAATCAATGATAGATGAGAAAAGTGCATAAAGCATGTAGGTAACCATATATTTTAATAGAGAAAAGTGTTTGGAGTGATAAATGAATATTTGGGTTGATGCTGATGCTTGTCCGGTGGTAATTAAAGAGATAATTTTTCGTGCCGCGCAAAGAGCTTGTCTTCATACTACCTTGGTGGCTAATGCTAATATGGCAACCCCCCCTTCACCGTATTTGCATACTCTGCGTGTTGCTTCAGGTTTTGATGTGGCAGATGACGAAATCGTTGAGCGTGTTAATAAGGGCGATATTGTGATCACGGCAGATATTCCGTTGGCAGATGAAGTGATTAGTAAAGGTGCTTGGGTACTTAGCCCTCGAGGAGAGTTGCTTACGAAAGAGAATATTCGCCAACGCTTAAATATACGCGACTTTATGGACACATTGCGAAGTAGCGGGGTGCAGTCGGGCGGACCGGCGCCGTTAAATAATAAAGATAAAATGACTTTCGCTAACGGGCTAGATAAATTGATTAGCCAGTATCAGAGAGGCAAGAAATAAGCTTGAAGTGCTTTTGAGAGTTCGGAAGTTAAAAAGCGCTCAGATGTATAAATACCTGAGCGCGAGCTAGATTAGCCTAAGCTATCGGTCATGACTTTATAATTTGGATCTTCAATCATATTTACCTCTACTAGATCACCAGCACGGGTGAGTAACTGACGACATTCTGGGCTTAAGTGCTTAAGGTGCAATGTTTTACCTTGATTGATGTAGCGCTCGGCGAGGGTATCAATCGCTTCTAGTGCGGAGTGGTCTACCACGCGAGAACCAGCAAAATCGATGATCACATCTTTCGGATCATTTTTCACATCAAACAGTGCTAAGAAGTGACTTACTGAGCCAAAAAACAGTGGGCCATGTAGTTGGTAAACTTTATGTTCCGTATCAGGTTGTGAGCTATCAGCATAGATGTGTTTCGCGTGTTGCCAAGCAAACACCAACGCTGACACAATTACGCCAACAAATACCGCGATAGCCAAGTCGGTTAATACTGTCACAACGGTGACTAGTACAATTACAAAGGCATCGTGCTTTGGCACTTTACGCATCACTTTAAAAGAAGCCCATTCAAAAGTGCCTAATACCACAATGAACATCACGCCGACTAAGGCGGCCAGCGGCACTACTTCAATTACACTTGACGCAAACAGGATAAAGGCAAGTAAACCTAACGCAGCTGTAATACCTGATAAACGGCCACGACCACCGGAATTAATGTTGATCATCGACTGACCGATCATGGCACAACCGCCCATGCCGCCAAACACGCCATTTGTCATGTTCGCAACACCTTGCGCCACACATTCTTTGTTGCTGTTGCCGTGGGTATCTGTCATTTCATCGATCACAGTTAATGTGAGTAAGGATTCAATTAACCCCACCGCCGCTAAGATCAGTGAATAGGGCAATATGATTTGTAAGGTTTCCCAAGATAACGGCACCTCTGGTAATGCGAAACTCGGCAATGAACCTTGTACAGTTGCATTGATATCACCTGTCATGTTGATCAGGTAATCTTGTACGTTACGGGTATCTAGGTCTAAACCAATAGCAATTAATGTGACTGAGGTAATGGCCACCAGTGATGAAGGCACCGCCGTGGTGAGCTTAGGTAAGAAATGAATAATGGCCATAGTAAGGATAATCAGAGCGATCATAATACTGAGCTGTTCAGTCGCTAGCCATTGGTAGATGTTGTCGCCATTTTCATCGACGCCAATTTTTTCTTTAAATTGACCAAACTGGGCCAAGAAAATAACAATTGCTAAGCCATTAACAAAGCCAATCATCACCGAATGCGGGACAATGCGGATAAATTTACCGAGGCGAAATATGCCTGCTAAAATTTGCAGCAAGCCAGTCAACAAAACCGCAGCAAATAGATATTGAACGCCGTGGCTAGCAACGAGTGACACCATCACCACAGCCATTGCGCCAGTAGCACCGGAAATCATTCCAGGTCGACCGCCAAAAACCGCAGTAATTAACCCCACCATAAAGGCAGCATAAAGGCCAATCATCGGGTCGACACCAGCGACAAAGGCAAAAGCTACCGCCTCAGGGACAAGGGCGAGGGCAACGGTAAGGCCAGACAAAACGTCGTTTTTCACGCTGACCTTAGTAAATTTGGGAAACTCAAACATGCTGTAAATCTTCTTTTTCTGAGGGTGAGGTTAATTTCATATCAACCAGATTTTAGATGAAAAAAGACCGCCTAATGCGGTCTTTTTAGTTTTACGTTAACAGCGCATCTTATGACTGCTGTGGTCGACTCATCTCGCTACTCGCACTGCTTGAAGCATTTATGCTGCCAGCTTGCTTAACGGATTTTGTAATAGACGCTCGATTAGCGGCAATACGCGTTTCTACTTTAGCTGCATTCGAAGGTGCAAAGTTTGGCTTAGTCATACCTGATGTGGCGTGGCCTTTGGCTAAGATAACAGGCCTAACGGGTGCAGTTTTTGCTACTGGCGCCGCTGTTGGCTCGGTTTCGGTGACAACAGGAGCGACTGTCTCTTCTACGATAGGAGCAGGCGTTGCTACTGCAACCGGTTGCTCTTGGCTATCTTGAGCGACAGGCTCAGGTGTAACGTCAACGTTAGCGTTGCTTGCTGTCGTTACTTTCTCTGCGACGGCCTGAGCAATAGGCTGTTGTGTTGAAACGGCTGGTGTCGATTCAACATCCGCAATTTCAACAGACTTAGCTTCAACCGCTTTAGCTTCAACGGGTGCTTGTTGATCCTGTTCCGTTTGCTCAGGGTAACGAGAAACAACTGGGTCATCTGTTGTGGTAACAACGGGTGTATCGGTACTTGCTTCAGCTTGCTCTGCTTGTTCACGTTGGTCACTAAAGCGTTTACGACGGTAGTTACCAGTACGAAGATGGCGAGGTGTACGACGAGAGCGCTTACCTTCATCTTCTGTTTTTTCTACCTCGGTTGTTTCCGTTGCAGATTCAACGACCGCTTGTGATGAAGTGTCATGTGATACCTCTTCACCACTTTGCGGTGCTTCTACTGCTGGTGCTTCTGTATTAACAGCTTCATTGGCAGTTTCAGCTGCTTGTTCTGTAACCGACGTTTTAGCAGCTAGCGCTTGATCTTCTATCTGCTTTTTCTTAATCGGTTTACGACGTGGTTTTTTCTCTGGTTGCGTTGTCGTTTGTACCGCCTCAACATTCACTTGCTCGGTCGAGGTCTCAGCTGTATCAGAGGATTCTTGTTTCACACGTACTTTCTTACGCATGTTACGGCGTTGACGACGCTCAGCAACCACTTGCTCTTTGCCTTCAGGGCGCTCTTGGCGTTGACGCTGTGGCTTGTCTTGACGTTCGGCTTTAGCTTGTTGTGCTTGGTTTTCGCTATCAACCTGTTCAGTCTTCGCCTTAGCACGACGCTTTGGACGTTCGCTTCGTTCTGTGCGCTCGTTATTACCGCGCTCAGCATTATTACGCTCAGAGGTGTTACGCTCTGAGGAACTTTCATTGCGGCGGCCACGACGACGTGAGTCGTTGTTACGGCGTGAGCGTTGTGGTTTATCTTCTTGTTGTGCTTTATTTTCTTTTGTCGGTGCTTGCTCTTCTACCGCAGGCTCTGCGGGTGCAAAGAAATCACCAACGGTTTTGCATAAACGGCTAAATAATGAAGGCGCTTGAGGCACAACTTTAGCAGCAGTTGCAACTGGCTTAGCTGCGACGCTTGTTGGCTCATTGTTGGTTACAAAGCCGTGCACAGCGGGCTCTTCAGTTGAGCGATGCGAGCTGATTTGACCCGGTTGATATACTTCAGCGGTGCGCTCTAAACTGTTGTAATCAATCACTTCAACTTCATCGTTCTTACGCAAACGAGAAACTTCAAAGTGTGGGGATTGCAGGTTTTCATTTGGAATAATGTATACTTCAACATTGTGGCGTTTTTCAATTTTGGCCACCGCGCGACGTTTTTCATTCAGCAAATAAGCTGCTACGGCAACAGGCACCATGGCTTGAATTTGTACTGTGTTTTCTTTAATCGCTTCTTCTTCAATCAGGCGAAGAATGGCCAGAGCCAGTGATTCATTATCACGAATGGTGCCTTGGCCATTACAGCGAGGACAAACGTGAGAAGCGGATTCACCTAATGACGGACGCAGGCGTTGGCGCGACATTTCCATCAAACCAAAGCGTGAGATACGACCAAGTTGTACGCGAGCACGGTCTTGACGTACTGCGTCGCGCATGCGGTTTTCAACTTCACGTTGATGGCGCACTGGTGACATATCAATAAAGTCGATCACCACTAAACCACCTAAGTCACGTAGACGTAATTGACGGGCAATTTCGTCTGCAGCTTCAAGGTTGGTATTCAGCGCCGTTTCTTCAATATCTCCGCCGCGGGTAGAGCGCGCTGAGTTAATATCAATTGACGTTAAGGCTTCGGTTGGGTCAATAACAATTGAGCCACCTGAAGGTAAGCGCACTTCACGTTGGAAAGCAGATTGAATTTGGCTTTCTACTTGGTAGTGAGTGAACATCGGTGACTCTAACTGATAGAATTTCACGCGACTTAAAAAGTCAGGGCGAACCATGGCAATGTGCTGTTTAGCTAGTTCATAAGTCTTCGCGTGGTCAATCAGAATCTCGCCAATATCACGTCGTAGATAGTCACGGATTGCACGTACAATGACGTTTGATTCACGGTGTAATAGACAAGGCGCGGCGCGTTTATCTGACTCTTCAGTAATGTGTGACCAGTGGTTGATCAACATTTTCAAATCATGCTCAAGTTCTTCAGCTGATTTGCCAACACCTGCTGTGCGCACAATTAAACCCATGCCATCAGGCAGGGTGATATTGCTTAGCGCTTCTTTTAGTTGAGTGCGTTCATCGCCTTCAATGCGGCGAGAAATCCCCCCTGCACGAGGGTTATTTGGCATTAATACCAAATATGAACCCGCTAAGCTGATAAAAGTAGTAAGCGCAGCGCCTTTATTGCCGCGCTCTTCTTTATCAACTTGAATGATGACTTCTTGGTTTTCTTTTAATACTTCACGAATATTAGGACGACCTTTGTAAGAGTAGTCTTTTGGGAAGTAATTTTTGGCAATTTCTTTTAGTGGAAGGAAACCATGACGTTCTGCACCATATTCAACGAATGCTGCTTCTAAACTCGGTTCAATGCGGGTGATTTTACCTTTATAGATGTTGGCTTTCTTTTGATCGTGTCCAGGGCTTTCTATATCTAAATCATACAAAGTTTGCCCATCAACTAGGGCAACGCGCAACTCTTCTGCTTGAGTTGCGTTAATTAACATTCTTTTCATCTTTTACTCTATTAAATTCGGTGTCATAAATCATCGCACCCTTTGGCTGCTTGGCCCCGGGTCGTTAGCATGGATGCAACCTCACGGTTGGAATGCATGGGGCGCTGTTTCGGCGACATAAAACCTTTTGACTGTTTTATAGTGGTTTTATGCTGTTTTGCCTAGCAGGCTCGTTCTCTTCTCGGAATGCGACGCTGTTACAGCTGTTTCATTACTACTTAAAATTCTTTCAGCCTGTATTTTTTTTGATTTTTACCGTTTTGGCGGGAAAAACCTGCTGATTATCCCACTTTTTTAGTGTTTTTAGCAAGGTATTATTTCTATTTGATCTGGCTGCGCTTCTGGTAGAATGCGCGCCATGAATGAATTATATAAAACAGTCCAGTTCCTTGACATCGATGATGAATATCAAGGCCAGCGGATAGACAATTTTCTTATTGCGCGTTTAAAGGGTGTGCCAAAAAGCTTGGTATACCGCATTGTGCGCAAGGGAGAAGTGCGAGTAAACAAAAAGCGGGTTAAACCAGAATATAAACTGCTAGTGGG
Organism: Motilimonas cestriensis; assembly: GCF_021295315.1. Classification (GTDB taxonomy): domain Bacteria; phylum Pseudomonadota; class Gammaproteobacteria; order Enterobacterales; family CBDFNC01; genus Motilimonas; species Motilimonas cestriensis. Next base: position 103,744 of record NZ_JAIMJA010000009.1, on the reverse strand, counting down.
TGACGTGGTACGAGTGCCCCCGCTACGTGTTGCTGAAGCTGATGCGCCGCCTTCTGTTAAACTAAACAAAGTAGCTGCATTAGAATCACAAATCTTATTTGAAGATGATTGGCTGATTGTACTGAATAAACCTTCCGGTTTAGCGGTTCATGGCGGTAGCGGTTTAAGCTTTGGTGTGATTGAAGGGTTACGAGCGCTACGGCCACAGTGTCGTTTTCTTGAGTTAGTGCATCGGATCGACCGCGATACCTCAGGTTGCTTATTAATTGCTAAAAAGCGCAGTGCTTTGCGCTCATTACATGAGCAGTTGCGCAATAAAACTATGCGTAAGCGTTATCATGCATTAGTGCAAGGGTCTTGGCCAAAATCTATTCGTGTTGTCACTGAGCCACTGTTGAAAAAGGCAGAGCAGTCTTTGGTGCAGGTGCACCCCGAAGGCAAGGCGAGTGAGACGCGGTTTAAAATTTTGCAGCGTTATCAGAACTGCACCTTAGTTGAAGCAAGCCCAGTAACAGGACGAACTCATCAAATTCGTGTGCACACGGCTTGCAATAGTCACCCGATTGCCGGTGATGATAAATACGGTGATGATGTGTTTGCCGCAGAGATGAAAAAACAAGGATTAACAAGGTTGTTCTTACATGCTGCTCAGCTGGATTTTTTTCATCCTGGTATTGAGCAGACCATGACGGTAGAAGCGCCATTGAGCCCTGAATTGGTCGCTGTGTTAGGTCAGTTAAAAAGAGCTTAATAGTGTAAGCTCTTTTTAATATCTTTTAACTGCTGGCTAAGGAAATTAAATCACTCTTAGCCCAGCTTCATCTAATATCTCTATTAATGAAATAAGCGGTAAGCCAATTAAGCTATTTGGGTCTCTTCCTTCGAGCTTATCGAATAAACTAATGCCAAACCCTTCACTTTTAAAGCTGCCAGCGCAGTCATAAGGCTGTTCGGCCGTCAAATAATGGTCGATCATTTCATCGGTCAATTGACGAAAGTGGACAATGTAAGGTTCCACTAGGGAGGTTACTTGCTGGGTCTCACTGTCGATCACCGCAAGACCAGTATAAAAAGTGACTTTATTTCCACTGGCCGCTTTTAATTGGGCAAACGCATTTTCATAGTTACCCGGTTTGCCAAGAATGTCGCCATGACTAACACAGACCTGATCTGAGCCGATGATAATGGCATTGGTGTGCTGTTTAGCGATGACCTGCGCTTTTGCGATGGCTAAACGTTCGACAAGCTCTAATGCGGTTTCATCAGCTAGGGGGGTTTCATCGGTATCTGGTTTAGCAGTAGAAAAAGGAAGATTTAACTTTTCCAGTAACGCTTTTCGGTATGGTGACGTTGAAGCCAAAATAAGTTTTTTGTTCATTTTAGAATCATTCTGTTAGGGAGTTTTAGGCTATTGTATTTTAACCTGTGCGTAGAAAGCGAGAATAAGCGGAAAAAAGAGGTTTTTCCTTTGACTCTATTTCACCGAATCTATATTATGCGCGCCTTATGCAAAGACTTAAGATTCAAATTAGCGTTGACCCTGTTCGCGCTGCTCAAAAAAAACTGGATATTCAGGGCATTGTTCCTGCAGCCAACTTGAGTAGACTTGCAGAATCAACAAAAGGTATTTGCAATGATATTGAAACAAACTTGAGTTTCGATTTCGATCTGCAGAAGCTTCCTACTATTCGTGGGACGGCCGAAGTAGACGTAATACTTGAGTGTCAGAGGTGCTCAGACGCATTTCAGTATACTTGTAAAGCCGAGTTTTTATACACACCTGTGCGCTTCGGTGCAGAGGATACCGATTTACCTAGCGCTTATGATGTCATTGAACGTGATGAAGAAGGTGAAATAAACCTTCATCAGCTTGTAGAAGATGAATTGATTCTTAACCTGCCATTGATTGCTATGCATGATGTTGCAGATTGTGGACTCAAGGAATTTGACACCTCATTCGGTGAGATTGTAGAAGAAGAGCGCGTTAACCCATTTGCAGTTTTAGAATCTCTAAAACGCAAAAGTAAGTAAGGAGTCAGCCATGGCTGTTCAAAAGAGCAAAAAATCTCGTTCTAAGCGCGGTATGCGTCGTTCACATGATGCACTAGTACCTACACAACTTTCTGTAGATGCTACTTCTGGTGAGTTACACCTACGTCACCATGTAACTGCTGACGGTTACTACCGTGGCCAAAAAGTAGTTAACCTGTAAGGTTATCTGCATTGCACGATCTTACGATCGCGCTAGATGCCATGGGGGGCGACTTCGGCCCCCAGGTTTCGGTGCCTGCAGCTCAGCAGGCACTAAATTTATTCCCTCAATTGCATATTATTTTAGTTGGTAATCAAGCTGAAATAGACCCTCTGATCAAACACTGTCAGCTGTCTCAACACCCAAGACTTAGAGTTATTCATGCGAGTGAAACTGTCGCGATGAATGACAAGCCATTGCTTGCCCTGCGTGGCTTGAAAGACTCGTCTATGCGTGTTGCGCTTAATTTGGTGAAGTCAGGTGATGCTCAAGCGTGTGTTAGCAGTGGCAACACCGGTGCGTTGATGGCGTTATCGAAAACCATATTAAAGGTTTTACCGGGTATTGACAGGCCAGCACTCATTACGGCTTTGCCTAATGTGCAAGGTGGACATACTTACTTATTGGATTTAGGTGCAAATATCAGCTGTGATGCGGATACCTTATTTCAATTTGCGTTAATGGGTTCAGTACTTTCTGAAAAAGTCGAAGGACAGGCTTTTCCAAAAATTGCTTTACTCAATGTTGGCGAAGAAGAAACTAAGGGTAATGATCAAGTAAAACGTGCCGCGCAATTACTATCAGCTTGTTCACAAATTAATTACACTGGTTTTATTGAAGGTCATGATTTGTTCAGTGGTAAGGCCGATGTCATCGTCGCTGATGGTTTTGTCGGCAATGTCACCCTAAAAACGTGTGAAGGGTTAGCAAAACTCTTTAAACAACAACTGATTTCGAGTATAAATCAAAATTGGTTCACCCGCTGTGTTGGGTTTTTGTTAAAACCCTCTCTAAAGCCACAACTGGCTCATATGAATCCAGATCTGTATAATGGCGCGAGTTTAATAGGCCTCCGGGGCATCGTAATAAAAAGCCATGGCAGTGCGCAAAGCAAGGCTTTTTTAAATGCAATTAAAGCTGCCATCAAAGAAATTGAACGACAGGTCCCGGCGCAAATAACGGATAAATTAGAAGCAGTACTACTAGAAAGAGATTCTTAATTCCTTATGTATACAAAAATTATTGGAACCGGAAGTTATTTGCCAACGTCTGTTCGCACTAACGAAGATTTAGAAAAAATGGTTGAAACCAGTGATGAGTGGATCACTGCTCGCACCGGGATTAAAGAACGTCGTATTGCCAATGATCAAGAAACAGTGGCATACATGGCTTATAAAGCGGGCGAGCAAGCCTTAGATGCGGCAAGTATTCCAGCCAGTGATGTTGAATTAATCATTTTAGCGACCACGTCTGCCAATAATGCCTTTCCTGCTGCGGCTTGTGAAGTGCAGGCCTTATTAGGTTTAACCAACATTCCCGCTTTTGATCTTGGCGCGGCTTGTGCTGGCTTTACCTACGCATTAAGTGTTGCGGATAACTTTATTCGCAGCGGCATGTATAAAACAGTATTAGTGATTGGTGCTGACGCTCTCTCGCACACTTGCGATCCTGAAGATCGTGGCACCATCATCTTATTTGGTGACGGTGCGGGGGCTGCTGTTGCACAAGCCAGTGAAGAGCAAGGGATCCTCTCTACGCAAATTAATGCAGATGGCCGTTTTGGTGATTTGTTAAAATTGCCAAACCCTAAACGTGGCTTATCAGGCAGCGAGCTTGAGTCGTACATGTTTATGAAAGGTAACGATGTATTTAAGGTTGCGGTAACCAAGCTAAGTGAGCTGGTGACGCAAACGTTAGAAGCGAATAATATCGATAAGTCTGAGTTAGATTGGCTGGTGCCGCATCAAGCTAACTTTAGAATCATCAATGCGACGGCAAAAAAACTAAATATGCCACTAGAGCGTGTGATTTTAACATTAGAGAAACACGGTAATACCTCAGCAGCCTCGGTGCCTATCGCATTAGATGAAGGGGTGCGTGATGGCCGTATTAAAGCGGGCGATTTAGTCTTATTAGAAGCCTTTGGCGGTGGTTTTGCCTGGGGCTCAGCACTGATTCGAATGTAGTAAGGAATAATAATGACAACATTTACACTTGCATTTCCTGGTCAAGGCTCACAAAGCGTGGGTATGTTGGCGGAGCTGGCAGCAGAATTCGCTACGGTTGAAGCAACATTTGCACAGGCCAGTGAAGTTTTAGGTTACGATCTTTGGCAGCTAGTGCAACAAGGTCCGGTCGAAGAATTAAACAAAACCTTCAAAACGCAGCCTGCTTTGCTAGCTGCATCAGTGGCTATTTGGCGAGTATGGCAAGAACAAGGCGGCTTAGCACCTGTTGTTATGGCCGGTCACAGTTTGGGTGAATACTCTGCGTTAGTATGTGCCGGGGTGATTGACTTTAAAGACGCGATCAAATTAGTGGAATTGCGCGGTCAATTGATGCAACAAGCCGTGCCGGAAGGCATTGGCGCGATGGCGGCCGTTATTGGCCTTGATGATCAATCGATTGCTGATGCTTGTGCGCAAGGCGCTCAAGATGAAGTGGTTTCGCCAGTCAACTTTAATTCACCGGGCCAAGTGGTGATCGCTGGTAATAAAGCAGCGGTAGAGCGTGCAGGCGTATTATGTAAAGAAGCGGGCGCAAAACGTGTACTGCCTTTACCTGTGAGCGTGCCATCGCATTGCGCATTAATGAAGCCAGCGGCGGATGAGCTTGCTAAGGCATTAAAAAATATTCAATTTAACACGCCTGTCATACCTGTGATTAATAATGTTGATGTGGCTCAAGAAACTAACCCTGAAACGATTAAAGATGCACTTGTGCGTCAGCTTTATTTACCGGTACGTTGGACTGAAGTCGTAGAGACGATGGCGAAGCTTGATGTCACCCTAGAAATCGAGGCCGGTCCGGGTAAAGTATTATCAGGTTTGGTCAAAAGAATTAATAAAACCATCGCAGCACAAGCGATAAATGATGTTGCTGGCTTGAATGAAGCCTTAGCAGCGACGAACGAGGGATAAATGATGAACTTTGAAGGCAAAATCGTACTGGTAACAGGGGCGAGCCGCGGTATTGGCCGTTCAGTTGCAGAAAGTTTTGTAGCTAAAGGTGCCACAGTAATAGGAACTGCCACTAGCGCAAATGGCGCAGCTGCTATTAGTGAATACTTAGGAGAAAACGGTAAAGGCCTAGAGCTTAATGTGACCGACTCCGCTTCAATTGAGCAGTTATTTGTAGATATTAAAGCAAGTTATGGCGATATAGATGTGTTGGTGAACAACGCTGGAATTACTCGCGATAATTTGATGATGCGCATGAAAGATGATGAGTGGCAAGATATAATCGACACTAACTTAACGTCTGTATTCCGCCTTAGTAAAGCAGTACTACGTGCCATGATGAAAAAACGCCATGGTCGTATTATTAGCATCGGCTCAGTGGTGGGTACGATGGGCAATGCGGGCCAGGCGAACTACGCAGCGGCGAAAGCCGGTGTTATTGGCTTTACCAAGTCACTTGCTCGCGAAGTCGCGTCACGCGGTATTACCGTGAATGCAATTGCGCCAGGATTTATTGAAACTGACATGACTAAAGCCCTTAATGATGAACAAAGAGCGGCAATTTTAGGTCAAGTTCCAGCGGGTCGTTTAGGCGATCCGAAAGAGATTGCGGAAACTGTATGCTTTTTAGCGTCTGACAGTGCTGCATATATCACCGGCGAAACGTTACATGTTAACGGCGGGATGTATATGGTTTGATGCCATATTGTTACCGAGATGTGCTTTCGGCCCATTTTTTCGATAAAAATCACGAAAAAATTGGTTAGACCAGTCATCTCGGGGTTGAAACTTTCGAGCGATGGAATACACTATCGCGACTAACGCAATTAGCGTATTTTCTAAAGGAAAAAATTGATCATGAGTAATATTGAAGAACGCGTAAAAAAGATCATCATTGAGCAACTTGGTGTTAAAGAAGAAGAAGTGAAAAACGAATCTTCTTTCGTAGATGACTTAGGCGCAGATTCACTAGATACAGTTGAACTTGTTATGGCTCTTGAAGAAGAATTCGATACAGAGATCCCAGACGAAGAAGCTGAAAAAATTACTACAGTTCAAGCAGCTATCGATTACGTAGTGAACAACGCAGAATAATTGCAGCTTAACTTAAACAGTTAATTTTATGGGGCGGTCTTTTGACCGCCTTTTATTTATCTACTTATTTTATCTACCATCCGGAGATTTTGACGTGTCAAAGCGCAGAGTAGTTGTGACTGGTATGGGAATGTTATCCCCTGTCGGTAATTCAGTTGACGATTCTTGGCAAGCCTTGTTAGCGGGTAAAAGTGGTATCTCAAATATCGATCATTTTGATACCGAGGCTTATTCAACTAAATTCGCCGGCTTGATCCGAGACTTAAACGTTGAAGATTACATGAGCCGTAAAGATGCTCGTAAAATGGATTTATTTATCCAATACGGTGTCATTGCGGCCGAGCAAGCCTTCCAAGATAGCCAACTAGAAGTGAATGAGCAAAACGCTCGTAGAATTGGTGTGGCGATTGGTTCTGGAATAGGTGGTCTTGGTTTAATTGAGTCGAACGCTATTAATCTACAAAAATCGGGTCCACGTAAAATTAGCCCATTTTTTGTCCCTTCGACCATTATCAATATGGTATCAGGCCATGTCTCAATCAATAAAGGCTTGAAAGGGCCGAACATTGCTGTGACCACTGCTTGTACCACTGGCTCTCACTGTATTGGTTTAGCTGCGCGCATGATCCAATATGGCGACGCAGATGTGATGTTAGCAGGCGGCGCGGAAAAAGCCTCAACAGAACTAGGCATGGGCGGTTTTGGTGCGGCGAAAGCACTTTCTACTCGTAATGATGACCCGACTAAAGCCAGTCGCCCTTGGGATCAAGACCGTGATGGTTTTGTATTGGGAGACGGTGCTGGTGTTATCGTGTTAGAAGAATACGAGCATGCAGTAGCACGCGGCGCAAAAATTTACGCTGAATTAGTTGGCTTTGGTATGAGCGGTGACGCTTACCACATGACGTCGCCTCCATCTGACGGTGAAGGTGCGGCGGCTGCGATGCAAAATGCCATTGAAGATGCCAAGATTGAAGCAAACCAAATTGGTTACATCAATGCTCACGGTACTTCAACCCCAGCGGGTGACATTGCCGAAACGCAGGCGGTTAAGTCTGTGTTTGGTGAGCACGCTCAATCAGTGCTAGTGAGTTCAACTAAATCGATGACCGGTCACCTATTGGGTGCGGCCGGTGCAATTGAAGCGATCATCACGGTATTAGCATTGCGCGATCAAATCGCGCCACCAACCATCAACCTAGAAAATCCTTCAGAGGGCTGTGATTTAGACTACGTTGTTGACGGTGCGCGTAAAGCTAACCTTGAGTATGCTTTATCAAATTCGTTTGGTTTTGGTGGCACGAACGGCTCACTCATCTTTAAACGCGTTTAATGCCATAAAGTGTATTTTCTGGTATAAAGCCTGATAATTATTTATCAGGCTTTTTTGTATTTATTATGATGCTAATTAACGGCGAGCCTAATCGTCAAATTTCGCCTGCTGATAGAGGCCTAGCTTACGGTGATGGTTTTTTTACCACCGCTAAAGTGGTACGAGGCAAAGTTGAGTTTTGGCGTGATCATGTCGAACGCTTGATGCTGGCGAGTAAAAAGTTTGCTATTGAGCTGCCAAGCTTGCTGACTTTATTTAGCGAAGTGCAAACGGCGATAGCTGGAGTTGAGTTAGGTTGCTTAAAAATTCTGATCACTCGCGGTGAAGGAGGCAGAGGTTACAGCGGGGCGGGTTGTGAAAACCCGACGCGAATTATCTCTGTAACGCCATGGCCTGCCCAGTACCAACTATGGCAGCGTTCAGGTATTGCACTTGCTCCTTGCCAATATCAACTTGGCTTAAACCCTCAGCTTGCTGGCTACAAAACATTGAATCGGCTCGACCAAGTGTTGATTAAACAAGAGCTTGAATCTCTCGATGTAGATGATGTGATTGTTTGTGATATCAATGGCTATGTTGTTGAGTCCAGTGCTGCTAACGTATTCTGGTTCGAACAGGGAACTCTTTATACGCCTGACTTATCTCAAGCCGGTGTCAATGGCGTGATGCGTAAGCAAGTGTTGCGCTGTGCTGAGCAACTTGAAATACCGGTTAATATTGTAAAGTTCAAACTTGATCAATTGGCTCAAGTGGATAGCATGTTCATCACCAACACGTTAATGGGTCTAGTACCTATCAAGCAATTTCAACAACGTGTCCTAACGGATTTCTCCTTAGTACAAAGACTTCAACAAGAAATAAAAGATGATTAAAAAAATATTTTTGCTGTTTCTCTTTTTATTACTGATTTGTGCAGCCGCCATTAGCTTTTTGTGGCATCAGCTACAAACGTATCGAACCACGCCTGTAGTGAAAGAGGACACGGTATTTACTGTCCCTAGTGGCAGTCATTTTCGTCAGTTAGAGTCGAAATTGGTGTCCGCAGGTGTTATACAACCTAGCCCTTATTATGTTTGGTTAGGGCGCTTATACCCTGAGTTAACGCCATTGAAAAGTGGCACCTATCACCTTGAAGCCAATTGGACAATCGAGCAGGTGTTGCGGCAATTTGTGAAGGGGAAAGAGTATCAGTTCAAACTGACGCTCATTGAAGGCAGTACCTTCAAACAATGGAAGCAGCAAATTGAACAAGTTAAGGGGGTTACCTTAACAGGTGTGCTTGATGATGAAGCGGCTCTAGCGAAAAAACTTGGCCTATCGAGCACTAAGCTGGAAGGTTTTTTACAACCGCAAACCTATTTGTTTCCTTACCATGCGACAGATTTAGAAGTGATAGAGCGCGCTTATGCCGCGCAACAAAAAGATTTAGATGAGGCATGGCAAAACCGAGCCAAAGACTTACCTTTGAAAACCCCTTATGAGGCGCTTATTTTGGCGTCTATTATCGAGAAAGAAAGTGGTCATGCTCCTGAGCGTAAAACGATCGCATCGGTGTTTATCAACCGACTAAATGCCAATATGCGCTTACAAACCGACCCGACAGTGATCTATGGTATGGGCGATCGCTATGATGGCAATATTAGACGAAAAGATTTGCGAGAAGCAACGCCTTACAATACCTACGTCATTGACGGACTGCCACCGACACCGATTGCGATGCCGGGAAAAGATGCCATTAATGCTGCTTTAAACCCGGCGAACACGCCTTATTATTACTTTGTGAGCATGGGCAACGGTGAGCATTATTTTTCGAAAAATCTGGCTGAACATAATCGTGCGGTTAGAAAATACATATTGAAAAAGTGAACTTATGAAAAGCGGCAAATTTATTGTTATTGAAGGACTCGAAGGCGCAGGTAAAAGTAGCGCTGTCGCAGGCGTTAAAGCTTGGCTTAGCGCCAATGGTGTGCAAGAAATTGTATGTACACGTGAGCCGGGTGGAACGCCATTAGCGGAAAAGATGCGTAGCATTGTTAAGGACAATACCGACGAAATCTTGAGTGACAAAGCTGAATTATTGTTGATGTATGCCGCCCGGGTACAACTGGTTGAAACCGTGATTAAACCTGCTTTAGCGCGTGGTGCTTACGTCATCGGCGATCGCCATGATTTATCTTCGCAGGCATATCAAGGCGGTGGCCGAGGCATCGATCTGACGTTGATCCAGCAAATTAAAGGGGCGGTACTAGCAGGTTTTCATCCTGATCTGACCTTGTATATGGACATTGACCCGGTGCTAGGCTTGCAGCGGGCCAGTGCCCGAGGTGAGTTAGATCGCATTGAGCAGCAAGCCATCGACTTTTTTCAGCGCACCAGAGCGACGTACTTAAGCTTAGTCGCACAAGACCCCCATGCTTACGTCATTGATGCCAGCCAAACCTTGTCTGAAGTGGCCACGCAAATCGATCAGCAACTCACAGAGCTCGCGGAGCAAATATTGTGATCTATCCTTGGCTTGATGGTTTATCACAGCAACTGTTTATCCAAGCGGACAAAGGCAAGCTGCATCATGCCTTATTGGTTTCTGGTATTGCAGGCCTAGGTAAGCATGATTTAGCTAAGCATCTTGCGCAACGTTTATTGTGCACACAACCTCATCACAACGGCAGTTGCGGCGTTTGTCATAGTTGCCAATTGTTTTTGGTTGGTAACCACCCTGACTTTCATCAAATTAATGAAACCGAAAAACGGCTGATTAGCATTGATACCGTGCGCCAACTTAATAAGGTTGTTGCCGAGCGCGCGCAACAAGGTATCGCAAAAGTCGTGGTGTTTGACAACGCTGAAAGTTTTAACGAGTCATCAGCCAATGCCTTATTAAAAACCTTGGAAGAGCCGACCGATAACAGTTATTTTATTTTACTTTGTGAAAGTGTCGGCCGATTAATGCCAACAATCACCAGTCGCTGTCAGAAAATTATGCTCCATGCGCCTGTTGATTGTCTGCCATGGCTAGCACAACAAGGATATAGTGACGTGCCTTCAGGCCTAATTCAGCTTTACCAAGGTGCGCCATTAGCGATACTAGAGGCAATGAAACAAGAAAATGCCACCGAATACGAGCAAATTGCCGTCGAGTTCGAGCGATTTATCCAAGGCCAATGTACCAGTTTCCAGCTCGCCGACTTTATTAACCAAGATCTCGATAGGCGAATGGATTGGTTTTATTACTTGCTGCACGACATGCAAAAAGTGCAGTTAGGGGTAGCGGGCAATAAACTCATTTTTAGCAAATTCGAAGCATTATTAGTACGCTGCAGTGAACGATGGTCTGCCGTTACGGGCTACCATCTTGCACAAGCTTGGCTAAACCTTAAACAGCAATTTGTCTCTCATTCAGGTTTGAAAAAAGACCTGTTGCTCAGCCAATACTTTATTGACTTAAAAAATAAGCCCGGAGGTTAGTGTGCTTGTTGATTCCCATTGTCATCTCGACAAATTAGACTACGAAAATAAACACCTTAATGTTGCCGATGTGATAGCGAAAGCCAAACAACGTGGTGTTAGCCACATGCTCGCAGTCGCGGTCGAGTTAGGTGAGTTTGAAGCCTTGGAGTCTTTGGTTGCGCCGTTTGATAATGTTTTTCTGTCTTGCGGAATTCATCCACTCCATCAGAATTCAGATCAAGATGAAGCCAAATTATTGCGTTATTGCCAACAGGACAATGTGGTCGCTGTGGGTGAAACGGGCCTCGACTATTTTTATTCCCCCGATGATAAAGCGCAGCAACAAGCCTGTTTTCGTCGCCACATTCGTGTCGCTAGGAAGGTGAATAAGCCGTTGATTATTCATACGCGCGACGCACGAGAAGATACCTTAGCCATCTTACAACAGGAAGGAGAAGGTCAAGTCACTGGTGTATTACATTGCTTTACGGAATCACTAGCCATGGCGAAGGCTGCAATTGAAATGGGTTTTTATGTTTCAATTTCAGGTATTGTTACCTTTAAAACCGCCAATGAGCTACGAGAAGTGGTTCAAGCGCTCCCCTTAGATAGATTGCTAGTAGAAACGGATTCTCCCTACCTAGCGCCAGTGCCTTATCGCGGCGAACAAAATCAGCCCGCTCATACGCGCGCAGTCGCAGAATTTGTAGCGCAATTAAAAGGGGTTACGCTGGACGAATTAGCGCAGCAAACCACGGCTAACTTTTTTCGCCTGTTTAACACCGCAGCCCCTGTTGAGTAATCAACAACTGATGAGGTAAATGGATTAACATGCTTTACTTCTTTGGCTTACTTGCGGTATTTGTTTTTTCCGCAACTGGCGTGTTAGCCGCCAGTAAAAAGCGGGTTGATTTAGTCAGCGTATTACTGACTGGGATGATCACTGCTCTTGGGGGCGGTACACTGCGTGATTTATTGATAGGCCAACCAGTGTTTTGGCTTGTTGATGAAACGTATCTGTGGGTTGCCTTACTTGGATCGTTGATTACCTTCATAAGCGAGCCGGTTATGCGTAAGCGCTACCACTGGGTGTTGTACTTAGATGGTTTAGGTATCGCGCTGTTTGCGGTTCAAGCCATCGATAAAGTGCAAGGTGTCGGATATTCTGCGGTGGTGGCGGTATTAATGTCAGTGATCACCGCGATCATGGGCGGGGTAATGCGCGATGTAATGACCGGCCATACTACCTTACTATCTACCAAAGAGTTATATGCAACACCCGTTTTAGTAGGCAGTATTTGTTACGTGCTGTTAAAAGAAACTAGCTTGGCCCCGGGGCTACCTGGAACGATTGGCTTTTTAGTTGTCGCGTGTTTTCGGTTTATTGCGATCCGATTTAATATCAGTTATCCAGAGCGCTTTATGATCGGCCCAAGGTAAAAAAGGGCTCGGGACAATTCCTACGTACCCGAGCTAGGGGAAGTAAACGATGATATGACTAAAATATTAGTATAAAAAACTAGATCTGCGAGCCTAAAAGTCAAAAAGATGGTAATCCCGTACTAACTCTCTTGGATAACTATTCTTAATTCTATTGTTAACCCATTTCCCTAAGCCGATGGGGGCGCCGCGGTAAAGCAAGATCACCTCACCTTTGCCTAGTACTTGATCTAAGTGGATATCCCGGCCCATATAGTATTCTTTACATTGAGCCGCACTTAGCTCAAAGGTATTTTTATCAGCGACTTGTCCGATCACTAGGGCTAATTCGTGGGTAATCCGAAAACTCTTCTTAATCGCTTCGGCTAGTTTAATGCCCACGCGGTCATATTTCATCTTGCCTTTAATGCCAGAGAAGGCTTTTGGGAAAAGCCAGTACTCGGCCTCGCGTATGCAAACATCACCGTTGAGTTGGTCGGCGGTGACGCCAAATTGACTACTCAGATAATTGAAAAAGTTTTCGGTTTTTTCCTTGGTTGCAAAGCTAAATGGAAATTTGCCGCGATGGCGATTTTTTTCGTCAGGCTGAGCGGATTCAAGTTTTCTAAAGCCAGCGACAAAGAAGCCTTCACTGTCGAACACTTGTGGCCAAACATGCAGATAGCCTTGCGGGGTTGCCACGCTTGCTGCTTCAGGGAATAAATCCGTAAGGGGCAGTACCGCAACGGCATCGCCGAAAGTTTCTAGCAGGTGTTGGCACACCTCTTGGTTTTCGGTTTCGTTTAGGGTGCAGGTTGAATAGATCAACGTACCGCCGGGTTTGAGGGCATAAAAAGCACTTTCTATGAGCGCTTTTTGGGTATTTGCGATATCTGTGACCGAGCTTTCGCTCCAGTTCTTCATCGCATTGTCATCTTTACGCACGGCGCCTTCACCTGAGCAAGGCGCGTCTAATAAAATGGCATCGACACTTTCTGTCAGCCAGCTACCAAACACGCGTGCGTCAAAGTGGGTAAGGGCGGTATTTTTAATGCCACAGCGCATTAGGTTACTGTGTAACACTTTAACTCGGCTAGAAGAAAACTCATTGGCAATCAACAAGCCTTGGTTATTCATCAATGCTGCTATTTGCGTGGTTTTAGAGCCGGGGGCCGCCGCTGCGTCAAGTACGATAGGGTCTACTATCTCTGATTGCCACAAGTGAAACAGCGCGGTCACAGGCATCATCGAACTTGCTTCTTGAATATAAAACAGTCCCGCTAAATGCTCAGCGGTGTTGCCAAGGGGGATAGATTCATCCTCTCTGATAAGCCAAAAGCCATGATCACACCAAGGAATAGGGCTGAGCTGCCATTGGTGCTCTAATGCGCGTTGTTTAAATGCGTCAACACTAATTTTTAATGTGTTAACCCGAATGCTTCTGCGCAATGGCTGGTTACAAATCGCAATAAAGTCATCCATGGATAACGTATTAGGCATGATTTGGGCCATGCAGGATAAAAAAGCATCGGGTAAGTAAATTTGATTCGCCACTGGTCGCCCCTTATAAATAGAGGCGACATATTAACATGATTAACGCGGGATCTTAGGCTGCCAATCAAGCCATTTCTCTTTAAATTCTTGCTCAAGGGTAAATCGTTGCCCGGTTTTGGCTTTAACTTTAATTTTACCGTCGGGGGTAGCAAAAGAGATACCGCCGCGAATAATTGCTTCAAGGGACTCGGCTTTCAAGCTAGCGCCGGTAATGCCAACATCCATGTTGAACCCAGAAGCTTGCCAAAAAACAGTATTCGCCCTGACCAAATGTTGATATGGGGGCTCAATATTGATACTGATCTCAACTGCGTCGCCCGCGCTGGCCACTGCAAATTCAGTTACTTCACCGACTTGTACTTGTCTGAAATATACTGGACTGCCTAAGCTAAGGGAGCCGGCTCTTGGCGCGGTTAAGGTTAGACTTAATCCTTTTTGTTCACGTGATATTAACGGTGCTTGCTGACCCGCAGTGAAACTCGTTTGCATTTTACCTGAGCCGGGGAGCGCCTCAATGTAGGGGCCTGCTAGTACTGTGTCTAAGTTTTCAGCTCCGGCTAACGACACTTTGGCATTAACCAACCAATATTGACTGCCTTGGCGCCGAAAACGCTCGGCAAACCCCTGTTTTATTTTGACTCTGGCTTGTACGTTGTCATTTCTTTCATTTAATGCAAGGCTTTCTACTTCGCCAATGACAATACCTTTATAGCGAACTTGGGTGCCTGATTTAACATTATCAGCCCTCGAAAAGCTGAGATAAATGTTGTAATTAACTTCTGTCGCATGTTCAAAGCTTGAATAAAGAGGAAAATGTCCGTCTACTCTTGGGGTTGGTGTGGTTTTATTGTCGAAGGCTATTCCGCCCGCAGCAATCGCCAGCAGTGAATCGGTTTTTATTTCGAGGCCAGAAAGGCCACCTTTAATATCGATGCCACTGACATCCCAGAAAAAACTATTTTTATTGATTAAATGTCGATATTGGCCTGATATCTCAAGTTCAATCGCCACTTTACCTTGCGGGGTTAAATCGTAATGGCTGACTTCGCCTACAGGAAGTTTACGGTAATAAACGGGCGAGCCCAACGTTACTGAGCTCATCTTATTACTGATGACGGTTACCTTAAGGGGTTTGGCAAATGCGGCACTGCCTAGCTCTGCCAAGGCACGGTCGGGATAAAGGCGATACTGGGAAGCAGGTTTTCCCTTAGCTTTATTGTCTGGATTATATAAGCTAATGCCGCCTTTAAGCAGGCTAGGTAAAGGCTCGGCATTAAGTTCCATACCTTTCAATGACGCTTTAAGAGAGAGCCCGCCCGTTTTATAAAAGCGGGTGTTACCAGCAATAAGGTGTTGAAAACTAGGCTCTATAGTTAAAGATATGGCCACGCCATCAGCTTGTTTGTTGAGGGTAATACTATGCACTTGACCCACAGGTACACGGCGGTAATAGACGTCATCGCCTTGCTCGACACCACTGGCATCCTCGGCAAAGAGCGCTACGTGTGTCGCCGTATCCGAGACATCCTTATTATCCGACACAGTAAAGGTACGCATCGGGTTACCATTGGCCGGGGCAAAGGCAATAAAATCACCGCGGACTAAATTACTTAAGTTTTTAACTCCAGATAAACTTAGTTCGGCTTTTTCGGTCCAGAATCGAGTGTTTTCACTGAGCTGCTCTCTAAACATCGGCTCAATCACGGCATTTGCCACAAATAAGTCTTGCTCTTTACTTAATTCTATTTGGGTGATCTTACCGGCTTTAAATCCTTTATATACGATAGGGGTGCCGACATTGATACCATCAATGGACGTTAATTTGAGTTGGATTTTTGCGCCACGACCAGCAGCTTCTATATCGTCATAAAATTTGAATAAGAAATTTGATGGTGCTTTATTTCCTTCTATGGGAGAGTCAAACGCGATGGCGCCAGAAATAATGGAGGCCAAACTTTCGGTATTAACTTTAATACCCGACAGAGAAAAGTCTGCATTAATGCCGCTGACATTCCAAAAGCGAGAGTTCTGTTTCACTAAGTCGGCGTATTTTACATCAATACTAAGCTGTATTTCGACTTCTTGAGCGTCACGTACCAAGCGGAAATTATAAACTTCGCCGACCTGAATTTTTTTATAATAAACCGGTGAGCCAATAGACACACTGCCCATATCTTGCGCCAGTAATTTAACGGTGAGCCCCCGTTCAGGTTTACTTAGTGGTTGCTCATCGGCAGCAATAAAGTTATTGGCTGGCGCCCCTACACCGGGGCGCATGTTAATGTAACTACCAGTAAATAAGGTATCTAGACCGGATATTCCGCTTAAGGAGGCTTTTGCGGAGACCAGCCAAAATTGTGTATCTGATTTGAGCATGTGGGCGGCTTGATGTTCAATTTCAGCAATCACGTATACCCCTGAAATATCCTCATCCAGTTTTATATCCGTTACTTTACCAATATCGACACCTTGGTACTTAATACGCGTTTTGCCCACTAAAATCCCATTGGCATTTTCAAAATGAATGCGAATTTCAGAAGCGGCATTAGACAGATGTTGAAATAATAGCCAGCCACCGAGCAGTAAGGCTAAAAAAGGTAAAAACCAAATAGCCGACAGATTTCGTTTATTGCTGACTACGGGTGTTGCCGGCTCAATTTGTCCAGTCATTATCTTTTTCCAAATCCCACATTAATCGTGTATCAAAACTTTTTGCCGCTAACAGGGTCAATATTACTACCGATGCAAATGCCGTTGCGCCGGGACCCGGCACAATAACCAATAACTGGCCTTTATCGATAACCGCCACCATAATCGAAATAACAAAAAGGTCCAGCATAGACCAACGGCCGACCCAATCAATAAACTTAAACATAATAAAGCGCATTCTGTGGCTCATGTTTAATTTCAATTGCAGTGAAATTAAAATAAACCCCATGCCGAGGATTTTAGCCAAAGGCACCACAATTGATGCGACAAAAACAATGATGGCAATCCCTGGGCTGCCACTTTCAACTAACGTTATTACGCCCGACAAGATGGTATCGGGTGTTTCCTTTCCTTGACTAATGAGTACGGTAATAGGCATAAAATTAGCAGGAATAATAAAAATACAAGCCGTAAGTAAAAATGCCCAAGTTTTCTGCAGACTATTTGTTTGTCTGAAGGTTAAAAGTGCATTGCACCTTGGGCATCGGCTATTTTTTTGAAAAGAGCACACCAGCGCGCATTCACTGCAACGTACTAATCCGGCATCCTTAGCTGACTGCATCAATGGGTACCCTTTGCCAGTAACTATTTGAATCGTAATAAGACAATACTAGGCTGTTAATGATCATTAATAAACAAAAACAAACTAACCCAACACCTAATTCAATGTCTGCCAGATCAACAAGTTTAATTAACGCCACAAGAAAAGAGACTAAGTACACTTCAAGCATGGACCAATGAGTGAGGTAATCGACCCACTTTAAGAGCTGCTTTAACCATCGAGTCTGAAGATTGAAACTGATAACAAAACTTGCACAGCAAAGGGATAACAACATTAAAAAGGGGGCAATCGTTGAACAAAAAAAGATTAAGAATGCAACAAAGTAGTTACCTTCATGAAATATTTTTAGTGTAGCTTGGCTTAAACTCGCGGTTTCGGTGCTGCCTACCATGGTCATGGATAATAGTGGATATAGGTTGGCGGGGAAGAGCAGAATTAAGGCTGTTAAGGTTAGTGCTAGCATACTCATTGGAGAGCAGCTGGAATTGAAATATAAACGGCTACCACAGCGTGGGCAGGTGGCGATTTGACCTAATTGTAGCCTTTGTTTAACCTGTAATAAATCACAATGCTCACACGCAACTAAAGTTTCGTTATATTTATTCATTGCCATAACAGTCACATCCTTTGCCCAAAGTATATCGAAACTGTGAGCAATAAACGAATTAAATGGTTGGCGATAAATAAAGATAATGATACTGTATAAAAAAACAGTTAATGGAGAAAACCTGTGGCCGTTGTCATTAAGTATATTGTTGAACGAAATGGTGAAGAAAAGATGACCTTTACGAGCAAAAAAGAAGCTGATGCCTACGATAAAATGCTTGATACTGCTGATCAATTGTCAGATTTTCTTGCCACTGGGCCGGTTGCACTCGACGATGCTCAACTCGAAGAGTTAGGCCTCTTTTTAGCAGCGAATAAAAATGATGTGATGAATGTCTTAAAAGGCGGTAAGGCGGTTAGTGAAAAAAAGCCTAAAGCTAGCCCGGCTAAAAAGTTACAGTTAGCTGATGATCCTGCGGCATAGTCACTTTTAGTTATCTAATGAATGGCCTAACGACCTATCTTGGTAGATAGCATATTGCGCTCTACCCGCTGTTTTTGCTTGGTATAGTGCTTGATCAGCATGTGATAGAAAGTCGCTACAATCAATTGGTGCTTCAGCTAGATAACTAAATATTCCCACACTGACTGAAACAAAGTGCTCTGGTCCAATACCCAAATGCGGGATCGCGAGCTCCCGCACAAGGTGATTAATGCGATTGGCGACCTTAATTGCACCGGTTTGGTCGGTACTTGGCAATATAATGCAAAACTCTTCACCGCCATAACGACTAACAGAGTCAGTTGGGCGTTTGCATGCTTGGCTTAGTGCTTGAGCAATCCTTTTTAAGCAGTCATCACCATCAAGGTGGCCGTAATAATCGTTAAACTTTTTGAAATGATCGACATCAATTAGTAAAACGCTCACTGCTAGTCTGTCACGAAAAGCCCGAGTAAGCTCAAGCGGTAAGACTTGATCTAAATAGCGGCGATTGGCTATCCCTGTTAAGCCATCACTTAAGCTTAATTTTTTTAATTCAATGTTGGCCTGTTCCAGTTGCGTGGTAGTGTCAATTAATTGTGTACGCATTTTGGCAATGCGATCCATTGCTTGTAGTTTTGCGCTAAGCACTAAGGGATCCACGGGTTTGGTTAAATAATCATCCCCCCCGGCGTTAATTCCCTCAACTAAATCTTCGGGACTGGTTTTACCACTGAGGAAAATTATCGGTACCCAAGGCTCTTCAGAGGCTCGGATCCGTTTGGCAACCTCGTAGCCATCAATGCCTGGCATCATCACATCGAGTAAAATTAAATCGGGTTGCTCAGTTAAAAATGTTTGTATCCCTTCCTCACCAGAAGACACGATGATTAACTCATGAGCGTTATGATCTAAAAAAGAGTTGATCACCATTTGTTCAATTTTAGAATCATCAATTAATAGAATTTTCATAAATGTTAGCGATCGACTCGAAATAAATTGATTGTATGCAAAAACGGTTCATTATGTGGGGGTAATATGTATTAGCTACATATGGATGTATCGGAGTGAGAGCTTGCTCTCACTCGTTATGTTCGCTTAGGCTTCTTAGAGGAAAAAAGTAAGGCTAATAAAACGAAAAATAACCGCTAATAATAGAAAAATAACGCCTGAGCGAATGAATTTGTATTCAGCCACACTAAGATCATCTACTTGATTAAAAAATATTTTAACCGGGGCAAGGTAATCCGATTTTCTGCGGCTATAAGTAAAGCAGCCAATGAGTACCAAAGCTACGCCAAATAAAAGCGCAACAGGCTCAGCTATTGTTAAGATTTCAGTCCACATAATATCTCCTTTTTAAACATGTTAAATTAGTACCCTATGCTTGGCCATTAGCGGAAAGTCTAAACAAAAAAAGAGCCATAGGCTCTTTTTAATCATTAATAATAGCGAGCTACAAGATTATTTTTTGTAAGCATCATTGTGTACGCCAGCTGCACGACCAGAAGGGTCGGCATTGTTTTGGAATGACTCATCCCAAAGCAGAGCTTCTGGTGTAGAACAAGCAACCGACTTACCATGAGGCACACATTGTGCTGCAGACTCAAGAGGGAAGTGCTCTTCAAAGATACTGCGATAGTAGTAAGCTTCTTTAGTATCTGGCGTATTGATTGGGAATCTAAATTCCGCACTGGCTAATTGTTGATCGGTTACTTGAGTGGCAATGAACTCTTTTAAGCTGTCAATCCAGTTGTAGCCAACACCGTCAGAGAACTGTTCTTTTTGACGCCATAATACTTCATCTAATAGCTTGCCATCAAAGGCTTCGCGTAGAATGTTTTTCTCGATACGGCCATCTTTGATCATTTTAAGCTCTGGGTTGGTGCGCATTGCAACATCCATGAACTCTTTATCTAAGAAAGGTACGCGCGCTTCAATTCCCCATGCAGCCATGGATTTGTTGGCACGTAGGCAGTCGAACATATGCAGCTTATCGAGTTTACGGTTAAGCTCTTCGTGGAATTCTTGTGCGTTTGGCGCCTTATGGAAATACAAGTAGCCGCCAAAAATTTCATCAGCCCCTTCACCTGACAACACCATTTTAATCCCCATGGCTTTGATCTTACGTGCCATTAGGTACATTGGGGTGGATGCACGTATTGTTGTTACATCATAGGTTTCTAAGTGGTAGATCACTTCACGTAGCGCATCGATACCGTTTTGTACCGTAAAGATGATAGGGTGGTGAATAGTACCAATCGAATCCGCCACTTTTTGTGCAGCTGCAAGATCGGGTGAGCCTTCAAGACCCACAGAAAAAGAGTGCAGTTGTGGCCACCAAGCAGCAGACTTATCATCATCTTCAACGCGCTGTTTAGCAAAGCGTTGAGTGATTGCAGAAATCACAGATGAATCTAAACCGCCTGATAACAGTACGCCGTAAGGGACATCACACATTAGTTGACGTTTTACCGATTCTTCTAATGCTTGGCCAATTTCTGCCGCGCTGCCACCATTGTCTTTAACCCCTTCATAGGTCATCCAATCACGTTGATAATAACGTGTCAGTTTACCATCTTCGCTATCAAGGTAGTGTCCTGGTGGAAATTCTTGCACTTTTGCACAAACTGGCGTTAATGCTTTCATTTCAGAGGCAACGTAAAAGTTACCGTGTACGTCCCAGCCCATGTAAAGCGGAATAATACCGATGTGATCGCGACCGATCAGGTATTTGTCTTTTTTCTCATCGTATAGGCAGAATGCGAAGATACCATTAAGGTCGTCTAAAAATGCGTTACCTTTTTCTTCGTATAAACCAAGAATAACTTCACAGTCAGACTTAGTTTTAAACTGGTAGCCACAAGTGAGCTTAGCTGCTAAGTCTTTATGGTTATAAATTTCACCGTTCACTGCGAGAATGTGTGTGTTGTCTTGGTTATACAAAGGCTGCGCACCTGTATTAACGTCAACAATAGACAAACGTTCGTGCACTAAAATCGCTTTGTCACTGGCGTAAACACCTGACCAATCAGGGCCTCTATGACGGAGCAGTTTAGACATTTGAATCGCTTGCTCACGCAGCGCAACCGCATCACTTTTGATGTCGAGAATACCGAAAATCGAACACATAGACTTCCCTTCTTATCAGTCTTTGAGCCTGATAAAAAAATCAGGCTCGGTTACTACATATTTGCATCGAGCAAAGAAAATTGACACAGATAATGCCACTTTATTGCCAGTTATATTTTTAATTCATGGTTTTAACAAATATCCAACACAAAGTCACTGCCCAATTAAGCAAGCAATGACACAGTGCAACAGATTTAAATATTGAGTCGGCTGGCTACAGGTGTAGACATATTCTGCATTTCGCTGCAAACATGGCGCGCAAACCCTGCACCCGCTTCGTCGTACATATTAAATACCGCATTAACGCCTAAGCCTTTTAATTCTTCAATATCTTCGGCAAAGCGGGCAATGGCCGCAATTTTCATACTGCAGTTACGATTGCGTAACTGAATAGCAGCATAGTGGTTACCATTATGATCTGGCATCGCTAATAGGATGAGATTAATTTGGTCGGTGATCTCTAACTTGTTCCAAAAGTCTGAGTCCATAGCGTCACCGGTAATGACGCGTCTACCTAATTCACGGTGCTTAACTGTTTTCTCATGGCTATTGTCTATGCCTAAAACGGTGTCGCCAAACACTTCTTTTAGCTCATCATACGCACCGGTTCCAATACGGCCCATGCCCATGACTAAGACTTTTGCGTCACCAACACGGATCGGTCTATCTTCAACATGTAAGCGCAAATGCTGAAAACGCTTTAACCGAGGAGACAGTTTTTGATAAATAGCATCACTGCTTTTATTCAGTACCGATGCCAAGATAAAACTAAAGGACAGGGCAATGGCCGTCACAATAAGCCAATCGTTGCTTAGCCAGCCTTTGCTAGCCGCTAACGCTGCAACAATTAAGCCGAATTCACTGTAGTTAGCGAGGGAAAACGAGCCGAGTAACGAGGTGCGCGCTCGTAACTTAAATAGATTGAAACAAAAGAAATATAAAATGGTTTTTAACGGTAATAGCAACACGAGTAACGCAGCAATAATCAAATGATCGCCAGTAGGTAGACCGTTTAAGCCAATGTTTAAAAAGAAACAGACTAAGAACAGCTCTTTTAAATTGAATAATGACTTGGCCATGCCACCAGCACTAGGATGCGCGGCAACGAGCATGCCAGCGATGAGTGCGCCCAAGTCGGCTTTCATTCCTACCATTTCAAACAGGCCCGCGCCAATAACGAGGGCAAGGAAAAAACCGTATAATACAAGTAGCTCACCGTGGCCTACTTTATCCATTACCTTAAACAGTAAAGGGCGTAGAAAGGGTAATAATAGCAAGCCTAAGGCATAGTATTCGGGTAATTTTCCGGTAGAAAACGTTAAAAACAGTACAGCAAAAATATCTTGCATGATCAGTACACCAATGGCGATACGACCATAAAGGGAGTTCATTTCACTTTTTTCTTCGAGTATTTTTACTGCAAATACAGTACTGGAAAAGCTCAACGCAAACGCGACAATGAAAAAGCCATTACTGTCTAAGCTTTCTACTAAGCCGAGTCCCAGGAATTTCAATAAAAACAGCGCGCCAGCAAAAAACAATACTGAGCCAGTGATATGTAAGGATGCCGCGCCCCACACCTCACTTTTAAACAAGGTACGTATATCAAGCTTAAGGCCAATAGAAAATAACAGCAGTGTCACACCAAGGTCAGCAATGGTAGAGAGGCCTTCAGAAGACTCAAACCCCATGGCATTAAGCACAAAGCCAGCTAATAAAAAGCCGACCATAGGGGGCAAGCCAATAGCATTTATTGCCATACCACTAGCAAAGGCGATTCCGATAAGGGTAATTAGAGTACTGGGTTCCATGATAATTATATTTCTTATGTTGTGGTGTTCAGAGTTTTGATAAAGCGATAATCAATACCTGCATTATCGCTTTGAGTCAATAGAATAGCACTATGGCAATGGATTCGACTTATAAAAAATCGATGTCTTGAATCGAGTTAACAATGTGGTTTGGTTTAAATGGCACGTTATCAATATCGGCTCGGCTGCTGACACCAGAGAGCACCAAAATTGTCTCGAGGCCGGCTTGAAAGCCCATTAAGATATCCGTGCGCAGGTTATCGCCAATGATACAAGTGTCTTGAGAATGTGCGCCAATTTTATTTAAGGCTGCGCGGATGATCCAAGTGCTCGGCTTACCCACATAAAAGGGCTCTTTACCTGTCATGCGCTCAATTGGGGCACATAACGCGCCACATGCTGGACTCATGCTCGGGCCATGGGTGTCTGGATTGGTAGCAATAAATCGTGCACCATCAGCAACAAAGCGGGCCGCCTTTTGGATCATGCTCCAGTTATAGCTAGTGGTTTCGCCAACGATGACAAAATCAGGGTCAATGTCCGTAATCGTAAAGCCTGCTTTATACAGCTCGTGAGTGAGGGCGCCTTCGCCAATCACAAAGGCTTTATTTCCTTCTTGACGCTCCATAAAGGCGGCTGTTGCCATGGCGGAGGTATAGAAGTATTCGGGGGGCACATTAATACCAGCTGATTTAAACCGATTGTGCAGATCATTTTCGGTCATGGCTGGATAGTTAGTTAAAATAACCAGCTTATTGCCTTGTTCAATGATTCGATGAATAAATGTATCGGCACCAGGGATCAAAGAATTGTTATGAAGTAAAACGCCGTCGATATCGCAAATAATGCTTTTTTGCATGCTCTGTTCCATGATGAAATAAATACTAATTAATAGTAACCAGTTAAAAATATTATGTATAGATACAATTGCCTGTGTTCAACTTTTGCTAGAAGAGCAAGTTACATGGCTGATTCTAAGTTCAGAATAAGCATGATAAAGGGAATAAAATGAATACTAATGAATATGAATCAGTACTGACATATTGGTTCGGTGACTTAAGGGATGGCTTATCGGACGCCCTCCATCGAAATCGCTGGTTTCAAGGTGGCGAGTCAGTTGATGCTGAAATAAAAGCAAAATTTGCTGCACTGCATCAAGGCATCGTTGCTGGCGAATATGCGCATTGGCTAAAACAAGACTTAGGCATCTTAGCGACAGTGATCGTATTGGACCAGTTTAGCCGCACCCTGTTTCGTGGCAGCAAAACAGCATTTGCCTATGACGGACAAGCGTTAGCGCTGGCCAAAGAGGCGGTGGCGCGTGGCATTGATTTGCGTTTGCCGTTAGATTATCGACTTTTCCTATATTTGCCTTACGAACATTCGGAAAACATGCAAGATCAAGAGCAATGTCTTGCCCTTATGCAAGGAATGCTTGAAGACGCTCACTCCCTTGAGGCGCAGCAGTTAGTGCAACAGTACCTGCAATTTGCAGAGGACCATTATGCTATTATTCGCAGGTTTGGCCGTTATCCACATCGAAATGCGGTGTTAGGAAGACCTTCGAGGCAAATTGAGGTACGCTATTTGGCAGATGAGCCAGCTCGTTTTGGCCAGTGAACCTTTTTATCTCTCATTAATTAACAAGGATGTTAAAGTTGAAACAGTTTTCAAAAGTAATTAAATCTATTTTTATCAGTGGTCTATTTTTTGTAAGTTCAGCACATGCCAGCGACTCAGGACTTGATGAGTTTTATGCGCAGCCAGCCAATCAAGCCGCTTACAAAAAAGCGGTTAAGGCGGGTGCATTAGTGAAAGCACGACAGTTTTTTGTCAATACTTGTCAAGATGCCAAAACAAAAGGTGTTGAGCAAAACTTAGACTGTTCTTGTGTAAAAGAGCAAATTGGCAAAATATCCGATAAAGCGTTTTTTTACGAAACCATTCAATCCTATCATGAGTTTCAAGCACGCGCGCAATTGCAAGGTGATGCTGAGAAGCTTAAGGCGCTGAAAGTCGAGCAAAGTAAGCGTCAAAGTTTGACCAAGCAATTAGGCAAAGCGTGTGGCTAGTCGTTCGGTTTGACTATATCGGGGTGGAGATAATCTGCTCACCCCGATCATGATGCAATACTTGCTGGGCTTTTTAATCCACTCTTCGTAACTTAAACCTTCGCCTTGTGTCGATGATAATGGCCAAGGTGACTAAGCACATTAGCCACGCGATGATGTCACCGTTACGACTATAAAAGGTTGAATCGGGATGAATACTGCTGGTTCCCTGGATCACCTCTCTTTGATTAAAATGACTGCGCGCTGTTATTTGGCCATAAGGATTGATCACCATGCTTACTCCACTGGTGGTACCCAAGCCATAGGTCACGCGATTTTCAATCGCGCGAAAGACACTGTCGGTGGCGTGCAGCAAGGGCAGCTGCTTATTGCCCTTAAAATCATCATCAACGGGCATTAAGATAATATCAGCGCCGTGCTGTTTTAAGGCGCGAGAAATCCACAATCGATGGCGATCAAAGCATACGCCAAGGCCCACATTACCAAATGGTGTTGCCACTACTTTCATGTCTTCCGCTTTACCGGGAGTGAAGCCAAATTGCTTTTCTCTGAATGTAATCGCGATTTTAGGGGTTCTTAATACCTCGTTGCCTTTGGGATCAAACATTACCGCGGTATCGTATTGATCGTCTCCTTCACGCCACACTAAATCGGCCACAAGATAACTGTTTTGTTGCCGTGCTAAGGCTTGTAATTGAGAAACAATCACAGTGTTATCAATGGTGGCCATTTCATTTTCAGGCCAAACAATGAAGTTAGAAGGCTGCTTTAGTGTCTTGGTCAGTGCGGCATTAACATCAAAAATAGCTTGGGACATGGCTTGGGTATCGGCCCAATAACCTTCACCGTCCATGGGTTTGAGCGCTAAAGCTTGGATGGTGGGGTCTTGATTGGTTAAGTCCACCGTCGCGGCAATATTGACCGTGGCAGGCAAGTTTGCGGGAATTTGCTGCTGGCCCCAGTATGCCAAACCAGCAATCAATATTAGGTAAGCAATTGCGGGTTTATGTATGGCTTTACGCTGCCAAATAGTCAGTATCAGCTGCGTGATGGCGGTGTTACTGAGTACGACTAAAAAGCTCACGCCGACAAATCCGGTAATGGACAATATTTGTAACAAATCGGTTTGTTGCCATTGGCTTTTGGCAATCAATACAAACCAAATATCTTCCAAATAAGGTAACACATAACGCAGAAACTCAACGCTACACCAAGCAAGGGGGAGGGCAAATAGGCTCAATGCCGGCCGACAATGGCGACTGAGTACGATCCCCCAATGGATAACGCGGGCAAAGAAGAAGCCCACCCCGATCATTAAAAGACTGCCAATGATGGTGCCGAATAAATCTTGAAACCAGCCATGAGCGAGCCAAGACCAGATAATAGTCGTTGGCAGCAGTAAGCGAAAAGGCTTCACATCCGCTCGGGCATGGATCAGTAGCAGCACAGGCACCAAAGCAAACCAAGCTAGATAACCGACGTTATGTCCTGGCATCGACAGGCCCATCAATAAACCCGAAGTGGCGGCAATTAAGATACTGAAAGTGCGAGAGAAAACAGGAGTCATTTATACGGTCTTCCTTAATGTTGAATCGGCCAGTGAATCAAATTAACTTGCTTTATTGTTTGCTGGGCAGTCAGTGCAATACTCAGTTTTTTCGGCGATAACTGCGCCAAGTCATGATTGGTTAGTGGTATTAAGTAACTGTATAAATTACCTGAGTCAAATACATGAGATGCAAGCTCCCTAACACCTTTTACCCATCCTACGCCGCTGGCTTTTAACCAAGATTCCATTAGGGCCCACCTATCATAAAAATATTCTGGAGCGTTTTGTCGATGTAGCTCGTCAGAGGTTAAGCATATTTGAGAAAGCCGCTTCACTTTAGCGGCACTAAAGTGATGCTGGCAAATGTCCAACCCCAGAGGATTAGCATCACTAACGGCAATCATCATGATCTCCGCGCAATGTGACAGGTTAAATTCAATCGCACTATTTTTAACCGATGGTTTCCCAACTGGGCCCCTTTGAAATTCAAGCTCTAGGCCTGCAAGGTGCCGTTTTAACACTTGATTAAGCATGACTCGTTGCTTAATAAATTGCAGACGGGTTGCATTCGTTTTTTCCCTTACTTTTAACCACTGATCTTGAGTTAAAGCTACGCTGGCTAACTGTTGTTGGGTTGTATTGTCGTTATCGGTATTATTATCAATAATCGCATAGTAAAGGTTAATAACGCCTGGCGAAAGGGGAGGCGATGCATCGGCATTAAGATGGTTGCAGTTGATCACAGATTGAAACATATCGATCACTCCTTAGGCGGTTTGAGTGGTTTGGGTATAACCGCCATCCATGATCAAATTTTCTCCAGAGTAGATCATCGGATGGGTCGCTAAACAATATGCCGCATGCGCTATTTCTTCAGGCTGGCAAAAACGGCGTAAAGGGATCCGGTTAAACGCATTTTTTTCCTGATACCAAGGTGCGTTAACGATCATGTCGGTTGCTACGGGCCCCGGTGAAATAGCAAAGCTGTTAATTTGTGGGTATTGCTCTGCAAGCCAATGGGTCCATGCAATCAACATGCTTTTAGTGACGCTATATGCACTTTGCCCCGCCCGTGGGCGAACCCCAGAAATACTGGCCATATTGATTACGCAACCCTGTTTTGATTTTAGTAAGTGCGGTTTGGCCAACTCAAACAGCGCGCAACTGGCCTCGTAGTTGGTAGCCATGCACCGTTGCCAATCTGTTAATGGCGTTTGCACCAATAAGTTATCGGCTAAGCATCCGGCATTGTTGATTAATACATCAAGGGAGGGGCATTGCTTCATGTATTGTTCGCGCGCGAGCTTATCGGTGATATCAAATATCGCCAGTTCAGCTACGCCGCCTTGCTGCTTTATCGTTTGTAGCAGCGCATCACTGTGCTGATTTTGCTGTCGCACGTTAATCAAAACTCGATAACCTTGCTTAGCAAAATAACTTGCCATGGCATTGCCGATGCCCCTCGATGCGCCAGTAATTAATACCGTTTTCATAATAACTCCTCTAATTTCTCTAATTGCGATAATGGGGCTTCTGGCAGTGAAAAGGCTTGCGCGGTGCAGTAATGAGCAAACTGCCAATGTAACAGGCACTGCCGCTGGGGTTCTGACAAAGCGTGATGCTGATGAATAAAATTAATGCTCACTCCTTTACGTGCCAACTCCAACGCGGCAATTTGGCATAGCGCCTGCGCGCCAGCTCTAATTATCGATTCGTCACTGTGGTGCCAAATCACCCAAACCTGTTTATTTTTACCACGCATTAATGGTCGATACAGGCCTTGTAATAAGACAAACAATTGTTCCAGCAACGCTGAATTTACTTGGCTTGCGTCAACTAAAATATGTAATGAGGTCAGCTCATCTTGCGTACATATTTGACTCAGTGGCTCGATGGGCAGAGGCGCTTCAGTTAAATTAATATCGAGTTGAGCCATGAGATTGAGCCCTTGATAACTGCGAAGCTGAATCGGAATATTAGATGATGGCTGCATGGGGCGCTCCTATTAGTGTTTGTTCAGGTTCAGGTGGCGTGTGTTCTGGAATAAATTGTTCGATGTGCCGATTCACAGCCGCGGCGGCTTCAAGATTGGCAACGTGGGATTGCAGCTCAAGATCCACCTGGGTAATGTTTGCCTTTTGCTGGCAAAAAGCAGTGGTAATGTTTGGTGGAAACAAAGGATCGCCAGAGCAAGTGATAACCAGTATCGGAATGGTTAACACTGCCTGCTCACTATGTTGTGCAGGCGCAGATTGGGAGCCATTGCCATCACTAGCGTGCCGGCGATGACAAGCGTGCAAAAATGCAGTTAAGCCTTGGCTGTCTTGGTTGTAGTTAGCGTAACTTTGCAGCACATACTCACTCATACTATCGAGCTTCTGCAGATAATCATCACTGAAAAACCACGGATAAACTTGGCTAAACAAGGTGGGCAATGGAATACTAAGCTCGAGCATATGCTGCACATTTTTCATCATCCATTGGCCCTTGATACTGATCTGGTCAGCACTGTTTATGAGCACTATTTTTTCTAGACGAGGAGCTTGGTGGTTTGGCAACGTCGTGTGCGCTGGCCACTGTTTGGCCATTTCAAGGGCAAGCATGCCACCGAGTGAATAACCCACTAACATCACCCGCTCAAGAGCTAAGTGTTGAATCAGCTCTACAATGGCATTAGCAATATCACTAAAAGTAAAATATTGTTGTTGCTCAGTGAGTTGATTGCCGCCGCAGCCTGGATAATCAAGGAATAAATGTTGGCAGTTTTTAAAGCCTTGATAACGCTGCTGCTTAACCCAAGATGCTTCGCCATGAAAGAGCCCATTAAGAAAAACCAACGTAACCGTTGACGCTTGGTTTCCTTTTAAATTGTATTGCAGCGGTAAGTTGGGCGACTGTGTGGCATTAAAGATCATGTCCCGCCTCCTGCACTTTAGGCTCATCTACATGGCATGCCACCGTGATGTTTTCAAGCCAGCGCTCAAATAAACTTAAGTCAAACGCCCCGCCTTGATGGCTTTGCGCTATCGCTTGTTTGACATCGAAAATAATCCGGTTGTATCGATCAAATACGGTCACTTTGGCTTCGGTTCTGCCGACATCTTGCTGCACCAGTTCAATTAAGGCGCGACAAGGTTGATCCATTGGGTGTGCTCGAAACAGATTAAGTTGGCCTATGAACACCGGCAACCTGGGCAGCCCGTCTTGTAAAATCGCCAGAAAACACAGTAGCTGCAAACAGGAATCTAATCCCAAAGGCGACAAAATAAAGTGGCCATTACCGCTATTTAGCCAAGTGCTTTCCTTATTTTGGCAATCATAAGAAGCGAGGATCTGATTGCGTTCACCATTAATGTAAAGCTCGCCAGTAATGCTTTGCATTTTGTCACCGTGGCTAGTGAGCACTTTGCTGTATATTTGTTGTTCGGTGGTTTGATAGTGGTGAACTAAGCCATTCAGCAGTGGCACTTTATTGGTGGCGCGCACGCTGGGATCAAAACCAATCGTGACACTGGCATGGCATTTAAGGCCAAGATATTTCCCTTGCTTGTTAAATCGGGGGCTGTGTAAGCTAAGTTGTATTTCATGCCCATGAGGGCCGATAAAGCGTTTATTAACATGAATTTCAATATCAATTGAGGCCGTGCCTTCAGGTAAAATTAGCACGCGGTCGAGTTTTAGCTGGCTCACTTGCAGCGGGTACCATTGCTGGTGGCCATGGCTTTTTTGTTGTAGCCATGACGCGGCTTCAACAAAATACTCTAAGATCACCGTGGCAGGCATAATGTCACCCATGGGAAAGCGGTGATGGCGCAAATAGGGCGAATGTTGTTCACTGATTTGGCAATGGAATTGGCATAAACCGTGTTTATCCCAATCAACCCTGGCCCCCTCCAGTAGAGGCAGGCTCACTTGATTGATGGTTTCTTGTGCTGGTTGGCCAGGAATATGCGGCCATTTATATTTAATGCCACGGGACTGCTGACTGAGTCCTTGCTTAGCACCATCGAGCCATTTACTTAGGCGTTGTTTATTTTTAATACTTAGCATAAAACCTCCACATCAGGTTTGCTTTGTTGGTCTGTTAATAAAAAATGGCGATAGTCGCGTTCAAATTGACAAGCGAGACGAGGCTCATTGGGGGCGCGGTGTAACGTAATGCGATCAAAGTAAGCGACGAGCTGACCTTGTTGGTCTTTTACCCACGCGCGCAGTGTTTGGGTTTGGTCATCTAACGCGACCAAATTCAACACACATTGATAACGATGATTGAACTGGAAGGGTTGAAAGAATTGCACTTGATTCAGCGCAACCGGTAGCTTACTGAGAAACTGCTGATGCTTTACGCTCTCGATCTGGATACAACTGAGTACACATGCTTGTAATACGCTGTCTATTGCCAAGGGTGAGCAGACAAAAGGCAACTCGTCCACGCAGCTATAATGTTGCTCTTTTGCTTGAATATTAAATTCAGATATCAGCCATTGCAGGCTGTTGGATAATGTACATTTACCTGTCAGACTTTGAAAAAGCTCGCCGTGGCTGGGATTGATCAATTTATAATAGTTAGCCTGACCAAAATCAAAGTGTTTACAAGGCCCCTCAATAGCGCATTTTACTAGCGTCCCAATGTGTAAGTTGTTCGGTAAATGGATGGCTGTCTCAATGCGGATCACGCTTTGTGCGACCAGCACATCACGGCGCAGTAATTTACCATTGGCATGATAAAGATGACGGCGTAGAGATACCTTATAACCGTTATCAGGCAAGCGAATGGCGCTAACAAATAGCTTGATCTGCTCATCACAACCCAGCGCAAGTGGCCGTTTAATGTTGAATGACTCAATCGAAATTTTTGGGTAGCCAGTTTGTGCGGTGTCTGATGGCGGTGTAATAAGGGCTAATTGCATCGCGGCTTGAATACACAGCTCAGTCGAAATGGCAGCAGGTACTAAGCATTGGCCTGAAAAAATATGATGCTGCAAAAACACTTGTTGTTGTGGATCAATTAGCCATTCAAAGCTTAAATCGTCAGAGGTTTGCTGCAGATGTTGTGCAAAGTGAATAAAAAACCATTGATTCATGCCGCGCTCCTTGCACTTAATCTCGGTTGTAATTGATAGCCTATTAATAAAGCTACCGGATGCAGGTTATCTTGCCGCATCAACAGAATATCGACGTGGTGCGGTTTGGTTGACGGTGTGATTTGGCTGATCAATTTTCCTTGATTATTCTCTTTATCTTGCCAGCCAGGCAGGTAAATAAGTTGGTCTATATTGGCGGGTATCGCGACTTGACCTTGTAAATAACCGTAAAATGGCAAATGCTGAATAGCAGACATACAGGCCAAAACAGGACCAACAAAAAGGGGGTCGGGCTCGCTACTAAAGCAATATTGTGCGCTGTTGCTGATATCGGAATAAGCCCATAGGCAATCCTTTTGTTGCTGCCAGTAAAAACGGAACTCTAAGGTGCAAAATAAAATGCCGAGTTTACCTGGGGATTGGTGTTTATAGTCGTCGATTACTTGCCTTGGGATCAGATACGCGCCAGTAATTTCTTCTATTGTCGGCAGTGCTAAATGGGGTGTTTCAATTTTTGAGTGTTCTGAAATCAAGCTTGGTAACAGCAGTTGCGCGGTTAATACGATGAGTGCCGGCCTGATGCATAGGCCTTGCTGGTTTAATTTATCGTAACAAATGCTCAGCGTTAAATTGTCAGTATTACGATGCCAGCGCACCTTTAGGTGTTGCTGAGTAGGGCCAACGAGATAAGCTAATCTTGGCGCAGTGATATTTTGCCAACACAAGCTTTGTTGATTGAGTGGCATTTGTTTCAGGCTCTGGCCAAGTGATGTGCGAGATAAAACGCCAAGTGCCATTTCCAATAAGAATACAGTTGGGATCACCACTTGATCATTAATCTTATGAGAATAGAGGTATCTATGTTGGCGTAAATCAAGCCAAACATCTGCGCTGAACTCATCGGGCCCTTCGCTAATATTCAGTTTGGATAAATCGATTAAGGTGCTGTTCATCTGGCCTTCCTTATTGAGCGACAAAGCGGGAATAGATCACGCTGGCGTTTTGTCCGCCGAAGCCAAAGTTATTGGATAAAACATGGTTTAGCGTCAGTTGCCGAGCGCCTTCAGCAACATAATCAAGATCAAGCTCAGGGTCGCGGTGCTGATAATTGCGGGTACCGTGTATGGTTTGATCGCGCAGCGCATTAATGCAAGCCACCGCTTCCAGCGCACCTGCGGCCATAATACCGTGGCCGATCATCGACTTAGTGGAAGAAATAGGGAGCTGGTAGGCATGTTCACCAAACACGGCTTTAATGGCATTGGTCTCGGTTTTATCATTCATTGTGGTTGAGGTGCCATGGGCGTTAATGTAACCAATTTGCTCTGGCGCTAACTGCGCAGTAGCTAATGCACCGCGTAAGGTGCGCTGAGCGCCCATTCCGGAAGGGTCGGGGTCAGTGGCGCGATAGCCGTCTGAATAAGACGCATAACCTGTAACCTCACAGAGAATGTCAGCACCGCGCGCTTGGGCATGTTCAAGTGACTCCATAATTAATACGCCGCAACCGCTGCCCATGACAAAGCCACTGCGCTTAGCATCAAAAGGTCGACACGCAGTATCAGGGCAGTTATGGGTACTTAATGCGCCAATGCGGGTAAAACCTACCATTGAGTTCATATCAAAATCATAGGCCCCGCCTGCTAACGCGCAGTCTAAGCGGCCATGACGAATTTTTTCAAACGCTTCGCCGATGCCATTGTTACCAGACGCGCACGCGGTGCCAATACTGAGCGTGGGACCGGTTAGTTGATAATAGCGGGAAACAAAATGATTAATGCTGTCGCGCTCATCGCAGCGATAGCTTTGTTTTAAATCATTATCATTTTGCAATGCCTGCCAGTATTGCAAGGGCGAAAGGCTGGCAATGTTTTCGTTAGTGAGACTTTGTTTAATAGAAGGCAAAAATTGCGCCATTAAGCTGGTGGGCGAAAAAGGCCGATCGGCAATCATGGTTGCCACCTTGGCTAGATTAAGCTCAGTGAAGTCGAGTTTTGCTTGCGTAACCGCTTCATGAACTGCTAGAAAAAATGATTTTACCGATGGGTCTTGGCAACTCATTGCAGCCAATTTAGGAATGGCCTGTATTTCTTTTTCTAAGTTTGGAATAGCGGCGCCAATGGCAACAATGTCACCTTGTAATGGCAAGTGCGATATCCGGGTAATGCCATTTTTACCGGCCAACAAGGCTTGCCAAAGTCGCTCGGTACCGGTGCCAAAGGCACTGACTGCGCCCATGCCTGTAATAACTACTCTTTTCATATTACCTCCTGCTTTAGATGGGGTGCGTGATGGTGTGCGGT
Organism: Motilimonas cestriensis; assembly: GCF_021295315.1. Classification (GTDB taxonomy): domain Bacteria; phylum Pseudomonadota; class Gammaproteobacteria; order Enterobacterales; family CBDFNC01; genus Motilimonas; species Motilimonas cestriensis. The sequence goes on along the minus strand of NZ_JAIMJA010000009.1, from coordinate 69,436 downwards.
GGTACGCAAAATTAGACTGACTTGGTTACCAAGATGGTCAATGTGATGACAAAAGAGGGTGGTGATACCGGCATCTAATTGACATTGTTGTTGGTAATTAAGTTGTCCGGTAAGCGGTTTTTTGGCTTGGTTTAACACCGGCGCTAAGTACTGATGTTGCAGCTGCAAGCAAGCATAGAAGAGGTTGGTAGCCGCGGCTGCACCTAATGCAAAGCCAGAGTAATCCGTGGCGCAAAGCACCGGAACAGTTGCGCTAAATACCTGTTGCGTCGCCTTCGCTTCACTTTGATCAAGGGCAGGGATCCCGGCCATTGTTAATTGAATAGCGCTGATCTCTTGGGGTGATAGTTCCGCTTTATCGAGTGTACGTAAAAAGTGGGCTCTGACTTTTTGTTCAAGCTCCGCTTCAGAAAGAGTGAGAATGTGTGGAATATAGCTATTTTCATAAGCAACCAGTTCAATGCTATTTGATACCTGGCGCGATTGAGCAAGGGCAAGGGGCTCAACAATAAAACTCACACCCGCTTCACTGATGGTCAAGCCCGCTTTTGATGGCGTCTGTGTGGCAAGCACACCGAGTTGATCGAGCGCAAAGAGCTGCTCAATGGTCGGATCCATTTCTGATGCACCAGTAACAAAGCGACGGGCTCTGCCGTCTTGTATGCATTCTAAGGCTTCACCCACTGAGATCATGCCGCCAGCGGGGCCATTTACCACACTGTAACTGAGTCCCCGCAGGCCATATTGAATCGAAATCTGACCGCCGGTGGTATTAGGCAGGCGTGGTAAGATCCACAGCGGTGGAAATTCGCGATAGTGACGTGCGCCAAACGCCTGATAGTTAATGGCACCTGAGCCGTCGAGTGCATTAAGATAAGGTTGGGCGGCATTGAGTACACCTTGACTGTAGAAGGCTCCGTAGATCACACCGTTTAGCTGGTCTTGCTCAGCGAGTTCACTGGCGTGGAGCTTTGCTTGATTGAGCGCTAACGTCGCACTGGCAATGCCAAGTAAACCTTGACGAGTGAGCATGCGACAAGATTTCTTATCTGGGAGCCACTGCTTGATATTGGGCTCAGAAACGTCGCCTTGTAAAAACGGTAACTCGTACTTGGCCCTTAGGCAGGACTCACCTTGCTGGTGGGCGGCAAGGTGTTCGTTAATGTCTGCGCCTAAGGGCGTTAATGCGCCGATGCCAGAAATAACGATAGGGGAAGTTTCACTCATTTTTCTATCCTCTTAAAAACTAAACTGGTGTTGGTTCCACCGATGGCACTAGAGTTAGACATGCAAAAGTCCAGACGAGTGCTCATGGCTTGCACGCCCACTAAGGTCAAAGGATTGACGTCTTTTGCTTGGGTACAAGGGCGGTTTGGGTGGAGCTTTTGCTGCTGTAAACTTTTAATGCAAACAATCGCTTCCAATGCGCCACTGGCGGCGAGGCTATGACCAAGAAATCCTTTAGTTGAATTTACCCAAGGCGTTGTTGCGCCAAAGACTTGTTGTATCGCTAAGGTTTCGGCGTGATCATTTTGCTGAGTAGCGGTGCCATGGGCGTTGATATAGCTAATGTTGCTGGCACTGATGTGGGCGTCTTGTAGCGCTAATGCCATGGCGCGAGCCTTACCTCGCGGGCAAGGCTCCGTCAGGCGATAAGCGTCTTGGCTACAGCCAAAACCGGCTACTTGCGCTAACGCTTTCACGCCACGTAGTGAGGCATGATGGGCGCTTTCTAATACCAACACGCCCGCGCCTTCCCCTAATACAAACCCGCTTCGGTGTTGGTCAAAGGGCTGCATGCTTAGCTCAAGATCAGCTGATTGACTAAGCATGTTCAAGCGTGAAAAACCGGATAAGAATGCCGGTGATATGCGACTATCAGCGCCGCCGACTAAGACAATGTCTAATAAGCCTGCGCGGATCATTTGCATACCTTGACCAATTGCTTGGCTAGCACTGGTACAGGCATTGACTATGGTGGTGGCAAACCCAGTAAGTCCGAGCAGCATCGATAAATGGGCTAAGTGTATGTTGGGGTAGCTTTGTAATAACCAGTTGGGGTTACGTTTCTCAGGTAGTAATTCGGTTTGCTCCTCACATAAGTTGACGCCTGCACCAATAATGGCGCCGACCTTGGCATTGTTCGATACCTCAGCACAAGATAGTTGCGCTTGCTCTAGTGCATCAAGGGCACTGTGGCAGAGCATCTTGGATACCGGTGACATTTGGCGTAACTGTTTTTTTGTCAGGGGCCACTTATCCATGTGGCCAGATAAAAAATCCAATTGTTGACATTTTGCTAACAGATGTACTTGTTCACAGGCCAGAGGATCATGCTGATCTAATGGCGAAAAGCCAGTGTTTCCAGCGAGTAAGGCTTGCCACATTTGTTCACTGTTATTACCTAGTGCGCTGGCGCACCCTAGGCCTGTTATCACAACATCTGTTTGATACATCTTAATTCCTCCCTTTACGCTGGCTCTACCGTTGGCGCTGTGGTTTGGGCTGCTTTGTCGCTCTGTTTATATTCAATAAAGTCAACGAGTACGCTTACTCTAAAAAATATACTGGCTTGTTTTGTTTCAAAAAATTCGTTTAAGCAGGCACTGGATAGGTGTGGGTATTGGCTATCTAATTTGCTACGTGTCTCAGCGCTAACTTCACCTTCACTGTCGATAAATTGCTCTTGCTGAAGGAATGCAGGAAAGATGTCGCCGGGTGCAATCGTTAAGTTATATTCCTGCTCCAAAGCATAAATAATATCGACAAAGTCGATTGACTCTGCGGCCAAGTCATCGACTAAGTTCGCCTCTAGGGTTATTTCTTGTTCTTCTACGCCGAGTACTTCTTCCAACATCTTGGTGATATTTTGCAAAATCATGGTCTCTCCTTTTGATTAAATGTTCTGCGCTAAAAAACATAACAGTAAATAAAAGCCTTTTAAAACAATTATTTAAATTATTTTTTTCATTAAGATAGGGGAGGCCCTCTCCTCAAATTGAAAAGATTTTTTATTTTTATAATTGGCAGTCGCATTGACTAAAAAAACGGTTTAATCGGTTCTACGAGATAGGCAAGCCTCCTTTTTTTAGTGATAAATGCTGATAAATGAGCTTGTTTGGGTGAGATGTATAAAGGTGTTTAAAATCAGTCTGTTAACAAGGTGTAACAGGTGTATATGACTGTATTTAAAAGAATTCTTGATTGATGTGTTAACAGCGGCAAAATATAGATAGTTGTAGTAAAAGAATGTTGTTTTGTGAGCTCAGTTTGAGTTGGTGGATTAATCCGCAGTGGTGAGACTTTATAGATTTGTGTGCGGCTACTGGTGCGGTAAGTTCACGAATAGACTTGCACGGTTAATGATGTGCCACAGACGACCAGCAGTTAGATGGGGCTGTTTTATTCATCAATCGTCTTGCAGGGTGGATTATTTTGCGATTTGCTTATGAACTTAACAGCGAGATATTGCAACGCAATGAAATGGCTTCATTCATGTGTCCGACCAAGGTAAACGCATGAGTGATTGATTATCTTTTTCCTTGTAATACCGGCCTTGATATATTTCTATAGGCGCTGCGGTAGCACCGCTGGTTGCTTATAAGATTGATTTCTTAAAGCTGATTAATCATTAATTATGAAGCAGTAAAAATGAAGGACTGGCCCTTGAGTTGTGGTGTTGAATTAGTAGCAAAAACCGATGGATTTATCGAGCAAATAGAGACAGTAGTGTTCCCCCGTTTTCCAAACTTAGTGATCGTGAAATGCCACTTTGCTATTGGCCGTTATCAGCAGGGAATGTTCGACCTATTAGGTGTATCGTGCCCTGAGGTTATCTTAAACTCTGTTAATAAACGCCAAGCTGAGTTTCTTGCTGGGCGGTTTTGTAGCCAGCAAGCATTAGGTTTATTGTCGATTGAGCAAACAAGTATTGATATTGGTAAGAACCGCGCACCAAAATGGCCAGATAACGTAATTGGCTCAATCACTCACAGTAACCAGGTTGCCATGGCTGCTGTAACGGATACTTCTTGTTATCAATATATCGGCATTGACTGCGAAAGAGTGATGGAGGAAGAGTTAGCAAACTCTATCGCATCAACTATAGTAACAAATGGTGAGCTTGATTTGCTGGCATCCGTAGCAGTGGCGTTTCCTATTGCGCTTACGTTCGCTTTTTCATCCAAAGAAGCCATGTTCAAAGCACTGTATCCTAAAGTTGGCTATTACTTTGACTTTACCGCAGCAGAAATAATCAAGGTAGATTTACCAAATAACTTGATAGTTATTCAGTTAGTCGACACTTTATGTTGTGATTATGTCAGGGGTGATATTTTTAAATGTTACGTTCACCTTGAAAATCATCATATTGTCTCAGTGATAGCGCAATAACCCCAAGTTAAGCCCTTCTTATTACTATGCAAATAGCCGTAGTCCTTAGCTAAGGTCTACGGCTATTTGCATAGTTGTGCTTACAATTAAGTGATGTTGATTTTATCGAATAGAGCGGTGTGGCATTGCGAAACTTCTTTATTTAATACTCAGAAAAATTATCAAAACGCTTTATCATTGTTTGCTATTGATCATTACATTACTAGTGGTTAATGGTTTTTTTGTTTTAAATTTTCACTAAGTAAAGTTTTATAATCTTTTAAATTTAATTTTAATGGTTCGTTTGACTAACAATGGCGCCACTTGTAATTGTTAATATTTGGTTAATCTAATGTTTTAAAAGGTGTATTGAATGATTAAAAAGTGTCGTTTAGTATACTGTGTATTGATTCTGTTGTGATTATGAATTGGTTGTTATGGGCTATTTAATTTATTTTTTATTGGCTTTTGTGGGTCGCATTAATTCAAAAATGTTCGCCTTATTTTCAATAATTTCTTACCTCTTTCTAAGTGCGAATAACGGTACTTGGCAATACATAATTGCAGACTGAAAGCATAATTACAGTACTGAAAATCTTTATTACTGATTTTTCTATCTAACCCCATTTGAAACTTTGACTGCTAAATATAAGAGCTTGATGATATGAACGTAAATGAAAATACAAATAGTAATGATATCGCTATTGTCGGCATGTCATGTCGCTATCCCGGTGGCGTAAATTCACCTTCTCAATTTTATGATTTCTTGTTAGCGGGTGGCGATGGCATTGTTGATGTGCCCGCCGATCGCTGGGACATCAACTCTTATTACGACAGTGATAAAGACAAAGTTAACCGCATGTATGTTAAGCGTGGTGGTTTCATTGCGGACATAGACCAATTTGATCCACAATTTTTTGGTATTTCACCGATAGAAGCCCCCCATATCGACCCACAACACCGCTGGCTACTTGAGCTGACTCACGAAGCCTTGGAAAATGCAGGACTAAAAGCGGGGACGTTAAAAGGCAGTGACACAGGCGTATTTATCGGTCAGTTCATGCATGATTATGAGCAAATTCAACTGGACTCAGCCGCCCATGGCATGATAGCTAGCCATTCTGCGACGGGGCCATCCATGACCCTGACTGCTAACCGCATTTCTTACTGTTTTGACTTTGTTGGGCCAAGTGTCACTTTAGACACGGCATGCTCTTCTTCATTGGTCGCCTTAGACATGGCCTGTAAATCTCTGTTAACCGGAGACAGTCGCGTCGCGATAGCCGGTGGTGTCAATATTCTACTTCGCCCAGAGTTAACCATGTCGATTTGTAAAGCATCGATGTTGTCTCCCGATGGCCAATGTAAAAGTTTTGATGCCTCTGCCAATGGTTATGTGCGCAGTGAAGGCGCTGGCCTAGTGGTGGTTAAAAAACTCAGTGATGCGATCGCAGATGGTGACAATGTATTAGCAGTCATTAAGGCTTCAGGGGTTAACCAAGACGGACAGACTAGCGGGATAACCGTACCTAATGGCGATGCACAGCAACGGCTGTTGAAAAAATCATTAGCTAAGGCGGGTTTTACTGGTGCCGATATTCAATATGCAGAAGCTCATGGCACGGGCACCGCCGTTGGTGACCCCATTGAAGTTAATGCACTCGGGCAGACTTTAGGGCAACGTCAGCAGGGGCAAGAGCAATGTGTTATTGGCTCGGTAAAAAGCAATATTGGCCACACCGAGGCAGCAGCAGGTGTCGCCGGATTAATCAAAACGGTAATGGCGATGAATGGGGGAGTGATCCCTAAAAACATTCATTATCACAATACCAATCCAGCGATAAATCTAGCCGAGTTAAACATTCAGATCGCCAGTGAAAATAAACCATGGCCTGTGGCACCGGGACAAACTAAAAAAGCCATTATCAATTCATTTGGCTTTGGCGGTACTAATGCAAACGTAGTACTAGAAGAAGCGCCTCAGGTCACTGTAAAAAATGACCAAGATTCAACCATTAAAGTCATTCAAAGCTTATGCTTGAGTGCTAAAACAAGCCAAGGGCTGAAAGGACAAGCACAAGCTTTTATTAACTATATTAACGCAAATGAAGCTGTCTCGATTGATAGAATTTGCGCCGAGGCGGCATTAAGTCGCGAGCATTTTAAACATCGTTTAGTGGTTAATGGTCAAGATAAAGTGCAAGTATTGGCAGGGCTCGCAGACTTTATTAACGATACCCCCGCGAATAATTATGCGCAGTATTCAGTGACGCCACAAGCTTCAGGGCCTTTGGCATTCATCTTCTCAGGCATGGGGACTACTTGGCCGCAAATGGGCATGCAGTTATACCAAAAAGAGCCTGTTTTTGCTGCCATGATGGACAAGTGTAGTGATGCAATACAAGCCTATACAGGATGGTCATTGGTTGAGCTGATTGCCGATGAGACAAAACCTAATGCTATTTATGATACTGAAATTGCGCAACCAGGCATTTTTTCTGTTCAAGTTTCACTAGTGGCGCTACTCGCTAGCTGGGGTATTAAAGCCGACGCTATTGCCGGACACAGCGCTGGAGAAGTAGCTGCCGCTTATTGTGCGGGCGCGTTAAGTTTTGACGATGCAGTAAAAGTTATCTATCACCGCAGTCAGCTGCAGCAGACCACCGAAGGGCAAGGGAAAATGCTCGCCGTCGCGCTAACAGAGCAAGAGGTGGCACCTTACTTAGCTAATGTTAGTGATAAAGTTTCCATTGCCGCCATCAATAGTGAAACTGCGCTTACCCTATCGGGCGATGCGGACTGCTTAACGGATATTTTTAATCAATTAGATAGCAAAGGAATATTTGCGCGATTTCTAAAAGTAGGCGTGCCTTATCACAGCCCAGTGATGGACCAATTAAAAGCGCCGCTGATCAATGCCCTTAACGATATTGTTGTGACAACGCCGCATACGCCGCTGTATTCAACGGTTTCAGGTAAATTAACGCAAGTAGGTGATTGGGATGCGGCCTACTGGGCTGATAATGTCCGAGAGCCGGTATTATTCAAAGCCGCCATTGAAGCGATGAGTCAAGATGGCTTGACTAGCTACATTGAAGTGGCACCCCATACCGCATTAGGAAGTTCAATCGAAGCAAACCTTAAAAGTGCTAAGGCGGTTGCGGGCATCGTGATCCCGACCATGAAACGCGGTGTGGATGATAATTTAATGTTGGCCAATACCTTAGCCACTTTACATTGTCATGGTGTTGAGGTTGATTGGCAGCTGCAATACCAAGCAATGGGATCGCCTGCGCAATTACCAAATTATGCGTGGCAACATGCAAGCTATTGGCAAGAGCATGAAGACGTGAAACAAGCGCGCTTGTATAACACGCAACCTCAAGGCGCCTTTGCGCGCAGCCTACATCCATTACTGGGTGGCCGACTAACCTCCACTGCTGCCCTTTGGCAAAACAAGTTAGATTTACAAGAGCAAAGCTACCTTATCGATCACCAAGTCGATAACGAAATTATCTACCCCGGTGCGGCTTATGTTGAAATGGCCCTCAATGTGGCGAAATCTCAACCTGATTCAAGTGATGCGGGTTTTTGTATTGAGAACATTGCATTCCTGCGCGCATTTTTTGTTTCACCGGAACAAACGCAAACCTTAGAAAGCGTTTATCAACAAGAGACGGGAGAATTTACCATTTCGGCCTGTCATCCAGACTCCGGTCAATGGTCATTGTATAGCCAAGGTCGCATCAGTAATGATGTTGTACCACATGGGCAACAAACTTTTGATTTAATTGCGATAAAAGGGCAACTTGGCGCCCAGCAAAGTAAAGCTGATTTCTACCAGCACTGTCATCAACTGGGCTTAAATTACTTAGATTGTTTTCAAGGCGTAGTACATGCTTGGCACGATGATATGGACAGTCTAGTTAAAATTGAGTTACCAACTCAATTACAAGAGCAGCTTTCGACTCACATGCTACATCCCGCTATTTTAGATGGCGCATTTCAAAGCCTATTCGCTACCATCAGCAGCGCGTATTTACCCGTGAAAATTGGCCTGATTAACTATTTACGCAAGCCAACAGAGATCAGCTACGGTTATTTGCAAACTAAATTTAAAGATGCCCACGAAATTAAAGGCGATCTTTACATTTTGAATGAACAGGGTGAAACGTTGATAGAGTTAATTGGCGTTGAGCTAAAAGCTAATACGTCACAACTGCAAGATCAGCAAGCGACACTCGCTTCTACCTATCACTATCAATGGCTTGAAGATAAGGCATCAGAAACGACCAAGATAGCGCCTGGTCATTGGTTAGTGTTTGCTGATGAGCAAGGTGTTGCCGCAGCGCTCACTCCGCAACTGGAAGCCCTTGGCCATCAAGTCACCAACGTACCTTACCAACAGCAAGCATCGGTTGAACTGAGTCAACAACTGCAAGTGATGTCGCAACAGGTGACAGGCATTATTTACTTGTGGGGACTTAATAGCGCGATTAATCAAGAGCAACATTTATCGCCTGATTGTTATCACAGTACGATCGTGCCGTTAGACGCTTTTCAAGGCATAAATAGCGTCAGCTGGAAGCAAGGTTTGCCAATTTACATTGCGACTCAAGGCGCGTATCAACTTCCGCAGGATGAATGCTTACCACGCCCAGAGCAGCTGGCATTATGGGGATTCTCTCGCGTATTGGCCTCAGAGCATCCTGAATATAAAGTGAGTTTGGTCGATCTTGATATTGCCACGAACGAGAGCGTGATAAATCTGCTGACAGATGAAATCAGTGGCCAACATTTTGAGCAAGAATTATCACTGCGCGAGAGTGGTCGCTTTGTGCACCGCTTGCAGCGAACTAAACACGAAACCATCGCGCAAAACCAATATTACGTTGCGCCGATGACAGACGCTACGCATTATCAACTGGGTCTTCACACCACAGAGCAAGGTAAAACCTTAATGCCATATTTGGCAGAAAAGCCGACGTTGCTCGCGGGTAACGAGCTGGTTATTGAATTGGAAAAAGTCGTGCTTGAATCAGCACAGCTATCCAGTTTGGTTGAGTCTAGTCAGACTAATGCGAGTAAAGCGCAAGTTTATGCTGTGCAGGGACGCATTGTAACAATGGGCGCAGAAGTGTCAGGCTTTAGCTTAGATGAGGTTGTTGTTTCAGTGACGACGCAGCCACCAGCATCATCGATTATTTGCCGTGCTGATTTAGTGATTAAGGCGCAATCTAGGCTCGATTTAGGTGCACTAAAAGCGGCACTGATTAACCAAATGACTCTAACCTCTTTAGCGGATGAGAAGGGCACCGTCCTTGTACATCAAGGCACATCTGCAGCTGCAATTGCTTTATGTCAGCAGCTCACTAAGCAAGGTGTGAATGTTGTTGTAACTGTTGCTGATACAGAGCAGCGTGCATTATTCAATCATGTAGACGTTGCTGGGGTATGCGAATCACATCAAACGCAAGCATTAGCCGATTTATTGCAAGGTTTTGCCGTTAGTCAGGTGGATGCCGTGATTAATTTTGCAACAGGGCCACAGCCGCTGCGCATTGCTCAATTAATCAAACCAGCAGGTTTGTTTGTTAATTTGACCGATAGCGGGAATATCGCGCTGTTTAATGCTTTACAAGAACATGACATTCGTTATGTGAAGTTGGATCTCGCAACATTAATCACGCATCGTCCTCGTCAAATTAGTCAAAGTATGCAACTGCTCCAAGCTGATGACAACGAGTTACATCAGGTGTCTGCGCCACTTGAGACCTTCACTTTAAACAACTTAGCTCAAGTAACGTTGCAGTTGCAGCAGCAAGATAGCCAAGTGCTGCTCGATCTAAGCCAACGTAGTGGCAAAGTGCTAAAAGCGGTGCCAGAGCCGGTGATTACAGGCGAAAAGAGTTACTTAGTTACGGGCGGTTTAGGTGGTTTAGGCCTAGAAATTATGGCTTGGTTGGCCCAGTCTGGCGCGAAGTCGATTGTGTTAATGGGCCGCAGCGCCCCTAAACCAGACGCATTACATGCCATTGAACTGGTGCGTGAATTGGGCGTAGAGGTGTTGACGTTGCAAGGGGATGTGAGTCAGCTGGGTGACGTTAAACGTGTTGTTGAGCAAATCAATGGCAGGGCATACCCACTGGGAGGCATTATTCATTCAGCGGGTGTCTTAGACGATGCCACTATTATGCAGCAGAGCCATGAAAAGTATCAGCGCGTGCTGCAGCCGAAAATTCAAGGCAGCTGGAACTTACATTTAGCTACCCAAGCCATTGAACTCGACTTTTTTGTTTGTTTCTCTTCCATTGCCGCCGTCGTTGGCTGGGCAGGGCAAAGCAACTATGCCAGCGCCAATGCCTACATGGATGGTTTGTGTGCTTATCGCCGGGCACAGGGAAAACCTGGGCTGTCAATTAACTGGGGACCGTGGGCTGAAGCTGGTATGGCAGCTAACTTAGCCAGTGAAGATATTAAACGGATGAATAATGCCGGTATGGCAGCGTTAGCACCTGATGCTGGGTTACATGCGATGGCGCACTTGATGCAATCATCCATGGCGCAGGCTGGGGTGTTTGATCTTGATTGGTCAAAAATATTCAATCAACAGGTTAATCCTAGCCAAGCCACGGTATTTAGTCAGTTCTTTGATTTAGCCGACGCCAGTCAGTTAGATGATTTCTTAGGCCGATTCAACAGCAGTGAAGGGGATGAAAAGCGCCAAATCTTATTGGAAAAGGTAACTGACACCTTGGCCATGGTGCTTGGCCTTGATTCAAGTGAAAACTTAGAGCCTAACGTCAATGTGTTTGAATATGGCTTGAACTCATTAATGGGCATGGATTTAAAAAACCGTTTACAAGCAAGTGTTGATTTACCTTTACCAGCCACTTTGATTTTAAAACACCCCAGTGTGGATGCGATGACCGACTTTATTCTCGGCCAAGCCACGCCAGAGCAAGAGGCGGCGCAAGAGGCGATTTCAGTCGTGCGTGAGTCGCAAAAAGTGAAGGTGAGCATATGAGTATGAAAGCGTTAGTCGAGCGTTGTTTAAGCGAAGCTATCTCGCTGTCACTCAACGATGATGGCGGCATTGATATTCATGCCGAAAGTGAAATATCCAGTGCCACGATTGAGCTTCTAAAGGCGAATAAAGCAGAGCTGATTGCATTTTTAACTTCGCAGCAACAGAAAGTTGTAGCCAAGCCGTTAAGTGCTATTGCGGCAACGGGACAGCCAGTTGGACCGCTGTCGTTTGCGCAGCAACGTTTATGGCTGATCGATCAAATTGATGGTGAAAGTAGCCAGTACAACTTGGCGACGGCTTTGCAGCTTAAGGGCATGTTAAATGTGGATGCGTTGGAGCGGGCAATAGCGAAAATTTGTGCACGGCACCAGATCTTACGCACTGTTTATCGTGTTCATGAAGATGAAACGGTGCAGCAAGTGGTCAGTGATGACTGGGCATTTAAGCTAACACAAATTGACTTGACCGAGCTTGATCTGGCGACACGCAAGGAAGAAATAGCGACCCTTATTGAACAAGACGCCCAGCGCTCGTTTGATTTAAGCACTGAGCTGATGCTTAGGGCCACTTTAGTAAAGGAGCAAGAGCAGCAATTTGTGTTACTGCTTACCATGCATCATATCGCGTCTGATGGTTGGTCGCGTCACATTTTGTGTGACGAAATGTTTAGCCTGTATAACGATTTTAGTGCTGGCCGCGCGCCAGCACTGCCAGAGTTGCCGATTCAATACAGTGATTATGCAAGGTGGCAGCGTACCGAGTTATCGGGCGAAACACTTGAAAAATTAACTGGCTATTGGCGTGAAAAGTTAGCCGGACATTCCGGTCAGCATAGTCTGCCACTTGATAAAGCGCGGCCTAAGGCATCCTCGTTTAAAGGGCAGACCATTGTCAGGAAGCTTGATGTTAGCACCACGGCGCAGTGGAATCGCTTCGCACAACAATCGGGCGTCACCCTATTTATGTTGCTCCATGCAGGACTAGTATCATTATTGTCGCGCTACAGTAATGACACCGATATCGTGATTGGCACGCCGACGGCGAATCGAGATAATGATCAACTGGCGCCTTTAGTCGGCTTCTTCGTTAATAGCTTAGCGTTAAGAACAGAGCTAAAACAACAATGTAGCTTTAATGAACTGTTGCAACAATGTCGTGACTGTTTGTTAGATGCGTTTGAACATCAACAAGCGCCATTTGAATACTTAGTTGAGCAAATGCAGGTTGAGCGCCATCTAAACCTTAGCCCAATTTTTCAAGTGATGTTGGCATTGCAAAACAACGCGGCGGGGATCCCTCGCTTGGCGGGCATGGAAATAACCCCTGTTGAGCAACAAAGCCAAACTGCGAAATTTGATTTAAGTTTAGATGTGATTGAAACTGAGACTGGTCTTGAGCTTTCGTGGGAGTACGCCACTGATATATTTAATCATGACACCATTGCCAGCATGGCGGCGCATTTTGAGCACTTGTTACAGCAATGTATGGCTGCACCGACGCAGGATATTTTTACCCTCGCCATATTAACACCGCCAGAGCAAACCGCCCAATTAGCGCAATTGTTGGCTCCAAGTATGCCAGACAACTTACCCTGCATTCACCAATTGGTTGAACAACAGGCTGTTTCTGAACCTCATACCAAGGCCTTGGTTTGGCAGAATCGTTCATTGACTTACCTTGAATTGAACCAGCAAGCGAACCAATTAGCGCACTTACTAAATAAAGAGCATGGGGTTTGCCAAGGCCATCGTGTTGCTTTAATGGTTGAACGTTCAATAGAAAGTATTATTGGTCTGCTGGCAATCTTAAAACTAGGCGCGGCTTATTTACCCCTTGACCCAGCCACACCTGCGGCGCGATTGAGTCATATTTTGCAAGACAGTGGCGTTCAGCTTGCGCTGACGCAGCAATGCTTCAGTCAGGTTATAGCGCAATTGAAGCCAGATCTCGCTCGCGTAGAGCTTGATCTTGAAGCAACGTTACAGCAATGCTCAGAGCAGCCAAATGCAAACCTGCCGCAAACGGTGTCGGCGCAAGATGTGGCTTATGTTATTTATACCTCTGGCTCTACTGGGTTGCCAAAGGCGGTGTTACAAACTCATCAAACCATCACTAACCTAGTGGCTTCTACTGCCAAACATGACGGCTTATCAACGCCTTTACGTACGTTACAGTTCACGCCACTGACGTTTGATGTGTCGATACAAGAACTAGCCACCACTTGGTACACTGCCAGTGAATTAGTCTTAATCACTGAGGCTGAAAAAGCACAATTAGACAAATTAAGTGAACGGGTTGAGGCTTTGCAGATCCAGCGCTTATTTGTGCCGCCAGCAGTCATGCAATTGGTTGCTGAACAAGCCTTGTTACAGCACAAAAAACTACCTGAATTGCAGCAAGTGATCGTGGCTGGTGAAGCCTTATACATGAGCGTTGAGCTACGCCAGTTTTTTGATGGTCATCCATCCTGTGAGCTCTGGAACCATTACGGGCCAACGGAAACCCATGTTGCAACTACCTTCAATGCCACTCATTCGGCGACAGATTCTTGGCCCGCTATCGGCGTTGCAATAGAGGGGATTGACAGCTTGATCCTTGGCCCCAACCAACAATTGTTGCCTGCAGGTTGTGTTGGTGAGCTTTATATTGGTGGCGTTGGATTGGCGCAGGGCTATTTAAACCAAGACGAGCTGACGGCAGAAAAATTCATTCCGCATCCATATCGCCAACAAGATGATGCGCGTTTGTACAAAACAGGCGACCTCGTGAAACGTAGTCCAGACGGGCAATTGTTGTATATAGGCCGACGTGATAACCAAGTTAAATTGCGTGGATTCAGGATTGAACTGGGTGAAATAGAAGCAAAATTATCTAGTTGTGATGGAGTCGTTGCTGCGGCGGTGTTACTCAAACAAGATCCTCAGCTGCAAAAGCAACTGGTAGCCTACGTTAAACTGCTCAATCAGCAAGTAAAGCTTGAACAGATCAAAGTGCAACTCAGTGCTAACTTGCCAGACTACATGCAGCCCAGTCAATATATCGCGTTAGACGCTTTACCGTTAAATCGAAACGGTAAAATTGACCGCCACGCTTTACCAGAGCCTGATTGGCAAGCCAAGAGCCGTGATTATCAGGCGCCGAGCAGCGCAACAGAATTAGCCTTAAGTCAGATTTGGCAAGATGTGCTTGGCCATCGCCAAATCGGTTGTAGTGATAACTTTTTCCAACTAGGGGGCCACTCGTTATCGGCAACCCGTGTTATTGCGCGTGTCAATCACCAGTTTGGCATCAATTTAGCGGTGAAACAGTTATTTGAGCATCAAACGTTGGCACAACTGGCGCAAGCGATCAGCTTAGCCAATGTCAGTGATACAGAAAAATTCACTCCAGTCTCTCGTGATGAGCCTATATTGGCATCGTTTGCCCAGCAGCGCTTGTGGCTGCTGGACAACATACAAGGGGGCAGTGCGCAGTATAACATGCATGAAACATTGCAACTTGATGGCCACTTAGATTTGGATGCCCTTAACCGTGCATTTAGCTATATTTTAGCGCGCCATGAAAGTTTACGAACTTGCTTTCAAACCGATGAGCAAGGTGCGGTTTATCAGCTGATCCAACCCGCCAGTGCAATGACCATAGCAGTTACGGACCTCTCGTCACAGCCTATGGCACAACAAGGAGTTAACAGCCAACAGATCATTGAGCAAGAGGCCAGTCGTCTGTTTGATTTATCTCAAGATATGATGCTGCGCGCGCAACTGATCCGCTTGTCAGCGCAAAAACACCAGCTACTCGTGACCATGCACCACATTGCTGCTGATGGCTGGTCTATCTCCATTTTAATGAATGAGCTAAGTCAAGCTTACCGTGACTATGTGGCGGGAACGGAGGTTGCTCTTGCGCCATTAGCATTCCAGTATGCCGATTATGCGCACTGGCAACGGCGCTTACTCAGTGGCGAACGTTTAGAGCAGGACCTCAATTATTGGCAAGCTAAATTACAAAATTTACCCTTGGTTCACAGCTTACCACTTGATTATGCAAGACCTGATCAACAAAGCTATCGCGGCGCACAATTAGAGCAAAACCTAAATCTAAGGGCCAGTAATGCTTTTAAAGCACTTTGCCAAAATAATGATGCCACATTATTTATGGGGCTACACGGTGCGCTCGCGAGCTTGATTTCGGGTTACAGCAATGAAACTGATATTGTGATTGGCACCCCGATTGCCAATCGCGAACAAGCCGAAGTTGCGCCGATGATTGGATTTTTTATCAATAACTTAGTGTTACGCTCAGATTTAACTGGCAAACCCACATTTAAGCAGTTGCTGGGCCAAAGTAAAATCACCTTGCTGGATGCTTATGATCATCAACAAACGCCGTTTGAGCAAGTGATAGAGCGACTACAGCCTGAGCGCAGTACCAGCCATGCACCGTTATTTCAAATTTTATTGGTGCTACAAAACAATGAAACGGCCAACATTGATTTACCTGGCATTAGGGTTAACCCAATTGCCTTAAACGCGCAAATAGCGAAATACGATCTCAGTATTAATGTCAAAGATACCGCGCAAGGCTTGTCGTTTAGCTGGGAATACAACACCGATATATTTAAGCCAAGTTCGATTGCCGCGATGGCTGAGCACTTGACACAATTAATGGATGTTATTTGCTCGTCTCCCGACAGCCCTATAGCCAATTTAAATTGGATCTCAAAGTCTCAGCTACAGCAGCTCGTGGCCTGGAATGATACGCAGACACACTATCCGGATAATGTTTGCTTACAACAGGTGTTTGAACAAAAAGCAGTTGAATTTGCCGATCAGTTAGCTGTTGCCGATACCACTACACAATTAACTTACGCGCAATTAAATGCTAAAGCGAATCAGCTAGCGCATTATTTACGTGAGCAGTACCAAGTAGCGCCAGAGCAGTTAATTGGTGTGTCTTTAGCGCGCTCTGTCGACACCGTTGTCACGCTTTTGGCTATCTTAAAAGCGGGTGGCGCGTATCTGCCCCTTGATCCGCTTTATCCGCCAGAGCGCTTAGCCTTTATGCTTGACGACAGTCAGGCCAATTTGGTGATCACGCAGCAAGACATCGCCGACAAGATAGTTAACTTAGGCCGTCACGTTGACACCTTGGTGTTAGAGCAAGCCAATGATGCAATATCAAGTCAAAAGACGTCAGATCTTGAGATGAATGACCAGCACTGTCGTCAGTTGGCGTATGTGATTTACACCTCGGGCACCACGGGTAAGCCAAAAGGGACATTGCTTGAGCATCGCGGCGCGGTGAACTTGGCCTTTGGCCAGAAATCGGCATTTTCAGTCACAGCGCAAAGCAGAGTGCTGCAATTTGCCTCGTTTAGTTTTGATGCGGCCACGTTTGAGTGGCTGATGGCGTTAATGCATGGCGCATCGCTGCATATTTGCAGTGATGACAGCCGCACCAACCCTGCATTGCTGCAACAGATGCTGGTTGAGCAAAAAATCACTCATGCCACGTTACCGCCCTCCTTATTGCCCCACTTAGACATTGAGGCCAATTATGCCCTGCAATCACTCATTGTGGCAGGTGAGGCGTGCGACCCACTGCAAGCTCAGCGCTGGTCACAGCGTTACCGTTTAATCAATGCTTATGGTCCGAGTGAAACCACTGTTTGTGCCAGTGCGCAAGTGATTGAGCCCGGCGCGCTGCTAACCATTGGCCGCGGTATCGCCAATACTCAGTTGTATGTTCTAGGGGCCAATCTAAACTTGTTGCCTGTTGGCGCAGTAGGGGAGCTTTATATTGCGGGGGATGGTGTTGGCCGCGGCTACTTAAATCGTGATGATTTAACGGCACAGCGCTTTATTGAACACACATTAATCGCGGGCGAGCCGGCCACTCGATTATACAAAACCGGTGACTTAGTACGCTGGCAGTCAGATGGTCAGCTGGTCTTTTTAGGCCGAGCGGATGATCAGGTGAAAATACGTGGTTATCGCATTGAATTAGCCGAAGTAGAGCAACAAATACTTAACACCGACGGCGTTAAGCAGTGTGTGGCATTAGTGCGCGAAGATAAACCGGGCCAACCCTATTTAGCGGCCTATCTTGTTGCGAGCAAAACCTTGGTTGAGACTGAGCAAAAAGTGCTAATAGAGACGGTGCGCGCTCAGCTAGCTGCGCAATTGCCAGATTACATGATCCCAAGTGTCATCATGTGTCTTGAGCAGCTGCCACTCAATAGTAATGGCAAGATAGATCGTAAAGCCTTACCACAACCAGACTTAAACCAAGGGAAAATTTATGTTGCGCCAACGACGGACACAGAGTTGTGCTTAGCCCAGATTTGGCAGCAGGTGTTGGATCTTGAACAAGTTGGCACACAGGATAATTTTTTCCAACTAGGTGGGCATTCATTAACCGCCACTAAAGTGGTCACTAGAGTCAATCATGCATTCAAAATTAATCTCCCTTTAAGGGATTTTTTCAGAATTGAATCCTTAGCTCAACTGGCTGAAGAAGTGACAAGGCTAGAAACGCTAGCGAGCGTACAAATGGATCAGGACGATAATTTACTATTAGATGAAGTGGAATTGACTATATGAATACGGTAATGGATTTACTAAGCCAACTAAAGAAAAGTGGGATCAGGGTTGCGTTAGATAGTAAACAGGATTTAGTTATCCGCGGAAATAAATCTGCTTTGACTCCAGAATTAGTGACAGCTATTAAGGCATCTAAAAAAGACCTCGTGAATTATTTAGCAGCTAGTTCAGCTACGATATCGATACCGACCATCCCACCGCTTGAACATAGAGATGACCTTCCTCTGTCATTTACGCAGCAGCGACTTTGGTTACTTGACCAAATCGAAGGGCCCGGTGCGCATTACAATATGATGCAAGCACTAAAAATGACGGGTCAACTAGATGTAGCTTTGCTCAAACAAACCTTTTCTTTATTGGTAGAGCGCCACCACAGTCTACGAACCGGTTTTTATGCAGCAGAAAGTGGTGAGCCAACGTTATACCTTAAGCCGGCGGATGAGTTTTCCCTTGCGCTATATGACTTGTCTAATACTGAAGATCAACAAACATCATTGAATCACATAGAGCAAGAACAAGCTTACGAGAAGTTTGATTTAAGCCGTGATTTTATGCTGCGAGGTGCGCTGGTTACCCTATCTGATCAACAGTATATCTTGTACGTCACCTTGCATCACATTGCCAGTGATGGCTGGTCAATGACCGTATTAGTGAAAGAGTTTATCAGCTTATATACAGCGCTCTCAAAAGGACTTGATAACGCTTTACCTGAATTACCCATTCAATATGCAGATTATGCAGCATGGCAAAGGCAATGGTTGCAAGGTGAACGGTTAGAGCAGCAGTTAGATTACTGGCAGCAGCAACTGGCTGGGTTACCACTGGTTCACAATTTACCTTTGGATAGACCTCGCGGCTCCACCCAAACATTTTCAGGCAGTGTTTATGATCAACAGCTTAGCCTTGCGATAAAAGACAAGCTTAGCCGCGCTTGTCAGCAAAATGAAGCAACGCTCTTTATGGGGTTACACGCGACATTTTCAACGCTCATTGCTAGGTACAGTAATGAGACTGATATTGTTATTGGGACCCCCATTGCCAATAGAGAGCAAGCAGAAGTTGCTAATATTATTGGCTTTTTCGCAAATACTTTGGTGCTGAGAGCGGACTTGTCTGAACGTCCCAGTTTTAATCAACTGTTGCAACAAAGTAGGGATAACTTGCATCAGGCTTATGTACACCAGCAAGCGCCTTTTGAGCAAGTAGTTGAACGTTTAAACCCTGAACGTAGCGCGAACTACAGTCCGTTATTTCAAGTGATGTTGGTACTGCAAAACAACGAACAGGCAACCTTTGCATTAGAAGGCATGGTGTTAGAGCCCGTAGTCTTGGAGACTAAAGCTGCCAAGTATGATCTCACTTTATATGTCACTGAAAACCAGCAAGGGCTTTCATTACGCTGGGAATACAACTCGGATTTATTTAACGCTCAAACAATCGAGCGAATGGGAACTCACTTTGAGTTGTTGCTAAAACAGTTGACGACGCAACCAGAGGTTAGTGTGTTTCAGGCGGACTTCTTAAGTGATCGAGAGCGCTATCAGCAATTAGTCGAGTGGAACCAAACGGCGGCGCCTTATCAACGTGAATTATTGCTACACCAAATGGTGGAGCACCATGCTGCGGAATCGCCAGAAAGCGTCGCGGTGATTTTTGCTGAGCAGAGCATTAACTATGGACAGTTGAATGCCAGTGCTAACCAATTGGCGCAGTATTTATGCCAACATCGCCAAGTAACAGCGGGAGATTTAGTCGGAATTTGTTTGCCCCGCGGCGTTGATTCATTAGTAAGCATGCTGGCCATTTTGAAATTGGGTGCCGCTTACGTGCCGTTAGCGGCTAATTATCCTGCTAATCGCCTTGCTTATATGCTTGAAGATGCGCAGTTAAAAACCGTAGTAACATACACCGCAATCATGGCTGCGACACCGATTTCGCCAGCACAGGCAGTGTGTCTTGATGAGAATGGTGTGGTCGACGCATTAGGTCTTTGTGCAGACCAGTTTCAGTGCACAGCAGTGGTTGACTCAGAAAGTGTGGCTTATGTGATTTATACCTCTGGCTCCACTGGTAAGCCAAAAGGGGTGCGCGGCAGTCACCGCGCGATGGTTAATCGCATCGAGTGGATGAACCAATATATCCCTGTGGTTGCTCAAGATGTTTTTTGCCATAAAACATCGCTGGCTTTTGTCGATCATGTTGCGGAAATTTTCCAACCATTCTCGCAGGGTAAGCAGCTTGTCGTGCTGAGTGATGATCAAGTTCAAGACATACCGAGTTTGATACAAGAAATTAACCAGCATCGTATTTCTCGGATCACCTTAGTCCCTTCATTATTGCGAGTATTATTGGATAGTTTAACTAAGCCAAATGCACTTCCTTCATTGCGCGGTGTGGTTTCCAGTGGTGAAGCGTTAACCATGGATGTGGCTAAGATGTTTCAGCAGAAACTCCCTGATGTGAGCTTATACAATATTTATGGCTCAACCGAGGTAGGAGCAGATGTACTGGCTTATGAGCTTCGCCATGCTGATTTCGATTTAAGTTTACTGCAGCACTTTATTGACCAAGAGGTCGCGTTCAACACTGCGCCGAATGCGACGCAACCAGCTGCACCTGAACCCCGATTAGGCGCTGATGTTGCCGGCATAAGCCAACAATTTAGTGGTACCGATATGCCCTTAGTGGCGACGTCATTAGATCAATATCTTGCTGAGCTAAAAACCAATGTGCTACCGGGCATAGTGGATGTGACCGCGGATACTTTTGTTGGACATATGACATCAAAATTGCCCAATTTTATGCCTGAAATAAGCAAGCTTATTGCGCAGTTAAACCAAAATTTAGTGAAGATTGAAACATCGGGTAGCATGAGTTTAATTGAGCGCCAAGTGATTTCGACCTTACATAAGTTATTCTATAACTTTGATAATCGCTATTATGATCAGCATAGCCAAGACCCGCGGCATGTGTTCGGTTTAGTCACCAGTGGTGGCAGTTTATCTAACGTGACCGCGCTACTTTACGCCAGAAACAATGGTTTAATCAAAGCGGGTATAGAGAAAGATGCCCTTGATAGACATGGCTTAAATTGGGCCCTTGAGCAAAAAGGTTACCAGCGCATGGTGATCTTGGGCAGTCGTTTACTGCACTATTCAATGAAGAAAACGGTTTCATTGTTTGGTATCGGTCAAGCCAATTTACTGGCGATTGAACAAGATGATCAACAACGTATGTCGATTCAGCATCTTGAACAAACCATCAAATACTGCCAAGAAAATAATATCTATATTGCGGCGGTTATCGGTATTGCCGGCGCGACAGAAACCGGCACGGTAGACCCATTAGAAGATATTGCTGCGGTGACGCGTCGTCATAAATTGCATTTTCATGTTGATGCCGCGTGGGGCGGCGCTTTTCAGTTTTCTAACAAGTATCAATATAAATTAAGAGGCATTGAGCATGCCGACACCATTACCCTTTGCCCCCATAAGCAATTATATTTACCACAAGGGATTAGCTTGTGTTTATTCAAGGATACCAGTAGCTTACACGCGATTACTACCCATGCCCACTACCAAGCGCAGCAAGGCAGTTTTGATATGGGGCAATACACTTTAGAGGGGTCTCGACCCGCTAATGCGTTGTTGTTACATGCCAGTTTACATTTGATCTCAAAACCGGGCTATGGCCGATTAGTTGAACAAAGTATGGAAAAAACGGCTTACTTTGTTAAGTTGATTCAAGCTTCAAACTGCTTTGAAATTGTTGGCGCGACGCCAGACCTTAATATCATCAATTACCGCTACGTGCCCTGTGATTTACGAGCCCTTGAACAGCCCTACACCTTGGCGGATCTTGATCGCCTAAATGATGCAGTAGAGGTTATTCAACAAGAGCAATTTAGGGCTGGCCGCACATTTGTATCTAAAACCACCTTGTTCTTAGACCCTCATGGAGTGAGCGGAAGCCGCGTATTTAGGGTGGTGTTAAGTAACCCTCTTACGGAGTTCAGCAGTCTACAAGCGGTATTGCTCGATCAAATGCGGATTGCTGAGGAGTTTGTTGAGTCTAACGGTTACCAAGGTATTAACCGCTTTAATCAACTGGCAAGCCCTGATGATCGTGCCCTTGATAAATGGCTTATTCCGGTTGGTAAGCCCCTTGCCAACGCTAAAGTATATGTACTTGATCCTGAGCTGAATCTATTGCCCGTTGGGGTGACGGGTGAGCTTTATGTTAGTGGCGATTGTTTAGCGATTGATTACTTAGGGCAAGCCGAATTGACCGCTAAGGCCTTTATAAATAGCCCATTTGAAGCCAATCAACGTTTGTACAAAACCGGCGATCAGATGCGCTGGCGCGCAGATGGCACGTTAGAGTTTGTCGGCCGTGATGATCACCAAGTAAAAATACGAGGTTGCCGTATTGAGCTAGGCGAAATAGAGCAGACATTACTGGCACATGAGCGTGTTAGCCAAGTGCATGTTATCGCCAAAAATAATCCTGATCGTATCGTTGCTTATTTGATCTCCAGTGAGGTTGAACAAGATGGCACTCAAAACCTATTAATCGAGCAAGCAAAACAACTTGTCGCCACAAACTTGCCGGATTATATGATGCCGTCGATTTTTATTGTGTTAGCCGCTTTACCGCTTAACCCAAATGGCAAAATAGATCGCAATGCACTGCCAGAAGGAGAAGTGGGCCAAACACAAAACGAAATGGTCGCGCCATCAACACCACTCGAGACACAACTTTGCCAAGTTTGGCAAGAAACACTTGGCTTAGAGGCCATAGGAATAAAAGATAACTTCTTTGAACTAGGTGGAGACTCTTTAACCTTAATTAAACTGGCTTCGACATTATCTAATCTAGGCTTTAATGTTAAAGCGCAAGATATACATCGTCAGCAAACCATTGAGAAACTCGCTAAGGTGATCCAGCAACAAGCTCAAGTTGATCTTCACCAACTTAGTGGTAGCGAGATAAAAAATATTCCTTTACTGCCCAGTATTCATGAAATGTTTGAATTTTCACAAGGTGAGGGCTGTGAAGGGGACATTAACCACTGGAATGGCAATATTATTCTTGAGTTTAAAACGGGGCAGCTGAATATTGGTCGCGTTAACGAAACGATTAACTTATTAATGAAATACCACAGTGTATTAAGAGCAAGGATTAATACTCAGCCTTCAGATTTAAAGCAGTTGCATATTATTGCCCACCAAGAATATACCTTATCAACCTTTGATTTGAGCTCGTTTCAATCCGTTAAGGCTGCAAAACTAAAAGAAGTCGTGGCGAAGCTTCAATTATCTATTAATTTGGCAAGTAACCCGTTCCAAGTGTGTTTGTTAAATTTTGGTGAAGGCGATCATTCTTACTTAGCCATAACCATACATCATGCCCTAATAGATGGTTTTTCATGTGGTGTGTTAAAAAATGATTTCCTATCCATATACCAGCAACTCGAGCAGGGCGGCAAAGTGACGCTACCGGAGCGAGATATTAGCTACGCTGCTTATGCTCAAGCGTTATCAAATTATGTGCAATCTGATCAGATGCAGTCTGAGTTAGCTGTTATTCAGAATATTGATTGGCAACAAGCTAAAGCGTTGCCGACTGATTACCCAGGTACGAACTTAGTTTCCAGTAACCAAGGCCTTGAAGTTGAGTTATCGGTGCAAGATACCCATGCACTTCGAGCTGCTCTGGCGAAGTTAAATAAGGTCAGTGTGCGTTCGGCTATGGTGACGGCGTTGGTTAAATCCATCGTTCATTTCACACAAAGCCAGTATGTAAACTTGGATATTCAACGACATGGAAGGCGTGACGAAGAAGTTGGTCAGAACCTAAGTCGACTAGTTGGCTACTTTTCCGATGTATATACCACGCCATTTCATTGCGCTTCTGGTGACTCTGTCGTAGATGAATTAACGAACATTTCGCAGCAGTTCTTTTTTGCATCTAAAGAATTAAAGTCTTTTCCATTGTTACGTTATTTAAGTCAAGACTCCGCAGTTAAGCAGCTAATGGACGGCATTCCTCGTGCCGATATCGCTCTGAATTTACTGGATGATGTAGAGTCATTGGAGCCTGAGGCGTCGGGGGCGATTCGCTTGGTTTCTTATGATGAGGTCGACCATCACAATATTTGGCGCGATAAAAAGCTAACCCGGAAATGGAAAATATATGTGTTAGCACATGTCGTAGCAGGACAGGTTAAAGTGACTTTTTCATACAGTGATACCTTGTATAAAAAGGAGACAATTGACGCGTTAGCGGATTACTTTTTAAATGAACTGACTCGTTTAATAAAAGAATAATGATGTTAACTGGCTAGCAATAGCCTAATGGAAACAATCAGGGTAATAAGTGATTGACTTGCTCATTACCTTTATTAATTAAGGATGAAACAGTGAAGATGACATTTAAACCATTAGCATTATCGCTATTAATAACCAGCAGCTTGGTTTCAGGTCAAGTATTGGCAAACACAGATAATGAAGCGCCTTTGGCAATCATTAACCAATTGCAACAAAATGGTGCAGATATTAGTGTGTCGAGTGAAACACTCGCGTTGTTTGCTAATCACCCCAAGCTAAGCGGACTAGCCCTTAACACTGAAGTAGAGTTAAATTACGCGCGTTTAGCCGATGAAATTTCAGACTATACCACGCCACTCCCACGAGGCAGTCAACTTGAAATGTCTGATTTTGAACGTCAAACGTTGACAGCATATTTGGATAATCCTGCTGACGCTGTTTTGGCTAAATTTCTCGCCTTATATTATTTAAATCGTTCCCTCGTTAATGAATGGCTAGTACCAAGTAAAGGGCAAGCACTAAAAAACAGTATTCTGGTTGATTACTTTTTTAATCGGGTTGATGAATTAAATGAAAGTGAGCGTTGGACCAAACGCTTAAAGAAAATGAACAGTGCTAAATTGGAACCATATTTTTCTTCAGTAAATTTAACTAATAATGAAGACAAGGCTGTACACCAACAGTTTTATGAAGCTTTTAACTATGATGAGTCCAGTCGTTTTGAAACTGCAGCTGCATTATTGGATGATTTTGCGCAGGATCCAAGTAATGTATTTACGGCATTTTTAAATAAAGCCGTTAACACTTGGATTGGCGGTGAAGCAGACTTTGATGATCCAAGTGCATTACATAACTTTCTGATTGCCAGTTATTTTTCTGACTATACCTTAAAAATGGCCAAGCGTATGGAATCCGCTTGGCAGCAAGACGACAGTAATGAACGCTTTAGGCTTGCCCCTATTCTTGGTGGTTTGTCAGTTATGGACAGAGGTTGGCTTGCTCAACTTCATCAAGATGATAATGCACAACTAGCACTTAATGATGAGCATCGTCAATGGTTTAACTTACACCCCATGTTTCACTCTTTTACTGTGGGCGCCAGCTTCTTTACTAGCACTGAAAACTTTATGGAAGGTTTTTTTGCTTGGGGAAGTGTCTTAACGACCACTTGTCCTGAAGTAAGAACTTGTTTAGACCGGCCGCGTTTCTCATTTAATTTGTTAGGCATGATTGTGGGCTATACCGATTATTTGGTGAAACTGGGTGCCATTGAAGACGCAAGAACCTTGCTCACTTATCGTTATAACCCAGCATTTGAATTTGAGAATTGGACTATCGGTCAAGAGGCTTGGCTGCACCGAGAAAACAACTTAGAGGCCATTGCTGAACGTTATCATAATGATGACCCTACCGATGACCCTAATTTTTTCTTCCTTGCTGATCGTAAATGGGGCGGCCAAACCTCAACCTGTCAAAGCTGTCATCAGGCACAAAATCGGCATTGGACAGAAGAAGAAAAAGCCCAAGTGATGCCCCATACTGATGATATTTTAACCATTGGTACTTGGCCTGAAATTTCAACGACTTGGTACGGGATGAGTAAAAATACTTGTGGCGGTGCACCTACTTGGGAACACGGCGATGTTTATACTGCAGGAGATGTTGTTCAGCTTAATGGCATGAAGTACCAAGCCAAGTGGTGGACCAATGCACAGTGGCCTGAAAGTTCAGGTCAGTGGGATGTTTGGGCACCATTAGAGTCTTGTACTGTCGCGCTCTAATTATTGTAAGTGCAATAGAAAGGGGCACTGGCCCCTTTATCTTTTTCCATAGCCTAAGTTGATCAGATGTCTTTATTGCAAAACAAAAATTTTATGTTGCATTGGCTCAGCGCTTCGTTAGCGCAATTGGGGGCTTATTTCACTATGGTTGCATTACCTTGGTTGGTACTAAGTCAAACCAATAATGATGCCTTTTTAATGTCAATTGTGATGGCGTGTTTTAGTTTGCCCCATGGCTTCTTCATTTTATTTGGTGGGGCATTGGCTGACCGTTGGTCTCCTTTACTGGTGTTACTGCGCTCCCGACAATTTGGCATCGGCGTGATGCTGTGTTTAGCGGCGTGTGTCTATCTGCAAATTACGCCGATCCCTTTGTTATGTCTGTTTGGCTTGATTTTGGGGACATTAGGGGCGTTTGGCATTCCCGCTAGCCAATCTATTTTGCCATCGATTTGTAAAGACGAAGAGTTAGGATTAGCGAATGGTATTGTGATGGGGACGTCGCAATTAGCGCAAATTGTTGGGCCGTTGCTGGCCGGCTGGTTGATTTGGTTAATGCGTTACCTTAATCAAGTTGATCCACAACAGTATGACTCCACAAGTTTGGCATTAGCGTTTGTAGTTGATGCTGCATTGGTATTGGTGTCTATATGTTTACTTTACTGTATCAAGGTTAAACGGGTTACTAGCGAGCCCAAGGGGCTTTTTACTCTGGTATCTCAAGGTATACAATTTTGTTGGCTTGATCGGGGAATAAGATTGGTTTTAGCTTACTTGATTTTAATCTCCTTCTTTATGCATGGCCCATTACTTGCCGTTTTACCCTTGATTGCAAAGGTTAATTTATCCTTAACAGAAGCTGGTTACGGTACTTTATATGCGATGATTGGCGTGGGCACGTTAATGGGGGCCGGAGTGGCTATTTGGCTGCAACCAGCGCCAAGTCAATTAGGCCTATTTGTTTTGATGGGTGATTTGACGTCTGGTGTCAGTTTATTTTTGCTTGGCTTTATTAACACTAGTTTAGTCTTGGTCGTGATTTGTTTGATAGTAATGGGGGTAGCAACAGGGTTTATTATGATTGCTGGTACTACTTGGTTTCAGCGCCGTACGCCGAGTGAATACATGGGACGAGTGATGTCGGTACTGATGTTTTGTATTTTAGGGTTGATGCCTATTTCTGGTGCGATAGCGGGTTATTTCAATAAAATCTATGGCAACCAATGGGTAGTGATGTATGCAGGCGCGTTAATTATATCATGCGCATTACTTGGCCTCATGTTACCTAAAGTCAGGCGGATGGGGGAGGCGCCAGTATTGGATGAAGCATCAATTTCAGCTCTACCACCCAATAAGCAAGTTCAATACGAGTTAGAGTCAGTGGCAAGAAACAATGTTTAACACAGCAAATAATATATTGCTGACCGTTTTTACCAAAGGATACCCTTTATTATGAATCAACTATGGTTTCATGTGCCTAAACCTAAGGTTAACCCGAAACTTAGACTGTTTTGTTTGTCTTATGCTGGTGGCAGCAGTGCCACATATTCACCGTTTGCAGATCAGCTACCCAATGAAGTGGAGCTGGTTGCGGTTCAGTTACCGGGCAGAGGAATACGCTTAAGTGAAGCGCCTTATACTAACCTATCGCAGTTAGTAGTGGATTTATCCAAGCAAATGCAACCTTTATTGGAGGTGCCTTATGTGGTCATGGGGCACAGCTTTGGCAGTCGTTTAGGCTATGAATTAGTTCAACATTTTAGAATGCTGCAATGGCCCTTACCGCTGCACTTTATTGCCTCTGGCTCAAAGGCGCCGCATTATAAAAATACCGACTCGCCGATACATCAACTACCCGAAGCGGCGTTTATTGAGAAGCTAAGATCGTTTGGTGGTACGCCAGATGAAATTTTGAACAACGCCGATTTTATGGAAATGTTATTGCCTATGCTGCGCGCTGACTTTGCCATGGTAGAAACCCATCAGAGCGAAATTAGACCTGCCCTTGATTGTGATTTATCGATGTTTGGTGGGGTTAATGATGAAGGTGTACCGCAAGATAAGTTGCTAGACTGGCAGTTGCACTTCTCAGGGCATATTAGCGAGACCCTATTTGAGGGTGGACATTTTTTTATTGAAACCCATAAAGCGTTGGTTATTAAGTCAGTCAAAGAAAAAGTACAAGCACTACTGGCGGGGCAAGGACTGAACGCTGCATAGGGTAATGTCCTAAGGTTTATCTAAGAATTCAGCAGTGTAATACCTAATCAGCCAGGGTATTACTAACACCCTTGTATCCATTCCAATCAATTGGTGCTAACAGAGGGCGTGCTACTTGACCGTGTAGGGAGCATTAAAATGGAGTTGGTGCATCTGTCATGTTGAGCCAATGTTTTATTTTTTTCTCAAATATGGCGGGGTCGATAGGTTTGGCAATAAAGTCATTCATTCCTGCTTGTAAACAAGCGTCTTTATCGCCAGACATCGCGCCAGCTGTCATCGCAATGATAGGAACATCTTTGATAATGCTGCCGGTTTCACCGTTTCGGATATGTTTTGTGGCATCAAATCCATTCATAATAGGCATTTGGCAATCCATTAAAATAAGCTGTATGCCATTTTTACCTTGCATGGTTTTGAGCAATTCTAACGCTTCTTTACCATTTTTGGCATTGTACAACGTGATGGGGAACGTCTCTAGCAGGCCCTTGGCAACAAAGCGATTTATTTCATTATCATCAACGACTAAGACATTGTAGTTTTGTTGTGCGGCGGCTTCTGTTTTGGAGTCTTCTAAACATGTTAAAGTTGTGGACTTTAACGCTGGGTTAATCAATTGCCGATAAGACAGCAAAAATTGCTCTGGTAATATCGGTCTAGTTAGGTAAATGCAGTTTTCGTCCTCTTCAATTTTACGGTTGCTCTCATTTTTACCATCACTAATCGTTAATAATTTACCTCGGCGATTAGACGGTTGATTCATGTACCAATAGACAAAATCTTCATCAATAAGATCGTTTTCTATGATTAATAAATCTGGCAACCTGTCATGATTTAGTTTTAATAGGGTTGCTGTTGTGTCATCAACAGTAACCTCCGCTTTCCATCGCTTTAGCTGTTTAGTAAGAATGCTTTTTTCTTTTTCGTCCGATAGCACCAAAGCACATTTTACTCCTAACAAATATGGGGTTAAGCCTCCGGAATCATTATCCAGATCAACTTCAGCTGGTATGGACAAGGTAAAATTACTCCCTTGGTTTAGGGCACTAGAAACACTAATATCACCCCCAAGCAGATGAGCCAACTGCTTTGAGATAGACAAGCCAAGCCCAGTCCCACCGAAATTTTTTTCTATCGTTGTGTTAGCTTGGGTAAAGGGTTTAAACAGTTTTAGTTGCTGCTCTTGAGTGATACCAATACCTGAGTCAACCACCGATATGATGATATTCACTTTGTCTTTTTGGCTTAGCTGCTGAGTTGACACATTGACTGTGACATGTCCATGGGAGGTAAATTTAATGGCATTGCCGAGTAAATTAGTTAGGATTTGTTTAATGCGATAGGCATCGGATATCAGTTGTTCAGCGTCTACTTCAGTACAATCGAGGTAAAGTGATATTCCCTTTTCGTTGCCTTTAAGCGCCATTGTTGCTACTACCGCGCTGACGGTTTCAATTAGGTTGAGTGGCGCACGTTCAATGTCTAACTTGCCTGATTCAATCTTGGTTAAATCAAGTAAATCATTAATAAGAATACTTAACGTTGAAATACTACTTTTTGCCATACTGAGATAATGGTGTTGTTTTACACTCAGATTACTGCGCCCCAGTAGCTCAAGCATCCCCGCAATACCATTTAGAGGTGTCCTGATTTCATGGCTAATGTTGGCTACAAATGCACTTTTAGTTCGGTTAGCAGCCATGGCTTCCTGACTGGCTAGTACCAATTGTTTGGTGCGCTCGGCAACCTGCTTTTCCAATGAGTTATTGATGGCTTGGATCTTTTTTTGGTAAATTTTGGATTCAGATATATCCCTAATGAGTGCCGCAACAGTGGGTTCAATCGCTCTGTTCGCGGTCACAACTGGAGAAAGGTTAATACTCAATGTTTGTGGATAATTCCCTTGTTTAGCGGTCTCTAGCTCCAGGGTTATAGGAGTGTTTCGTTCAATGACTCTACTCAATAGCTGCTCAGAAAGTTGTTTACTTGGTTGAGTCGGCATAATAATGTCGTTTATGGTTGTTTGTTTTGCTTGTTGCTCACTCATGCCAAACATGAAAGAGGCTGAATCGTTCCAGTTTAGGATGTTGCCGCGTTGATCTATACCGATAATGGCATCTGATGAACCTGAAATGATTGCTTCATAACGAGACTGATCGTGGTAAAGGTTCAAAAGCTTACTTAAATAGCGCTGGTAACCAAATATGATGGTTATCGCCACCGTGAAAATAACAATAATAAGGAAAATGATGCTATTTCTTTGCTGTTTCCAAATTGCTTTTAATGCCGATTCTGATTGTGCAGCAATCAAGTACAAAGAACGATTTTCACGTGTCGATAGCATCATTTTACTGCCAACCATTAAGTGATTGTTATTCTCGAATATGACACTGACAGCTTCTTCAGAGGTGGGAATAGCCGCTCCTTGAGCCAGCACATCCCACTTCATTTTAGGCTTATCAAGATCAAAACCGAACAGTAAGCTATTTTTTGGGGCCGAGAGAAAGTAACCTTCTGAATTAATTAAATAAAATTCCATGCCTGAATGATTGAAGTCCTGCTGCAAAAGACGCAATAGCGGAGACACATCAATATTAATGATAATAAATCCAAAAAAAGCATACTCTTGATCAAAAATAGGCTGAGCGATGCGAATAGTTGGCCAAATAGGTGTTTCTATGGCGTTGTACTCACGATTAAGGTTAATGTTTGAAATATAGTCTTCGTTGGGATGTAATTTGGCTATAGCTGAGAAATAATCAGACTTCCCCTTCTGTTGAAGTAATTCATCGGGTGTTGCGATGACTTTACCCGCTCGGCGATCTACGCGGACAATTTCTTGACCATTGTTGCTTTTTCCAATCAGCCGAATTTGTCGAATTTCAGGATTATTTTGAACAAAGGCAATAAATATTGTCTGCAACCTTATTTTCCATTGCTCGGTTGTCGTGCCATCATATGGATCAACTCCATTATGAGACATAGCACGGCTAATACCACTGATTGGTGGAGTCGCATGTAAAAATTGTACTTTATTTCTGTTATCCGCTATCCGACGCTCTAAGGTATTGAAACTGGTAATATTTGCTTGTTGTAACTTTGCTGATTGTTGAGCAACAATGTTACGTTCAGCATAAAAAGCAAAGATAAAATAGAGCCCAAAGCACACTATCAGCATCACTATGAGACCGCCCACAGGCGGGGCATAATGATTTATTGTTGGGCTTTGATGCTCGTTTGGGCTCATCATTATCTTAATTATTGCTCTGATTTAATTAGGGATAAAAATTGTTCGGCTGTAACAGGAGGGCTATAAAGGTATCCTTGCGCGGTAGGGCACCCTAACTTAATCAGTGCTCTGCGCTGGTCTCGAGTTTCAACACCTTCAGCAACAAGGTGTAGCCCCATTGATTGGCCTAAGCTAATGATAGTCTTGACAATTTCATAGTCATGTTTATTACTTAACATATCTTTAATAAATGACATGTCTATTTTCATGATATCGACATTGTATGTTTTAAGATAAGAAAGGCTTGAGTAGCCAGTGCCGAAATCGTCGATTGAAATACTTATCCCTAAGCTTTTGAGTTTATCCAACTTTTTTTTGGTGAGCTGAGGGTCAATCATCAAGGCGGTTTCAGTAATTTCTAATTCCAACATAAAAGAAGGTAAGCCATATTCTGACAACGCTTTTTGTACATGTTGTTCGAGCTCTGGCGAGTTAAACTGTGCTGCAGCAACGTTAACCGAGATTGGAATATTTGCGCCATTATAAAGTAATCTTTTCGCTTCGCTACAGGCTTTGTAAAGTACCTGCTCACCTAGTTCAAGAATCAACCCAGACTCTTCCGCCAGAGGGATAAATTGAGCGGGTGAAATGATTTCACCATCTTCTCCTTGTAGCCTTGCTAACGCTTCGGCGCCAACAATACGTTCACTGACTAAATCGTATTTAGGTTGATAATAAACCAGTATATTATTGTCTTTTAAAGCCGCTCTAAGGGTCTTTTCTTGTTGGTGACGCTGCAGCAGGGCAGCCTCAAGGTCATCAGAAAAAAAGCTATATCTGTTACGCCCTTCTTGTTTTGCTCGATACATGGCAACATCGGCATGGCGCATCAGCTGTTCTGTATCTTCGGCATCATCAGGAAAGATACTGACCCCAACACTGACTGAAACGCTGTAAAACTGCTCGGCGAGTTTAAACTGTTCATGCATGTTTTCCACTATCTTATCGGCAAGTCCAGAGATTGATTCGTGTGAGTTAATTCCGGTCATTAAAATGACAAACTCGTCCCCACCTAAACGAGCTAAGGTATAGGACTCAGGGAGTAAGGCCTTAAGCCGTTTGGCCATTAGACAAATGAGCTCATCGCCAAAATGATGACCAAGAGAATCATTTAAATATTTGAAATGATCGATGTCGATTAACAGCAAACCGACTTTTTCATTGGTAGCAAAAGCCGCCGAGCAAGCAACTGATAAACGATCCTGTAACAAAATTCGATTAGGCAAGTTGGTAAGCTGATCATGATTTGCTAAGTGGCTCATTTTTGACGCCATTGCCATCGCGGTTGCAATCGCTTCGCTGACATCATGGAAGACCATGATCGCGCCAATTACTTCGCCATCTAGGTTTCTAATCGGAGCGGCTGAATCATCAACAGCAATAGTGGCTCCACTTCTTGCTACTAACTCACAGTTTAGCGCCATGGTTAAAATGCGCTGCTCTTTTAATGCTAAATATAAAGGGTTTATTAAAGGGCGCTTCGTATTGGCATCTTGCAGTGGCATGATGCTGTCGATTTTCTGATTATTTGCCTCACAAAAACGCCAACCTGTAAGACGTTCAGCGATCGGGTTCATAAATGTAATACAGCCTTGTTCATCTGTGGCTATAACAGCATCACCGATTGAGTTTAACGTGATCCTTAGCCGTTCTTTCTCCGAATAAAGCGCTATTTTGGCTTCTTTTTCTTCGGATACATCAATAAGAGTGACTAAATAACGGCCTGTATTCCCTGTTTGTTGGAAAGGGGATTGGAATACTTGATAGTGTCTGGTACGGCCATTAACTTTTGCTTCGACAATGAAATTAACCTCATCATTGTTGGTGGCTTGGCTTTGAATCGCTTGACATAGCTCGTGAGGAAGGATGGTTGTCATTCCTATATTATCTTCAGGTTTGTGCGGTACGCCAAACCAAGTACCCAGGTAGTCATTACTAAACAAATTTCGCCAATCCACATCCCAATAAGTGATTAACACTGGTACTTGTTTAACCATTTTTTGTAGTTGCTCACGCCCTTGTGCAATAAGTTTTGTTTGGTAGTGTAACTTTAGGTGGTTTTGCACCCTTAGTTTGCAGATTTTTGGATTGAAAGGCTTATTGATAAAATCGATACCGCCTAGCTCGAGCGATAGCTTCTCAAACTCTTGTTCATCATGTCCGGTAATAAAGATAATTGGAATTTCTGCATACCTCACATCATTCTTCAGGTATTCACACATTGCCCACCCATCCATCTCTGGCATCACGATATCGAGTAAAATAATATCTGGTAGTAAGTTAGGTAACCGTTCGATGGCTTCTTTAGCTGATTCTGCGAAAAATAGTTGCCCACAACCATGGAGAATGTCTTTTAGCATCAGTACATTACTAAGTGTGTCGTCAATAACGAGTATTTTGCTATCGCTCAAGTCTGGATGATTTAGGAACAAGGTGCCCTCCTTACCGACGTTTTCATCTGTTGTAATTGATAAATAAAAAATTCTAATTTGATTTTTTTATAGTAGGACACTAACTTTGTAAATGAATAGTATTTGAAAAAAAAATTAGTTTTCAGTGTCTTTAGTCCCGACTGTTTCAACGTTATCAGACTAACTTAATCACAGCCAACAGGGGCAGTAGATATAAATGAAGAGCAAATTGACTTGGCGTTTTTCAACTCCCGTTGTCATTTTTTTAGCCGGAATAATATTTACTTTTAACATATACAATAGGATAGAAGAGACAAATAAGCGGGCGATTGAACTAGCGGTTGACGCTAAGCTTAGTCAAGTCAATATTAATGTCGTTAGTGCTATTAACCTTTACTATGACGGGCTGCGTGGATTACTCGCAGCGATAGAGGCTACAGGCTTAGAAAATTTTAGTTATCAAAGTCAACTTCGTTATTCGCTTAGTCGAAATTATGAAGTTGAGTTTCCTGGTAGTCTCGGCTTTGGCGTAATCAAAAAGGTGGCTCAGAAAAATTTAGCTACTTTTTTAACATCGGCTGAGCAGGACCGACAGGGGCCTTTCACGCTAAAACAGTTAGATGAACCAACAGATCCGTTGTTTATTATTCAATATATTGAGCCAGAAATGAATAATGCTGGTGCCGTAGGGTTGGATATTGGCTCTGAGCGGCAACGGCGAGAAGCAGCCCTTCAAGCGGCCGCTTCAAGATCTGCACAACTTACCGCGCCAATCACCTTAGTGCAGGAAAACCAAAAAATAGGGCATGGTTTTTTGCTTCTTTACCCTATCTATCGAGGAGCTTCAGCGCAGCCATTTGAAGAGTTATTTGGCTGGGTATATACACCTTTGTTGATCGGCGACATTCTTGATTCCCTCACATTAGGTGAAGGTGTTGATATACACATCACGGATGTTACTTCTCAGAAACCCATTCATTTTTATAGCTCTGTCTCTGATAAAAATACTTATTTTAATGCTTTTAAGTCTTCACAAATTGTCAGTGTTTTTGGTCGGCAATGGTCTATTAGTTTGCTGCCAGACCCTTTATTTATAGACAGCTTAGCGCTTGAAAATCCAAACGTAGTTTTTTGGCAGAGCATGGCAGTCACGTTTTTGCTAACGTTATTGGCTTTCTTTTTACTCAACTATATTTATCAACGACTGCTTGAAATGCGACAAAAAGCTGAGTTGGCAACGGTGGTTAATAATGCGACCGATGGTATTGTTGGAGTGGATAAGCATTTTGCCATCGCTCATTGGAATAACACAGCGGGTAATTTATTTGGCTTTACGAAACAAAATGCGCAGCAAAAACCTTTAGCCAATTGGCTTTCAATCTGTTTGCCCTCGGCACAGTTGATCAACATGTTTAAGCAAGTCGCAAATGGCGAAGTGATAAGGCAGGTTGAGATCAAATACAAATCGGATTTTTTTCCTGAAGAACGCTTATTGTCAATTAATTTTGCACCGATTATTGAAAGACATGGATTTATCGGTGCAACGGTAGGAATTCATGACGTTACAGAATTGAAGGGATTGCAAAAAGAATTAATTACAACTAATCAAAAGCTTGAAAATAATTCCTCAACATTCACCGCAGAGCGTGAACGGCGACTGATGTTTGAACACAGCATTATAAACAACATTCAGGCAGCAGTAATTGCTTGCGATAAATCAGGAAAAATTCTATTTGTTAATAACATGGCCACATCTTTATTTGGTTACAGTGCTGATGAAGTAACGGATAGGCAAAACATATTAACATTACTCGATCCAGCAAGTCTTAACCTAGAAAGTAAGAGCCAACAACTACCGGATAATTTTATGGTGTTGATGGCACGGCAATCATCTTCCACTAATCAAGTTGTTATTGATTGTTACTGTAAAATCAATTCTGGTGAACGTCTTCCACTACAATTGGTCGTTGCGCCAATAATTGTTAATGAAGAGGTACAAGGGTTTGTTTTCTCCACTAGTAATTTAAGTGAATCACGTTCAGTTAAGCGAAAATTAACCTTGGCTGAAACTGCGGTTGAAAACTCTCATGATGTTCTGCTTTGGCTCAGCATAGATGGCAATATATTTGACTATAACCCTTATGCGAATGTGGCTTTGGGGGTTAAAGGGACACCGTTAAAGCAATTTAATATTAGAGACTTTATTATCAGCAAAGAGCCTGAGCAGTGGGAGGTGATTTGTGATCGTATTATGACTGAGCAGCGGCTCACTTTTGAAGCTAATTACCGCACTTTAGATAATGTGTCTGTGCCAATGCTTGTATCTGGTTGTGTCATCGATGTTAATCAAGAGCCTTGTATTTATCTTGCAGCGAAAAATATATCAGAGCGGCTCGAAAAACAAAAGTTGATTGAGCTCGCTTTTGAAAAGGCGGATTTAGCTAATAAAGTAAAGACGGAATTTATTGCTAATATGAGCCATGAACTGCGAACGCCTTTAAACGCAGTTAGTGGCTATTTACAATTGCTCGAACAGTCACAATTAGATGATATTCAGCGTAAGTATGTCGTTGATGGTCAATTATCCGTGTCTGTCTTAACTCAAATAGTCGAAGATATTTTAGACGTGACTAATTTAGAAAGAAATGGTATTGAACTGGACCAGGAGGATTTTGAGCTTGATGATGTCCTCAGTGAAGTAGGGGCTCAACTGAGTGTAATGGTTGGGTCTAAGCCTGTCGAAATACATTTTAATGTTGCCGCTAATGTTCCATATTTTCTTTACGGCGATCGTAATAAGTTAACGCGAATTTTAATTAATATTGCTGGTAATGCCGTCAAATTTACATTCCAAGGAGAGATCGTACTCAGTATTAGTCGTGAAACATTAGAACAAACTAACGATATTAGGCTCAATGTGGCTATAAAGGACACTGGTATAGGGATTAAGCCCGAACAGTTGACACAGATTTTCAATGTATTTACCCAAGCGGATAACTCTAACACACGTATGTACGGCGGCTTGGGTATTGGGCTCACTATATCAAGTCAATATGTTAAGCTGATGCAGGGCAATATACAGGTTGAAAGTCAGGTCGGGGAGGGGTCTGAATTTACCTTTGATGTGCAACTAAAACCTGCTCAAGCGATAGAGTGCCGTCAATTTCAAAAAAGGTTTGATCATCCGATAAATGTACTGATTGTTGATGACAATCGAACCAGTCTTAACATCTTAGAAAGTATGATCAAACACTTAGGTTGGCGAAGTACCGCAAAAGCAACGGCTAGTGAGGCGTTAGCTTTGCTGCAAACCGCTTTAAATGAACAGCAGCAGTTTGATTTAGCGCTAATTGATTGGCAGATGCCAACGATGGATGGCTGGGAGTTAGCAAAAGCAATTAAACAGAGCTCACCAAATGGAAAAATGCCTTTGCTTATCATGGTGACAGCGCATAGCCAGCAAATGATGGCTGAGCAATATGAACATCATCCTAATTTACTAAATGGGTTTTTGACCAAGCCTGTCACACGAACTCAAATGGTGGATGCCTTTTTAGACGCAGCAACCGCTTCTCAGCATTCTGCACTTAAAGGTAGCAGTAAACCGAAGAATGGTTCGTTGCTAAATCAACGTATTTTGATTGTGGAAGATAATCCAACAAACCAACAAATTGTTACTGGGTTGCTAGAAAGTCAGGGGGCGAATACAACGGTTGTTGGAGGAGGTCAGCAGGCGCTGAAAGTTCTCACCAATAGTATACTGCCCTTTAATGTAGTGTTAATGGATATTCAAATGCCGGGAATAGATGGCTATGAAACGACGCGCCGGATCAGAGCGATAGATAAGTTCAAGACACTGCCAATCATTGCCATGACTGCTAATGTGATGGCAGCTGATAAAGCAAAGTGTTTAGCGGTTGGAATGAATGGACATATAGGTAAGCCATTTAGTTTAGTAGAACTAGTGCAACAGATATTAACCATTGCTGATAATGATAAACCAGCCCATAAATTGGTAACGGGTCACACAAACGAAGTAATCCAGTTAAATGATGATGTCGTTGCATACTGTCATAAAGAAAGCATCGATATTAATGATGCTTTAGAGCGATTTAATTATTTGGGTAGCGTTTATTTACGTTCATTAAGCCTATTCTACTCCGACTTACAGAATGATCTAGAACAAATAGCTAGTCCAGAAAAGCAGCCAGAAGAGCTAAGGGCCTTGTTCCATACCCTGAAGAGCAGCGCGAGCTCATTAGGTTTCAAACCTCTGGCTAACTTAGCAAAATTGGCAGAGCAGGCGTTAAAAGAGACATCTGAAATAAGCAAAGACACGTATAAGGAACAAGAAATCATAGCAGCAATGGAAAGGGGACTTCTGCAAATTAAGGCGTTAAGTATAAAGTTAGCCTTTTTTGACGAGGAGAAAATCGAAACCATCGCTAGCGAAGCCGAGTTTTTACCTATTTTTGATCGTTTAGTGGTAGAGGTAAACACCTTTAATATGCATGCCATTGATACGTATCAAGAAATATCAATACAACTAAAGTCATTATCACCTGATTTAGCAGATAAATTAATTAATACATTAAATGTACTAAAGTTTAAAGAAGCAGCCGCAATTCTCAAACAATTTGAACAATTAACTCGAACCGGTGAAAACAATGCCACTTAGTCAATTGAATGACAATGCTGAGCTTGATCTTAGTCAATCTAAGATTCTTGTTGTTGATGATCAGCCAATAAACATTCAGACGATTTATAATATTCTGTCTGAAGAATACGTGGTGCTTGCTGCTACTTCCGGTGAAGAAGCGATAGAAGTGTTAAAAGACAACTTGCCGGATCTGATTTTGTTAGATGTATTTTTACCTAATAAGGCGCGAAATGAATTGTGTCAGTGTGTCAAACAGCGCTTAGAGTTAGGTAATATTCCAATCATCTTTGTTATATCAATGCACCAACCAGAAGAGGAAGATGCTTGTTGGCAAGGTGGTGGTATTGATTTTATTACTAAACCCATCAGTCCGTTAACATTGAAAAACCGTGTAAAATCACACCTAACCTTAAAATTTCAAACCGACATGTTACAAAAATTGGTTTTTATTGATGGATTAACAGGGGTATTTAATCGTCGTTATTTTGATATCCATTTAAATAAGCAGGAAAATAAATCGATACGATGTCGCAATGACACGGCTATTTTGATGATAGATATTGATTATTTTAAGCTATTTAATGATCACTATAGCCATATCAAAGGCGATGAAGCTCTTAAAACTGTTGCTGAGTTAATCCGTTCCGCCCTATTACGGCCACTTGATTTTGTCTGCCGTTACGGCGGAGAAGAATTTGTGGTTGTTTTGCCTGACACCAACATTTTTGGTGCTCTAAAGGTAGCCGAGCGGATCCGAAAAAGTATTTATAACAAGAAAATCGTTCATGTTTGTTCGCCTCACCATTTTGTAACTGTTAGCATTGGCGCATCTACATTTCTCGAAAGCATTGATGAAAAGCATCACCCAGTAGAAGAGGCTGACCGTTATTTGTATGAAGCAAAAAAGGCTGGGCGGAATCAGGTCTATTGCCCAGTAGAACATTTTTATAAAACGTCCAGAAAGCAAGATGAAACAAATACAATCAAATCTATATAAAGCAATAAATATCCTGTTTCTCATCAGAGCTAGCGACAATTTAACAGTGTTTTACCAAACATAATTTTTCAGAGGTCTTTACCCGAGCAACCTAATTTGGCATTAATCCTGAAATATGCTTTATCATTGAAAGCGAAACTTTCTGAAAAACAGGATTTATGTTATCGCAATGGGCTAAAACAAAATTGAAGTAACATGACTGTAATATTTTGTAATCATTGGGTCATAGGTAATTGATATCATCCTAGCTCCGAAACAAGTCCTCTCTATTACAGAGAGACGAAAAACATATACATTTTTAGCTCATCACAAACTGTACAGAGTAGTTATAACAATGACTCAGGAAAATAGGTCTATAAGCGTTTTTACATTAGTTGTCATTGGTTTATTGTCTGCCGCTTTGTTTAGCTTGACGTTTGTCATTAATTACAGCATTGCACTCGGTAGTGGAAGTTGGGTATGGACTGCCGTACTTCGCTATTTATTCACTATTATCATTTTGTTTATGGTTATTTTGGTAACAAAAAGCTGGCAGTACCTGTTCCACTTACTCACTTTATTAAGGGAGCATTTGGGTTTTTGGGTGATTATGGGTACTTTTTCATGTGGTTTTTTCTATGCTGGAATTTCATTCTCCTCTGAATACTTACGAGGGTGGGCCGTCGCGGCGACTTTTCAGCTTACAATAATATTTTCACCATTTATTTTATTGTTTATGGGATATCGATTCCCGATTTGGATCCTGCCTTTTTCCGTTATTGTTTTAGGTGGAGCTGTTTTAATCAACTGGCCAGTTGAATTTTCTGGCTTTACTATGGAAATGCTTACGTTTGGTGTTTTTCCAATAATCGTTTCAGCTATTGCTTACCCATTTGGTAATCAATTGGTAAATGCCGCTAAAAATGGCAGTTTTTCCTACATTCCAACTATCCGTTCGCCTATCTTAGATAATGCATTTTCTTCAGTTCTACTCATGTGCATTGGCTCTATACCATTTTGGGTCGATCTACTGTTATATGTACAACCAAGTGCACCCAGTGATGAGCAATATTTGAGCACCTTTATCGTTGCTTTGTTCTCAGGTGTACTGGCGACCTCATTATTTATTTATGCACGAAACCTCACTTCTGACCCGCTTAAAATTGTTGCTGTTGATAGTACACAATCAGCAGAAGTTCTTTTTGCATTGATGTTAGAGCTGTTGTTCGTTAATCACCATTTACCATCGATAAATCAAATAGCTGGGTTAATCATGCTGTTGATTGGCTTACTAGGTATAGCATTTCGGTGGGACAATCTTGCTCTTAGGTATTTTCATCAATGATGAGTGTCGTGATCAGTAGCATTCATTTAAGCCTGTTAACGAAAGCCGCCATTAAATAGTCCAAATTAATGGTATTAGGCAGAATGTATGTGGAAAATGAAAATGTGCTTGGATAGGGGCTAATTCTGCGGGCGCTTTACTTGCCTACAGCCAAATATAGAATATATTTGTTTAGGTATGTGTAGGGAAAGTAAAAATCGTAACGGGGACTAAAATGCTTGCGGAAGCTGGGTTTTAACCAACGACCTTCGCTGAGTTTATAAGAGTTGAGCCGACGAGCTTTTTTCTTATTCACTTTGACGAAATTGGTTGCGGGAGCCGGATTTGAACCAACGACCTTCGGGTTATGAGCCCGACGAGCTACCAGACTGCTCCATCCCGCGACTGGATTTCTAACACTTTTACACATTTATCTTAAAAATTGGTTGCGGGAGCCGGATTTGAACCAACGACCTTCGGGTTATGAGCCCGACGAGCTACCAGACTGCTCCATCCCGCGACTAAATTTGTATTGTTCCTTAGATTGGTTGCGGGAGCTGGATTTTAACCAACGACCTTTGCTGAGTTTATAAGAGCTGAGCCCGACGAGCTTTTTTCTTATTCACTTTTACCAAATTGGTTGCGGGAGCTGGATTTGAACCAACGACCTTCGGGTTATGAGCCCGACGAGCTACCAGACTGCTCCATCCCGCGTCCGTCTAAGTGCGGCGAATACTATAGAGATGAATGGCGTTATGCAAGGGGAAAACGTAATTTTATTACTGTTTGACCATTTGTTAATCAATGCGGTGGGGAAGTGGGCATTTTGCTGTTATTTAAACCAGATCACACTCTTTGGTTATCTATTGTTAATTGGTTGAGGACATTAGAGAAGGTGAGAGAAATTCTCCCTTGTATAGCAATTCACATTTGTTTATGCGTAAAACTCCCGCTTACGTTATAATGCAGCACTTATTTATCAGAGTGCCCAGCGGCATTCTGCAGTGGTATCTTTAACCTCGGAAAATTTAATGTCAACTAGCACTATATATGAATACTTTGTTACCACAGCCCAAGGCCTTGAGTCTTTGGTTGAAGAAGAATTGCAATCCTTTGGTATAGAAGGGGCAAAAGCGGTTCGCTCAGGTGTGAGCTTTTCCGGTAGCTTAGAACAAGGCTATAAAGTGTGTTTGTGGTCGCGATTTGCTTCGCGCGTACTGATGCGTTTGAACGAATTTAAAGTCAATGATGTGATGGACCTGTATCTAGGTTGTAGTTACATCCCATGGGAAGACACGTTTGCGGTTGATAAAACCTTCGCCATTGATTTTTCTGGCACTAACGATGAAATTCGCAATACACAGTTTGGTGCGCTTAAAGTAAAAGATGCCATTGTTGACCGTTTCCGTAAAAAATTGGATCAGCGTCCTAATGTTGAGCGCTCTGATGCGCAGGTGCGTATTAATGTGCGCTTGTTTAAAGACAAAGCTCATGTTTATTTAGATATGGCGGGCAGCCCACTGCATCATCGTGGTTATAAAACTGAAACCGGTGCTGCGCCGTTAAAAGAAAACTTAGCCGCCGCGATTGTGAAACGCAGTGGTTGGCAACTGGACCAAGCGTTAGTTGATCCCATGTGTGGCTCGGGCACCATTATCATAGAAGCGGCATTAATGGCGACCAATCGTGCACCGGGTTTGTTGCGCACCGGCTATGCTTTTGAACATTGGTCTGGTCATGATGCAGAGCTATGGCAGAGTATGTTAGCGCAAGCCAGCGTGATGAATAAGCGTAATGAAAATAAATGTGACACCCGCTTTTTCGCGTCAGATAAAAGCCGCCGTTTAATC
This sequence comes from Motilimonas cestriensis, assembly GCF_021295315.1. Taxonomy (GTDB): domain Bacteria; phylum Pseudomonadota; class Gammaproteobacteria; order Enterobacterales; family CBDFNC01; genus Motilimonas; species Motilimonas cestriensis. The sequence goes on along the minus strand of NZ_JAIMJA010000009.1, from coordinate 26,593 downwards.
GAGATTGCTCGTGGTAATGCGCAGCGTGCGGGTGTGGCCGACTTGATCACCTTCAGCGTTAAAGATGCAACCGAGTTTGGTAATCCGCTCGATGGCCAAACCGGGATGATTATTACGAACCCGCCTTATGGTGAGCGTATGGGTGACATGAGCGGCGCCATTGATTTGTACTCAAAACTGGGTAATCAGTTTAAAAAAGCATTCCCAGGTTGGCAATGTTCGTTGTTCTCAACCGACACTGAATTATTAAGTTGTATTGGTCTGCGCGCGAGTAAAACCTATAAGTTGTTCAATGGCCCGTTAGAGTGTGTGCTGAAAAACTACCAAATCAGTGACCGCGGTTTAAGCAGTGATAAGCCTGCTATCTACTCGGAAGACTTTGCCAACCGCTTAAAGAAAAACTTACAGCAGCGCAACAAGTGGGCGAAACGTGAGGGCATTGAATGTTATCGCGTTTACGATGCCGACTTGCCTGAGTACAATGTGGCGATTGATGTGTATGCCGATAATGTGGTGATCCAAGAATATGCGGCGCCCAAGAAAATTGACCCTGCGAAAGCGCGCCGACGTGTGCTTGATATCGTCGCGACAGCGCGTTACGTGATGCAAATTCCTGAGAATAAGCTGTTTCTCAAAGTACGTGAAGTTCAAAAAGGCAAAAGCCAATATCAGGCCTTAACGAAAAGACAAACACTGCTTAATGTCGTTGAAAACGGTGCCATGTTTGAAGTTAACTTGAGCGATTACTTAGACACAGGGTTGTTTCTCGATCATCGTCCAATGCGTAAACGTTTAGGTGAAATGGCTAAAGGTAAGCATTTCTTAAACTTATTCTGCTACACCGCTAGCGCATCAGTGCATGCGGCCCTTGGCGGCGCTGCATCTACTACCAGTGTCGATATGTCGAACACGTATCTTGATTGGGGTAAACGAAACTTTGCCTTAAACAAAATCAAAGGTGCGCATCAATTTGAACAGGCTGATGTATTGAAATGGTTGGATGAATGTAAGCATCAATATGATTTGATCTTTCTAGACCCGCCGACATTTTCAAACTCAAAACGCATGGACGGTACGTTTGATGTGCAACGTGATCATGTTGCCTTATTGACCAATGCCAGTAAAAATCTTACTGACGGTGGTGTATTGGTTTTTTCTAATAACAAACGTGGCTTTAAATTAGATGAAACAGGCGTGAAGGAAGCTGGTTTTTCAATTGAAGATGTTAGTAAGGCATCGATTCCTGAAGACTTCAAGCGTAACGACAAAATTCATCAGTGTTGGATCTTAACAAAATGTTAGGGGTCACACTGTATTCAGCTGATGGCTGCCATTTATGTGAGTTAGCCAAAGCTATTTTAGACGATTTAGCGGTGACGTATACCGTCATCGATATTGCACTTGATGATGAATTAGTCGAACGCTTCGGCGTGCGCATTCCCGTTTTAGTGAAAGACTCAAGTGACAATGATTTAGGCTGGCCGTTTGATGCGGCTGCCGTAACCTTATTTTTGGAATAAACTGTGGCATTAATTACATTGCAACAAGCGGATTTAGCCTTTGGCGATACGCCGTTATTAGATAACGCTGAATTGGTGATAGAGCCGAAAGAGCGTGTGTGTTTAGTTGGCCGAAATGGCGCCGGTAAATCCACACTATTAAAAGTATTGTGTGGTGAAATTCAGCTTGATGATGGCCGAATTGTTAAAACCAACGATTTAAAAATAGCGCGCTTAGAACAAGATCCTCCCCAAGTTGAAGGCGTGACAGCTTATGAATACGTGGCCAGTGGCATGGCTGAAGTGGGCAAAGCGGTCACGGAATACCATAAGCTTTCTCATGAGTTAGGCAATAATCCAACAGACAAGCAGTTAAATCGGTTACAGGCGCTACAAGAGCAATTGGATTTACACAATGGTTGGCTGTTGGACTCGAAAATCAACCAAACGCTAGAGTTACTCGAAATTGATCCTGATATTTCCCTCGACCAATTGTCGGGTGGTTGGCAGCGTAAAGTGGCACTGGCCAAGGCCATGGTCAGCGAGCCGGATTTGTTGTTTCTTGATGAGCCGACCAACCACTTAGACGTGGCGACTATTGAATGGCTTGAACAGTTTTTGATGAACTTTGCTGGTAGCATTGTTTTTATCAGTCACGATAGGGCGTTTATTCGCCGCTTAGCGACGCGTATTGTTGATATAGACCGTGGTAATTTGACCTCATGGCCTGGCGATTACGAGTTGTATTTAGAGCGAAAAGAAGAAGCGTTACGTGTTGAAGAAGAGCAAAACGCAGAATTTGACCGCAAACTTGCCTTAGAAGAAGTATGGATAAGACAGGGGATTAAAGCACGTCGTACCCGCAATGAAGGCCGCGTTCGCGCCCTTAAATCCATGCGTCAAGAGCGTAACGAGCGCATTAATGTGATGGGCAAAGCGAAAATTAATGTGGATGAAGCGGTACGCTCTGGCAAAATTGTCTTTGAAGCCGAACACTTGGCTTATGCGTTTGAAGATCAAAAAATCGTTAATGACTTTAGTTTTATGATCCAGCGCGGCGATAAAGTTGCATTAATAGGCCCTAATGGCTGCGGTAAAAGTACCTTGTTAAAAATCATGCTCGGCGAGCTTGACGTTCAGGGTGGAAAGCTTAAATGCGGAACTAAGTTAGAAGTGGCGTATTTTGATCAGTATCGCGATAAGCTCGATCCTGAAAAAACGGTAATGGATAATTTAGCCGAAGGAAAGCAAGAGGTTGAAGTTAATGGTAAGATGCGCCACGTGTTGGGCTACTTGCAAGACTTCTTGTTTCATCCTAAGCGTGCACGGACACCTGTTAAGGCATTATCGGGTGGGGAGAAAAACCGTTTATTATTGGCTAAAATTTTCTTGAAACCAAGTAACTTACTGATTCTCGATGAGCCAACCAATGATTTAGATGTTGAAACATTGGAACTTTTAGAAGAATTACTGGCCAACTACAAGGGCACTTTGTTGTTAGTGAGTCACGACCGTCATTTTGTTGATAATACAGCGACACATAGTTGGGTATTTAAAGGCGATGGTGAAGTTGAAGCATTTGTGGGTGGCTACGCAGACGCACGTGCAATATTAGACGCTAGATCTGCACAAGTTAAGGCAAATAAGCCCGAAATAACGGCCGAAAAAGTCGCTAGTTCAGTGGTAAGTAAACCGGCGGTAGTGAAAAAGAATAAACTGTCTTACAAGTTAAAATTAGAGCTGGAACAATTGCCTAGCTTACTTGAAACCATCGAATCAGACATGGAAGCATTGCAAAGTGAAGTAAATGATCCAGAATTTTTCAATCGTCCCAGTGATGAAACCAAAGCAAAATTATTAAAGCTAACGGAGCTAGAGCAACAACTTGAAACAGCTTTAGAGCGTTGGGAAGAATTAGAAGCATTACAAACAGGGGAATAACGCCTTAATGAACGTAAAATTATCAGCATTATCTATCGCATTAGGTTTAGCTTATGCAACTACAACGGCCGCGGCTCCGGTTAACCCTGGCGCATATTACGAAATTGAAGAAGTTGCAATTAATAAAGCCGGCGATTTTGAACAAGCTAATTTTGGCCCTTACGCGGTGGCAATTTCACCCGATGGCAGACAAGCTGCGGGTTTAACAACACGCTCTTCGATTGGTGCAATTGACTATGGCCTACACTTTACTTACGAGCGTGAATGCTATTATTCAACCACCATTTGTGAAGTGATTTATCAAGGTAGTAATAATGCTGCGCAAAGCACTTATGAAAATGCCATTCGTAAGTGGCGTTTAGATGAAACTAATGCAGCAAGTAGTTATTACAGAAGTCAATTTATTCCTTTTACTTTAGGGGCGGATTTGAATCCTAGCCGCATTGAGGTATTCGACAATGCAAATACTGGCTCAACTGATCAGGTAGTAACCGATATTTCTGATAGTGGTGAAACGGTGGGATATGGTTCGGCCAGTTATTCTACAGGTGTACCCTTTAGCCGCGATTTTACTCGCCATGCTTTTTATAAATCGGCAACGGGAGAAGTGTGTCAGTTAAAGCCAACAACAGATGTCACTCGGGGTGGTTATAGTGCCGCATACAACATCAGTGAAGTAACACTTGCAAGTGGCGAAACACGCAAATTAGTGTTTGGTCACGCCAGTGTTAACCGTCCTAATAATGAAAATGTTTATCTTGACCGCTGTTTTGCCAGTACAGCTGATGACAATAGCAGGGATTATAATGAACTGACTTATTGTCCAGGCTTCAACACCCAGCCTTGGGTGTGGGATGTGACTAACGGTTGTGAAACGGGTGAGCTTACAGGTAATGCCATGGTTGCAAACCCAACTGAGCAATGGCTAGACAAGCGCGGCGGCGATCGCAGTACGATTTATAGCGCAGCGGCATTTAATAGCGACGACAAAGGGGTGGTTGTTGGTTTTTCAACGCAAAGAATCAATAATACCGAGCGAGGCGATCGCGCTCGTGCTACTTATATCGTCCCTTCAGACACCGGTGAGTATGCTTCTAACCCAGTAGAAATTACCCAAGTAGAGCAAGGTGTTGGTGATCCAAATGATAACCTACGCCACACTTGGGCCGTTGATATTAACAATAACGGTTTGATCGTTGGCAATAGAGTGTTTGAATTAGTTAAAGGGCGTAACCGACCGACAGAGTTTTTTGTTTTTGATAAGTCAACTCAATCTGCAATTTTACCTTTAGTCGACAAAAATATCCGCACTAAACAAGATCGCGTAGGAGCAACTGATAACAACAAACCGGGTGCCAACAGTCAAGCCAGTGCAATCAATGATGCAGGTATTGTTGTCGGTTGGGCGGATGCACCGGGCGAGACACAGCCTGTTGAGTCTGGTAACCCGCGTCGCCAAGCGGCGTTTGTTTATGATGTTACAACTCAAGATGCTTGGTATCTAAACGATCTCGTTTGTACTAAAGATGCACAAGGTGTTGTTAAACAACCTTACTACCGCTTGGAAAAAGCGAAAGATATTAGCGATGATGGCACCATATTAGCAACGGGGTATCGTTATGATAATAAAGATGACTTTATCAACATGCTCAATGCCCACCCGGTAATGCTTAAGTTGAATCGTAACTTAGAAGCGGGTGATATTAACAGTCAGCCTAATTGTTATGATTCTAAAGAAGCTGAAGAGGTCGATAAACCTTTCCAACGCTCTGGTGGTAATGCATTTTGGTTACTACTACTTGGCTTGCCTTTACTTGTGATGCGTAAGTTCACAAAATAAGCAAATGGCTATCTAATAAATGAAAATGGTTTCAGCGAGTTATTAAAAACTCGCTTAAATCGATTGAAACTGGCATTGACGTACCAACAAAACTCATCTAATTCTAAATAACAAGGTATCAATTGCTTTGTGTTTTTTAAATTAGTCATAAGAGGTCGTACTCAATGAAAAGACAAAAAAGAGATCGTTTAGCGCGTGCTCATGCCAAAGGCTATCATGCTGGTGTGCTAGGCCGAGCAAAAGAAGTTTGTCCGTTTCAGCAGGTGGATGCCAGAAGCTCTTGGTTAGGAGGGTGGCGTGATGCTTATGAAGAAAGGAGTTACGGTCTCTTTATGAAATAAAAAAAGCCCCGGTTGGGGCTTTCTTATTCTGGCTGTTATAACTATCTAATTTAGAAGCTATCCGTGTCTTTGAATAAGCCCACTTTCAAATCTTTCGCAGTGTAAATAACACGGCCATCAACAGATACTTCACCATCTGCAATACCCATTACTAATTTACGCATGATGACGCGCTTCATGGTGATTTTGTATGTTACTTTTTTCGATGTTGGTAAGATTTGACCGGTGAATTTGACTTCACCTACACCAAGCGCACGTCCTTTACCTGGACCACCGCTCCAACCTAGGAAGAAGCCAACCAATTGCCACATTGCATCTAAGCCAAGACAACCCGGCATCACTGGGTCGCCAGGAAAGTGGCAGTCAAAAAACCAAAGGTCGCGATTAATGTCTAGCTCAGCGATGATTTCGCCTTTGCCGTGCTCACCGTCAGTCTCATTAATCTTTAGGATACGATCCATCATTAACATGTTATCGACTGGTAATTGGCAATTACTTTCGCCAAATAATTCGCCGCGGCCACATGCTTGTAGCTCTTCTTTAGTGTAAGCGTTCTTACCTAAATCTTTTTGAGAAGTCATAATCTCACTCATTGGTAGTTTGATATAAAAACAAAGGGGCACACTTTATATAAAAGCCTGCCGCCATGCAAGTTAGTGTCTGTGATGGTGTGCAAGAACCTGCTTTAACGGAAAATTTGTAAGCATTTTGATAGCCAAGACTCATCATCGTCATCGCGGTTACCCAGCTCTTTAATTCGGTGACGAATGGCATCATAAACAGTATCAACTTCATCAATGGCAATGCTAATGGCTTGATCAACATGGCCAATGGCGTAGATCGTTAAGCGTTTTTCCTTGACGGCCTCTAACACATCATGATCTAAACTCAGGTTGATCAAATTTGATGCTGGGATCAGCACTGTGACTGGGCTGTTTAATTTTTTTAATTGAGCGGTGCGGCAAATCGCGGCAATTTTTTCATTAATGCCGCCGACAGCCATGACATTGCCGGCTTGATCCATGGCGCCCGTCATGGCGAGATCTTGACGTGCGGGTTGTTGTGATAAAGCGGACATTAGCGCGACATAAGTGGCAACTGCTGCGCTATCGCCATCGGTATGGCTATAGCTTTGTTCAAATACAATATTAGCCGAAAAGGGGACGTGCTCTTCTTTACCAAAGACTTGGCTTAAATAGCTCTCTACTATCATCATGGCTTTGGAGTGGATATTGCCCGCCATTTCCGCTTTACGTTCAACGTCAATCACTTCTCCATCACCTAAAAATTCGGCGGCGGTGACACGAAACACTTCACCAAATTCGATGGGGTGACCATCAAGTTCAACCACTGAGAGCCCATTTATTTGGCCAACGGCGTGCCCTTGAAGTTGGATGGGGATTTGTTGCTCAACGATCGACTCGTCACTGTAACTTTGCGGTAAAATCATCGCATTTTTTTGTTGGGCAATGTATTCCGTTAGTACTGCAGGCGTAAAGTTGGCATCAATGAGCCGGCAACGGCTAAATAATTTGCTTAAGTAGCTTACGTTAAGCTGAACATAATGGCGATGTTCACGACGCGAACTGAGGTGTTGCAGCAATGCGTTAAGCGCGGCATTATCTAATGGTGCTAATTGATTATGCTCTGCTTGTAAGTTGATAAATTCACGCACCAAATGAATATTGCTAGGGGTAACTTTAACTTCGTCGGCTACTTCGGCAAATTGCTGGTTCAGGCTTGCAAACTCTGGGTCAAGCTGAGCTAATTCAGCTAACTGGCTACGACTGCCTGTCATGATTATTTTGCAATTTATATTGACTGAAGCGGGCAGTTTAGCGCCCCTAAGTTTGTCAGCTCCACGTGCATTTTGCCAATGCTGTTGTCCGGTCAACAAATAACTCTTAACTTGATACCAAAGTAATGGATTTTCCAGTAAAGGCGGCACATTTATCACTAAGTAGCCATTACGCTGTGTTAGTAATGCACCGGGGCTTAACATCAATTGTTGAGCGCCATTGAGGTAAATCTCACCGAACAAATCAGCGTCGTTAAAAGCAGTTAAAAATGTTAAATGCTGTTCAGGAATTGGACGAAGCTTACCTTCTTCAACGGAACCAAATTGATTTGTAAGCAAGGCTTTCGTCATTTCGTCGAGTTGCTTGATGTCAGCATATTCAAGTTGCTGGGGGCTTACAATCACGCCAGCCTGTTCGCCTTGATCAAATATGGCGCAGTAGGACTCTGTCTGCGGCGCTGCTGATTGAGGTAATAGCTGACGGAGGTATTCTTTGGCGGTGTTCCAATCACTGATGCAAAAAGTTAGCAACTTGTTGGGGAGCTGCTGAAAATCAGTTATTTCTCGTTGTGCAAAAGGAAATAAAGCGGTCCAGTCTGATGGTTCGTGATGAGACTCGTGTGTTATCAGGGCTGTGAAGTCAGGTTGCAACAGATCGAGTGATAAAGGATTTAACTTAGGCAAGTGGGCGTTCCGTTAAGAATAAAGCAGTCATTATAACCCGTTTAGCAAGGATAAATCGACCGCCACCTTAATCGGCTGGTATTGTTGTTAACCATAAGGATGCGGGCATTGGCGTTACTTAGCATTAATCATGATGGATTCATACCTGCAGGCTAAATTTGATGGTAGATTTTTTTATGGCGTTGTCGCTTAAAACGATGGGGTGACCATCTCAACGCTACGGGGGAAGCATTACAGGGCTATCCCATTTTGAGATAGCCCTGTGAGCGGGTTAATTAAACATCAGATAACAGTGTCTTATGAGGGCGAGCGATAAAGTTTTTAGTCTCTATATTTACCTCGTGAATTTCGACTTCCAAGGTTTGCCCTTGGGTAATCACGACCTGATCATTAATTAAAACGTGCCCCGTTTCCATGCGACATTGCAATTGATCTTTGTCTTTGTGAAGAAAGCTTGACGGAATAAATACAAATGCACCAATGTCCAGTAGCTTAACTCTGACGCCGGCACGCACAACATCGATCACTTGGCCATTAAAGACTTCGCCATTATTGGCTTTAGTGGCGAGGTACTGAGCGTATAACCATGCATTGGCGCCGTTTTCAGCCATACGCTGTTTTTTGCGTTTTTCATTAATTTGATTACCGAGATTTTCATCGAGTTCAGCTGCTGGTTGCTGGGTCAAGATACTTTTGATCTGATAGTGATTGACTAGATCGCTGTATTTACGGATTGGCGAGGTCCACGTTGCGTAAAGTGGCAGACCCATCGCAAAATGAGGCTCGCCAGCTGGCTTAAATTCGCTGTAAGCAAACATTCGGCGCAATCTGAAATCTAAGTATTGATTACCTTGGCTGCGAATTTGTCGACGAATTTGACAATATTGCTGTAAATCCGCTAACTGCTCTGCGGTCGCTTCAAAGCCTTGTTCGGCCAGTAATGCCACGGCTTCTTTGGTGCGCTCGGCTTGCAGGCCAGATTGGCAATTAAATACCCCCTGAACTTGATGCTTGGCTAATAATTGTGCTCCGCAAACATTGGCCAGTACCATGGCTTCTTCTACCATGCGATGTGCGATGCGCCTTGGCAGCGCAAGAATTTCTTCTAGCTCACCTGTGTCAGATAACACAAATTTATAATCGGGATTGTCGTCAAAGGTGAGGGCGTTTGCTTCTCGCCATGCTAGGCGCTTGGCACTACATTGTTCGAGTAATTTGAGTTGCTCGGCGATGGCTTGTTCTGGTTGCCAATCGGTGCTTGCTTGTTCAATAAAATCGGACACTTGGTTATAGCTTAACTTTGCCACAGATTGAATAATGGCCAGTTCAAATTGTGCCTCATCAGTGACATGCCCCTGACTATCAATGTTCACCTTACACACGATAGCGACCCGCTCAACCCCGGCTTTTAGTGAACATAAATCATCACTTAGCTCGCGAGGCAGCATCGGCACGTTAAAATTTGGCATGTAAATAGTAAAACCACGCTCAGCTGCAATACGCTCAAGCTGGCTTTGCTGAGGGATGAAGGCGGTTGGGTCGGCAATGGCGATAGTGAGCTGCCAACCGTTGTCACGCGTTTCAATATGAAGCGCGTCATCCATATCTTGGGTGGTTTCATTATCAATAGTAAAAAACGGTAAATGGCGGTAATCGACACGATTTGATGTGTCAACGTCAGACCAGTTTTCCGGCGGCGCCGGCGGCGTGGTGGCTAAATCAAGTTTTGCTAGTGTTACCCAGCGGCCAACATAAGGATCATCGGCCGCAGCGATTTTTTCATTCACTTGTACCGCAAAGCGCTTTTCATCTTTGAGAGGATGCTGTGTCAAACTCGCTTTTACCCAATCGCCTTCTTTTAGCCCTGTGCTTTTTAATGTTGCATGAAGCTTGGCGTTAAATGGATGTTTAAAAAGCGGATTTTCAGCAATAAATTGTAATTTACCTTTGAAATGTTTGAGCTTGCCCACAAACTCAGTGTGCTGCTGGCTGACTAATGATTCTGGCTCTGCCGTAGGCTTGTCACCATTTTCTCTAATAATGGCGCAGATTCTATCGCCATGTAACACCTTTCTCATTTCATTGGGGGGAATGAAATAGCTTTCTTTATCATCGGTTTCTAAAAAACCAAAACCACGTTCGGTGGCTTTAATGGTGCCTTCTTTTTTAGGCAGCTCTGATTGCATTTGCTGTTTTAACTGCGCGAGCAGTGGGTTATCTTGAAACATATATTTATCTACCGACGTTGAGATGAGGGCAATATAAGTGCTGAGCAGATGAAATCCAAGTGTTATCGGTTTTGTTGGTCGCCCCTGTTGCGACAACAAGGTATAATACCCCAGTTATTTTTTAAGTATTAGTTTGCGGAGCATGCCCCTTGGATTTTGAAGAATTCTCATTAGATCGTCGATTATTAACCCCGTTATCTCATCAAGGCCTCACTACGGCCACTGATATACAACGCCAAGCCATTCCGGTGGCGATGCAAGGCAAAGATATGATTGCCTCTTCAAAAACGGGGTCGGGTAAAACCTTGGCATTTTTATTGCCAGCGATGCAACGAGTTCTTAAACAACGCGCGTTAAGTAAGCGTGATGCGCGGGTGTTGATCCTGACACCTACCCGTGAGCTGGCTAAACAGGTATACGGACAACTGCGGTTATTGGTTGCGGGTACGGGCGTAAAAGCCAGTTTAATCGTGGGTGGCGAGAACTTTAATGATCAAGCTAAGCAATTATTAAAAGACCCGCAATTTATCGTTGGGACGCCTGGGCGAATTGCTGATCACCTTACCCAACGTCAGATCCACCTTAATGGGCTTGAAATGCTGATATTGGACGAAGCTGACCGGATGTTAGATCTCGGTTTCGCTGACCAGTTATTGCAAATCAACCGCGCGGCCGATCACCGTTTGCGCCAAACATTATTGTTCTCGGCTACCTTAGATAACACTGATGTCAGCAGTATTGCACAGCAATTGCTTAAAGCGCCGGTTAGGGTGTCGATAGGTGGTGCTAATGATGAGCATACTGATATTACCCAACGCTTCTATCTTTCGGATAATCTGGATCATAAAAAAGCGCTGTTAAAAGCATTACTCAGTGAAGAAAACATTACTCAAATGATAGTGTTTACTGCTACTCGTGCGGATACGCAAACATTAGCTGATTTTATTACTCAGCTTGGATTAAGCAGTGTTGCTTTGAGCGGGGATATGAATCAAGGTAACCGTAATAAAATCATGGATGGTTTTGCTCGCGGTCAGCAACAGGTGCTTGTGACCACAGATATTGCTTCCCGTGGCTTAGATTTAATCAATGTGTCACATGTGGTTAATTTTGACATGCCGAAACATGCTGAAGAGTATGTGCACCGAATTGGCCGTACAGGCAGAGCTGGCTCAAAAGGCAGTGCTATTTCTTTAGTTGGACCAAAAGATTGGGAAAACTTCCAAGCCGTCGAAGCTTATCTTAATCAGCCCATCAGTTTTGATACTGTTGCAGAACTAAAGGCCAAGTTTAGCGGCCTAAAAGTGGCTAAAAAAATCAACCAAAAAGGCGTGAGTGAGAAAAACCAACAAACACGAGCCACTAAAGTAAAAGCAAGCAGACCAAAATCAGTTAATAAGACTTATCTTAAAGGCGTTGATGTCGGTGATGCACCGATGCGGCGCAAACCAAAAGCGGAATAAGCAACCCGTATTATTAGCAGCATATATTGCTGCTTTTTTTATGCCTGTCATTCACAGTGAAGTGTAATAGTCTAAGGTTGATATATAGAAAATTAATAATAGGTTTAAGAGCTTGATCTCTATCTCGGTTCTCGCCTTATTTAGCGAAAATGATTGAGCAACTAGCCGCTTCACGTTAGGGTCATTATTCTAGCCTCTGCGCCAGTAAGGAGCCTTATTTCATGATCTCACCAGAATTCTTTAAACTACATGAAAATAATGTGGATTTATTGCTCACTATTGAGCCAGTTGCTGACATAGTCAAAGAAGAACATTTGTTAATGGCATTAGCAGCCAGCCCATATGAAAAGTTTAAGCCTAGCGCTGTTGGGTTGGCAGAAGCCGTGAAGCGATTTGCTAAACAAATGAAAAATGAAGAGAAAACGGGTGATGACAATAAGCCCGTTATCATAGCTCAACGCCTCGATGCGGTTATATCAATTGAGTTAGATAAAGAAAAAATGACGGCCTTCGCCAACGCTACAGCAGCTTGGGGTGGCAATCGATTAGATGAAGATACAGTAAAAGAAGCCCTCAGTTCGGCTGGTGTTACCTACGGTATTCGCATTAATAATATTGTTGCGCTTATCTCTACTTTAAATAAAGCACAACCCGGAAAAGTGATCCGAGCGCCGGTAGCCAAGGGATTAGCAGCTAAAAATGGCACAGACACACGGTTTGAACGCTTGGTTGAAACCTTGAAAGAGCGAATTCGTAAGCCTAAAAAGCTACAAGGTGGCAAGGTGGATATGCGCGATTTAGGCGCCCTCATCTCTGTGAGTAAAGGTAAACCTTTAATGCGTAAACATCCGCACACACTTGGCGAAGACGGCTTTAAAGTAACCGGTGATGTGATAGCCCACAAAGAGGGCAAACCTCTTGAATTTGACGTGGGAAAAAACACCGAGATAAGTAGCAAAAATCCTAATTACCTAGTGGCAACGCAAACGGGGATCCCCATTGAAATAGATCGTGGGATGATTGTCGATGATGTATTAATGATCCCCAATGTGGATGTCGGGTTTGGTCACGTTGACTTTGATGGCAGTATATTAATCAAAGGTAATATCTGTGAAGGAATGAAGGTGAGAGCCTCCGGAGATATTAATGTTGGCGGGATTGTTGAATCTGCTGATGTTGAAGCGGGCGGCGATCTGATTATCGAAAAAGGTGTAATAGGTCACCATACCGACGACGGTGATCACTACAGTTGTCACTTGACGGCTCATGGTTCGATTGAAGGTGTTTTTGCCCAATATACTAAAATCACCTGCAATGGAACGTTGCACTTTAATCATCAACTTATTCATTGTGATGTAACTTGCTTTGATAAAGTGGAAGTGTTTGATGCTGGCGGGCGCAAAGGCAGTATTCTCGGAGGTACAGTACGCGCTTTAAAAGGTGTTACCGCTGTGAATGTCGGGGCCGATGCTGGCACGCGTACGGAAATAAAAATGCTGGGGGATTTGGCAGCGAAATACTTGGAGCGAAAAGTACTTCTGCAAGAAGTTGAAGATGAAGAACAGAAGTTATTAGAAATTGGCCAGGCTGCCGCTAAAGTTGACCAATTACCTGATTCAGATAAAAAGACGACCTTAATCCACCGCTTAAGTCTCAGCAAACAGCATGAAGAAACGCGTATTCAGGATGTTAAACAGCGGATAGAAACAATAGAGACCTACATTGAAGATTACCTAACACAAGCGCGCTTAACTTGCCAAGGGCACTTATATAGTGGTGTCGTCTTCTCATTGGATGAGCACTCGTTAACAGTAGAGCGTGAGCGGCAAGCTGCGTTTGTTGCGTTACTAGATAATAAGTTACAAATATCTCCCATTAACTAAAAATTATTTGCGACTGGGGAAGAGCGAGATATCTCCCCAGTATCATTGATTTGCGTAAGGCTTTTCTCTACTATTACCTCCCAACTATTTTATCGACTGTTACCAGTCAAATTAGACACACATGTGGCGCTTGGTATGCGTCACCACTGTAACAAGGAAAGCTCATGCCTTTAATTACTCTTCCTGATGGCAGCCAACGCCAATTTGAAAATACAACCAGCGTGATGGAAATTGCACAAGATATTGGCCCCGGCCTTGCCAAAGCCTGTATTGCGGGTCGTGTTGACGGCGTATTGGTAGACGCCTGCGACCCCATTGATAAAGACGTTAATGTTTCTATTATCACCGCGAAAGACGAAGAAGGTTTAGAAATCCTTCGCCACTCTTGTGCTCACTTATTAGGTCATGCGATTAAGCAATTATGGCCAAATACCAAGATGGCAATCGGTCCGACCATTGATAATGGCTTTTATTATGACGTTGATATGGAAGAGCCGCTTAGTGAAGATGATTTAGCTAAACTTGAAAAGCGCATGCTTGAATTGGCCAAAACCAACTATGACGTGGTTAAAAAGAAAGTACCACTAGAAGAAGCGGCCGCTGTTTTTAAAGCGCGTGGTGAAGATTATAAACTCGAGATCATTGCAGGCATAGAGTCTGATGCGAAACCGGGTTTGTACCATCATGAAGAATACGTTGATATGTGTCGTGGTCCCCATGTACCGAACATGAAATTCTGTCATCACTTTAAAATTATGAAAGTGGCGGGGGCATATTGGCGTGGTAACTCTGATAATAAGATGCTGCAACGTATTTACGGTACGGCATGGGCGGATAAGAAGCAGCTAAATAGCTACTTAAAACGTTTAGAGGAAGCGGCAAAACGTGACCATCGTAAAATTGGAAAGCAATTAGATCTGTACCATATGCAAGAAGAAGCGCCAGGCATGGTGTTTTGGCACCATAACGGTTGGACCATTTTCCGCGAGCTTGAAACCTTTGTGCGTGAAAAGTTAGTTAAGTACCAATACCAAGAAGTTAAAGCGCCGCAAATTCTTGACCGTTCATTATGGGAAAAGTCAGGCCACTGGGACAAATATGCTGATGCGATGTTCTGTACCTGCAGTGAAAACCGCGAATATGCTGTTAAACCAATGAACTGTCCGGGTCATGTGCAAATTTTTAACCAAGGTTTGAAATCGTATCGTGACCTGCCGCTACGTATGGCTGAATTTGGCTCTTGTCATCGTAATGAACCGTCTGGCTCACTTCATGGCTTAATGCGTGTGCGTGGCTTCACCCAAGATGATGCACATGTGTTCTGTACTGAAGACCAAATTCTAGCGGAAGTTTCTAGTTGTATCGACATGGTGTTCGAAACCTACAAGACATTTGGTTTTACTGACATTGAAATTAAATTGTCAACGCGCCCTGAACAGCGTGTGGGTGATGATGCAGTTTGGGATAAAGCAGAGCAGGCCCTAGCCGATGCATTAAATTCTAAAAATTTAGAATTTAAGTATTTACCGGGTGAAGGGGCGTTCTATGGTCCTAAAATTGAATTCACTCTTTATGACTGTTTAGATCGTGCATGGCAATGTGGTACGGTGCAATTAGACTTCTCGATGCCGGGTCGTTTAGGTGCGTCTTATGTGGGTGAAGACAATGAACGTCATGTCCCTGTGATGATCCACCGTGCAATTTTAGGTTCACTGGAGCGTTTCATAGGGATCATTACTGAAGATTGTGCAGGCTTCTTCCCAACTTGGTTATCTCCTGTTCAAGCGGTTGTAATGAATATTACTGATAAACAAGCTGATTTTGCCCATGAAATTGTCGAAAAATTGCAAAAATCAGGCATTAGAGTGAATGCGGACTTGAGAAATGAGAAGATAGGCTTTAAAATCCGCGAGCATACATTAAAGCGTGTACCTTACATGTTGGTTATCGGCGATAAGGAAGTCGAAGCTGGCGAAGTAGCAGTAAGAACACGTAAAGGTGAGGATCTAGGTAAATTCAAACTTGACGCTATTGTTGACAAACTCAGTCAAGAGATCCGAAACCGAACTCAAATCAATTTGGAGGAATAAGCTATAAAAGGTGGAAGAAAGCCCCAACAGGCGGGCAAACTAAATCGTATTAATGACGAGATCACAGGTCTTAATGAAGTTCGTTTAGCTAATGCAGATGGCGAACCAATAGGTATTGTTTCATTCACTGAAGCACTGGCTCAAGCTGCTGAGCAGCAACTGGACCTGGTTGAGATCAGCCCTAATGCTGAGCCACCTGTCTGTCGTCTTATGGACTACGGTAAGTTTATTTACGAAAAAAGCAAATCCGCTAAAGACCAGCGGAAGAAGCAGAAACAGATCCAAGTGAAGGAAATAAAATTCCGTCCTGGAACTGACATAGGCGATTATCAGGTAAAACTGCGCAACCTGACTCGCTTCTTAGAAGAGGGTAACAAGGCCAAAATTACACTGCGTTTTCGTGGTCGTGAAATGGCACACCAAGAACTGGGCGTCGATCTACTAAACCGTATCAAAGCGGATTTAGAAGAATTGTCGGTCGTGGAGTCTTTCCCGAAAATGGAAGGTCGCCAAATGGTCATGGTACTTGGCCCTAAAAAGCGGTAATAAAGGCTCAGCAAGTAATTGAATGAGCTTGCCTAGGCAGGCTCTATTAATTCGCCTCTATTATTTTTATTCATTGAACAATGCGGAGTTCGCAATGCCAAAAATGAAAACCAACAAAGGTGCTGCAAAGCGCTTTAAGAAAACTGCTTCTGGCGGTTTCAAATGTAAACAGTCTCACCTACGTCATATCCTGACTAAGAAGAGCACCAAGCGTAAACGTCACTTACGTGCTAAAAGCATGGTAGCAGCATCTGATGTTGCTTCAGTACGTCGCATGATGCCATTCGCATAAGGGGAGATTAGAAAATGCCAAGAGTAAAACGTGGTGTCGTAGCTCGCGCTCGTCACAAGAAGGTTCTAAAACAAGCTAAAGGTTATTACGGTGCTCGTTCACGCGTATTTCGCGTAGCAGTACAAGCAGTAACTAAAGCGGGTCAATATGCTTACCGTGACCGTCGTCAACGTAAGCGTCAGTTCCGTCAACTGTGGATTGCACGTATTAACGCTGCATCTCGTCAAAACGGCCTATCTTACAGCCGTTTCATTGATGGTCTGAAAAAAGCATCTGTTGAAATCGATCGTAAGATCCTTGCCGACATCGCAGTATTTGACAAAAACACATTCGCTGTTTTAGTTGATACCGCTAAAGGTGCACTAGCTAAGTAATATTAGCTTGATAAAAAAGGAGGCCTTGCCTCCTTTTTTTGATCCCGCCAAAGCACAAATAAATAATCCCTAAAGCGACTAAAGATGAGATCTCCATCTGTATTATGATATGCTCAGAAAAAGCGCAGTTAGTCTTACTTGCTTGTCGTTGTTAGAACATGGATGTAGATTGTCTTGTTTAGATTATTAATATTAATTTGTTGGTTATTTTCGACTATTGCTGCCGCAAAAGTCCCTTCACATTCCCAAGCTATCTCACCAGCATTTAAACAGCTCAACCTCGGTACTGGTGTGCTATTTCAAGCAGACTCAGCCAGCCGGATCAATATTAAAGATTTGTTAACCGGGGAGTATCAAGATACTTGGCAAGTGAGTGACCAAGAAATTTTGAGTTTTGGCTTAGTTTCTCATCCTTATTGGTTCAAATTTGACCTTGATAATCACTCCATTACTGATGTATCAACTTTACTAGAAGTCGGGTACTCACTCACCAATATATTAGATATCTACATCGTTGAGAATAATCTACTGGCTTTTCAGTATAATCTCGGAACAGACCGTCCATTTGAGAATAAACCTTTTCCAAGTCGCGCATTTAGTGTTCCTGTAGAGATCCCTGCTGGTCGCACCATTACTGTCTATATAAAAGCAGAGAACAGTGGCTTTTTGCAGCTGCCAATGACACTTTGGGAAATGAAATGGTTTTTTAGTGAGCAACTCAATAATAAACTTCTGACCGGTATTTTAACCGGTATTTTTCTATTAATGTGCTGTTATAGCCTATTTCTGTTTATCATGCTCAAGGAAGCTAGGTTCTTCTTTTATAGTGCATTTTGTCTATGTTTTGTGACTACGCTGTGGATATTAAAAGGCTATGCCAGTATTTTCTTCTTCTCTAGCCTAAACTATTGGCACGATAACTTATTGATTATGTCGGTCGGATTATTGTGTCTCATTTTAAGTATGCTTGGCGAAGGCCTCAAACACTTCAAGCGTAACCGCGCGATCAGCTTACTTAACAAGAGCCTTTTTGGCGCGTGTGTTGCTTTAATCATTTCGCCACTCGTAGTAAATTTTCAATTTGCTTTGTATTTCTTGGCGGTAGTGGTGTCATTTATGGCGCTGAGCTCTTTAATTGAGGCTGGCTATTACTGGATCCGGGGCAATAATTTAGCCCGACTATTTGCAACGTCTTGGTTGCTGTTTATTTTAGGAATGGGCTTATTATTGCTAAACCGCTTCGCCGTCATTCCTCGAAATGATTTTACCGAGCAATTTGTCGCGGGCTCTGCTTTTCTTGGCTTGATTTTCTTAGCGTTGGCTTTAGCTCATCGTACCTCTCAAGAGAAGCAACAAAAGAATGATGCACAAGCACAAGCAGATATTAGTAACGCACGTTATTTTGATATTTTCCAAAATGCCCCCGAAGGCTTATTTACCAGTACCTTGTCAGGTGAGGCCTTATCGGCTAACGCGGCACTTTGTGCCAGTTTTGGCTATAAAGATTTTGAAGATTTGCAAGCCAACTATGGCGGCGACATGTCGCGATTTTATCATCATGAGAATAGTCGCGATAACCTGATCACTGAAATGCTGGAAACCGGCTTTGTCAATAATGTAGAAATCAAAGTCGTACGAGTCGATGGCAGCATTTTCTGGGCGCTATTAAACCTACGCTTATCTAACTTTTATCATAATGAAGACCGTATTATAGACGGCTCTATTGTCGATATCACGCAGCGAAAGAAGCAGGAGTTGCGATTGCGCTATATGGCGCAGCATGACCAATTAACCGGTTTATTTAATCGCCGTAAATTTGAAGAATGTGTCACCCAGGTGATCGCCGGCGAGCAGGATGGACACGGGAAAAACATCATTTTCTATCTAGACTTAGACCAGTTTAAGGTGGTTAATGATACTTGTGGTCACAGTGTGGGTGATAAATTATTACAAAGTTTAACTCGTCTATTAGTTGCAGAGATTCCCAAAGACCAAGTTTTAGCGCGTTTGGGAGGGGATGAGTTTGGCGTTATGCTTACAAATGCCTTTATCAACGATGCTATTGAGCTAGCAGAGCGACTTCGCTGCGTGGTACAAGATTATCGCTTTGTATGGGGAGACCAAGTATTTAGCTTAGGCATAAGCATTGGTATTGTTGCCATCGAGCCCAATATGAAGTCGTTTGCTGAAGTGCTAAGCCTTGCCGATACAGCTTGTTATACGGCTAAAGAGCAGGGCCGTAACCGCATTTACTTTTACTCTGAAACCAACAGTATGGTTAGTCGCTATCAGCAAGAAATGGGTTGGGTATCAAAACTAAATGATGCATTGGCCCATGATTTATTCGAACTTGCATTCCAAACTATTAAGCCATTAACGACAAAATCAACTGGCGATCATTTTGAAGTATTACTCCGGTTACGTGACGAGCACGGCGATCTGATTGCTCCGGGTGAGTTCTTACCCGCTGCTGAGACATATAACTTGATTGCCGCAATTGATAAATGGGTGGTTGAACACTTCTTTATTTGGTTGAATAAACATCCCGAGGTTTATCAGGATATTGAAAAAGCCAGTATCAATCTATGTGGCCAATCCATGGCCGATCGTGATGTTAAAAATCATATTCTGCACTGTTTTGACAAATACCAAATTGCGCCTGAAAAAATTTGCTTTGAAGTCACCGAAGGCCAAGCCATTCGTGACATCGATCGAACCTTATCTTTTATGGAAACTTTCAGAGAGTTAGGTTGCAGTTTTGCACTTGACGATTTTGGTGTCGGCTTTTGTTCATACTCCTACCTTAAACGTTTGCCGATAGATTATTTGAAGATTGATGGCTCATTTGTGCGTGATATTTTAGCCGATGAAACGGATTTCGCGATGGTACGCTCTTTCTCAGAATTGGCTAAAGCCGTTGGGGTTAAGACTATTGCTGAATATGTAGAAAGCGACTCGATTGAAGAAAAGCTGAGCTTAATTGGCATTGACTATGTACAGGGGTTTGGTATCGCTAAGCCGCGTTTATTGGAAGAGAAAACATGGACTAAAACTCATTTAAAACTCAATGGATAAAAGCGAAAATGTTAAATCTTATTAAGCCAAAGGTTAAAAGGCTGAAAATCTGACACATCCTCCCCCCATTGTCTGTGCTTTACGGTTAAGAAAGTCGATCATTACTAGCTATATCAAGCAGTTTTCAGTAGTATTTCCCCCCTATAATCCATAAGCAGCTTAGGGTGACGAGGGACAAATGCAACACCTTGATGAACTGATAGCAACCGCTATAAAAGCGATTGAAACCGTAACTGATGCGGCAGAATTAGACCAGATCCGCGTAGAATATTTGGGTAAAAAAGGCATCATGACCGAGCAAATGAAATTGCTAGGATCACTGCCTAATGACCAAAAGCCTGCAGCAGGCCAAGCCATTAATCAGGCCAAACAAGCCATTCAGCAAGCCCTCAGTCAACGTAAAAGTAGTATTGAGCTGGCAGCATTAAATGAAAAACTAGCCGCTGAGAAAATCGATGTAAGCCTGCCTGGTCGTGCTAATTTGCCAGGTAATATTCATCCCGTGACGCGCACCATCGATCGCATTTGTGAATTTTTCGGTGAGCTTGGCTTTGAAGTTAAAACAGGCCCTGAGGTAGAAGATGACTACCACAACTTTGATGCGCTAAATATTCCGGCACATCATCCCGCGCGTGCAGATCATGACACATTTTACTTCAACCCGAAGTTGGTACTGCGTACGCAAACTTCAGGTGTGCAAATTCGCACCATGGAAGTTGAAAAACCGCCAATCCGTATTATTTCGCCCGGACGCGTGTACCGTAATGATTACGACCAAACGCACACGCCAATGTTTCACCAAGTTGAAGGTCTCTTAGTGACTGAAAATGCAAGCTTTGCTGAATTGAAAGGCATTTTGCATGATTTTTTACGTAACTTTTTTGAAGAAGACCTACAAGTGCGCTTCCGTCCTTCTTATTTCCCATTCACAGAGCCTTCTGCAGAAGTAGATGTACTCGGTAAAAATGGTTGGTTAGAAATTTTAGGCTGCGGCATGGTACATCCAAATGTACTTAAATCTGTTGGCATTGATCCAGAAGTTTACTCTGGCTTTGCTTTTGGTATCGGGGTTGAGCGACTAACCATGTTGCGCTATGGCGTGAACGATTTACGTTCATTCTTTGAAAACGACCTGCGTTTTTTGAAACAGTTTAAGTAACAGATAAAGGGAAAATCATGAAATTCAGTGAATCCTGGTTAAGAGAGTGGGTAAACCCAGCCATCGATACCGACGCGCTTTCAGAGCAAATTACCATGGCAGGCCTAGAAGTAGACGGCGTTGAGCCGGTGGCCAAATCTTTTACTAATGTCGTTGTTGGCCACGTGGTTGAATGTGGTAAACACCCAGAGGCAGATAAACTGCAAGTCACTAAAATTGATGTTGGTGACGCAGAGCTTATTGATATCGTATGTGGCGCAGCAAATTGCCGTCAAGGACTTAAGGTAGCAGTAGCCAAAGTAGGTGCGGTATTACCGGGCGATTTTAAAATTAAGAAAGCTAAGCTTCGTGGTCAACCATCAATGGGCATGCTTTGCTCGTTGTCTGAGTTAGGCATGGCAGAGTCAGCTGATGGCATTCTTGAGCTTCCTAGCGATGCGCCAATCGGCACGTGTGTACGTGAGTACCTCGCTCTTGAAGATGTGACAATTGATGTTGATTTGACGCCTAACCGCGCCGATTGTTTAGGCATTAAAGGCCTTGCTCGCGAAGTAGGGGTGTTAAATAACCTAGATGTGACAGTGCCGAGTTG
Source organism: Motilimonas cestriensis (assembly GCF_021295315.1). GTDB lineage: Bacteria > Pseudomonadota > Gammaproteobacteria > Enterobacterales > CBDFNC01 > Motilimonas > Motilimonas cestriensis. Next base: position 4,788 of record NZ_JAIMJA010000009.1, on the reverse strand, counting down.
GCAAGAAGCTCCCGTCACCATTGAAGATAGTCGCGATGTTGAACTGGTTAATCCTGAAGCTTGTCCGCGTTACCTAGGACGTGTCATTAAAGGTATTAACTTAGCGGCAGAAACGCCACTTTGGATGGTGGAAAAATTACGTCGTTGTGGTGTACGCAGTATCGACCCTGTGGTTGATATTACCAACTTCGTCCTACTTGAATTTGGTCACCCGATGCATGCGTTTGATCTGGCAAAGATTGACGGCGGTATTAAAGTACGCCTTGCCAACGAAGGTGAATCGCTGACTCTACTCGATGGCAACGAAGTTGAGCTTAACAATGAAACCTTAGTCATTGCTGACAACAGTAAAGCGTTGGCCATGGCCGGTATCTTTGGTGGACTCGATTCTGGTGTGACCAGCGAAACGGCTGACATCTTTTTAGAAAGTGCATTTTTTGCACCACTGGCCATTACCGGTCGAGCGCGTCACTATGGTTTGCACACCGATGCATCGCACCGTTATGAACGTGGGGTTGATCCTGAACTACAAGCTCAAGCTATGTCCCGAGCGACAGCACTAATAGCTGATATCTGCGGCGGTGAAGTCGGTCCAGTAGTGGAAGCGGTAAGTGAAGCGCACTTGCCTAAGCCAACACAAATTACACTGCGCCGGGCAAAATTAGACAAAATCATTGGTATTCATATTAATGATCAAACGGTTGGTGAAATACTCGGACGCCTAGGCTTTAGTGTGGAAGAGCAAGGTTCTGATTGGTTAGTTTCGACGCCGACATACCGCTTTGATATGGCCATTGAAGAAGACCTAATTGAAGAAGTTGCGCGTGTTTTCGGTTACAACAGTATTCCGAACAAGGCGCCAATCGGCGATTTGTCAATGGCAACTCATCACGAAGCTAAGCTACCACTCGCACGCTTGCGCGATACTTTAGTTGGTTTAGATTACCAAGAAGCGATTACTTATAGCTTTGTTGACCCAAGCCGCCAAGCGCTACTATTTCCTGAGTCAGATCCGTTAATCCTGCCTAATCCGATCTCGACAGAGATGTCGGCGATGCGTGTTAGCTTGTGGACGGGGTTACTGGATGCAGTGGCATATAACCAAAGTCGTCAACAAAACCGGGTTCGCTTATTTGAATCTGGCTTGCGTTTTACTAAAGACGAGAGCGCAGAAAATGGTGTGTTACAACAGCCTATGCTTGCTGGTGTGATCACGGGGAAAGCCCATGACGAGCACTGGGATCTGCCATCACGTCCGGCAGACTTCTTTGACCTTAAAGGTGACTTAGAAGCAATACTGGAACTAACAGTCGATCGTGACCGTTTTAGTTTTGAGCCTACCGAGCACAGTGCGCTGCATCCTGGTCAAGCGGCTGCGATATATCGCGATGGCGTTTTAGTCGGTTTCATCGGCGCTATTCACCCACAATTTGAGAAAAAATTGGGCCTAAATGGTAGAACGATAGTTTTTGAACTAGAGTTAGATAAAGTTGTTAATCGTCAACTACCTGCGGCTAAGCCTGTTTCTAAGTATCCTGCGAACAGCCGAGATATCGCTTTAGTGGTAGAAGAAACAGTCGAATCGGGTAAAATTATAAAATTTATCCAAAAAATTGGCGGGAATCAGTTAGTTGGCGTAAACTTATTCGATGTGTACCAGGGTAAGGGTATCGAGGAGGGCTTTAAGAGCCTAGCCATTAATTTGGTACTTCAAGATACTGCGCGCACTCTGGAGGAGAAAGAGATAGCCGACGCGGTTGAGTCAATCGTTGTTGCGGTTAAATCAGAGTTTAACGCTTCCTTGAGGGATTAATCTATGGCGCTAACAAAAGCCGAGATTGCAGAACGTCTTTTTACTGACGTAGGTCTAAGTAAACGCGGTTCAAAAGAGATGGTTGAATCATTCTTTGAAGAAATCCGTAAATCACTTGAATCGGGCGAACAAGTTAAAATATCCGGTTTTGGTAATTTTGACCTTCGCGACAAAAATGAACGACCAGGGAGAAACCCAAAAACGGGCGAAGATATACCAATATCAGCACGCCGTGTGGTAACTTTCAGACCTGGACAAAAGTTAAAATCTCGAGTTGAAGATAGTCAGTCAGAGAATTAATAAACAAAACCGCCTTCGGGCGGTTTTGTTTTTCTAGTTTGATTTCTTGATTGACGGCGCGTGGTGCTAATTTACATTGAGTACAGTGCCAAAGTGCAACCGTTTGATCACACTACGACCATAGTGTGATGTTAATTTTGAATTTTTGTTGCTAATTTGTGGCCAATTGAATAAACATGGTATTCCTTACATGCCGCAAGCTGATCTGAAAAACTGTCAAAATATTGTGATTTTAACCGGAGCGGGTATTTCCGCTGAGTCAGGCATAAGAACGTTTCGTGCCAAAGATGGCTTATGGGAAAACCATGATCTAAATGATGTGGCAACGCCTGAAGGATTTAAACGCAACCCGCAATTAGTAAACGATTTTTACAACCAACGCCGGGCACAATTACAACAACCCTATATCCAACCTAATCCTGCCCATCTTGCTTTGGCTAAGCTCGCTGACGAGTTTAACGGCGAGGTCACATTAGTGACGCAAAATATCGATGATTTACATGAGCGAGCGGGCGCCTATCAGGTAATTCATATGCATGGTGAGCTACTTAAAGTGCGCTGCCCTAATACGAACCAAACCCTAGAATGGAAAGGTGACTTATCCGTTGATGATATGTGCACTTGTTGTCAGTTCCCTGAGCCAATGCGTCCACATGTAGTTTGGTTTGGTGAAATGCCACTGTATCTCGACCGTATTTACAGTCAGCTATCGCAAACTGACTTGTTTATTTCTATTGGCACTTCAGGCAGTGTTTATCCCGCGGCAGGTTTTGTCCATGAAGCCGCCAGTCAAGGTGCTCACACCATTGAGATTAATCTTGAACCTAGTGAAATTAGTACTCAATTCAAAGAGCTTCGTCAAGGTACTGCTGGAGTATTAGTACCGCAGCTGGTTGAGGAGATTTTAACGGCGGTTAGAATAACCTAAGTGAGTTCAGCCTAGTAAAGGGCTTGAAAACCTTTTACTGGGCAATATTGCTTCATTTTAGTCATTGCTATCAACAGTAATACAATAATATCCCTCAATAATGCGATTTCCCTTTCACATCTTCAGCACAACCTCTTAAAATGTCTACTCATGCATTAATAGTGGTTAGGTAATGAGCGAACAAGATAAACCAACACAGCTGCAAATCGGCGGTAATTTAACGAACTCTTTAACGCAAGGCTTTAAGTTAGATCTTAAAAGTGTCTTTGCTGAATCTTTTCAATTAACGTTAAAAAACTTTTCAACACTACTGTTGGCAGGATTAGCTGCTGTAGGTTTCATGATGCTAGTCGCCAGTGTACTGGTTCATGGCGGTGAATTACTTGGCTTCATTAAAGAAGTTGTCGATGAAGAGGGCAATCCAGTTATTTTTACGAAAGAAATGGTCACGATTGCGCTTTTAATGTCCGTTTTTGTTATCCCATCGCTGATTGCTGGCTTTACGATGATGAGTATTAATCACGTCGTCGGTCTTAAAAGTAAACCTTTGATGGTGTTTGATTTCTTTAAGTATTTTGGTCCCTTAGCGATTGCTTTTGCCGTGCCCAATATGCTTTCGATGTTATTTATGAACTTGGGGCTTGGTTTATTTGCCTATTTCCCATCAATTTATATCAGCGCGATTTTTTCACTGGTTATTCCGTTAATGATAGAGCGCAAGATATCGGTGCTTCAAGCTGTTCCTTTATCTATTAGAGTGGTCCATAAGGGACTGATGCAATTATTTATCATTCATGCTGTCATCAACTTACTAATGGTCGTGGCAGTGATGACGGTGGTTGGCTTAGCCTTTGTGATCCCATTCGCGTTTACGCTGCAGGCATTAATCTATCGTGAGGTTTGTGGTATCCGCTTGAGTATTGAGGTTGCAAAAGATAAGGGAGAGTTCAGTGCGTAAATTATTGGTCGTGAGCACTTTATTGTTGCTATCTCAGGCCGCGCTTGCGGCTGAATCAAAAATACCCTACGGCGACTTTTACAAGCGCTTAGCTGTGGTAGAAAAACAAGGCTTAACACAAGTATCACCGGCATTTTTTTTGCTTAAACCCGATGGCAGTGGCCCTTGTATTTTACACAATGCTTATTTAGAAACTAATTCGCAAACAATAGCGGTAGAGCAGACCAGTAATGGCGAGTTAATGTTGCCGTTGGACGCACAGTTAAAACAAAACAAGGCAGAGTTGGTGATGGATTTTGATGGTGAGCCAAACTGCGCTATGTCGATTCAAACTAAGCTGGTTAAGCCAACAGCTCAAATAAGCAATATTGCAGATCTATTGGCGGTTGCGAACGAACTCGATAGCTTAATGAAGGGCCATGCTGGCTTTTGGGGCAAACTGTTCTTACCTGATTTTAATGGTATTAGCTTACAATTGCGTAAGGATTTAAATATTAACTCAGTGGTTATCGCTGGGAATAAATTTAACGTTGTGAATCATCAAGTCAACTTGAGTAACGAATGGCTACGCGGGCAGGGTGAGAAGCCGCTCGATCTCACATTTCAAGTCATCGACATTAAGCCTTGGTTGGCCAATTAACCTAATCTACAAACTGGAACTTTGACCTGGTCAACTGAATTCGGTCACCCTAGTTAAGTTCGTTAAGCTACTTCTTTTACCGACTTATCCATACGTTCAAATTCATTAGGACTTTGATAATTTAGGTATGAATGCATCCGCTGGCTGTT
>NZ_JAIMJA010000008.1:191537-222900 GCF_021295315.1 Motilimonas cestriensis | reverse complement strand
GATAAATAAATCGTTTTGGCGATTCGTTACCATTGCGCTGTCAACCGAAGTTAAACAACATGAGTATTCACACAGATTGCATGATTAAATTGTTAAAGAACATTGACTGGGTTGCTTTCGCTTTACCCCGTCAGGGCTGCGCATTCTACGCTAGCCGATTTGAAAGTCAATCGTTAATTTTAAGAAATTTTCGATTTATCTTTCTGGTTAGAAACCGCAGCTTCTTAACCACCTGATGTTGCGTTGCGCCTTGCGCTGTGCCGTCTCAGTGGTTGCGCATTATAGGGAGATTCGATTCTGGCGCAAGGCTTTTTTTGAAGTTTTTCACACTTTCGCCATAATCGTTCATTAATAGAGCACTACGACGATTAATCATACAAAACTGCACTCTCAATACCGCTTTTACTCTTTATAAAGGTGTCATATTGTCTAAGCTTAATACTCTTGCACTTTATATTAAGCTGTTTGCTAAATTGATAGTGATCCCATTTTAAGCTTTAGGTAACATAGCCGCCCTTTTCCCCACGGCATTCGGAGAGTAGTAATTAATGTCTTTTGCATTAGGTCAACGTTGGATAAGCGATACAGAGTCAGATTTAGGTTTAGGTACAGTGGTCGCTATAGAAGGTCGGGTTGTGACACTTCTATTTCCTGCATCTGGTGAAAACCGTAATTATGCAAAAGAAGATGCGCCGGTCACTCGCGTTATCTTTAACATAGGTGACGAAGTATTGAGCCATGAAGATTGGTCTCTATTAGTAGAGGACATCGAAGATAGTAGCGGCTTAATTACTTATATAGGTAAACGAACAGATACTAATGAAGACGTCAGCCTACGCGAGACCATGCTGAACAACTTCATTAAGTTTAACAAACCACAAGATCGTTTATTCGCAGGGCAAATAGATCGCGCAGAACACTTTGTGTTACGACATCGTGCCCTCAATCATCAGCATCAGCAACAGCAATCTGAATTACGTGGTTTAATGGGCGCACGAGTTGATTTAATCCCCCATCAATTTTATATCGCAGAAGAAGTGGGCAAGCGTCACGCTCCACGTGTATTACTAGCGGATGAAGTAGGGTTGGGTAAAACCATTGAAGCCGGCTTAATCATCCACCAGCAATTAATTTCAGGCCGCGCTAAACGCGTATTGATCCTAGTGCCAGAAACACTACAGCATCAATGGCTGGTTGAAATGATGCGTCGCTTCAATTTGCATTTCAGCATTTTCGACGAAGAGCGCTGTATTGAGGCTTTTGCCGAAGCGGATAACCCATTTGAAACCGAGCAGCTGGTTTTATGTAGCTTAGACTTCATCCGTAAAAAGCGTCGCCGTTTTGAGCAAGCAGTTGAAGCTGATTGGGATCTGCTGGTTGTCGATGAAGCGCATCACCTAGAGTGGCAAGAAGAAAAACCAAGTCGTGAATATCAAGTAGTAGAAGAGCTGGCCCAAGCAACAGCCGGTGTTTTACTTTTAACCGCTACGCCGGATCAATTAGGGCACCATAGCCACTTTGCCCGCCTTCGCTTACTCGATCCCGATCGTTTCTACGATTATGATGCGTTTGTAAAAGAAGAAGAGCAGTATAAAGATGTCGCAGACACAGTAAATCAATTAGTCAGTGGTGAAACGTTAGACCACGTAGCGCAAGATAAGCTGTGCTCTCTTCTTGCAGAACAAGATATCAGCCAAGCCCTTGCTACCATTAGCTCAGCTAAAGCCAACGCTGAAGAACAAACTAACACGCGCAACAATCTTATCTCACAATTATTAGATCGCCATGGCACAGGCCGTATCTTATTTAGAAATACCCGCGCGTCGATTAAAGGGTTCCCTAAGCGCACCCTTAATGCTGTGCCGTTAGCATTACCAGAACAATACAAAACCGCGATCAAAGTTGGCCAAATGATGGCCGGTAAAGGCTCGGTCGAAGATAAAGCTAAACAGTTCTTATACCCTGAAGAGATTTATCAGGAGTTTGAAGGCCAGTCTACCTCTTGGTGCGGTTTCGACCCACGCATTAACTGGTTACTCGAGTTACTGCAAAGTAATAAACAAGAGAAAATCTTGGTTATTTGTGCCAAAGCCAATACCGCCCTTGCTATCGAAGAAGCGCTGCGCACACGTGAAGGAATCAAAGCAACCGTCTTCCATGAAGGACTTTCTATTATTGAACGTGATCGCGCTGCCGCTTGGTTTTCACAACAAGAAGCAGGCGCACAGGTTATGATCTGTTCTGAGATTGGCTCTGAAGGGCGTAACTTCCAGTTCTCTCATCACCTAGTGTTATTTGATTTACCGATTAACCCTGACTTACTTGAGCAGCGAATTGGCCGTTTAGACCGAATCGGTCAGAAACATGACATCATCATTCATGTTCCTTACCTAGAGCACACCTCACAAGCCTTATTACAAGACTGGTATCACCAAGGCTTGAACGCATTTGAGCTTACATGCCCCGCTGCGCGCAATATTTATGAAGAGCAAAAAGAAACCTTACTCACGTTATTAGCGGCTAACAATCCTAGCCAAGAGGATATTGCCGAGTTAATCAGTGCCACTCAAACACAAGAACAAGCACTACGTAGTCAGATGGAGCAAGGCCGCGATAAGTTACTTGAACTCAACTCATCAGGCATCTTAAGTAACAGTGATGTGCTAGAAAAACTACAAGCTGAAGATGACAAGCCTGAATTTCCTTTATTTGCGCTTAAGTTATTCGACATTATCGGCATTAACCAAGATGACAAAGGTGAAAACTGTCTAGTACTTCATCCCACAGAGCACATGCTAGTGCCTAACATGCCGGGGTTGTCTTCAGAAGGCGCCACCGTCACATTTGATCGCAAAACCGCATTAAGTCGTGATGACGTACATTACTTAAGCTGGGAGCATCCAATGATCACCGGTGGCATGGACATTATTTTAAGCTCTGACACAGGTTCAACGGCTGTTTCACTGTTAAAGAATAAAGCCCTTCCAGCTGGCTCAATCTTACTTGAACTCATTTATGTGGTTGAAGCACCTGCAAGCGAACATAGCCAGTTGCAACGTTTCTTACCCACCACACCAATGCGTATTTTACTTGATAAAAATGGTACAAATTTAGCGACCAGCGTGGCATTTGATACGTTTAATAAACAATTAACACCAGTGAATCGTCATCTTGGCAGTAAATTAGTCAATGCCTCACAAACTGTGATCCATCAGCTGATTAGCCAAGCCGAAGTAATCGCGAAGCAGGAAATGCAAACTATCGTCGCCAGTGCGATTGAGAAAATGGAATCACAACTCAGTCAAGATAAAGCCCGATTAGAAGCTCTTAAAGCGATAAACCCAAGCATACGTGATGAAGAGATCCAATTTGTTGAGGAGTTGCTCAGCCACTCCACCAGCTTATTGAATCATACTCAACTCAAGCTTGATTCACTGCGCTTTATTGTTTCAACGCCGAATTAATTCGCTCATCGATACCGAGTGCAAATAACTGAGAGATAAGCCTTAGCTAAGCCGAGACAATTCGCTAGACTGTTAAATTAGTCTTCATTGTCTCGGTTAGTTAATATGCTATTGAAAAAATTTGCTCCGCTCCTGCTTACCTGCCTGCTCTTTTCCGCCCATTCTTTTGCCGCTGAGGAAGTCACCAGCAATCAAGAGCAAGCGCCAGCCGAAAGTGATCTTACGACTGAATCAACTACTGAGCTCTCAACCACAGAGACCTCTAGTAATGAAGCCGCCAGTAGTGATGCCGAGAGCAGCACAGAAAAAAGCAACTCCACCGATCCAAACAATCCATTAAAAAAATGGCCTATCCCACCAAGCCAAGATCAATTGCTCGGACAAGATTTAACGGATCTTTATTTGCCAGAGCAAACTATAACCCTCGGTCAAGATCCTAGCTTCACTGTCGTGGTCTATCATTCCGAGAACTCGCCAACACTGGGCACAGTAATAGTTCAACCACAATGGGCAAGCACGCCATTTAGCATAAATAAAATGCAAATACTGCGCTCATTAGTCCGTAAAGGTTGGCATGTGATCACCCTGATGCCCCAACCTGCTTTAGCAACCACGACGGAACAGGAAGCACAGCAAAAACTGCTAACCGATTACTTAACCTTTACTGCTCAACGTATGGCAGAATTAAAACAACTTCCTGAACTACAAGTGGGATTCACCCTAGTGGTGGCAGAGCATGATATGGCCGCAATCATGTTGGCGCTCTATGCGCAGAACCTTAGCCCAGCCCCGAGCGGGCTTATTTTACTCAATGCTCGCTCTAACACACCCGCCATAAACAAAAAAATGGCACGAGACTTGACCGCCTTGAGTATTCCTGTGTTAGATGTCTATCAGCAAAATGGCCCACTTCATCTAGACCACAGTAGTGAACTGAGAGCGCAAAGAGCAAAGGCAAGTGGGAAATATAATTACCGACAGCTCGCGCTCACCAGCATATTTTTTAATGAACAGCTTGGCTTAGAGATTAATGGCTGGACCCACCACCTTGGCTGGCAGTAACACTTTTAGCGCTAGCGGACACAAAAAGGATTAACCACTATGAGCAGCAAAATCGTCTTTCTTGATCGTGAAACCATTCCGGCTCATATCAACATTAACAGACCAAACCTCTCCCACCTATGGGTAGAATACCCCTATACATCAGCAGACCAGGTAATTGCTCGAAGTCAAGATGCCGAAGTGATCATTACCAACAAAGTCGTACTCGATCAGACGGTATTAAAAGCATGCCCTAAACTTAAATTAGTTGTGGTGGCTGCGACGGGCACCAATAACATCGATCTCAAAAGCTGTAATCAACTCGGCATTGCAGTTTATAACATCACCCACTATGCCAACCAAGGCGTCCCTGAGCATGCACTGATGTTAATGCTGGCACTGGCAAAAAACCTAATAGCTTATGACCAAGATGTGCGCCAAGGTCAATGGCAGCAAGCCAACCAGTTTTGCTTTACCGACCACAAAATCCAAAACTTGGCCGGAAAAACCTTAGGCATCATCGGAGCCGGCGCACTGGGACAAAATATGGCCCAACTGGGCCAAGCCTTAGGCATGAAAGTACTGATATCGGAGCACAAAGGGCAAAGAGTAATCCGTAAAGGTCGTGTTTCATTTTATGATGTAATAGCGCAAGCTGATTTTATTAGCTTACATTGCCCACTTACCGAGCAAACGAGCAAGTTATTCTCAGAAGAAGAATTTATCGCAATGAAAGCCACTGCTTATTTAATCAATACGGCACGCGGCCCATTAGTGGATGAATCAGCGTTAGTTACAGCGCTTTTAACAAAACAAATCGCCGGCGCAGCAACCGATGTCACGGCAACAGAGCCATTGCAAAACAATAGCCCACTCAATCAATTGCTTCATCTACCTAATTTTATAATGACGCCCCATATTGCATGGGCCAGTGATGAAAGCTTAGCCAACCTTTGTCAGCAGTTGATCAGCAATATTGATGGTTTTTATCAAGGCTCTCCACACAATAGAGTTATCTAGTCCCAAAAAACATTAAGATGGTTGCATAATTTCGCTTCTGTTTAAGCCTGACGCAGCCAGATAAAGTATGCTTTACGGCAAAATTGCGTTTTCAGGGGGTGAAAATGCAAAGGGGATCAGGACATATTCACTGCGTTTTGCCGTAACAACAAACTATTTTACTTACCCCGTGTTCCGTTTGAATAACAAACACTACTCGGTCTCTTTAACTTGTTTTATCAGCTCGTACGCTTTTTGGATGTCTTGGGCTTTTTCTTTAGCCACTTCCATCATCTCAGGAGGTAGGCCTTTGGCAACTAGTTTATCGGGGTGATGCTGGCTCATAAGCTTTCGATATGCCTTTTTCACCACCGCAAAAGAATCTTGTTCCGTGACGCCTAAAATTTGATAAGCATCGGTTAACTGCTGCGCTCTTTGTTCTTTTGATGAACCTCTTCCCTGACGGTGGAATTTTAACTCAGCTTCTAACATAGAGATCAATCGAGCCAGTTCCGCTTGGCTAAACCCTAAAATATCAGCGACTTTGTCGAGTACATCCTTCTCATTGGGATGCAACTCCCCGTCAGCAAATGCGGCTTGCAACTGTATTTCTAAAAACATCTGCAGCACATTTTTTCGACCTCGGCAGCTGGCGACAAATGTTTTCAAAGTTTCTTCGAGAGGAAATTCAGATTCTTTGCCTTGACGAAAAGCTTCTTGGGCCGCTTGTTTGTGAGTAGCGTCAAGATTTAATCTATCCATTAATAAACTCGCCACACCAATCTCTGCTGCCGTGACTCGTCCTTTAGACTTGGCAATATGGCCCATCACAGAAAACGTAGCGTGGAAAAACAACTGCTGCTGGCGTAACGCGGATTGCCGAGCAGCACCGATAAGGGTTTCACGAAAACGACCACTTTGGCCTAACGCCTTATCAAGCTTATGGCCTAACCAAATACCGATTAACGCCCCAATGAAATGATGGGCCAACATATAACCAAAGAAACCACCTAACAGCTTACCCCACATGTTTTGCTACCCCACTTAAAAAGATCGCAGCATTGTGACAAAAACCCACCCCAACAAGCAAACATCAACTTAAAATATCACCGCAAAATCCGTAACTATGTTGGCGAGCTAAGCTGATTGCTTTATCATAGGCAGTCAACTTGTTGCTCAGTTTAAGAACCGTCTACCATTGAGCCCAATATTTCGCGATTTAGAGAATTAGAATGATAAAACGGACGCTTGTTTTTTTAGGGCCTTTTCTCGCGCCAACTGCACTTCTTAACGCCGCGCCAGCTGAATCATTTGAAGGTAATGTTATTACCATTGCCGATCTTCCCTTAACACAGCGTTGCTATGCCTATGTGCCAGAAGTGGTATTAGCTCCCGATATAGACCCTAATACTACGGAAGTTGAAGTATTATCTGACAGCACATCCAGCGAAGCCAACACCTTTGTTTATAAAGGCAATGTAAAAGTCACCCAAGGCCTTAAAGAACTCAAAAGTGACACATTAACCTACAATAGCGACACGCAGAAAGCCCAAGCACTAGGCAATATTCACTTTACAGATGGACAGGTCAGCATTACTGGAGCACAAATTGATGCTGATTTAAGTAATGATACCGCCACATCCTACGACACTCGATATCAGTTCCATGGTAAAGGTGGCCGCGGTAAGTCAGATGAACTCGAAGTGCTTGATAGAGAACATTACAACCTCTACGAGGCCAGTTACACCTCATGCCCTCCTGGCGATAAAACGTGGGAGGTAAGAGCGAAACAATTTGAAATTGATAATGAAGAGGAATTAGCCACCGCTAAACACGCTACCTTTTGGATCCAGGATGTGCCTGTTTTCTACTTTCCTTACTTCAGTTATCCCATCGGCTCAAATCGTAAATCAGGATTCCTGATCCCCAGTGTATCGAGCAGTTCAGAAAACGGCATAACTTACGAGCAACCCATTTACTGGAACATCGCCCCGAATCAAGACGCGACCCTTACAGTCAAGACCATGGCGCAGCGAGGCGTACATGAACTCGCTGAATATCGTTATTTGCTGCCTAGCAATAGCGGGAAATTCAATGCTGAGTACCTTGATAGCGATAAAAAAACTGATGAAGATCGCTATCTATTGCATTGGAACCACAACACTAACGTCGGCGGCCATTTTCGTTTCAACACCAACTACACCAAAGTCAGTGATGATAATTACTTTAATGATCTCGGCTCAACGGTCGGCGCGCGCACCGATAACCAATTATTACAAACAGCCAGTACTGCTTGGCTAGAAAAGAATTGGAATGCAGAAATAGAAGTACGTGACTTTCAAGTATTAGGTGGCAGCGCACCTCATGTGGTGATGCCAAAACTTGCATTTAATGGCTACTACCCGACCAATTGGAATCATATTGAAGCAGACATATTTGCTGAAGTAACCAAATTTGACCATAAAGATGACAATGTATATGTCGGTACGCGCTACCACCTTCAACCAAAACTTTTACTGCCTTTATACAGTCAGGCCGCTTTTCTTAACACCGAATTAAGTTATTTATTAACCCATTATCAGCAAACCATTCCTGATACAGTAAAAGCATCTTGGTACAAAGAGTTAGATAAGGATGTTACTCGCTCATTACCGTCTTTTTCCATGCATGGCGGCTTAAACTTTGAGCGTGAAACGCAATTTTTGGGTGGCGACTATACGCAAACCTTAACCCCCCAAGTAAAGTACCTTTATGTGCCTTATCGTGATCAAGGAAATATTGGCCTTTACGATACGTCCCCCTTACAGTTAGATTATTACGGACTGTTTCGCGACCAACGTTATTCAGGCATAGATAGAATTGCCGATGCGAACCAAGTTACAGTTGGGGTATCAACAAGCTACCTTGATGATAAATTCACCGACCGGTTTAGATTTGCTATTGGACAAATGTTCTATCTTGAACAATCAAAAACGTCACTCCCTAGCGATACCATCATCAATGATGACAATAGCTCCTCGCTAGTTGCACAAACTGATTTTAACTTTGATGACAAGTGGTTTTATCATGGTGGAATCGAGGTTGATACGAGTGGAAGAGAGTTTAGTCGTGGTAATACCACCATAGAGCGCCGCTGGGCTTGGAATAAACTAGTACAACTTAACTATCGCTACATAAAAGCACCTGAAGACAATAAAAATACTTATGTCAAAGGCGTGGTGAATCAAATCGGTACCAAAGCCGCTTGGCCCTTCAACGACCAATGGAGTGCCATCGGTAGCTATTACTACGATACTGACAACAAGCGCGCTTTTGAAACTTTAGCCGGTATCAAGTATGAAGATTGTTGTTGGGCTGTTAGCTTAGTTTACGACCGACATATGAAAACCTCATATGGCCGCATAGGCGACATAGACAATAACTATGATTTATCCAGCTCAATTAAATTTCAAATAGAGTTAAAAGGGTTAGCTGGCTTTGGTAACAACGCCAGCTCTAGCTTAAGCCAAGGCTTGTTTAGCTACGGCCGCCCTTTTTCAAACAAATAATTTTTCTAACGAAGTAAGAAGATGATGATAAAAAAACTACTCAGTTATACATTTTCAGCCTCATTGTTATTTGGCAGTGTAGGATTACAAGCCACGCCCGTTGAGCTAGATAGAGTCGCTGCGGTCGTCAACAAAGATGTCATAATGCAAAGCCAAGTAGAGGCATTGTCCGCTCAAGTTAAACGTCAATATCAAGCGCAGCAGCAGCCCTTACCCAAGGCTTCTTTACTCAACAAGCAAGTGCTTGAGAAGTTGATTCAAGATAGCTTACAAGTCCAAATGGCTGAACAACTAGGAATGAAAATCAGTGATGCTCAATTGGAACAAACCATATTAAATATCGCAAAAGATAAGAACCAGACCTTAAGCGAACTGCAAGCTGATTTAGCAGCTGAAGGGGTTAGCTACGCCGAGTTTCGCCATTCAGTTAGAGAAGAATTACTCATTGCCGAGGTTTCGCGGATCCAAGTCCGCCGCCGTATTAATATTTCCGAGCAGGAAGTAGATAACTTACTCAAAATGGTCAATGCGCAAGACAGTAAGCAACTTGAATACCGTATCGGTCATATTATGTTGAAACTCAACGAAGAGGCCAGTGCTAGCGATATTGAACGTGTAACAGAAAAAGCTGAAAATGTGTTAACTCGATTAAAATCAGGTGCAGACTTTAGCGAAGTAGCATTAGCCGAGTCTCAAGGCCCAAAAGCGCTTGATGGCGGTGATTGGGGCTGGATGAATATTAATGACATGCCAACCTTATTTGCTAAAGCTGTTGAAGGTGCAAAAGCAAAAGATATTATTGGGCCGTTCAAAAGTAGTAACGGCTTACACATCATAAAAATATTAGATGCGAAAGGACAAACCAAAATCACTTCAACTGAAGTGAATGCGCGTCATATTCTAATTAAACCTTCGATTATTCTAAGTGACGAAAAAGCCAAGCAACTACTTGATAAATACCGCAAGCAGATTATTAATGGCCAAGCTGACTTCACCGAGTTAGCAAAAGCCCATTCAGAAGATCCGGGATCAGCCGTCAAAGGCGGTGACCTTGGCTGGGCAGATCCGGAAATGTATGTACCTGCGTTTAGAGATGAAGTATTACGCTTAGATATGCGCGAACTAAGTCAACCATTTCGCTCTGTTCACGGTTGGCACCTAGTGCAAGTCATGGGTAAACGTAGCACCGACATTACCGAGCAAGCCAATAAACAAAAGGCATATCAAGTTCTGTTCAATCGTCGCTTCAGTGAAGAAAGCCAAAATTGGCTAAATGAAATTCGTGAGGAAGCTTACGTTAAAATTATGGATACAAAATAAGTCATGACATTTGCTCGAATTGTTATCACGCCCGGTGAACCGGGCGGTATTGGTCCTGACTTAGCACTGCAAATAGCACAGCAAGATTGGCCGGTTGAATTAGTCGTTGCTGCCGATCCTTCTTTGTTGCTTGAGCGCGCCAAACAACTTAATTTAGCCATCAAGCTCATTGACTATAATCAGAATAAACCCGCCCTGCCACAGCGCAAAGGCACGCTAACAATAGCACCTATTCATTTAGCCGTAGCAGCAAAGGCTGGTCAGCTTAACGAAGCCAATGGGCGTTATGTACTTGATACTCTCTCTTTTGCTTGTAAAGGTAATATGACAGGAGAGTTTGCCGCGGTCGTCACCGGTCCAGTACATAAAGGCGTGATCAACCGTGCAGGCGTCTCTTTCAGTGGTCATACCGAATTTTTTGCTCAAGAATCCAATACCTCTGACGTAGTAATGCTACTTGCCACGCCGGGTTTGCGAGTCGCCCTAGTGACCACTCACATTCCTTTAGCTTATGTTGCCAAAGCTATCACCCCTGAGCGACTGACCAAGATCATTGATATCTTAAATGATGAGCTGAAAACAAAATTTGCCATCGCTAAGCCACGCATTTATGTTTGTGGGCTAAACCCGCACGCGGGAGAAGATGGCCATTTAGGCCGTGAAGAAATAGAAGTCATTACCCCGACGTTGGATATTCTCAGAGAGCAAGGCATTGACTTAGTCGGCCCACTCCCTGCCGACACCCTATTCCAGCCTAAATACTTAGATGATGCTGATGCGGTACTGACCATGTATCACGATCAAGGCTTGCCCGTGCTCAAATATAAGGGCTTTGGAAGTTCCGTCAATATCACTCTAGGCTTACCTTTTATTCGCACTTCGGTGGATCACGGAACCGCAATAGATCTTGCAGGTAGCGGCCAAGCTGACGCTGGCAGTATGTTCACCGCACTTAATCAAGCCATTGAGATGGTAGAGAAAAAACAACTATGAATTCAAAAGTACACCAAGGTCACCGAGCAAGAAAACGTTTCGGTCAAAACTTCCTACATGATCAACATGTGATTGACTGTATTGTTGCGGCCATCCACCCCAAAAATGATCAAACCTTGGTTGAAATCGGCCCCGGCCTTGGCGCCCTTACCGAGCCGGTAGCAAGCTTAATTGATAAGCTAAATGTGGTTGAACTAGATAAAGACTTGGCCAAGCGCTTAGAATCTCACCCCTTTATCCGTGACAAGCTAACCATACATCAAGCCGATGCCATGCGTTTTGACTTTTCAAGCTTACTGGAAGAGGGCAAAAAGCTGCGCGTATTTGGTAACTTGCCATACAACATCTCTACCCCGTTAATGTTTCACTTGTTCAGCTTTGCTAACAAAGTGCAAGACATGCACTTTATGTTGCAAAAAGAAGTCGTAAACCGCCTTGCTGCTAGCCCAGGTACTAAGGCTTTTGGTCGTTTGTCTGTCATGGCGCAATATTACTGCGCCATTACACCGGTATTAGAAGTACCACCGGGCGCGTTTAAGCCAGCACCTAAAGTTGATTCAGCCGTAGTGCGTCTCGAGCCTTACGACCAACTGCCTTTTGTTGCTCACGATGTTAAAGTGCTGAACAAAGTGTGTACCATGGCGTTTAACCAACGTCGTAAAACACTGCGTAACAGCTTGAAAAAACTCTTCACCGAGGAACAGCTGGAAGCGTTAGGCATCGATGCCAACAACCGACCTGAAACCGTGTCTGTTGAACAATATGTTAAACTAGCCAACTGGCTTTACGAGAACCCACCGGCTGAACTGGATGAGGAATAAGATGGACGCAGAGCAAATTCAAATAAGTGTTAAAACGGTGTATATTCCGGCGCAATCAGAGCCTGAGCAAAACCGCTATGTATTTGCTTACACCATCACCATTCGTAATAACGGCGACCAAGCGATGCAGCTATTGCATCGCCATTGGTTAATTACTGATGCAGAAGGCAAAGAAACCGAAGTAGAGGGGCCAGGCGTTGTCGGTCAGCAGCCCGATATTTTACCTGGTAGTGCCTTTGAATATACCAGTGGCACCGTACTCGATACCCCACTCGGGGTGATGCAGGGTAGCTATACTATGCAAAGTAAAGATAACTCTCTGCATCAAATCAATATTCCAGCGTTTCGCTTAGCGTTACCTAATATTTTGCATTAATTATGGCGACTTATATCGTTGGCGACATTCAAGGTTGCTTTCAAGAGCTACAAGCACTGCTTGAACTCGTTAATTTTAACGCGCAACGCGATGAATTATGGCTTGCCGGCGACCTCGTCGCTCGTGGGCCACAGTCCCTTGAAACCCTTCGCTTTGTCAAAAACCTAGGTGAAAGCGCAAAGATCGTACTAGGTAATCACGATCTGCATTTACTGGCTGTTTCATTAGGCTACGCCAAACAAAAAAAGAAAGATCTTACCGCAGATATCTTTTCAGCACCTGATTGCCAAGACATCCTCGATTGGTTAAGGCTACAGCCTTTAATCAGAAAACATCCAGAGCATGGCTTTATTATGGTTCATGCTGGGATTTCACCACAATGGACACCTGAACAAGCCATCGAGCTGGCTCAAGAAGTCCATCAACTTTTAGCCAGCCCTCAATACAGTGAGTTTTTCGCGAATATGTACGGCAACCACCCTACTTACTGGACCCCGAGTTTAGCTGGGTTTGAGCGGCTGCGCTTTATTGTCAATGTACTTACCCGGATGCGCTATTGCTACCAAGATGGCAGTTTAGACTTTGCTAACAAACAGCCACCTCAAGGCAATACAGACACAGCAATGCACCCATGGTTTGACGTCCCGGGAGAGCATGTCGGAACAGTGCCAATATTGTTTGGCCACTGGGCAGCGTTAATGGGTAAAACCGCGAGAAAAGATGTAATAGGACTAGATACGGGCTGCGTTTGGGGCAATCGCCTAACCATGCTCCGCTGGGACGACCAACAACTTTTCTCATTACCAAGTATGAAAGTGGCAGACGCTCATATCACAAACCTATGAGCGCAGCTCTACTAAACTTACTGGGCTAAACGTGCCCATTTAGTAAATACCAAATCATACTGATTTTTTTCATCTGCAGGGTGAATACCTAGTTGCTCAGATTGCCAGTTGCCTTGCGCCTCATAATCAGGGAACTGAGTATCACCTGCAATATCTGCCTGAATAAAAGTAAGATATAAGGTGTCTGCCAGAGGTAAAAAGGCCTGATAAATAGCCCCACCACCGAGCACCATAATTTCATCGTGATCCTGCAGCAATTCTAATGCGGCTTCAGGACTTGTAACACACGTCACCCCTGCTGCCTGCCAACTGTCATCACGAGAAATCACAATATTCAACCGACCTGGTAAAGGACGTCCTATCGATTCATAAGTACGACGACCCATTACCACTGGCTTACCAAGTGTTGTTTGCTTAAAAAACTTTAAATCTGCTGGCAAGTGCCACGGCATCTGATTATCTTTACCGATAATGCGATTATTGGCCATTGCCGCAATCATGGCTATTTTCATCTTGTTATTTACCTGCTTAAACGATGGGCCGCCCACGATAAATCAAAACGGAAGGGATCGCGAGCCCAAAACTCAAGGCAATTAAGATAAATAAGGTCTTAAGACCATTTTCAATCACGGTTTGCAGTAGTTGATAGGTAAAACCACCAGAGTTCATTTCCACTAATCCCAGCATGGTAGCAAAAGCATAACTACCCGGGATCATCGGGATCGCAGCCGCGACCGTAAACACAGGTCTTGGGATCAAATGCTTACGCGACCAATATAAGCCGATAAAGCCAATTAATGTCGTCGCAGCTAATGATGCCCACTCAATGGGTAAACCAAACTGCATGGTTAAGGTACGAAAGCCATGGCCAATCGCCCCCGCTACCGCACAATACACCAACATTTGCTTAGGTACGTTAAACACCATGGCAAAACCGACCGCTGGGATCGCCGCCCAGAACATATCGTCGATGAGTAAAAATAATAAATCCATTAACTTAACCACCCCATCACGTTAGTCACGCCCATCGCAGCAAAGATCCCCGCCGCCACACTAAAAGTAAGTAAGGTGGCAGCCGTCCAACGGGCAATGCCCATATTAATATGACCCTTAACCATATCTGAAACCGCATTAATCAATGGGAAACCGGGTACTAATAGCAATACACAAGCCGCCATGGCTAAATCAGGACGATTACCAAGCTGATAGATAACGCCAAAGCTAGAAATTAACGTGGCGATAAAGGCGGTGACAGCAAAATTAATAAAAGGGTTATGATGGCGATGAGCCAATTCTTGACGCACAAACATGGCAGTGGCCGAAGCAACAAAAGTAACCGCAAAGGCCCACCAATCGCCACCAAACAGATGGCTAAAGCTAGCACAAGACAGGCCAATCATTAATACAACTAACCAGCGGTTGTATTTCATCGGCTTGAGTTTATCAAGCTTCTTATTGACATCAGCAGCACGCAGTAACTGCTTTTCCGCCATCACGCAAATGCGCTGCACATCACACACCATCTGCATATTAATGCCACGATCGTGCACTTTTCGCGTAGTGGTAATACAGCGGCCTTCAAATAACGAGGTAAGCACTAAAGCGTCTGCTGAAACTGCAAGCTCAATACTTTGTGCACCTAAAGCAACTCCTAAGCGCGTTGTTGTTTGTTCAATTAAACGGCTTTCAGCTCCATGTTGCTGTAACAGTTGCCCAGCTTTGATTGCAATGCGGGTAATATCTGTTTGTTGCTGCTTAGTCAGCGGGACGGCGCCGGCAAGGTTCGTCATAGCAAGCCCTCAGTAAAAAATCATAGGGTTATTTTAAGCAAAAAAATCGATAAAGATTTATCAAAAAGCAAAAAATACACAGATAACACGTAAACTTATCAAGCTCAGTAAAACAAAAAACCGCACAGAGTGCGGTTTTTTGATAACTGTAATATTGGAAATAAAGATTAAGGTGTATAAATAAACTCTATACCCTCATCATCTTCTTCATCCCAATCATCATCCTCGTCATCCCAATCATCAGCAGCTTCTTCAATAGCGGATTTATGGTAATTATCCCATTTAAATTCAACTTGTTCTTGGGTCTCTGACTGGTCAGTTTCTTTGGGCAAGCTCTCCATGTAATCAGACAATTCCAGACAAAGCTCTTTGGTTCCCTGCTTACTTGCAGCGGCAATTTTGTAGTACTTATCTTGCCAGTCCAACGCAGCCAGTACGCTATCGATGGTTTCTTGTGCTTCATCTTCCAGCACAAGATCGATTTTATTGAAGATCAACCAACGCGGTTTACTCGCCAATTTTGGACTGTGTTTTTCTAACTCTTCGATAATCACCTTAGCATTCTCTGCAGGATCTGAGCCGTCGGCAGGTAATAGATCGATCATGTGTAATAACACACGACAGCGCTCTAAATGCTTAAGAAAGCGTACGCCTAAGCCCGCGCCTTCTGCCGCACCTTCGATCAAACCTGGAATGTCTGCAACCACAAAACTGCGCTCACCACTTAAACCCACCACACCCAAACTTGGGATCAAGGTAGTAAATGGGTAATCAGCAACTTTAGGTGTCGCGGCTGAAACAGCACGTATAAAGGTTGATTTACCGGCATTCGGCAAGCCCAACATACCAACATCAGCAAGTAGCATCAATTCAAGCATTAACTCACGCACTTCACCTACCGTGCCCATGGTTTTTTGCCGGGGCGCGCGGTTTACACTGCTTTTAAAGCGAGTATTTCCTAACCCGTGGAAACCGCCCTTAGCGACCATTAATTTTTGGCCATGATGTGTCAAATCACCGATCACTTCGCCAGTATCTATATCTGACGCACGGGTACCAACAGGTACCATCATGATCTTGTCGGATCCTCGCGATCCGGTACAGCCACGACTTTGACCATTTTGGCCACGCTCTGCAGCATAAAAGCGTTGAAAGCGAAAATCGATCAGGGTGTTTAAGTTTTCGTCTGCAACTAAATATACGTCACCACCGTCACCGCCATCACCGCCATCTGGGCCACCATTTGGAATGTATTTTTCTCGGCGGAAGCTTACAACACCATTGCCGCCGTCACCGGCCTGCACTTTTACTTTTGCTTCATCAACAAACTTCATTTCTTACTCCCGCCAAAAAACTCGCCAACACTGATAAGCTCAATGCTGGACTAAATATTGTTGGCTTATTTCATCTACTCGATGAATATTAGCCTAGCTATCACTGAGACAGAGACTATAGCAAAAAGTGATCTATCTCTCACTCTTTCAATGTCTAGATTTGAATAAATCTCAGTGCGTCATAAAACAAAAAAACCCGCCGAAGCGGGTTTTTTACAAGTCATATGGTTACTGATTATTCAGCAACAATACTAATGTATTTACGGTTTAGGCGACCTTTCACTTCAAATTTCACTGTGCCTGTAGCAGTTGCGAAAAGAGTGTGGTCTTTACCTAGGCCTACATTAGTACCAGCGTGGAATTTAGTACCACGTTGACGAACTAAAATGTTACCCGCAAGAACTGATTCGCCACCAAAACGCTTAACACCTAGGCGTTTGCTTTCTGAATCGCGACCGTTACGAGTACTACCACCAGCTTTTTTATGTGCCATTTTTAAGTACCCCTATTAAGCGTTGATTGCAGTGATTTTCACTTCTGTGAACCACTGACGATGACCGGCTTGTTTGCGAGAATGCTTACGACGACGGAACTTAACGATTTTTACTTTATCGCCACGACCGTGAGAAACAATTTCAGCAACAACTTTGCCGCCTGCTACAAATGGTGCGCCAACTTTAACGTCGTCGCCATTTGCTACTAATAAAACTTCTTCAAAATCTACAGAAGCACCTGTTTCTAGATCTAGTTTTTCTAGACGTAAAGTTTGGCCTTCTGTAACGCGATGCTGTTTACCACCGCTTTGAATAACAGCGTACATGTCTATTACTCCGTGCTGGCTATTATTTTGAGCCAGATTACTTAATCACAATGGGGGCGGATTGTACGCAAATCCCACTAAGCTGGCAAGACGAAAATGCAAAAAATTTAAAATCTTTCTTGTTCCCGTTAAAGCGCTGCTAAAATCATTGTTTTGTTGTAAAATGCCGAGCTAATTTCCGGTTTCTTCAAGATAATTAACAGAGCGTAGAATGGACCTAAAACAGATCCAACACTTATCCAAAAGCGACATGGACCAAGTGAATCAACTGATAGCAAAAAGACTGAGTTCAGACGTTGCCCTTATCAATCAGTTAGGCCTATATATCATCAACAGTGGGGGCAAACGTATTCGCCCATTATTGACTGTTTTAGCCGCTCGAGCACTGGGTTATCAAGGCGAGCAGCATTTGCAACTTGCTGCCATCATTGAATTTATTCATACCGCCACCTTACTTCATGACGACGTAGTCGACGAATCAGAATTGCGCCGTGGCCGTGAAACGGCCAATAACTTGTTTGGTAATGCAGCCAGCGTACTAGTGGGTGATTTTCTCTATACTCGCTCATTTCAAATGATGACAGAGTTAGAAAACTTGCAGGTCATGAACATCCTTTCTGATTCCACTAACGTGATCGCAGAAGGTGAAGTGATGCAGCTAATTAACTGTAATGATGCCGATACCACCGAAGCCTCTTACATGCAGGTTATTTACTGTAAAACAGCGCGTTTATTTGAAGCTGCAACCCATTTAATGGCCGTCATAAGTGCGCAAGATCCGGCCATTGAAAAAGCCATGCAAGATTACGGCAAATACCTCGGTACCGCCTTCCAATTGGTTGATGATGTGATGGATTACACCGCAGATGCGAAAGAAATGGGTAAGAATGTTGGTGATGATCTCGCCGAAGGTAAGCCCACTTTACCTCTGATCTATGCGCTGCAACAAGGGGATCCGGCGCAGCAACAAAGGATCCGCGAAGCGATTGAACTTGGTAATGGCATGGACCACCTCGATGAGATCTTAGGGATCCTTAAGCAAACGAGAGCAATAGAGTACACACAACAACGCGCACAGGAAGAAGCAGATAAAGCGATAGCTGCACTGAGTATTGTCCCTGAATCAGAATACAAAGATGCGCTAGTAGGGCTTGTTGGGCTGGCTGTAAGGCGCGTTAGCTAAGCTCAGTTTTGCTCAAGACTTCTATCACTGGATAGAGTATTTTTTCAGAAAAGTTTCGTTTTCAGGGATGAAAACGCAAAGCGTATAGGAAAATATTCACAGCTTTTTGCATGATAAACATACTATTTCGCTTATCCAGAATTTAGGTTAACTAATATACAGTTCGCTCAAGTTACGTTTCAAGCCGTATAAATGTAAGATATAAAAAAAGCCGCGAATGCGGCTTTTTTCGTTGTTAAACCATTTTATTTATGCAAATGGATTAACTAGCACCATCGTTTCGTTGCGATCTGGACCTGTAGAGATAATATCCATAGGCACACCTGTTACTTCTTCTAGGCGTCTGATATACGCTTGAGCATTAACTGGTAGCGCATCAAATGAAGTTACACCGAATGTTGGCTCATCCCAACCTGGCATTTCTTCATAAACTGGCTCGACCACTTCATAGCCTTCAGCAGCCATTGGTGGTACATCTAATACTTCACCCGTTGGCGTTTTGTAACCCGTACAAATTTTGATGGTTTTAAGACCATCTAGTACATCGAGCTTAGTTAAACAAAAACCAGAAATACTGTTTATCTGAATTGCGCGTTTAATCGCAACCGCATCAAACCAACCAGTACGACGTAAACGACCGGTGGTTGCACCAAATTCATGGCCAACGGTACCTAAATGTTTACCGTCTGCGTCTAACTTATCAATACCGTCGTATAGTTCAGTCGGGAAAGGACCTGAGCCAACGCGAGTCGTGTAAGCTTTAACAATACCAAGTACGTAATCAATGTAACGCGGACCAAAACCACTGCCCGTTGCCACACCACCAGCGGTGGTATTTGACGAAGTCACGTACGGATAGGTTCCGTGGTCAATATCAAGTAAGGTACCTTGAGCACCTTCAAACATGATGTTGTCACCATTTAAGCGCGCTTTATCAAGTACGTCGGTTACATCAACAACCATACCAGTTAGCATTTCAGCGACTTCTTTCGCTTGCTCTAATACCGCCTCATAACTTACTGGTTCGGCTTTGTAGTACTGAGTTAACTGGAAGTTATGGTATTCAACCACTTCTTTCAGTTTCACTGCGAAGTCTGCAAAATTCTTAAGGTCTCCAACACGTAGACCGCGTCGAGCTACTTTATCTTCGTAAGCAGGACCGATGCCGCGACCGGTTGTACCGATTGCTTTTTTGCCACGCGCTGTTTCGCGAGCTACATCAAGCGCTACATGGTAAGGTAAAATTAGTGGACACGCTTCACTGATTACTAGACGTTCGCGTACTGGTACACCTTTCGCTTCAAGCATGGTCATTTCTTTAACCAAGGCTTGAGGACACAGAACAACACCGTTGCCTATGATACAGGTTACGTTTTCACGTAGTACACCAGAAGGAATTAAATGAAGAACGGTTTTTTCACCGTCAATTACCAGAGTATGACCGGCATTGTGACCGCCCTGATAGCGAACCACATATTTTGCTCGATCCGTAAGCAAATCAACTACTTTGCCTTTACCTTCGTCACCCCACTGGGTGCCGAGAACAACAACATTCTTACCCATTTTCACTTTTCGCGGTTACTTATTAAAACGGGATTCTAGCAAATTTTGCACTCAAAAGGTGAATGTTTTTTTCCACAAAATAGTTATATATGCAGAAATAAAAGTATAACAATATTACTACTCGCCACTTCATGCTGAAAAATCAATGATATATTCATCAAGCTATGCCCTTGTAAAACAAGTACGGCGCTGTGTTCAGTAATAAAAAAAGCCAGCAAGCTGGCCTTTTAACTGACTGTATCAAGTTTTTTATGGCTGTTTAATAGAGCCATCCATGTAGCGGAAAAATTCCGAGTCAGGACTCAACACCATCACGTCACTTTTATCTTTGAAACTATCGCGGTAAGCATCTAAGCTACGAATAAAGGCGTAAAACTCAGGATCTTTACCGTAAGTATCAGCATAGATTTTTGCTGCGAGAGCATCACCATCACCGCGCATTTCACGCGATTTACGATTTGCATCAGCTAGCATCACTGCCACTTTACGGTCGATATTAGCGCGGATAATCGTTGCCTTTTCTTGACCCTGTGAACGGTGCTCTTTTGCTACCGCAGCACGCTCGGCGCGCATACGTTTATAAATACTCGAACGTACTTCAGTCGGAAGCTCGATTTGCTTGATACGCACATCAAGAACGCGCACACCTAACTCATCAGAACTTTGTCGACCAGCTTCAACGCCATCTTCCAACGCCTTTGCGGTATTTTCAGCGTTTTGCGTGCCATCAAGCACTTTCAGAGCGTTAATCATCACGTCATCACGCTCACCGGAAACGATCTCTTTAATGGTGCGAGCACCGATTTCGTTACGAAGCGCGTTGCCTACTTTACGTTTTAATAGATCAGCAGCCATATCGAAGTTGCCACCTGTTGCGAGGTAGAACTTAGCGAAGTCTTCCACTTCCCATTTAACGTAAGAGTTAATGATTAAATCTTTCTTTTCAGAAGTAACAAAGCGGTCTGATGCATCATCTAAGGTTTGAATACGCGCATCCATGGTGCGAATAGTCTCAAACAATGGCAGCTTAAAATGTAGGCCCGGCTCAAACACATGAGGCATACCATCTGCATCACGTTGTACTTTACCGAACTTAATAACAATGGCTTTATGGCCTTCTTGCACCACAAACACCGATGAAAAACCCACCAATAAAGTTGCGGCAAGGATAATCAATATTAATTTTTTCATGATTATTCTCTCCCTGAACGAATTCGCGTACCGCGAACTGGTGTTTCATTGATCGTGACATCAGTATTGTAAGTTGAACTTACACCAGACGGCAATGTCATGCTTTCAGTCGATTTAGTTTGCTTAGACTGCTGCATAATTTTATCTAAAGGTAGATACATCATACTGTTGCTGCCTTGGCTATCAAGTAATACCTTACTGGTGTTACTTAATACCGACTGCATCGTTTCGATGTATAAACGCTCACGAGTCACCTCGGGTGCCGCACGATATTGCGGTAATAGCGCTTCAAAACGTGCCACTTCACCTTGTGCTTGTAGGGTTACTTGCTCTTTGTAAGCAATCGCTTCTTGCTCAATACGCTTCACTTGACCACGCGCTGTTGGCTCTTTCTCTCGCTCGTAAGCTTCAGCTTCACGAATAAAGCGCTCTTCATCTTCTTGCGCTGCAATCGCATCATCAAATGCATCTTTGACTTCAACCGGAGGGCGTGCGGGCAAGAAGTTAACGTCGATTACTTGTAAGCCCATATTGTATGGTCCTGTAATCTCTTCTAATTTATTCCAGGTGTCCTTACGAACAACATCACGGCCCGTAGTTAATACGTTGTTCATTTGAGTGTGCCCAACAACGTAACGCAGCGCACTATCTAACGCCTGCGATAAACTATCATCAGCATTGGTCACGCTAAATAAGTACTGTTTAGGATCAACAACTTTATATTGTACATCCATTTCAACTTCAACCACGTTCTCGTCAGCAGTAAGCATTGAGCCCTTGCCGCGCAATGAACGAATAGTATTCACGTCAACCGGAATGACTCGATCAATAAACTTTGGATTCCATTGTAGGCCAGGCAAAACAGTTTCGTGATAACCACCAAAACGCAATACCACGCCGCGCTCAGCTTCTTTGATGGTGTAAAAACCACTTACCCCCCAAATTAATAAGCCAATAACAACAACGATCATAATGCCAAACGTGCTGACATCACCGCCGCCACCTTTGCCACCAAAAACACCGCCAAACTTACCACTTAGCTTTTTGAACACTTCATCTAAATCAGGGGGTCCCTGATTTTTATTGTTGTTCTGCCATGGGTCGCGGTCTTTATTACCACCATTTCCAGGCTCATTCCAGGCCATTCTACTCTCCACTTACTAGAAGATATTAATCAATAAATGTAACAGGCATTTAAGATGCAATAAAGGTTTGAATAACCTCTCCTT
Source organism: Motilimonas cestriensis (assembly GCF_021295315.1). Taxonomy (GTDB): domain Bacteria; phylum Pseudomonadota; class Gammaproteobacteria; order Enterobacterales; family CBDFNC01; genus Motilimonas; species Motilimonas cestriensis. The sequence continues at coordinate 200,383 of NZ_JAIMJA010000008.1, read as the reverse complement.
GCTGTTTTAAAAGTCGCTCCCAATCGATCGCCGTCATGCGGACATCGATATTCCAGCCACCTGCATCATCAAACACTTCATGTTCAATACAATTCAGTGCATACAGTGTACTACGTAATTTACCTGCCGTAGGGGGCAATGCTAAATGTTTCGTCACCATTGCACCAGCTAAACGCTGAGTTAACGCACTAAATAATAAATCAATTCCAAGATCATTTTGGGCCGAAAGGTAGACATGAGTCGCGACACCTTCGTCATTATAAACAATCTTAGGCTCGCGCCCTTCTACTGCGTCAATTTTATTCATGACAATCAATTGCGGCACTTCGTCAGCATCTATCTCAGTTAAAACCGATTCAACTTCACGCATATTGTCTTCATGTCGCTCATCAGAGCAATCAACCACATGCAGTAATATATCCGCTTCACGGGTTTCCTCGAGCGTGGCTTTAAATGCAGCCACTAAATCATGAGGCAAATGTCGAATAAAACCAACAGTATCAGCCAAAATGGTGTTACCCACATCCGCTAACTCAATTTTTCGCAACGTCGGATCCAAGGTCGCAAATAATTGATCCGCTGCATATACATCAGCGCGCGTTAACCGATTAAACAAAGTAGACTTACCGGCATTGGTATAACCTACTAGCGACACTGTAGGCACCTCATTACGCTGACGCGCGCGTCGGCCTTGCTCGCGCTGCTTCGCAACCTTGTCTAAGCGTCGTAGGATAGCTTTTATCCGTTCGCGCAATAAGCGGCGATCCGTTTCTAACTGAGTTTCACCTGGACCACGTAAACCAATACCACCTTTTTGTCGCTCTAAGTGTGTCCAACCGCGAATTAAGCGTGTGGACAGATGGCGCAATTGCGCTAACTCAACTTGTAACTTGCCTTCATGGGTTCGTGCCCGCTGAGCAAAAATATCCAAAATCAGTGAAGTCCGATCTAACACTCGACATTGACATAACTTTTCTAGGTTACGCTCTTGTCCCGGCGATAAGGCATGATTAAAAATAATGACATCGGCTTCGAATAAACTGACTTGTTGGGCAATTTCTTCTGCTTTACCACTACCAACAAAATATTTGGGGTGAGGGCTGGAACGACTTCCGGTCACAGTTGACACTGCTTTTACGCCCGCAGAACTGACTAACATTTCAAGCTCTACTAGATCTTCTCGTTCGCCTTCTTCACGAAAATCGATATGAACCAATATAGCCTGTTCACCTGCTTCATAACGGTCAAACAAGCAAAAAACTCCTTAAAAAAAGGTGGAGACTTGCTCCACCAAAAAAATCAAATTATTCCCCGCCTTCCGTGCCGCTTGCCGTACCAGTATGGTGACTAACAGGGCGTGCTGGAACGACGGTTGAAATCGCGTGTTTGTAAACCATTTGGTTTACTGTGTTCTTTAATAGAATCACAAATTGGTCAAATGACTCGATTTGACCCTGTAACTTAATACCATTAACCAAATAAATAGATACTGGGATCCTTTCACGACGCAAAGCGTTTAAAAAAGGGTCTTGTAATGATTGCCCCTTGGCCATTTCTTATTTTCCTTATTGTTTTGTTGTTATAAAAAAATGCGCATAACGTAAGATTATATACATGCTTTATTTAATCTAGCCAATAACTTGTACAATTTTGTCAATATTTTCTCTACTTCCTGGCTCAAGTGTGATCAAATCCGACCATCCTCGCAACCAAGTAATTTGGCGCTTCGCCAATTGACGCGTTGCCACTACACCACGATAGACCATTTCTTGGTGTGAAAGTTCACCCGCCAAATATTGCCACATTTGGCGATAGCCTACCGAACGCATAGAAGGCAAATCGATATTCAAGTCACCTCGTTGATACAAAGCTCGTACTTCATCTTCAAAGCCCGTTTCTAACATTTTCATATAACGCTGTTCAATACGTTGATGCAAAGTTTGTCGATCATCTGACATCAAAGCAAATTGATGCACTTGATACGGCAATGGTGGCGCCTTGGTTTTAGTTAACTCTGTCAAGGTCTTCCCAGTCAGGCGATAAACTTCCAGGGCACGTGACAAACGTTGCGGGTCATTAGGATGAATACGTGTCGCCGCGACAGGGTCGATAGCCATCAACTCATCATGTAACGCCTGCCAACCTAAGGTTTCAGCTTGCTGCTCTATTTCGCAGCGTATCGCCGCATCCGCTTCAGGTAAAGGTGATAGCCCTTCCAGCAGCGCTTTGAAATACAACATAGTGCCACCCACTAATAATGGCGTGCGGCCCTTGCTAATCGACTGTTCCATTAAACCCAGTGCATCACGACGAAAATCAGCCGCTGAATATGATTCAGACGGATCTAAAATATCAATTAGCTGATGCGGCGCCTTGGCTAATTCTTCAGCAGTAGGCTTCGCCGTACCGATGTCCATACCACGATAAATTAGCGCTGAGTCAACACTAATAACGTCACAAGGCATTCTTTGGGCAATTTCTATCGCTAAATCAGTTTTACCTGAGGCGGTTGGGCCCATTAAAAAAATTGCTTGTGGATAGTTATTATTCAACATCAAAACTCTTTATTGTGGTTGCTAGGTCAACATGACGTAACAAAGTGTCACTATGATCAGCTAAGGTGTCACCTAGCTGTTGCTGTAATTGCTGCATTAACTGCTGCGCGCTGAGCCAATCAAAGCTGCGCTTATGTTGGCTGATTCGGCCTGCCAACCACCAACAACAGGCTTCAATTTGTGCGCCTGTGAGCGTTTTTATTTCAGGGGCAAATTGCTGCAATAAGCCAACAACAATCTCACTTTGCGGCACATTGCGCATTTGTGGCGGCACCTGACACACAATAATGGTGTCGTTACCTTGGGTTTTCAACTGCAAGCCCAATTTATTCAAGCTTTCTTGATGAAACTTTGCTACATCGAGCAGCTCAGCCCCCACACACACTGAAACAGGCAATAACAAAGGTTGCGATACCGGCCCTTGTTGGAAATAGCTCAACAGTTGATGATAAGTCACCAGTTGACAAGCTTTTACCAGCGAGAGTAACTGTAACTTATTACCCTGTAATAATAAAAATCGCTCCTCGATTAAACTGAGCGGTGTGCCCATACTGCCTTCAGTTAACGGTAGTGGCTCATAAGAAGAAGCCGAGGCCGTGGCAAGTTGAGGTGGCGCTTGTGTCCACACTGACTCTTTAAGAGCATTAGTAGTAGAAGCTGATGGCCGATAGCCATGTGTCGCCTGCGACCGCGGTACCGTATGGCTTTCATGATTTGCAGCAGAAGACGCCCTAAACGGCTCTGAACGAGGTGAAGCAATATATTGGCTATGAGACTCTGAAACCGCAGCGCTATCAGCAGATTCTGGCGCAGAAAAATGACTTCGTCCTGACTGAATAAAGTCTTCTTCACTTGCCTCTCTAGGCTCATGGTTCAACAACGCATCATTGAGGGTTTGTAAAATAAAATCATGAACCAAACGCCCCTGATGAAAACGCACTTCATGTTTCGCCGGATGCACATTCACATCCACTTCTGCGGGATCGACTTGAATATAAATAATAAACCCAGCAAATAAATGGCTCGGTAACTTATCGGCATAAGCTTGTCGGATCGCATGATTTATCAACTTGTCGCGCATCATCCGGCCATTGACATAGCAGTATTGAACATCGTTTTGCGCACGAGCCCCTTGTGGCTCAATAATCCAACCCGATAGCGCTAGATCACCGTGTTGAGCCTTAATCGCCAACGCATGCTGCATAAACTGATTAGAGCAAATGGCAGCTACGCGCTTTTCTTGCTGCGCTAAGGTTAATGCCGGACGGAAGTTTTTTACCACCTTGCCGTTATGTTTAAGGCTAAAATGTACTTCAAAATGACTTAGCGCTAAGCGTTTGACCAATTCTTCAATGTGGCCAAATTCTGTTTTTTCTGAGCGTAAAAAACGCCTTCTTGCCGGGGTATTAAAAAACAGATCAGCGACTTCTACCGAGGTACCTACAGGATGGGCCACTGGCTGCACTTTAACTGCCATGTCTCGGCCTTCAGTGCAGGCTTGCCAGCCTTCATTTTGCTCTGCGGTACAAGATGAGAAAGTTAAACGTGAAACTGAGCTAATACTGGCAAGCGCCTCGCCGCGAAAACCTAAACTGATAATGGCTTCAAGATCATCTAACGAGGTTACTTTACTCGTGGCATGGCGACTGAGTGCTAGCTGTAATTCTTCTTTGGCCACACCACAGCCATTATCGCGAATGCGAATAAGCTTAGTGCCGCCCTTTTCTAACTCGATTTCAATTTTGCTAGCGCCGGCATCTAAGCTATTTTCAACTAGCTCTTTGACCACTGAAGCAGGTCGCTCTACCACTTCGCCTGCTGCAATCTGGTTGGCTAGGCGAGGTGGTAATATTTGAATAGGCATAATTAACTACTTGGGATCTTTAGTTCTTGATCGACTCTAAGTTGGTCCGACTTTAATTGATTGGCCAGTTTTAGCTGATTCACACTAACGCCATAACGCTTAGCAATTACAGACAAACTTTCGCCGCGCTGAACCACATGGGACTTTGCTGCGATCGCCGCGAAATATGTCCCTACTGGTGGATTATTGGCGAAATGGCGTTTAACGCCAGCATAAACCGCATTCGCAACTTTCTTTTGGTGCGAAGTATTGCGCAGTAATACTTCTTCTTGGCGGTTAGTAATAAACCCGGCCTCCACCAGTAACGACGGGATATCTGGTGATTTCAATACCGCCAGACTGGCGTGCTCTGGCCGCTTTTTATGTAAGGTGGTTACCTTACCTAATTCCTTAAGGACTTCAACACTCACGCCATAACCGGTATTCATGGAGTGATCCATCGACATATCCAATAGGGTTCGGGTTAAAAACAAGTCTTGCTCGGCTTTGTTAATCACTTCGCCAGCACCACCCAGTAGCTCCGACTGTTCTTCATGCTTTTCAATCCAGCGACCGATTTCAGAGTTCGCTCGTCGAGTAGAAAGCACCCACACCGACGCCCCCCGCGGTTTGGGGTTATGAAAACCATCAGCATGGATAGAAATCAATAAGTCTGCTTGCGATTTACGCGCAATTTCAGATCGTTTATTTAAGTTAACAAAATAATCGCCGCTACGAATGAGCACGGCTTTCATGCCCTTTTCACGATTAATTAACTCGGCTACGCGCTTCGCTATTGCGAGGGTAACGTGCTTTTCATAAGTTTGCTTACCAAGGGCGCCAGGATCGTCACCGCCATGGCCAGCATCAACGGCAATAACTATATCGCGCTGATCATTTAAGCTAGGAGGAACTACCGGTTTTTTAGCGCTGACTTCTTTCGTAGACTTAATATTATTGTGTGGTAAATCAATAACTAATCGATGTCCATATGGCTTAGTAGGGGTTAAAGAAAAAATAACCGGCTTGGTGGCTTTATGAAGATCGAACACCAAACGAAAAGTCCCTTTCTTTTTTGGCGTACTGGTACGAATAGTTTTAAGTAAGGGGCTGGTATTTTTAATCTTAGTTAGATCAAACTTACTGGCAGGGCCATTTATATCGACCACTATGCGATCTGGCCCCGTTAATAAAAACGAATCGTGGACCGGGGCAGAGGTTAAATCTAACACCACACGAGTGCTATCTGGTGATGGCCAAATTCGTACCCCTTTCAACTCACTGGCAAACCCATTAAAGCTTAAGGTAAATAGACATAAAAATATTGCTATCAGCTTATTCATGTAACAACTCTAATTTTTCAATTATCTTTTGCCCAACAGCAGAGCATGAACTTATCTCTATTTGCCGCTGTAGCCCTAAGTAAGTTAGGTTTATGATGATATCTGGCTCAGGTAACACGCCCAACCCCTTGTCTGGCCATTCAATCAAACAATGACTGTTATCACTGAAGTAATCACGAATGCCCATGAACTCAAGCTCTTCGGGATCCGCTAAGCGATATAAATCAAAATGATAAACCTGCCAGTCTGCTAATTCATAAGGTTCAACTAAAGTGTATGTCGGGCTTTTTACGTTACCTTTATGCCCTAATCCTTGAACAAATCCTCGCGTTAAAGTTGTTTTGCCTGCACCTAAGTCGCCATAAAGAAAAAAACAACTGGCTTGATCACAACACTGGCTCAGTTTTCGCCCAAATTCCACTGTTGCTACGTCATCAACCAAAACCACTTTAAACATGAAAATATCAACCTGTTAATTAACATTTATATTAAGTAAAAATTTTACTTAATAAATCGTAACTCGACTGTGTCTGAATCGACTCAATATTAAGAAGTAGCCATTAAGGCGCGAGCCGTTCAGAATAAATGCAATCATAACTGATAATACCCTGCTCATACTATATTTGACTACGCACAAGAGAATAAGATGTTAGCTTAAACAATAAATCATCTCACTGCCTTGGCTCTATGCTTATGATAAACTGACGCTCAAGTAATAAAAATGGCAACCCCCCATGACAGAGCAAGCATTAGAAAAATTAGCCAATAATATTAAAAAGTGGGGTCAAGAGCTTGGTTTTCAGCAAGTAGGTATCGCCGATATTGACCTCAGTGAGCATGAAGCCGAATTACAGCAATGGTTAGATTCAAATTACCACGGTGCAATGGACTATATGTCACGCCATGGCATGATGCGGGCGCGCCCCGACGAGCTACACCCTGGAGCTCTGCGCGTTATATCGGTACGCATGGATTACTTACCGCCCGATGCCAGCTTTGCCAACGATCTCAAACATACAGAGGTGGGGTATATCAGTCGCTACGCCCTTGGCCGTGATTACCATAAAGTGATGCGTCAACGCCTCAAACAATTAGGCGAACAAATAAAACAAAGTTGTAGTGAATTAGATTATCGCCCATTTGTTGACTCGGCGCCGATATTAGAGCGTCCACTTGCCGCTAATGCAGGTTTAGGTTGGGTTGGTAAGCATTCACTGGTACTTGATGAACAGGCTGGATCTTGGTTTTTCTTAGGAGAGCTTTTAGTAAACCTCCCCTTACCTGTTGATCAGCCCATTACTGAAAAATGCGGGAGCTGCGTTGCTTGTATCACCATTTGCCCAACACAAGCCATTGTAGAGCCTTATGTGGTTGATGCCAGACGCTGCATTTCCTACCTGACCATAGAGCTAAATGGTCCGATACCGGAAGAATTTAGGCCTTTAATAGGCAATCGCATCTACGGTTGTGACGACTGCCAACTCATTTGTCCATGGAATCGCTATGCAAAGCTTACCGATGAAGCCGACTTTCACCCCCGGACTCAACTTAAGAGCCAACAGCTATTAACCTTGTTCAATTGGACTGAGGCTGAATTTTTACAGCGCACAGAGGGCTCTCCCATTCGTCGTATCGGTTTTGAACGCTGGCAACGAAACATTGCCGTTGCATTAGGTAACGCATCGTATCGAGCAGAAGTGACTGAAGCCTTAGAGCAAGCTTTAGCCAGCGCTACATCAGACCTAGTTAAAGAGCATATTCTGTGGGCTTTAACACAACAGCAACAAAAGTCTGATTTAATGTCAGCAAAAAAAACACAGCGTTTAATCCGTAGCATAGAAAAAGGTTTACCCCGCGACGCGTAGTCCGTGATTCGTAATTAAGCGGGTACATTATTCGACTAAGCTCAAACTTAACGTGACCAATCTAGCCCTTTACTTGTGAAATATTCATTCTCAGGGCATGCTTTCGAAAAATAATAATTAAGGTAATTCAAATGCAAATATTAGGTGTTGATATTGGCGGCTCAGGCATTAAAGGTGCCATAGTAGATACGCAAACCGGTGAATTAGTCACTGAGCGCCATCGCATTGCAACGCCGCAACCGGCTACGCCAGAAGCCGTTGCCGATACACTCAAGCAACTCGTTGACCATTTCCAGTGGCAAGGCCCAATTGGCTGTGGATTCCCAGCTACAGTGGTGCACGGCGTCGCGAAAACGGCGTCAAATATAGACCAAAGCTGGATCAATACCGATGCAGCAAAACTTTTCGCCACCAGCACACAATGCCCTTGCTTTGTGGTTAATGATGCTGATGCAGCAGGAATGGCAGAGTTTACGTTCGGAGCCGGTAAAGATAAATCGGGTGTGGTTGTGTTAATCACTATCGGGACGGGCTTAGGAACGGCCGTTTTCACCAACGGACAATTATTACCAAACACAGAGCTTGGCCATATTATGCTAGAGGGAATGGTTGCAGAACATTACACTGCCGATTCGACTCGCAAGAAGGAAGAGCTCAGTTGGAGCAAATGGGGCAAGCGCTTTAACCTTTACCTACAACGCTTAGAATTCTTGCTGTCACCTGATTGCTTTATTTTAGGCGGTGGCGCGAGCAAAAAACTGGAAAAGTTTGCGGAACAATTAGAGACCAACGCGGAAGTGATTCCAGCCCAATCTCTAAATCAAGCTGGCATTATTGGTGCAGCTCTGTATGCAAAAAGCCAGCTTTAAATAAAATTAAAACCTAACTTATTAAAGGCGACCTGATGGTCGTTTTTTTTCGTTCAAATAAAGCAAAGGTCAAACAATGACACGAGATAGTAAACGATGGATAGTAATAGCTTGATAGGAGTGTATTAGGAAAGATTTGGAGCGGTACACGAGGCTCGAACTCGTGACCTCAACCTTGGCAAGGTTGCGCTCTACCAGCTGAGCTAGTACCGCATCACAATTAACTCATACTTTAAGAAAGTCACAAACTAGGTTGCGTCTTTCTATAATGCAGCTGAGCTAGTACCGCATCACAATTAACTCATACTTTAAGAAATTCGCAAACAAGGTTGCGTCTCTCTATGATACAGCTGAGCTAGTACCGCATCACA
>NZ_JAIMJA010000008.1:0-191437 GCF_021295315.1 Motilimonas cestriensis | reverse complement strand
GTATTCTGTATTTATTCAGCCGAATTTACTGATGATTATTACTAAGTAACAATCTGCCGTTTTAATTTGGAGCGGTACACGAGGCTCGAACTCGTGACCTCAACCTTGGCAAGGTTGCGCTCTACCAACTGAGCTAGTACCGCATCACAATTAACTCATATTTTTAGAAACCCGCAAACAAGGTTGCGTATCTCTATGATACAGCTGAGCTAGTACCGCATCACAGTATTCTGTATTTATTCAGCCGAATTTACTGATGATTATTACTAAGTAATAATCTGCCGTTTTAATTTGGAGCGGTACACGAGGCTCGAACTCGTGACCTCAACCTTGGCAAGGTTGCGCTCTACCAGCTGAGCTAGTACCGCATCACAGTATTCTGTATTTATTCAGCCGAATTTACTGATGATTATTACTAAGTAACAATCTGCCGTTTTAATTTGGAGCGGTACACGAGGCTCGAACTCGTGACCTCAACCTTGGCAAGGTTGCGCTCTACCAGCTGAGCTAGTACCGCATCACAAACGTAAGTGCTTTGTTGAAGTGCTTACGGGGAGCGGATTATAAGGAGCTTTAAAATCAATGCAAGTATTTTTTTAACTACAAAAACCGTTCGCTCATAAAACAACCAAACTATGGCCTAAAACGTAAAGAAGTGTTTCTTGTAATGCACTAATTCACCGATAGATTCGCGAATATCATCAAGGGCTAAATGGGTGCCCTGCTTTTTAAAGCTTTTAACCATGTCAGGAGCCCAGCGGCGCCCTAGCTCTTTAATCGTACTCACATCGATATTGCGGTAATGGAAAAAAGCTTCTAAATCAGCCATATGTTTAACCATAAAGCGGCGATCTTGGCCAATACTGTTACCACACATAGGTGAGCTACCAGCAGGAACCCAGTCTTTTAGAAAGTCTAACGTCATCGCAACCGCATCCGCTTCGCTCAATGTACTTTCTTGTACCCGTTTAACGAGGCCAGAGTTGGTATGGGTATTGGTACACCAATCATCCATTTTATTCAGTTCAGCTTCCGATTGATGAATAGCAATCACCGGACCTTCAGCCAGAATATTCAACTCACTATCAGTGACAATAGAAGCAATTTCAATCACCTTGTGTTGCTCGGGATCTAAACCCGTCATTTCTAAATCGATCCAAACAAGGTTATTTTCATTCGTACTCATCATTGTCTACCTGTATAAATGCAGTAATTTAATCATAATATCTGTATCATACGCCCTTTCAGTTTCGAGACAAACCAAAGGTATCAAGTGACCAAAAAAAAACGCTTAAGCAATAACCAAGCAAGACGAGTCAGAGCTAACCAAACCAAGCGCTTAAAAACCACTGAAATCGAACAGTTGGACGAGTCGCTCCTTGGTCAACCGATTCAAGGCGTGGTTGTGAGTCGTTTTGGTCAACATGCTGATATTGAAGATGAGCACGGTAACATTCAGCGTTGTAATTTGCGTCGCTCTATTAAATCTTTGGTGACGGGCGACAAAGTGGTTTGGCGCCCAGGTAATGAACAACATCAAGGCTTAAATGGCATTATCGAAGCGGTACACCCACGCGAAACCGTACTAACACGACCCGATGTGTACGATGGTATCAAAGCCATTGCCGCGAATATCGATCAGATTATTATCGTCTCGGCTGTGCTCCCTGAGTTCTCAACCAACATCATCGACCGCTATTTAGTCGCCTGTGAAGAAACCGGTATCGAACCCGTTATTTTATTAAACAAGGTTGACCTGCTTGACGCTGACGCATTTGCTGAACTGGATAAGACGTTGCAAATTTATCGTGACTTAGGCTATGACGTATTCCTTAGCTCAGCTCATGAAAAATCAGGATTAGACAATATTCAAGGCTTGCTTAAAGACAAAACTACCATTTTTGTGGGTCAATCTGGCGTCGGTAAATCATCATTAGTTAATGCTCTAATGCCTGAAGTGGCGGCCACCATTGGTGATGTATCAGAAAACTCAGGTTTAGGCCAACACACCACCACCACAGCACGTTTATATCACTTCCCTAGCGGCGGTGACTTAATTGATAGCCCGGGAATACGTGAATTCGCCCTTTGGCATTTAGAGCCACAACAAATTTTTGATGGTTTTGTTGAATTGCGTGCCCTTAATGGCTTATGCAAATTTCGTGACTGCAAGCATAAAACCGACCCGGGTTGTGCCGTTGTCGCCGCGGCAGAAAGTGGTAAGATCCACCCCATGCGCTATCAAAGTTATTTACGCATCACCGATGCCATGGCAGAGAATAAGCCAACTCGCGTGATCCCAGAGCATAAACGTTAATATAAATCAGTGGCAGCGGCGCAAACACGCATCTCCACACTCACTATTTGAATTAGAAGTAGGACTATCCAGTGTTAGATCAGCTAAAAATTGCCGGCCAATATCTTTTACCTAAGCATTTACTGTCGCGCTTACTCGGCAAACTTGCTAGCGCCGAAGCGGGCGGTTTAACCACCTTTTTGATTGAAGCTTTCATCAAAAAATACCAAGTAAATATGGCTGAAGCCTTAGATAGCAACCCAAGTAATTACAAAACCTTTAACGACTTTTTCACCCGTGCGTTAAAAGAAGATGCGCGGCCAATTTTGGCTCAAGAAAACCAACTGGCGATGCCCGTTGACGGCAAAGTGAGCCAAGTGGGTCAAATTACTCAGGGCCGTATCTTCCAAGCGAAAGGCCATGACTTTAGTGCTCGCGAGCTGCTTGGCGGCTTTGACATTGATGTAGCCCCGTTTGACGAGGGCAGCTTTGCAAATATCTATTTAGCCCCAAAAGACTATCACCGCATTCATATGCCGGTGGCAGGGAAGCTCGAAAAAATGCTGTTTGTCCCCGGCGACCTATTTTCGGTTAATCCTCTAACCGCTGAGAATATACCTAATTTATTCGCCCGCAATGAACGCGTGGTCGCATTATTCACAACTGAAAAAGGCCCGCTGGCCATGGTATTGGTTGGCGCAACTATCGTTGCCAGTATTGAAACAGTATGGGCTGGCACAGTCGCTCCCGCTAACGGTAAGCAAGTACAAGTTTGGGATTACAGCGAGCAAAACATCACCTTAGAAAAAGGTGAAGAAATGGGGCGCTTTAAGCTCGGTAGCACCATTGTTGCTCTATTCCCGAAAGATACAGTAACGTTTTCAGAGCACTTGACGCCGGGCGCACCAACGCGTTTAGGTGAAGTGTTTGCAAGCTATCAATAGCTTAAACCTCACCAAACAGAGAGCAAACAGTGCCCAGTAAAGGATTGTTATCAGTACATATAGCTGTCATTTTACTTGCTGGCACTGGCCTGTTTTCACAACTGGTGCCACTGCCTGCTCTTGATATCACCTTCTACCGCTGCCTTGTCGCTTTCGTTTTTTTAGCTTTAGTATTGAGTTTCACAGGGCAACGATTTCGTTTAAGAAATACCAAAGACTATCAAACTGCAATAATTTTGGGTGTGTTAGTCAGCCTCCATTGGGTAACCTATTTCTACTCCATGCAATGGTCAAGTGTGGCCGCGGGCATGATAGCTCTTTACACCTATCCCGTCATTACAGTGCTAATTGAACCATTGCTGTTGCAGCAAAAGCCCAAATTGAACGATCTTATTTGCGCCTTGGTCGTGTTGCTGGGCATAGTATTGATGTTGCCACTGCAAAATCCTCTCAGTGACGCGGGTCTGGGCATTTTATTGGGTGTGTTTTCGGCGATGCTATTTGCCGCTCGCAATTTACTTTATAAGCACAAATTTTCGCAATATAACGGTCCGCAAACCATGTTCTATCAAGTATTAGTTGGCAGCTTACTGCTGCTGCCTTTACTGTTTGTTAATAATCAAGCTACGAATTGGAGCTTGCCAACATCATCTAGTTTGCTGTTACTATTGCTGCTTGGGACCCTATTTACCGCCTTGCCTCATGCGCTGCTAGTTACGTCTTTACGCTACTTAACCGCATCAAGTGTGGCGCTTATCTCTTGCTTGCAACCTTTATATGGCATGCTCTTAGCTGCGCTAATTTTAGCTCAAATGCCAACTTGGCAAACTATCGTCGGAGGCGCCCTTATTCTCTCGGGCACCCTGTATGAAACCCTAAAAAATCGCCACCGCTAACCCGCTCTCACTTTGAAGCGAAAAGTAACTAGTCTATTATCATGGTGCCAAAAAATGAGAAGGAATTAGGTTTGAAATCACTATTCATCACCGCGCTGCTTTGTTTAACCCTAATCTCTAACGCCTTTGCCGCTTCTCCAGACAAAGAATTACTGCAAAATAAACTTGCAGCCTTAGCCAGTGAGCCTGAATCGAATGAAAAGTTAAGCTTGCAAGACGCTTATCAAAAAACCATTGATTACCTTGAACAAGCAGAAACGTTTTCCAGCAAAGCGCGGCAATACCAGAAAGTCATGGATGACTTTCCTTATCAATCCAATGCATTACAAAAGCAGATAGATGAGTTCAAGCCAGAACAATATGCCAATACCAGTAACTGGTCAAAAGCAGCCCTTGAAGAAGAGTTAGCGATGCGCACCTCACAACTATCGGGCTTGAAGCGCAAACAATTAGACAAAAAGCTGCAAATAGAAGAAATAGAGCATCAACTTTCTGGCTTTCAACCTAAAATCGAGGGTCTTCGCAGCGAACTGGTTAACCAGCAACATAAACTCGATATTCAAAAATTCAGCACTCAAGACGATCCCGTTTCACAAGCCCTACTAGTGCAAAGTCAAGTTCATGAAACGGCCTTATCGAATCAAATTTTAGCACTCGAACTAGAGCAACTCAGTGCCAGTAACCGTAACGAGCTGTATCGCTTAGAGCTAACCCTTATAAACCAAAAAGTGACCGCACTCCAAGAGTACACAAACACGCTGCAACAAGGGCTGAGCAGTATTCGTAAACAAGCCACCGAAGAAGCCATTGCACGAGGCGAAAAAATAGCCCAAAACACACAAATAACATCGCCATTGTTACAAAGGTTACTTGAGGAAAACCAAGGTTATAGCGAGCAGCTCAACGCCTTAACTCAAGACATGGAAGTCACCTTGCAAACACAAGCCAATGTGGCCAAACAGATGGAAGAAATCAATAATGCCGTCAGTAATATTCGTGAACAGGTTGAGTGGTTAAAAGTATCCAACGCCTTTGGTGAGAACCTCAGAGCGCGTCTTTCGCAATTACCTAACCCGCCGCCGCTAGAGGCGGCCGAGCAAACCATCGTTGATGCACGACTCGCCAAATATGCCTACCAGCAAACTTTAGATCCCCTCAGAAATTTAAGCGAGGCTGCCAGCACTTTTCTCGACAACAGCAAAGAAACGCTGAGTGACAGCGAACGAAAAGATCTTCAAGCGTTACTCGGCGTACGCAAACAACTGTTAACACAGCTGCTATCGGTTAGCGAAAATTACATTTATGAGCAGGCAAAACTAAAAGTTGCCTACAGCCAAATGAGCTCAAAATTGGGCCAAATTCGCGATATTGCCAGTCAATATCTATTTTGGACCCCGAACACTAAAGCCATCAATATTAATTTTATTGCCGATACGTTGGCATCTATCGGATGGTTATTTTCAAGTAATAATACGCAACAAATCCCCCTAGCGATCCAAGAAGCCGTAAGCGAGTACTGGCTGTTATATTTGGTTGGTCTATTACTACTACTATATTGCTGGTATTTTTCAAATCGTTTTTTCCGGCCTTATCTAAAAAGCAGTGCTGACCAAGTAGGTAAAGTAACCCGAGATAAGTTTAGCTATACCTTTAACAATGTCGTACTTTCAGCCTTATTGGCGCTGCCAGTGCCCGTATTGATAGGTAGCTTGGCATTTTTACTCGACTCCAGCTGGCAATACCCTTTTGCACAAAATATCGGTATGGCTCTGTACCCCTTTGCCACTGGCTTGTGGTGCTTTTTACTGGTAAAGAATATGGCTAGGAAAAACGGCTTGTTCATTGCCCATTTTAAATGGTCGCCGCAACGAGTCGAAAATAATTTCAGCTATGTCAGAACCATGGCCTTTGTAGCTCTTCCTAGCTTAGGGTTTTATAACTTTGCCTCAGGATTTGAAGAGCTTGCTGTTTACTCTAGCTTAGGCCGACTAGCATTTATTATATTAAACCTTTCTATTGCCTGGTTTTACTGGCAGATTTACCAAGAAAAACTGCCGTTAACATATAAAAATCAAAACCGTAAAGATCCTCACTTATTACACCATGTACTCTGGCCTATCTTAGCTGCAAGTCCGTTAGTGAACGTGCTGGCAACGTTAATGGGCTATTTCTACACTGCGCACGCACTGCTGAAGCAGGTACAATTTTCAGTGCTGGTGGGGATGATCTTTTTACTTACCTATTTTTTAATTCATCGCTGGATGTTTATTCAAAAGCGTCGTTTAGCCTTTGACCGAGCCAAAGCCAAACGAGCAGAGATACTGGCTCAACGTGAAAAAGAAGATCAAGGTGACTTGGCCAAAAATGAAGGACTCTTGGAAAGCGTTGAAGATACTGTAATCGATCTTGAAACTATTAGTTCACAGTCTTTAGGGCTATTACGTACCGTATTAACCCTTAGCTACACCTTACTGCTTATCTATCTTTGGGCACAGATTTATTCAGCTTTTTCATTTCTAGAGGGAGTAACGATTTGGAGCTCATCCTCCAGTATTAATGGCATCGACACGCTCAATCCAGTCAACCTGCAGGATGTAATTTTTGCCGTATTTTCTATTTCAATTATGTTTGTAGTGGTGAAAAATTTACCTGGCGCATTGGAATTACTGGTACTACAACATTTTGATTTAGCTCCCGGCACGGGCTTTGCCATCACCACACTTACCAAATACATTGTTATTCTAGTCGGCATCCTAGTTGGTTGTGCTTTCCTCGGTGTTGATTGGTCGAAAACCCAGTGGCTGGTTGCTGCATTAACCGTTGGCTTAGGCTTTGGTTTACAGGAAATTTTCGCCAATTTTGTTTCTGGTTTAATCATCCTATTTGAAAAACCCATTCGCATCGGCGATACCGTCACTATCCGTGATTTAACAGGCACCATTGCCAAAATAAAAACGCGCGCTACGACGATTATCGACTGGGACCGAAAAGAAATTATTGTGCCCAATAAAGCCTTCATCACCGAGCAATTTATTAACTGGTCACTTTCCGACCCTATTACTCGAGTGATCACTAAAGTAGGTGTCGCTTATGGGTCAAACACCCAACAAGTCACTCGAGAGCTATATGCTGCGATCAATGAGTGTACTTTGGTGCTTGAAACGCCCGCCCCCGAGGTCTTTTTTGTCGGCTTTGGCGACAGTACGTTGAACTTTGAAACCCGTGTTTATGTCAATGAGATGGGGCATCGTATGCCAATGGCCCATGAGCTGTATAGCGCTATCAACACTCGCTTTAAAGCCGCAGGTATCATTATTGATTATCCGCAACTCGATATTCACATTAAAGATGGCATGCCTGACTTTCAGCAACCAACATAAAGTTAGCTTAGAACAAAAAATGTGCAGCACAGCAAGCTAAGCTTACCCCATAATTGGTAGAGTTTAATCTTGAGATTCTATTAGGGTTTGCATATGAAGCTATCGAAAAAGTTAGTCAGCACAATAATATGTTTTAGTGTTCCATTACTTATTTTAGCCATCCCCAGTGAGCTCATTCCTTTACCTGAGCTCACCTTAGTACAACACCGAATTATCGCTATTTTTGTACTTGCTGCATTGCTGTGGATCTTAGAGCCAGTGCCTGTTTTTGCTACCTCTATTTTGATCATTACCTTAGAAGTAGTGATGGTTTCAGATAAGGGGCTTAACTTTTTCAGCCATGACTCGGCTACCACTCCCCTTGGCGAGCTACTTAGCTACAACAGCATTTTTGCTAGCTTTTCATCGCCCATTATCATCTTATTTATGGGCGGATTTGCCCTTGCTATTGCCGCCTCAAAATTTGATTTAGACACCAACTTAGCACGAGTATTACTCAAACCCTTTGGCCGCCAAATACATTTTGTCATGCTTGGCTTAATGCTCATCACTGCGGTTTTTTCCATGTTTATGAGTAATACCGCAACCACAGTAATGATGTTGGCGATTTTGGGGCCCATTGTGGCAACCGCGCCAGTTGGCGATTTAGGTGCAAAGGGATTAGTACTTGCCATCCCTATTGCCGCCAATACCGGTGGCATAGCCACGCCAATCGGAACACCGCCCAATGCCATTGCACTGCAATATTTGCCCGAAGGCGCAGTCACATTTGCCCAATGGATGATGGTCGGCTTACCTTTTGTTCTTATTCAACTCACTGTTGCGTGGTTTCTACTGCGCTATTTATACCCCGCTAAAGAAAAAGAGCTACCACTAAAACTAGAGGGCACTTTTTTGCAAACGCCGCGAGCTTGGGTAGTCTATCTCACATTCGGCGTAACTATTTTATTGTGGTTAACGACACAGCTACACGGTATGAATGCATACGTCGTTGCCATTATTCCCCTCGCGGTGTTTACCTTAACCGGGGTTATTAACAAGCAAGATTTAAAGCTGATTAACTGGGACGTACTCTGGCTTGTAGCAGGTGGGATCGCAATGGGGATGGCTCTTGACACGAGTGGCTTAGCCGTCAAATTAGCCAGCAGTATCGACTTCGCGAATATGAGCACTTGGTTAGTGATTATTAGTTTATCCGTCACTTGCTATATGATGGCGAACTTTATGTCTAACACCGCCACCGCCAACTTAATTATGCCCATTGCCGCAGCGGTGGCAACCACGCTACCAGTGACAACGCAAGGCGGCGGTATTACGCAGCTGCTAATGGTGGTCGCATTTTCTTCCTCACTGGGCATGATTCTACCCGTCAGCACACCACCCAACGCTCTTGCCTATTCAACTGGCTTCATTGAGACCAAAGACTTACTAAAAGCCGGCGGCATCGTAGGTATATTTGGCCTAGGCTTGCTGTATCTTGGGCTATATTTATTCTTTTAGTGCTTAATCTTGGATTACTGCTATGCCCTAGCTACTGTTGCTTAAAAAACCTTAACACTGCTTGGGTACAGCAAGATAAATGGTCACTTAGCTATGTTGTTGCATAAATCGTTGTATAAATCGCTACTCACACCTCTTACCTTAGCCAGTAAAGTTGCCTGCTTATTACTGCTATTTAGCACCAACCAAGTCTTCGCTGCGCTTGCAGACCAAGACATTAAAGCGTTTAGCCGCAGTCTTCATGATTTAGCGCCATTAATAAAAACGCATCAAACTGCGCTACTCGCCTTGGTGCCTCGCAATGGCAGTATTCCCACCACAACACAACTCGGTGAATACATTAAGCAGCTCGGTATCGAGCAACAGGTTCAGCAAACCATCACACAACACGGTTTTACTGATATTCCCAGTTGGTTAAATACTGGTCGCAGCATAGCGAGCGCTTGGCTTAGCTATCACTTACATGAGGAAAAACTGAATGCTTTTCTCGCTCCTTATATTGAAGAATACACTCAACAAACTGAGCTAACCGCGCAACAACAAGCTAATATGAAAGACATGATCCGAGCCGGAACGCAATTGTTTGTCAGCTTTCAAGCTCAGAACCCGGATATTGAAGTGGTCAAACGCAACCAACTGATGATTAGGCAAACGATCAAAGAATTACAGCAACTTGTTAACTAGGCCACACAATATCGCATAAAAATGCTAGGTATGTGAATAAACCAGCACTTAAGGATTAGACTTCGTTTTATTCTAAAACTACTATACAGAAAAACTTAATTCACCAAACATTGACAACATTAATAATTCAATAAGAACTTTTTAATAAAGTTCAGAGAAGGGTTTGAAGTTTATGGCATTATCAATAAAACAAAAGTTGCTGATTGCCGTTACGGTCATCATTTTGACTATAACGGGCTTACAAATTTGGCTACTCAGCAGTCAGATGACAAATCAAACGCTAATATCACTAAAGAGCCATCAAACCAGCTTAAGTGAATCAGAAGCAAATGGTATTGCATTATGGTTAAGCACTAAAAAACGCATTTTAGAAGCAGCAGCCAACACCATAGCACAAGGCCAAATCCCCTTACCTCAATTACAAAATGCCGCCCAAGCGGGCGATTTATCCCTTGCCTATTTAGCCACTACCCAAGGTGAGATGATAATGAGTAATCCCGAAGAAACGTTACCCGAAGGGTATGATCCTCGAACACGCGATTGGTATAAACAAGCACAAGCTGCCAGCCAAACGATCGTGACCCAGCCCTATGAAGATGCCAGCAGCGGTGAGCTGGTTATTTCACTATCAAAAGCATTTACTAATGGCGTTATAGCAGCGGATGTTTCAATAGACGAGGTAGTGAAAAACATTGAAGGGCTTAAGCAGGTTGGTAGCTTTGCCATGCTGACCAATAAAGAAGGGGTTATTGTTGCCCATCCAGACAAGAGCTTAACCCTAAAAAACATCACTAACTTGAATCCGAAGCTTTCCCAAAATGAACTGGCTCGCATCGCTCGCGAAACGGTACTCAGCCCAGTTTTAATTAACGGTCAAGAAAACTTCATTAATGTTCAAGAAATTGCTAATTCAGATTGGTATTTTATTGTTATTTCCGAAAAAGAGCATGCATTGCAAGCTGTCGGTAAGCTGATCATTGATTCAATGATCACCAGCATCATTCAAGTATTAGTGATTGGCGCCCTTGCCCTTTTCCTATTGAACAAATTATTGCAGCCTTTGGGGCAACTAGTTAGCGCCCTTGAAGATTTGGCTTCTGGTGATGCCGATCTTACCAAGCGAGTCGCCTTTGATCGTAGTGATGAAATAGGCATGTTAGGTAAAAATGTTGATGCGTTTGTCGACCGTTTACACATCATGGTAACGGATATCGTTGGCACTTCGGAGCACCTAGCGACTGAAGCGAAAGCGGCAAACACTGCAGCCCAAGTATCCAGCAAAGAGCTTTCTGTACAGCAAAGCGAGATATCACAAATAGCCGCAGCGGTACATGAAATGTCAGCCACGGCTAATGAAGTGGCGTCTAACGCCGAACAAACTGCCAGTGCGGCAAAAAGCTCCGCTGATAGCTGTGACGAGGGTAAACATATTATCGCGCGTAACCAAAGCTCAATTGAGAGCTTAGCGGCCAATGTAGAAGATGCCGCAGGGATTATTCAAGAGCTTGAAAAAAATACCCAAGATATCAACGTTATCCTTTCGACTATTCAAGGCATTGCTGAGCAAACTAACTTACTGGCCCTTAACGCTGCCATTGAAGCTGCTCGTGCCGGTGAGCAAGGCAGAGGTTTTGCTGTTGTTGCTGATGAAGTGCGTGTGCTATCACAACGCACTCACAGTTCAACAGTTGAAATTCGTACCATGATTGAAACCCTGCAACGCAATACCCAAAACGCAGTGACCACCATGAATGAGAATGAAGGCCTAGCTAAAATGGGTGTTGAAGATGCCCATGCTGCAACCAAAGCACTAGAGCGTATTACTGAAAGCATCACGCATATCAGTGACATGGCCATTCAAATTGCCAGCGCTGCCGAAGAGCAAAGTTCAGTAACAGAAGAAGTGAGCCGAAATACTCAAGCTATTAAGGATGTGTCGGATCAATTAAGCCACGAAGCAGAAACATCGTTAGTTCGCGCCCAAGAGCTCAATCAGATTTCCAACCACCTGAACAATCAAGTCGGCAGTTTTAAAGTCTAATCTTGCTATAACTAAGTGGCGCGCATTTAATGCCGCCACTTAGAAAATATTTATAAACTCCCACCTAGCTCAAATAAAACCTAGCTAACTGTTTATATACTCAAGATACATCAAGCTATTAAAGTATGTTATGACACATTACGCCATAGTATGTATCCACAGTGATGCAAACCTGCTGCTCGATTTGCAACTTAGCTTAGGCTCATTAGCCTCGCATTTTCATATATTACTGTTTCGTGACGTGAAGCAAGCGGATGATCATTTAACAAAGGATCAGCCTATTGCCATGCTGATCAGTGAGCTCACCCCGCAAAGCCAAACTTATTTAGTCGCTCAAACACAATTGCAAAATCGGCCAAAGTGCTTGGTATTCAACCCTAATGAGCCCTCATTATTAATTAACCTTATTAACCTGGGCCACGTCGACCACGTTATCGCCACACCTCAAATGGACCTTGAAACAGTAAAGGGGCAACTCAGCCAATTTTTACAACAGCAAAATGAAACACTGACCCATTATGCCGATGTGTTAGATACAACTCAGCTGAAATCAGCTTCTTTCCCGCCTCAAGGGCAGTTTTTAGATTACAGCCTGTATTCAGATAATGAGTTGTCCAACTTAGTTATCAACGCCCTATATCGGGTATTTAGTGGCAATGATGAACACCATGTTTGTCGAAAGTACAGTAAAAACCATTTGCTCACCCGAGAGGGAGAGCACAACAATGCCCTTTGGTTTATCGCCGATGGCGAAGTGCAACTAAAAAAACACATCGCAGCAGGACAAGAGCAAGAAGTCACTGTGATGCGAGCAGGCTCAATGGTGGGTGGCATGTCCTTTATTACGGGAGAGCCCGCCTTTACAACCAGTATCACTTTAACGGGAACCGAAGTGATCAAATTAGAAAAAAGCCAGTTCGCGACCTTAATGAAATCGAACAGTGAACTACTTGGGCCTTTCACCCACTTATTGCTACGTAATTTTAATCGCCGTTTACAAAGTAGCATCATTACCAAGTTAAAATTACAATCAACCCTGCAGTCTCTCGATGCCGCTCATGCGCAACTGGTCGAAACGGAAAAAATGGCTGTCCTTGGGCAACTTGTGGCGGGCATTGCCCACGAACTCAACAATCCTGTCGCCGCAATACTGCGTGGTGCCGACACCTTAAAACAAAAGGTGCCTAGTTTACTTGCGCAAGAAATCAGCGCCAACTTACGCCAGCTCGGCGCGACAACGTTAAACAATGCGATGAAGATAACCCCCTTATCGACCGCCATTACCAGACAAAAAACCAAAGCCGCTATCCCTCTTTTTGGCTCAAATGCATTGGCCCGCAAAGCGGTGCAAATGCAACTCGATAGCCCAGAGCAGTTCGCCAAATACTTCGCGCCTTTAGGATCTGAACTAACAGAAACGATCCAGCAACTCGATACTTATTACCTAGTCGGTAATTTCTTGCGTAGCATTGATGTTTGCGCTAAACGTATTGCAGACCTTGTAAAGGGACTTAAACATTATGCTGGTCAAGATATCGAGCAAGCCGTCTTTTCCGACTTACATGAAGGGTTAGAAGAAACCTTAGTTATTTTTGAAAACAGACTAAAATCCTATCAAGTGATTAAAGAATATGGCGATATACCTCTTGTTCAATGCCACCCCATCGAACTACAACAAATATGGACGAATTTGATCGCCAATGCCATTGATGCCACTCAAGGCGAGGGAGAGATAAAACTACACAGCCACACCATGACAAAGTGCCAGCAAGATTTTGTTTGTATCAGTATTGAAGACAACGGTATTGGCATTCCTGAAGAGAAAAAAGCGCGGATATTTGAACTAAATTACACCACCAAGCGGGAAGGTAACTTTGGCCTAGGTATTGGCCTTACCGTTTGCCAGCAAATCGTTAAGCGCCACCATGGCGAGATAAAAGTGATTAGCAGTAATGATGCACAATCCCACTTCACTCGATTTGAAGTGTATTTACCCGTTAACAATCCCGAAATTAAACAACGCTCTAGAGCAGAAAATGAGCAGGAGGCGTGATGAATAAGTACGTTTTATTATGTGTTGACGACGAGCGTGAAGTGCTCGACAGTGTATTAGCCGATCTTGATACCTTAGGGGACTTGTTCGATGTAGAAGCTGCGCAAAGTGTCGGTGAAGCAAAAGAACTGTTGGCTGAAATGCAACAAAACCAGCAACAATTAGCGCTCATCCTGTGTGACCATATGATGCCAGGCACCCAAGGTGTCGACTTTCTGGTCGAGCTCAACCAAGATGCGGCGTATAAGGCAGCAAAAAAATTACTGCTCACCGGTCAAGCGGGACTAGAGGCGACGGTTGAAGCGGTTAACCATGGCGGATTAGATTTCTACATTGCTAAACCTTGGCAAGGCGATGAACTCATGGCCCACGTACAAGAGTTGCTTACGGATTTTATCTTAGAAAATGAGTCGGATCTGATGCACTACGCCCGCGGCCTTGACGCCGAAAAAATATTCAGCGCGATCCATGCTAGACGACAAAGCTTATAGTTTTAACAACGGCTACAATAAAGATGCTAGGCGACACAGCTTATAGCATCACTTACGCGCTCAATGCGCCACAATCAAATTGTTGAAATCGTCTGATAAAAGGTATGATAACGGGGATATTTTTAGCGAATTAAGTATGAATATGAGTACTCCGTTCTTTTTTGAAGCTACCGAAAAACGACTAGAACTACACTTAAAACCAGCGATAAACGCCGTCAGCAAGGTGAATTTATTGCAATACTCAGATGATTTCTGGCAACGCCAACTTAATCATTGCGGCGCTACCATTCTTACTCAGCTAAAAAACAAATACTGCCATGCTTATGTGTTGTCTGAATCGAGCTTATTCGTGTTTTCACAACGGCTAATATTGGTGACATGTGGAAATTGCCCATTAGTGGAGACGGCTAGCGCCTTAATTCAATATTTTGCTGCAAACAATATTGCACACATACATTTTTATCGCCAACAAGAGCAGCAACCGCAATATCAGCTGAGCCAATTTTCACAAGATGCCCAGCAACTGCGTTGCTTACTCGGTGGCAATAGCCACAGTCAAAATCGAGTGTTCGAATACCTTGCTGACGATATGGAGCCTTTGCTCAGATCCAATCATAAACTACAATTAGCGCAACTAAAGGGACCGCTTGTGGCCACCATCCAAAAAGGTCAGTTAAACAAATCTGAGCTACGCCACAAGTTGGGATTAGAACAGTTAGCTGCGAACTATTGTCTTAATGATTGGTTGTTTGAGCCTGTCGGCTATTCCGTTAATGGGCTCGATGATGAGCAATATTTTACTTTGCACTTAAGCCCAGAGGAAGAGTGTAGCTTGCTCAGCTTAGAAACAAATGATTCCCAGCTATGGCAGCGTTTATCGCCTTATTTACTGCAGCAGTTTTCACCGCTGCAGCACACTACCAGCTTAGCTAATTTAAAGCTGGACGCAGTTGCAATAGACTAAATCCCCATGCCACTCAAAGTATGCATTAAATTACGAATGGCGTGACTAAGCTGAGGATGAGCTTGTTCAAAATTAAGCAACTCAACCTCTAACTGTTCTGCAACTTGCTGCTGAGGTGAGTGGCCCGTTTTAATTGCGAGGGATATTTCGTCCGCCACTTGTCGTAAATTTGACGCGGTACATTCATCAGCAGGAAAGGCTTGCTTAATTGCCTGATCCAATTGCTCTAGATCTTGCGTTAGTTTTTGTTTCATTTGCTAACTCCTCAAGCAGATATTGTTTCTATCATAGCTGCCAAATAGAATAAAAGTCTGCGACTATTCACAATAATGGGATAAGTCTCAACGAACAAGACAGAGTGCGGTAATGTGCACACATTTACGCCCTAACTCATGCTTAAATAATAGTTGGAAACGCTATCATATACCCTATAAATAGCTTCATTTGATCAATGATCACAAATAAAGCTCAAAAATCAGGTCAAAATATATTGTTTATTCATTGGCACAGAATCAAAAAGAGTACGCGTTTATCTCAAAGGGAGTCTAACTTTCCCTTTACCTTATCCTACCAGTCTAGAAGAGAGTGCTAGAGTGAGCCTTGCATCAACACACACCACAACAGCCGAGCATCCCCTTTATTCAAAGTGGTTAACCCCGCTGGTGATCCTTGGGCTAATGCTACTACTTAGTCTTTTTTTTTCTGCGTACCAACTTAATTACAATAAAACAATACAAATACAAAATTACCAATTTCAAAATGAGGAAATGGCGCAACGTCTTAGTATCGATTTAGAGCAAGGCAATATCAGTAATGCGGTTAACCAAACCAATAACTTAGTGCGTGATAAACGCATTTCTAAAATGGTTATCTTTGATCAGCAGCTCAATCAAATTCATTCTTGGCCTTTCAGCCAAAAAACGCCGCCGCCTAACTTAAACCAAGACACGTCATTACTGCAAAAAGAGTACTGGCTAAAACAAGATATTGTTTTTAATGAAAAGATAAAAGGCTACCTATATACACAAATTTCTTTTGAAGATGCGTTGTTTCATGCCCAGAAAAACCTCTACTTTGGTTTAGTGCTTAGCTTAGTGTTTACCCTGTTCAGCATGTTTTTTATTTCCCGTCATCAACGGTTCTATCGCCAATTTGTTCAACAACTGGCTTTTCTTATGCGTGAGTTTAAACCTAATGCAGGGGCCCATCCCAAAGCACACAAATACTATCCGCTGGAAATGTTTCAACAGGACTTTGAAGCCTTGCTACAAGAAGTTAAAACCAGAGAAATGTATCAAAATGAAACCGTTGCCCAATTAGAGAAACGTAAAGCCTTTGCCGAAACCATCATAGAAACCGTGCAACATAGCTTAGTGGTGCTGGATAAAACCTTATGCATCAAACGCGCTAACCAAGCCTTCTACAATTTAATTGAAGATCAAGAAGATGATATTATCGATCTTTTTTTGCCTGAATTTATTCCACAAATTTTAGAGCAAAAAAATGATCTTGAACGCATCTTTAGTGGCGAACACAACCAATACAGTAACCAGCTGACGATAACAGCCAACAATAAAACGAAATATTTACGCTTTACCGCTACCCGTCTTAATCAAATAGGCCATGCCAGCCAATTGCTACTAGCACTAGAAGATATTACCAGTGAAATCACCTCTGCAAGACAAACTCAACTAGCAGCAAAAATGTTCCAAGCCAATCGCAATGCAGTGCTTATTTTAGACCGCCGCAATTTTGTGCAAATGAGTAACCAAGCCATGCTGAAATTACTTAATCAGAAAGATATAAAAACCAGCCAGGAAATAAGAGGGGAACTGCAGCAAATTATCGCCGACCCAAACCAATTAAAAATGTTGCACAACATTCTGAGACAACCAAAAAACTGGCAAAGCAAAGAAGTATTAACCATTAATAATATTAAAATTCCGTTCGAAATAAACTACACCGCGATTTTTGATAAGCAAGGTGAAAAAGAGTACAGCATTTTGCAACTCATCGATCTTCGTGACAGCTATCAAATAGAGCGGCTAGAGAAGCTAGCCCTACATGATGAATTAACCGGTCTACCCAATCGCGCTCATTTAATGCAAAGCTTAGAGCGTACGCAAATTAATCACCAAAACAAACAGCAAAATTATGCCGTCGCATTTTTAGATTTAGATGGCTTTAAACAAATTAATGATACCTATGGCCACGATGCAGGCGATCTATTATTGCAACAAACGGCCAAACGCCTACGCGACAACATTAGGCAAACCGATCTTGCCGCGCGACTAGCGGGTGATGAATTTGTACTGGTATTAGAAAGTTGTCAAAGTGTCGAAGTCTTGCATAAGTTAGCGCAAAAGCTCCTCCGGGTACTCACTCAACCTTGTCGCCAAGGCGACTCGGCATTTTCAGTATCAGCGAGTATCGGCATCTTTTTTGTTACCCGTGACACCTTACATATGAGCATAAACCAACAGCTAAAACTGGCCGATGAAGCCATGTATCAAGCTAAACAAGCGGGTAAAAACCAAGTGGTGATCAGGTAATCAAGGGTTCCCAATCATGATAATAAGGCTACTACTCGATATTTTCATCATCGATTTGTTGGCCTTTTATTTTTTGAATAGCCCAAATATACAGAGGGAATGCAATAATCATCACGCCTGCGGTGGCAAGCCAATCGAGCTCAGGATCGGCGATCAAACCTTGCCCAACATATATGATCACTAATACAGCTAACCAATAAGCAATCCGTAAAACTTGCCCGAAGTGAGAGTCTGTTACTTTTCTTAATCGCATGACATCTTCCTATGCGCGCTCAACAGGGAATGCGATCACTTGCTCAATATGCTCAGCTCCTAAAGCAAGCATAATCAAACGGTCAACACCCATCGCCACCCCCGCACAAGGGGGCAAACCGTGTTCAAGCCCAGCTAATAATAAATAATCAATCGGCATTTCAGGCTTACCAGTTGCTCGGCGCTGCGCATTATCCACTTGAAAACGCGCCAACTGCTCCTTCGCATCGGTTAACTCATGAAAACCATTGGCTAGTTCAATTCCTTTATAATAAACCTCAAAGCGCTCAGCTACGCGGTTATCAGGCTCATGCAGGCGCGCTAAAGCAGCTTGGGAAGCGGGAAACTGATAAATAAAGCAAGGTGCGTCTTGACCAATCTGTGGCTCAATCACCATACAAAAAAGTAGTTGTAATAAGGTATCGCGATTACTTTCATTCTCGGCGATCTCAGCAAACCCTTGCTCACTAGCCACCTGTTTTAGCTCAGCCAAATCCGCAGCTAACGGGTCAACTTGTAAACATTGCTCAAAGACTTGCTGATAAGTTAATCGCGTCGCAACATCACAATTTAAAACTGAGCGTAATAGTTGCTCAACTTCATCCATTAATTCTATATCGTCAAAATCGGGTCGATACCATTCCAACATGGTAAATTCAGGATTATGAAAGCGACCTGACTCTTCATTTCGAAATGCCTTGCAGATTTGGTATATCGAGCCTGCACCCGCCGCCAATAATCGCTTCATATGAAATTCAGGAGACGTTTGCAAGAACAAGGTTTGTCCAACGGCAGCTCCCGGCCCTACGTATTGACTAGTAAAGGGAAATAAATTCACGTCGGTTATACTTGCCTGACTCATGGCCGGCGTATCGACTTCAAGCACGTCTCGCTCTGCAAAAAATTGACGGATTTGAGCCATAATCTGCGCACGCTGCGCCAGCACCGGTATTGCAGTCGTTGGAAACCAGTTCATTTCATCCCTTATTTTTATATGTTAACGCCCGTCGACAAACTAATGTGCGTGATCATGTGCATGCTCATGTTCGTGTTCGTGCTCATCTAGACTGACACCAAATTGCGTAAACAACTGTGCACTTGGACTTTGCTCATCTTCAGCGCCAGCCAAATAACGCAAGTGCTCCCAAGTCAAGGCATAGGCTAACGCTAAACGCTGCCTACGTTTCAACTTAAGTTTAGAAGCGGGTAACACTTGGCTGCCACTGTATTGTTGCAGCTGCTCAATGGTATTAACAAAACGTAAATCATTAACCTTTAACCCTTGGCGCACACGCCAAGATTGCTGCTCAAAATGCTGCAACACAGACCAAAAACGATAGCCTGTTTCGGCATCGTTCAACTTAGCGGCTTGTCTTATATCATGATGAAAAGAGCCTGATACCTTGCCTTCTTTGATCAAATAAGCAGCCAGCTGCTCAGCTAAAAATGCTTTACCTACGCCAAAAATCAGCTCTTGTGAAACGCTAGAGCCGTCCCCCATTGAATCAAAAAATTCTTGCCATGCTGCCATCTTGGTTCCTTAATCTCATTTTTTACACGTGATGTTGCGTTGCTGTAGGGCCGCACGCAATTGCGTGGGTCCTGTCACTTGAGCAATAAACTGCTTTAATTGTACGTTAGTCTGTTCAAGCTGTTGAAACTGTTGTTTTAGTTGCTGCTCAAACGTTGCGTTACTATGGCTAAACCGTCGCCAAGCCCACATTTTAGGGGTATCAGCGGTCAATGTCTGCTGATAAGTCTGACTTAATTGCACACCTTGTTGTTTTAGCCATGTCGCCAGGTCGCTAGACGTAGCAGGATCGAGTGTGGTTTTAGTATCACCGTGTGACTGATACAAGCGCAGTAGTGTCAGCACATTGCGATTTTTTTTCGCATCCGCTAACTGTTGCATTAACGCTTGTTTCACTTGCTTGTTAGATTCGTCGGGCTCTTTATCTGGGTGTAATAAACTGGCTAAGCGTTTATAAATTTTGGCAATTTTTTTGTTTTTAAACAATTTGTCGGCCAGCTTAGCGTCATCCTGCAGAGCGGCCTCAGCGGCTTTAGTTTTACTGCTATGGCGTTGCTCAGCTTCCTTTACTTGGCTGCAGTCATCTAAAACGGTTTGTAGTCCGTCGGGCTGCGCCATTAAATCAAGCAGTAAGCTGGTCTCAAATCGCGTTTCTACGCCAGTTAGCTTTACTAATAATTGCTGCAAATTCGATAGTGTCTCACCATCTGGGATCCCACCTACACGCTGACAATAACGCAAGAAGGTTTCTGTCAGTGCTCGCCATAACTGTTGCACCTTTTCTTGGCCCATAAAAATATGCTCGCCAAGAACCGTAATATCTTGCAGCAACCAAGCCATCAGCGCCTTACGCTCTTGATCAGTTAAGCTTTTATCTGCAATAAAGCCAATTAAATGCTTTAGTTGCTGGCGCTTCAAGTTAATGAGGGCCTGTTCAGCAGGCCCTAATTCTGCCATGAAGTGCTGATAAACCACGTCGGCATCTTGCCCTAACTGCTGCTGGTGATGCGCTATTTCAGACACCTGCTGTAGAAGCAATGGCACTTCGGGATCGCCAAAACCGACCAGTTCAGTTTCATTTTCTGGTACCGAGAAGGAGGAAAGGGCTTGATGATCCGCAAAATTGGACATAGTAAACTGGGCTTAGCTTGCTGCAAAAATATGCTTATGGTAACGGAGAACAAGACAAGACAAAAGCTTAGAGCAGTAAAGAGAAAACCGCCACGGGTCAGTGGCGGTGTAAATATCCCCAATCAACTTGAAAATGCATGTTTAAAGCATCTCCAGGTTGGGTATAGACTAACTTAAGCGACAGCGGGCACCGCTCGGTCACTGCGCTTTAACATGGCATAACCTAGGCCTGTCACCAGGGTTCCCGCCGCTATTGCAACCAAATATAACAAAGCAGGACTAATCGCACCGGGAATTAGTAGTACAAACAAGCCACCATGAGGTGCCATTAATTTTGCGCCAAACAACATGGATAGCGCGCCCGTTAATGCCCCACCTGCCATACAGCAAGGGATAACCCGCATTGGGTCTTTCGCCGCAAACGGAATCGCCCCCTCAGAGATAAAACATAAACCCAAGACAAAAGAAGCTTTACCGGCTTGCACTTCGCTATCGATAAATTTCGATTTAGCGACAAAAGTAGCTAAGCCCATGCCTAAAGCAGGCACCATACCCGCCGCCATAATCGCGGCCATTGGCAAATAAGTTTGCGAAGCCAATAAGCCCACGCCAAAGGTATAAGCGGCTTTATTGACAGGCCCACCTAAGTCAAAACACATCATCGCCCCCAATAACACACCTAATAGCACGGCATTGGTTGAGCCCATATTGTTCAAAAATTCAGTTAACCCCGACATCATGGCTGCAACGGGGCCACCAACCACATAAATCATCACTAAGCCAGTGACTAAAGTCGCCACTAAGGGAATGATTAAAATTGGTTTCAATGCCGCCATCGAATCTGGTAATGAAATTTTCTCCGCTAAAAACTTGGCGCAATAACCAGCTAAAAAGCCTGCCACGATCCCGCCTAAAAAGCCGGCCCCAATACTACTGGCCAACATGCCACCAATCAGACCTGGCGCTAAACCGGGACGGTCGGCAATGGAAAAAGCAATAAAGCCCGCTAATACCGGGATCATTAACGCGAATGCCGAACCACCACCAATGGTCATTAACGCAGCGGCCAGCGTGCCTTCTTCTTTAAATGCTTCAATGCCAAACACAAACGAGAGCGCGATCAACAAACCACCCGCAACCACCAGCGGCAGCATGTGTGATACACCAGTCATCAGATGTTTATAAACGCTGGATTTTTCACTCCCAGCGCTACTTTGAGAAGTGCTCCCCCCCCCCTGATGTTGATAAACATCGGCAGAAAAAGCTTTTTTCATTTCTTGCTCGGTTTTTTTCAACGCTAGACCAGTACTGGTTTTGTAGAGCTTTTTACCTTGGAATCGAGCCAAGTCCACTTCAATATCGGCAGCAATAATAACCAGATCGGCTTGCGCAATATCGTCCTCGGTCAGTTGATTTTTCGCCCCTACCGAGCCGCGGGTTTCAACTTTAATTTGATGGCCTTGTTTTTGACCTTCAGCGAGTAATGCCTCTGCCGCCATAAAGGTGTGAGCCACACCAGTAGGGCACGCCGTAATGGCCACAATACGCGCCTGACTATTTGCTGAAAGAAGTGGGCTTTCACTTTTTGGCACTACGATTTGCGCTTGCTCTAGAGGCTTAGCTTGCTCCTTAGCGAGGGTTAAGTAAGCACTCGCATCTTCAAAGCAGGCTTCAATATTCGATTGATAAACACTTTTACCGACAAAGCG
This sequence comes from Motilimonas cestriensis, assembly GCF_021295315.1. Taxonomy (GTDB): domain Bacteria; phylum Pseudomonadota; class Gammaproteobacteria; order Enterobacterales; family CBDFNC01; genus Motilimonas; species Motilimonas cestriensis. The sequence continues at coordinate 169,013 of NZ_JAIMJA010000008.1, read as the reverse complement.
AGTCAGATCGAGCTCGACACTCGCCGCGACGATCACTAAATCAGCCTCATCAATTTGCTGTTCAGAAAGTAAGGTTGTCTCGCTTACTTGGCTATGGCACTCAACACTCACTGACCAATTCAGGGCTTTGCCTGCTTGCTCTAATAGTCCTGCCGCGATAAAGCTGTTAGCTATACCATTTTGACAAGCGGTAATAATTGCAACTTTCATACTTATTATCCTTTTATGACCAGATCCATCGGATCAACCAGTTTCACTTGTTCGAGCAATGGCGTTAATTGCGATAAATCATCAATACCCACGCCCACTTGGCTGACCGCGAGTGCTGCTAATGCGGTCGAAAATGACAAGGTTTGTGATTTTGGCCAAGCATTTAGCTCACCCCAACACAGTCCCGCAACTAACGTATCGCCCGCCCCCACGGTACTAACTAACTCAACCTTGGGTGGCAATGCTGCTAAACAACCTTGGTCATCAAACCACAACAAACCTTGTTCGCCGAGCGAGACCACCACGTTGCGACAACCTTGCTGCTGCAATGTTTGGCCCGCTGCAGACAAACTGGCTATATCGGTTAAAGGTAACTGAGTTAACTCTCGTAACTCAGTCTCGTTAGGCTTAACCAAAAATGGCTGAGCTTGGATTCCTTGTGCCAGCGCTTGCTGGCTACTATCGAAAAATACTTTACAGCCTAGCTGAGTTAAACGAGCCACTAAGCTGCCACACTGACTTGGCGTCACCCCGCGCGGCAGACTGCCTGAAATGACAAAAACACGATGGGTTTCAGCTAGCTTTATTAGTTTCTCGGTTAAAGCTGCGAACGCTGCATCATCAATTTGCACACCGGGAAAATTTACATCGCTGACCCGGCCATCTTGCTCAACCAACTTTACGTTGATCCGCGTAGCGCCTGGCACCCTAATAAACGCATCTTCAATACCACTGCGCAAAAACAAGTCAGCGAAGGGGGTGTGATTCTCTTCACCTAAAAAGCCAGTTACCGTTACTTTCGCGCCCAACTCTGCCAGCACCTTAGCCACGTTAACGCCCTTGCCTGCAGGATGAAGAGTTGATTGGTTAACTAAGCTTACCTGCCCCGGTTTTAGCTCATCGAGTAAACCCGTTAAATCCAGTGCGGGATTCAAAGTAACGGTAACAACGGATAAATTAGCTTTCATGTTTTGTCTCCCCTAGCCCTTGTTCTATGGCTTCACCTAACGCCGTTAATGCCGCTTCGGCATCATCACCATCGGCGGTAAACGTTAAACGGTGGCCGCACTTAACCCCTAACGTCATTAGCTTCATCAAGCTTTTAGCGTTTGCACTTTTACCTTCGCTATCCAAATTAGTAACCTGAATTGAAGCATTAAATTTTTTCGCCACACTCACCAACATCGCCCCCGGACGAGCATGTAAACCGTGAGGGTTCTTAACCGTAAACGTTGCACTGATCCCGGTCGCTGGCGCCTGAGTGAGTAATTGAATAATTTCAGATTCTGAGCCATTCAAGAGCGACTCTAGGGAGTGAGATCCCATTAAGTTGATTAACAAAGATAAGTTGCTAGCGTGTAAATCATTACAACTGGCAATACAAAGTAAGCCTAACAACGGCTTTTCAGCTTGGCTTAAGGTAGCTTCTGGTGTAACAAAAGAAATAGCCGTTTCAGTAACACCTACCCCCGCGCAGCTCAGCCACAGCCCCTGCCCTAAATAAGTGGGCTCGTTAGCAATGACCTCTGCCACAAAGGCTTTATCAACATAGTGCTTGTTTTTCAGTAAACCTGCAGCCACAGCGGTGAGCTGCAATAAATCCGTGGCATTAAACTTTAGCTTAATAAGATCTGCTGCAACATGGGTTTGTAATTGTTGTTGCCCATTTAACAACTGCACCAGCGTGCTCTCATCGTTAGCTTGTTGCAACGCAGCTTCAACGCCGTCGGCACTTAACACTTTTGTGAGTTGTTTTAAGATGGCGAGATGTTGATCGGACTGGGCTGCAATACCAATGGCCAAGTAAACGGTGTTACCGTCACCCCAATCAACACCATCAGGAAAATGATGTAGTAAAACGCCTGTTTGTTTAACTTGGTCACGAGTATCCGTCGTGCCATGTGGGATCGCAATGCCACTGCCCAAAAATGTCGAGTTTTGTTGCTCACGCGCTAGCATGCCGTCGATGTAACCATCAGCGACATAGCCCTGCGCGATGAGTCCTTTTGCTATAGCCGTGATCGCTTGCTGTTTATTATCAGCTTGCTGCGCCATCACTATGTCTTGCTGGCGAATAGATAGCATTGCTCACCTACCTTGTCGGGTTTGCTGAACAAGTGAAACGATTCAGCAAATAGAGAAAAATAATTCAGCTTGCGCTATTTAGCCACAAGCTGAATCGGTTCAGTTGACATACTGAAACGATTCAGCGACAATTGCAACCACTTTTTATTATAGAATCAAAAAACATTTTTGTTTTTTGATTCCCGTTGGGATGTGTTCATCATGAAGTTAGAGCAAATCGCAAAATTAGCGGGCGTATCACGCACTACCGCCAGTTATGTAATTAATGGCAAGGCACAGCAATACAGGATCAGTGAAAAAACCCAACAGAAAGTAATGGCGGTCGTTAACCAACACAACTACACCCCTAATTATGCCGCCAGCTCACTACGAGCCGGTAATAGCCGAACCTTTGGCTTAATTATTCCCGACCTAGAAAATGCCAGTTATGCCAAGCTGGCTAAACTACTTGAACGCGATGCGCGAAAATTCGGTTATCAACTGATCATTTCCTGCTCGGATGACGAGATAGCAACGGAAATACAGGTGGCAGAAAACCTATTGAGTCGACGAATTGACGTGCTATTAGTCGCCAGCTCACTGCCTGTTGATCATCCTTTCTACCGTAAAGCATTAAACAAAGGTATTCCTATTGTTGCTTTAGATCGAGCCATGGATGACGAGGTATTTGCCAGTGTGATAAGTGAAGATTTAGAAGGCGCAGCATCCCTTTGTCACGCTTTGCTACAATCTCAGCCAAGCTCAATCGGCTTAATTGGCGCAGTACCAGAGCTGGTCGTATCGAAGGAACGTCAACAGGGCTTTGATAGCGCCATTAAGCACTATCCACAGAGTGTTCAGGTTCAATATACTTATGGCGATCATTTTAGTATTGAGCAAGGCAAATTATTAATGCAAGCATGGATCGAGCAACAGCAGATCCCCGCTGCAATCCTAGTGACCTCTTACACTCTATTTGAAGGCGTATTGGATTGCCTTTCTGCTTATCCTGATATATTGGCAAACACACGCTTTGCGACCTTTGGCGATCATCGGTTGTTAGATTTTTTGCCGATAAAGATCCAATCGTTACCGCTGCAATTAGAAATGATTGCAGAAAAGGCGCTTTATTTAGCGATGCAAGCCAGTAAAGGCGATTATCAAACAGGCATTGAAATCGTGCCTAGACGCCTCATTACAAGAAGCTAAGCAGACCACTTCACGAAGCTAAGTCCATAGCAAGCTAAGGTGATTACCCAGCGAGGGTTGAAATTGTATCGCAACTCGGCAATTGATTTCGCAAAGTTAAGTCTCAGACAAGCTTTGCCCTTGATAAAAACAATAAGCTGAGTGCAGCTCTGGCTTAGCTTTATACATAGCCTGATCTGACGCTTTCAGTAGTTCAGTAAAGTGCTTGCCGTCGCTAGGGAAAATACTAATACCAATGCTACAGCCAACAACCAGAGGTTGCCCTAAATACTCAATCGGTTGCGCAAGCGCATCCATGATACCTTGTGCTTTGTTTTCAACCTCTTCCTTTTTAGATATAAGATCCAACCAAACCACAAACTCATCACCGCCTAATCTACCAACCAAATCAGACTCTCTAATTAGGCCTCTCAACCGTTCGGCGGTGGCAGTCAATATAAAATCACCGGCATCATGGCCGTGGGTATCATTAATGTCTTTAAACTTATTGAGATCGATAAAAAGCATCCCTGCCATTGAATCGGTTCGACGATCGCGTGCCAAGGCTATCTTAACTTGGTTTTCAAATGCTCTGCGGTTGTAAAGCCCGGTAAGATCATCATGCTCCGCTAAAAAACGTAATCTCATGTGCTGCGATCTAAGTTGGCTGGTTTGTTGTTCGACCTCGTATTGCAGCAAATCCCGTTTAATCGTAGTTTTTTCCAATGAACCTTTCATTTGATTGAAATATTCAGCTAGCTGAGTAAATTCATCTTTTTGGCTTGGGCATAGGCGACTACTTAAATCTCCTCTGGCTAAATCATTCATCCCATGATGCAACATAGTAAAACCCACTTTGAACCGCCTTAACGTGGCGTAAGCAAATACAGCTAGCACAATAGCAATCACTAACAATGCGACACCATTTAAATACAGGATTTGCAAAGTTACCCGCTGCGCTTCATTAATGGCTTTTTGGTGTAATCGATATAAGTCTTCGGTCATACCTTGAATAGTCATGTTGAATCTAGCTTGAAGCATACTTTTAGCATTTGACTGCTCTGCTAATTGACCTCCCCCTGAGGTCTCCTTATTTATATCTAACAAGGCGCCAATAGTGGCATTCATTCGTTGTAAATTAAGTAACTCCAACGGCTCCGAATCTGATTGTATATGGGTTTGCGCAAGCTTCTCTGATAGGGCTAGCTGAGTGCTGCGCGCTTGCGCAAAGCCAGATTGATCTTGGTATTCGTGATACTGCCAAAGATGACTTCGTAACACATCCAAATTCAACTGTAACTGCATAATATGCTGCAGCTCTTTATTTACCACGCTTTGATGGGAATGGAGTCGAAACAAAGAAAAAATGACAGCAAAAATTAAGCTTACCGAGAGCAAGGATAGGATTAATAGACGCCGAGAGATAACTAAATTCACCTCTCCTCCAGCGGCTCATCAATTAAAGCTAATGATTTCCCTTTTGAAAACATTGCTCTAAAATCTGGCACTTCACTGCCCATAATTAATTGGCGATCTAACGCCCAACGCGCTTGGGCGTGAAGATTCGATAACAAAGCGTTACCTAGTGATAAGCGAAATAGGTAGTCTTGCCAAGACCAATTTAGCTGACGAAAGGAAATGCCCAATATTTCACTGACCAAGGTTTGGCTTTGTTTTGGATGCGTGATGAGATAAAGATTAGCTTGTTCAAGTGCGGCTAAAATGCCCGGAATAGATTCAGCCTGCTTACCCTTTTCCCCCAAACCTATAAGGTTAAAAGATAAATTATAAACACCCCGGCTAGGCAGCTGCACGACTTGCTCTGGCACCGTGTTAGTAAGCTCATAACCGTAAGGCTCCCACGCTGCAATAGCATCAACCTCAGTCAATAGTAACGCCTCCACTAACTGCGCCGGTTTATAGTATTTACGCTCCACCAAACTAGAATCAATTCCATTGAGAATTAATAAGCTATCAAGAAAAAACTCACTGGCACTGGCTTTAATTACCCCCACCTTCTTGCCTTCTAGTTGATCTAAGCTCGCTATCCCACCGCCTGATAAGGTAAGTAACTTGACATCATTATCTGACTCAACAAATGAAGAAATCAATCGTAAATCAGGCTGCTTAAAGCTATTAAACATAAATACGGTTTCAGATGCTGTGGCAAAATCAACTTCGTGATTAAGTAACATTTCCATACATTTATGGCCACCAAAACAGGGAACCAAAACAACCGCTAGTTGCTGTTGCGAAAAAAGACGTTTGTTTTTCGCGATAAAAAAAGGAGAAGAAAGAGGCGTTTGGGAAACGGCAATGCGAATAACGGGCTCAGAAGTGTCTAGATTAAACGCTCCAATTGCACGGCCATTAACCAACCACCACAGCAGCGCTGCAAGTAAAGTAATCCCCAACAATGTGGTGGCGACTTTTATCATCCGTAATTTCAGCCTTAATTCATTAATAAATTAAAGTGTAGTCAGGATTCCTTTTATCTTCTTCTTGATAGAAGTATTAATTGAAATAATCAACCACAAGTATTACATAAACACGAATATTCAATACTTTTCTTTACAGGATACTCACTTAACAACTAACCATCACACAGATCACAGAGTAACGATTGTTTATCCATAAATTTCTCATTAATGGTTCAACTTATGCTGATTTCGACTAACTTTATCTTTGTTTTCTCTGTTCCAAGAGCTAGCCAATAAAAACATTAATCAATTGTTTTGAAATAAGAAATATTAGTCAATTTGGTTTAATTCAGAAGCAGTTTTTGATCAAGATCATCTCTTAGAGTGTGGAAGAGAGGATCATCTACAAATATAAAATAATCACTCCTTAGGAGGTTAATGTGGAAATCATAAAAACGGACGTTGCGATTATAGGTGCAGGAGGAGGGGGGTTGCGTGCCGCCATTGCCGTGGCAGAAACTAATCCCGAGTTAGAAATTGCTTTGATTTCTAAAGTTTACCCGATGCGCAGCCACACCGTCGCGGCCGAGGGTGGCGCTGCAGGAGTAGTGCAAGAGCACGATTCTCTCGACAACCACTTTAACGATACCGTATCGGGCGGCGATTGGCTCTGCGACCAAGATACCGTTGAATACTTTGTCGAAAATGCCACTCGCCAACTCACTCAGTTAGAGCATTGGGGCTGCCCTTGGAGCCGTAAGGAAGACGGTAAGATTAATGTGCGCGCCTTTGGCGGAATGAAAATAGAGCGCACTTGGTTTGCCGCCGATAAGTCTGGCTTTCACATGCTTCATACCTTGTTCCAAACCTCAATTAAGTACCCTTCAATCAAACGCTTTGATGAACATTTTTGCCTTGATTTATTGGTATTTGATGGCAAGGTGCAAGGCGCGGTGTTACTCGATATAGCCGAAGGCATTACCCGCGTTATCCACGCTAAAACCGTGATTGTCGCCACGGGCGGTGCCGGTCGAGTTTACACTTATAACACCAATGGTGGCATTGTGACCGGCGATGGTATGAGCATGTGTTACCGTCACGGCGTGCCCCTGCGCGACATGGAGTTTGTTCAGTATCATCCAACAGGATTACCTGGCTCGGGCATATTAATGACGGAAGGTTGTCGTGGCGAAGGCGGTATTTTGGTCAATAAAGACGGCTATCGCTACTTACAAGATTACGGTTTAGGGCCTGAAATCCCCGTTGGTCAAACCAAAAATAAACACATGGAGCTCGGTCCGCGCGATCGCCTTAGCCAGTGTTTCTGGCAAGAGCAACAACAAGGCCGGGTTATTTCAACTAAGCGCGGCGATGTGGTGCACCTTGATTTACGCCACCTCGGTGAAGCCAAAATTAACGAACGCTTACCTTTCATTCGCGAATTAGCCAAAGCCTATGTTGGTGTAGATCCTGTTCATGAGCTAATACCCGTTCGCCCCACCGTACATTACACCATGGGCGGTATTGAAACCGACGCTAAAACCGCGACTCGCTTACCCGGTTTATACGCTGTTGGCGAATGTGCCTCGAGCGGCTTACACGGTGCCAATCGCCTAGGCTCTAATTCATTATCTGAGCTAGTGGTATTTGGCGAAGTCGCAGGCCAACAGGCTGCTAAATTCGCGCAAGAAAATAAGCATAGTGCAATAGGCAAAGTACGCGATGCCGCTAAAGTCGTCATTGATAAAGCCGAGGCTTTATTACACAACGATGGCACAGAAAGTATGGCCAAAATTCGTCGAGAAATGGGTGATTGCATGGAAGCGGGTGTCGGAATCTACCGCACCGAAGCCTCGATGCAGCAAGCAATAGACAAATTAGCCGAATTAAAACAACGCTATAAAAATATTAAAATCAGCGATAAATCCAGTGTATTTAATACCGAACTGTTATACGCCATTGAGCTAGGCTACCTCCTTGATACTGCTGAAGCTATGGCTCATAGCGCTATTTTACGCAAAGAATCCCGTGGCTCTCATCAACGTATTGACGGTTATGAAAAACGCGATGATGAAAACTATCTCACCCATTCACTGGCTTTTTATAATCCAGATAAGGCGCCCACTATCGACTACGCCAGTGTCACCATCACAAAAAGCCAACCAGCAGAGCGAGTTTATGGCGCCGCCTCAGACGCGCAAGATGCAGCCAAAGCAGCGGAGGTGAAGCATGACTAACCCAATGATTGAAATTGATATTTTACGTTATCGGCCGGAGCAAGATACGGCGCCGTTTATGCAAACCTATAGCATTCCTTACGACGAAGAAATGTCGATCTTAGAGGCCTTGCAATACATTAAAGATGAACTTGATGGCAGCATTAGCTTTCGCTGGTCTTGTCGGATGGCGATTTGTGGTAGCTGCGGCATGATGATAGACGGTGTGCCAAAGCTTGGTTGCAAAGCATTTTTACGCGACTATTTCCCTAACAAAATCAAACTAGAACCACTGGCTAACTTTCCAATTGAACGGGACTTAGTCGTGGTAATGGATGATTTTATTAAGAAACTTGAAAGCATTAAACCTTATATTATTCCTGCGCAGGAAAAATCCATCGATGATGGTGAATACATTCAAACCCCAGAGCAGATGGCTAAATATAAACAGTTTTCCATGTGTATTAACTGCGGATTGTGTTATTCGGCTTGCCCTCAGTATGCCCTCAACACCGAATTTACCGGTCCCGCGGCGTTAGCTTTACTGGCACGTTACAATCGTGATTCGCGCGATGCCGGCAGCGCCCAGCGCATGGAAATAGTGAATGCGGAAGAAGGCGTTTGGGGTTGTACCTTTGTCGGCTACTGCTCTCAAGTATGCCCAAAAGGCGTCGACCCTGCGGCAGCCATTCAACTATTTAAGGTGGAAAGTGCCAAGGATTATCTTATTGGTATGTTTAAGCCAGATTAAGGCATAGCTAGATGAATAACACATTATACGAACATAAACCCTATCAGCGTGAGTTAGCCGTTGTTAGTTCGTCCAAGTTAAGGAGCGCGGTATATGAATAATCCAGCAAGTAAAAGAAAACCCTATCAGCGCGAACTGCCCGTGGATTGGTGGTTGAAACATGCTTTTTATACTAAGTATATGATCCGTGAAGGGACCAGTATCGCCATCACTATTTACAGTTGCATTTTGGCTTGGGGCTTATTGCGATTATCCCAAGGACCAGAGGCATGGCAAGGATGGCTTGACGCGCTACAACACCCTATTGCCATCTTATTTCATATCATCGCGTTAGGCTTAGCCTTGTATCACACCGTGACTTGGTTTGACTTAGCCCCTAAAGCTGCTGATATCTGGCTTAAAGGAAAAAAGCTAGATGATAAATTCATCGTTATCGGTCATTACGCAGGCTTTGTCTTAGCAAGCTTGGCCGCTCTGATAATTATTACGCTATAGGAGGCGTTATGAGTCATACCGATTCAACTAAATTAAAGCGCTCTCACGAGCCCGTATTTTGGGGATTATTTGGCGCTGGTGGCATGCTCACGGCCTTTTTAACACCAGTAATGATACTAATTACCGGTATTTTAGTACCATTAGCTATTATTAGCCCAGAAGCACTTAGCTATGAGCGTGTACATGGTTTTGCTACTTCTTGGTACGGTGCGGCTATTTTATTGGTACTGATCGCACTACCACTCTGGCATACGCTACATCGTATTTTTCATGGCTTACATGATATAGGCGTTAAGCGAGGGCGAGATTGGCAACAAGTAATCTGTTATGGCGCCGCTTTTGCTGTATCAGTTTTTGTCTTTACCTTGCTACTTCAGATGCTTTAATTAACATAAAGCTCAATTGCAGTATTTTATACAGTAAAGTCCGGCGCTTTGGGCTTTACTGTCGTACTTATCATATCAAGCTAAAACCCTAAACAACTGTTTATAAAACACTTATTAAACATTAATTTAATTTAATCTATATTCGTAAGTTTTTTTGCGCTAAAAACTAAGCAACTTTGTTTTTAGCGTATATGCTATTGAGAGTGGCCAATAAGTAGTAGTGAAATTATGAATGATTCTCAAGCAAATGTTTTTACTTTTAACGTTAAGGCGGACTCAACGCAAGACGCCCTTGCAGAGCCGCAATCTCAAATGACTCAACGCTTAAGTGCACTTTACGAAATATCTGAACTTGGTAAAACAGCATTGCCATTAAGCCAGGTATTTTTCGCTTTTCATCAAGCAATAAAAAAAGCTCTGTATGCCGATAACATGTTATTGGCATTGTATAACGCTGAAAGAAGCCATATTCATATTCCATATTTCGTTGATCAAGCAGATGAAAATGTCGAACTACCAGGCTTAACACCTGCGCGTGAATTTATTGAATCTACCTTAGTCGGGTATATTTTTCGTCGTAAGCAAGCTTTTTTAGCAGACAGCGAAAAGCTACAAAGATTGAAAGAGTCCGGTGCTATCACCTTTCGTGGTACGCAAAGTGAGAGCTGGCTAGGTTTGCCTTTAGTATTTCAAGATGAACTACTTGGCGTGCTAGTGCTGCAAAGTTATGACCCCACCAAGCTGTATAAAAATGAGGATTTAGAATTTTTAACACACGCAGGCAATCAGCTTGCAGCTGTACTCGGTTATCAACTGGCGCAAACGTCACATAATAGTTATGTTGAGCAACTAGAAGATTTAATCGATTGGCAAATTGATGAGATAAAACACATTAGTAAGAAAGCACTCAAGTTAGAGGCTTTTCAAAAAGCAGAAACGAGTCCGAGAGCGATGAAGCAAAAAGTAACACATTAGCTCTAGTTTGTAGGCTATTACAAAATCATTAAAAAAAGCGGAAACATTCCGCTTTTTTTGTCTCATTAAGAAATTACTTAACTCGACCTACGTATTCGGCCGAACGCGTATCAACTTTAATCACTTCACCAATCTGAATAAACAAAGGAACACGAACAACGGCACCAGTGGCCAGAGTGGCTGGCTTGCCACCCGTTCCAGCAGTATCGCCTTTCAGGCCTGGATCGGTTTCGGTCACTTCAATCTCAACGAAGTTAGGCGGGGTAACTGCAATCGGATTATCATTCCATGTGGTAATCGTACAAATGTCTTGCTCAATTAACCATTTCCCTTGATCACCTACCGCTTTCGCATCTGCTGCGACTTGCTCAAACGTGTCATTGTTCATGAAATGCCAAAACTCACCATCGTTGTATAGGTAAGCTAGGTCATAATCCATCACGTCAGCCGCTTCTACCGACTCACCTGATTTAAAGGTTTTCTCTAATACTTTACCTGAAAGTAAACGACGGATACGCACGCGGTTAAAGGCTTGGCCTTTACCGGGCTTTACAAATTCGTTTTCGATGATGGCACATGGCTCGTTATCGAGCATTATTTTTAGGCCGCTGCGAAAATCACTGGTACTATATGTTGCCATTTTTTCCTCTTAGCAAAATCGAGTTACGCAAATGCCGCAAATAATAACCCGAAATGACCTCCCTGTGCAGGGGCATTGGCAAAAAGAACTGGCAAATGCGATCAAAACCCCCTCTGAATTGATCAAAATCCTAAATTTGAACGAAAAGGATTTCATCGAGGGCTTCATTGCACGCCAATCTTTCCCAATGTTAGTGCCATTGCCCTTTGTCAAAAAAATGCAAGTGGGTGATAAACACGATCCACTACTGCGTCAAGTGCTGCCTCTCAAAGAGGAATTACTAGAAGTAGAAGGATTTGGTCCTGATCCCCTTGAAGAGCACAATACTGCCGCACCCGGGTTGCTGCACAAATACAAAAGCCGGGTACTGTTTATTGTTAAAGGTGGCTGTGCCGTGAATTGCCGTTATTGCTTTCGCCGCCACTTTCCTTATCAGGACAACAGCCCGAATAAAAATGAATGGCACACAGCGCTCGATTATATTCGCCAGCATACTGAAATTAACGAAGTCATTCTTAGCGGTGGCGATCCCCTCATGGCCAAAGACGAGCACCTTGACTGGCTGTTAACCCAATTAGAGCGGATCCCCCACCTTACTCGGGTACGATTACACACTCGACTCCCCGTGGTGATCCCAAGTCGTTTAACCGATGCATTACTGAGCCGGCTACAACAGAGCTCTTTAAAGGCGATAATGGTATTGCATATAAACCATGCTAATGAGTTAGATCAAGCGCTCACAGCGGCGCTACAACGTACAAGGCGCTATGGCATTACCCTGCTAAACCAAAGTGTACTGTTAAAAGGCATCAATGATACTAGCGCTGACTTAATTAACTTAAGCGAAGCTTTATTTGCAGCAGATGTCTTGCCTTATTACCTTCATCAATTGGACAAGGTAGCAGGTGCCGCGCATTTTGAAGTGGATGAACAGCAAGCGAAACAGCTAGTGAAAGCCATGTTGCATGAACTACCAGGTTTTCTAGTGCCGAAGTTGGTTCGCGAGATAGCAGGTGAAAAAAGTAAAACGCCGTTGGATTTGTTCCATCCCTAGTGATGGGCTCATTCCTTGGTAAAAATCATAAAAAAAACGCGCTAATAAAGCGCGTTTTTTATGAAGCAGAGATCTCATAGCAATAACTAGACCTGAATATTAATATTCTGGCCAATAGAGCTTGATGGATCCGGTTTTGGTGCAGAGCTTGGTGATCCCGCCGTTGCTGACTGGATCAACTGCAACGCCTGCTGCCCTTCAGCTTGCTGCTGTTTCTTACCAATGGCTGCCTGCCATGCTTCTTGGCCTAAACCAGAATTTCCTGATACTTGCATATCGCCTCCCAATCACTATGCGAATTTGCTAGCTGACCTAAAAATATACGACCAAGTATTAAAACTGATCACCCATTTTAGTTGCTCATTCAGCTTACCGTTACTTAAGTATATACTAAGAACATTACTAACGGCTTAATGTATATTATGACACACGAACAAATTTTAAACAGCTTGAAAGAAAATATTCAGCTAATTTATCGCCAATCTGTTGATGCAGACCAGTCTATTGAGGCGCTTAAAGAGCAGGATAAAGCCAATTTCATAGCAATATTTGGCGACAATACTCCATTTACCACGCGCTCTGCGCGGTTTTTAGTTCATGTAGAAGAGCTCGCTGCCGATTTATTGGCACTGCAACAAAGCAACTCGAATGAAGAATTTGAACGTGATTTACCTCGTTTAGTGAAAAAGATTGAGCTTATGTTCAAAACCTTACAAAACTTTAAACAAGGCCTGCGTGGATAAGGTGGGCAGCGCCCCATGTCCCGGGGCGCTGATAATTATTTGCCGCGATTACACTTCATCTAAGCTAACGAGCATCTTCTCAAAAAGTTTTTCTATATTCTGACTCGCTGTTTGATCTAGTTTGATTCCTACCGACCACAGCCCCGATTCTTCTTTTTGATTACACACCACGCCCAACAGCTTGAACAATTCACTTTTATTGGCATTTTCAACCATAATTGTCATTTGCTGCCCCTTAAAAGCCGCATTTTGCACCGGATCGGCCAATCGCACTCGACAGCCATGCACCGAAATGTCGAGTAACTGACCCGCCATCATTTGCGTGCCGCAACGCACCTTAGCTAACAATTTTGTTGCCATACGCCGCTCAGCTCGCAGTGGTTGCTGCTGCACCATTTTTGGATAAGAAGCCACTAACATTTTAATTGGCCGAGTCACTGTGGGTAGAATTTGACACTTAAAGGCCACCACCGAGCCTAGCTCATCTTCCGCTAATACCCGGACGATTAACTCATACCCTTCTCTGAGTACATCATATTTATCTCCCCAACGACTAGGATCAGGGTATTGCAGTAACAAAAAATCACCCGCTTGATAACCAATTAATGGCAACTTCATTTTTGAACGAACGCCGGCTGGCGTTACGGCTTCAACATGAAGCATCATTCCGGGGCGGAGAAAAGCGAGATCATCAGTTTGCGTCATGCCATGATTCCATCATATAAGGCTTAAAATTCTTTTAGCATGTCCCGTGAGTATGCATCGGTCTTGAGTTCATAATTGAATTGCTGTGCTAACTTATCAAGTTCATTCATCAACGGACGTAAATCATCTAAAGTAATGGTGTTATCATCCAATTGCCAAAGCTGCTGTGAACCTTGATAGGAAAAATGCAGCGCTAACATTGCATGGTAATTCCCTTGCTGCGCCGCTTGTTGCACTTTACGTAAACGTCGGTTAATTAAATTAAGCTCCTGCTTTAAGTCCCAGACATACATTATTTCATGCATATAGGGATGAGTTCTAAAGTGACGAAGCAGTTGCAGAACGAGTCCCCCGCCTAAGACAACCCCTGTTAAATTTAGCATAAAGTGGGTTTCAGAGCCGTCGGAAAAAAAGTAAATTAAAGCTGTTGAAATAGACAACGCAGACACGGTCAGCACCACTATACATGCAATGATCACCCGGTTTAGTCGATGGCGATATTGAGCCTTATTTATATCCGTTAATATCATTATTTATTCCTTAGGTTTCAGCGGCATTATTTTAGAGTTTGAGTGAGAAAGCAACAAGCCTACCCTGCACCAACGCAAACAATAACTCACCTGATTAGCCTTCGTTTCATCTTTACGCACTTTAAGCCTGCACATTTAGCTTACCGAGCACTTACAAAGCGATGTCCAATACTTCATAACAGGAAATATAAGCCACTTTACTTATGCCGATTTCTGATTGACATAGCCAATAAAGGCGTAAAAAACCAGCTGGCTTTTTTGCGCAATTGACGATGAAAGGTTATCCTAGCGCCACTTTTTTCTGGAACCCTTTACCATTATGGCAATGTTGCACTATACCCCTCCTACCGACCCTTGGTTAGATATTTTATTTCAAGATCGCGACATCATAGTGGTGAATAAACCAAGTGGATTACTGTCAGTGCCTGGGCGCGACCCGAATCACAGTGATAGCACTTGGCGCCGCGTACAGGAACAGTTTCCTGATGCACAAATTGTTCATCGTTTAGATATGGCGACATCGGGTGTGATGGTTCTCGCCATGCACAAAGAAGCTGAGCGCAACTTAAAAATGCAGTTTATGAACCGAGAAACAGAAAAGGTTTATTACGCGCGGGTTTGGGGGCACTTAGCAGAGAAAGCAGGAGAAGTTGATTTTCCTTTAATTTGTGATTGGCCAAACCGCCCCAAACAAATCGTTTGCTACGAAAACGGTAAGGCGTCAAAAACCTTCTTTGAAGTTGAAAGTGAAGACCAGCACAGCAGTCTAGTAAAATTAACGCCCATTACCGGTCGTACTCATCAACTTAGGGTGCATATGCAAGCTATCGGCCATCCTATTTTAGGCGATTATTTTTATGCCACACCAGAAGCATTAGCGATGTCTGAACGTCTGCTACTGCATGCAACATGGCTTAAAATAAAACACCCAAGAACTCATCAAAGCATGGAATTTAGTTGTGAACACGGATTTTAAAGCCGTATAGAGCCAAGCAATATAAAGAGGTATGTTAACGAGAGTTGCCTGGCTAGAAATATCCTCTTTAGCTTGATGTAATTTTCGTTATAATTCTTTATTCTGCTTTTTTTAGGCTAGGCTATCAAACCATGATTTGGCTTCGACGACTGCTATTAATATTGACGATTGTCCCCAGCTTCACTCAAGCTGAATTAACCATCCTAACGTCCCATGAACCACCGATGAACTTTGAACAGCATGGCAAAATGGACGGCATTACCACTGACTATGTGAAACTGCTAATGAAGCACGTGGAGACGCCAAGCGAAATTCAAATAGCACCTTGGGCCCGAGTGCTTGAGGCAGGAATGCAGCAGCGTAATACATTAATTTTCAGTGCTGAGCGCAACCCTCAACGCGAGGAGCATTTCTACTGGATAGGACCAGTGATGGCAAAGCGCTGGTATTTTATTGCACGAGATACAACACAATTCCCTTACCAGCAACT
This sequence comes from Motilimonas cestriensis, assembly GCF_021295315.1. GTDB lineage: Bacteria > Pseudomonadota > Gammaproteobacteria > Enterobacterales > CBDFNC01 > Motilimonas > Motilimonas cestriensis. The sequence continues at coordinate 153,170 of NZ_JAIMJA010000008.1, read as the reverse complement.
GGCACAATATAAAGAAGTAGATAACATTGGTGTATTACGCGCCGACAATCGCGAAACATGGTTAAAAGCCCAAGGTTTTAGCAACGGCTATCCGGTTAGCAATCTAGAGCAAGCCTACAAAATGCTGATGTCTGAACGCTTAGACTTAGTGCTAACGGGCGATATTGAGCATGCCTACATGCTTTCACACCACCCCGAATATCGCTCTTTAGTGACCGTGTTTTATGTTACTACCGCTTATAGCTACTTAGCGTTTTCACGCAACACCGACCCGGCCATTTTAAAACAATGGCAGAATGCTTTTGAGCAGCAAAAACACAGTCTCGATTTAAAGCAAATTCAACAACGTTGGAGTCAAAAACTAGACCGAGAGTTACAGCTAAACAACGGCATGTTTGAGTTCAGTAATTAATACCGAAATGAGGCATCGTAATATCCACATTTTAAAGAGGGACTTTAACGGTTAAAAAGAGCTTACCATTAATCTGTTGTAAAAGTTGTAGATTAAAATGAATGCTGCTTTATATCGAGACCATATCATCGCCCTCCAATCTTGCTACTCGCAGGCTAAATCGAACACGAACCAGCTAGCCAAATTAGCTGCATTACAAACTGCACAGCTGAGTAAAAAAATGTCTCAGCATACTGAAATAGCCTGTAAGAAAGGCTGTTCAACATGCTGCAACATAAGAGTCCTTGCTTTTCCACATGAAATAATTGGAATATATTTTTACATAAAAACCGAACTAAGTGGCGAACAAAGTGAAACGCTTGTTACCCGAATTAAATCAACTGCAGCAATACTCAACAGCATCACAACCGAGCAACATGACACAACCAATATAGAGTGCCCCTTGCTACTTAATGACGCTTGCTCAGTTTACCCTGTCAGATCCCTTGCTTGCGCTGGCTATCATTCCACATCGCTTTCTCAATGCCAAAAATCTTACTCCGATCCGACAGACTTAACCGGCTTTATTCCACAAGTTAGAGAGATACAGAGCGAGCAAGAGAGTTTAACCAAGGCCGCTTATCAAGTGCTTCATCAAAACAAAGAGCCATTAAAAAAAGTAGAGCTGGTTAGCTCCTTGGCTAAGTTATTGGATTCACCTACGCTGATCAATAAATGGCGCAAGGGAAGAAATATATTCACATAAGCGTCATTGACGAAGCGCATTTTTCATTAGGCCTTGAGCATTTTTCGCAAGTAATCAATGTGCATAGAAGTGATACAAATAGTGTTTATTAGTAATCCAAGCATATCCACCAAGCGTATGCTTGTTATATCCGGTTAACTAGGGCTGACCTAGCTAACTAAATTGAGCATAGTCTTGGTTATCAGTTATTGTCTTAGTCGCCGGTTAAGCCTAAAGTGAAATTGATGAAATAACGCTTGCTCTTCTCGAGGAGGACAAAATGAGATTAGTAATTACACTATTTACTATCGGCTTACTGAGTGCCTGTGCAAACACAGAGCAGCAAAACCTTGCAACTCAAAATAACTGGTACAAAGTTGGCACGATTGACGGCCAACAAGGGCATTCAGAAAAGTCAGCTAACGATCTGAAAAAATTAGCTAACTTAGGCGAAATAAACTTAGCTGACTATAAGAAAGGCTATGAAGAGGGATTAGATAGCTATTGCGAATTATCTAATGCTTATGTTCTTGGCGTCACAAGGCAATATTATCAAGGCGTTTGTGAAGACCGCCCCAACGGCTGGAAATTTCGCGAAAACTGGATCAGCGGTAGACATTCAACCGCTGCAGGTATGATGTAATTATGACCAAAATCAAACGTATGACTACAATGGCCGATTGAGTCAAACTAATAAAAAAGCCAGTTTAAAACTGGCTTTTTGTTAGAATGATTTGTCGTCACCCTCGGCATATTTCTTTTGGCGCCTTTTCTCGCGCTCTAGGTTTGCTTGAATTTTTTCTTTCTTTTTACGTTTATGATCAGCAGCATCGTGAAATTCTGCATCATCATAATCGTCATCATAATCGTCGTCGTTAATGAATGTTTTACCCATTACCTAAGGCTCCAATATCAATTGCAGGGCAATAAATAACGTTAGCCCGCATTGAAATAAAGTGAATATTTTTCACCCTGATGAAAAATAATTTTTTACTCAAAAAGATTGGCCTGAATTAGCGCCGACATCGTTAGAAATAAAGCACACAAAACCATATTAATCAAATAATTAACATATTACTCTTGGATCCAAAGCTGAGTTTTATTAGCATCAAATTCAAATTCTTTATTCAACCAACCTAGAACCTCTTGTGCCATTGGATGATCAAACTGGCCATATTGTGACTTCAATGTCTCAACTTCTGTATCGGATAATTGCTTAAACCCTCGATCAGCAAAAGTGGCGATATCATTAAGTAACTGACTGGCTAATGCGCTTGGTGCTAGCTCTGATAATGCTTGGCGCAAGGCTAAATTTGGCTCATATTGGTCACCTTCAGCGTATAAACGCGGCAAGCTATGTAAGGCAATCTTGGATAGCTGTGCTTGATTCATCGGGTTAACAAAATGACCTCGGGTCAACGTTGGCATACTCGCCAATCGATCTTGAAAAGCACGCATAAACAAATAGTGCCAATTTTTCATATCATTAACCGGATAATTATCCCAGATCACAGGTTGTCGGCCTAACTGCTCGGCGACACGTATTAAGTGCTCAGGTGGGTAAGATACCGACCAAACACTTGGCCCGGTCCAAAAGACATCAAATTTAGCGTCAAGCTGTAAGCCAAGATTTTCCAAATAGTCATGCGGTTTAGCGCCAAAAATGCGCTCTAACACGGGATCATCAGAATAGTAGGTTGGACACATGATGATTTCCTGTGCTTGGCTTTGCTGAGCAATAAAATCACAAATTTCAGCTTGATTAATGGCCAGATCAGGTATGTCACCACGCATGTCATCAAATAAAATACAAAGTATATCTGCACCGATAGCATTTATTTCAGCCATCTTAATGGTAAGCGCTTGACGCGTGCTCTGGTTCCAATGCTGATAAACTTCATATGGGCTCAGTGCGATACCAAATTTAAGCCCCGCCTGTTGATAGCAAGCGGCCAATTGTTTTAAATGATTAAACTCCTGAGCAGTCCAAGGTTGCTGCCACTCTTCGCGTAATTTAAGGTCATATTTAGGACCGTAAATATAAGCGCCGTAACCTTGCTTCAATAAAAAATCGCTATACTGCTCGCGTGTTTGCCAAGACCAAGGTTTGCCATAAAACCCTTCAATCACGCCGAGATTAAACCCTTGTTGCATTATCGTATCCCTCGCTATTCATTTCCTTCAGCATAAAGCAAAAAGTAATGGAAATCTAAGGGGCTAGCTCACAGGTTATCCTTATGAGCTGGCACATACTCGGACTTACGCCTAAATTAATAACAAAAGACTCAATATAAGCGGTATTTATGCGAAGACTACTCATCATCAGTTTGTCCAGTTTGTTGCTCGCTTGCCAATCAAGTAATACGCCCCTAGAAGGCTCCCAAGCAGCAAATATAGATTCAGAGTCATTCATCACCTGTTCAACAAACCATATGCCTAGTCAACCAGATCAAGTGATCTGCCGCGATGGCTATAGCGTTGGCTTTAACTATCTAAACGGGGTTGCAGACTGGGTAAGCTACACCTTAACCCCTGAAAGTATCTCAGGCTTTGCAACCGTCGAATCATTTAGTCGCGATGCTTCATTGCCACTTGCGGTCCAAGTGGCATCAGCAGACTATATCGGCTCGGGCTATGACCGCGGCCATTTAGCGCCAGCAGCGTCTATGGACTTCTCTGTTGCATCTGCCAAACAGTCTTATTTAATGAGTAATATTGCCCCGCAACGGCCCGAGTTTAATCGTCAAGGCTGGGCTGAGCTCGAAGCATGGGAGCGTCAATGTACCCAGCAGCTGGGCAGCTTAAAGGTAGTGACTGGTCCAATTTACAACAGAGAAGATAACCTCTGGATTAATAATAAGGTACGTATTCCCTCCGCCTATTTTAAGGCTTATTTAGCACCGCAGGCAGCAAACACCAGTATGGCCTTTATTATGCCCCATCAAGGCTTCTCGCTATCAGAAATCCATCAGTTTCAAGTCACTGTTGCTCAATTAGAGCAACACTCTCACTTATCCCTATTTCAACAATACAACACCAATAAACAAGCACTACATAGCTTGTGTCAATTAACGGATAAAGCAGAGCCAAATATCGAAACGTTTAGCTGCCAAGATAAATATTACTGCAACCAAATGACAAGCTGCCAAGAAGCGCAGTTTTATCTTAATAGTTGCGGCGTTGATCGACTCGATAATGACGGTGATGGATTGGCTTGTGAGTCCCTCTGTTTTTAAACCGGGTTGAAAAACATTTGGGACAGTTCACAGTTGTATTATTTTTGTTCATTTTGGCCTGTATTCTAGGTTTTAGTTGAGCCTAAATGTGCCACACTGAAACCTGCTAACATATTGAGACATATAACAATGACAAACATATCTTCCCCTCTCTGGCTAGGCAAACAAGACCGTGAAGAAAGTGAGCTAGCGCTTCGCTGGCACAACAAGGTAACCAAACTGGCCCCAGACGATACACCTGGCACCTGCTTAGTTGGTTTCCCTTGTGATTTAGGTGTTCGTAAAAGTAAAGGTCGACACGGCGCAGCAAAAGGTCCGGAGGCCATCCGCCGCGCCCTTGCTAATCTAGCTTGGCACTTAGAAACACCTGTCTATGATGCTGGCAACTTAGATTGTGAGTGGTTTGAACTGGCAAAAGCGCAGCAAGATTTGGGGGTGATGGTGGGTAATATACTCACTCAAGGTCACTTTCCTATTATTTTGGGCGGCGGCCAAGAACTAGCTTACGGTGGCTATCAAGGACTAGAGCAACATATTGATGCCGGAAAGAAAATTGGCGTAATTAATTTTGATACCCATTTTGATATTCGCAGCGATCAAGACGGCGGCTCATCAGGTAGTCAGTTCTTTCAAATTATGAAACGGGCCAACGAGCAACAACGTCAATTAAGCTACCTTTGTTTAGGTGTTAGCAAAATAAGTAATAGCCAAGCCCTGTTTGCTCGCGCCAACGAGCACCAAGTGCAATATAAATACGATACCGATTTACACTGGAACAACATAGACACAATTAAAGCCGGGGTTCGCTCGTTTATCAGCGAAGTTGATGCCATTTACATCAGCATCGACTTAGCCGTATTGCCCGCCTACATTGCGCCAGGAGTGAGTGCCCCAGCGGCCTATGGCATGCCTTTAGAGCTACTTGAGCACCTGCTTATTACCATCAAGAAAAATGCCGGAGACAAATTGAAGTTAGCCGATATATGTGAATACAACCCCAACTTTGATCAAGACAGTTGCACGGCTAATGTAGCGGCACGCTTAATCAGCCAACTGGCAAAATAAACAGCTCGGGTAAGGATAATGTCATATAACCCGCTTAAGATAGGCAAGCTTAATTTAGACTTAGCGAACTTAGCTTATGTGGGTTGGAAAATTGGTTTCATATCCTAGACGGAACCTAGATTTCAGTGAAGGCGTAGTGATTAGTTATGATGTCAAATCTGGATTAGTTTCAATTAGAGACTTTTCCGGCGAATTTTGGCGCGGCCAATTGCACCTTATTTCATTGTTGTAACATCGCTTCTGGAACATAACAAAACCTCTTCAAGCACAAGCGGCAAGTTAAACAAATATTCTTTGTTGTGGCTGCCGCTTTTTCTTACCATCACGCCTAATCATCCTTGGCATCATTTTTGCTTTACATTATCCAGTAAAAGAATAGAGAGTTCACGCTAGTGTTAATTCTTATTGGGTAAACAGGGGATGTCACATGAAACAAATCATCACGCAATTTTCAATGAATGTACAAATCAGCTTACTAATGGCCTGGTTATTACTTGCAAGCATATTTATTGTGTTGCTGCCTGATGGACTAGCGCAAACATTGAACATGCTGGCGCTGCGCAGCCAGCTCAGTCCCTACTTAAGCGTAGCCATTATTGTTAGCGCCTCATACTTCATTGCTAAGCTACTGTTATTCATACACTTTAGATTAACCCACAGAACCGAACAGGAAGAACAAAATAAGCGCATGATGAGCATGATCAAACGCTTAGATTTTGAAGAAAAGGCCGTACTACGTGAATACATTATCCAACGTAAAAACATGTTGTCGCTGCCACTAAATGAGCCAGCAGTGGCGAATTTATTGGAAGCTGGGGTATTAGTGCCCGCCTTATCCACCCAAGAAATAAACGGTGAACGCCGCATTGTGAAATTATCAATCAACTTAGCTGCCCGACCTTTATTAACCCATAAACTACTGGGACTACCACAAGGCAAGATGACAGAAGCTGAAGTAGAGCTATTAAAGTCTGCGCGTCCTGAATATGCCCGTCAAAATTTTATCGGCATGCGCAGCTAAACCCTTCTTCCTCTGTTATATAGCCAAAAAGGCGTCACTTTCGACGCCTTTTTGACATTTATACCCAATCAAGTTTGTCCTATCACCAGATCAGACTGCGGTACGCAACTACAAGCAAGCACCACACCTGCTTCAATTTCATCAGGCGTCAAAGCTGAATCACTTAGTCGCCTTACTTCACCGGAATGTAATTGCACTTTGCAGGCGCCACACATACCGCCACGACAAGAAAAAGGCAAGCTCAATCCTGCTTGTTCCGCCTGCTCTAATAATGTCAGTTGATTATCGCCTTCAACATACGTATCCCAACTATCAAACAAAATATTGACCTGTTTTTTGCTGCCACCAAAACTGGCTTTCTGACCGAAGCTTTCATCAAAATACTGCGCTTCGGGTAAACCTAACTGCAGTAATGATTGTTTTATTTGCTCCATAAACATATTGGGGCCGCAAACAAAGGTCGTACGCTCAGAGAGATCGGAGACAGTGGCTAATGCAGCTTGGTTTATGTGTCCGTAATGTAACTCAGCTTTTGACCCAGCTATTTCTTGATGGGAATCGTGTTGAGTTTCACGGCTCAAAAAGTAATGAATAGAGAGTTTAGGAAGCAACGAGCTAAAGAAATTAAGCTCTTGGTAAGCAATTAAGTCTTTTACCGTTTTCGCGCCATGGATAAACACAATATCCCGCGCTTGATGTTGATCGGTGATTGCTCTGAGCATGGCCAATATAGGCGTTATACCCACGCCAGCTGAAATCAATAGTAGAGGCGCTTCAGGCAAAGCCTTTTGTAGGTGAAAACTGCCAGCAGGCGCTATTGCACTAATACTATCACCAACAGTTAAATGATCATGAAGCCAAGATGACACCATTCCATCGGACAGTTTTTTCACGGTGATGCTCAATAAATCAGGGCGAGTTGGTGTTGACGATAAGGTATAAGTACGCTTATAAGGTTTATTATTTATTACCACCTCAATATTGATGTACTGGCCCGCTAAATAACTAAACCTTGGGAGGGTTGGGCAGCTAAAGCGAAAGGTTTTTACATCATGACTTTCTTCCGTTACTGCAACGCACAGCAATGACTTAGCCTGTTGCTTTGGCCAGTCAAGCCGATCATCAACATTGCTGATTTCACGCACCTTAGGGGCATGATTAACATATTCAATTGGCTGATGATATTCCAGCACTTCAACCGTATCAAACACCGAAATTTTACCACTGTTTAGCGCCACCAAGTTTTGGCCAAAATATACCTGTCCATCTTCCCCTTTACGGTACTTTTGCAACGTATTCAAGGGCTCATTAACAGGACTTTTTTCTCCTGTGAGTGGGTCTAAGGTGGTAAAAACACAGCGAGAACAAGGCTTAACTAAAGCAAATTTCACTTCACCTATTTGAATCACCTTCCAACTGTCTTCCGCAAATGCACTGCAACCTTTGACCACTAAGTTAGGTCGAAACTGATCCATCAGCACAGTTTCATCAGCGCGTTCATTCAAATCGGCCAATGACGCTTCTGAAATCAGTAATAATGGATAGCCATCAGCAAAGCTGACTTGGGTTTGATGACCAGAAACAAAGCGTTCACTTTGTTCGCCAAAAAATAATAACCGGCAAGGCTGGTCTAAATAGTCACTAAACCAAGTGTCATAGTTTTTATGACACCACTGCCCTTGTACTGTTGTGCCCCAAATTTCTACCTCGGCATACAAATGACCAAATTCATTTTTATTTATTTCAAGGGCAGGCATGCCTGGCGCGCGTACATGAAAACCATCTTCACTAATAGCACTATGCACTAAGGCTAACCGTGGATGAGTGCGTGCGGTGATAAACTTCCCTTTGTTGTCTACTAACACAAAGCGCCGGTCAAAAATAAGACCTTTTTCTTCAACAAAAGAGTGATTTAAATGAATACCTGCAGTCGATTTTATCGGGAATATGGTTATCTGACTGAGTTGCGGTGACGTAGCGGTAGTTTGAGAAGTCATCAGACCTTCCTTAATCAATTTCTAAGGCGGGAGACTAAGCCAGCAAAGCTGGCTTGGATAAAGCGCGATTACTGAGTTCGCTCAGCTAAATAGCCAGCATAATCCGGAATTTCAATCTCACACGGATTATTCATAAACTCTGAATTCATTAAAAAGTTAGCGCTGGATTTATTGGTTGCACAAGGGATGTTCCACACGGCGGCTAAGCGCAATAATGCTTTTACATCCGGGTCATGTGGGACAGCGTTGAGGGGGTCCCAGAAAAAGATCATCACATCAATTTCTCCTTCAGCAATCAGCGCACCTAATTGCTGGTCGCCGCCCATTGGCCCCGACAATAAACATTTAACGGGCAGGCCTACTTCTTTACTCAACAAAGTCCCTGTGGTGCCTGTAGCAAATAAGTGATGTAACTTAAGTTGCTCAGCTTTTTTAGTTGCCCATGCTAATAAATCCGCTTTTTTATGATCATGAGCAACAAGAGCAATGCGTTTGTTGCTCGCCATAGTTCGAGTGGTATAGTTCACCATTAACTCCTTGCGACAGCCTAGCACTCTGAGAGTTTAGCTGTTTCGTTATTTATTTATGGAACCCTGCTAACAAGCTTTCATTCTATGATTAACTCGCTACCAACAAATGGTTCCGCTTTTATATTTGCTTGATACAAATCAATTTACCCGTGAATAGTCAAAACATCTAGTGCTTGTCACGCTAAGTTCGCTCAAATTGTGCTAAAACAATTTTTCTTTGATGTGATTGTCGCAAAATGCCAATCCACTAACCGTGTTTAGAGTGTGCAATGATAAAAAGTAACCAGCTATTAGTGCAAACCTTAGAGCAGCTTCCTCAGTTGTTTATCGCTAACCCTGACATTAAACTAATGGGGTTGTGGATAGATGAAAGTAAAACCCCCCATTTACTTCATGCGCTATACCTCGAAAAAGATGATATTTCCGAAGAGCTGCCCTATCGCGCGCAACTCGCTATTGGAGAGTGGGATAATACAGACAACAGCGAAGAGTTCTTTATTGAAGCCTTAACCGCATCACGCTTAGCGGAAAAACTGAAAAGTTTTATCGATCCTGAGAAATTTGTTTTTTTTGAAGTACCTAAAAGTATTACCATCGATGTGGTCAACATGTATCCCGATCCGATGATGTACAAATTGTTTCCTGAATTAGGCGAATTTGATGCCACATTAGAGCAACAAGACTTAGCGTTAGCGCGAAAACAAGCAAGCCAAATCCTAAGTAATTTGCTCGAACGATCAGAACTGACTATTTAAGCTAAAAATAAGCATAAACAGTCTTTAAATCTATCAGCTAAATTTGCGCCAGATAGGTGAAGGCTGGTACATTATCTAGCCAAAGGGATAAGAGTTGCCGATGTACTCGGCCAAAACTAACGAGTGAATATTATGCAGTACCAAACGGATGACCTTCGCATTCGCGAAACCAAAGAACTTTTACCACCAATTGCCGTATTAGAGAAATATCCAGCAACAGAAAAAGTGTCTGCGACTGTATATCAAGGACGAGCTGCGATTCAAAATATTCTCAACGATCAAGACGATCGCTTAGTTGTTGTCATTGGTCCTTGCTCAATTCACGATACCCAAGCAGCGGTTGAATATGGTAAAAAACTACTAACATTACGCGAAGAATTAAAAGATAACCTAGAAATTGTGATGCGTGTTTATTTTGAAAAACCACGTACCACCGTTGGCTGGAAAGGGCTAATTAATGACCCGTACATGAACGACAGCTTCCAAATCAATGATGGTTTACGTATTGGCCGTAAATTACTACTTGATTTAAACGAACTTGGCATGCCAACAGCAAGCGAATTTTTAGACATGATTTCACCACAGTATGTCGGTGATTTAATGTCTTGGGGTGCCATTGGCGCACGCACAACTGAGTCTCAAGTCCATCGTGAACTGTCTTCTGGCTTATCTTGCCCAGTCGGTTTCAAAAACGGTACCGATGGCACCATTAAAGTCGCGATTGACGCCATTGGCTCAGCCAGTGCACCGCATCACTTTTTATCTGTTACTAAGTTTGGCCACTCAGCGATTGTCTCCACGACAGGTAACCCTGATTGCCATATCATTTTACGCGGTGGTAAAGAGCCTAACTACAGCGCCCAGCATGTTGAAGCTATCTGCAATGACTTGGCGAAAGCAGGGTTACCAGAAAAAGCCATGATCGACTTCAGCCATGCCAACTCAAGTAAGCAGTATAAAAAGCAGCTTGAAGTGTCTACCGACGTTGCAGGTCAGATCGCAGCAGGTAATAAAGCAATATTTGGCGTGATGATTGAGAGCCATCTTGTCGAAGGTCGCCAAGATCTGGTTGACGGCAAAGCGGCAACCTATGGCCAAAGCATTACTGATGCTTGTATTGGTTGGGATGACACAGAAACCGTATTGCGCCAATTAGCGGATGCTGTTGCAACCCGTCGTAACGCCTAAATATCACCCTATTTAGTCATACAAAAAAGCCAGTTGAGTTTACCTTAACTGGCTTTTTTATTTAATTAGAGTTATATCGAAAAACAAAAACCGCTTAAATAGATATATCTAGGAAATCCCCAATGGTACGTTTGGCTACCACTAACGATAATAGCGTCTCCAACACACCTAAAGGAGACGATATGCAAAGCTTAAATTTGTTTTTTCTATGTCTGCAAATAGGCTTTGTCGGCGCAACCAGTTTCAGTATTTGGATGCTTTGGCGGTTTTTAAAGCGGCTTTGAACCACCTTGCTGCAAATAACAACAAGGCAGACAGTTGATCAGTTCGGCTAACCTTTCGCTAAAACTTGGTTAAAACGGGCGAATCCTTGCTCTAAATCCGCAATCAAGTCGTCAGGATCTTCCAAGCCAACATGTACCCGCATTAATGGCCCCGCAGCTCGCCACTGGGTAACACTACGTAAGCCTTGCACGTTATTAACGGCAAGAATTAAACTTTCAAATCCCCCCCATGAATAACCCATTTTAAAGTGATGCATGCCATCTAACAGTGCAGTCAACGCTTCGTCATTACCGCGATTTAGCACAAAAGAAAACAGGCCATTACTGCCGGAAAAATCACGCTTAAAAAATTCATGGCCGGGACAAGTAGCAAACGCTGGATGGCGAATATGATCCACTTCCTCGCGTTGCGCTAACCAATTTGCCACTTTCAGCGCATTTTCTTGATGTTGACGCATACGAACGCCGATTGTGCGCAGGCCCCGCATCGCCAAATAGATATCGTCTGGAGAGGTACACTGGCCCATAATATAGCTATTCTCACGCAGCTGTGGCCAGTGCGCCGCATTGGCTGTCGCCGTGCCCATCATCACATCGGAATGACCGACGATATATTTGGTGGCGGCTTGGATACTAATATCAACACCATGAGCAAAGGGGTCAAAGTTGAGAGGTGAAGCCCAAGTATTATCGAGCATCACGGTGATATCGCTCTCATGGGCGATACGCGCCAGCGTTGGCACATCTTGCACCTCCATGGTCAGTGAGCCCGGTGATTCCAAAAACAATACACGCGTATTAGGTTGAATTAAGTCACGAATACCTTCGCCAATCATAGGATCGTAGTAGGTAGTACTTACACCCAAGTTAGCCAGCATCTTGCCACAAAAATCACGGGTTGGCTCATACGCAGTGTCGACCATTAAAATATGATCGCCCGATTTAACAAAAGACAAAATAGCATTGCTGATAGCGGCAGTGCCCGATGGATATAAAGCGCAACCGACACCACCTTCCATTTCAACCATCGCTTCTTGAAAAGCAAAAGAAGTATCTGTGCCACGACGGCCATAAAACATCACTTGATTTGCTCGATTGCGTGTAGCGTGTTTCATTTCAGCAACGGAATCAAATACAACCGTAGAAGCGCGCACGAGTGGTGGATTGACCACCCCTTTAGTCCATTTTTTGGCTCTGCCAGCAGAGATTATCTTGGTATCTTTTTTCATTTACTTAGCCAATCCTTCGAGAAATAAAAACTATTCTCGCATTTTTTATCCCAGCTGCCAAAGTTCACAACCAAGGGATGGCAATAATCAGTAAGAAGCGCAATATCATAGCAAAGGAATTTAGCCGATTTCGATGTGATAAACCGACAAGGAGAAAGGAGGTTGCTCAACTGCACAAGTCAGTTGAGCCAAGTAATTAGATTTCGTAACTTTCACGACTGGCTAAATATTCAACACAAAATGCGTCAATGGCCGCTTTATCAAACTCACGCAGACCACTTAATACCATTTTCTTTGACCCTGTACCGACAACTTCGTCACCGGATTTCACATCGAAAATAAGATAGGCAACTCCACGCTTACCATTAACTTCTAACTTACTCTCAGCCAGCTCTAATTGCGGCGGTTGCGAAAAATTAACATGTGATAGGTTAAATTCCATGCTCTCATAAATAACCAATGGCCGTTCGGGGTTAAGCATGACATTGTGTTCGGCCATTAAAGGTACCAATATATGAGGGAAGTTATGACCAGAAAATTCAACATAGTTTCGCGCCATCGCTTCAATCACTGCAGCATCACTATTAATCGCCCCTTCACGCTCAACGCCAAGGTAAACCTTATCTTTATCATCGGTCACGTTAAACTGATTTTCAGTGGTATCAGGGAAGTTTAACCACACATCCTTGCCAACCATGCCAGCAAAGCTAAACGCCATGCGCTGACTTAATCCGTATTTCGCCAATACCATTGAAAACAGCAAATCGCCAGGCACACAGAATCGCTTGTTAGTCGGGTCGTGTAGTGGATTAAAATCACCAGCAACACCTTTAGCAAAATGACTAGCCTGTTCAGGTGTGATCAAAACTTGTTTATTGTTCTCGGTAAAAAATTCGGATAAAAACATCGAAATGACACTGCCTTGTACTGGTAAAAAACAAAAAATAATAGTCAAACTATTAACGAAGGCGGATTTATACCAATTCTTCGGCCAACTGTTAAGCAAAAATAAATAAAACCCCTTGCCCGACCCACTAATGTTGCTTTTTTTGTTGTTGAGCTTAGACTTTCAGACCTGAGCCAATGTTGCCTAACAAGCATGGTATAAATAGAGTACTATTTTGCTTTGCTTGGTCACAAAGCCAACACCCTCTATTTCTGTGAGCCACTTTCACTGCTAATCTATAGTTAATAGCTATCTACCTAAATAGCCGTAGGATACTGAGTGAGATTAAACTAAGGTGAGATAAAAAATGAAAACAAAAAGCGGCGCTAATCAATCACAAGGGTTATTGCTATTTCATTTAACTCAACTGCAAAGCTTTGCTATTGGTACCTTGAAAGTACAAGAAATCGTACCTTATACCAAGTTAACGAGCATACCTAACTCCCACTCCAGTGTATTAGGCGCAGCCAATTTCAGAGGAAAAACCATCGCCGTGATTGATATGGCCAAAGCCATAGGCTATCCAGCGATTGCCAAAGAGGAGCGACAAAACTGCGTTATCATTATTACTGATTGCAGTCGCCAGCTGGTTGGTTTCCTCGTTCGCAGTATTGATAAAATCATTGAGTGCGATTGGAAAAAAATTGCACCGCCTAACAAGTCTCTGGGCAAACACACCTATGTGACTGGCGTTACCAAAGTGGCAGATAAGCTAGTGCAACTAATGGATGTTGAACTATTACTGGATCAGATTTATCCTCATAAAGATAATGAAGACTTACCCAGCCTTTCGCCTAAAGAGCAAGCCTTATTAAAAGCGCAGAATATTTTAGTGGTCGATGATTCGTCCGTTGCGAGAAGACAACTGGCTAGCGCACTCGATGAAATGGGGGTGCATTATTTCGTTAATGAAAACGGCCATGATGCATTTGAACAAATGAAAGCGCGCGCAGATAAAGGTGAACCTATCGACATTCTCGTTAGTGACATTGAAATGCCAGGCCTAGATGGCTATGAGTTAGCATTTGAAGTGCGAAGTGAACCCAAGATAGCGGATTCTTACATCATCTTACATACCTCTCTGTCGAGTGAAATAAGCGTTGATCGCGCTCACCAGATAGGTGCAGACGAGGCGTTAACCAAATTTGATGCCGATGAGCTTATTCATGCCATCCTACGTGGTGCAGAAAAAAATCAAGCCCGTAAACAGCTATAAGCCTATCATCTCGGCAGGGGTATCTAGCACTAATTTAGTCGCCGCGACTTCCCCTAGCCAAGCTTTCGCTTGTTGATAAGCCCCTGATAACACAGGAGGTCGGTTAGACAAATTATGTGCATCGCTGGCAATAACACTCGCCGTACCTTCCAGTAGTAGTGCTTTGGCTCGCGCTAAGCTGCGCTCGCCAAATACCCCGAGTAACGAGCCAGCGGTAATTTGCATTAAACAACCTTGATTGATGAAAGGCTGCAACTTACTGGGCTGATCCCAGATAGCACGATTGCGTTCAGGGTGTGCGATCATTGGAAGAATATTATTGCTGAGTAACCAAGCGGTTAAATTGTCACTGCCAGGTGGAATATGAGCGTGAGGAAACTCTAATAACAACACAGATTTGCCTTGATATTGGCCTATAAAGGGCAATTGCCCCTGTTTGGCCCAAATCATAATCTGTGGGTCGAGGCGTACTTCAGCCGCTAACGAAAAAGAAAAATGGTTCGATTCCTGAGTTAACTTGTCGGCAGCAGCTTTTATACTGGCAATATCGTTATCGAAGCGACCCGGCTCAATATGTGGGGTCATTACACTGTGAGTGATGCCATCTTGCTTGGCCATCGCCAGCATCGCTAGGCTAGTCGCCACGTTAGCAGCGCCATCATCAATGCCGGGCAAAATATGGCAATGTAAATCAATCATGCTCAATCCTTTCCTCTAGATAGATCTTTCGTCCTACATAAAACAGCAACCAAGCCAAGATACCACCCGCAGCACTCAGCGCAAAATCATCGAGGTCAAATTGCCGCAAGGGTAAAACAGCCTGTAACGACTCATCGAGTAAATAGAGCAATAAGACTACCAGCGCAGTCAGAATTGAGGGCCAATTAGCATATCGCTGTCGGGTTGACTGACAAACGAATCCCCCCCATTGCACGGTTAACATAATGATAAAACCAAAGAAAAAGTGCACCACCTTATCACCACCAACCGCGAGCTCAAGCCAGCGAATGTACTCTACACCAATACCTACCGACTTCATCACTGAAAGCCCAACGGGCAAGCAACAGACAGTAAAAACAAGCGCTAAAGAAGGCCATCTGAAGTTCATTACTTGCGTCGACACACTCGAGGTAGTTGATGCTCCCCGATAGTTGCATCGGCTTTGACCCTATTTCGGGCCAGTGCGCAGCCGTAAGCCAAACGTTGCTGATTGTTAAGAAAACGAATTACCTCAGTTTGACTTTGGCGGTTTAACAAGCCAAGGGCAATATGGCGAGATGTGGCTTGACGCAGCGTTTTGTCAAGTTTAGCCCAACTTAATAAGCCAGCTTCAGCTAACACTTGATGTACTTGTGCTGTCATTGGACCATATAAATTAGCCCGCTCAAAAGCGAGCATAAATTCTTCATCGATTTGCTCTAGCCACAGCTTAGTTCTCACCACGTCGGCATGATTATTTGCCCAGTGCGGGCGTAACGCCAGCGCTTGCTTAAATAGGATTAATGCTTGATCAAGTGTCGAGTCGTCTGACGAGTTACTTAATAAAAATAACCACTGCCAAACCTTACCCTCTAGGGTTAAATAGTAAGGATGGTCCGGATGAAAACGATTGGCACGCTGAGCAGAGACTAATACCTTGTTTACATGCTCAACCGACAAGTTAGAAACATTGGGCCAACTACTCAGTTCGTACTCAACATGTTTAGCATACAAGTTCGCCATTAGAAAACGCGAGGCGTAAAAAATAAGCCCAATTGCGAGCAATGCAATCAGGCTTTTTAGCATAATAATCAATAAGTGTCTTAGCATTAGTATATTGGCAGCCAAAGCCGCTAACGATTAACCTTTATAGAAGTTTTCGTAGCAGTAGTTAGTCGCCTCAATAAAACCAGGTACGCTACCACAGTCAAAACGGCGACCTTTAAATTTATAAGCCAACACACAACCTGATTTAGCTTGCTTAAGCAGCGCATCGGTAATTTGAATTTCACCGCCTTTGCCTGGCTCTTGATTTTCAAGAATATCAAAGATATCCGGCGTCAAAATATAGCGACCAATAATCGCTAGGTTGCTTGGCGCAGTCCCTGGCTCAGGCTTTTCTACCATGTCATCAACGCGGTATAGGTCATCTTTAATCATTTCACCAGAAATAACACCGTACTTATGAATTTCATCGGCAGGTACTTCTTCTACAGCGACAATGCTACAACGGAACTGTTTATACAACGCGACCATTTGCGCTAATACGCCGTCCCCTTCGTTAATGCATAAGTCATCAGCCAGCACGACAGCAAAAGGTTCATCCCCCACTAACTCTTTACCCGTTAAAATGGCATGACCTAAACCTTTCATTTCACTTTGACGAATAAAAGTAAATTTAGCGGTATCAATAATATTGCGAATATCTACCAGCATGTTTTCTTTGCTGGTGCCTTTGATTTGATGCTCAAGCTCATAGTTCATATCAAAGTGATCCATTAACGAGTGCTTACCACGACCAGTCACAATACACATGCCTTCAATACCCGCTGCAATGGCCTCATCAACACCGTATTCAATCAAAGGCTTATTCACGATCGGCATCATTTCTTTTGGCATCGACTTTGTTGCGGGTAAAAAGCGTGTGCCGTAGCCAGCCGCAGGAAACAGACACTTGGTGATAGTAGACTTCATTTAATCATCCCTAAAATTATTAATTCTAAATTACAAATACTTGCCCTTAACATTTTAAGAGCATAAATTTATTAAGCGGATTGCGACTCTTGTTTAATCGGTACTTGGCTTGGCGTAGCCTTTTCGGCGTAGCCATAATATTCGTAATAGCTACCGTGACCGCTGTATTTGGCTGCTTTTTTGAGGTTTAGACGATTAAGAATAACACCATCAATTTTCACCCCTTGCTGTACTAGTTTGCCTAATGTCTGCTTAACGACACCGGTACGAGTATGCTCTGCGCGTGTCACTAAAATACAAGAGTCCACCTTTTGTGACAATAAGTAAGCATCACTTACCGCCTGACAAGGAGCGGTGTCTAACACAATTCGAGCATATCGTTGCTTTAACTTATCCAGTAACACTGTAAAGCGTTCCGATGCGAGCAATTCTTGTGGGTTCGGTGGCACTAGGCCAGCAGACAGAATATCTAATCCTGACACTTCATCTTTAACCAAACACTCTTCAAAGGTATGAGTCCCTGCAATCAAATTGGCTAAACCGGGCTGCGCTGACGGTAAGTCAAAGCGACGACCAATAGCTGGGCGGCGCAAATCACAGTCAATAAGAATGGTTTTTTCCAATTGAGCCAAGCCAAAAGCTAAGTTAATAGCCGAGGTTGTTTTACCCTCACTGGGCTCAGAGGACGTCACTATCACAGACTTATTGTCATGGTTCATGTTCGACAGCATGTAACCCGTGCGGATGGTGCGTACTCCTTCAGAAAAGGCGCGCTGCTTTTCATCGTAATAAATATAAGTCGGCACTTTATCTTTTTTCGCTTTCACCAGAGGTAGCACACCCAACAAACTCACCCCTAAAATGTGTTCAACCTGCTTAGCGCTGGTAAAGGTGTCATTCAACGCTTCAAGCACAAAGGCCACGACACAACCAAATCCAAATGATGCAACAAATGCCATTAACACAATAAGCTTGCGTTTAGGGGCACTAGGTAGCAGCGGTTGGTGGGCAACATCGGTAAAGCGCGCAATAGTTGAACCAAAGTCACTAGAAGCCGATGTTTCTTTATAACGGTTAAGGAATAGATCATACAATTGCTTGTTCGAGTCAACTTCGCGTTGAAACTCTGAGTAGCGTGCAGTTTTTACTGTCAGCTCTTGGAACTCGGCTTTACGACTATCAATTTCACCGCGAATCGTGTTCTCTGCTTGTCTGGCCGCTGTCACTTCCGAACCGATACCTTTGACTAACTGACGTAATTCACGGTCGAGATTTTTTTCGGCGCTTGCTAACTCAGCTTGAGCTGCTTTCATCTTTGGATGCTTCGGGCCATAGCGCTTGGTCAAATCGGAAATTTTACGTTCTGCATTAGACACAGCCAACTTCACATCACGAATAACAGGGTGATTAGTAATTTCTGGCACTGCAGATATTTGTGCCACATTTTGCGTACTGCTTTTTGCCAAGTTATACAACGATTCAGCAGCAACACGGCGATCTCGCGCCTTATTTAACTGCGAAGTCAGTTCATTTAGCTCTTGTGAAGCTAAACCTCCTACACCCGCAATATCCACTAAGCCTTCTTGTTTTAGGAAGTCTTGCAACTTAGCTTCTGAAGCTTGTAATTCTGCTTTTAGCGTGGCCAAGCGATCGTTTAACCAACCCGAAGCTTTATTCGCCACTTGCATGGTTGAGTCTAAGTTACTTTCGATATAGACATTACCCACTTCATTCGCCACTTGCGCCGCTAATGTAGGGCTTACACTGCTAAATGAAATATTTACAAGCTGCGTTTTACGCACTGGTGAAATTGACAACTTACTTTTAAATATAGCCAGCACGCGCTGCTCTAAGCGGTATAATTCATCTTCAGCAGACAGCTCTGGCGCTGGTTTTTTCAGGCCATTTAAGAATGGCAATAAACTATATATATCAACCGATAAATCTAACAGCTTATCTTCTTGCACTAATGCGGGATTAAACTCTGGGTTATTTACCAAATCTAGCTTTCGGATCACCGCTAACGCAATACTGTCTGATTTTAATATTTCAAACTGGGTTAAAAAATACTCATTAATCCGCGTATCTAAACCATATACTTCCTCAACAGATACAGCTTTAGCCTGTTTAGACTCGATAAGTAATGTTGCCGTGGCGGTATAAATTGAAGGCTTAGACAATGCGACCAAGCTGGCAATGGCGGTTACCATCAATGAAAAAAACAAGATACGCCATTTATACTTTAACAACGTAAGCCAGATTTGCTTTATATCGATCAGCTGTTCCATTTGAGGCATGCCTGCCGTAGCAGATACTTTCTGTTCCATTTGATTTGACCTGCTTATTTAAAAGAAACTTTGTTCTATGGTAATGATGTCACCAGGCATGATGCTGGTATCTAATTCGACGGGCTTAGGCTTTTGATTTGGCGAATCACTGGAAGAAACAAAAATACTGCTCTTCGATGCACGAGGAGTAAAACCGCCAGCCAACGCAACCGCTTTATTAACCGTTAAGCCAGGCTGAAAGGCGTAGCCGCCTGGCTGCTTGACCTCACCATTAATGAAAAACGGACGATACTCAACAATACTGACGTGAACGCTAGGATTAATCAGATAGTCACCTTCTAATCCTCGTTGAATGGTGTCTTTAAGCTTTTCTATCGTAAGACCTTTAACCATAATTTGCCCTAAAAAAGGGTAATTAATACGGCCACTGTCGCTTAGCAAAGTTTCCATAGTAAGCTCTTCTTCGCCGTAAACGAGGATAGAAATAGTATCTCCAGCGCCCAGTTTATACCTTGCGTCAAAGTCATTGGCGTGGGCTTGCAAGGCAAAAAGCATCACAAGGCCCGTTAGAAAAAACGAAAAAACACCTTTCATTGTATTTACATCACCATGTTTACAGAAATAAAGAACACGTTCTTGTCATAACCAATATTGGCTGCAGTTGAGTCTTTTTCCGTGACTCGATACCCCATACCAAGGTTTAACCAGCGGCGAATGTCATAGTTAAGCGCAATTTGGTACTCATCAGTGTCATCTTTTCGCGCTGAACCGGTGTAATCATCTTGAATATATGACCAACTTACATTGCTTGAAAAGCGCTCCAACCAATAATGTTCCCAAGCTGCGCGGTAATATGACTCCTCAATGTAGTCTCCAAGTTGGTCAGGGTCTTTCGCTTTATGACGTGTGCCGATATCAAACTTGGAGTATTCTTTAGCTTGCCAAGTTAAGCCAATGTCCCAACTGAAACCATCAAACGACTTTCGGCCTGATTCTTTAAAATCTTTATTTTGGTAACCCACTTTCGCAATACCCGTTACCGTAGCCGTGGTATCCCAAGTGGCCCCCACGTAGGCGAAGTGATCATCAGAATCACGCGAGACGCCAGATGTATCAGTAGTGTCGTAACGCTTATCATTTTTCAACAACTCAAAAATCAAGCTGGTTTTTGGGGCCACGCGGTAATAAAAAGCGCCGCCGTAGCGCATCTCATCAAAATCACGATATTGCGTAATGCTGCGGTAGTTACTGTAGCTTTGGTCAAAATAGCCTAAGTTAAATTTAAAGCGACCTGTCGCTTGCATACCGCCAAAACCATAACTTGCATTGATATAGTTAGTTTTGTAGCGAATCACTTCATCAATCGCGTTACCAGCACCGTCTGAAATCCCAGTACCGCGCGCTTCATGGGTAGCATTGAAATCGTAAACTAAACCCGCTCGGTTTCTATCGTTAAACTCCCAATCACCGCTTAAACGTAAATTGTGATCAGTATAATCGTCATTGTGAGAGCTAAAAAAACTGCCCTTACTTAGGCGATACAGCAAAATGTATTCATTATTGCCAGGGTTCAATTTAACCATTACGCCAGGATCAATCACACTGGCCCAAGAGCTCTGTTCATTGCTGGCAGCATTGGTCACGTTATCATCGTGCTTAAGCTCGGCATTCACAAAAGGCAACACCTCGATACCACTTTCCGTTACATAAGGATTTGGCGTAACTTGTGCAACAGCAGAAGTTGCAACCAGCGCTGCTAAACTAAAGCAAACTGATGATACTTTTTTCATCGGAGGTAATTTCATCTATATTTCCTAGTAAGCGGTTTTGCTTACAAATCCCTTAAAAATAGTTAAAAACACAATTTTAATATCCAGCCACAGCGACCAACGATGGATATAATCTAAGTCAAACTGAACCCGCTTCTCCATTTTATCCAGCGTGTCTGTTTCGCCGCGCCAACCATTTATTTGTGCCCAACCGGTAATACCAGGCTTCACCTTATGGCGCAGCATGTAACGTTCAACTAACACTCGGTACTCTTCATTGTGAGCTACCGCATGCGGCCGCGGGCCAACAATGGACATAGAGCCCTGCAATACATTAATGAACTGTGGCAGCTCGTCTAAAGAAGTACGACGAAGAAAACTCCCCAGTGGTGTTACACGAGGATCGTTCTTTGTTGCCTGTACGACTTTGGCGCCATTATCCATGGTTGACATCGAGCGAAACTTCCACACTTTGATTTTTCGGCCATCTAAGCCATAGCGGTATTGCTTGAAGATAATCGGGCCGGGTGACGTTATCTTTACCGCGGCAGCAATAGCAATCAACAGTGGTGAAATTAAGGCTAAAATCATGCTTGAGAGAACAATATCTTCGAGGCGTTTAATCCAACTGGTTAAGCCGTTAAACGGGGTATCAAATACACTGAGAGTGTGAATATCGCCGACCGAGTCCCAGCGCGAGTGCAGTAGGTTATAGGTAAAGAAATCGGGTACGAGGTAAGTACAAGCGGTGGTGTCAGCAAATTCTGATAACAGATGTGAAATTCGGTCTTTAGCATGCATCGGCAGCGCAATATACACCCGCTCAATGGTGCCTTTTTTGGCCAGTTTTAATGCTCTTTCGGCATTACCGCGTAAGCGAGCGGGTAATTCTTTATCTAACCGACTGGTATCTCTATCATCATAAAAACCCAATACTTTCACGCCAATTTCAGGGTGGCGCTGTAAATTTTTAACTAACGATATCGCCTGTGGCGTTACCCCTATCACGACTGCGTTGCGCACATTTAAACCTTTACGGCGCATTTGCGCGCGATAGAACCGCATTACCACTCGCCATGTAAGCAAGCCACCCCAAGTGATTAAAAACCACCAACCGACGACTAAGCGCGAGTATTCAATGCCTAGCTTAGAAAAGTAAGCCAATAACATGAGTAAAGAGCAAACAATCGCCCAACTAAGTGAGGTCAACATGGCTAAGTAGCTAAAATTACTTCCCCGCCAAGAGCGATATAGATCAACACTTTCAGAGGCGATGGTAAATCCAACGGTGGCTAACAAAGCCACTGCGACATAATGAACATTAAAGGCCTGCTCATGAACCGATAGCGATACAATTAAAGCAATAGAAATCACTGCGATATCAATCAAGCGATAGAAAAAACTAGAAGATTTACCAAGCGTACGTATATGGCCTTGCGCGCCCATTTTTTATAATCCTTTATAGCAACGATTTCTTCACGGCTAGTGAAGCACTAAAGTTTGTTGAGAGAGCGTACAGCAATAAGTTGTCTTTTTTGTTGCAGTGCTTTGTGAGGTGCATTTATTTTTTATTATTATTTACCAATTAAAACATGACTCAGTTGGCATTTTTAATAGCGGCTATACTAATCAACTTGACAGATTACCTCAAGCCGTTTTTGTGATAACTTTACATTTTTGATACTTATGCATGACACCTTTTAAACCGTTAGCAACATAATCAATGATTTATGCTAGACTCGATTTCCAATTAGAGGCAGTAACTAATGGTAAACATGAACCAATGAATGTCATCTTACGCATTCAGAGAATGCTTATCGTATCGGTTGTATTTATTGCAGCGGCATCACCCGCCATCAATATCAACCAGTATTTTACGCCAACCCTGTTTCAAGAGGTTAAAAACAATCATGGCAACCGTGCTGAATATCGAGTCAAAGCTTGGCAGCGCCTGATTGAAGACAATCAAGACCGTACAGAATTAGAAAAATTAAAGCTGGTCAACGACTTCTTTAACAAACATATAGAATTCATTGACGACATAAAGCACTGGCATAGAGAGGATTACTGGGCCACACCACTAGAAACATTAGCAACAGAGGGCGGTGACTGTGAGGATTTCTCTATAGCCAAATATTTCACCCTCAATGCCCTCGGTATCAGTGAAGATAAAATTCGCATGATGTATGTCAAGGCCCTTGAGTATAATCAAGCGCATATGGTGGTCATTTATATTCCCAGCCCGGGTGAATACCCTTTGGTGCTAGATAATATTAATCGTGATATCGTAACTGCAAATCAACGTCGAGACCTTAAACCAGTATATAGCTTTAATGGTCAAGGGTTATGGGTTGCAAAAGCGCAAGGTTTAGGAAATAAAGTCAAACAGCGTAAAGGATTCGCCCCTTGGGTGAAACTCATTAAACGGATTGAACAAGGTCAATAGAGAATAAATATGAGCTTATTTGCCCGCCTTAACGGCATGCTATTTGGTGTTATTTTAATGTGCTTTTTGAGCAATTTAATCACCAACATTCAAGAAAGCCAAAACTACCTTGAAGAGCAATTAGACTCGCACAGCCAAGATGCAGCGACATCGCTGGGGTTGTCGTTAAGTAATATCATCGGGCTTGAAGACATAGCCATGATAGAGACCACCGTTAATAGTATCTTCGATTCAGGCTACTATCACTCCATTAAGCTGTACAAGATTGATGGCACACCTCTGGTGATCCGAGAATACCCTACTCAAGTTGAAGGTATCCCAAACTGGTTTATCGCACTCTTTCCATTAAACCCGCCTACCAATCAAACAGAAATCAATGATGGCTGGCGTATCGTTGCCACAATGAAAATTCAAAGTAACCCCGGTTTGGCTTACTACCAGTTATGGCAAATGGCCAGTAATACCTTTATTTCGTCCGGTATTATCTTTGTGTTGGCGCTCATTACTGGCTGGTTTTTATTGCGCATCATTTTACGACCTTTGAATGCCATGGAAGAAAAAGCCAACGCCATTGCCGATAAAGATTTCAGCCCAATTACGATGCTACCCAAGGCGCGTGAATTACGCGTGGTGGTCGAAGCCTTTAACCGCATGGCTGCGGCATTAAAGCGTAATTTTGATGAAGTTTCGATCTATGCAGAAAAAATGCGCCAACAAGCATTTATGGACATTTTGACTGGGTTCGGTAATAAGCGCAGTTTTATGTCAAAACTAGCACTTGAATTAGAGTCAAAGAAGAGCGGTAACAGCGGCGTCGTTGGTCTGTTCCAGTTACAAGGCTTGCAAGCATTAAATGAAAAACACGGCTATCAAGAGGCCGACCGTCACTTAAAGGCCTTATCAATGAAGCTAAAACAAAGCTTCAGCGAGCACCCCCAATCGTCTTTTTTCCGCTTGCAAGGCGCCGAGTTTGCAGTGATTATGCCCAACACTGATATCGGTATTTTGGAGCAAATTCAACCCTTGCTCAACCAAGCGCTAAAACAGGCCGACACCGATGTCGCAGGTGCCTTTGTGCGTTATCAAGAAGGCCAACAATGCGGTGAGGTACTGGCGCAACTCGACAACCAAATAAGTCACTCGCTACAAAATGGCTGCCAAGTAAGCGTCGCCAGTGACGAGCGTCAGGCAACCCAGCGCACGGATTGGCACGGTGTGATTGATAACATCTTAGTTAACCAACGCATCCATCTTGTGTTTCAACCCATTACCGATAAAAACAAGCAAGTACTCTACTATGAAACCTTGACACGTTTTGTCGATGAGCAAGCAAAGCCGCTCAATACCGGTGATATATTCTCAGCAGCTAACCGCATCAATCAAACCATGGCCCTTGATAAAGCTATCTTTCTACAAGTACTGAATACGTTAAAGCAATCTAGTCAAGTCACGCTTTCTATTAATTTAGCCGGTAGCTCATTGGCAGATGAAGCATTCCAAGCGTTTATTTTTAGTGAATTAAAGCAAGAAGAAAAATTAGCCAAACGACTGATTATTGAAGTCAGCGAAACCAGTGCTAACCACTTCCTGGTTGCGCTAAAAGCCTTAGTTGCTGGACTCAAACAGTCAGGCGCAGCCCTATCAATTGATCGATTTGGTACTAGCTTCACTTCATTTAGCTATATTCAGTCACTCAAGCCGGATTATCTAAAAATTGATGGCAGCTATATTCGCCAATTAGAGCAGCATAAGGATAATCAATTCTTTTTAAAAACCTTAGTCCAAATAGCCCACGGTATAGATACTAAGGTAATAGCGGAACATATTGAAACTCAAGCTGAATTGGATACAGCGCAAGAACTGTTGGTAGATGGTTTCCAGGGCTATTTAGTCGCAAAACCCGGACCGCTAGCTAATTAATAATAGTTAATACTTTTTCTAGTCTTGAGATCCGATAAGACAAGCTCTAGAATCGCGATGATTATTTTATAACCTAAAGGGAAGTAGCAATGAAAATGCCGATGAAACACTTACTGCTAGCTGCAGCCGTCTTTTCTTGCGCTGCTAATGCCAGCATCAGCGAGGATTTAAGCGCTGGTACGAGTTTAGATGTCAGCATTAATAATGCACTACAAGCCGGTGATGCTAGCCAAGTAATATTTGAACAAGTTGCAAGCACTAACCCAGATCAAATGACCCCTTCGTTTCAATACTTAGCTCAGTTACCTAACAGTGATTTAGTCTTGTTACTAGAGCAGGCATTAGTTGCAGCAAAGGATTTAGACGCTCAAATCCAAGACGATATTATTGTCGCAGCAATTGAATTAGCTGACGCAGACGAAGCGCTCGTGCTGGAGGTCTTTACTGCTGCGATCAATAACTCAAGCACTGAAGCTCAACTAGACATTATCGCAGCATCGATTGCAGCTGTAGGCGCGACAGAAGAAGCTCGGCTAGAGATGCGTTTAAGCATCGCGAAGAGAGCAAGTGATTTAGGTATTACTGAAGATACCTTACTGGCCGGTTACGCCGCGTCGGGTGCTGACACAGCCGAGCTAGAAGCAACTGCTGCAGGCGGCCCCGTAACGACAACGGGCACAACCCCGACTGGTACCGGTAACGGTGCAGGCACTGGTGGTGGTGGTATCACGGCTTCAAACAACTAAGCAAATAAATAAGTATGCTATTAAGGGCGGTTCTCCGCCCTTTTTTTTATCTGGGAGCCTGCTATGTCTGCGCTACAAAAAGGCTGCTTCTTCGCTTTTTTAGTCTTTGTTTTTTATCTGCCCCTCCCGCTAGGTGGAAACCGTCCATGGATTTGGTCCCTTAATGAAATATTTCTTAGCTTACTGATACTACTCAGCTTATTTAGCTTTACTAGTGAACAATGGCAAACTGCTGTGAATCGAGCTCGCTGGGTACTCTGGCCCGTTAGCTTATTCACCTTGTATAGCTTAGTGCAATGGTTTAGCTTTAAAATTCCGGCTTTAACCATTTTGGCCAGTGTCGATCCGGCGCAAACGTGGATCCAACTACTAAAAAGCATCAGTTATATTTGGCTAATATTATTAACCGCCTTGATGGTCACCAATACCAAGCAACTCGTCATTTTAGTATCAGTGATGATATTCAGCGGCGTACTACAAGGATTTTATGGTGCTATTTTAGTACTGGGTAATATCGATCCAACCCCAGTATTCTCGCTGCCACTCAATAGCCGAGCATCGGGGTCATTTGTCTACCATAATCATCTGGCTAACTTTTTAATGCTCAACCTTTGTTTGGGTTTTGGCTTACTGGTATCACAGCTGCAGCACAGTAACCATTACAACTTAAAGCAGGCGATCATCAATTTCTTTGCCACCTTTTTAACCTACAAAGCGCTGTTACGCATGGCCTTGGTCATTATGGTGATTGCTTTAGTGCTAACCCGCTCTCGTATGGGTAACACTGCTTTTTTTGCTGCCCTCTCTATTGGCTCTTTACTGCTCCTGCTTTTTTATAAAGACAAACCGAAAAGCTTATACATTTTAGTTAGCAGTATTTTTGTTATCGACACCCTGATTGTCAGTACTTGGTTTGGCCTAGAAAAAGTAAAGCAGCGATTAGTTGAAACCAGCCTCAATGCCGAAACGCGCGATAATGTTGTTGAATTTGCACTTAACGCTATCGTACAACAGCCTTGGACCGGATATGGCGCGGGCAGCTTTTATTCGGAATTTCAGCGTTATATAGAGCACAGTATCTACATTTTCTACGATCATGCCCACAACGAATATATCCAGTTTTTGTTCGAGTCAGGTGTGATCGGCACAGCATTATTGGGAGTTGCGGTGCTCGCTGCTTTAACCATTAGTTTTCACCAATTTATTACCCGTAGAGATCCCCTTATCCTAGGTATTGCTCTAGCTTGCGTCATGGCGATTATCGGCATGCTAATCCATATTTCGGTTGATTTCCCACTACAAGCCCCGGCGACCACCTGCTACTTTATTCTTACCTTGGTCATCGCAGTTCTATTACCTAGTTTATCGCAACAAAAAAAACGGAAACGTAGAAAAGGCGCTATTAATTCATCAACTTAAACTAGACTAAAGCCAAGCCATTGCTAAAATTTGATGACAACCTTTACTTATAGCAAGCTGTTTTACAACTTTAAGCTAAGCTGTAAGCATAGCCATAACGTGAAATGAAAATTTAAAAAGTCATATAAGCAGGGAGAAATTGTACTGTTCGGCAATTCATCAACGCAACTCAGTTAACGTCTACACAAGTGGGTGCTTTATAAGGAATAAAATAATGTTAGTATCTAAATCTAGCTATTCAACTTAATAAGCATATGCATAATACCTCCACAGAGTTACTAAAACGCGCTGAGCTTATCTGCCAAAAACGCAGTGTAAGATTTACTCCAATTCGCCAGAAAGTGTTTAGCATTATGGCTGAGCAGCTAGGCTCAATTAGTGCCTATGATTTGCTAGACAAGTTGCGTGAAACAGAGAAAAGTGCCAAGCCACCCACTATCTATCGCGCCCTAGACTTTCTGCTAGAGCATGGTTTTATTCATAAAATTGAATCCATAAATGCTTATATTTTATGTCCACACTTTGGCACACACCACCCGATGCAACTTTTGATATGCGATCAATGTGGTGTAGTCATTGAATTACATGACGAGAAAATTGATGATGCTTTTTCTGAGCAAGCGACTTCTCATGGGTTTAGTATTACTAATACAACCTTAGAAGCGCACGGCAACTGCAGTGATTGCCAAAGTAACGAGATAGCTTAACGATTAACACCAATTAATAAGAACGCAAATATGAATGTAGATTTTGTAAACCCTTTTCTCAGTTCTTTGATGAACGTATTACAAACCATGGCTCAGCTGGAACTAAAGCCAGGTAAGCCAAAACTTAAGCAAGACAATATCGCGCGAGGTGATGTGTCAGGGCTGATTGGTATGGTGAGTCCCGAAACAACGGGGTCATTTTCTATTAGTTTTGACGAGCCGCTGGCACTTGAGATAATGAAGCGTATGCTAGGTGAAGCGCCCACTGCTATCGACAGTGAGGTTTCTGATATGGTAGGTGAAATAACCAACATGGTTACCGGCGGGGCAAAACGCTTACTGGCTGAAAAAGGCTATGATTTCAATATGGCAACGCCGATCGTGGTATCTGGTAAAGCTCACACCATTTCTCACAAAACGGATGGCAAAAAAGTATTGATGCCATTCACTACCGAATACGGTAACGCCACACTAGAAATTTGTTTTGATAAATAGCCGTTCGCCTGCAGCAATCAGACTTAAATAATGGACTTAACTAATAAAGCTTAAGCAATAAAAAAAGCCGCTAAAAACAGCGGCTTTTTTGTTAACTAACGGCCAACAAACTTGGCGAATGTTAGCTTATAGGTCGTCTGAGTGTGCAGATAGGTACTTAGCTACGCCTTCTGGAGACGCTTGCATACCTTCTTTACCTTCTTCCCATTGTGCAGGACAAACTTCACCGTGTTTTTCGTGGAAGTTTAATGCGTCTACCATGCGTAGCATTTCGTCAATGTTACGACCTAGTGGTAAGTCGTTCACTACTTGGTGACGAACAACACCGTTAGTATCGATAAGGAAAGAGCCACGGAATGCAACGCCCGCTTCTGGATGCTCAACATCGTACGCTTTACAAATTTCGTGTTTAACGTCAGCTACTAGTGGGTATTTAACTGCACCGATACCGCCGTCTGCAATAGCAGTGTTACGCCATGCGTTGTGAGAGAACTGTGAGTCAATTGAAACACCAATTACTTCAACACCTTTGTCTTGGAAATCTTGGAAACGTTTGTCGAAAGCGATTAGCTCAGAAGGACAAACAAACGTGAAATCCAATGGGTAAAAGAAGATAACGGCAGCTTTACCTTTAGTGAATTCTTTTAGGTTAAAGCTATCTACGATCTCGCCATTACCTAGTACTGCTGCAGCTGTAAAATCAGGTGCTTCTCTTCCTACTAATACCATTTTTATTTCCTCTTTGAAAAGTTTGGATTATCAATGAAATACATCGCAAATAATGGCTCACACAGGGGCTTTTTGCGAATCGTTTAAAGCAATTAAATCAATAGGTAAAAACTATCAAAATCACTTTAAACTGTCATTAATACTATTGATAATCGATAAATTTGACCTAGCTGTCAATAGCCATATCAAATTTAGCTCACCTTTGCCGATTGCGCTGAAATTATCCTTTAAAACTGAGCGATACCCGCGGGGTAAGCTTAGTAACAAGTTCATAAGCGATAGTGCCAATGGCACGAGCGACTCTTTCTACAGGTAATACATCGCCCCATAAAATAACTTCATCACCCATTTTGTCTTGCGCATTCGGCCCTAAATCCACAGTAAGCATATCCATGGAAACACGCCCTACCACAGGAACAATTCGACCATTAACCCAAACAGGCGTGCCCGCAGGGGCATTTCTTGGGTAACCGTCACCATAACCAATTGCTACCACGCCAAGTTTAGTGTCTTGCTCTGCGCGCCAGATGCCACCATAGCCAACGGGTTCGCCAGCTTGATGATGGCGCACCGCAATAAGGCTTGATGTTAATGTCATCACTGGGCGCAAGCCATAAGCGCTAGCATCGCCTTGATCAAAGGGCGATACGCCATATAAGGCGATACCGGGGCGGATCAAATCGCTATGGGCTTTTGGCCAAGCCATCACGCCAGCCGAATTTGCCATCGACTTATAACCCACAATTTCTTGAGTTAACTTATTAAATAAAGCGATTTGCTTATTGGTTTCTGGTCTTTCAAGTTCATCGGCACAGCTAAAATGCGTCATCACATTAACCGGTTGTGATACTTGAGCGCAGTGACTTAAACGCGATAAGCTGGCCTCAAACTCTTCCGGATGCACACCTAATCGGTGCATCCCAGTATCAATTTTCAACCAAACCTTGACCGGTGATTCCAATTCAGCTTGCTCTAAAGCCGTTAACTGCTCGTCATTATGTACCGCGGTTTGAATATTATTCGCCACCAGCACAGGTAAATCACTGGCATTGAAAAAGCCTTCTAATAAAACGATAGGCTTAACGATTCCGCCCGAGCGCAGCGCTAACGCTTCTTCAATACGCGCCACACCAAAAGCATCTGCATTAGCAACGGCATGGGCAATTTGTACTAAACCATGGCCATAGGCATTCGCCTTTACCACGGCCAACACCTTGGCATGGGGAGCCATTTTTTTCAGCTGCGCCAAATTGTCACGTAAAGCACAAAGGTCAATTACTGCAGTCGCCGCTTTCATTTTTTTATCCTGTTGCTATTAACCAGCCATTTTAAAGAGAGGGGTAGCCTATTTAGCTTAATAGTCATCATCAAAGGCGGGACCAGCATAATTATCAAAACGAGAAAATTGCCCTTGGAAAGTTAATCGTACCTTACCAATCGGACCATTACGTTGTTTACCAATAATGATTTCCGCCACGCCTTTTTCGGCGCTGTCTTCGTTATAAACTTCATCACGATAAATAAACATAATTAAGTCGGCATCCTGCTCAATCGAGCCTGATTCACGGAGATCCGAGTTAATCGGTCGCTTATCAGCACGTTGCTCCAAACTACGGTTGAGCTGAGAAAGGGCTATAACGGGACACTTTAACTCTTTCGCTAATGCTTTTAATGATTTCGATATTTCAGCAATTTCCAAAGTACGGTTATCGCTTAATGAGGGAACTCGCATTAATTGCAGGTAATCCACCATGATCATCGAGACACCTCCATGATCTTTTGCAATACGCCGCGCCCGTGAACGTAATTCGGTAGGGGTTAAGCCTGAGCTGTCATCAACGAACATATTACACTTTTCAAGTAACAAGCCCATGGTGCCCGATAAACGCGCCCAGTCATCATCATTGAGCTGACCAGTACGAATGCTACCTTGGTTAATACGACCCAGTGATGCCAACATACGCATCATAATTTGTTCAGAGGGCATCTCTAACGAGAAAATAATAGCAGGTTTATCTTGGGTCATTGCCGCATGCTCTGCCAAGTTCATGGCAAAAGTAGTTTTACCCATCGACGGACGGGCCGCGACAATAATCAAATCAGAAGATTGAAAGCCAGCGGTCATTTTGTCTAAATCCGCATAGCCACTTGAAACACCTGTTACCCCGTCTTGTGGGTTTTTGAACAGCTCTTCTATTTTATCGACGGTTTTTTCTAGGATACTGTTGATGCCTTGCGGGCCTTCACTTTCATTGGCCCTTGATTCGGCAATTTTAAATACCTTACTTTCCGCAAAATCGAGCAGCTCATCACTGCCCCGCCCTTCTGGGTCATAACCCGCTTCTGCAATTTCATTGGCTACACCAATCAGCTCACGAACCACCGCGCGCTCACGCACAATATGGGCATACGCTGAGATATTGGCCGCACTGGGCGTGTTCTTAGCTATCTCGGCTAGATATGCGAACCCACCCACGTTATCTAGCTGCTGATCACGCTCCAGCAGCTCTGACACCGTGATCAAGTCAATTGGCATACTGGCATTGGTTAATTTTTCCATGGCTTGAAAAATAAGCCGGTGGGGCCTCGAATAAAAGTCTTTGTCCACCACCGCCTCGGCCACACGATCCCAAGCTTGGTTATCTAGCATAACGCCACCAAGCACTGATTGCTCGGCTTCAAATGAGTGAGGCGGGACTTTAAGAGAGTCAACCTGAGCTTGGCCGCTGGATTTTCTATCAAATTTGTTTTTTTCAAAAGGGGTGCGTGATTTTGTCATAATTCGATCAAGGCCATTATTGAGGAACTGCATTATCTAAAAAAAGCGCTAAGGATGAAAGCATGCTAGTCATCTTCTGTGTATTTATTCACTGCTGGTAAGCAAAGTAACTAGGGTTAATTATCTCGCCGTTATTAATTTATTTGTCGTATAGCTATTCAGCTTAGGTTCAGCTGCACAAGGATACGCTAACACCATACCGACAAGGAATGGCCACTATTTTTCGCGTAAAGGAATATTCAAACTCTTACCTATTGTGATAAGGCTTAACTATGCAGCTACAACTTCGTAATTTGGATCTGAACTTACTGACATTATTTGTCACGGTAATGGAGCAGCAAAACGTTTCAAAAGCAGCCAAAAAATTGAATATGTCACAGCCAGCCATGAGCTTGGGGTTAAACCGCCTGCGCAAAAAGTTTAACGATGATTTATTCTATCGCAGTGGTGGCCTGATGCAGCCAACAACATTAGCAAAAAGCTTGTATCAGCCGATTAATGACGCGCTAAAAACAATTGGTCACGCCCTACCACAAGATGATAACAGCGAAAATCAGGTCGCCCTGGATTTCAACTTAGCAATGCAACCCGCTTTAGAGTCATTATTACTGACCAAGGTATTAGCTCACCTCCATCAAGTCTCGCCTAATATTCGACTAAAAAATCAATACCAAATGGACTTAGATGCGCTTAAATATAATCGCTTAGACTTCCTTATTGGTACCCAGCAATATCAAGGCGATGAATTATACAGTGAGCAGTTAACAGCCGAACCTTTTATCTTAGCTTACAATTGCGCTCATCCGAGAATGCAACAAGGGATGAGCTTGGCGGCGATATTAGCAGAAGACTTTGCTATCGTTGACCCAGAGATAGGGCTTAATAACGATGAAAAAATGAAAGTAAAATACCAAGTCAACTCGTACCAAGCAGCGTTATCTCTGGTTGCGCAAACGAATGTACTCACCATCATCCCTAAATCCTGTCTCGATAACAGCGAAGCCAAGCGCTTGATTAACTGGCAATATACCCCCTTTAGCAAAAAGCATCTTGATGTTTACCTCACTTGGTTAGCCCTGCGTAAACACGATAACAGCCACCAATGGCTAAGAGAAGTGCTGCTAAGTTGCTCGCAACCCAATAAGCTCAGCGCCGTCTCCGCATAGTGTAAGTGAACTGCGCTGCTTGAAATAAACTGGTAATATAGCCATGGTTTTCGTTATTAAAGTCAATTTTCATGCAGAACAACCGAGTAATCTTAAGCGCGGCAAATTGCTTAATCACCCCTTTAGCTATTGAAGACGCTCACTTAATTCACGCCTATCAGGTGAGAAATAGGCGCCATCTTGCCCCTTGGGATCCAAGCCGCAGCGAAAACTTCTTTGAACTAGGAACATGGCAAAAAGTGCTCCAAGTTAACCAAGAAAATTGGCGACAAGGAAATGCCTTTCATTTCGCCGCTATCGATGAAAAAAGTGGCGACATGATAGCAAGCATTAACTTTTCTGCCGTTATGCGGGGCGTATTTCAAGCTTGCTACTTAGGTTACTCCATCGACCAAGCCCATCAAGGGCAAGGAAAAATGCAAGCTATCTGCCAGACTTGCATTAATTACATGTTTGAACAGCAAAACCTGCACCGAATCATGGCCGCGCATAAACTAGACAACAGCCGAAGTGAACGTTTACTATTAAAACTTGGCTTTGAATATGAAGGGTTAGCAAAAAAATACTTAAAAATTGCAGGGCAATGGCAAGATCATAAGCTATACGCCTTAATCAACCACCAACACAACTAAGTGAAGTCCACCTTAACTCTCCTATATTGTACCTATGGCACAGAAGTGCTAATTTGCCGTAAAAATTGACCGCGAGAATTACGATTCATGACTAAAAATAAAAAACTACCATCACCATTGATTGTCATCGCTTTGGTCATTTTAAGCTTGCTACTCAGCGCCAGTATATTAGGCGAAAACGCCCGTTCAGAGCAGGTAACCAAAGATTATTTTAATGCAATTGCCAGCATGAAATACAACCAAGTTGAGCATTACCTAAGCCAAAACAACATGGATATGGACCAAGGTTTCGAACACTTTTTTGCCTTAGAAACCGCGCTACAGAAGCACTTTAATCTAGCGATGAACCAAGCGTATCTAATTGAAGCAAAACAAGAATCATATTGGTTTCCCTATTTCGCAGCAAACGAGGTTACCGTGGGTGTTAAACTTTCTTCGATCAGCCAAGATGATGGCGAAACAAACTCCCACTATCTCTCCGGGCTGGTTCAATTAGTAAGAGAATCAGGGCGCTGGCGCATAAAACAACTCAACTTACCAACCCAAGTAAAAGCCGACTACTTACAAACTCGTGAAATGCTAGCCAGCCAACAGATTGTTGAAATCAAACCCAACCAATTGATCCTGAATCAAACTGAGCTAACACTGGATACCCTTGATGCCATTGAGCAAAAACTATGGCTGTTTCAGCTTAATAGCGCGTTGGAAACTGTCGCTAAGATCAAGCCTGAATAATTCGTTTTGCTCACAATTTTAAGGCAAGAGAAAAAAAGAACAGATCCGCTGCTTTTGTTTAAATGAGTCAAGTAAGACACTACCTGAAAAGAAAATAGCAGTTTAATACTCTGCTAACTTATCTTTAACAGCAAGAAAAACTAAGCAAAAAACTGTTTTCACTTAAATCTTCTCGCAGGACGTTTGCGCCAACGTTATTCCTTTGTTAACTTTATTGGCATATTCGTAAGGAAAAAAACAATGAAACTGGCTATCACAGCAAACCTAATCAACACTCTACAACACGTCGTTAGCGTCGTGGTTGTCGTCGTGGTTAGCATTTTGCCGTAGCGGGTTTTAACAATTTAAACCCCCTTCGGCGCAGGCCCAAGGGGGTTTTTTTATGCCATAAAGAATTGATAGCAAGAGAGGCAACAGATGAAGATCAGCGGCGCACAGCTCGTAATAAAACTATTAGAACGTCAAGGCATTACGCAAATTGCCGGACTTCCCGGCGGTGCAGCTCTGCCACTCTATGATGCACTACCCGGGAGTAACATTAAGCACGTGTTAACCCGCCATGAACAAGGTGCAGGCTTTATTGCCGAAGGCATGGCACGCGTATCAGGCAAAGCGGCTGTTTGTTTTGCTAGCTCAGGTCCTGGTGCCACTAACTTAGTCACCGCCATCGCTGATGCTCACTTAGATTCTATTCCGGTTATTGCAATTACCGGTCAAGTGCCAAGTAGCATGTTAGGCACCGATGCCTTTCAAGAGATTGACACCTTTGGCTTAATGGCGCCTATTACCAAACATAACTGGCTAGTGCGCTCTGCTGAAGAATTGTTAGAAGTGATCCCAGCAGCCTTTCGCATTGCTACTTCAGGCCGCCCGGGACCGGTTGCGATCGACATTCCAAAAGACGTGCAAAACCAAATCATCGAAATTGATGAATTTCCAGCTCCAGGCGAAGCCATGCCTTTACCACAGCCCACTTTAGCCCAGCTAAAAGAAATGGAAGCCATGATCGCTAAAGCAGAACGTCCAATGCTGATGGTAGGTGCCGGCGTGATCCAATCAAACAGCAGCGAAGCCTTAGTAGCGCTAGCTGAAAAACTCAACATCCCTGCCGTATCCACATTCTTAGGTTTAAGTGTATTCCCCCACGGTCATGAATTACACCTTGGCATGCTGGGTATGCACGGTTCAAAAGGCAACAACATCGCCCTTGAAGAATGTGATTTACTAATTGGTGCCGGCGTGCGTTTTGACGATCGCGCCACCGGAAAAATCAGTGAGTTCTGTCCACAAGCCGCCGTGTTACACATTGAAATTGACCGCAGTGAAATCGGTAAACTAAAAACTCCCACTCTTGCCGTTCATGCTGACGTTGGCGCTTGCATTAAAGCACTGCTTACTAACTGCGAGCCACAACAGCGTATAGAATGGGTTAGCCGGATCAAGTGGTTAAATGAAAACCATGGTATTCCACTGCCAACTAAACAAGACTTATCTAACCCTTACAGCCTGATCAAAACAGTGGCAGAAATTGTCGGTGACAACACCAACGTCCATACGGATGTGGGCCAACATCAAATGTGGACCGCACAAGTGTATCCGTTTGTACGCGATCGCCAGTGGAGCAGCTCTGGTGGCCTAGGCACGATGGGATATGGCCTACCAGCCGCGATTGGCGCTGCCCTAGCGGATCCTGAACGCATGGCACTATGTATCAGTGGCGATGGCAGCATCATGATGAACATTCAAGAAATTGACACGGCAGTAGAGCACAACTTAAACGTAAAGGTAGTGGTAATTAACAACTCACGCCTTGGCCTAGTTCGCCAGCAACAAGCTTTGTTCTACCAAGAGAATTTTGCCGCAGTGAATAACAAACGTACCGCTGATTTTGCCTTAATGGCGCAAGCCATGGGCGCAAATGGTTTTGATTTAGGCAAAGCGACCGATCCGTTAGCCATGTTAACCGAAGCATTAAACACCCCTGGGCCCGTACTGATTAACGTGCCAATCTCAGAAGATGAAATGGTATTCCCCATGGTACCACCGGGCGCAGCTAACAAAGATTTAATTGAGGAGCGTAAAGCATGAGTGATTTTAGCCAGTGTGCAATCTTAGAGCTTAAAGTAAACAACCACCCCGGTGTGATGTCTCATGTCTGCGGCTTATTCGCCCGCCGCGCATTTAACGTAGAAGGCATTTTATGTATGCCGATGCAGGATAAAAAGCACAGTAAAATTTGGTTATTAGTGGGTGAAGATCAGCGCCTTGATCAAATCACCCAGCAAACCCTAAAGCTTGAAGACGTGCTAGAAATTAGTCAACACTCAGCAAGCCATCCGGTGTTTGCGCAAATGATGGAATTTGTCGAATAACCCATTTCAGCTCAAGCACAGTACGGAGCATCCGTGCTGTGCTTGTTTGCATTTTTGCTCATGCCAAAAGATGCAAGCCCAAGCCCCAAACCAACGCGCCTAACACCAGCCACATCACTTTTAACTTTAGCACCCGCAGCGCAAACAAGCCGATGACTACCGCCACCATATCAAGTGACGAGACCACCGCACTGGTAAATACCGGCTGATACAAGGCTGCCAACAACAAGCCCACAACGGAAGCATTGATCCCCGCACTAGCAGTGGCGAACCAAGCTTGTTGCGATAATTGCTGCCAGCTTTGCAATAAAGCCAACACCAGTAAAAACCCGGGTAAAAAGATCGCTAAGGTCGCAAGCATCGCGCCCAGCAAAGGCGAGGCATTTAGATACGCACCAAGAAAAGCCGCCAAGCTAAACATAGGTCCCGGCACCGCTTGCGCCGCGGCATAGCCAAATAGAAAGGTGTCTTGGCTGATTTGGCCTTGCAAGCCTTGCTCTAGCAGTGGTAACACCACATGACCACCGCCAAATACTAAACTGCCGGCTTGGTAAAAGTCATTCAATAGCGGCAACACCGAGCCATAGCCACTGAGCCATGGCAGCGCTAAAAATAGTACAGCGAATAATCCTAATGGCAGCCACTTCACCACCACCTGCTGGCTCGACGCTTCGTCGTCTGCGGCTCTTTCCACCTTGTGCCATTTAAAACAAATTAACGCTGCGGCAATAAACACCACAAATTGTGTCACCACACTGGGGAAAAGTAACAACGCCGCCGCGCTCAGCACCGCCATCGCGGTTAATAAACGCGTAACACAAAAGCTACGATACATATTCAGCACCGCATCAACGACCACCACTACAGCTAACAGCTTTAATGCGTGGATCAAAGCATTAAGCCAATCAGGTTGCTGACCTTGGCTAAACAGCGCCAAACCAAATAACAAGCAGAATGACGGTAAGGTAAAACCAACAAATGCAGCGATGCCGCCGGCTAAGCCAGCCCGCTTTAAACCAAGAGCAAAGCCCACTTGGCTAGAACCCGGTCCCGGCAATACCTGACTTAACGCCACTAGGCCTTGATAATCTTGCTCGCTGAGCCATTTCTTTTCATCGACAAAAGCTTTTTTAAAATAGCCAATATGCGCAGCGGGGCCACCAAACGAGTGAAGACCGAGCAGGAAGAAAGAGGAAAAAATTTCAAATATGGATTTCATGATAACGGCTGCCTATTAAAGTTAACAGCCGCATAATAAGACAGTTTTATGACAATTCAATAACAAGCCAAGTAGGAGCAGAGCTTGCTCTGCGAATATCACAAATTCCCTGAGCAAGCTCATGTCCTACAAAAACACCAATCAACTAGCTCAACATACAAGGAGCGGTATTTATACCGCGAAAAAGAGGGCTCGGAGTCAAACTCTTCACTTTCACAATCCACCTATTTCTCTGTAAAATCGCTGCAAGTACCTCCCTGTAAGCTCAATTTTTTCATCCCTGAAAAAGATGTTTTACTGCGAAACAGGTGGATTATTCATTTAGCACCCATATCGAATTCGAACTATTGTAAAGCTACTCCCCCGCTAACGCCTTCTCAATCAAAGGCACTAACGGCGTAGGCAAAGTGATCTTACCCGCCAACACAAAGGCATGGGCCTCAGTCGACATTTTTTTCCACGTGCGTTGCAAAATACCAATCCATTTTTGCTCATCATAATCTGGCTTAGTCGCAGCAAACGCGAGCATGTAATGCTCAATAAATACCAAGCTAGCAACATCTTCCACCAGCTGGCTATCGGGATTTTTCTTGATTTGTTTCTTCGCCACGGCAGCATAAACGCGCTCACGTGCCGCGTCATCATAGCCCACTTGCTGCATCAGCTGCATCACCGAGTCGGCGTGAAACAGATACAAGGCACTGCGCCATTGATGATACCCTTGCTTATTCATCGGAAAATCACTACGCGGTGAACACCAGCGTTTAATGTGCTGCGCCCGTACCGCAATTTGCATTAATTCGTCAGCCTCAGGATCGAAGCGATTAAGCATGTCGGTCATGCGCTGTGAATATAACAATTCTTTCGGCCAGCATTTACCGTCAAATTCTTCTTGATTGGGATCTTGGCTATTCGCTTCATCAATTAACGATATGACTTGCTCAAACATGGGGAGATTCTCATTATTCATGGGGATAAATTAGCTCACTAGTGTAACCTGTTGCACCATACTGCACCTGCGTTTGCACTATAAATGAAGCGTTCAATTAGCGCACTAACGAAACAATATTTTGCTCAGTTTTCTGCATTCTGGAGAAGATACCTTGGTACTCGTCTTGTGTGATGACTTGCTCGTTTAATAAAAACTCAAGGTGCTTTGAATAAATGACCTGCATCTCACTTCTTGAATAACCTGTGCCATAAGAAATCGATTTCAATCTAGCTTCCAATGCATTAACAAAGCCCGTCACTTCTGTTTCAGATGGAGTGGAAGGCTTGATAGCAAAAATCCCCTCTCGTGTTCTTCCATCTGTAAAAATCAACAGATTCGTATATGAAGACATGACACTGCTAAAAGAAAACAACGAAATAGTACCAAAAATAATCAATGCGAATAATGCTCTTTCCCCTGAGCCCTGCGAGATATCACCCATAGATAGATAATACGTAGCAACGATTGAGACGATGAACGAAACAACAAAAGTGAGGATGCCAACTATCTTAATTTTTCGATGCCGCGTTGGCCTCGCTGATAATTGGTCGATAGGCATTGTAAATGAACTGGTATTGAACAAAGATTTCGTTGTCACTGTCATATCGCGATCACTAAAAACTTCTAAAACAGTTGTTTTAAAAGGAAAGCTTTTTTGCTCTAGCTTCAGTTCTAGCATATATATTAAATCCCTGAAAAATAACAACCTTAAACCCTAAAGGGTTGATGAATTATAATAATCGCACTGAAAACAAGAGATGGCAATGCAAAGGTCACATGATATTGTGCGATACAAAACAAGGTGTTAACCGTATCAGCCAGACATCTCGTTACTAAGTAAAACCTGATAAGGATCGTGAATCACTTGCTGATTACTGCTGCCACGCCACGGCAAGCTAGGGTTTGCCAAGTCTTGTTCAAACTTACCATCCACTAACACCGTAAAAAAAGGCAACAGAGCTTTTTGTTTTTCATTCAGTTCAGCCAAGGTATAACCCGTCCAACACCAAATGTCTTTGCCTTGGGTACGCGCTTTCACTTGCTGCACCAGATCTAAAATCGCATCAAGGTTATTCGGGTGCAGCGGGTCGCCACCGGAAAGAGACAGGCCACGGCGTTTGATCCTAGGATCGTTAAGATCATTAATGATCGTTTCCACCATGGCTTGATCGAATGGGTGCCCAGCATCACAGCGCCAGGTCTTTTGGTTGTAGCAACCCTTGCAAGCATGCTCACAGCCCGAAACAAACAAGGTACACCTCGTGCCCGGGCCATTAACCACATCGACTGGATAATATTTCTGATAGTTCATTGAGTTAAAGGTGCTTAACGCGGCGCTGAACTTCTTCTTGCTTGCCGTCGTTAAATGGCCTTGCGTCTGGGCTACCTAAATAACCACACACACGGCGAATTACCGACACGGTTGCGGGGTTATGATTACCACAAGACGGACAGGTAAAGCCTTTGCTAGTACAGTCAAATTCGCCAGTGAAGCCACACTCGTAGCATTCATCTATCGGAGTATTAGTACCGTAATAAGGTACGCGTTCGAAAGCGTAATCCCAAACATCTTCTAGTGCTTCTAAGTTGTGTTGCATGTTGGGGTATTCGCCGTAGCAAATAAAACCACCATTGGCGATATCGGGGTAAGCCAACTCAAAATCGAGCTTATCAAATGGGTTAACCTTTTTTTCCACGTCTAAGTGGAAACTGTTGGTGTAATACCCTTTGTCGGTCACGCCTTCAATCACACCAAAGGTTTTGGTGTCTAACTTACAAAAGCGACTACATAAATTTTCACTAGGCGTGCTGTATAAGCTAAAACCATAGCCTGATTCATTTTTCCACTGCTCGGTCGCCGCGCGTAGGGTTCTCACTATATTCAGAGCTTTTTCACGCAACACGTCACTGTCGTAAACATGGGTATCAGTGCCGTATAACGCTTGCACGGTTTCATGTAAGCCAATGTAGCCTAATGAAATAGAAGCGCGGCCATGTTTAAAAATCTCACTAATATCATCATCAGGCTTTAACCTCACACCACAAGCTCCCTCCATATAAAGGATCGGCGCCACGCGGGCTTTTACCCCTTCTAAGCGGCTAATGCGCGAGTCTAATGCCGCTTTGGCAATGGCTAGG
Source organism: Motilimonas cestriensis (assembly GCF_021295315.1). Taxonomy (GTDB): domain Bacteria; phylum Pseudomonadota; class Gammaproteobacteria; order Enterobacterales; family CBDFNC01; genus Motilimonas; species Motilimonas cestriensis. The sequence goes on along the minus strand of NZ_JAIMJA010000008.1, from coordinate 111,342 downwards.
CGCTGATCTAGAATTTTGTAAAAACGGCGCTCGCTACCTTTAGCTTCAATCGCAATGCGTGGCAGGTTTAAGCTGACCACACCTAAATTATTACGCCCCTCATGGATCATTTCACCTTCTTCTTCATACACGCCTAAGAAGCTGCGACAACCCATTGGGGTTTTGAACGAGCCGGTTACGCGCACAATTTGCTCGTAGTTTAGGATGTCGGGATACATGCGTTTTGAGGCAGACTCTAATGCTAGTTGCTTAATGTCGTAGTTAGGATCGCCCATTTGATGGTTCAAACCGCCCTTAATGGCGAACACCAGCTTAGGAAAAATAGCCGTCTTCTTGTTTTTACCTAAGCCAGCAATGCGATTTTTTAAGATAGATATTTGAATTAAACGCGCCGCCCAACTAGTCCCCAAGCCAAAACCAAAGGTGACAAACGGGGTTTGACCATTAGCGGTATGCAAGGTGTTCACTTCATATTCCAATGACTGAAACGCGTCATAACACTCTTTTTCGGTGCGACTTAGGGCAAAACCTTCAGCGTCGGGGATTTGCCACTCTTGTGCTAACGCGACATTTTTTTCATAGCTGGCTTCAACATAAGGCGCTAATACCTCATCAATACGGTTGATGGTAGTGCCGCCGTAAATGTGGCTAGCCACTTGAGCGATAATTTGCGCGGTAACAGCGGTGGCTGTCGCAATGGACTTTGGCGTTTCAATTTCCGCATTGCCCATTTTAAAGCCGTGAGTAAGCATGCCTTTTAAGTCGATTAACATGCAGTTAAACATCGGGAAAAATGGCGCATAGTCTAAATCGTGATAATGAATTTCACCACTTTGATGCGCTTTGACGATTTCTTTGGGCAACATATGCTGCGTGGCGTAGTGCTTTGCCACAATACCAGCCAGTAAATCGCGTTGAGTTGGAATAACCTTGCTGTCTTTATTGGCATTTTCATTGAGGATCGATGCATCACTTTGCTCAATCAAACCACGAATTTCTGTCGCAAGGCGGCCCTTCTTTTCACGAACTGAGTCACGATCGTGACGATACTCAATGTAATGGCGCGCCACTTCTTTGTAATCACTGGCCATCAGTTGGTTTTCAACCGTGTCTTGCAGCTCATGAATATCCACTTCATAACGCTGCGCCAATTCTTGCTCGACATTTTCTGCGATGGTTTGAGCATAACGTTCATCGGGCTCTAACACGTTTTCCATGGCACACAGCACCGCAGCTTTAATACGATTAAGATCAAAAGGCACGCGCGCGCCATCGCGCTTTATGACGACAGGTTTCAAGGTGGAAACTCCTAACAAGAGAAGACCTCACACTAAATGTGGGCTTAGATGTATTTAAAGAACACTATATGTTGTGTATTAGGCGGAAATTTACTGTTTAGCGTGTTGATCTAGATCAACTGTAAAAGAGGATGTTCCTGGCTTTTTACTATTTGAGATTAGCGTCAAAATTGACAATTATTTTTGCTTTTACCCTTGCATTAACGCCAAGGCTTTTCGCTCTTGGCTTCCCTAAAGATCAAGCAAAATCGTGCTGATTTAACGTATTATTTTTACGCTATTATTCGTACTACTCTTGGTCGCTTTGTTTCCATAAAATATGGCAAAACTTTTCATCTTGGTCTTTGCTGATTAACAAACGCGCATAAATATCTGTTAGCGCATCTTCTTCGTCAACCAAACCAACGACCACTTCGGCATAGCTGTCTTCATCTACTTCAAAACCAACATGCTCATCCCAATCAAAGCCAACGGCCACTAAATCCGCTGCACCTTGCTCTTCAAATTGCGCCGCCAGTAAAATCATGTCCGCGGGGTCTAAATTATCACAGGCCAAATCTAAGAAAATTTCGTAGGCGGCATCGATAAGCTCATCTGGCGATAGTTGATTTTTTTCTGTCATGTTATTCCCCTTAATTAAAGGCGCATTAGACCATGGCAAGGGATGCAATTAAACAAAAATACCACTTCAAATCGGTCGAAAAAAAATTTTTAAAAATAATTTTTTTTGCTTGAATCTCTCTCAGACCAGAGCCAATAAGCTTGTCACGTGAGGGCCAAAAACACTTAGCGTCAGTTTGGCATTTTTGGTCAATTTGTTATCTTATAAATTTTTCTTTCTCGCCTATACTAATCTTAGTTCGCCACACTGGAGGTTATTATGATAGGTAAAATAGCAGCTTATTCACTCGTGGGTCAATCGATACAACACGCTGGAATTATTACGTTTTTCAATCAGAAAACCGATGAAGTGACGATCCGAGACTTTGATGGCAACATCTGGAATGGATGGGGTTTTCAAATCAAACTCATTCAACCTGAAGAGCCAGAAATAGAGTCACCGATAGCAAGCTGAACTGGCGGTGGAGACTCAATGCTGGCAATGTTATGCTGCACTATCTGTGTCCATCAATACTGACAAACCATGAACAAAATTATTTATATTGCCGATCCAATGTGCAGCTGGTGCTTTGGTTTTAGCGCTCAGCTGCAGCAACTAAAACAACAGTTACCTCAATATCCGTTTGAACTTGTCATGGGTGGTTTGCGCACAGGTGAAGATGCGCAACCGCTAGACGCCTCCCTCGCTGATATGCTTTCGCATCACTGGCAAAAAGTAGAGCAGTTAACAGGGCAAAAAATTAACCCTGAAATACTTAATCGGGTTGATCAATTTATTTATGATACCGAGCCTGCTTGTCGCGCGGTCACTTTATTAGGTGAGGCCAGTCCAGCTCATCAATTTGACTATCTACTTGCGGTGCAAACAGCTTTCTATCAAGATAATAAGGACATTACCCAAGCTAAAGTGCTGGCTGAGCTAGCGAGCCCTTGGTTAGAGCAAGATTTCTTTTTAGAATTATTTAATAGCCCCGCCATGATTGAAGCGACACAACAGGATTTTGAATTGTCACGACAGTGGCAAGTGTTTAGCTACCCTACCTTAGTCTATTCAACAGAAGATAGAATGATTTTACTGGCGCAAGGTTATGCCACAGCAGATGCCATTCGTGAAGGAATAGAAAATATAGAGCAAGGTTTAGCGGACGAAAAAACGGACAGCGAAGCGGAATAATCACTGCGTAACAATAAAGGGGCTAACTGCCCCTTTGACGTGAACAACAGCGATTTTATTAGGTTTATTTAGCCTTAAACTGATTACTCAAAAAATCATACTGATAGCCAATGGATGAAAGCTTTTGCTCAAGACCATCGCGAGGAATATCAAACAACCCGACTAAATCTTCCAAATTTTCACATTCAATGCGCAACTGCTCGTTCACGATACTGAGCAGAATGTGACTATCCATCATATGAAATCGACTTAAATCCATCATCTTGCCTCCTCATTTATAGTACTACTTTGAGTTTAGCTTAAATTATGAAAAACGATGAAATGGCCACCACCTAAGTGTCACGCTTTAACATCGCAATCGCAATACCACCAATCACTAGCAAGCTTGAGATAGTTAGCGATAATGTCCATGATTCACCCAGTAACACGACGCCAAGCACTGCGGTAATAATCGGCACACTGAGTTGATACAGGCCAGCTTGGGTCGCAGAAATACTCGGTAACAACAAGTACCATAAGGTGTAGCCTAAACCAGAAGCTAGCCCGCCAGATAAACAAGCCAATATGATGCCGTTAACGGATAAGCCATTGCTCCAATTAAACCAAGGTAACAGGGCTAAGCTAAGTAATGCTGCCCGACTAAAATTTTGCCTTGTCATCAGTACCGGTTGTCTCGCGCCCTTACCTAGCCAAGTATAAACGCCCCAAGCAACACCCGCTAAGGCCATCAGTAATGCAGCAAATAAGCTTGGCGCAGAAGAACTGGGCAGTAACAAATAAGCGAGCCCCACCATAGCTAATAACATTCCAGCAAGCTCGAAACTATTGGCAATATGCCCTTGGCGAAAATTGATGACAAATAAAGTTAGCTGCACCAGGGCAAATAAAATCAGAGCCCCCACACCAGCATCAAGCTGAATATAAGCAAACGAAAAACCAGCCGCATAAAGTAATAATGCCACCGCTCCACCCCAGCTACCTACTACTTGCTCCTTTGAAAGTGATGATGAAGCAAGGAAAAAACTTATCCCCCACAACGTGAACGCGCCAAAAACAAGGCGTAATACAGTAAACTCCGCGGCTGCAAGATCGCCACTGGCAAGGGCAAAACGACAAAAAATGGAGTTAGCAGCAAACAAGGTTAAGGTTAACACTAGCTGCAGTAAGAACTTTGTTTGAATTGATGACGGCATAAAAAAGGCTATGGACTTAAGCAATTAAGTCATCATAGCCCGTTAACACAAAGATAAACAGTAAAGGAAGTTTACTGTTTCATACCCAGTTATTTTAAAGAGGAGTAGTATGCCGCTAAGTCGGCAATATCTTCATCAGACAACGCAGCAGCATTAGCTTGCATCACAGCAGCCATGCCACCATTTCGCTCTTTAGATTTATAAGCTTTAAGGGCAGACACCAGATAAGCCTCATTTTGGCCTGCCAAATTTGGATACACAGGTACCGCTGCAATGCCCTCTGCGCCGTGGCAAGCAACACAAGTAGCAGTTTTAGCTTTACCAGCTTCAGCATCTCCCGCCGTCGCTAACGTTGGTACACAGGCCAATAAAGAAAGCCCGATTAATAATTTTTTCATTTTATATTCCTTCACATTGCCCTAGGGTCTGTTTATGTTTCGAGGTTATATTTTTCGAGAGGCCAACAGCCCCTAGCTTTAAGACCAAATATTTAACTATATTAGCAGTTTATATATGAGCGATACGGACTAAGATCAAATAAACTTAGGCTGTGCTCATTCAATCTAGTCAGTACGTTGCTAAGGCACTATTTGACCAAACGGGTCACTCTTAACCACGCCTAGTCGCTATTAGTTCTAGTCGATAGCGTTAAAACGAGCAAATAAAGCGAGCGATTTAAAAGAAGTAAAAAAAGAGGAAGCTAAACTTCCCCAATGCGATAGATTTTTTCTAGTTGTTTTTGGCTCGATACTGCTACTTCCAAATCTCTCAGTAGGCCATCCTTAATTGAATAAACCCAGCCATGTACGGTTAGCTCTTGCTCTCTTTGCCAAGCCTCCTGCACGATGCTGGTGTGACAGATGTTTTCCACTTGCTCTATCACATTCAATTCACACAAAAAATCAACTCGCTGCTCTTGTGTCATCTGTGAGTTAAATTTGCGTCGGTGTTTTTGATAAGTATCTTTAATGTTACGCAGCCAATAATCAATCAGGCCGTGAGAAGTATTCTCCAGTGCCGTTTTAATGCCGCCACAGCCATAATGACCCGTTACGATAATGTGTTTTACTTTAAGAATGTCGACTGCATATTGGATCACCGACATACAGTTTAAATCGGTATGTACCACTAAGTTAGCAATGTTGCGATGCACAAAAATATCGCCCGGAAGCAAGCCCAGTAATTGGTTAGCCGGAACACGACTATCAGAACAACCAATCCATAAATACTCTGGCGCTTGTTGCGCTGCTAACGTTTCAAAAAAAGCGGGATCTTCGGCTTTAATTTTTTCGGCCCATTGCGCATTATTTTCAAGCAGTTGCCCTAATAAATTCACATTTGCTTCCTCATTTCTACGATCTACGGCTAATTTAGCGCGCCTAGAGTAACCAAACACTGATACAAAGCAACTAATAAATCACTGATTAAGATGGCTGGATTTAATAGAATGATTTTTAAACCATGTCTGCCATTCAGGTAGCCACAACCAAAGCAACACCGCACTCATGGTCATTGCGTCTGCAAACCATCCATCCAATAAAATGCTAGTCAGAGTTAACCCGGCAGATTGAAATGTGCGTTTAAGCGCTGACGGTTTAAATGAGACATATTACCCTCCGCAGCTATCACCAGCTTGCTATGAATCCTAAAATTGAGAAGCATTAACTATTCCAAGTCGCTGAAGCCATCACAATTAAATATCCGAAATCCCATTTAAGGCGGTGTTATACTTGATACAAGAACAAATAAGACCAAGGAAGTCCTTTGCGTAATTTAATCCGCATCCTCAGCATCATGCTGTTAGTGCCAGTCAGTTACTTGACGATGGCTGAAGACTTGGAGCAAGAAGAGCCGAGCCCCTGTCTCTATAAAAGCCAAGAAAGCACCATGCTAGACAAAACTTATGATTACCTAAACTCAACCTTGTGTGAGCCCGCGTTGTGGTTTGATGATTTCTTTGTCGATGATCGTGTAACCCAAGACTCTAGAGCCGGAACCATGGTGCGCTGGTATAATGACTTTAAACAAACCGAAGGCAAAGGTTTTAAGTATGAAACCCGCCTGTCGGCACGCGTTAACATTCCAAAAGCCACCAAGAGACTGAAGTTAGTATTTGAAAGTGATGCTGACGATAAAGTCGCAGATCTCTTTCCTAACAGCAGTGAAGACACAAAAAATACACTGGGTTTACGCTATGACTGGTTTGTTAAAGAGCGTTCCAGTTTAAATTTTAAAGTCAGCTTACACCCAGGCATAGAAGCGCGTTATCGCTACACTTATCCCTTCAGTGAGCATACTTTTGGTAGGATCACGCAAAAAATTTATCAGAAAGAAAGCGATACCGGCAGTAAGACCGACCTCGATTTAGATCACAAATTGAGTGACACCTTTTTGTTGCGCTGGACTAATTTCGCCAAAGTAGAAACCAGCTTTGATGGCGCTGAGCTCGGTTCGGGCTTAACCCTTTATCAATTTATCTCAGACACCCAAGCGCTCAGCTATGAGGCGAGTGTGCAAGGTAAAACGAAACCTTACCACTACCTATCCAACCAGCGCCTTGCCGTTAGATATCGACAAAGCATATTTCGAAAGTGGTTTTTTTATGAGATCACCCCTGCGGTTGACTGGCCTAAGGACGAGGAAATAGAACGACATGATGAGGTTTCAATCACCCTCAGATTAGAAGTGCTGTTTAACAACATTTGAAATAGTTAGTTCAATAGCTATTACCTATTGAACTAACTGAAATAAACCAATTTAAGCGCGCTCTATTTTCCTCTATGCTATACCTAAGTTGATAAACATTGAGAGGATATTTTATGTTAGCTGTTATTTTTGGTCGCCCTGGTTGCCCTTATTGCGTTCGCGCAAAAGAGATCGCTGAAACACTTACTGAGTCACGCGATGACTTTAAATTTCGTTATGTTGATATTCACGCTGAAGGTATCAGTAAAGCGGACTTAGAAAAAACAGTGGGTAAACCAGTAGAAACCGTGCCACAGATATTTATGGATCAAAACCATATTGGTGGTTGCACCGAATTTGAAGCCTACGCAAAAGAAAACCTAGGCTTGTATAAAGAAGATTAATCGAGTGATTAATAGCTTTAAAGCGCCATTTTGGTGCGGTAATGCGCACCTACAAACATTATTGCCGACGTTTCTCAATCGGCAATTTCGTTTGCCCCTGCAACACCAAACCTTAACCACGCCTGATAATGACTTTTTAGACCTAGTCTGGACCGAGCGTCCTTGGGCTGACTTTAATAAGCCGATTGTGATTATTTTTCATGGTCTAGAAGGGTCTATTCACTCACCTTACGCCCAAGGCATGATGAGTGCGATTAAGAAAGCAGGTTGGATTGGCCTACTAATGCATTTTCGTGGCTGCAGTGGCCGGCCAAATTTACGCGCCCGTAGTTATCATAGTGGCGAAACCTCTGACGCTCGTTTTTTAATTAACTGGCTTAAGCAACAATATCCAGCCCATCCTTTAATGGCGATAGGCTATTCCCTCGGTGGTAACATGCTACTCAACCTACTGGCTGAGCCGCAACCATCGGGCTTGGCTGCTACCGTGTCAGTTTCTGCGCCACTGCGGCTAGATTTATGTTCCGTGAGGTTGCAACAAGGCTTTTCTCGTATTTATCAACATCACTTACTCAGTCGCATGAAAGCGAACGTTGACAATAAAGTGAGTACTGGCGCATTAGCTGAGTTTCCGCTGCCAAATTATAAGCAGCTATCAACATTCCACGCTTTCGATCAAATGATTACGGCACCGCTTCACGGCTTTGCCAGTGCCGCCGACTATTACCAACAGTGCAGTGCATTTGAAAAGCTAACCAGCATAAACACGCCATGCTTACTTATCCACGCCAAAGATGATCCCTTTATGACGCCGGAAGTCATCCCGCGCTCTGACCAAGTATCCGCTTTTGTTGAGTTGGCTATCAGTGAAAAAGGTGGCCACGTAGGCTTTGTTCAAGGTAACATCCAGCGACCCACATTCTGGCTAGAACAAACCATTCCTACATGGCTAAGCCAATTCAGCAAGAGCACATTATGATTATCCCCTATCAAGATATTAGCGCCGAGACACTTGAACAACTGATTGAACATTTTGTCCTACAAGAGGGCACTGAATATGGCGAACAAGATATTAGTTTGACCGAAAAAGTCCTGCAAGTGAAAGCACAGCTCAAATCAGGTCGCGTCGTCATTGTTTATTCAGAATTACACGAATCCGTCAATATCGTACCAAAAGACCAAGTTAGCGAAGAAAATTCAGCAATGTTAACTTAACCATTTCCTGACACGTTTTTTTTACATACACTGCTTATCTATTTGTTAGCTTATTATTGGATAAGGTTCTCTCATGTCAGCCACGCATCCCATTATTGCCATTACCGGTTCATCAGGCGCAGGCACTTCAACCACAACCTTAGCCTTCGCCCAAATTTTTCGTCAGCTTGGCATCAAGGCCGCTTTTGTCGAGGGGGATAGCTTCCACCGCTACACCCGTCCTGAAATGGATGTGGCAATCCGTAAAGCGCGTGAACAAGGCAAGCATATTAGTTACTTCGGTCCGCAAGCGAATGACTTTGAACAACTTGAACATTTCATGAAGGAATACGGCGAAACGGGCACAGGTCGATTCCGTCGCTATCTACACACATTTGATGAAGCCGTGCCTTACAACCAAATGCCAGGTACCTTTACCCCGTGGCAAGAGCTCGAAGACAACACTGACCTATTATTCTACGAAGGCTTACACGGCGCTGTCTGCGATGGTAATACAGATGTCGCTCAGCATGTGGACTTTCTGATAGGGATGGTGCCGATTGTGAACTTGGAGTGGATCCAGAAGTTAGTTCGCGATACATCAGAACGCGGCCATTCTAGAGAAGCCGTAACAGACTCAATCGTGCGCTCAATGGATGACTACATAAATTTTATTACACCGCAGTTCTCACGCACGCACATAAACTTTCAGCGCGTCCCTTTGGTGGACACCTCTAACCCCTTTAGCGCCAAGAACATCCCCTCGCTGGATGAAAGTTTATTGGTGATCCGATTTCGCGGCATTAAGAACATGGACTTTCCTTACTTGCTCTCAATGATTGATGATGCGTATATGTCTCGTATGAATACCATAGTCGTGCCGGGCGGCAAAATGGGGTTTGCCATGGAACTATTACTCACACCGTTGATCCGCCAGCTAATGGCCACAGGTAAAATAGCCTAAATATTTGGGCTCATGGTGAATGAGCCCATTTCACTTCGACTAAGCTCTGTGAAAACTAGACTGCTTTAACTTCAAAACAGGCATTTATCTGTACTGTAGCTTCCAACATTTTAGCGACTGAGCAATACTTATTCATCGACGCATTAATGGCTTTTTCAACTAAACGAGCATCAACATCTGTGCCTGTAACCGTGTATAGCAAGTCAATTTTTCTAAAGACTTTAGGCGCAGATTCAACTCGCTCGGCTTTCACGTCCACCTCACAACCTTGGATTTTTTGCTTAGCGTCCTTTAAGTCAGAAACAATATCCACAGAGCTACAACCGGCAATCGCCATCAATACCAATTCCATTGGGCTTGCCCCTTCGGTACCACCGTTGCCATCCATTAATACTTGATGCCCTTTCGACGATTGACCGACAAATTTCAAGGCCTGCGACCACTCCACTTTAATTTGCATATATTTCTCATTTACTTATTGTGACAATAGGATGATTAAGCTTGGTTTTTTTCTTAAACATTGAGCTAGTTCAAACTGCTTATTAGATCAAAATCAATGTAAAAAGCTGATCCAGCGCTAATTTTATAACTTTATCAATCAAGACTTGCAGCATGATTACAAGGCTTTTATGCTATCATGCGTTAACTAAAATAGCTCACTGCTAATGATGTCTTGCTGCAGGTGCAACCAGATTGAAGCGGTAAAATATAAGAATAGAGGAACACATATGGTACTTGGTAAACCTCAAGCAGATCCGACGTTAGAATGGTTTTTGTCGCACTGCCATATCCACAAGTATCCTTCTAAAAGCACATTAATCCATGCTGGCGAAAAAGCTGAAACCCTTTACTACATCGTAAAAGGCTCGGTTGCTGTGTTAATCAAGGATGAAGAAGGCAAAGAAATGATCCTGTCTTACCTAAATCAGGGAGACTTTATGGGTGAGTTAGGTTTGTTTGATGAATCAGAAAACCCAATTCGTACCGCTTGGATCCGCGCAAAATCTCCATGTGAAGTGGCTGAAATCTCTTACAAGAAATTCCGTCAATTAATTCAGGTAAACCCTGAGATCCTAATGCGTCTTTCCAGCCAAATGGGCTCTCGCCTGCAGGAAACTAGCCAAAAAGTGGGTGATCTCGCTTTCCTAGACGTAACAGGCCGCATTGCACAAACCCTGTTAAGCTTAGCGAAACAGCCTGACGCGATGACTCACCCAGACGGTATGCAAATCAAGATCACTCGTCAAGAAATCGGCCAAATCGTTGGTTGTTCTCGTGAAACAGTCGGTCGTATTCTGAAGATGCTGGAAGAGCAGAACCTCATTTCAGCTCACGGTAAAACCATTGTGGTATTCGGCACCCGTTAAGCACGGACAGTCAATATTAATAAGGTGATAAAAACGAGGCTTAGCCTCGTTTTTTTGTTTCTGCCATTCAAAGCTATTCTTCTCGGCAAATTTCAGGCATAAAAAAACCGGCCTAAGCCGGTCTTTTAAGAAGTAAGTGTAAAACTTACTCTGCAGCCACTACTGAAACTTTAACAGTTGCAGTTACGTCGCTGTGTACTTGGATTGCGATGTCGTATTCACCAGTGTTACGTAGAACACCTTCTGGTAGACGAACTTCGCTCTTCGCTACTTCTACGCCAGCTGCAGTAATTGCATCAGCGATATCACGAGTACCGATAGAACCAAATAATTTACCTTCTTCACCCGCTTTAGAAGCAATAACAACAGCTTCTAGTGCGCTTAGCTTCTCGCCACGTTGCTCAGCAGCCGATAGGTCTGCAGCAATTTTAGCTTCAAGCTCAGCACGACGTGCTTCGAATTTCTCTGTGTTTGCTTTGTTTGCTGGAACCGCTTTACCCTGTGGGAAAAGGAAGTTACGAGCATAACCAGCTTTAACAGAAACTTGATCACCTAGCGTACCTAGGTTAGCAACTTTGTCTAATAAAATAATTTCCATGTCACTTCCCCTCTTACTGATGTAAGTCAGTGTATGGTAAAAGAGACAGGTAGCGTGCGCGCTTGATAGCACGAGCTAGCTGGCGTTGGTATTTTGCACGTGTGCCAGTAATACGGCTAGGTACAATTTTACCACTTTCAGTAACGTAGTTTTTTAAAGTCACTACATCTTTGTAATCGATTTCGCTTACGCCTTCAGCAGTAAAGCGACAGAACTTACGACGACGGAAATAACGTGCCATTTGCCTGATCCTTAAATAATTTTCTCAATGTACTGAGCATGTAAAACCAATTCACCATTACCACTTTGGTTTTTATGGCTGGCGAGAAATCCACTCACCTTAATTTTATTGCCCTTCTCTATTTGATTTGAAACCTGTGTTGCCATCTCGCCCGCCACTACTATGGGCATAATGCAAAAGCATTGGCGAATTAAGTTGGCTTCTGTCTGCCGCGATTCATGTTTCATTTTAAATTTACAATGAACAATGCCTGCCGGACTTTTGGTCAACTTAGGAGAGTTAATTAACTCACCACTTAGTTGCAAACAGTTTTCTGACACAAATTACTCTTCGCTGGCAGCCTCTTGAGGAGCTTCTTCCGCTTGCGCTTGTGGAGCAGCAGAATCAAAAGCTGGACGAGAATCGCGTGATTGACGCTCTTCTTTAGCTTTAGCCATTGGAGAAACTTCAGTGATAGCAGCTTTAGTACGCATGATCATGTTACGGATCACAGCATCGTTGAAACGGAAAGCAGTTTCCAGTTCGTCGATTACAGCTTGCTCAGCTTCTACGTTTAATAGAACGTAGTGTGCTTTGTGTAGCTTGTTGATTGGGTAAGCCAATTGACGACGGCCCCAATCTTCTAGACGGTGAATAGTACCGCCATTGTCGGTGATCATTGCGCTGTAGCGCTCGATCATGCCGTTAACTTGTTCACTCTGATCAGGGTGAACCATAAATACGATTTCGTAATGACGCATTTACTTGATCCTTACGGGTTTAATCAGCCTCTGTGTGCGGCTCAGTCTGGTACCGTCAGAAGCAAGGAACAAAAGGGTGATGACTGATTTAAGGTCGCAGATTATACAGCCCTACACTAGGATACACAAGGGAAATAATCACCTAAGCTCAACTCAAAACCAGAACTGTAACTGATTGTAAAATAAACAAAAAAACATCGTTACACTCACACAAACAGTAGCATAGCGGCCCTTACGCTCAGTTAGACCGATTTCAATAGCTCAATCGGAGAAGAGAACAATGAACAATATGTATGACATTGCCACTATCTAATACTTTTTAACCATTGAAAGCCTCTTGAATGCCAGTAACCACATCGGTAACGTTTGTTAGTCCTTTTTTTGCAACCCCTCACAATCGGCCAAAAACAATATAAAAAAGTTTTTATCCGAAACCATTTGACAACAAACCTCAACCAACTATAGTAATTAAAGTTTCGAAACGAAACAAAATTGCAAATAACTTAAATGAGGACAGACCATGACTAAACCTATTTTTTACCATGCTGGTTGTACGATTTGTGTTGAAGCTGAACAACAAGTAGCCAAAGCATTGAATGCTGAAATTGTTCACTTAGGCGAACAGCCTGAGCGTTTATCTGAAGCGGAAGCAGCAGGTATTAAATCTGTACCAGCAGTGCTGCTTAATGGTGGTGTCTTCCACATTAACTTCGGTGCTTCACTGGCAGATCTCAAAGCTTAATGGGCCATTGGGCAGCAGTTTGCTGCCCTTTTTATTGATAAAATAAGGAAAAGTTACAATGAAAAAATATTTAGCAACAGCCATCGGATTAGTATTGAGTTCAGCGGTCTTTGCTGACGGTGATCATCAGGGTCATATTATGAGCAAATCCGATGCTAAAATAGCGAGTGAATTTGACCTGACACACGCAAAAATCATTAAAAACGCGGCCTCATTAACTTTCCAAGCGGAAGTAACAGATAAACTGGGCCAAACCAAACCGAAAGCAATCGGTAAATTGGGTGGCTCAGAAGTTTACAGCTATGTATGGCCAACCAATCTGGATTCAGAAGCGGTAGGCTTTGAGAAAGGTCAAGGGATCTTAGCGTTAGCAGTAACCGCGCACCCAGACTTTGATGATACGCCAAAGTTTGATGAAAACTTAGATGGCGATAAAGCCAATGATGGCAACGAATGGCATTCACACTGGGTAGTTTTAACCAAAGATGAGTCTTGTGGCGGCGGCCTGAAAGTGAAAGATATTCCTGAAGGTCAAACACCTGCGTTGCCTGCGACTTGGCCAGGTTTGCCGATTTACATTGATAGTCCAGGCTATACACCTGAGTTTGTTAAAAATGAAGTTTCTGTAGAAGTGCCAACAAAAGATTTGTCTTTCCAAGAAGACTTCCAGTTTGATGCGGTTACAGCCGTACTACAGGTGAATGATAGCGTACATAACCCGCTACTATGTGTTACTGCGGTCAACGATGTGGCTTCCGGTGACCTATCACTACCGGGTAAAGTAGTTGCTAAAAAGTAAGGAATAACTAATGTCCGTTCACGTATTTGATACTTATGCTTATACCGTTTCAGGCAAACGTTTACATTTCGATGTGCTTTTACCGACTAAAGATGCGGCATTGGCGTTAATTACCGCAAAAAAATGGTTGTCAGAGATTGGTGAAGAAGGGGCTGAAATCCGCCGTGGCGGTTGTGCGTTTTGTCATTCTTCGGTTTCTGTGCCTGAATTTGACGATACGATTAAAAAACAAGGTTATGCCATCTATAAACTAGAAGGTTGTCCGGCATAGCTTGTTGTTCCATCTCCTTGTATATCTATTTCAGCCAAGCACTTGCTTGGCTTTTTTTTACGCGCTGTTTTAGTTGTTACTGATACTTACTGGCGATCTTCTTAAACACATTGATAGCGCTTAGGTTAACGATTATTACACTGAAAAAAACGGCTGATGACGCCGCTTTGTTAATACATCGGTTAGTTAAGGCATGCTGCCGTTTTTACTAACGCTTGAGCTTCTGGTGTATTAATGATCGATCCTGTCACTGCGGCGTAGGTGTCTTCTATTGCCAGTACTTTTATCCCTTTTTCGCTGGCTGAAAGAATACGGTTTTCGCCTGTTTTTTTGTATAACTGACAAGTAAAACCGTCACTGTTGGGATAACGCGAAGAGATGTCTTTTAATATGCTTTGCGTACTGTTGTTATTAATAATGATGTCGCACCATGCTTTATTGTTCCTAAGCACGATTATTTTATATTGTTCATGCATATCATTTTTTCCTATCGGTTTGAATTCAATTAGTTTGAAGTGTGGATTAGGCTGCAGTGAATTAATTCGTTGGATCTGATCAAGTCTGATTGGGCCAATCGGCTCTTGTTCATTAACTAACGTTATCCATTCAGCTTTATTTTGACTGAATACGTTGTCGGCATAACCCGTTAGCCGTCGACCGTCATCATGTTCGATCGCTATTTTTATTTTTGACGAGCAGGCTATCTCTAAGTAATCGTGAAGCGCGCAATCAATGGGGGTGTACTTCATTTCGATTCCTTATTAAAGGTATAAAAAAGCCTACTCTGAGGTAGGCCTTTACATTTTTCAGAATTTTTATTCAGATAAAGCATTGAGGGCTGCTTGGTAATCCGGCTCGTCAGTCACTTCAGATACTAACTCTGCGTGTAAAATAGTGTGATTTTCATCGAGTACCAAGACAGCTCTGGCATATAGCCCCGATAATGGCCCTCCTTCCATTTTCACACCGTATCCTGCTGCGATGCTTTGCGTTTGATAATCCGAGGCGGTGATTGCATTGTCTATGCCTTCCGCGGCACAAAATCGACTGTATGCAAAAGGTAAGTCCAGCGAAGCGAACAATAGAGTGGTGTCTGTTCGGTTGGCAAGTTGTTGGCTAAATGTTTTTAATTGGATGGCGCAAACTGGCGTATCAATGCTTGGGAAAATGTTGAGAACGAGCTTTTTACCCAATAGATCAGTGCGTTTTAATAAACCCAGTTTACTGTCTATTAAAGTAAAGTCAGGTGCTTGCTCGCCAACTTGTGGAAACTGTCCCTGCGTCTTAATTGCATTCCCTTTAAAGGTAAGGTGTTGCTGCTGCGGCTTTTCCCATCCTTGCTGCATTAGCCAATCGTGCCATATCTCTGCCGCTACGGGCTGTAAGCTGGCGCCGACTTCTTGCGTATCCAATCGTAGCGCAGCGACATCAACACCATCTGTATTAGAAATTTCGCCGGTATGGCCGATAAACCACTGCTCCATTGCGTTGACGGTGACTTCAGGATGAAACTGCATTGCGAGTGCAAAGTTCTCTACCGCAAACGCTTGATTAGGATAGTTTTCATTACTAGCTAATAAAGTCGCTCCGGTAGGCAAATCAAAGGTATCACCATGCCAATGCAAAATAGGTTGTTCGCCTAGTTTGGCTAATGGGTTTTGAGCACTATTTTTCAGCGTTAGTCGACCCCAACCCAGCTCTTTTTTATGGCCAGAGTAAACCTTTGCTCCCATCGATCGAGCCATTAGCTGAGCGCCTAAGCAAACTCCAAGTAAGGGCTTCTTTGTGGCCAAGCGTTGCTGAATGAGATTGATTTCATCATTAATAAAAGGGTATTCCGCTTCATCGTAGACACCAATAGGGCCGCCGAGGATGATTAATAAATCGCAGTCGTTGATAGCAGTTGTTATGGGATCCTTACCTGCTTCAATGTAATTAATTTTTGCATTAAATTGAGCTAAAACTGGCGTAATGTTACCGAGATCTTCAAAAGCCAGGTGTCTAATGACGTTAACTGTTTTCATAATTTTCTCACTGCTTTATTAGAAAAGTGAGCGGCTTAGCTGCTCACTTTATTGATGTTGTTTAGCGAATAGCGCCTGATACATAACCACCGTGTGGCATGGTTAGACCATCTGCTGCACCATACACTTTGACGATGGTGTCTGTTTTAGTGTCAAGTTTTAGAATGTATTTTGATGCATAGCTTGATACATAAATGAAGCGTTGATCGGCGCTAACACCTAGGCCATGCGCCACGGCAAAATCAGCGGGTAGACCTAGTCCTGGAGCTAATCGTTTGATCAGTTGTGGGTTGTTTTTATCACTCAAGTCATAAATAGAAATAAAACCATCGTCACCATAACTACCATCAAGTGAGTCCTCTTCTGCGATGTATAGTTTACCCGCTGCAACCGTAACATCTGATGCTGAGCGTAGAACACCCGCTTCAGCTTCATTATTAGCGGTACCTAGAATTGGCCAAGCAGTGCCTTCCCACGCATCTATCATCCAAATACTAGGTGGAATAATAGTTGCGCCTGCTGGCGTATTTGATGTTGGCCCAAATTGCATTGATGCTGTGACGGCATAACGCTCATCAATCCAAGTGTTAAAGTGGGTGAAAGCCGCGTAAGCTTGTTCGTCACCTAGGCGGATTTTTTTCTGTAGTGTTAAGGCGCCTGTTTTCTTGTCTACGTCGAATAAATCAATGTCACCGTCGTCGTAGTAATACCCTGTTGATAGGCCTAATGTGCCGGATTTATTGAAGTAAACACCATGGGTTTGCTCTGTTACATTATCAATTACGATGGGATCGACACTGGCAAATTCTTGCGTTTTGGTGTCAATAACACGCACTTTATTGTCTGACCATTGCGTGAAATAGACGTATTTAGAATAAGGCAGTATGGTGGGCCCGTGTATTTGGGTCATGGCTGGCTGCGTCCAGCTTGCAATGGGCTGTAGTGGTGATGTTTGTGTTGGGGTATTGTAACTTGAGCTCGTATTGGCCGGTTCAGCTTGTAGCACTTTCGTTACTTCAAGTTCAACGAAGCCTTGCTTCCATGCATAATTATTGACTTTGATAACGACAATGTTGGCCGCATGAGTCGTGGATGCATCCGTGGTTACGTACAGCCATTTTGCGTTTGGCGAAATAAGTACGTGTTGTGGTCTTCCTCCTGGCCAGCCAGATAATGCATCTAATCGTTGTTGTATGATGATATCGTTATCGACGTTAATAAGGATTATCTCTGATTCCATCATATCGAGTGCTGCCATGACATTTTTTAGCTTAGCACTCTGTGATAATGGGCGATAGCTGGCCGTTATTTCATTTTCTTCAGGGCTAATTTCAACCACTTGTGGTAGCTCACTCTCTGTTTCGTTCATGGCATACACGGGGGCGGTTATCGTTAACATTGAAGCCAGTATTATTGGGTGTCTCATATTTATCATCCTTAAAAATAGAAATTGAGTTAAATATCCAGTACGACATCACTGGTTGGTTGACTACAGCACAGTAAAACCATGCCTTGGTTTACTTCATCTGGGAGTATCCCTCCTAAATCTTGCATATTGACGTGACCTTCTTTTTTTAAGGTCCGACAAGCGCCACAGATTCCGGAACGACAGGCATTTTTTACAGCCACTCCGGCTTTTTCTGCTAACTCTAATAAGCTTTCATTACCGCTTGTCGTCGCTTTAACACCGCTTTTGATAAAGTTGACGCTGTAGGTGGGTGTATTTGTAGATACTTGTTGATGACTTATAGGCATAGGGGAGATAAATGCCTCTTCGTGGTAACGCGTTAAGTCAAAATCTATACTCATTAAATATTCTTTAATCGCCCTCATATAGGGTGCAGGGCCGCAAACAAAAACCACCCTCTCATGGACATTTCTTACCATGGCGTTAAGCCACAAAGGATCTATACGTCCACTCACACCATGCCAAGCTTGCCCTGTTACATCTTCGGGAATAATCGTTAGCGTCAGACCGTTAATCTGTCTTACCAGGGCGAGTAACTCCTGCTGTTCAATAATTTGGCTCGGGCTTCTGACGCTAAATATTAAGTGGGCATTCACTTTTTTGGCTTGATTACGCCAATGGCGTAGTGTGGCAAGGTGTGGAGTGATGCCACTACCGGCAGCCATTAACAGTAACTTATTATCTTCATATTCCGCTGGTATAAACTTGCCATAGGCACCACTGAAAAATATAGGCATCCCCGGTTGGAGATTATTGTGTAGCCAATTTGAGCCAGTGCCATAAGGAACCGCTCGCACAGTGATAGAAAATACCGAGGTGTGGTTTGGTGCAGAAGAGAGTGTATAGCTACGTAAAATATCACCGTCTTCTGTTGGTAAGACTAAGGTAATAAATTGACCTGGCATATATTTCAATTTTTTTTTGCACTCAAAAACAAAGGTTTTAACGCCTTCGATATCTGTCTGAACATCCTTACAAATAGCTTCTTGTTCCATTTTACCACCCCTTTATTTTGTTTCGCATCGAAACAATAATAAGAGAGCGATAAATTTACAAGGCTTTTTTATTTGGTTTGGCAACTTAATTTTTATGCAACAAAAAAGTCATCTAAATAACGTTTTTAGTCGACACCATGTATCTCGTTTTATGTTGTTAAAAATATTTCACGACAATGGTTTTTACTTATTTTTTGTAGCTAACAAATGGAGGATGACGGCATCATGAATAACTTACATTCGCACCCTGACAACAAGATCCTAAACATCATTAATGGATTAACGAACTTATGGAATAATCGAGCGAAGATCCACGAAGGAGACCCAAGCCTGGATCTTACTTTTGAACCTGACAAAGATGACTTTAAGGAAGAATTACTACCTTTTTATCAGCATCCTGTTTGGATCGCAGCCGATCCTGCGCTTCGTCAACAAGTACTGTCGTATGGTTGGATTATTTACAATGAAAAAACCATTCAAATTGAATCAAAATTGATTGCGCCTGTGTGTGATTTGATCATTGATGGAGAGTTTCCTGGCTCAGAGCAAGATGAAATAAAACATGCTATTAGCCAAGCATTGGTTGATGAAGCTTTTCATACTTTGATGGCAGTAAAAAGTATTAACATTGTTTACCGTGAGCGTGGCTTAGAACGTATTAAGTTACCTAAATTCGAATTAATCCACTGCTTGGAAGAAATGCTATTAGGTTGCCACACCGAGTTTGAACGTAAACTTGTACGCTTAGCAGTAGCTTGTGCTTCGGAAACTCTCATTACTGATTATCTAGGCTCACTGTCGAAGGATGATCAACTACAACCGCTTTGTTACAAAACGGTAGAAGCCCATGCTGCCGATGAATGGAGCCATGCGAGTGTCTTTTCTTACACAATGGCGGAGATTTTTGCCAAACTATCAGAGCATAACAAATCACTCTATTTAGCCACATTGCCTAAAGCCGTTAAAGCATTTGGTGATGATGAACTAAACGCGTGGCATACAATATTGGCAACAATACAGTTTCCACACTTTGAAGTCATGCTAGCTGATTGCCGTGAGCGTAATAACAATGCAGTGGAAGTCGATACTCAAGGCATTGCTAAGCTCTTAAATAGTTTAGGCATTGAAGACACCTTAGCAGCGTAAAAAGCAGCGTTATAGGAATGACAGTGGGACTTAAGTTCCATTGTTGTTAATTACTTTAAGCTGATGCTCTCGACAAATTAACTCTCCAAACTTTCGTGGCAATTCTTTTTGCGTCAACTGACACAGAAACAATGTTTGGTTTTTGGGCGCATGATAAATACACGTTTTACACAACCCAAAGCTTACATTTCTCGTTTCCATTTGAATATCTATCAACAAAGCTTCTAATTGTTGCTCTAACGTGCTGTTTTCATCATTTGAACAACGGTCTAGTGCTTGGCGCAAACTCGGTGGAGGCATCGTTTGGTCTGCGATTTTCCGCCCTGCATCGGTCAAGCTTAAGTGGTAAACCCGCTTGTCTTGGGTATCTTTTGTCTTAGTTAAGTAGCCTTTATTTTCGAGTAGAGTAATTGACTGCGATGTAGTCCCTTTAGTCGCCCCCAAGAAGTCTTTTACTGCAGCTGGGGTATCACTAAATAGGTTGCAGCGATTCAGGTAAAAAAGCACCTCCAAATGCACAGGATGTAAACCATGGCTTAACCCAGCCTGCCTAACTTCATTGCGAAACAAGGTACTTAATCGCTCTAATAAATCACAAATTTTTATCGTATTCGCCATAACAGCCCATTTTAAGTTTTTATTCGAAACAATGTTGACAAGTATAGCACTATGATTACAATAAACAATGTTTCGCATCGAAACCAAAATAGACTTAATGTTTCACTAATTTTGTTTTTGCTAGCTTGATATTGGGCATAACACTATTGGTAAAAGGAGTTACCTAGTTATCAGTGGTAACTTTATCGGTCAACTATTGTGAGAAATATTTTATGAAGCTTCATGTTTTTGACACATTCGCTTACAGCCCTTCAGGTAAGATCATCCATTTTGATGTACTGATCCCAGAGAAAAATGAGCTTCAAGCGCAACAATATGCATTGCAATGGCTAGCCAGCATCGGCGAACCAGAAGCTACCATTAAGCCAAGTGGTTGTTTGTTTTGTCATACCTCTGCCAGTTTACCGCAATTTGCGGATGACGTTTTAAAAACAGGCTTTGCTATTTACAAGTTGGAAGGTTGTCCCGCCTAACACAATGTTCACCCAGTGATGAGCCGTGTTATATATTTTCTATCCAATAAAAGTGATCATTATGTTAAGTCAACAAACTGTAGAACGAGTTAAATCAACCGCCCCTTTCTTAACCAGCCATGGTCCCGCGCTTACTGCGCACTTCTATCAACGTTTATTTAAGAACTACCCTGATCTGCAACATACCTTTAACCGCGCTAACCAAGCTTCCGGCCGCCAACAGCTAGCGCTATTTAGCGCAATTGGCGCTTATGTACATTATCTAGATGATTTACCTGCATTGACATCAGCGGTTGAACGCATCGCGCAAAAGCACAGCAGTGTACTGGTACAAGCAGAGCATTATGAAGTAGTAGGGCAAGAGCTTATTGGGACGTTGGGCGACTTAGGTGGCGAGTTAATAACCCCTGATATTCAACAAGCATGGATAGAAGCTTACCAATTTTTGGCCAATATTTTTATTACACGAGAGCAGGCAATCTATACGGCACAAGCCAATAAAGTTGGCGGTTGGCAAGGTTTTAGACGCTTTATCATTCACGATAAAATAATGGAAAGCGAGTTGATTCAATCTTTTATTCTGATGCCAGAAGATGGTGCGCCAGTCGCTGACTTTCTCCCGGGGCAATATATAGGTATACAGCTTCGCGCTGCGGGCCAAGATTACGATGCGATTCGTCAATATTCTCTTTCTGATACCAGTAACAGCGAATACTACCGCATTTCCGTAAAATGTGAGCATGATGGAGAGGTCTCACCGTATTTACACCAATTACCACTGCAAAGTATTATAAATGTAACCCCTCCCTCCGGAGATTTTTATCTCAACTTACCACTACAAACGCCAATAGTGTTGTTGTCTGGTGGTATTGGCCAAACTCCATTATTGAGCATGTTGAATAGCACTTTAAAACAGCCTTTAAGCAAAGATATTTATTATCTTCATGGTTGTGAAAATGGCCAGCATCATGCCTTTGCCAAGCACCTCAACTTTCAATGCAAAGCTCATCCCAAACTACACCGCTGGGTTTGGTACCAATCCCCCCTCGCTAACGATTTAAAAAGCGAAGATTATGACTTTTCTGGTTTAATGTCTTTAGACAAAGTGGCATCTGAGCTGCCAATTGAACAAGCACATTTTTACTGTTGTGGGCCGACAGGGTTTATGGCAGAGATGTATCGGCAATTAACCTCGATGGGAGTGACTCCTGATCGTATTCACTATGAAAACTTTGGACCACATATTGATGCAAACAACTAACGTAACGGTCTTATCTGGGACCATTCAGCCATTAACTGTAAACCTAACCAGTGCAATCAAGAAAGCGCCAATCACAGAGTCTACTTGGTTATCTGAGCAAGGTCTCGCTAACGATCAACAAGCAGACACTAAGCATCACGGCGGTGTTGATAGAGCGTTACACCTCTACCCTGTAGAGCATTACTTGTCATGGCAGCACAGCTATCCAGAACGAAATTGCTTTAAAGCTGGAGCGTTCGGTGAAAATTTATCGGCGCAAGGGCTGACTGAAACAGAGGTCTGCATCGGCGATGTGTTTCAATTAGGCGACGCAGTGATAGAGGTCAGCCAACCGCGCTCGCCTTGTTTTAAGTTGAATCACCGCTTTGCCATTCCTAATATGGCTTTATTACTTCAAGTAAATGGCTTAGCGGGTTATTTACTGCGCGTTTTACAGCCTGGGAATATTACGCCAAATACACAACTGAGCTTAATTTCGAGAGCCTTTCCCGAGTTGACCGTAAAAGAAGTCGCGTGGCGGTTCTTTAATGACCCATTGAATGAGGCTTTTCTACAGCAACTAGTAGCGTGCAGTGCGCTTTCAGAAAGCTGGAAGGTTAAAGCACAGCAGCGCTTAGAAACAAGTAAAGTGGAAGACTGGAACAGCCGTTTGTTCGGCTTCAACTTAGGTTAACCAGCAGGCTTCATTAAGCTATGTTGCCGATGCGTTTTTTGGCTAATCAAGCATCATACCAATGTGAGGGATGCCGTCTTCTAGATAAGGCTCACCGACAATCTGAAAACCGTGCTGCAAGTAAAAACCTTGTAAGTGGGTCTGTGCGCTAAGATAAAAAGGCAGATTAAAGTGAGCCTTTGCAGCCGTCACGCCTCGGGCCATCAATTGATGACCTAAGCCGATACTTCTCGCAGGCATCGCCACGATTACTCTGCCAATAGAGGCTTGCGGATAGGCAGTATGCGGCGGCAGGATACGTAAATACCCTACCACCTCATCACCTTGCCACGCTGATAAGTGCAGCGTGTCAGGATGACAATCTAAACCGTCTAAATCTTGATAAGGGCAATCTTGCTCAACCACGAATATCGCCATCCGCAGTGCCGCAATTTGATACCACTGGGTGGCAGTCAATTGCGTAAAGTGACTAAGCTGCCACTTTATTTCGTGTGATAAGCCCTTATTCATAAGACCGGTTTACTTAGCTTGATAACCAGCGCGCTGGCGCACTACTTCAAACAAGCAAATACCGGTCGCTACCGACACGTTCAAGCTCGATACCGAGCCAGCCATTGGCAAGCTAATTAACTCATCACAATGCTCGCGAGTTAAACGACGTAAACCCGCACCTTCAGCGCCCATTACTAGACCGACAGGGCCAGTTAACTTGGTTTCATACAAGGTTTGCGTGGCTTCACCCGCAGCGCCATACAGCCATACACCCGCTTCTTTTAACTCACGCAACGTGCGCGCTAGGTTGGTGACTTGAATAAGTGGGATACTTTCCGCAGCGCCACACGCCACTTTACGCACGGTTGGCGTTAAGCTTGCTGATTTATCTTTTGGCACTACCACGGCATGCACGCCCGCAGCATCAGCACTGCGTAAACAAGCACCTAGATTATGAGGATCGGTAACCCCATCCAAAATCAATAAAAAGGCAGAGCCATCGTTAGCTTTCAGGATGTCATCTAAATCACCTTCGTTGAGCACCGGCGCTGCTTTCACGCGTGCAATAATGCCCTGATGCTGACCACCATCGGTTTTATCATCCAATGCTTTACGCTGCATGAATTGCACCGACACACCCAAGCGTTGTAAACCTTGAATAATCGGTAACATACGTTCGTCTTGGCGGCCTTTTAGGGCGTACACTTCAATAATACGCTCAGGGTTATTTTCTAGTGTCGCCTCTACGGCATGAATACCGTAGATTAATTCAGATTTGCTCATTTCGTTTTCTTCGCTTTATTTTTGTTTTTAGCCACACGCTTAGACTTTTTAACTGTCTTTTTCTTTTTCGGCTTACCGGATGCTAGCTCAATGCTATGACCCTTGCCTTTACCTTTGCGCCTGATAGGTTTATCGGTTGTCTTTTCAGTCGTAGCTTGCTCGCTGGCAGGCCTATCTTGCCCTGCACTGTTTTGCTGTCTATCGCCCCCGCGCTTACTGCCGCCACGAGGTTTTCTACCGCTCGGCTTGGCTGTACTGTCGTCGCCTTTAGCGGCATTGGGTTTACGGCCAGAGCGACGACGTCCGCCTTCTTCACCTGCTAATTCAAAATCAATTTTCTTATCGTCTAAATTGACTGACAGCACCTTAACCGACAAGGTATCACCGATACGGAACACGCGACCGGTGCGCTCACCCTGCATCACTTGTCGACCGGCATCATACTGATAATAATCTCCCGGTAAAGAAGTAACGTGAACAAGGCCGTCGATGTGCAAGTCATTTAAACGAACAAAGAAGCCAAAGTTAGTCACCGCCGCGATGGTGCCTTGCATTTCATCGCCAACGTGATCTTGCATGTACTCACATTTCAAGAAGTCCGCTACATCGCGGGTAGCATCGTCAGCACGGCGCTCGGTCATTGAACATTGCTCACCTAAGATTGGCATATCTTCTTCAAGGTAATGGTAACCGCCAGTATCGGTCCAACGATGGCCAGGGTTTTTCACCTCTTTCGCCAATTGGAACTTAATGGCGCGATGTAAGATCAAATCAGGGTAGCGACGAATAGGCGAGGTAAAGTGCGCGTATTCTTTAAGTGCCAAGCCAAAGTGGCCGACGTTTTCATCTTGATACACGGCTTGCTTCATTGAGCGTAGCAGCATGGTTTGGATCAGCTCAGCATCAGGGCGCTCTTTAATTTTATCTGCCAAATCAGCATAGTCGCGCGGCTGCGGCTCTAGGCCACCACGCAGCTCTAAACCCAGCTCACTTAAAAAGCTTCTAAAGCCGGTCAGCTTTTCTTCACCCGGCGTTTCATGTACTCGAAATAACGCGTGAGCTTCCATTTTTTCAATGTAGCGCGCCGCCGATACGTTGGCTTGGATCATACATTCTTCGATGATCTTATGGGCATCATTGCGGTGCAAAGGCACTATCTGTTCAATTTTGCGTTGCGAGTTAAAAATGAAACGGGTTTCTTGGGTTTCAAACTCCATGCCACCACGAATATGACGCGCACTTTTCAGTGCTTGATACATCGCGTGTAGCTCGTGCAAGTGTTTTACATGGCTTGAATACTGCTCACGTAAGGCTTCATCGCCATCTAAAATATTTGCCACTTTGGTGTAAGTAAAACGCGCATGGGAGTTCATCACCGCTTCGTAAAACTTGTAACCCGACAAACGACCTGCCGCAGAAATGGTCATTTCACATACCATACACAAACGATCAACTTGAGGGTTAAGTGAACATAAACCGTTGGAGAGCTTTTCCGGCAACATAGGAATAACCTGGTCAGGGAAATAAACCGAGTTACCGCGATTTAACGCTTCTTTATCTAAAATACTGCCGTGTCGCACGTAATAACTAACATCGGCAATGGCGACCCATAAACGCCAACCGCCCGATGGTTTTTTCTCACAGTAAACCGCATCGTCAAAGTCACGGGCATCTTCACCGTCTATGGTGACTAGCGGTAAATCACGCAGATCGACGCGACCAACTTTGGCATGCTCAGGCACAGCATCACCAAATACGTTTAGCTCTTTATCAATGCCATCTGGCCAGCTGTGCGGAATATCATGAGTGCGCAAAGCAATTTCTACTTCCATCCCTGGCGCCATATTTTGGCCAAGAATTTCAATTACCTTACCAATAGCATTAACACGAGGTCGTGGGCGAGTGGTGATTTCAGTCACTACCACTTGGCCGTGACGAGCGCCATTTCGCACTTCCGTAGGTACAATAATATCTTGTGCAATACGGCTGTCGTCAGGTACCACGAAGCCGACACCATCTTCTAAGAAGAAGCGCCCTACCACTTGTATCGGAGTGTCATCCAACACGCGAATTAGTCGCGCTTCGGTGCGACCGCGAGCGTCGACTTTTACCGGTTGAACCAGCACGTAATCGCCATGAAATAGCGACATCATTTGTTTTGGCGGTAAGAATAAATCCACCCCGCCTTCTTCTGGTTTAACAAAACCAAAGCCATCTTTGTGGCCAATGACTTTACCCTTTACCAGTTCTAATTTGTCCGGTAAGGCATAACTCGCATTGCGACAATAGACCAATTGACCATCGCGCTCCATCGCCTTTAAACGGCGGCGCAGGGCAATGTAATCATCGTCGGTGCTAAGTTCTAATGTTTTAAATAACTCATCGCGAGTGGCCGGTTTACCAAGCTTTTCAAGCAGGTTCAAAATAAATTCACGGCTGGGAATGGGTTTATCGTACTTCTGCGCTTCGCGCGCTTCAAATGGGTCTTGTGACATGTGTTCTTCTCCTCGAAGGAATACCTGCCAGTATATCCGAATCCCTTGTTTTTTGAATGAAAAATACGCGAAAACAGAAATGAATAAAAGGCAAGAAAATATAGTAAGTTTATTTCAGGATAAAACCTTTACCTACAGCTAATCTTAATAAGGTAAAAGCATTATATTCCTTATTGAGGGAGCAGGACGCTCCCTATTTTTTTGTTCTTAATTTAAGTAACCTGAAGCAAATTACGGTGCAATCCGTTTTGCTCTTGCTACTACGTTTGCGGGCATTTTTTGACTCAACTGCTTGAGGGTGTTAACTGCCCGTTGGTGGGTTTTCTTATCTGCAATAATCGCATGGTGCAGTAAACGATAAGCCTCTTCATAATCTTTCGGGCTACCATTACCTTTTACTAACAAATCAGCCCATTGCAGCTGCGCCGGCAAAAAACCTAAACCAGCAGATTCGCGTAACAATGGCATCGCCTTAGCAATATCGCGCTGCACTAACGTGCCTTTGACATAATATCGACCAAGCTGTTCCAGTGCCGCCGGCAAACCTTGGTTTGCCGCTTGCCACATAAAGTAAACACCAAGCTCGGGATCTTTATCAACACATACCCCCCAAGCTAGCATATCGCCCCAAAGAAATTGATAGGTAGGCTCTTGCACCTTAGTCGCGTGGGCTTCAATATCTTGCACCAGTTGACACTCATCTTTCTTTACGCGTGCTAAATGCTGGTTATTATTAATCAATACCACCAGCTCATCTTGGGTGTATAGTTGCACTACTTCATAATCTTGTGCAGCCTGCAGGGCGAAAATACTACAGCAAAACAACCCTAATAAATACTTATACATAAATTAATCCTTACGTCCTCAGTCAAGTATATCGGCACCGCCTTGGTAATCTTAACCTTAAAACGGCAATAGCATGCGTTCAGTAGAGCTGACTGCAAACACATCACAAGTAACTAATGCAAGTAACTAATGCAAGTAATAAGCCAATAAAAACTTATTGATAATAGATATCATTTGCATTATTGTTACAATATAACATCACAACACAAGTAAGAGACGATGCAAGCAAATATCCACCCCGACTACGACTATGTTATCTTTCACGATACTTCCGCAAATCACTCATTTTTGATCCGCTCAACTTACAAAAGCGATCAAACCATGCAGTGGCACGATGGCAAGCACTATCCAGTTTGTTACCTAGATACTTCCAGTGAATCTCATCCTTTCTACACAGGCAAGCAAAGCTTAGTTAAGTCTGAAGGGCGTATTGCCAAATTCAACCATCGTTTTGGTTTTACAAAATCAACAGGTAAGGAAAAATAATGCAGGTACTTAGCTCATTAAAATCAGCCAAACAACGCCACCGAGACTGTCAGATAGTCAAACGACGCGGACGTTTGTATGTCATTTGTAAGAGTAACCCAAGATTTAAAGCAGTGCAGGGCGGCACCAAAAAACGTAAAGGTTAATATAATCAATAGGTTTACCGCATCACGAAGCGGTAAACCAAGCGTTAACTGAAGAAATCAAGCGCGGCTGCTGAACTTACGCTCTTCAACATTAATCTTAATTTTATCGCCTTGCGCAATGTGCTCAGGCACTTGCACCACTAAGCCAGTTGTTAACGTGGCAGGCTTAGTACGAGCGGTTGCAGAGCCACCTTTTAATGAAGGCTCTGTTTCAGCAATCACTAACTCAACGCTACTTGGCAAATCAATCGCAACTGGCGCGTCGTTCACTATGATGGCTTGCAAACCTTTCGTTTCTTCATCAATGAACAACAGTTCATCTTCAATGTTTTCTTTATTGAAGCTGTAAGATGAGTAATCTTCGTTATCCATAAATACATACTCGTTACCATCAGCATAAGAAAACATCACCGGACGGCGTGTTAAATCGGCTAACGTCAACATTTCTGAATCTTTAAACGACTGATCAAGCTTATGGTTAGTCCCCACGCTGTACATACGCATACGATAAATACTACCGCCGGCGCGCCCTTGAGGCACAGAGCGCTCGATATCACGCACAATATAAGCATCGCCATTAAACTCAATGGCCATATTTTTTTTGATTTCACTCGCTTTAGGCATTTTACCCAACTCCTAGGATTGTAATTGGCGGATATATTAATCAGGATTTTGCTTTGTGGGTATAAATTTGTGCAAGCTTTGTGGTGATATTTCATCGTTAGATGACAAAACACATCATTTACTCGCGCTAAAACTCTATTAGCCGGTGTGACGGTAGAAATAGTCAACCGCCTACTAACAGCATTCGACATTGAATATTCCGCGCTGCAAGCAGTTTAGCGCTGACGCTGTGAAGTACTCGACTAATCAACCCAGTACAAGGGATCGTCAGAAAAAAAACCTTAGTCGATATAAGCCAACTCGACATCATTATTGGTCAAGCTCTCAATTCTTATGCTCAAGCTATCTTAACTAACCCATAAAAGTCACTTTAATGTATTCTTAGCTACTCATTATTGGCAATGAGAGAAAGCAATGGATCCTCAAACACTGGATAGCTTAGCTGCAGCTTATACTGCAGCCCCCTCTTCTGAATTAGCTAACATTTTAGTTAAAAGCTACATCGAAAGCGCTCAGCTAGAGCAAGCAAAACTCTACCTTGGAGATATTGATACAAATTTAGCTGAAACAACGTTAATTTCACTGTGCACAGCATTCGCGCAAGATAAAGATATTGAACACCTTAGCAAGGTAGCGGCCAAGCTCGACAATCATCGCTTTCAAGTTTATTTAGATACCCTTGAGCAATCCGAACACGGTTATTTAGCAAAAAACATCTACCAATCTCTGCGATTATCACACCCTGAGTTGAAAACAGCAGCGCGTGATCAGCATTTCCAATTGGTCGATGAAAAAATTAAACTCAGAGTGATCGATACACCCAATACGGCCGAGGTGCTATCGCTAACACACCATCGTCAACCAACAACCAATTTTAGTGATGTTGTTGGCCTTGAAGCGATTAAAAAACAAATTAACAAGAGAATCATTTTACCTTTTCAAAAGCCCTCCATCTTCCAGCGTTTTAAGAAAAAAGTAGGTGGCGGTGTATTATTGTACGGACCTCCTGGCTGCGGTAAAACATTACTCGCTAGAGCAACAGCCGGTGAATGTAATGCCTCATTTTTTAATGTTGAAGTAGCAGACATTCTTGATATGTATATTGGCGAGTCAGAGCAAAAGCTTAAAGCGATTTTTGATAAAGCCCGCCAAGAAAAGCCCGCCGTCATCTTTTTTGACGAACTAGAAGCACTGGCCGGAAAGCGAGAGCATGCACGTAACAACGCCACCAGCAACACCATCAGCCAATTTCTAACCGAACTCGACGGCTTTTCACAACAAAATGACGGCATACTGGTGTTGGCGTCAACGAATGTTCCTTGGGCGATCGATTCGGCTTTTCTCAGACCGGGACGCTTTGATCGGATGTTTTTCATTCCTCCTCCTGACGCTGTCGCCCGAGAAGCCATTCTCAAACATCATATGACAGATCGTCCTATGACAGCGGATATTGCGTTTAATGCAATCGCGCAGAAAACATCAGGCTACTCTGGGGCTGATCTCGCCAATTTGATTGAGATGGCTGCAGACGAAGCGATTGACGAAACCATCGAGACTGGCGAAGAAACTGAAATAACAATGAAACATTTTACTCAATCACTCGGACAAAGCCGTGCGACGACCACTGAATGGCTAACCACAGCAAGAAACTATGCTCGCTATGCCAATGATGGAGGCCGCTATAATGATGTCCTTGATTTTATTAAAAAGCATGGAAAATAGAACAGATTATGGAAAGCTATAACATTATTGATGAACCTAAACCTAGTTGGGGTTCAACCTTTGTACTTGACCCCATCGCAATCCTTTTCCTATGCATTTTTATTCCCGTACTTTGGTCACCACCTTTAGCTGCAACGTATTGGTTCCCCTTGGTTTGGATGGTTGCAAATGGAATTTTCATGGGCAGCCCAACCATTAAAAAGGAGCTGCTGATCGCCGTACTAGGAGGGTTAACCCTATTAGGGCTACTCATTGGTTTTGGAGCCATCGCGAAACAAGATGGAATGGGCGTAATGGTATTTCCATATTTTAGGATCTTGCTCAAAGCGGCATTATTTTTATGCTTATATTACATCGCATTCATCCAATCTGGTCCTTACGCTCTCCATCAATACATCTACACACAGGGGCAGTCAAATGAATGATTACTACTTTGACACCGCGCTTCAAAGCTACAACCAAGGGAGACACGCCCACTCGGTAACGCTTTTAAAACAACTTCTTGGCGAGTCACCTGAGAAAGCTGTTTACCATGGATTATTGGCGGCTAACTTGTTAGCGATGGGCCGTATTCATGCTGCTGACTATGAGTTAAAACTCGCTCTCAACCTTGATCCTACTAATGCATTTTTCCACCTAGTCGCCGCGCGGGTATTCCTGTTTAAAGGGAAAATAACCGCCGCCCTTGAAAGTTGCGATAACTCATTGCAACTTGAACCCAATGACCATAATGCCTTACTGCTTAAAGGGGAGCTTTATGGTCGACTAGAAAAGCGCCGCTTGCAATTATCGGCACTGCAAGCTGCTGCTAACATAGCGCCTGATTCAATCAGCATCATGATTGCTTTTGGGGAATATTTTCTAGACATAGGTGATTATAGATCGGCCAAGGAATACGCAGAAGAAGCCCTTAACAGAGATGCTCAAGACCAAGATGCTAACCTACTAATGGGTGAAATAGCACTCGCATCAGATAATATTGAAGATGCTGACTATCATGCTAAATTTGCCATTATGCAAAACCCAGAAAACCGCCAAGCACTTAATTTGTTTGCGCAAATTAAAATGCGAAAAAGTGCTGTTTTTGGCTTATGGTGGAAACTAAATAATTACTTGAGCAATATGTCTAACCTGTCCACCGGGCTAATATTGATCATTGGTTTTTTAAGCTTTAATTTACTCTCACAGATCGCGCTAGATTTAGGCTATTCGACCGTCAGTTTTTTACTTTCCTTAACGTGGCTTGGGCTGGTGGTTTATTCATGGGTGGCGATCCCCTACTACCATAAGATGCTGAGAAGAGAACTTGAAAAGTTTCAGTTCAATCCTGATTACTAAACTAGGATAAGCCCAAGGGAGTAGAGAGGATATCCTCTCTACTCCCTTGGGCGCTAACTGCTGTTTAACCAGAAACTAGAGCACGGTTGTCTAAAAATTACTTACTTCCAATGGTCCAGTAGTCGTAATAAAGCTCGTTTTCATCAGCGATTTGCTTAAATGAGTGGCTTAACTCAAATAAAGACTGCAATGCTGTAATATCTATCTGTTTCGACAGGCTTGTCATAAAATAAGTGCTGCCATCTTTGCTTTTTTGTTGGCTGATTTCCGTGACAGACATACCTTGCGCCTTGGCTTGTGCCACAACAGCGACCAACGAGTCTTGATTACGCGCATAAAAATAAGAACGCACTTGCTGCTTATCCTCAAGCTTCAGCCCTTGCGAACGCAGATTGGCAAGAATGCGCAGGTCAGTGGTTTGTTGCACTTGTTGCGCGTATTCCAGATAAGCAGGCTCAAGCTGGGTTTTCATATCAATGGACCAGAAGTTACTATTTCCTGCTGCAATGGCTTTAGCAAAAATGCGGTTAACAGGATGGATTGCCGTAAAATGATTAGCGCCCGTCACCAAGCTGGTTTTAACATTGGTATTAGGCTGCCCTTTTAAGCGCTGTTGAAACTCCTCAATGCTACTCGCTTTGCCAAACTCACCTTCAACGATATAAGTAGGCTTGGTAATATAGGTGAGGAAGTTTTTCGGGCTTCTTAAGTCAATTTCCTTATCATTCCAAACAAAATTGGCACGCTTTTTACCATAATGATTAGCCGTTGGCCCAAGTGAAATAACGCCAGCGAATATATCCGTCGCTTCAGCCACCAACAATGCCAATGTCCCGCCGGTACTGTGCCCACCAAGGTAAACCCGCTCAGGATCAATATAATCTAAACTTCTAAGATACTTACCTGCACTAATTACATCGTTGACTTCACCATAAAACTGCTCGACCACACCAGGATTTCCTTTAACACCACCTCGCAGTGTTGGAAACATCATCACTATGCCATAATCTCGATAAACTCTGGCAGACTGTTCATTGTCCACATCGATCTTGGTCCATAGATAATCACCCGGCGAACTGGTCGGGAAACCGCCCGTTAGCCATATAATCGCTGGCCTTTTTTCATTTTCGGTCAGTTTCGGCTGACTCAGATAAGCTGGCATCTCGCCTAACTCGGTCCGGTATTTAATGATGCTGAAGATGTCTGACGGTGGCCTGGTTATCTCTTCGTCTATCTTTTCTTGTTTGCTCAACACTGTGGTATGACCGGCGCGCTCAACGAGTAAATTATCAGCCCAAACTGAGCTGGTAAAAAGCACCAAAACCACCACAAATAATGGATGTCGCATCTTTTTTTGCATTTTCATCAATTCCATTTAACTCATCGACCGACCATTCCGATCTTAAGTGGGACATTTTAATCAAAAACTGTAAATTAATAGCCAACATCTAATACAACAGCAAACTAACTTTCAATTTAAATACACTATTAGGTAAGTTGTAATGAAACGCTTTATCCCCATTATATTGTTCTTTATTTTTATACAAACTTCTTATGCTAAAGAGTATGCCTACCATGACCCGAGCGCGATTATTGTGTCTTCAGGCAAGCAACATCAGCTTGATATAGCAGCTTTAGATGAAATAATTAACGACCTCTCATACCACGCAAAAAACTATCCGCCAAAATTTGATTCCGAAAATGATAAGCAACGTGCAACTAATGATGTAAAGAAGCTATCTGCTATTTTACAAATTTTACTAAACAGTCCAAAGCCTGAGCCAGCTTTGCTCAAACGTTCGGGTTTAGTTAATAGTATTGGTCACAATTTAGACATATCAGGAGCTGCAAAACTGGCAGATAAAGACTTTAGTAAGCTACTTGCTTTAGAGCCAAATAACGCCGAGGGTCATTACTTGTATGGAATATTTTTAGCTGGCGCCAAACAAGCGACTAAGGCTCTACCTCATTTAAAAAAAGCTGTAGCACTTGGCTACACTGATGCGTATTTTTCTCTTGGCATGGTCTACCTAACACAGGGAAACATAAAGCAAGCATTGACTAATCTTAAGACGTATAAGGATCATCGGCCCGATGACAAAAATACAGATAAAATTATCACTGCTATAGAAGAAGGAAAGTTTAAAATTAACGCCAATTAAGCCTAGAGAGCCCAGCAAATCAGCTACAACACTCGCCCTTGCCCACTCTCTATATTGGTTTCTAGCTTGGCGGCTAGTTTCGTTTCTAGCATCGCTACCCAGCTGGCGCCTTGCTTGGCGGTGGCTTGTTGTTGTTGAGCTTTTTGTGCAAATTTCAGCGCTTTTTGATATTGATTTAACTCGTACCAAGCTTGGGTTTTCGCTAGCGCTACCTTACCGGCCACGCCGTTGGTTGGCATGGTTTCAAGCACACTAAGCGCCAGCTTAGGTTGCTGTAACAAACTGTATAACGCCACCTGTTGTAAATAATGTTCAGGCGAGCCCGTCAGCTTAGCAACTTGTCCCCATACTGTAGCAGCACGTTGATATTCACGTGCTAGTTGCCAATAACCAGCCAACTCTTTGAGGGTACTGGTGTTATAGGGCAAAGTTTGGTTTTTTAATTGGCTGGCAAATAAATCAGCGGCTTGATAGGGCAAACCGGCATTGGCGCGCAAGCGAGCCAAGTTTTTTAACTCTGCCGCTGAGCTCAACATGCCAGCTTGATAGGCTATTTCTAAGGTGCTTAAAGCGCGTTTTTTATCACTCATTTGCAAATAAACCGAAGACAGCTGCTGCCACCACTGTTTATTATTGGGCTCGTATTGAGTGAGCTGAGTCAGTATTGTTGCCGCTTTGGCATAATTTTTTTGCTGGTAGTAACCCGTGAGCAACAAGGTGGTGGCAGATTTATTAAACCCTTTGCTGAGCTTAATGGCCCGCTCTGCGGCCTTCACCACACCTTGCCATTGCGCTAATTGATAATGCGCCTGTGCCATATTGAGATACAGCGCCGCATCGCGCTGCGCGCCGGTCACTTGCTGATAATGTTTAAGAGCCGATTTAGCCTT
The DNA here is from genome assembly GCF_021295315.1 of Motilimonas cestriensis. Lineage (GTDB taxonomy): Bacteria > Pseudomonadota > Gammaproteobacteria > Enterobacterales > CBDFNC01 > Motilimonas > Motilimonas cestriensis. The sequence continues at coordinate 76,409 of NZ_JAIMJA010000008.1, read as the reverse complement.
AGCTTGTGATAAATATAAATCCCCCAACATGCGCTGGGTTTGTGATTGCTGATCTTTCGGCAAGGCATTTTCTGCCACCGCTTGTGACAAGCTAGTTATCGCTGCCGCTGGCTGATTGAGCTGCCAATGAAGATTGCCTTGAAAACGTTTAATATAAGCCAGCTCAAAACCCGCCTTGGGCTGAACGGCTTTAATCACCCTTAGCGCTTCGCCGTATTGCTCTTGCTGGTAAAATTGATAAGCCGGTTTAACCTGTTTTGCCAGCGCCGCACTTAAACTTGGCTCACTCGCCAACACGGGAAAGCAAAACAAACCAAGCACAATCATTAACCATTTCATTATGTAACCTCAGTTGTTCTCGAGCTGTTATTAACCAGATTGGGTATGTCTTTACGGCAACATTTCGTTTTCAAGGATGAAAACGCAAAGCGTATTGGGACATATTCACAGCGTTTTTGTGGTGAAGACATACTCGTTCACTTATCCAGAATTCGCGTTGTTTAAGACTCTAACTTAAATTCAAAACGCTGCTGTTGCTGCGTTTGTATTTGGGCTTTACCGTCGACCATTAGCGGCTTGAACTTCCAACGCCGCATTGCTTTCTTCACTTCTCTTTCAAAAGTACGCTTGGGTACGGCTTCAATTATGCGCACATTAATAGCTTTACCTTCTGCGCTGATATCGTAAGCCACCACTACATAACCCTGCTTTTGTCGACGCTTTGCCTTAGCAGGATAGATAGGCTCAACGCGATGCAAAGGCACTGCCATGGCATCACCATTACCTGCAACGGCTGGAGCTGCAACGGGCGCGCTGACCGATTCCGCCATCACACTCGGCATATTAATCGCCATTGCGCTCACGCTGCTGGATAAACTTAATGCAGGAGCGGTTAGCTTAGCCGCCACCGGATTAGGCGTCGACGGTTTCAGTTGCTGTACTGGCACTTTCGGTGTTAATGGTTTTACCTCTGGTGGCGTCGGTTTTTGCCGCCTTTTGCGCTCGCTTTGTTCTTGCGTATCACTCATCACCAAATCGAGGTAAGGCGTGTCTTGCGATTTTGGCAAGCGGCCAAGATCTTTGTGGATCAACCCCGCCATAAACACAAACAAGGCAAAAGCCATGATAGGCGCGCCAATCAGCGCTAACACAAAACGCATTTAAGGCTGCTCCGCCGCAACGGAAATTTGTTTGATACCAGCCGATTTCGCGGCATCCATCACCTTTACCACCACGCCATGGCGCGCCATTTGATCGGCTTGGATCACTAGCCCCACTTCACCGCGCTCGGCAATGATCCGCTCCAGCACTGAATGTACCTTTTGCACATCCAGTTGTTTTCTGTCTAAGTAGATCTCGCCATTTTCTTTGACCGCAATAAACACGCCAGCATTTTTTTGCTCACTGGCCGAAGCCGCTTTCGGGCGATTCACTTCCACGCCAGACTCACGCACAAAAGAGGTGGTAACAATAAAGAAGATCAGCATGATAAACACCACATCTAACATCGGCGTCATGTCTATTTGCGCATCTTCTTCCGGTCTAATTCGTCTTCTTCTCATAACCTACTCGTTCACCGTGGCCAGCTGCTGTGAAAACTGACTTAATAACACTTTTGTACGCCGCTCTAGACGTGAGTACACTAATAATCCTGATAACGCGCATACCAAGCCGGCTAAGGTCGGAATGGTTGCCATGGAAATGCCTGAAGCCAGTAACTTAGGATTACCGGTGCCATGAACAGCCACTACATCAAATACTTGGATCATGCCGGATACGGTTCCTAATAATCCTAACAACGGACAGATTTTGATGAGAGCAGATAGCAACGGCAAATGCCGCGTCAGTGCTAACTCAGCTTGTCCAAGTAACGACTGGCGAATATGCACCGCCTGCCAAGATTGCCATTCGCTGCGCTGTTGCCAACGCCCTAATAAGCCTTGCTGCTCAGCTTTAAAGCTCAGCCATAAATAATAAGCCCGCTCTAACATCAAGCCCCACAGCAACACTAACACGCCAGCAATGGCATACATCACCACACCACCAGCGCGCATTAGCGCTGCTACAAGGTCGATAGAGTTTACTACCTCATTCACCTTAGCTAGCCTGCAACTGCGGCGCTTTCGCCATGGCTTTAACCGCAGAGCTGGCATCCGCCGCTTGCGCTTGTAACTCTGCTTGCTCGGCAATTAAGCCGATGCTTTGCTGCTCTAATAAGATAATCAAACGGTTAGCACGGCCATGTAGCACGCTGTGGATCAGTAATAACGGCAAGGCTGCCACTAACCCCATCACGGTGGTGATCAGTGCCATCGAAATACCGCCCGCCATCAACTTAGGATCGCTGGTGCCAAACACGGTAATCGACTGGAAAGTGCCTATCATCCCCGTGACCGTACCCAATAAGCCCATCATCGGCGCCATGGCGGCAAGAATTTTTAAAATGCTGTTGCCACGCTCTAACGCAGGCACTTCACGTAGTACCGCTTCATCAAGCTTAAGCTCCAGCACTTCAGTTGAGCGATGCTGATAAGCTTGATATACCGCCATAATACGGCCTAATGGATTGTTGCTATTGGCTTTAGTGGTTTTCATTTGGCGATGAATTTGCAGCGACACGCGACTTAATCGTACCAGTCGTACCAGCGCTATCATTAAACCCAGCACTAACACCGCCAAAATGCAGTAACCAATCACCCCACCTTGAGTAATGCGCTCTGAGATAGTGGGCGTTCGCGCTAACATGGTCAACAAATCGCCCTTTGCCGGATCGAAATAGAAGCCTTGCACCGATGGGGAATTAACTTGCCAATCTGCCAAGGTATTCGCCACGTCACCGCCAACGGGTTTGGTTAAATGCTGCAACACGCCTGTTTGCTCATCACGAACTAAATAGGCGCCCTGACTCACCAAGTTAAAACTGCCTAAACGCACCACCGTTTGCTGTTGCGTGATGCCGGATGGGTCAGCCACCGCTGCTTCGAATTTCACCACCTTGGCAGACTCGGTCATGTCTTGTTGCAACACAAACCAAAGCTGCTCTAGCTCCGTAAGAGAAGGCAGTGCTTTACGTTGTGATAACTCCGCCACAAAAGTTTGCCTCTCAGGAAACTGAGTAGAAATAATGGAGCGAGAAAAATCGCTAGCAAATTCACCGGTCATCTGGCGCACCACACCAAACACTTCACCGAGATTGTCCGTTGCCAAACTTAAGTCTTGCTCTAATTGCGCGAGTTGCTGCTCTTGCTGATCAAACTGCGCGTTAAGTTGGTCCGCCTTGCCTTTAACTTGATCAAACCTTGCTTGCGCCTGTGCTAACTCGTTGCGCCAATGAGCTAAATCCCCTTTAAAATCGGACTCGCGCTGGCTGTTAGTTTGCTGGTTTTTCGCTTGTTGCTGTTTAACTTGCTGTAATAAATCATCAAGTTGATTAGCACTAGCCAGCGAACTGAGCAGTAGTGAAAAGGTTAAGAAGATATATTTCATTGTGATACCTCCGCGATCAACGGCAGTTTAATCAAGTTAGGTATCTCGGTTTTTTTGGCGATGGCGATGGCTTGTTTGACATCTTGGGCGTAGGCGTTATCGACACTTAGCCATTGTTGCTGATTTCGATCCCAGGACCACACGGCTTTGCCATCAAGGGATAAGGCAACAAACGCGACACGGCCAAGGTAGAAATACTGCACCGTGCGGGTGGTGCCATCTAAGGCTAACTCGCCTTGGTATTCGCCCATTTTACTGCCATATTCCGCTTCAATTTGGTAGGCAGTTAAAATGCGACGGTATTTTTCTGCTTCAGAAATATCAGCCTTGTTCATCATTTGTTGCAGCTGACTGATGCGCTGCTGGCGCTCATCCAGCAAAAACGGGGCATCCAACGCCACAAACTGTGCAAGGTTATCCAGCATTTTTACCATTAACGGCACTAACCCTTGGCGCGTTTCTTTAACATCAATAATTTGCTGCTGGTATGAAGCCACTTCGCTGGCTTGATCTTGCACCAACTCAGTCAAGTAAACATTGTATTGCTCAAGTTGTTCGGCCTCGGCTTGCAGCTGCTTTACCTTTTGAATAATCGCAAGTTTATTATCATCAAGCTGATCGATAGTGTGCTGAGATTGACGAGCTTGCTGCTGGTCGTTGAGGGCTTGTTGTTGAACTTGAGTCACACTTGCGGCCAGTGCAGCTGTCGAAAACAAGCTAGCACTACTGACCACCAGCAACGCAGAAAGAAAACGATTGGGGAACAAAACAACCTCTACCAGCAAAATGGATGATAACAATTCGCGTATGATAATTAATATCATTTAATTATTCAATGACAATTTGCCGCAGCTGATTCTAACAAAAAACATGGCTAAAAAATAAACAAAAAAGCCGCAATAGCGGCTTCTCTGAACAAGGTCGATTGCCAAGTCACTTCAAACTACGATTAGCTTTCGACCTCCGACAACGACTCAGCGCTAGACTTATCAGCTAACTGCTTATTCTTCTGCTTGAGGTAAAAATAAGAGACTAACAACAGGACACCGCCAATCGCCATAAAGGCCACCACTTTTTGTACCAAGGCGAACCCAGCCATGTCCCAGAAGATCACCTTGATGAAAACAAAGGCAAACAGCGCACTGGCCAGTTTAATTAAGCGCTGCCGTTGTGGATGTAAGCTCAACATCATCAACCAACAGCCATGTACCACAAGGGCAACCGAGCTAAATGGCGCAAATACTTCTGTGCCAAAGCCGTAACCCGTTAGTAGGTAGCTCGCAATAAAAAGCCCATGCCAAAGTAATAACCAACTCAAATAACGTGGTCTCAGCAAACGTTTGAATGGCGTATAAAATAGCAACCAGCCCAACCCTAACAAGCCCAGTACATCAAAGGCCGCATAGCTTAATAAATTATCTCTCACACCAAACAAGGCGAATGCTTGTAAGCCGATCAACAACGCCATTGCCGCGACAATAACAGCAAGAGCCAAACGCCAACTGCCCCGGATGGTAGCGTGTAAAGGCCAACGACTTAAATCAAGCACAAGACAACTCGCAGCCACTAATACCGCAAGCGCCATCCAATGGCTAAAATAGTAAGTCAGCGCTAATCCTGCTAGCGCCATATAATAAGGCTTTAATGGATAAACTATCGCTAGCGGCTTGAACCGCCGCAGGTAACACTGTCGACTAGAGTAGCAATAGCTGTAAACAATTACCGCTGCCAGTCCAATAGCTAATCCCAGCACACCATTAAAGTGCCCCATAAAGACTAAAGAAAAATTAAACGCACTCGCAATCAATGCCAGCAACATGCCTAAGCTACGTAATAATAGGTGACGGATTGGTAGGTGCAGCAAAAAGGCAAATAACGCACAACCCCATAAGCTAAGCCAAAGCACATCTGGCACTTTGGTTGCCACATACACACTAATGGCAACCAATAACGCGAAGTAATAAGGCACGCTTTTTCTTAACAAGGTGAGTGGTTGATGCGCAAACAACCAACCGCGCCAATGGGTCAATCTTGCTCGTAAGGCGCTAAACACCAGCGCACTCAAGCCAAGTGCCCACCAGCCATTAGCGTTACCGTCAAACAAACTCATCACCATGGCAATGTTTGCGAGCCAAACCAGTCCAATTAGCTGGTAACGAAACAGCACATGTCGCATCGGCCAGTGTAGTAATAAGGCCAATGCTGCCCCGGCCCAAAAGATCAAGGCAGACCATTGCGGCAGCGTCACGCCCCACACCATTAAAATAACCACTAACAATGCAAAATAATAAACGCTGGCCAAACGCGCCCGATGAAACGGTGGGTAGCGCTTTAACCATAAACGCAACGGCCGTTGATAATAGCGCAGTGTAGTAAACAGTAAGCTAGCCATCACTAACCCTGCTGCGCCTTGCCATTGGTGTGCCCACAAACTCAGTGACGCACTGAGTAAACCAATCGCGATAAATCCCAAAGCAACACGGCGCAGCAACAACTCACGCAACCAAGCATGCAGCGCTAAGGTGATAAACACCGCGATCCAGCTAGATATCGCAATATATTCAGGCCACTGACAAACATAATAAAATGCTGCAGCGAGCACTAAGGTAAAATAGTAAGGGGGCACAATATTGAGCGGTTTAAGTGGCGCGAGCACACGTAATCTTGCGCGGCATTGCCCTATATTTTGCACAATCGCAACACAGACTAATGCGCCAATCAACAAGCCTGCCCAACCTTGCCATAAGTCGAACGCAATCCCTTGAGCCAGCGAGAGCAACACGGCCAGCGCCAAGAGTAAGACAGCTTCAATGCGCAACGCTTTAGCTTTGCGCCAATAATCTAACGTTAATGCCAGCGCAGCACTCGCCCATGCCGCCAAGGCAACCCATTCGAGCGCCACCTTGCCCACTTTAATGGTGATGTAAGCAGGTATAGCCAGATAAACAATTAAGTTTACCCCTCGCGCAATAGGCAATAACGCTGAGCTTGGCAAATAGCGACAATACACCCGATAGGTTAACCACATTAAGGTAAACAAACTGATGCGCGCGAGCTGGCCCAGTAAATCTTGCTCGATAAAACGCCAACTCCCTACTTGCTGCACACTCAATAGCACTTGTATCAACAGTGGCAGATACGCCAGCCAAGACAAAGTTTCTGTAACAGGCAATACTTGACGTGTGGTGCGCCAAAGCAATAAAGGAATGACTAATGCCGAGGCCACCATCAAATAAGAAGGCTGCCAAATATAACAACTGAAATAAACAAACAGCGCCAGTAGTAATGACAACAGCTCTGCCATTCCCCAAGTAACACCTCGCTCACCTTGGCTGATATCTAACGTATTGGCTCTGTCATAAAATCGAAGCAACCGCTCACATCCGCGAACAATCGCCAATGTAAAAGCAAAGTTCAGCCAAGGTGCCATCACGGCAAAGGAACCTATCATAAATATTGGCGCGGCCTCATCGTTGGACGTCAGCAGTAAACTGACGCAACCATAAGCCGTACTTAGCAAACCTATGAACAGCAGCACATAAGCTTCACTACGTACGACCCCATAACGATGACGTAACCCCAGCCACAGCAATAAAGCGCCTTCAAGGGACCAAATAATGCCTTGAAACTCATGAGAAACCAGAATTAACGCAGCAAAACCCGCCAGCACGCCCGCAAACGCCAGACAAATATGCTTAACCTCGTCAAGCTTGCGCCAGTAACCAAATAGGCCAAGAAATAGCACACTATTTAGGGCCAGTAATTGCCCACTCCAGCTATCCACTTGCAGCATAGCTAGAATAAAAAAGGCCAACTGCGCCATCGGTAAACCGAGCAAATGCTGATCAACTCTCAGTTGGCGTAGCTTGGCAATCCCCGTTAAGGCGTACAGTAAAAACAACAAGTTGAGACACAACAAGGCTAATAAACTTTGCCAGTTGTCAAGTTGCGCATGAAAGTCCACGAACAGAATAAAGGCTTCGGCGCTGGCGATATGTGTCATGCTGGCCAAGGTTAATAAGCCATGCCAACGCAGTTGCTGACAAACCCGCCAAGCGAATATGGCCTGCAATAAAATATAGGGTAAATACAAGGCTGGATAGTGCTGCTCAACGCCAAACACTAACGGCGAAAACGCGCCGCCAAGCAAAGCAATAACAGCAACGACTTTAGTCTCCAATTTTTGCGCTAAGCCATAACCCGCTAACGTAACAACGGCCAACCAAATAAGCGCCGTGAACGGACTAATCAGCCCAAGATAAGGCCCTGCAAAATAGGCGCACAGATAATTAAGAATAATAGCCAAACCGACGAGTCCAGAGCCATATTCAGACATATCTGGCTTTTTCTTATAAACCCATAAGCCTGCAGCAAGAATAGAATTGGCAAACAGCACCGCTACTGCGATACGCATGCCATCGCTAAATACATTATTCCATGAATATTGCAGCAAGTAGCCGAACCCTAAGGTTAACGCGGCAATGCCTGCCAAGGTCATTAGAAACACCGGGCCTAGGCCGCGCTGCTGATAATGCGCATAAAAACTTTTTAGCTGTCGCGATACTTTCGCAATCGGCCCCAATAGCGAGCCAAGCCATTCATGACTGGCTTGCTCCATGGCATTTTTATGCATGCTGCGTGGCAATGATTCCGCAGCTTTAGTGACAGCCTCAGCAGCGTTATCGCTTGCCGCTAACCTAGTGGGCTTTGGAGCAAGTCGGGCTGCTTGCTCTTGGCTGGCTGATTGCTCTGATAAAGTGTGAGGCTGAGCTACAGGCTCTTGGTGAACAGGCGCTTGTCTCACAGGTTTGATAGCGGGCTTTACCGCGCTATCGTTAGGCTCGGTTAGCGATTCTTTGCGAACTGAAGCTGGAATGACTGATTTTGACTCGACATCCGCAGACTTCACCGCGGCGCTACGCTCAACTTGCTCCTTACGCGCAACCAATCGTGCTAATATCGCATCTTGCTCCGCTTGGTCTTGCTCAGCTTGTCTTGCCTGCTCACTGGTATTAACTGAGCTAGTATGACTTGGCTGAGACGCAACCTTAACCTCGGCGCCCTTAGCGGTCATCGCTGCCACTTGTTGCGGCGTAACATGCTCGGTTTCATCATAAGTAGGCAAGTTGCTGCTGCCAATCTCTGATGGCTTGACGCCTGTTGCGTGAGCATTAGTGGCTGGCGTTGATGATAATGGATCAGGAGCCAACTCTTTATGGGCTGAAGACTTATGCGCTGAAGACGCTGCAGAGGAACTCAGCTCAGGGGGCGCTTTTGCCATCTCTGCTTTAATTTTAGTGAGTTCGGTTTCAGCCTGATTGATACGATCAGCTAAATTAATTTGATTGTGCCGCAAGGCTTGCAGCTCGTTTTCTAACGCCGTGATTAAATGCTTCAATGCTTACCTTACTCGGCCAACACTTGCAAAGTTAGGTAATTAACCCAAACTGAGGCTAGTTTAATGGCCGATAGCTCTATCAAGAGAGAATGAATGGCGCATAATAACTATTAAATCAACATTACATCAACACAAAGCGCTTATAATACAGTGTAAAATTTAACCTAAGTCAAAGTTAATCCAATGATTAGTAGGAGCATTCATTTACATCAAGGGCTTTTATCGTGGCAGATGATCCACATAGATCATCATCACGTATTTCAATGTGAGCTGGAGCACAGTAGAATACCCAAGCCTCCAATGCACCGTGACTTATCCAATAGATTATAGGTAAAGAGCATACTCACTATGGCTAATAGCATCGCTGAACAAGACATTAACCAAGCAACCGTAGGTATTATAGGTGCGGGTGTGGCAGGTTCGACTATTGCCCTGCGCTTAGCTGAGCAAGGCATAAAAACCTTACTGATTGAACAAGGTGACGGCCTAGTGAATGGCCCACCAATGTGTCACCTTCATGCCGGTGGCAATTTATATCGTGAAATCAGCGATGAGCAATGTATTAAGTTGCTAAACCAATCCATTAATACCTTGAGAATCTACCCTCATTGCGTCAATCAGCGACCAACGGTCATCGCGGTGCCAACCCAAGACCCAGGTGAGCCAAGTGACCTAATGCCACGACTGCATTTATTGCGCGATGAATATAAACGCATTGTTGCACAAGATCCGCGCAACCAATTACTTGGCGAGCCCGATCAGTATTTCACTTTGTATCAGTTCGAAGACATGCAGCGTTTAGCGCAACTGGCCACACCTGAGTATCCAAGCGCTAACGATGATTGGATGATCCCAATTGCTAAGCAAGTGGACTTGACGCAACTAAAATACCCACTGGTGTTAGTGCAAGAATATGGTTTAAGTTCATTGCGCATTGCCGCGACAGCGACCTTGTCATTAGCTAAATTAGGTCAAGCCCAAGTTTTAACGCAAACTAAAGTGCTATCCGTGAGCCAGCACCAGCAAGGCTGGCAAATCGAAACCCAAGACCAACAAGGGCAACAAACCCATCAAGTTGATTTTTTGGTTAATGCTTGTGGCTTTCGCACTGGGCAAGTGGATGACATGGCGAAATTTAAACGCCAGCGGATTGTTGAATTTAAAGCGGCCTATATAGCCCGCTGGCAAACGCCCAACGCGGTTTGGCCTGAGGTTATATTTCACGGTCAGCGCGGTACACCAAAGGGTATGGCGCAGTTAACACCTTATTGCGATGGCCATTTTCAGCTGCACGGTATGACCAAAAATATCACCTTGTTTAAAGATGGTTTAGTGCAGTCAGATGACACCAGCTCACAACCCAAGTTGCCGAATGCATTGGTAAACAAAATTGTTAATCACTGGCCACAAGATGTACTGGTCTCGCGCACCGAACAAGCAATTGAGCATTTATCTCAGTTTATTCCAAGTTTCAGCCAAGCCGAATTTGGTGGTAAGCCGTTGTTTGGTGCTCAGCAAATCCCTGGCGACGATGCTGACTTACGCGCTGCTGCGGTGTCGTTTGAGCAACATAACTACGCACGAGCAGAAATTGTTAAGGCGTCATCTGCGCTCACTGCTGCGGATCAAATATTGGAAAAACTCGTACAACTTAAACTAGCTAACCTCAAGCTAGAAGGGACACGAGAGACACAGTTTCCAATCACACTGCAATTGGGCATGACTGAAATTACTCAATTGGCGACGGAGCTGGCGGTACACAGAAACTATCCTGCAGCATTGGCACTGCCTTATCACGCCACCTCAAGCAGAGACAAAGCCGCTGTTACACAACAAAAAACATCGGCGAAGCCACTGGTAAGTCGTGCTGAAATTGAAGTCGCCACCGCCAGTTAAACCAGATAAAACGCCAACACGACTGCACTTTTTGCACCAATAATCGGTTTTTTATGAACTTTTTGCTAAAATCGCGGACTCAAAACAGAGTTCGCTTTTTTTGCCTTGCTTTTAGCCGCGAATATTATTCATTTTTTAACGTTTGGATTGTTTATGTCATTTAGTGCATTGAAGAAATTACCACTCATTGTTGCTTTACTCGTTCCTACCAGCTTTGTCCATGCAAGTAGCGATATTATTGACTTTGCTCGCCAGTTTAAAGGCACCGAATATGTTTGGGGCGGCGCAACGCCTTCTGGCTTTGATTGCTCGGGTTACATTAAATACGTTTACAACAAGTTCGATATCAGTATTCCTCGCGTTACCCGTGCTTACCACACCTTATTTGACCGTGAAGTGTCGATAGAAGAAGCGCAAGTAGGCGACTTGATTGTATTTACCGGAACGGATGCCAAAATAAGACAACCCGGCCATGCTGGTATTATCAGCGAAGTTGACGACGGTAAACTGATGTTTTTGCACAGCTCATCATCTAAGAAACACTTTGGCGTTTCCGAAACGAATTATTACAAAAGTGGCTATCCAAAACGATTTTTAAAAATAATTCGCATGGCTGATACCGAATCTGATAGCTGATAAAACCCCTCTATAGCATGATGGAAGCAGCTTTGGCTGCTTTTTTGCGTTATAGCCTGTTACCATATTGACCTTTCCTTATGATCATGGCCAATATGTTACTGAATACTTTCACCCAACTGCCTCTTAGCGTGCGCTTTATGCTGCTTTCTGCACTTGGCTTTTCACTGATGTCGGCCTGTGTGAAGTTGGTGAGCCAATATCACATTCCGGTGTTAGAAATTGTTGCCGCCAGAGCGTTGGTATCAGTGGCATTAAGCTATGGTGATGTGAGACGCAAGAAAATCTCGATTTGGGGTAACAATAAAGGCTGGCTCTTTGCCCGCGGTGGCGTCGGGGCGCTAGCACTAATTTGTGTTTATTATTCCATCACCACCCTGCCACTGGCCGAAGCGACTCTATTACAGTACTTACACCCAGTGTTTACCGCAGTGCTCGCGTTGATATTTTTAAAAGAGCCCATTTTACACTCCACCAAGCTGTGTATCTTATTCAGCTTACTAGGTCTTGGCATTATAATCAGCCCCGGCCTTGGCCTTGATCCTGCCGCAGGCTTACCTTGGTTTAGTATCGGCGTTGCCCTACTTGGCGCTTTTGGTAGCGCTATTGCTTATGTGATAGTACGAAAGCTCAGCCGCTTAGAAGATAGCTCTGTGATCATTTTTTACTTCCCGCTGATTGCCTTGCCGCTATCACTGGTGCTATTGGGCGATGATTTTGTCATTCCGCCACCTGAAGCGTTAGTGTTATTGCTGTTTGTCGGTATTTTTACTCAAGTGGGACAAATTGGCTTAACCAAGGCGATGCAGTCAGAATCGGCCAGTAAAGCGACCGCTTATTCATATATCCAAGTGCTGTTTTCAATGTTGTTAGGTTGGTTTTTGTTCAGCGAACTGCCGTCGATTTGGAGCTGGATTGGCGGTGGCTTTATTATGCTGGGCGCACTGATTAATGTCTGGTGGAAGAAGTAACACCAACTCTAACAGCAATGTTTGCACGGGAAACATACTATTTCGCTTAACCAGAACTCGGGTTAATTTAACCTCAGCTCTGTTTAAGCCTAACGCAGCAAGATAAAGTATGTTTTACAGCAAAATTTCGTTTTCAGGGATGAAAACGCAAAGCTTATAGGGACATATTCACAGCGTTTTTGCAGGAAAGCATACTATTTAGCTTATCCAAGATTCGGGTTAATTTAAATAAAAAGGTGCTGATAATTCAGCACCTTGATTTTATTCAGAAAGGTATAGAGCTAACACACATAGACCAGTAAGCAGTTTATAACTTACCTTCACTACCACACATACGGATCTTATCTATGACCACTTTCTTCATTGCCGCTTTGCCCGGGGTAATATACTTACGTGGGTCATTGGCATCTGGATATTCTGCAAAGTGATGTTTCACCGCATCAGAAAAAGCAATCTTTAGCTCTGTCGCCACATTAACTTTACATACGCCAAGGTCAATACAGCGACGAACCACTTCATCAGGTATCCCTGACGCGCCGTGCAGCACAAGGGGAATATCCACTACAGAATGAATTTTCTCTAGTCGGCCAAAGTCCAATTTAGGTTCAGCCTTGTATAAACCGTGCGCTGTCCCTATCGCTACCGCCAGTGAATCGACACCGGTGCGACGCACAAACTCAGCAGCGGCAGCAGGGTCGGTCATCAAGGCATCTGCGCTGTCGACAATAAGATCATCCTCTTGACCGCCTAAGCGGCCTAGCTCCGCTTCAACACTGGCATCAAAACGATTGCAGTATTGGACCACTGAGCGCACGATGTCGATGTTTTGGTCAAAAGCGTGGTGCGAGCCATCGATCATCACCGAGCGGATCCCGCTTTCCACTTTGTAACGAATATCTTGTAAATCTTCGTGGTGATCAAGATGAAGCACCAAAGGAATAGCATGCTTATGCGCCGCCTCTTTACAGATACTGATAAGGTAATCTGTCCCCGCATAATCATAAGTACCCGGCGTACCAGCAAGGATCACCGGCGACCCCATTTCAGAAGCGGTTTCGACAATGACTTGCACCGTTTCTAAGTTATGCACATTGAAAGCAGGAACTGCGTAGCCGCCTTGAAGTGCGCGTTTAAGCATTTCACGAGAAGAGATTAGATACATAAAGCCTCCTGACTGGGCATTGCAACGGCATCAAATACGAGACGCCCGTTAACCCAAGTTTTTGCAATTGATAGATCGGAATGAATGGCCACCATTGAAGCGCGTTTACCGACTTCTAAAGTGCCCAGTTGATGTTGTAAGCCTAATGATTTGGCTGGCGTCAAAGACGCCATCAGCCACGCTTGCTCAAGCGGCATATCGAGCCAACGTTGAATGTTTTGTACTGCTTGCAGCAAAGTAAGCGTGCTGCCCGCTAAACTGCCGGTGTCGGTCGTGACCACACCTTGTTGCATTTGAACTTGGAATTCACCCAGCGTGTATTGGCCATCTGGCATACCCGTAGCGCACATCGCGTCAGTAATCAGTGTCATGCGCGAGCCACAACAGCGGTGCGCAACATCAATGGCCGCGGGATGCACATGATGGCCATCAGCAATCATTTCGACATAGCTATTGGCATGGGTTAACCCTGCACCCACAACACCGGGATCACGATGATGTAGCCCTCGCATCCCGTTGTAACAGTGCACTATGCCACTGGCGCCGGCATCCAAAGCCGCTTGCACTTGATCATAGCTAGCGTCGGTATGGCCCAGCATCACCTTGATGCCTTGTTGTTTTAAGTGGCGAATAACATCAAGTGCACCGCGCTTCTCTGGCGCCAGTGCCACCGTTACCAATTGGTTGTCACTGTATGAGATCAAACTATCGAGCTCGCTAGTCGACAATTCACGAAACCATTCCGTGGGATGGGCGCCTTTGTTCTTTTCGGTGAAGTAAGGCCCCTCTAAATAGGCGCCGAGAATTTCAGCCCCTATCACGCCACGCTGCTTGCTTTGCGCAACTTGCTGCAAAGCAGCAACTATTTTTGCCTCTGGCGCTGTCACTGTGGTGGCAACAAAGGCAGTCACTCCCAAGCTGGCAAAATAATGGGACATGGTATTAAGGCTGTCATGACTGGCATCCATCACATCACAGCCTTTGGCACCATGAACGTGACTATCAATCATTCCCGGCATCAGGCTCACCGCACCTAAGTCAGTGACCTTTGCATGTTTAGCGCAATCAAACACTTCAATGGCGCTAATCACCCCATCACTATCAAGTGTGAGCACCGCATCATTGAGCCAAGTGTCACCGTGCAGCAAACGCTGGGCACGATAGCGAAAGGGATCAAATACCATCTTCTGCTACCTCGACTTCTTGTGCGTTTTTCAATGCCATTTCAGCGGCGAGTGAAGTAATGCCACGGTGACCGCACGTTAATGCTTGATCACAAAATTCGAGCAAGTTCAGTTCATCACGCTCAAGTAGCATCTCAGCGGTCATTTGCATGTTAGTGCCGGTTACTACTTCAATATCATCACGGCCTTGACTTAACAGCGAGGCGGTACGAAAAGGTGTGCCACCCAATAAATCAGTCAGAAATACAATACCGTCACCCGAATCAATCGCACTGATAGCGTCACGCATTTGCGCTTCTAACTGCGCGGTTGTCGACTCTGCTGGAAAGTCGATATATTTAAACTGAGGTTGCTCACCTATTACCTGATGAACCGCTTTGGCAATACCAGAAGCAAACCCACCATGACCCGATAAAATTACTGCTATCATTTGTCATTCCTTATTGGGGCTAACGCATCAGCCCCATTTCATCGTGTTAAAAACGCGGCTTAAGGTTTATAGAAAACCCATAAAGCGGCCAGCAATACCCAGTGTGACGGTAATACCAATCAGTTTTAGCGGGCTCCAACCACGTTTTACTAAGGCATACATCACCAAGGTGTAAACCAAAGGTAAGAAGGCTGGCATCAGCTTATCGATAACATCAGCTTGCAGTTTCACGACCGCATCACCGGCGGTTATTTCAGCCGTAGTAGATAGACGAACGTAAGTCGCAACCAACGCGCCAATCACTGTCATCCCCACCATCGACGCGGCATGACCGACTTTCTTGGTATTGGCTTTAATGACCGGTATGGCTGCAACCCCCATGCGATAGGCATAGTGAGCAAGACCGAAACGAAGACCAAAGTGCACCACGTTGAATAGCACGAAAAAGAACACCGCCCCCATAATGGAGCCTTGCAAGGCAAGGTCAGCACCAATACCACCACAAATGGGCAGCAAGGTGAGCCAGAACATCGCATCGCCAATCCCGCCCATGGGGGCACCAACGGCTATTTTAGTGCTCTGAATGCTGTTGATATTTTGCTTTGAACGCTCCATCGCCAGCACGATCCCCATGACAAATGTCACCAAGAATGGATGGGTATTGAAAAAGCCCATGTGGCCTTGCATCGCTTTAGCAAGATCTGCCTTATTGGTGTGGATCTTCTTCAGCGCGGGCAGTAAGCCGTAAAGCCAGCCGGAAGCCTGCATCCGCTCGTAGTTAAATGAAGCCTGCAGTAGTAATGAGCGCCATGCCATTTTGTTAATATCCGCCTTGGTGAGCGCGGCGCCAATTTCTTTATTTTCATACTCATCCGCGGCCACACCAGCAGCAGGCTGAACTGCTTTGTCAGTCACGTGTAGGGGTAGATCTTTACTTATATTAGATTCCATCTTCGTAGTCCTCTGCTGATGTTACTGTTGCAGGTGTGGGTTCTGGTTTACGCATAAAGTCGATAATCGCCATTGCCGCTGCAGCAGCTGCGATGGCTAAAATAGGGAGTTGCAGCCAAGCCGCAGCAACAAAACCGAGAATGAAATAAGGAATGTAGACATTCTTCATCATGATCTTCATCAGCACGGCAAAGCCGATTGCTGGCATAATGCCGCCCGCTACACCTAAGCCATCAATAAGCTCTTTGGGTAGCACTTGCACGATCTTTCCGGCGTGCTCTGCGCCAAGGTAAACCGGCAAGAATGCACATAGAAAGTAGAATGCCCCCAGTACAGATAGCGCGATGTAGTTCACGCGTTCAATGCCGTCGCTGTCAGCGGATCGAGCAAACTCATCACACTTAGACATCATTGCCGACATCGCCGAGAAGAGTAACGTGATGCCCATTTGCACCGCCACAGCAAAAGGAACCGCGACCCCTACCGCAACGTTAGGCTCAACTTTAGTGGTAATAGCAAAAGCCGTCCCGACGATAGTGCCGATGATCACATTCGGTGGCTGGGCGCCCGCTAGCGGCGCTAAGCCCATCCAAATCAGCTCTAAGGTCCCCCCCACCAGAATACCGGTTTGCAAATCGCCTAACACCAAACCAACCAGCGGTCCCAATACCACTGGGCGGTGAAAATGGGTTAGACCGTTAAATAAATCCAGTCCAGCGAAGAAGGCTAGGATGCCGAGCATCAGCGCCTGTATGAATCCTATTTCCATAACGAGTATCCTTATTAGATAAGAGTAAAGAGGTCGGTAGCGCTTTCAGTGGGTACACCTTGCAGCGTACATTTCACCCCTAACGCTTTTAGCTGCTCCAATTCCGCAATGTCTTCGGCGTCAACCGAAACGGTTTTGGCTATTTGTTTTTTTCCTTCCACGTAGTGCATGTTGCCAACGTTGATTTGGCTAATGGGTACGCCAGCAGCCACCAGTTGGCGAAAGTCTTTAGGTGAACGACAAACCAACAAAATACGTTGGCGATCTGAGGCTTTATGAATGGTGTCGATGGTCTTTTGCACGGTCCAAAAGCGGATCGCGATGCCATCGGCCAACACCATTTCCATTAAGTTTTGCTGAATGGTGTCTTGGGCAACGTCGTCATTAACAACAATGACAATATTGGCGTCCACAAAACCAACCCATTGCACACCGACTTGGCCGTGGACCAAGCGCTCATCAATGCGACTTAATACGATATTTGGCATGTTCAACTCCTGTTAATTCTTTTTATTATCAAACTGATGAATAACAACACCCTGCACCACGCGATTGACCTCGCCAGTGGGGCATGGGTTATCTGGACCAAAACCAAGCTGCAGTGACTTTTCAAAAGCCAACATTTGGCAAAATAGGATGTAAGGGAAACAGAGCCATGGGTCACCAAGGCCTAATTGGCCCAGCTCAAACACGCCTTCTTGGTTGAGGGGGGCTTCAGTAATGGCGATATGCCCTAAGGTTTGTTGGTCGCCTCGGATCTCATTGAACAAATCTAAGTCGTAACGCCTTGTATAAGGGTCGCTAGAAATGAGCTGGATCACTAACGCTTTATCATTAATGCTAAATTTAGGACCGTGGCGAAAACCAAGTGATGAATCGAAACTGGTCATCACTTTACCCGCGCTCAACTCAAGAGACTTAAGGGAAGCCTCTCGGGCTAACCCAGCAAAGCCACCACTGCCTAATACAATTAGCCGCTCGTAAGGTTGCGCTGCCAGCTGTTTAATAGCTTGTTGCCATTGGTTAATTTTGCCCTCGCACAATGCCGCAGTGGCTGCAATTTGTTCACACCACTGGACCTGAGTTTGCTCACCAAACAAGGTTAATGTGGACATTAACATGCAGCTGAAACTGGACGTCATGGCAAAGCTATTGTCGTTTGAACCTTCCGGCATCAACAGGCAGTAAGCGTTATTAGCCTGTTCAGCGTGACGCGCTAGGGCACCATCACCGTTACAAGTGATGAATAGGTGATGACAATTTGGCACTAGCTGGTCTACCAAGGCCACCGCGGCGACACTTTCTGGACTGTTACCTGAGCGCGCAAATGACACCATTAGCGTGGGTCGGTTAGCATCTAGGTATTGCTCTGGGTTAGAGACAATATCCGTGGTGGGAATAGACTCAACTTGAAAGTTCAGCCCTGCCTGAATAAACGGGGTTGCCGCATCGCCAACAAATGCCGAAGTACCAGCACCAGTTAAGATAATTCGCAGCGCGGGCTGCTCACATAGCGGTTCAAGGAACGCGCTAATCGCGTCATATTGCTGCACCAGAATATCCGCCAGCGCACGCCATAAACGCGGCTGCTGGCTAATTTCTGTTGCGGTATGAATGCCATTACGTTGCTCTAGCCATGACTGTGAATAACCTAAAAACGTGTTCATTAGATAGTCTCCTGACAAATCGCTGCATTGGCATAACAAGCTTGGGAATAGACCTTGGTCACCTCCATGATCTTGTGAATAACTATGTCAGCGGGATCGTTTTGAATTTGGTGTTGCGCAATGGCTTTCGCCTGATTCGGCAAGTACTGGCTAAGTATCGTTACCGGTAGCGGCTTGGCGGCTAGGTGGTTAAATAGTGCTTGTTGCGCCGCCTTTACTTCTGGATGGGTCCAGTAATAGCGAATGCGATCGCTCAAGCTATAGCTACAATCAAGAAACTGCTGATGGCCCTTACTGGAGTAATATGAACGCCAATAGTCAGGCTGTTCATGCATCACCTGCTCTATGGTGTCGCGTAAATGGGACGCATGATGTGAGCCGAGCCATTCTTGCTCGGCGCGATCGAGTCCATATAGGGCTTCACGTAATGCAAAAGTCAGGGCTGGACCTACTTTTAAAATAGCGAAATGATCTTGTATCAGCTGGTGGTAAGCAGGGGCATTCTGGTAATCGGTAGAGTGGGCTTCAAACACTAGGTGTGGTTGACCCTCTATTATTTGGCTCAGTGATTGCGCTTTGTCACTGTTATAGTGATGCACATGATGATGATCAAACTCAACACCAGGTTGCACCACCAAACCAATGACGCGAGGCCAAACATAACCCACACCGACATCACTAAAAGCTTGATGATGAGCATCGAGTGTCGCTAAGGCTTCTTCCGGTTTGGTCACTTCAATGCCCTCGTGCTCCAATGATTCAAGGGCGCCACCTGGGGTGGGAACTTCCGTGCCGATAACATAAAGCGGCGCTTCACCACCCACTTTTTGCCATGCTTGCTCGGCCACTAAACAAAGTTGTGCCGCGCGCGCTGCCATCACAGCCTCACTTAACGGCATGGTGTCATCGGCGCACGACATGGAGCAATCAAGATGGATCTTTTTAAAACCAGCGCAGACGTAGTCATTAATCATTTGCGATGAATATGCCATCGCTTGTTTGGCGGTGAGATTTTGCCAACAGTTAGGACCTAAATGATCACCCCCCAAGATGATGTTTTGCGCAGGGAAATTGAGACGCGCTGCCAAAGCAAACACATGATCAGCAAAATCTTGTGGTGTCATTCCGGTATAACCGCCAAATTGATTGACTTGATTCGAGGTTGCTTCAATTAAAACCAACTGCTGATCGTGAGCGGCTTGCTTAATCGCCGCTTCGAGCACCAATGGGTGCGCAGAGCAAACCGAGTAAATCCCCGTGGCGCGGCCTTGTTTATGTTGCCCTATCAGTGAAAGTAACGTTGTCATAATGATTCCTAATTTCCGGCTTGGTCAGCGAGGATCACATCGACCCCCATCTCAAGCAGTGCTTGATGTGTTTCGTGAGGAATATTGCTGTCAGTCACCAGCCCATCAATTTGATTAGCGGCTCTGATCATGCAAAAACTTTTACGGCCAAATTTGCTCGAGTCTGTCACCGCGATTATCTTTCTCGCGACGGCACACATGGCGCGGTTAACTTGAGCTTCATGGTTATCCGGTGTCGTAATACCTGCGTGCAGGTCAAAGCCATCCACGCCTAAAAACAATGTGTCGAATAAGTAAGAGCGCATTTGCTGTTCGCCGTGATGGCCTATCAATGAGCAAGAAGCGCGGCGTAAACGTCCACCTACTACATGTAAGTCGATGTTTTCAAACTGACTGAGTTGGTAAGCAGTATTGAGAGCATTGGTCATTACAACCAATTGTTTTTTATTGGCAAAATATTGCGGCATTAAGCCAATCGTTGAACCTGAATCGAGGATGATGGCTTCGCCATCCTTAACTAAATTGGCCGCCGCCAGTGCGATATTTTGCTTGGCACTGCGGTTCAGTTGATCTTTACGATAAAGGGGCTGATCGAAAGCAAAATTGGGATTAAGGTTAGCACCGCCATAACAACGAAACACGCACCCTTCTTTTTCCAACACGTTAAGATCATGACGAACAGTGACAGCAGACACATTAAACAAGCCCACAAACTCATCGACCTTACCGCTACCGTGAGTGCGAATATGCGCCATGATAAGTTGTCTTCGCTCTGAACTAGTCATTGTTCCGCCCTTCTTTCGTTACATTTCACTTTCGTGATTTATTTGTTTCGATTCATTTGATTGCTATTAAATCAGGTCCAAAAAAATAAAAGTGAAAGCTAGATCACAAGCAAAATGGTTTCGTTTTTTCGCAAAAAACCTTTCGATTCAGTAAAAGTGAAAGTAATACATTTCAATTGAAAGCAGATATTTATTAGAGGAAAGTGCGGTAATGCTGGCTTCTAGAAACAGAAAAGTGAAAGAGGGACATGAAAGAGGAGAAACAGTAGCATTTCGAACTGCGATCTGCGCGAGATCACATAACCAGAGCTTGGCTAAGTTGATGACCAGAATAAAGCAACAACATCAACCCGATTAGACAGATGGTTAACCATGGGTGAATGAGGGGATAGGCACAATAAGAGCAGCTAAAAAAATAGCAGAAGCGAACGGTCAGGGGAGAATTAGTCGACGATTCTTACATCCACCCCTAGAGCGGTCAAGTATTCAACATAATCAGGTGGAATGCCACTGTCGGTGATTAGCATGGCAAGTTGCTCAGGGCGCGCAATCAAGCAAAAGCTTTGCCGATTAAATTTTGAAGAATCCGTGATCGCAATAACCTGTTGCGCGGCTTCAACCATTTTTCGATTGATATCTGCTTCACCTTGATGGGGTGTCGTGATCCCGGCTATTTTATCAAAACCGTCTACCCCTAAAAATAAGGTATTGAAGCGAAAGCTAGACAGCAGGCCTTCACCACTCGCGCCATTGATAGAATATGAACGCTTACGAATAGTGCCACCAGTGAGCATGACTTCTATATCAGGTTGATTGGCGAGGTGATAAGCGATGTTGATTCCATTCGTCATCACAGTAAGGTGACGCATAGAGTGAAGATGGTAAGCAATTTGTTCAGTGGTCGAGCCAGAATCAAGAATGATCTTATCGCCATCTTTAATTAATGAAGCGGCGTATTCGCCAAGCTTGGCTTTAATGCTGGTGTTGAGCTGCTTTTTGTCGTTCAGTGGTTTATCGAAGGTAAATTGATTATTAAGTAACGCGCCACCATAACAACGGATAACACATCCTTTTTTTTCTAAATAATTTAGGTCGTTACGAATAGTCACAGTAGAGACTTGGTACAATTCAGCAAACCAACTGACCTCACCTTGTTGATTTTTTTGAATGTATTCTAAAATCGCTTTACGCCGCTGCGCAGTATCAAGAGCCATGTCAATTCGCCAATAGAGTTAACCTAGCAATGAGTCTACCCAGTAGTGGTGAAAATTAACAACCCGAATTATCAATTTTTAGCCTGAGAGGTGTTATTAATTGCTTTGACAACAAGTGGTTGGAGATAGCTATACGTTGCAAAATCAAGCTGCTTGGGTCTAGATAAAATAAAACCCCAAACTAAATATTTGGGGTTTTTCACTAACCACAAGCTGCTAGTGCAGACATGGGATTAACCAGTATGAATTAAACGAAATCCACGCCTTTTTGAATGTCACCTTTTAGGGTATCTAGCATTTCGGTTAATGCTGTTTGTTCAAATGCGCTGATGTCGCCGTAAGGCAGTACTTTCTCTACGCCGTTTTTACCAAGTAATACTGGTTGTGCGAAGAACTCTGCATGCTCGCTGCCAGCATCCACATAAGTACATTCAACAACACCTTGCTTACCGTTTAGCGCTGCCACTACTGACAGACCAAAACGCGCTGCCGCTTGACCCATTGAAAGTGTTGCAGAGCCGCCACCGGCCTTCGCTTCAACTACTTCAGTACCCGCGTTTTGAATGCGTGTGGTTAGGCTAGCGATTTCTTCATCAGAGAATTCAACACCTTGAACTTGTGAAAGTAGCGGAAGGATAGTAACACCTGAGTGACCACCGATAACGTTAACTTTAATATCCGTTGCTTTTAAGCCTTTCGCTTCAGCGATGAAGGTTTCAGAGCGGATAACATCCAAAGTAGTGATACCAAATAATTTGTTCTTATCGTAAACACCAGCATTTTTTAACACTTCACGCGCAATCGCAACAGTCGTGTTAACAGGGTTAGTGATAATACCGATACATGCTTTTGGACAAGCAGCCGCTACTTTTTCAATCAGGTTTTTAACAATACCTGCGTTTACATTAAATAAGTCCGCGCGATCCATGCCTGGCTTACGTGCTACACCAGCAGAAATAAGCACCAAATCAGCACCAACAAGTGCAGGTGTTGGATCTTCGCCAGCAAAGCCTTCAATCGCAACATCAGTTGGGATGTGGCTAAGATCTTTTGCAACACCAGGGGTAACAGGTGCAATATCGTATAATGATAATTCTGAACCAGCTGGCAAATCATTTTTCAGCAAAAGAGAAAGGGCTTGACCGATACCGCCCGCAGCGCCTAGAACAGCAACTTTCATGTGGTTGTCTCCGTTATGTGTAGGTGAGGATTCATTCCTTTTATTATGTAAACAAAGTCTATGAGATCCATCTAAAAAACACAATCTGTTAACAGAGCTGAAACCCTAAGTTGTGAGCAAATATAAAAAACCCAACCATAACTTATCTGTTTTTTAACATTCCATTAGCATTTGAGCCACCTTTTATACCTAAGACACTTCAAGATGCAGGATTCAGAGCCGCTCATTCTGTTCAGTTTGAGGCAAAAAGACGAAGGAATGGCATTCCCTTTCGAGGCTTTTTAACGAAAAAATGGACATAATGAGCTGCTCCCAAAGGGCGAGTTTTGTAGGCTGTTATGCTTTGTTGCTGATTTTCAACGTAGAATGACTATGTCTCAAATCAGCGTCGCGCCTAACAGCCTACAAATTCTCGCTGAACAAGCATCTTGAAGTAACTTGGGTATAGATGCTATTGCCTCCTGTTCACTAGGCTTAAGTCTGCCTTTTATTGGTGAAAGTACTTCATAATAATCCGCTTGTATTCTCCTGACGCTTTGATTTGCTTTAATGCATTATTTAAATCACGTAGCAGGCGCTTATTCGATTTGTTAACCGCTATAGCATAACCAAGGCCAAAAAAATCCACATCGGTGATCTTTTCCCCCACCATCTCAAACTTGTTATTTTCTGGTAGCAGTAGCCAAGCTTCGGCGACAGCAAAATCTACTAAGACCGCATCAATATCACCCGCTTTAAGGTCGGTAAAGGCCTTCGCGTAGCTGGCATAAGGCACTGTCAGCGCCCCTTGCATCTCTTTTTCTTCAATAAGATAACGCTGCTGCTGGCTACCATTTTGCACACCAACAGCTTGATTTTTAACGTTAACTTTTCCGCTATATACACCTTTTTTAGCAACAAAAACCGCGCTACTATCGTAATATATATCAGTGAATGCCACTAAAGCGCTGCGTGCTTCGGTAGCATTAAGTGCGGCAATCACCGCATCATAATTACGAAACTGTAATGCCGGTATTAAACTATCGAACGCCTTATTATGAAATACACACTCAGCTTTTAAGTGGCGGCAAAGGGCGTTAGCTAAATCGATATCTAAGCCGGCGAATTGCCCTGCATCATCTAAATATTCAAAAGGTGGATAACTGGCTTCAGTAGCAAATTGAATCCGACTCGCAGCAATGCTCTGAAAACTTAAACAACACAATAACAACACTCGCCACATAACACTTTACCCTTTATTTAAATCAACTAGCGCTTGACTCTATTCTAGTTTAGAATCCCGTTTTTTAGTCAGCGACGCCTTTAAACAGAATCAAACTCGAAATTTTACTAAATTTTCGAGTATTTACCTGTTAAATGTATTTATCAGCTTTAATTTGAGCTGTAACAACCTATCTATTGAGACTTTTAAGTTTATTTGGTGATACCGCTCGCTTTTAGCCTTTCTAACTAACCATATCGCTTGCTAGAAAATGATTTTTTATGCAAAATATTGGTTCATTTTTGACTGATTATGTATTTCTAATGAAAAACAACGACAAACAAGATCGCCTTATTGAAGCATTTAAGTCCCTTTTAAAAGAAGAAACGTTCGGCTCACAAGGTGAAATTGTCAGTGCACTGCAATCTCAAGGCTTTGATAATATCAATCAATCAAAAGTATCTCGTATGCTAAATCGCTTTGGTGCGGTGCGTACTCGCAATGCTAAATCTGAAATGGTCTACTGTTTGCCAGCAGAGTTAGGCGTACCTGCCACCAGTAGTCCGTTGAAAAATTTAGTCAGTGATATTGATTATAACGACGCATTAGTCGTTATCCGCACCAGCCCGGGTGCAGCGCAACTGATTGCTAGGCTACTCGACTCGCTCAGTAAAGCAGACGGTATTTTAGGTACGATAGCGGGCGACGATACGATTTTTATCACTCCCACTAATACCAAAGAAATTCAGCGCACAGTGCTTACAGTAAAAAGCTTGTTTGATATGCGCTAAGACCACTAGGCGCTTTGCTTATCGAATAAGATAAGTTCATGAGGCTCTACCGCTAAATCCACTACTTGTTGCGTTGTAAAATGCTGCGCAACCTGACACTCAAATTCTTGCTGCGCCAATTTTACATACACCTTTGAGCTGGCGCCAAGAAACTGCACATCACTCACCACCCCCGCTCCCGCATCATTAGCGGTTAAGCTGATCTGTTGCGGCCTAATGAAAATATCGTAACTAGTCGCATCTGATTTGTGATGAGCCACGGTGCTACACACCCTGCCTAAAGGCGTATTGACGTGGTGTTCATCAATCACAGTGGCTGGTAAGTAGTTGCCACCGCCAAGGAAATCAGCAACAAAACGAGTGGCCGGACGCAGATATAGCTCATCCGGTGTGCCGACTTGCACAATACTACCTTGGTCGAGCACCGCCAGCTTATCAGCAAAGGCAAACGCCTCTTCCTTCGAATGAGTGACAAACACCGCACTCACTCCCGCTTTTTTGAGAATTTGTCGAATTTCAGCTATCAACTTCAGCCTAACCTGACTGTCAATATTAGAAAAGGGCTCATCAAGCAACATTAAATCAGGCTGGTACGCAAGTGCTCGTGCAATCGCCACACGCTGTTGCTGGCCACCTGAAAGCTGATGGGGGTAGCGTTCACTGAATTCACTCAGATTAACCAAATCCAACACTTGCTGGGCACGTGTTTGTTGCTCTTTTTTCGGCAGCTCATCAATGCCAAACACCACATTATCCATCACTGTCATATGTGGAAATAAGGCGTAGTCTTGGAAAATCATGCCAATTTTGCGTTGCTCCGGAGGCAAGTGGAAACCTGTTTTATTCACCACTTTGCCATTGATCGTTATTTCGCCCGACTTTAATGGCAACAACCCCGCAATGGCTTTAAGTAGCGTGGTTTTACCACAACCACTTGAGCCTAATAAACAGAGGATCTCGTTATCTTCTAGCGTGACACTCATATCTGACAAGATATCGAGGCCGTTGTAGCTACAATGAACGTTTGAGATAACCAATGCTGACATAGCTAAGCGTGTCCTTTTAAAAAGAGAGCGTAATAAATTCTGTTAATGCTGTTCGATCGAACGACTCAGTATGATCAGTGGCACTAAACCCACTAAGATAATCACTATCGCAGCCAGTGCCCCCTGCTCGATCATCTCATCAGAAACGAACTGATAAACATAAGTCGCTAAGGTTTCAAAATTAAACGGGCGTAAAATAAGCGCCGCCGGTAACTCTTTCATTGATTCAATAAAAACCAACAAAATAGCGGTAAAACAACCCTTACTAATCAATGGAATGTGAACTTTTCGCACCATTTTCACCGGGGAGTGACCTAAGGTTCGTGACACCATATCAAGTGAAGGTGGAATTTTATTGATACTGCTTTCTACCGCACCGACCGCAATGGCAGTAAAGCGTACAAGATAACCAGCAATCAACGCCAGCATGGTGCCACTAAATAATAGCCCCGGCCCTTTACCGCCAAAATGCTCAATCAAATCATTTAGGCTATGATCAAGCCAGCCAAAGGGAATCAATATACCAATGGCCAACACAGTGCCCGGCACCGCATACCCCATCGAGCTCAAGCGAGCGGGAATATCAGAGCCACGCTGAACATGCAAACGGCGGAACAAGCCGACCAGTATAGCGATAAGACAGGCCAGCACGGCAACCACACCAGCAATGAAAAAGGTGTTTAAGCTAAATTCTATGAATTCAGTGGTCCAAGAATCAGTAAAATATTGCGCAGCAAAATAAATCAACATCGAAAATGGAAACAGAAAGCCTAGCACCACTAAGGACCAACAAAACAATGCCGCCAACCACTGTTGCCATGGCTTCATTTGCAATAAACGCGCACTCTCTTGGCCCATATTTTTTTGAAATACTTTTTGTTTGCGTCGACTAAAACGCTCCAGCGCCAACAATAAAACCACCACAACGAGCATCAGCGTCGATATTTTTGCCGCGGCATGTAAGCTACCGTAGCCCTGCCAAGTGTCAAACACAGCACGCGTTAAGGTGTTAACAGCAAAAAAGTTAACCGTCGCAAAATCGGCTAAGGTTTCCATCGCAATTAAAGATAATCCAACCGCAATAGCAGGCCTTGCTAGCGGCAGACTAATACGCCAAAAGGCTTGTAACGGCGTTTTGCCCAGCAACTGAGCAGACTGCATTAAGGTAACTGATTGCTCTAAAAATGAGGTGCGTGCTAATAAGTAAAGATAGGGGAACAGCACACTGGCGATAATCACAATAGCGCCACCCAAGCTGCGGATATTAGGAAACCAATAATCACGCGCGGTTTGCCAACCAAGTAGGTCTCGCAATACACTTTGCACCGGTCCGGCAAAATCCAGCAATTCAGTATAAATACCGGCAACAATATAAGCTGGCATCGCCAAGGGCAACATTAAAGCCCACTGCAAATATTTACGCCCGGGAATGTCGCACATGGCCATAAACCATGCGGCGGGGATCGCCATGGCAAAGCTTAAAACGCCAACCCCAAGGATCAACAAAACCGTGTTGCGGATATAGTCCCACATCACGGTGTCCATCAAGTGCTGAAATAAATCTCCAGCGGGTTGTAAGCCTTGATAAATAATGGCTATAACAGGAAAAACCAGTAGCAAGCCAATGGCCCAACTACTGGTAATCCAAGATAATGATAATCTTGAGTACATCTATTCACTCAAGGGAAAAACCCTTATAAATCGAATTTAACTTCGTCTAATAGTTTAAGAGCTACTGGACGCTGCTTAGCAATTTCAGCCAGTGGAATCGAGTCTGATTTAAACTCGCCCCAAGACGATACTAGCTCAGAAACAGCCACACCCGGCTTAACTGGGTATTCAAAGTTAACTTCGGCGTATATTTTCTGTGCCGTATCATCAGACAAAAACTCCATCAGTTTAACGGCATTATCTTTGTTTGGTGCAAATTTAGTTAAAGAAACACCGCTGATATTTACGTGCGTGCCGCGATTAGCTTGGTTGGGAAAGTTAATCTCTACCGCATTGGCCCAAGCCACTTGCTTCTCGTCGTTTAACATCTTACCTAGGTAGTAATTATTACCCAGTGAAACATCACAAAAGCCTTCTTTAATTGCTTTTACTTGATCGCGATCGTTACCTTGCGGTTTACGCGCTAGGTTAGCCTTAACACCTTCAAGCCACTGCTTGGTTTTAGCTTCACCATTAGCCGCAATCATTGAAGAGATAAGTGCAACATTGTATGGATGCTTACCGCTACGAGTACAAATTTTACCTTTAAATTTAGCGTCGGCTAAATCTTCGTAGTTCAACTCAGGTTGTTTACCTAGGCGCTCTTTTGAAGAATAAACATTACGAACGCGAGTAGTTAAGGCAAACCATTGATCCGCAGGGTCACGATATTGGGCAGGAATATTACCTTCTAGGGCTTCACTTTGCACGGGTTGAACTAAGTCTTTTTCTACTAGTTCAACTGAGCGGCTAATGTCGGTCGTTAACACTAAATCAGCGGGGCTTAGCTTACCTTCACGCTCCAAACGCTCAATGAGGCCATCTTTAGCAAATACGATGTTTACTTTTACGCCTGTTTCTTCAGTAAACTTGGCCATAATAGGCTCAATTAGAAACGATTGGCGGTAAGAATATACATTCACTTCTTCTGTTGCAGCCCAAGAAGAGGTTGATGCTAAGACACTGCTTAAAACGACTGAAGCAAGAATAAAGCTTTTTTTCACTTGATAACTCCTAATTGAGTGTAATGATAACGATTACTATCAAGGTTATTATAAACAAATTTTTACCGCTGTCACCTTATTCAGATAATAATCATTTCTATTTAGAATACCTTTTAGGAATAAGCATAGATAATAAAAACAAAAAAGCCCCGAATCATCGGGGCAAAAGTAGACAACACACAACTGAAGCTACCAATTAACGGCTTGGACGTACCGTTACAAATTCTGGGTAAGCATCAACACCACAATCGTGAATATCCATACCGGTCATTTCTTCTTCTTCTGTGACACGGATACCCATGGTTTGTTTCAAGATAGCCCACACAATAAATGAGGCGATGAATACGAAACCAAAGATAACTGCAGCGCCAAATAACTGGGCCGTAAACGACGTCTCTGCATTTGAGAACGGCACTACCATTAGACCAAACAGACCGCACACACCGTGTACTGAAATTGCACCTACTGGATCATCAATTTTGATTTTGTCAAAACCAACGATACTGAACACCACAAGGCCACCGGCAACAACACCGATTAGTGCAGCGAATAATGGGCTTGGTGATAACGGGTCAGCTGTTATTGCCACTAGACCTGCCAATGCACCGTTTAACATCATGGTTAAGTCTGCTTTACCCCATTTTACTTTTGTTACCACTAGCGCAAAGATGGCACCTGTCGCCGCAGCAGCATTAGTATTAAGGAAGATTTTGCCAACAGCGGTTGCATTCTCGGCATCCGAAACCATTAGCTGTGAACCACCGTTAAAGCCGAACCAACCCATCCAAAGAATAAATGTACCTAAAGTAGCCAGTGGCATGTTTGAGCCCGGGATCGGGTGAACTTCACCGTTTTTACCGTATTTACCACGACGAGCACCCAGTAGTAACACTGCTGACAGTGCCGCTGCCGCGCCAGCCATATGCACAATACCTGAGCCAGCAAAGTCAGAGAAACCCGCAGCAGATAGGAAACCACCACCCCAAGTCCAGTAACCTTCAATAGGGTAGATAACGCCTGTTAGTGCCACACTGAAAGCAAGGAATGCCCAAAGCTTCATTCGCTCTGCTACCGCACCCGATACAATCGACATTGCCGTTGCAACGAATACCACTTGGAAGAAGAAGTCAGATTCGAGTGAATGGTCAGCGCCATCTGCTTGGCTACCTATCAAGGCACCAAAAGAAGGAATGATGCCACCCTCGGCATTATCGACGTACATAATGTTGTAACCCACTAGCAAGTACATGGTGCAAGCAATGGCGTATAACGCGACGTTCTTAGTTAAAATCTCAGTAGTATTTTTTGAGCGCACTAAACCCGCTTCTAGCATCGCGAAACCCGCGGCCATCCACATCACCAATACACCTGACATTAAAAAGTAAAAAGTATCTAGCGCAAAGCGCAATTCAATCACTGTGTTTTCCATGATCCTGTCTCCCTTACAGTGCTTCGTTGTCTAGCTCACCAGTACGGATACGTACTACTTGAGTTAGCTCATAAACA
This sequence comes from Motilimonas cestriensis, assembly GCF_021295315.1. Lineage (GTDB taxonomy): Bacteria > Pseudomonadota > Gammaproteobacteria > Enterobacterales > CBDFNC01 > Motilimonas > Motilimonas cestriensis. Next base: position 46,115 of record NZ_JAIMJA010000008.1, on the reverse strand, counting down.
AAAATTTTGCCGTCACCGATTTTGCCGGTATAAGCAGCGCCAGTAATTGCCTCAATAAGGCGATCAACGTTTTCTTCACTGGTCGCAATATCGAGCTTTACCTTAGGTAAAAAGTCGACATTGTATTCCGCGCCGCGGTACAGCTCGGTGTGCCCCTTCTGACGGCCAAACCCTCTTACTTCTGTCACTGTCAAACCATCTACACCGACTTCTGCAACAGCTTCTCTGACATCATCCAATTTGAATGGTTTGATAATCGCACTGATCATTTTCATAACAACTCTCCCTAAGCATGTATTTTTTAATTTTCTTACACTAGTTATTACAAACTCCGTGCCAAAAATTAAAATAAAACAATTTCAACAACTTAAATAAAATTGATAAATCCAACTGACCTTTACGCACCAAATTAAAGCAACATATTTTTAACAATGCGCAGGATCGGGGCAAAACAAGCCCTTCAGGACATCAAAGCAGGAAAAGGTTACAATATCGCGATGTAGGGCAGATTAGAGAGACGGCATTTGGACAAAATTAAAGTATCAGAGCGCGTATTTATTCCACTTAAAGAAGTTGAATTCACCTTTGTCCGCGCCCAAGGTGCAGGCGGGCAAAATGTAAATAAAGTCAGTACAGCGGTACAGCTAAGGTTTAATTTCTTAGACTCAAGCACACTTCCTGATAGCTATAAAGAGCGCCTGCAACAGGTCAGTGACCATCGCATCACAAAAGGTGGCGATATCATTATCAAGGCGCAAAGTAGCCGCAGCCAAGACTTCAATAAGCAAGATGCCATCGAGCGATTAGTGGCATTAATAAAAAATGCCAACGTGGTGCAAAAATGCCGTATTGCTACTAAGCCGACCAAAGGCTCAAAAACGCGCCGCCTGCAAGGAAAAGCTGTGAAAGGAAATGTGAAGAAACTGCGATCTAAAGTAACTTTTTAAAAGTAACTTTCTAAAAGTAATTTTTTAATTTTCCCGAAAAAGATTAACCCAACCAAGTACTAAACTGCCACACCATATAAAATGAGTGCGATTAGGGGAAAAATTTACGCGGTTTTAAAATTTAGTTTATTTACTCAACGAGCGAGTGAATAGGTTCAATAACCAGTTTGAATAAATCTTTGGTAGGAAAGTAACATCTGCTCGAAATCCTCTAAACCACACAAAGCCAGGCTCTCTTCATCATAAAAGCCCATGTCATCGGGTAATTCGTCGTTATCGGATAGCAGGATGTTGGCAGCTACCTTGGCTTCTTCTTGATTAAGAAACAAGGAAAACTCAGCGCCTAATAATTCAAACTGCTCCACCCCTTGGGTTTGGAGCAGCTGAATTTGGTCTAATAAACGCGATATGCAGGCAAGATCCATATTTATCTCTTGCTCTAACCATGTTCCAAGAGCTTCATGGCCCATGGAAAAATGGCTTTTTATTGTGTTATGTAACATGTCACGTTTAAATTCAAACTCCAAAATCGAACCTCATATTGTCAGTCGTGCTCGATTGAGGATTATACCTTAGAGCTTGAACTTAGTACTTAACTGTTAACTTCTGGTAAACCAGAAAGTCTCGTCCTAAGCCAGCTCTGGTGTTATTTATTGTATTTAAAACTGTCTAAGTTTTGTCAGCGTTTATTTTTAGTTTGTCGCTGTTTTTAATGCTGCTTCTTTGCTTAATACATGAGTTGGTACCAACTCATAAGCGGCTTGTGGTTTAAGTACCACAGCTGATTTGCTAGCAACCATTAACATTTGCTTTAAGCGACTGTCTTCTAATGGTTTTAGTAATAGACCTTGAATATCAAGTAAGCTGTTAATACCGAGTAGCTCACGTTGAACATCAAAGTGCGTCACTAGAACGCGAATATCTGCAACGGCTGAGGTTTCCCCCATACGGATACGTTTTACTAGTTCAATACCCGCAGTGTCATTCAACAATGCATCGATCACTAGTAGGTCAAAGTCTTGTAGAGCAAACGCTTGCTCTGCAGCTTCAACAGTTGCTGCACTTTCAACGTAAGCAACATTTAGGTTTTCAAGCTGTGCAACCATAGCATCACGGTCGCCGTTATTACCTTCAACTACCAATACTTTTAGGTTAGTTGTAACAGCTTCTGGTTTATTCACTAGCGGCGTAGGTTGACCAACTTCAGCACCTTCTAAACGAGCAATGTAGCCACGCTTAGGAATGGTTGAAATGTTCAAGCCATGAATGCTTAGGTTACCAATGCTTTTACGCAATTGTGAAATGTGTTGGTTGATCGTGTGGTCGGTTACCAGACGGCCCCATACATGCTGCGCAAGATCTTCACGTGTTACTACCGTGTTTAAATTCTTACACAAGAAGTGCAATAGCGATGTACGTAGTGGTCCTAAGTAAACTTTACGATTACTATGGATCAGGCTGTTCTGACTCGTATCTATGTGGTATTCACCCACAACAAGGCTTTTTTCTAGCATAATGACACCCATATAATTAAAAAAATAAAATTGTGACTGACAACATAGTTTTATCAAGACTTTGTAAAAAAATCCAGCCGTGTATGCAAATTAATTGACTTTAATTTAATCAAATCCCTGCAATCTAACTAATTTGTATCGCTATCTTATATTTATCCAATAAAAAACCCTCCTGAGAGGGTTTTTTTTGGTGTTTTTTACTTTTTAAGCGATTTAAACGGCTTGTGTAAAAATTACCTTCTCAGCCTTCTTAGTATAACTTGGAAGCTGATCAAAGTTTAGATATCTATACGTATCTGCCGAAGTAGCATCTAATTGTTTGGCATATGTCATATATTCATCAACTGTTGGTAATTTTCCGATAATCGCTGCAACCGCTGCCAGCTCTGCTGAACTGAGGTAAACATTGGCACCGGTTCCCAAACGGTTAGGGAAGTTACGAGTTGAAGTCGATACAACCGTTGAGTTGTCAGCCACACGCGCTTGGTTACCCATACATAAAGAACAACCTGGCATTTCAGTACGTGCGCCTACTTTACCAAAGATGCTGTAGTAACCTTCTTCGGTTAGTTGTGCTTCATCCATCTTAGTTGGCGGAGCTACCCAGAGACGAGTTGGTAATTGACCAGAGAAGTTATTAAGCAGTTTACCTGCGGCGCGGAAATGACCAATGTTAGTCATACATGAACCGATAAACACTTCATCGATATCCGTGCCTGAAAGCTCGCTTAACAGTTTCACGTCATCTGGATCGTTAGGACAAGCTAAGATTGGCTCTTTCACTTCGTTCATGTCGATTTCGATAACAGCAGCGTATTCAGCGTCAGCGTCAGCTTCCATTAGTTCTGGATTAGCAATCCACTCTTGCATCGCAGTAATACGACGCTCGATAGTGCGCACATCACCGTAACCTTCGGCTAGCATCCACTTCAGCATCACGATGTTAGAGTTTAAATACTCAATAATCGGCGCTTCATTTAGCTTGATAGAACAACCCGCAGCACTACGCTCAGCAGATGCATCTGACAGTTCAAATGCTTGTTCAACTTTCAGATCAGGTAAACCTTCAATTTCTAGTACACGACCAGAGAAGATGTTTACTTTACCTTTCTTCGCAACCGTTAATAGACCATCTTTGATCGCGTAATAAGGGATAGCATTAACTAGGTCACGCAAGGTGATACCTGGTTGCATTTCACCTTTAAAGCGGACCAATACTGATTCAGGCATATCCAATGGCATTACGCCTGTTGCAGCAGCAAACGCCACTAAGCCAGAACCAGCAGGGAAAGAAATACCTAATGGGAAACGAGTATGAGAGTCGCCACCAGTACCAACGGTATCTGGTAATAGCATACGGTTTAACCAAGAGTGGATAACACCATCACCCGGACGCAGTGATACACCGCCACGGTTCATGATGAAATCAGGTAGCGTGTGATGCGTGTTTACATCGATTGGTTTCGGGTATGCCGCAGTGTGACAGAAAGACTGCATGGTTAGATCTGCAGAGAAACCTAAACACGCTAAATCTTTTAGCTCATCACGCGTCATTGGGCCGGTAGTATCTTGCGAGCCTACTGTAGTCATCTTAGGCTCACAGTATTGACCTGGGCGTACGCCAGCAACATTACAGGCTTTACCAACCATCTTCTGCGCTAAGGTGTAGCCCTTAGTGGAAGCGGCAACATCTTCAGGTAGCTTGAAGATATCTGTTGGGCCTAAACCTAAAGATTGACGCGCACGATCCGTTAAGCCACGGCCAATAATTAATGGAATACGGCCACCAGCACGTACTTCATCAAGAATAATAGTGGTCTTTAGCTCAAACTTAGCAATTTCTTCACCGGTTTCGGCATTTTTAACCACGCCAAGGTGTGGGTAAATGTCAATTACATCACCCATGTTTAAGTCGCTTACATCCATTTCAATCGGTAGTGCGCCTGAGTCTTCCATAGTATTAAAGAAGATAGGGGCAATTTTACCACCGATACACACACCGCCAGCACGTTTGTTAGGTACGTTTGGAATATCATCACCCATAAACCAAAGCACAGAGTTAGTGGCTGATTTACGAGAGGAACCGGTTCCCACTACGTCACCCACATAAATTAACGGATGACCTTTAGCTTTAAGTGCATCAATTTGCTTAATTGGACCCACTTCGCCCGCTTGATCGGGTTCAATACCTTCGCGCGCATTTTTCAACATCGCAAGTGCATGTAATGGGATGTCTGGACGAGACCATGCATCTGGTGCAGGAGACAAGTCATCAGTATTGGTTTCGCCAGTTACCTTAAATACGGTACCGGTAATTTTTTCTGCCACTTGCGGTTTCTTTAAATACCACTCGGCATCCGCCCAAGACTGCATGACCTGTTGTGCATACGCATTACCTGCTTTGGCTTTTTCTTCTACGTCGAAGAAAGCATCAAACATCAGTAATGTATGAGATAACGCTTTAGCCGCAATTGGGGCTAACTCGTCATTATCTAGCTGAGCAATCAAAGGCTCAATATTGTAGCCCCCTTGCATGGTACCGAGTAACTCAGTAGCACGGGCAGCTGATAAAATAGGAGAGTTGGCTTCGCCATTAGCAACAGCAGCTAAAAAGCCTGCTTTTACGTATGCCGCTTCATCTACGCCAGGGGGTATACGATCGGCTAGTAATTCAAGAATAAACTCTTCTTCGCCAGCAGGTGGCGTTTTGATTAGTTCGATTAGGGCAGCGGTTTGTTCAGCATCTAACGGCTTAGGAACCACTCCTTGGGCAGCACGCTCTGCGACGTGTTTACGATAAGCTTCAAGCACGACTCGTTCCTCTTTTTAATGTATATCACCTATTTGCGGTGATTTTTATCCTTTGACGGGTACATTGCTGTTAATGCGATAGATCGACTTAAATAACGATTTAAAAGCAAAAATGCAGGCAATATGACCATTTCGAAGCAGCAAGAGTATATAAGATTCAAGTAAAAATTAAAATTTAATACGTCAGTAAATTATTTCATTTATGTTATCAAGTTATTAAAATGCGAACTTAAACCCACTTAGGTAAGTACCCATGAATTTTTTGCAATTAAACGATAATCAATTGATAAAGCAAGCAAACTACCTTAATGGAGAATGGCAAGCGGGTAACAAATCCATAACAGTTAGCAACCCGGCTAACGGGGTAAATCTAGGCTCGATACCTGTGATTAATGAGATAACCCTTGAACAAACCATTGCAGCTGCAAGCAACGCGTTTGATACCTATTCAAAAACAAACACTTATCAACGAAGTGAGTGGTTACTCAAGTGGTACAATTTAATCTTAGCGGCGCAAGATGACTTAGCCAGTATATTGACTCAAGAACAAGGCAAAGCACTAGCAGAAGCCAAGGGTGAAATTCTTTATGCCGCCTCGTTTATTAAGTGGTTTGCCGAGCAAATCAATGCCGACCACGGCTTAACCTTAAACTCACCCGTGGATAACAAGCAGTTTCACACTCGTAAACAAGCGGTGGGCGTGGCGGCATTGATTACCCCATGGAACTTTCCCGCCGCGATGATCACCCGCAAAGCCGCTGCCGCCCTTGCCGCTGGCTGTACCATTATCATTAAACCCTCAGAGCTTACGCCCTTTACTGCCATTGCTCTAGTCGAACTAGCTCACCGTGCCGGTTTTCCAAAAGGTGTTATCAATCTTGTTACCGGGGACGCGCCAATGATTGGCGATGCACTGTGTCACGATCAACGAGTAAAAAAGCTTTCTTTTACAGGTTCAACGCCCGTCGGACAAAAATTGTTTGCCCAAAGTGCCACCAGCTTAAAACGCTTATCGCTTGAACTCGGCGGCAATGCGCCCTTTATAATTTTTGCTGATGCCGATCTCGACGCAGCGATTGACGCCTTGATGATCAGTAAATTTAGAAACAACGGTCAAACTTGCGTCGCAGCTAACCGTATTTATGTTGATCAAAGCTTACAGCAAGCATTTTTAACTAAGCTAAAAGCAAAGTTGCCATCACTAACAGTCGGTAATGGCATGGATAAAAATGTGCTGCTTGGTCCGCTGATTAACCAAGCCGCTGTTGATAAAGTAAATAACTTAGTTGCAAGCGCGATCAACGCAGGCGCTAAACTTGAATACCAAGCTGATTTAAGTGAATTAAGCGGCCCCTTCTTTCCCGTTACCTTGCTGAGCGACATCACCCCTGATATGGCCATCGCCCAACAAGAAATTTTTGGTCCGGTATTGGCGGTGCAATGGTTTGCTCAAGAAGATGAGGTGATTAAGCGAGCCAACAACACTGATGCTGGGCTCGCTGCGTATTTTTTTAGTAATAACATCCATCGCTGTCAGCGCGTTGCTGCGGCATTAGATTACGGCATTGTAGGGATAAACGATGGCATGGTGTCAAATGCGGTGAGTCCTTTTGGTGGCATCAAGCAGTCAGGCTTAGGCCGAGAAGGAGGCCACACAGGTTTAGCTGAATATCAATTTATTAAAGCCCATTGTTATGGCCAGTTAAGTTGATATAGTCAAAAGCCCCCTGTTCATGGGGGCTAAACTGTTAAGATGAGGTTATATTTTCGATCCTAAGAAGAAATAAACGCTGGAGTGGCCTCCTTCCGCCAATCCCGTCGCTAATGTAATTGGTCCTAAACCTGTATCCACAGACACGCCCAAACTACCAGCCGTTATCATGTTGTCAAAGCGTATGTCTCGACTACTTTGCCAAACATTGCCTTGCTCAAACGAAGCGGAAAAATACAAGGGCAACCGCACCGCTCCAAAATTGTTATCGAGAATGCGATAGCGATATACCACTGAACCAAAAACCTTATAACGCCCCGAAATTTCGTTGCGCAGTAAGCCAGATAAGTTCTGAAAACCACCTAAATCCTGCATCACAGAAGGGATCCCTACTTTTGTAGTCACCCCACCGTAACTAGCATTTAGCTCCAACACATGGCGATCCCAACTCTGCACGTTCATCCAATCGACTTGCCCTAGCCAACCATCGTCTTTTTCGCCATCACTGCGCTCGGTGATCCATTGCAATTTTGCATCAAACACACCGCCTTGGCTGGGAAAAAAGGCGTTATCTAAACTATCAAAGCCTAGCAACAGATAAGGGCCATAAAAGGTAAAATCGCTGTTCAGGTTAGAGCCGATAAACTCCATATCGCCATCTTCAATCGACCACCCTCCTTCCAAAATGGCGCGTGAAGAGATATTGAGACCAAGGGCTGTATCAAAACCAAGGGAGCTATATTCCGTTTGCCAATATTTTATACCGCCATTACTGCCCCTTTCATCGGGGAAAAAGTAATTGCGCTTATCTTGCTGATAAAAGACTTCCGCATCCCAGTAGTAATTTTGTGTCACATTCAGCGGAACATGCACTTCACTGGATAGCCAAGTCCGCGTGCCCATAATGACGCGGTTGCGCCACTCAGCGCCATGAGAAGTCAAATCTGTGAGGGTATAAGAGAGACCAAAGGCAATTTTTGAATTTTCAGCTTTAGTTTCTTCAATTCCCAGCAGCATGTCGAAATAGCCTGGCCCCCAAGGCTTCTCTTTTGCCGTCACTTTGAGAACGCGCTCACCTTGATCGGTGGTAAATTCATAATCGACCCGTTCAAAAATGCCTTCGGCATAAAGGCTCTGAATATTTTTTTCGAGCTGTTTTTGGTTATAGGGTTGAGCAGGTTTCACTTTTAACCGCGATCTAATAGTGGCTTCAGATAATTGAGCATCGGTTTCAATGTCAACGCGATCAACAATAAACATATCCCCTGAGCGTAAACCAGCCCTAATGGTCATCTTATTAGCAGCATATAGCGCATATTCATCTGTCGACACAGAAAGCCTCTTCAATTGTGTCAACTTCCCTTGTGCAGCAGCAATCCCTAACGGCAAAATTTCCGCCATGCGTTCAAACTCACCAGTACCGATTTCACTAATAGCAGGCTTGAGTAAAATATCTTGTTCCGACATCAGGGCGATTTGCTTTTGTGTACTGGATTGCGTCATGTAGTTGCTGAGCTGATCTAAAATAGTCAGGTAAGAATCTAATTTATCTTTACCCACTAAAGGAGAACCAATATCGACTGCAATAATGATATCTGCTCCCATTTCTTTTAATACATCAATGGGCAGGTTATTCACTATGCCCCCATCAGCGAGATAGCGGCCATCTATTTCCATCGGCTTGAGAGCACCAGGGACCGACATACTGGCTTGCATCGCATTAACTAAGTTACCTTGCTTTAATACATAAGGTTCCATTTTCTCTAGGTCAACGGCCAAGGCGCGATAAGGGATTGGCATATCATCAAAGCTATCAAAATTGGGTAAGTTTAACGTTGACTCACGCAATAGCCGCGCCATGGTTTCACCTTGAATAACACCATGGGGTAAGGCAATACTTTTGCCATCAAAGCCGATGTCTGATTGCAGTAAAAACTGCTCATTTTGTTTTTTCTTGCGGTAGCTTAATTTTTCGCGAGCAACCTTGTCAGAAAAACCTCGATTCCAATCGGTTGCAAACATGCGTTGCTCTATTTCTGCGGCGCTTAAGCCCGAAGCATACATACCTGCTACATAAGCGCCCATCGACGTGCCCGCGATGTAGTCCACCGGAATATTGAGCTCTTCAAGCACTTTAAGCACGCCGACATGAGCAGCCCCTTTCGCACCACCGCCACCCAAGGCTAAGCCAATTTTTGGCCGCTCAGACGCCAGTACCACGGCACTAAAACCAGACAACAATAAAATAAACATTAAGCGGATCATGGTCTTCCCTAAGCGAAATGGAGATTCAATAGCGCTGCAATTATACCTATCAGCCAAATTTATGCCCTATCCAAGATGATTATTTTTCCTACAAAAACGCCTTAAATATATCCCGATACGCTTAGCTTATCTAAACTGGCCAAGGCCAAAACAATAAAGCCTATTAGCGACCAACTAAGAATGGCTTAAGCACTCTGCAGAGTTAACATTTCAAATGCCTTAAATATTAAAAAGCCCGATACAGCAAGCTATATCGGGCCTATATTTAATCAACTAGCGCTTGGCACTACGGGCGAGGAATAAACCCTACTGCGTCGTACACGGCTTTTAACGTCACTTCAGTACGCGCTGACGCTTTTTCCGCTCCTTGCTTCATAATGCGATCAAGCTCAGTTTGGTCTTCACGAATTTGATGAAAGCGCGCTTGGATCGGCTCGATCATTGCCACCATCGCCTCAGCGGTATCTTTCTTGAGATGGCCGTACATTTTGTCTTCGTAGTCAGGCACTAAATCAGCAATACTGCGCCCTGTTGCAACAGAAAGTAGTGTGAGTAAGTTAGACACGCCCGGCTTTTCAGTAGTATCAAAGTAGATTCGCGCTTGCTCATCAGAATCCGTTACCGCGCGCTTTAGCTTTTTCTCAATTTGCTTTGGCTCGTCAAGTAGCATGATGTAACCACCCGGATTCTCATCCGACTTCGACATCTTTTTAGTCGGCTCTTGTAAGCTCATCACCCGCGCCCCCACTTGTGGAATAAACGGATCAGGCACTTTAAACACCTCACCATAGAGGTTGTTAAAGCGGGTTGCAATATCGCGAGTCAGCTCAAGATGCTGCTTTTGGTCTTCCCCTACCGGCACTTTATCCGCTTGATAAATCAAGATATCTGCAGCTTGTAGCACAGGGTAGCTAAATAGGCCCACATTCACGTTGTTAGAATGTTTATCTGATTTATCTTTAAACTGCGTCATCCGGCTTAGTTCACCCATTTGGGTGTAACAGTTAAGCACCCAAGCCAATTGCGCGTGCTCACGCACTTGCGACTGCACAAATAATGCTGATTTTTCAGGATCAATACCACAAGCGGTATAAAGAGCTACGCCATCTAATACACGATCACGTAGCGCCTGAGGATCTTGGCGCACCGTGATAGCATGCAAGTCGGCAAGCATAAAGAAACAGTCATGGTCCTGCTGTAACGTTCGCCACTGGTTGATAGCACCTATATAGTTTCCTATTGTCATGCCACCGGTTGGCTGAATGCCACTTAGTACAACTGGGTTTGCCATAAAACGTTCCTTTATTTTTACTGTTCTTGCTGATGCATCGCTTAAATTAAGCGTTAACTTTGCAAGCTAATGAATTCAATAACTCTGAAATATTATCTAATACTAAATCAGGCTCAGATATGCGAATATCTTCACCGTAGTTATACCCGTAGGTTAAGCCTGCCACTGCCATGTTGGCGGCCTTTGCAGCGAGAATATCATTTTTTGAATCACCTACCATCAAGGTTTCTTCAATCTTGCTACCTAGCACTTCACAGGCATGAAGTAGCGGCGCTGGATCAGGCTTACGTACTGGTAAGCAATCGCCCGCGACAACCAAGTCAAACAACCCGGTTAAGCCATATGCAGACAAAATCGGCGCCATGTATTGGCCCGGCTTGTTGGTCACGATGGCCAGTTTGTAGCCCACTTGCTTTAAGCTGATTAAGGTCATGCGTACATCGGGGTATAATACCGATTTTTCACTTAAACAAGCCGCATAATACTGCTTAAAAAGTTGATGTGCTTGTTGTAACTCTTCAGCACAAATGTTTGCAGTGAGTTCAGTCGAGCCAGACAGTGCGCGCTTGAGTAGCACGTTCGCGCCATTGCCGACCCAGCCTTTTACTTGCTCTTCTGGGAAGGTTGCTTTGTTCATTGCCGTTAGGGTTTGATTAACGGCTTGGGCTAAATCTGGCGCGCTATCAAGCAGCGTGCCATCCAAATCGAACAATACGGTATTTATTTGTTGATAAGCGCTCATGCACCAACCTTAGCGAGTTCGCCACGCATTTCATCAATAACTGCTTTGTAATCGGGTTGATTGAAAATGGCAGAGCCAGCCACGAACATGTCCGCGCCTGCTGCAGCGATTTCGCCAATATTGTTAACGTTAACACCACCATCAACTTCAAGGCGAATGTCGTAACCACTGGCATCAATTTTTGCGCGTACTTGGCGCAGTTTATCGAGGGTGCCAGGAATGAAAGACTGACCACCGAAACCAGGGTTAACCGACATCAGTAAGATCACGTCTAATTTATCCATCACGTAATCAAGATAATGCAGCGGCGTCGCTGGGTTAAACACTAAGCCCGCCTGACAACCATGATCTTTAATGAGTTGAATGCTACGATCGATATGCTCTGACGTTTCCGGATGAAAGGTAATAATAGAGGCGCCAGCTTTAGCAAAATCAGGGATAATACGGTCAACCGGTTTAACCATTAAATGCACATCAATTGGCGCAGTCACACCATGGTCACGTAAGGCTTGGCACACCATTGGGCCTATCGTTAAATTAGGCACATAATGATTATCCATCACATCAAAGTGCACAACGTCGGCACCGGCGGCTAATACATTGTCTACCTCTTCGCCGAGACGGGCAAAGTTTGCAGATAAAATTGAAGGGGCGATCAAAAAGTCTTTCATTTTATTATTCTCATGGTAGGGCTCGCGGGCATTTTACCTAAGGCAGGCGATTCAAGCTAGTGCGGATTATTTGTGCTAGGCAATCTAACTGGATTTAAAGGTTTATAACAACAATTAGGAATAAAATAGATGACTTCTAACGAGCAAAAAACCAGTTTTAAACAGAATTTTAAAAGTGCGTTGGCCGCTTTATTCGGTATTCAAAGCAGTAAGCAACGTGAGCAAGACTTTAAGTCTCACTCACCGTGGCGCTTTATTTTGGCGGGTGTGATTGCGATAGGTTTATTATTAGGAACGCTATTACTCGTGGTGCAATGGGTACTAAGCTAACACGCTGAGTTTTTTTGATTAAAACAAAGCCAATAATTCCGCCACTTTATTACGCTGACTACCTTTGCTACTAATAGTACGCTTAACGTGAACAACGTTTAATTGCGCGCCATGATAGAGCTCACGCGTTAATTCAATATCATGATTGCTTACTAACACAGGAATCTTACGCGCCGCGGTTTCACGACTTAATCGCCCGAGCACGGCTTGATCATCCAAAGTGAAGCCATTAGCCGCATACGAAGTGAAGCTAGCGCTGGTGCTCAAAGGTGCATAAGGCGGATCGCAATAAATTACGTCACCTGATGATGCTCGGGCAAAGGTGTCACTGTATGACTCACATACAAACTCAGCCTGCTGCGCTTTTTCAGCAAAAAACCACAGCTCAGCGGCCGGGAAATACGGCTTTTTATAACGGCCAAACGGCACATTAAAACCGCCCTTTTTGTTATAGCGACACAAGCCGTTGTAACCATGGCGATTAAAGTAAAGGAACATTAACGCTCGTTCGAATTTATCAGAACATAGGTTAAATTGGTTGCGCAAATCGTAATAGCGATCGGAGTCATTAAAGTCAGCAGCAAAAAATTTTTCAGACTCTTTAATATAATCGTCTGGTTGCTGCTGCAAAATTTGATACAAGTGAATCAGATCAGGGTTGATATCATTGAGTAGGTACTGCTTGTAGTCCGTATTTAAAAATACCGACCCTGCCCCTACAAAAGGTTCTATTAATCGCTCTTCTTGTGGGAGGTGGCGCTTAATGTCTTCAATTAAGCCAAACTTGCCCCCTGCCCATTTTAAAAAGGCCCGGTTTTTTTTCATTATTATGGTCGACCTTTAATCAATCGCTTCTTGCTGGATCTGTTTGTAGCCTTTGGCCCAAGGCTTGAGAGTGCGTAAATTAGTGGGTAATGAAGCAATGTCATTCATCGCCGCACGGCGCGTCTTATAATCACCATGAACCACCAAATAGGCGGTTTTTCCCTTACGGCTAATTTTAAAATAGGTCGCGGTTTGTTCAATATTATGCTCTTTAACAAAAGCTTTTAACACCGGCAGTGAACTAACCGCAGCCAGTTGTAAACTATAATGTTGGCTGGGAATTTTTTTAAGTTCGGCCGCTGTGGTTAAGCGAAAGCCAGGCTTTATAGCTGGGCTTGACGTTACGGTCGAAGATGGAGTCGGTGCTAATGTAACAATCGGCGTTTCAGGTTTGGGCTGCTCCGCTTCAGATACACTAGTAGCTTCTTCAGCAGGCTGAGTTAATACTTGCTTTAACTGCTCAACCGATTGCACGGTGACGTCATCAGCATTCATCTGCGCGTCAGTTAAAGCCGCGAGCTCTTCACCTTGCTCTAGCACTTGCGCTTCAACTTGGTCATTATTGCTAGTGGCACCGAGCTTTTCAATCACGTTTTCTGGCACCGTCACGCGCTTACGTGGATCCTCAAGACTGTCCAATTCAAGATCGGAATGCTCCACTTCATTTGGCAGCGGAGCATCATCTTGCCAAGAGGCAACGAGCTCATCTGGAGTAAGCGAAGCAGTACTAGGCTCAACCGATGGGTCAGAGCGCTCATCAATGGTGACGGAGGCTACCGGCTCATCAAGTAGCGCCATCGCTAAGGATTCATTATTCGCGAGGGGTTCGGCAACTTCATCGCCTGGGCTTGGCACAATAAAGTAGTAAAATGCGCCTGACATCAATAGCGCAGCCAATACCATTAACGCAATAAGAGGTAACTGAGAGTTACTTTTCACTTTTTCTACCTCGACTGGGGTTTCGTTAACGATGGTATCGACCAAACGTTGCAAATTTGCAGGCAGGCCAGCACAAGCTTCGATTTGTCGATGAATTGCCGCATTATTTTCAACTTTAGCTTGGTAATCAGCTCGCTGCAGTATGCTGCGGACAAACTGATGACTCTCTTGCTCAGATAATGACGGGATATCCATTTCAATTGGAGGTGTATCAGTTTTACCCGATAACAAGGCTACTTGCTGATCGCACCAAGTTGGGTCAGCAAACAGCAGCACGTTAATCTTATGATTAAAGCCTTGAAAACGATTTTCTAGTAACAATAGCCAAAGTTCGCCAATTAAATCTTGTGGCAGAAAGTGGGCATTATCAACCACCAATAAGATATCAGAGGTGGCATCGTCTAACATGCGAAAGAGGCTTTCACCTAAGTTATCTTCCGGATTAAACAGCGGCTTAGATACCAGTTGTGATAGCAAACCATCACGTGCTTTGTTAGCTCTGATGCCGGGAGAGCAAGAGAGTAAACTCTGATTCGATTCGATATCAAGGCTCAATAAACGTTGGATCAGAATTGTTTTTCCAGATCCAGTTTCACCCGATATAAAGGTGATGTTTGAATTAAAACGAATAAGATGTTGCAGTCGCTCTAACAACTGCAACTGAGAGGGGATGTCAGCCAGTTGGATATGTTGATCCAGCATGGGCTATCTATTTACCTGTAATAACGTTTCTCAGTACATCTTCAGTAACATCTGCGAAGATATCTGATTTACCTATATCGGTAGGTAAAATTAAACGTAATTGACCATTTAATACTTTTTTATCAATCTGCATATGATGCATGAAAGTATCAAAGGTCATATCAGCTGGCGCCGCGGTAGGTAAGTCAAAGGCTGCAACTAAATGACGCATGCGTAGCACTTGCTCTTGATTGACTAGGCCTAGTGCGAGTGATGTCTCCGCGGCTAATACCATACCAGCAGCCACTGCTTCACCATGTAACCAATTACCATAACCTTGTTCTGCTTCAATCGCATGGCCAAAGGTATGGCCAAGATTGAGTAAGGCTCTCGCCCCTCTCTCTTGTTCATCTTGGCTAACGATTTCAGCTTTTATTTCACAGCATCGTTTAATAACATGCACTAAGGCAGTAGCGTCTAATGCTTTCAATTTTGATTGATTTTGCTCCAACCAACAGAACAAATCATAGTCGTAAATAATGCCGTATTTGATCACTTCAGCCATGCCCGCAGCAAATTCACGAGCTGGTAAGGTTTTCAAACAATCAATGTCAATAGTGACCACTGAAGGTTGGTAAAATGCCCCTATCATATTTTTGCCTAAGGGGTGATTCACTGCCGTTTTACCACCAACAGAAGAGTCAACTTGGGACAATAAAGTGGTTGGAACTTGAATAAAGCCAACGCCACGCTGGTAACAAGCGGCAGCAAAACCTGCCATATCACCCACCACGCCACCACCAAGGGCAATAACACTGGTATCACGCGCATGACGCTTAGACAGTAATCCATTGAGTATCAATTCAAATGAAGCTAAGGTTTTAAATTGCTCGCCATCGGGCAAAATAACCTCATCGATTGAATACTCAGCTAACGTTTGTTTAAGCTGCTGTAAATAAAGTGGTGCGACCACATCATTAGTTACAATCATTACTTTCTTGGCTTTTATTGCAGGGGCAAATAATTGCGCTTGCGCCAACAAACCTGAACCGATATAAATCGGGTAACTGCGTTCACCTAAATCAACGTTAAGGATTTCCATATCTGCTTAAAAGTCCAATAGTTTGATGATTTGATTAGCCACAATTTTAGCGCTTTGCTCATCCGTTTTTACGGTGTAATCCGCAATTTCTTCATATAAAGCATTACGCTCGTCGGCTAGGTTTTCTAGCACGTCACGTGGGTCATCTACTTGTAATAAAGGTCTACGTTTATCTCTTTGAGTACGAGCTAACTGTTTATCAACCGTAGTTTCTAGGTAAACAACTATGCCACGCGCCGATAAACGGTTACGATTATCTTTGTTTTTTACTGAGCCACCGCCAGTCGCAAGAACAATGCCTTGTCGCTGAGATAGGTCGTCAATCGCTTCCTCTTCGCGCTTACGAAATCCTTCTTCGCCTTCCACATCAAAAACCCAAGCGACATCCGCGCCTGTGCGTTTTTCAATCTCAGTGTCTGAATCGAAGAATTCAAGATGTAACATCTGTGCTAGATGTCTGCCAATTGTACTTTTGCCGGCACCCATTGGGCCGACCAGAAAAATATTTCGTTTCTCTGCCATGGTCCTACGTTTTTTCTATATATAGCTGTTTAAACGTCAGCACGATTCGACTGACCCGTATAACCTGTAAATCTGTGATTAAGACGGTGATTATCTCAATTGTCGGGGGGGATTTGCAACCATTGAAAAAAAATGAGGCCACATTTTATCATGTGGCCTCACTTAAGTGCTTATATTACTCCGAGAATGCGTCTTGAGTAATAATTTTTGGTGTGACGAAAATCAGTAGCTCACGCTTAGAATTTTCTTGAATCGTATTTCTAAACAAGGCACCAGCCCAAGGAATATCGCCTAATAATGGCACTTTAGTAATGGTGTCTTTAATTTGTTGCTGATAAATACCACCAAGAACAATCGTTTCACCATTATCAACTAATACCTGAGTACCAATTTCTTGTGTATCAATAGAAACAGCTTGCCCAACGGCTGTTGCAACAACTTCACCTTTACTATCCTGAGTAATAACTAAATCTAAGATAATTTTATTATCAGGTGTTATATGTGGTGTTACATTGAGGCTTAATACCGCTTTTTTGAAAGCTACTGATGTTGCACCACTTGATGCAGATTCAACATATGGAATCTCGGTACCTTGTTCGATATAAGCCGTTTTTTGGTTTGCTGTTGTAATACGCGGACTAGCAATAATTTCAGCCTTATTCTCACTTTCTAAAGCAGAAAGCTCTAAGTCTAAAATCTTACCATCGGCTAACTTAGCAACCTGAAAAGCAATAGATCCAGCGCTAGTACTCGCGACAGGCAGGTTTACATTGAGCCGATCCGCTAAACTCGGAGCAGCAGGGGTACCAGCTACTCCGGATGTCGAACCTGTACCTTCTAAACTGCCAGAAGTGCTGCCATTGGTAGTAGCTTTGGTTACCCCCCAACGAACACCAAGATCCTGCTGCACACCATCAGTGACTGTCACCATGCGTGATTCGATAAGCACTTGCTTGACTGGAATATCCAGAATTTCAATCATTCGTTTCACGCTGTCGATAACATCTGCGGTGTCTTTAATCAACAAGGTATTAGTACGCTCATCAATTGACACACTACCACGACTTGATAGTAAACTAGCATCGCTACTCGATAGCATGCGTGAAATATCACCTGCTTTGGCATAGTTAATTTGTAAAAACTCAGAGTAAAGCGGCGCTAATTCACTGACTTCTTTCTGACTTTCAAGTTGCTCTTTTTCCTTCGCAGCAAGTTCAGTAGCAGAGGCAACCATTAATACATTGCCTTCCATACGCTTACCTAAACCTTTCACTTTTAAGATAATATCTAGCGCTTGCTCCCAAGGCACCTCATCCAAACGTAAGGTAATGTTGCCCTGAACGGAGTCAGTCGTTACTAAGTTAAAGCCATTCGTGTCTGCGAGGATCTGTAACACGGTCCGAACTGAAATGTCTTGGAAATTAAAGGAAATTAACTTGCCTTGATAAACTGTTTTCTTTTCATCACGTTCTTTTTTCTTAACATCAATGACAAACAAGCTATCAAGCTGATCGTAACGGTATTCAAAATCACCCGCGATATCCATCTCAAAACGCGTTTTACCATTTGCAGTGAAGGTTTCAACGGTTTTCACCGGTGTGGCAAAATCCAGAACGTCCATTACGTAAAGCAAGTCATCGCCGATATGAGTACTTTGGAACTCAGCCAGTAACTTAGTGCCGCGTTTACGGATGTCTACCGCGATGGTTGAGTTGTCTAACTTAACCAATAGCTGACCATTACCTACTTCTCCGCGCTTAAAGTCGATAGACTCAATGCTATTAACGAAACCTTTTGGCGTACCTTTAACAGCCGACTGGGTGACGAGAGTCGGCTTAGCAGCGGGGGCCGGTTTAGCGGCAGGTTTAGCTTGCTTAACTGGCTCTACTACCTTAACGGGAGCAGGAGTGGGCTTAGCTACTTGCTGCGACGCTTTTTTTGGTGGTTCAACAACTGCCTTCGGCGCGGGTGTCACCAAAGCGGCTTTAGCAGCTAAAACCGCTGCATTTTTAGCTGTCGTCTCATTTTGACTAACTGCGGCAACCACTGCATCTTGTTGAGCTGTAGTTGGCTTTTTCTTCGCCGAAGACACATCACCGAAGCGCACGGTGAGCTTATTATTGTCATGCTGTAAGCGATAAGGCATCAACTGACGTAGACCTATCACGACTTTAAGACCATCAGCCGTGCGCTCTGCTTTAACTAACTCAACGCCATCTTTATCAACGGGCACAGGGTTAAGCTTCAACACAGAAGAGGCATCTTTTACATCAATGACTAACTGGTTAGGCCGATAATGTAGTTTATCTGTATAACGCAATACAGGCTCACTAAACTCAAGTTCCAGTTCAACCTTGCCAGCCATTAACGAGTTCACATTAAGCTTGTTTAATTGTGGTTCAGCGTAGCTTAGGCCAGAAAACAGCGTAGCCCCTAAAATGGCAGCACTTAGCTTAGCCATATTAAATTTTAATTTATTGGTGCTCATTAAGACTTCCCTGCTCTCTCTTATTCTTCTTCGCCAACCAGTGTAAGTTGTGTAGCACGTTCGCTCCAACAACCTTCACCATCTGGTACCAACTCTAACAAGTTAATTTGATCTTTTTTCACTGATAGAATACGACCGTGATTTTGACCCATGTAATAACCCGCTTTCACTCTGTGTAGCTCACCACCACTCACCTGCACCAGCGCCCAAAGCTCATTATCTAATTCTATCGTGCCACGCATAAATAAATTATCCGCAGAAAAATATTCTAGCGGCTGCTTCTGTCTGGACAGGTTTGGTTGTGGACAACTACTTGGCGCACCCGGATTACCCGATGCTGTTTCTGGTTTAGGAATAGAGAAAGGCTTACGTTTGACAGTGCCAACATAGGGCTCTATTTCTATTTCCTTGATTTCAGGTATTTTGTCGTTAATAGGATAACTTTTTGACTTAATATTTGCCACATAGGAATTGAGATCTTCATCATTAGCTTGGCAACCTAACAGTGACATACCCATAACGACTAACAAGATGCGCTTCATTTTTTCGCCTCCTTGTAAGTATAGGTTTTCGCTGTTAACTCCACATTAAGGGTTTCATTATCAATTTTTTTTATATTAATGTTGTCCAAGATGATGATTCGCGGCAATTTAGCTATATCTGCCGAAAACTGGCCGATTTGATCGTAAGTACCAATCATTTCGATACCGTAAGGGACCTCAACCGAAAACTCTTTCTCTATTTCAGCAGAAGGTTTAAAGCGTTTAAATTGGAGACCATTATCACTACCAATAAAGTTAACGTTATCAAGCAAGGTAGACACCTCACTTTTACTCGGTAGCTTTTTAACCAGTTCAGCTAGCAGACCTTCAATCTCAACCATCTGCTTACGATACGCGTCCAGATTAGAAGCGAGGGCAGCTTTAGCTTCAAACTGGCGCTTAATTTCAACTTCTTTATTCTGCGCCTGCTCTAATGATTGAAGTTGGTCGCTAAACATAAAATAGTAAAAGCCGCCAACAATCAGCCCAGCAATAATAATTAAGAAAATACCTTTAAATAATGCAGGCCAACTGCCAATATTTTCGAAATCGAGTTCATTGACATTCATTATTGAGCGCCTCCTGCTACTGGCTCTTTGGCTACTTTGCTCAATACCTCAAAGTCCATATCAAATTTGAACAGCTTAATGGGCTTCGTCTCTGCAGCGTAGATGCCACCTAATGATTCATTGCCGACACGACTCGATTCTTCGATATTTCTAAACATACGAGAAATTCGAGACTGAGATTCGCCTTTACCATCAACTGCAATTTTTACGTCATTAAAGCTCAGACTTTCAAGAAACACACCATTAGGTGTAATATCAGGAAGTAAATTAAATAAATCTGTCGGCCAGTTACGCCTTTCTTGTAACTGCTGAATCAAGTTAATACGCTTTTCAACTTCCGCTTTCTTCTCTTTAATGTTTTTAATTTCTGCAATTTGTCGATCAAGAACTGAAATTTCATTATTTAGAAAAGCATTCCGTTGGTTTTGAGTCTCGATTTCGCCGTCCAAATAGATTTTACCGCCAAACATCAGGGCGCCAGTGACTAAACAGACCAAAAATAGCAAGCCGTAGAAATCTTTTTCTTTGCGTTTTCGCTGCTCTTCGCGCCAAGGCAATAAATTTATATTTGACATGGTGTAAAGCTCCTTAAGGCAAGACCTAAGGCCATCATGTATTTTGGCCCATTCATGGCCATTAATTTTTCGTCCGCTGAATTAGCAAAGCTAAACTCTGTGAAAGGATTTGCCAAAATCAAAGGTATCTCTAACTCCGACTCTATTTGACTCACTAATTCAGGCAATAAACTACCGCCCCCCGTCAGCACTAGTTTGTCAACTTTAGAGAATCCACTTGAGCTACAAAAAAGCTGAACGTTACGACGAATATGCTGAATTGCAGAGGTTACAAACGGTGCTAGTACATCTGAATCGTAGTCGGCAGGCAAGGTATTAGCGAGTTTATCTTTCTCGGCCTGCTCTAAGCTCATGCTGTAAAAGTTAGCGATGGCTTGAGTATAATTGTGACCACCATAATTTTGCACCCGCGCATAAACCGTTTCACCTTTGTTCATCATGGCAAACGTCATCATCGACGCACCGATGTCAATGGCAGCAACGACCTTCTCCTGCTCATCTTCTGTTAACACCAACTGGCAGGCGCGCCCTAAAGCGTGAGACTCAAGATCCATCACTTTTGGCTCTAATCCAGCATCTTCTAAACAAGAGGCCTTGGTAACAATGGTGTCGGTACGTGCTGCACTGATTAGCACATCATTTCGAGAAGGATCGGCTAGGTTCTTATTCAACACTTCAAAATCAATGCTGATTTCATCAATCGGAAACGGAATAAGGTGTTCAGCTTCAAGTTCAATTTGCCCTTCCAGTTCCATCTCGTTTAAATCAGCATCCATTTGTACTACACGAGTATAAACGTCCGCTCCAGATACGGCTGAAGCTGCATATTTATATTTGGCTGGAAAATTACGTTTGACCTGTTTGATTACCTGCGCCACTTTATCAACCTCGATAAGTTGACGATCAGACATCGCGCCCTTAGGCACATTCATTTCCGCAACACCTTCAACTTTATAGCTTTTGCCTGATTTTGACAGCGCAACAGCCTTCACGGAATGCGACCCTAAATCGATTCCGATCATTGCGTAGGTTTGCTTTTTCCTTAATCCTGATAACATAACGTCCCAGTTCTGACTTGATAACTAAGTGAAAAGTAGCGTATTTTCGCCGTTATAATAAGCGCAAATATAACATTGTTCCAATGCTTTAAATCACAAATCACTGTTTAACTGCAAGATATACAGGATATACTAGCCACTCTTTTGTGTTTTTTGTTAACTAGGTAGGAATTTTCATGTGGAAATGGTTTAAGCGATTTCTCCTTATCGCACTATTTTTAGGGTTTGCTGGCGTCGCTGCAATTGTCGGGATGTACTATTACATCAAGCCAGAGCTTCCTGACGTAAAAACCATTACCGAGGTTCAGCTGCAAACCCCCATGAAGGTATACAGTGCCGACGGTTTACTCATTTCACAGTTTGGTGAAAAGCGCCGTATCCCACTCGCTATTGAGGATATTCCTCTGCAAATGATCAACGCCTTTCTCGCGACCGAAGATAGCCGCTTTTATCAGCATCCGGGGATTGACCCTATTGGTATTGTTCGAGCGGCAACGGTATATATCGCCAGCGGACATGCAAAACAAGGCGCAAGTACCATTACCCAACAGGTAGCACGAAATTATTTCTTAACCCGAGAAAAAACATTAATACGCAAAATAAAAGAAGTTTTCATTGCCCTGCACATCGAACAACTACTCACAAAAGAAGAAATATTAGCGCTGTATTTAAATAAAATATCTTTAGGCTACCGCTCTTATGGCGTTGGGGCGGCCGCACAAGTGTATTACGGCAAGTCAGTAGATGAGCTGACATTAGCGCAAACGGCGGTAATTGCCGGTTTGCCTAAGGCGCCATCTAAGCTAAATCCTATTTATTCACCAGAAAATGCACGCTCACGACGTGCCGTGGTTTTAATGCGCATGCTAGACGAGGGCTACATTACCCGAGCAGAGTATGATGAGGCCAATGCTGAGGCGATTACCGCCTCCTACCATGGTGCAGAGATCGAACTTAATGCCGCATTTGTGGCCGAAATGGCGCGTCAAGAACTGGTAGAAATGTTCGGCGAAGATCAAGCCTACAATCAAGGCTTGAATGTCTATACGACGATTACAGAAAAATCTCAATTAGCCGCCAACAAAGCCTTGGTTGATAACTTAATTAGTTATGATCTTCGCCATGGCTTCAGAGGGCCTATTGAGAAACTATGGGATCAGAGTAAAGGCGAAGCCGCTTGGCCCATGCAAAAGATCTTTGACCACTTAGCTGAACAACCTTTTTATAATGTACTGAGTCCAGCGGTCGTAACTCAGGTAAACGAAAAAGAAATAGAAGTGCTAGTGCAAGGCGGTAAAGCCGGTACCATTAATTGGGACGGCTTGAAATGGGCGCGCCGCTTTGTCAATGACAAACGCCAAGGTCCGCCACCCAAGCGCGCCAGCGACATTGTAAATGCTGGAGACATGATTTGGGTAAGAGCCGAAGAAGATGAGTTGATATTATCGCAGCTACCTGACACATCAGGCGCCCTAGTTGCATTAAATCCACAAGACGGGGCCATTCAGGCACTAGTGGGTGGTTTCGATTTTAAGCAAAGTAAATTTAACCGCGCCACCATGGCCAAACGCCAAGTTGGCTCTAATATCAAACCCTTCCTCTATTCTGCCGCCTTAGAGAATAATTATACCCTGGCAACGCTGGTTAACGACTCGCCAATCAATCATTGGGATGCGAGTTTGGGTAAAGCTTGGCGACCGAAAAACTCACCAGCCGTTTACGATGGCCCAATCCGCATCCGTGTTGCGCTAGCTAAATCAAAGAACGTCGTTTCAGTTCGCTTGATCCGCAGTGTTGGCATTGGACCAGTGATAGAACACCTCAGCAAGTTTGGCTTTCATAAAGAAGATTTACCGCCATACGAAACCTTAGCATTAGGTGCTGCGGAATTAACGCCACTTGAGGTAGCAACAGCTTACGCCATTATTGCAAATGGTGGCTTTAAAATTTCACCTTATGTAATTGCTCGCATTGAAGACGCTTATGGCAATTTGATTTATCAAGCCGCGCCCGATTTGGCCTGCACTTCTTGCGGCCCAGATATCGCAGTAGCAGATGGTTTCACAGAAGGATTGAGTGAAGACCAAGCCCTAGCCGCTTTTGACGAACAAATTCTGACGCTCAATGAAATTGAGGGAAATACCGACAGCTCAGAAAATATTGACCCCGTCGCTAATCCATCTAAACCTTACCAAGCCCCAGAATCGAAAATAGCCCCGCGCGTGATCAGCGGTGCTAACGCATTCTTGATCCGTGAAGCTCTCAGCAGTGCTATTTGGGGCGGGACCCAAAACGGAGAACACTGGAATGGTACAGGCTGGCGCGCAGGCAGGGCATTAAATAGACGGGATATTGCCGGTAAAACAGGCACCACCAACGAATCTCGTGATGCATGGTTTTCCGGTATGAGCCCCTACTCTGTCGCAACAGCTTGGGTTGGCTTTGACAATCATAGCCGCGTGCTTGGCTATGCATCCTACAATGCCAACCTAGGCAACCAACAAGTCACTGGTGGCGAGTTTGGTGGGCGTACAGCGATGCCAGCTTGGATCAGTTACATGGCTTCGTTTTTAGAAGACCACCCAGAGCAAAAGAAACGCGTGCCGGAAGATATTGTAACAAAGACTATTGACTTAGAAACAGGCTTGCTCAGCCGCTCTGAAGGCGCTAATACTCGTAGTGAATACTTCGAAAAAGGGACCGAGCCAACCCGTTACGTACCTGAAAATCAAAATGATATTTTCACTAACCCCGATGAAGAAAGCGAATTATTCTAAAATCACTTAGTTTAAGATTAGAGAGCGCAGTCCTACTGCGCTTTTTTATTTATTTTTTGTTTAATCAGCTTAGCTAATTCATTGAAGCAAGGTCTTCTCACACTGTTCTTGCGATACAACAATACGATTTCTCGAGACGGCTTCGGCTCAATGAAAGGGATATAAAATAAGCCATCTTTGGTGCGACCTTTAGGCACTGCCAAACGTGGCAATAACGTAATCCCGATACCAGAACTCACCATATGTCTTAACGTTTCCAAACTCGTGGCTTTAAACGTTGAATCTTCATCCGCTCCAGCAGCAAAACAAAAGCCCATCGCTTGATCGCGCAAACAGTGGCCATCTTCAAGCATCAGCACCCGCTCACCTTTTAACTCAGCGATATCAACCTGCTCAGCGTCCTGCCATTTATGCCCGGCTGGCACAACCAGCTCCAATGACTCTTGATACAAACTAATATGGCCATAAGCCTCCATATCAGGTAGCAAGGCTAGAATAAGGCAATCAAGCTCACCCTCTTCGAGTTGGCGCAACAACACATGGGTTTGGTTTTCGTATAAATAGACATCTAAATCAGGGAATGCTTGCCGCATAGGCGGCACAATTGCCGGTAACAAATAGGGCGCCACCGTGGGAATCAAACCAACATGAAGCGGCCCATTCATTGGCTCACTATAAGAGCGTGCCGCTTCCTTAATTTGTTTAACTTCGAGCAACACTTTGCGAGCTTTAGCTGCAATATCTAACCCCGCCTGAGTGAATAACACCTTGCGCGACGAACGCTCCATTAGTAGCACGCCCAACTTATCTTCGAGCTTGCGAATTTGCCCGCTCAGCGTTGGCTGACTAACAAAACACTTCTCTGCCGCTTTACGAAAATGCTTCAACTCCTCCAATGCAACCAGATACTCTAAATCTCTAATATTCATTTCAACCACTCCAAGCGCCAGACATTGACGAGTTTATCGTTAAAAAACCCACCGACCTCGCATAAATTGCCAATTCATCAGTGTACACATACCCGAATCTCTTTATAAATATTTATTTAATGGGTAACATGCTGCCATATTATTTTTTTATAAAAACGTGACCATCACGTTTTAACACATTGAGGGAGAAGATGATGTGTTGGCGTAAATTAGCTATTTTAACATCTGCAATACTTTTAAGTGCCTGTGGCGGCGGTGGCAGCACCGATCTAAGTGGTGGCGGTAGTGATGGTGGTACGACAACACCGACTGCAGCTCCCTCCATTACACCAACGCCAGAGCCCAAGCCTTACACTTTATCCCTAGACATCTTCGACTGTAATGATGTTGCAGGTGGATGGGATACGACTAAACGAGATCCTAGTGAGTGTAAAGCGACAACCAGCGTCACCACTGCTAAGCCTGCGGTTCTTTATGTTAAGGTAACAGACTCAACTGGAGCCAACGTCGCCAATCATGTGGTATCCGGTAACGCGACCCTAGGTGAGTTAAAACCCGATGCCAAAACAGCACTAACCGATGCGAGTGGTGTGGCTATCCTAAACTTACAAGCTGGCAGTGTTTCTGGAGCCGGCACCGTTACCATTTCAACGATTTCTAATGAGAGTGTATCAAGTCAGGTCAGTCAAGGATTCCAAATTAGTGTAGGTGATATTGCCACTGATGCGCCCGTAACACTAGACCTTAAGCTACTAAACTGCCCTAATGACTGGGATCGCATTGCCCGTGATGCCAACCTTTGTACAGAAGTCACAGAGGTTAAATCTTCGGCTCCTGGTATTCTTCATGTGACAGCCAGTCAAGGTAATTCACCGGTAGCAAATCGACTATTTTCTGCTGCCACCACCTTAGGTGAAATAGCACCAGCATTAACTGCCTTAACCAATGCTAATGGCGTCGGCATCTTAGACTTAAATGCAGGTAATTCCGATGGTGCTGGACGTGCAACCGTTTCAATTGATGTTAACGGCGAGATCACAGCGAGCAGTATCGACTACGCAATTGCCATCGATGGTATCACCAGCGAACAAAACGTCAGTGTTGACTTAAAAATATTAGATTGCCTAGCAAACTGGGATAGAACAACTCGTGACGCCAGCCAATGTAGCGAAACAACAGATGTCAGTACGGGTAACCCTGTTGTTCTGTATGTAAGTTTAAAACAAGGTAACGTTCCTTTGGCCTCACAAGTCATCGCAGGAACCGCTACTTTAGGCATTATTAAGCCTGAACAAAGTAAAACAGCATTAACCGATGGTAATGGTATTGCGTTACTGGATCTTTATGCTGGCGACAAAGACGGCGCAGGCATAGTCACCATTACAACTCAAGCATTAGAATCTGCAGCATCTGCGAAGAAAGGCTTCAACGTTGGTGTAAGTAATATTGAGCTGACCCTTAAATCTAGCTTAGCGGCAGGTGAAGAAGCGCAGCAAAATGCCACCGTTTTAATCACAGCTGAAGTAAGGGAAGAAGGCGGGGCTTTATTTACCACTCCGGTACAAATCAACTTTAGTTCTCGCTGTGCCAGCAGCAATGAAGCAGATATTGATGCAAGTGCATTTACTGTCAATGGTATTGCTACCGCAACTTACAAACCAACAGCTTGTGTTAATCAAGATGTTATTACTGCAGAAGCGCCGGCAAATAATTTAATCCAAGATATCAATATTGATATTGCGGCAACACAAGCACAAAGTATCCGTTTTGAAAGTGCTAGCCCTGAATTTATTGCATTAAAAGGTACTGGTGGCGCAGGTCGCCAAGAAACCTCTGAGGTGAGGTTTAAACTCGTTGATGCGAATGGCAACCCCGCACGCCAACAAGATGTGATGTTTAGCTTAGAAACCGCACCATCGGGTACCATATTTAGCCCAGCGACCGCAAAAACCAATAATGAAGGTATTGCTACCACTGTGGTTGAAAGTGGCACTGTCAATGGTGTTGTACGGGTCAAAGCTAACTACGACATTAAAGATGGTTCAGGTAATGTAATTAAAACCATTTCTAGCGTATCTGACCAATTAACTGTAAGTACCGGTTTACCGGATCAAGCCAGCTTCTCGCTAGCTTTTTCCAAGCTAATTTTGGACGGCCTATCCTTTGACGGTAACACCAGCGAAGTAACAGTGCGTTTAGGCGATCACTTCAATAACGGCGTTCCTGATGGCACGGCAGTTTCTTTTGTCACCGAAGGCGGACGTATCAATAATGGCGGCCAAGGCTCTTGTACCACAACAGATAGTACCTGTAGTGTGACATTAACAACACAAAATCCGCGCCCAATGGGTAACCGTCTCAACTCAGGCGCAGCTTGTGCGTCTTCACCTTATTACACTTTTGCACCTTGTATTAACCCAGGAGGGATGGGTCAACCGTATGGTGGTCGCATAACGGTAACCGCTTTCGCAGTCGGTGAAGAAACGTTCTTTGATAATAAGCCATCTAACGGTCAATTCGATGATGGCGAAACATTCCACGATTTACATGAAGTCGTCTATGACTACAACGAAGATGGATTATTTCAACAAATTGAAGTGCCCAAACGCGCTCATAATCCAGACAATGTTGTCGATGATGCCACTTATAATGCACAAGTCAGTACCTATAAAAGCGCTACCATTTCACCAGTAACAGGTGAAGATGACAATGAAACTTGGCACGAGTTTGACCAGCAAGACATAGGTGATCGCCCTTCTGTAGGTAATAACTTGTATAACGGAACACTGTGTAGCGAAGCTAACGAAGCTGCTAATATTTGTAGCCGCAATTTTGTCGAAGTAAGCCAATCAAGTACGGTTATCTTCTCGGATAACGTTTACTATATCCGGGTACAAAAATGGGATGAGGATTTAGCCGCGCCAGACTGGGTCGATACCGATGAAATTGATCTTTGTAAGCCTGTGGCGGTTACCGTTCCACCAACTGCAGAATGTAGCAATGGCCAACGTTCGGTCAAAGTGCGTTTTTGGTTAGCGGATATCTACAACAACCCACCAGTTTCTGGTTTGACCGTGAGCTTAGAAGCGGACAATGGCTTACTATCTGGCATAACCGAAGTCCAAACCCCAGATACAGTGCCATCTATTTATGGTGTGTCTCCTTTTATGGTTCCTATTGTAATGACTCCAGAAAAAGATCCAAACAACGCCAAAGAAGGCACGGTTACCATTTCACTTGAATCAAGAGGCTTTACCTCTTCCGCTAGCATAAAGGTGAAAGACGCTGGCTAATTAATAACCGTTAGTGCCCTACGCCCTAAACAAAAAGCCCTTCAACTGAAGGGCTTTTTTTCATAAGAGCAAAGAAGTGCTCCGCTTCATAAACACATCCAAGACTTAAAGCATATAATTCTCTGGCAATTCAATCTGCGCCACGCCCGATGCCACGGCGGCTTCTGCAACTGCTCTTGCGACCTTAGGTAACAACCTCGCATCCATCGGCTTAGGGATAATATATTCGCGGCCAAAGCTCAATTCAGAAACACCACTGGCGTCTAATACCGCTTGTGGAACCGGCTCTTTGGCTAGCTCTCTAATGGCATGGACAGCGGCTACTTTCATCTCATCGGTAATGGCTTTAGCACGCACATCCAGTGCTCCTCGGAAGATAAAAGGAAAGCACAGCACGTTATTCACTTGGTTAGGAAAATCACTGCGGCCAGTGGCCATAATCAAATCATCACGTACGCTGTGGGCAAGCTCAGGTTTAATTTCAGGATCAGGGTTTGAACAAGCAAAGATCACCGGGTTAGGCGCCATTAATGCCACCGCTTCAGCAGGAAGCACATCAGGACCCGATACACCCACAAACACATCAGCATCCGCAATCACGTCTTCTAAGGTGCGTTTATCGGTGTTGTTAGCAAACAGTTTTTTATATTCGTTGAGATCTTCACGGCGAGTGTGGATCACGCCTTTACGATCAAGCATGTAGATTTTTTCGCGCACCGCGCCGCATTTAATCAGTAATTCCATACAAGCTATCGCAGCCGCGCCGGCGCCCATACACACTATGGTCGATTCCGAAATATCTTTGCCTTGAATTTCAAGCGCGTTAATCATCCCCGCCGCAGTCACAATTGCCGTGCCATGTTGGTCGTCATGAAACACTGGGATACTGCAACGTTGGATCAGCGCTTTTTCAATCTCAAAACACTCAGGCGCTTTAATATCTTCTAAATTGATACCACCAAAGGTGTCAGCAATATTAGCCACGGTATTCACAAACTCTTCTGCGGTGCGATGCTTCACTTCAATATCTATCGAGTCGATACCGGCAAAGCGCTTAAACAATAGCGCCTTACCTTCCATTACTGGTTTAGAAGCTAAGGGGCCTAAATTGCCTAAGCCCAAAATAGCACTGCCGTTAGTGATTACCGCAACTAAATTCCCTTTCCCGGTATAGCGATAAACCTCATCTGGATTCATGGCAATTTCTTTAACCGGCTCAGCCACACCTGGGCTATAAGCCAATGCGAGATCTTTTGCTGTTTCGGCGGGCTTGGTTAATTCAATACTGATTTTGCCTGGTGTTGGCAAAGCGTGGTAATCAAGAGCTTGCTGGCGCGCATCTGTCATGATGATAGGTCCAATATCCTGTTTTTAAAAAATAAAGAGTTTTATGAAGAAAGTGTGATAATAGTCAAGTATTGACCCAATTCCCAGTAAAAACAATGCAGACTGAACCAAACGCTAAAATAGTGAACAGTTGTTAAAAATAATCGAGCCAGATAAATCACAGGCATAAAAAAAGGCGCCATCGGCGCCTTTATTCAAACTTTTTGCAGGCTTATTTTTTGCCAAGTACTGCAAAACGTTTTTTGAACTTGTCAACACGACCGCCAGTATCAACAACACGTTGAGTACCAGTGTAGAATGGGTGACATGCACCACATACGTCTAGTGTTAGATCTTTACCAACTGTAGACTTAGTTGTGATCACGTTGCCGCAAGAACAAGTTGCTGAAATTTCTTTGTATTCTGGGTGGATACCAGCTTTCATAGGGATAACCTCTTTAGGCCGCGTCGCCATCTGATCTATTTTTCAGATACCACACGTTATTGATAGAGTGCATTTAATGCACGCGAAATTTAGGGTGCGAATAATAATCCATCAGTTGCGCACGAGCAAGCATTGCTTTGCGATATTTGCACTCTTATTTTATCCCGCTTGCCGTTACACTAGGCCTTTATGTTGTTCACGCTGGTTAATCATGATTTGTACTATTGCCTTGCCCGTTCCACTGCGCCGCAGCTTTGACTATTTACTGCCAGAGGGGCTGCAAACCCAAGTCGGTTGTCGAGTTAAGGTGCCGTTTCGCAGTGGCGACAAAATTGGCTTAGTCATTGACGTTAAAACCACCAGCGAGTTTGATTTAAACAAGCTCAAAGCGGTGAATGAGATTTTGGATGATGCGCCGATTATCACGCCGCAATTATTGCAATTATTTCAATGGGCCAGTGCTTACTATCACCACCCTATTGGTGATGTTATTGCTCAAGCTATCCCTACCTTATTAAAACAAGGTGAGCCCGATAGCCTTAAACCATTATCGGCA
The DNA here is from genome assembly GCF_021295315.1 of Motilimonas cestriensis. GTDB lineage: Bacteria > Pseudomonadota > Gammaproteobacteria > Enterobacterales > CBDFNC01 > Motilimonas > Motilimonas cestriensis. The sequence goes on along the minus strand of NZ_JAIMJA010000008.1, from coordinate 15,206 downwards.
TGGCAACTCACGGCTGCCGGACAGGATGCAACACAACAAGACTTTAGCCGCAGCCCAAAGCAATTAGCCGCATGGGCCTTGCTCAAGGGTAAACCTCTTACCAGCGCAGAGCTCACCACAGCAGACGTCACGTCCGCCACGCTCAATGCATTAGCGAAGAAGAACCTTGCCGAGAAAATCCCCCAACAACCGCAGTATCAAAATAACTGGCCTGAGCAATTTTCCCTGCAGCAACAAAAGCCTGAACTCAATACCGAACAAGCCATCGCCGTGGCCGCAATTAGTAATAAAGAGGCATTTGGCTGCTATTTGTTAGAAGGGGTCACCGGCAGCGGTAAAACCGAGGTTTACCTCAACTTAATAGAGCATGTACTTGAGCAAGGTAAGCAAGCATTGGTACTGGTACCCGAGATAGGGCTGACACCACAGACGGTTTCGCGTTTTAAAGCGCGCTTTAATGTGCCCATTTTTATGGTGCATTCCGAGCTGACCGATCGCGAGCGCCTTGATACTTGGCTTCACGGCCGCGCCGGTAGTGCCGCCATTGTGATTGGTACTCGTAGCGCCATTTTTACCCCCATGCTGAAACCCGGCATTATCATTATTGATGAAGAGCATGATACCTCGTTTAAACAACAAGACTTTTTTCGTTATCACGCTCGCGACTTAGCGGTGATGCGCGCCATGCGTGAAAAAATTCCCATTGTGCTCGGCTCTGCTACCCCTTCCCTTGAGAGCTTAAATAACGCCTTAAGCAATAAGTATCATCATCTGAGCTTAAAAGAGCGGGCGGGTAATGCCCAGCATGCCCGGCATTATTTGCAGGACATTAAAAATGTACGATTAAATTCGGGCCTATCACCACAATTGATTGAGTTAATGCATAAACATCTCAAACAAGGTAATCAGGTGATGCTGTTTTTAAATCGTCGCGGCTACGCCCCTGCCCTGCTATGCCATGAATGTGGTTGGCTGGCAAAATGTCAGCGCTGCGATGCTTTTTACACTTGGCATCAAAGTGATAATGCAATGATTTGTCACCACTGCAATAGCCATCGCCCAGTGCCGCACCAATGTGAAGATTGCGGCTCAACGCAATTACTTGGCGCTGGCGTTGGCACCGAGCAACTTGAAGAAACCTTAGCGGAAGTATTTAGCCAATATAAAGCGGTGCGAATTGATCGTGATAGCACCAGACGCAAAGGCAGTTTAGAAAACTACCTCGATGGCATTCAAAGTGGCGAATATCAGATTCTCATCGGCACGCAGATGTTAGCCAAGGGCCATCACTTTCCTGATGTTACCCTAGTAGGCATTTTAGACGTGGATAGCTCGCTGTTTAGCTCTGATTTTCGCGCCGCAGAAAAACTCGCGCAATTATTCACTCAAGTGGCAGGACGAGCGGGTCGTGCCAGTAAACCCGGCCAAGTAGTCTTGCAAAGCCACCATCCCGATCATTATTTACTGCAAGATCTAGTCAATAATGGCTATCAAGACTTTGCTCGCAGCGCCCTTTCCGAGCGTCAAGATGCACTCTTACCGCCTTTTTCATTTCAAGCTTTGTTTCGCGCTGAAGCGACTTACGCCAATATGCCGGAAACATTCTTACAACAAGTGAAGCAAATATTTAGTGGCTATACCGAGCAGTATAAGCAAATAGAATTAATCGGCCCAATGCCAGCAATCATGGAACGTCGCGCCGGCAAATATCGCTTTCAACTGTTAATTCAAGCGCCCAATCGCGCCTTAATCGCCGGCCTGCTCAGCTCATGTATGGAACAAGTCGAGAAATTAAAATCGGGCATTAAAGTACGCTGGTCATTAGATATCGACCCCACTGATTTTATTTAGTTCGTTAGGCGAGGTTATCGGCGTGCTAAGCCCATTTCCGTTCTGGTTTTCATGGCCGAGACACGTTAAAATCTGACACTCAATTTTTAATAGTCTCAGATATATCGGCGGTCATACTGAATGAAAGTGCAACTTCAACAACTACTCGAGCAAACAGTCGCATCCTTAAAGCAACAAGGCATAATCCCTGCAGATGCACAGCCACGCGTTCAAGTAGACCGAACCAAAGATAAATCTCACGGTGATTTGGCCACTAACCTTGCCATGATGTTGTCAAAAGCAGCAGGGAAAAATCCACGTGAACTGGCGCAACTGATTATTGATAATTTACCTGAGTCAAGCTTAGTGACTAAAGTCGACATCGCTGGCCCGGGTTTTATCAACTTTTTTCTTAATCCGCTATGGCTGGTTGAACAAGTTGAGGCTGCGTTAATCGACCCACGTTTAGGCATCGAGCCAATAGCTGATCCCCAAACCATCGTGGTCGATTATTCATCGCCCAACCTCGCGAAAGAGATGCACGTAGGTCATTTGCGTTCATCGATCATTGGCGATGCCGTAACGCGCACTTTAGAATTCCAAGGCCATAAGCTAGTACGCCAAAACCACGTTGGCGACTGGGGCACACAATTTGGCATGTTGCTCGCCTACATGGAAGAGCTACAAGCCAAAGGCCAAGAGATTAATTCAAACCTGTCTAATTTAGAGGTGTTTTATCGCGCCGCCAAGCAACGTTTTGATGAATCAGAAGCATTCGCTACCCGTGCACGTAACTTAGTGGTGGAACTGCAAAGCGGTGACGAGCACTGTAACCAGTTATGGCGCGAGTTTAACGAGGTCAGCCTGTCACACTGTCAAGAAACTTACGACCGTTTAGGTGTAAGCCTAACCCGCGCAGATGTACGTGGTGAAAGTGCTTATAATGATGATCTTAACCAAGTAGTCGCCGATTTAGACCAAGCTGGCTTATTAAAAGAAGACCAAGGCGCCAAATGTGTGTTCCTTGACGAATTCAAAAATAAAGACGGTGATCCGCTACCAGTCATCATTCAAAAGAAAGATGGCGGCTTTTTATATGCCACCACCGATTTAGCCGCGATGCGCTACCGTCAGCGCGAACTCAATGCTGACCGTGTATTGTACTTTGTTGATGCGCGCCAAGGCTTACATTTCCAACAAGTCTTTACCGTCGCGCGTAACGCCGGTTTTGTAAAACCAGCAACCAGCTTAGAGCATATGCCATTTGGTACTGTTATGGGCGAAGACGGCAAGCCGTTTAAAACTCGCTCGGGCACAGTAGCGAAACTGGCTGATTTGCTAACCGAAGCGCAAAACCGTGCTTACGATTTGGTGAAGTCGAAAAACCCAGACATGGCTGAACAAGATCTGCGTAATATTGCTGACGTAGTGGGGATCGCCTCGGTGAAATACGCCGATCTATCCAAAAATCGCACCAGTGATTACATGTTCAGCTTTGACCAAATGCTTAGCTTTGAAGGTAACACTGCCCCTTACTTGCTATACGCTTACACCCGTGTTGCTAGTGTGTTTGAAAAAGCAGAGGTGAACGCAAGTGAACTAACTGGCAGTGTCCTATTAGAGCACGAAAAAGAGCTCGATCTAGCCAGTAAGCTGGTGCAGTTTAATGAGGTGATCACTAGCGTTGCACGTTTAGGTTACCCGCATTTACTGTGTAACTACCTATACGAACTCGCAGGTTTATTCTCAAGTTTCTACGAAGCGTGTCCAATCCTGAAAGCGGAAACTGAAGCACAAAAGCAAAGCCGTTTGAAACTGGCTTGGCTTACCGCCAGAACCTTAAAACAAGGTTTAAGCTTATTAGGCATTAACACGCTGGAGCGTATGTAATGGCAAGGGACTACGTGCGTAACCAACCGCAAAAACGGAAAACTAACGCTAAGCGTGGTCCCGCAAAATCGGCGCCAACGAGCCGCTTGCCTATCGTGGCAATCGTCATCGCTGTAATCGCTTTATCAGGGTTTGGCTACTTTCTTTATACTATTAGTGGCTCGGCTGATAATGCAGAGATAATAGAAGTGATTGCAACGCCAGCTCCAAAAGCAAAAACACCAGCTGAAAAACCGCTACCAGAAAAACCCAAAGAAAAGTGGGATTACATCGAACAGCTAGAAAATAAAGAAGTAGAGGTTGATGTGCCCGCCGATCCGCCACCAGCCATCCCCTATCAAATGCAATGTGGTTCGTTCAGAGATAAAGGCCAAGCCGAATCGTTAAAAGCTAAAATTGCATTTCAAGGACTCGAAAGTCAAGTTCGTAGATCAGAAGGCAAAAATGGTATTTGGTATAAAGTTGTTTTAGGGCCTTATGAACGCAAACGCTTAGCGCAAACCGACTCTCATAAGCTTACCCGCGCCAAAATTCGCAACTGTCAAATTTGGCAATGGCAAGGGCCCCTGCCAAAATAACCCCAACAAACCTCACCTTGTGTGAGGTTTAGTTTTTTTAGCCCGAAAAACAGCCATAGTGCTTGAAAAGCGTGATCCTCTCCCCCATCTTAGTTTTATCTTGCAAGTTAACTTGCGCTTGAATACTGATGAGGTATCCCGTGACTACGATAGTTTCAGTTCGCCGTGGTAATAAAGTTGTAATAGGTGGCGATGGCCAAGTATCCCTTGGCAATACCGTAATGAAAGGCAACGCACGTAAAGTTCACCGTTTATATAATGGCCAAGTACTGGCTGGTTTCGCCGGTGGCACTGCAGATGCCTTCACGCTTTTAGAACGCTTTGAAGCCAAACTACAAGCCCACCAAGGCCATTTAGAGCGCGCCGCGGTAGAGCTAGCCAAAGATTGGCGCACCGACCGTATGCTGCGTAAATTAGAAGCGTTACTAGCCGTAGCCGATAAAGATAAGTCTTACATTATTACTGGTAATGGCGATGTGGTGCAGCCTGAGCACGACTTAATTGCCATCGGCTCTGGTGGTGCTTATGCCCAATCAGCCGCCCTTGCCCTATTAGAAAATACCGAGTTAGATGCCGATGTGATTGTTGAAAAAGCCCTGACCATTGCCGGCAACATCTGTGTCTTTACTAATACTAACCAGACCGTTGAAGTGCTGGACTACTAACCCATTTTGTCAGCAATCTGACACCTAGACAGGATTAATATTATGTCTGAAATGACCCCAAGAGAAATTGTGAGTGAGCTAGACGCTCATATTATTGGTCAAGATAAAGCTAAGCGCGCCGTTTCTATCGCTCTTCGTAATCGCTGGCGCCGTATGCAATTAGACGCGGATATCCGCCAAGAAGTGACGCCAAAAAATATTTTAATGATCGGCCCAACCGGTGTGGGTAAAACCGAGATTGCGCGTCGCTTGGCTAAATTAGCAAACGCTCCCTTTATAAAGGTTGAAGCCACTAAGTTCACCGAAGTGGGCTATGTAGGTAAAGAAGTTGAAACCATTATTCGCGATTTAGCCGATGTTGCGTTGAAGATCACGCGCGAACAAGAAATGGAAAAAGTGAAATTTCGTGCGCAAGAGCAAGCCGAAGAGCGCGTGCTAGATACCTTGCTGCCGCCTGCTAAAACCACGTGGGATGAAACTGACAAGAAGGCCGAAGATAGCCATGCGCGCCAAGTGTTCCGTAAGAAACTACGCGAGGGCCAGCTGGACGATAAAGAAATTGAGATTGATGTGACCGCGCCACAAGTGGGCGTTGAGATCATGGCACCTCCTGGCATGGAAGAAATGACCAATCAGCTACAAGGCATGTTCCAAAACCTATCAGGTAATAACACCACTAAAAAGCGTAAGCTTAAAGTGAAAGAAGCATTAAAAGCGCTAGTGGAAGAAGAAGCCGCTAAGCTGATTAATCCTGAAGAACTAAAAGAAAAGGCGATTTATGCCGCCGAGAATAACGGCATTGTGTTTATCGACGAGATCGACAAGATTTGTAAGCGCGGTGAAAGCTCTGGCCCAGATGTATCACGTGAAGGTGTGCAGCGCGATTTATTACCATTAGTGGAAGGCTCAACAGTAAGCACTAAACACGGTATGATCCGCACCGACCACATTCTGTTTATTGCTTCTGGGGCTTTCCAAGTGGCTAAACCGTCTGATTTAATTCCTGAGCTACAAGGCCGACTACCGATTCGTGTTGAGTTAGAGGCTTTGAAAGCAAATGACTTTGTCCGCATTTTAACTGAGCCTCATGCCTCACTAACCGCGCAATATGTTGCATTAATGGCAACGGAAGGCGTAAAAATTGAGTTCACAGAAGAAGGCATCCACCACATTGCCGATGCAGCATGGCGCGTTAATGAAAAAACCGAAAACATCGGGGCGCGTCGCTTACATACGGTGATGGAGCGCTTGATGGAAAGCTTATCTTATGAAGCTTCTGAGCGCGATGGTGACAGTATCGTGATTGATAAAGATTACGTATTTAACGCCTTAGACGATCTAGTAGAAAACGAAGACTTAAGTCGCTTTATTCTTTAATTTATTATGCGCATGAAGAAAGGCTGCACTGCAGCCTTTTTTATTGGTCGCTAAAACTCGCGAGTTACTGCAGTAACGCCTTGGCATAACGAATCGGAATGGCGTAAGAAATACCACTCGGATTACTGATCGCCGCTTCTCTTGAACCTTGAATAAACACCTTGTTAATCACACCTATCACATGGCCGGTTTCAGTATCATAAACAGGGCTGCCACTGTTGCCTGGATAGGCTGTGGCATCCAATTGAAACACTTGATAAGGTTTGCGCAGCTGCTTTAGCATTTGTGGCGTTAATTGCGTACTGCTAATTTGCGGGGTTGCGATCGGGGTGATAGCAGAAATGATCCCGGTATGCGTCGCGGCATATAGCCCTAACACGGCGCCAATCGGGTAACCCGTAAACGCAACACTCTGCCCTTCTTGTACTGCGTTATCATTGCCTAAACGTAACGGTGTCAGTTTGACGCCCTTTATTTTAAGGACGGCTAAGTCATGTATCCGATCTGAGGCAATGACCGTAGCGTCATAAACTTTAGGTTTACTGCCCCTACCAACAAAAATAACCAGTTGCTCGCGCTTTGCAGGATTAAGATCGCTCGGGACGACATGATAGTTAGTGACCACTAAGGATCCGTCACCCACTACAAACCCTGTACCACTGAACACCGAACGCGGACTGCCAGTAGGATGATAGCTACCGACAGCCACAATAGAAGGTTTAATTTTGGCGATGGTGGTAACAAGATCAGCCCAAGAAAACGTACTGTAGCAGACTAAAACCAAAGCAAAAAGTAACCTACCATTGGTAAAAATGTTCATCCTAATAACCCGCTCACTCAACACAATAGACTAAGTTTAGTTGATTGCCCCGAGCAAGAATTGAAATTTACTCCATACTTTTATCATGCAGTATCAGGAGTACCACACACATGGAACAACCAAAGCTACGTGATCAACATTATCTCGTGCCTATCTTTGCCGGCGGCGGTACACGTTTACCCGCGCATATCGGCATACTTCAAGCATTAACCGATCTCAACGTGCGCTTTGATCACATTGTCGGTGTGTCGGGTGGCAGCATCATCAGTTCACTCTTCGCCAGCGGCCTGTCTCTTGAGGCAATCAAAAAAATTGCCCTTGAAACTGACTTTGAGCAATTTAAAGGTTTCTCCATTCTTAGCTTACTGAGAAATGGTGGCCTTTGCTCCGGGGATAAATTGGAGTCTTGGTTGGATGAACAATTACAAGGGAAATGCTTTAAAGACCTCCCGGTTAAGTTGCACGTGGTCGCGACCGATGTTCGCTCGGGCACACCTGTGGTATTTGATGCCGTTAATACGCCGAACGAAAAGGTGTCACGCGCCGTGCGATTCTCAATGTCTATTCCGCTGATATTTGCTTTTAAACCTTATGAAAATCACCTAATGGTGGATGGCAGTATTTTATCTGAAGACGCGCTACATCAAGACTGGGACGATAATGGCACGCCAGTGATTTGCTTTCGTTTACGTGGCGACGGGGATAATCAGCCGATTAATACCAATAAAATTTTCCCATTGGCATCCTATATCTCACTCTTGATCCGCACCTTTATGACCACTATTTCACGTGAGTATGTAAATGAGAAATTTTGGCACCGCACTATTGTGGTCAACACTGGCAATACCTCTCCAGTCGACTTTCATATGTCGATGGAAGATAAGAACAAACTTTATTCTATTGGCTATGAAACAGCGCTCAGTGTCGTGCCGATAAAAATATGGCAAGAAGTGGGGAAAATAAGTCATGACCTTGACTCAAAAAATATTCCTTACACTATTTAGGGTAAAATAATCATCATGATTACACTTGGTACAACCCTCGTTCAGACTTATCGTGTTGATATATCGATATTAACAATATCGAATTTTGGAGCAATAAATGAAATCACGTCTCGCTTTTCTTTCTACCGTAGGTTTACTACTTACGGCTTGTGTTCATACTCAAACAACCAAAGTGACCGAAGCTGATGTTATCAATAAGCACTGGCAACTCGTCAGTGTGAATGACCAAGCTGTTACCCCTATGGGTAATAAGTTGCCGCAGATCCATATCGATAGCACGCTAAATGCCACAGGCATAGCCGGCTGTAACAACTTTTTTGGCCAAGCCGAATGGCAAGATGGCCAATTACGCATTGAAAAAATGGGCATGACCATGATGATGTGCCCACCACCGTTAAATGAGATAGAGCAAGACATAACAGCAACACTCAGTAACTGGAGTACTGTGACATTAGAGCAAAATAGGCTCATCTTACAGGGCGCTGAACACACTCTCACCTATCAGCAAGCTGAATAAACAAAGTGCGACAAGCAGGCTAAAGGTCAGTCCCCTAGCCTGCTTGGCTCCGCGCCATTGCAATCAACCGATTTAACATACGACGTAACAATAATGGCACCGCCTCAGGGCCATTTAACTCAACAACTTCTGCGATCGCTAACGCTAAGCGGGGCTTAGAAGAGCGGCCTATTGCTTTATCAATCACCTTGGTGATGCCCAACTTCTCCAAATCACTGACTTTTAACTTGGCTTGACGTAAATAAACATCACTAAAGCCATTATTAAATAGAAAATGTTCTATGTCCTTATCAGGTAAGAAAGTCAGTCGTTCGCGGATCCCTTCTTGATCCAGTAAAGCTTTAGCTTGGCTGCTATACTTTTTACCTGCATCATCACCATCGGTGAGCAAGTGCCATTCGATGCCAAAGTCTTTTGCCACTTTAATTAATGGCGTTAAACCGCATTGGGCAAACTCGACAATACGAACGCCTTCAGCAGCAAAACTATAGCCACAGACACGCGCTAACTCAGTAAGTAGCCATAGCTCTGTTTCGCCCTCAACCATTAGCCAACAACGCGCTAGCAGGCTGGCAGGACGATTAATGCGGACATGAAAAGCGATCCGTCGGAAATCATCACTGAGAAAATGGCTTTCGTTGAGCACATAAACGTGTGTTTTATCAACATGACGAACCAAACGAACGATATCATTTAGCTTAAATGTACCTAGCAAATCTGATGAATTGGTAGTCACTAACTTTTGCACCGGTAATTGCTCAAGAAAGGCCCAACTGGTAAGCAGGTTAATTGGGTGAAGCCGTGCTTCTGGATCTTCCAATAGCAATATAGGACTACTCCCACGACGCAATAAATTAGGCCCGCGGGCACGTAAAAAAGCGCCCAACATCACCAATAAAGCAGCTCGATTATGCTTACCTGCCGTGACTTTTAATAGCTCGCTAAAATCATCAATAGCACGAAAAGAGATTGGTTTAAGCCCCATTTCTCGCACCTTTCTTGGCTGAGATGGGCGTTCTGCATAGGTAAATCGTGGCGTAAGGTAATGCTCGAATAGAAAGCGCGTCGCCATCACGGCTTGCTTCAGCTCTCGCTCTGGTAGTTGTTGTGAAGAAGAATGTAGCCTAAGTACCGTTTTTTCAATCATCATTTCAGATTGAATCCGCTCCGAAGTCTCGGGCAAATCAGCCATCCAAGGTTGTAAGCTGGATTCTTGGCTAATCCGTAACACCGGAAAGAAAGACATTAACTGCTTAGCGAGCTCATTAACATTTTCCAGCGCTAACATTTCCCCTTGGCTATTTAGGAAAGCCCGCTGTGTTGAAACTTGATTATTGGGATCGAGCGCCCCTTCGATCTGATAATAAATACGCTTCTTAAATTTACCACCACCGATCCAAAGAGGAGCAATAGCACGAAAACGAGCCCGTTGGTGCTGGCCAATGTGGGCTTCTTCAAAGGTAAGGACAATGGTAATTTGTCGGCTGAGAAATTCAGTCTCGGGAGAGACATGAAAATCTTCTAGGTGAAATTTATATAATCGCTGTGCACTGTTTAGCAGTAAGCTCAATACATCCAGTAAACTGGATTTCCCCCATGCATTTTCACCAATCAACACACGGGTTTGTGATAAGTCGAGCGATAGCCGTGCAATCCCTCTGAAACCAACAATTTCAATATGTTTGAGCAAGCGCACCTCAATTCAGTATCTGCTACATTGTCTTATAGCTGAAAATCCCCTTGACCGTAACACTTTAAATTAAAATCTGCGATTCGAAAGACTTAGGCGCGCTCAATACCATATTGATTTACCAATGAGATGAGTTTGGTACTCTGAACTTTACCCGGTAATGCAACTTTAGCTCCCGCTTGCATCACTTGAACGGCTTCATTAACCCCTTTACACTCAGTGACCACGACGTTGATATTGTGCTGCAGCCCATGATTCTTTCTTAATAGTTCAATGATGGAATTGGCGCCTAATTGATAAGTTGACAACAACATAGACAACTGAACATTTTGATCGTCTAGTAGAAAGTCGTCTGCCGTTTTATAATGCCTGACCTGCACTTTTGATTGTTCTAACCAATGGGAGAATTCATCAGGCAGATGCTGGTAACCAAGCAAACCTAGATTCATGGTTGATATCGAAACTTCATTATTAAGTGATGAGGTATTTTAACTGGGTGATCAGGTTCAAAAAATTAGGGATAACCCATACCAAGACAGGAGCATTAACTTGAAAAAATACTATAGAGACAGTGTGTTAGCTAAAAAGCTCATTGTTGGCACCGTACTTTGTAGTTCGATTATCACGCTATTGCTCACCAGCTTTCATCTTTACACTCAGTATGCTCGCGATATAGATCAGCTTAGCCAGTCAGAACAAATTATTCGCAACTCACTACTCAATAGCTTAAGCGAGAGTGTTTGGGATTATGATAACAAACTCATTCAACTGCAGTTAGAGGGCGTGCTCAGCCAGCCTTATATCGAACAAACCTATTTAGAATTAAAGGATGGTCAAACTTTTCGCTCAGGTGCGCTGGAGCATGATTGGACCAAAACCTACGTATTTCCGATTGTCCATGAGCAAAAAGGCAAAAGACGGGAACTGGGAACACTCACCGTCACAGCAGACTTACACAATATTTATCAGCAATTAATCAACTCTGCGGCGCTGACATTGCTGTTTAATGCAATTAAGACATTCGGCGTGGTGATATTTATGTTGTTTCTGATTGAACGTTTAATCGGCAGGCATTTACTTCGCATTGTATCGAGTTTAGACAAAATAGATCCTGAACAATCACCAGCAAGTATCGAGCTAGGGCGTCCTGCCAAGCATCTTCCAGACGACATGGATAAATTAGCCGAAGCCATCAATGCGATGCAGCAAAGGATCCATGACGCACATCATGCGCGGTTAATTGCCAGCCAAGAAAAGGCGGAGTTACAAGAAAGGATTATCAATCAAAACCAGCAACTTGCCCAGCTAGATCGGGTGTTTACTATGGGCGAAATGGCCACCTCTTTGGCCCATGAACTCAATCAACCTTTAGCCAGTATTACCGGCTTTGCAGACATTTGTAAACGTCTGGTCAGTCAAGACCAAATAAACCATGAGATGGTTGAAAAAACACTGGAAAAAGTGTCAAGTGAAGCGATTAGGGCATCAGAAATCATTAGGCGAACCAGAGAGTTTGTGCGCGATAGAACTCCCCAACGCGGAGCTCATCACATCAGCCCATTGGTGCATGAATCGATTGCCATGCTGCAAGATATGGCGAACAAAAATCAAGTTATCATAAACTATCAGCCGCAAGAAAAGTCCGCTCAAATTGAAGTCGATAAGGTACAAATTGAACAAGTACTGATTAACTTGATCCGCAATGCCATTGAAGCCCTGAGTCCACAAGCTAATGGTTGTATTAACATCAGCCAAGAAATAGAAGAAAATATGGTATTGCTTCACATTGCTGATAATGGACCGGGACTTGCTGACAAAGTCATGCAAAACTTATTTAAACCATTTATAAGCACGAAAGAAAGCGGTATGGGCGTTGGTTTATCTATTTGCCATAGCATTATTGAAGCTCATGGTGGTCAAATAACGGTAATTAACCAGCCAAACCAAGGTGCTTGCTTTACCATCCAGCTCCCGACTTGCCACAACGAGGAAATTTCATTCTGATGAGCCAAGACAGCCCAATTATATATATCATCGATGATGATGAATCGATTAGAGAAATGCTTGAAATGATGGTCGCAAGTGTCGGTCATGAATTTAAGAGTTTTGCCGCTGGCGCCCAATTTCTTGAACAGTTCGAAGAGCGTCATGGCTGTATCTTGCTGGATATTCGTATGCCGGGCATGTCAGGCATGGTGGTTCAAGAAAAACTCAATGAGCTTAATGCCATGCTACCCATTATCTTCATCACCGGCCATGGTGATATTGCAATGGCTGTAGAAGCTATGCAAAAGGGCGCGTTTGATTTCATGGAAAAACCGTTCCGCGAATTTGAGTTACTGGAGAAAATTAATAAGGCCATTGCTCAAGATAAAGAGCAACGTCTGGATCTAACTAAACAACATGAGATCCAAGAAAGAATTGAATCTCTCACTAAGCGTGAACGAGAAATCATGCAGTTAGTCGCACAAGGGCATGCCAATAAGGTGATTGCTATCGATTTAAATATTGCCCAAGGAACCGTGGAAATTCATCGCTCGCGCATCATGAGTAAAATGAAAGCCAGAAGCTTAGCGCAATTAATGCGGATGTTAATGGTCGCTGGCGAATTAAAAGATGACGAATAATGCCTAACTCACAACAGAGTCAGCAATATTATATTGGGTTAATGTCTGGCACTAGCTTGGACGGACTAGATGTCAGCATCGTCGATTTTAACGACCTAGGAGTTAACTCCCTCTACGGCAAAACCTTCCCGCTCCCACCGTGGATGAAGGAGGAAGTTTTAGCCATATGCCAAGGGCAGTCGTTAACCTTGGCACAGCTTGGCGAACTTGATCGCAAAATCGGTTTATTTCACGGCAGTTGCGTCAATCAAGCACTAGAAGAAACCGGATTATCGCCAAATAATATCAAAGCCATTGGCAACCATGGTCAAACCGTTCATCACCAACCAGAATCTGAGCACCCATTCACCATGCAAGTAGGTGATGCTAATCTGATCGCGGCCACAACAGGTATCGTAACCGTAGCTGACTTCAGACGAATGGATATGGCCTATGGCGGTCAAGGCGCGCCATTAGTCCCGGCCTTTCATCAGGCAATGTTTAGCCACCCAGAGCAAGGGCAGATAGTACTTAATATAGGTGGTATCGCCAATATTACGGTTTTGTCCCCGGGGAGGCCGACCCTAGGCTACGACACGGGTCCAGGCAATATGCTACTTAACGCTTGGGTCTCGACACAACTTAACCAAGAATATGATAGCGGTGGGGCTTGGGCGGCATCAGGGCAACTTATTCCAGAGCTACTTGATGCTTTTTTAGCTGAGCCGTATTTCAGCGTTGCACCACCTAAGAGCACAGGTCGCGAGTTGTTTAATCTCGCTTGGCTAAAATCACACCTAAAGCCTGAATATAAAAACGAGGATATTCAGCATACTTTATCAATGTTAACAGCACGCTCGATTGCTGACCAAATTAAACGTTTTGAAGGGGTGAAAGAATTATTGATATGTGGTGGTGGAGTACACAATAGGCAACTAATCAATACGTTGAGGTGTTTGTTACCTGACCACACAATTCGCTCAACTCAAGCAGTGAATATTGACCCCGACTTTGTCGAGGCCATTGCCTTTGCATGGCTAGCTAAACAGAGAATTGAAGGTCGAGCCGGCAGTTTGCCGATTGTGACTGGCGCGCAAAAAGAAGCCTGTTTGGGCGCAATTTATCAGCCTTAATTATTTTTTTATGGCCAGCCCTTTGCCCTTAGTAAATAACCAAATAGCGATATGAAGAACAAATAGTCCGCCTCCTGCCGTTGCAAAAAATGCAGCGGCAATGGCTTCAACAGAGCGTTTATCATCAATCCAAAGCCAAGTAGAGAAACTCAGCAAAAATATCAGTGCAGTTTGTACCATACAGGCATGACATCGGCCCAACTTCTTTAAAAACCAGTCATTACAACGCTGACAATCCATTAGAAAAACCTTATCCTATTATTGAATTAATTATTTTCAAGGAAAGAACCAAGGCATGAAATTAAATCACAACCTATGGATATTACTCGCCTGCTTAAGTGGCAGCGCCCAAGCTGAGAAAGTTTATACTTGGGTTGATGATAAAGGCGTGGCTCATTTTTCTCAAGATAAGCCAAAGAATGTTGACGCTAAGCAAGTCAAGTTTGTCGCGCCACCGCCGGTGAATAAGCTCCCGCCAGTTTCAAATACAAATACGAATACCACCATCACTGACAATAAATCGAATAACGTCATATCAGGTAATTGGATAACGGGGACGGAGTCAATCAGAAAGTCTACCTTAATCTTAAAACCTAACCAGCAGTTTAGTTATCAGTCCCTTAATGATCCGAAGAATTTTATTGACCTAATAGGCACTTGGCATTACGAGGAAGGTTTTTTACAGCTAAAGGTAAATAAAAAGGTAGTCACTCGCCGCGGTAAAAAATCTGAAAGTTACAATAACCAAGATATCGATGCGCAAGTACTACAGCTAGACAATAATAAGATGAATATAATTATTGAAGACAATCAATTATACCTATCGCGTTTCTAACACTTGTCATCATCACTGCTTAATTAACCACTTTCGAGTGGTTTTTTGTGTCTTGTACGATGGGAATTATTTTTCTGCAGACGTAAAAAAGCCCGACTCTTTCGAATCGGGCTTTCTACTGCTCATAATGAGCTAATTTGGCGCTTGGCGGTGTCCTACTCTCACATGGGGAAACCCCACACTACCATCGGCGCTGCTGCGTTTCACTTCTGAGTTCGGCATGGATTCAGGTGGTTCCACAGCGCTATTGCCGCCAAGCAT
>NZ_JAIMJA010000089.1 GCF_021295315.1 Motilimonas cestriensis | reverse complement strand
CCATAGAACAGGGTTCATCATGAGTCATCAACTTACCTTCGCCGACAGTGAATTCAGCAGTAAGCGCCGTCAGACCAGAAAAGAGATTTTCTTGTCCCGCATGGAGCAGATTCTGCCATGGCAAAACATGGTGGAAGTCATCGAGCCGTTTTACCCCAAGGCTGGTAATGGCCGGCGACCTTATCCGCTGGAAACCATGCTACGCATTCACTGCATGCAGCATTGGTACAACCTGAGCGATGGCGCGATGGAAGATGCTCTGTACGAAATCGCCTCCATGCGTCTGTTTGCCCGGTTATCCCTGGATAGCGCCTTGCCGGACCGCACCACCATCATGAATTTCCGCCACCTGCTGGAGCAGCATCAACTGGCCCGCCAATTGTTCAAGACCATCAATCGCTGGCTGGCCGAAGCAGGCGTCATGATGACTCAAGGCACCTTGGTCGATGCCACCATCATTGAGGCACCCAGCTCGACCAAGAACAAAGAGCAGCAACGCGATCCGGAGATGCATCAGACC
>NZ_JAIMJA010000088.1 GCF_021295315.1 Motilimonas cestriensis | reverse complement strand
TTAAGAAAAATAGCCTGTTTTATGGGTTCCAAATGCATTACCTATTGTCTTCGAAGCGCTTAGGATTGATTGCAGGGCCCCGCTTTTTAGTCAAACCTGGCTGTTGGAGTTATTCTACAGTCTCGTTGAGGCTGTAGAATTACTCTATTTTAACAAAAACAAGCGTGATTTAAGGGTTGTAAATGCATTCGCAAGGTCGTTTTAAGGGCTTAGAATGCGATACACAGAGACTCAAAAAATCACTAAATTTTATTCGAAGAGAAATTCTACAGGCTCGTTAGCTGTTTAGTTCTGAAGGATCCCCTCATAAATCCCCCAGCGCACAGCCATATTTTCTCAGCTGTTGGGCAAAAATAATGCCCGCAGCTAGTAGTTCTTGCGTACTGACCTCGTAATCAGGTCGCCTCATAACCTCTAGTCCTAACCTGACGGTAGACAGTACATTCCGGGTTCGTATTGTATTGGCTTGAAAGTGTCTATCCCAGCCTTGCCCTTGAGCATGCAACCCCGTCAGCCAAAACATAAATT
>NZ_JAIMJA010000087.1 GCF_021295315.1 Motilimonas cestriensis | reverse complement strand
TATATCAGCGTTATTACTATGACCAGGCCGGTCAGCGTTACCAGGAAGACATTTATGGCGAAACGTCATATACCAGCCTGACCCGCTATGACAGATATGGTCAGATAATCGAGAGCAAAGGCCAGGGTATGCACCAAACTTTTGGTTATGACCTGCAGGGTAATCGCGAGCGGGAAGCCTGGCTAGATAGCGATGGCATTGAGCAGGGCGTAAAATCCGCTACGTTTAATGCCCACGGACTGATGGCGTCCCAAACCCTGATTGATGGCGCCAAACTGAGTTTTGACTACAACAGCTTCAACGCGCTTAAGACGAAAACGGGCGAAAGCGGCTATGTTGCGCAGTACAGTTACTACAACAATGGCTTACTGAAATCTGAGTTGGTGGCGGGTGAAACTCAGGAGCAGTTCAGCTATGACATTAACGGCCGTGAAACAGAGCGTAAGATATTGTCGGCCGATGGTAGCCGCCTGCTACATACCCACTCTGAATATGATGAAGCCGGGCGCCTGAAGAAACTGGTTACCAGTGAGG
>NZ_JAIMJA010000086.1 GCF_021295315.1 Motilimonas cestriensis | reverse complement strand
GCATAGTCACCATCTACATGGAAGCTGGTGATATCAAGGTGCACCGAATCGGTTTGTAGCCCTAATTTCTCGACCACATGCTCGGCAATCGCTTGATACATGACAGACACATCGGCTTCAAACAGCGCATCCAAGGTCCGCCCAAGCACGTCATCGGTTAAATGCTCGGCTTGAATGTCTTTTGCCAACAGCTTGGCAACGGGCTTGGTTTGAAAAAAGTCAGAAAACATGTGCAAGGTACGGCTATGGAAGCCTAACCCGTTAAGCACCATCGCCAGCACGGCATCACCATGAGAGACATGATGGTCCGAGAGTTTAGGGATGGCTCGATCGATAAAACGAGGTAACCCGATTTCGTGACAAAAAGCAGCAATTAACCCTAGGTGATCGAGGCGTTTAATGACAGGCTGAGGGGCAGACATAGTGAGCGACCGTTAAATAGCAGTAATAGATCAAAATAGGGGATCGCGGTCAATAGGGTGTTTGCAAAATTGCGCAGAAATGATCACGCGATCACACTATTTTAAATCTGGAATTAGCTGCGGAATGACGG
>NZ_JAIMJA010000085.1 GCF_021295315.1 Motilimonas cestriensis | reverse complement strand
GTTGCAGTAGCCGTCGTTGGTAATCTTGCATCCCTGTAATAAATCGCTGCTCGCCAAACTCCAGCATGTCTATGCCCTCGAATTTCAAAAACACCCAGCGCGCTGTCGGCTTTGAGGTCGTTTTGTTTTTGACCATGCTGGGGAAAAATTCATCGGTATGCTTTAGCTCTTCGCGGATTTTATGCTCCAACCCGGCGTACACCATCAGGCTCAATGTCATTATCATCAGCAAGGCTTCAATTCGTTGCGGCTTCTTTAAAAAGATGGACGAGGTTAAAAATTCGGGACTTTTTAAGAATCGAAAACCGCGTTCAACCTTTTGCTGCGATTTGTAGTGAGCCAATAATGCCGCCATGTCGAGGTCGCGACTGTCAGTATCATTGGTGGCGAGGATGAACATGCCCACCTTGAGTTTGGCGAGTTTTACTTTGGTTAAATCGGTGAATACGGTGGCATTAATTTGGTAGCTATAGCCCGTTGGTTTCTCGCCTTTCTTCGGCCGCCCGCGGTGGGTATAGATAGGCGCTTTGCTAATGCTGGTTTGTTCAAAACCAAGCAAC
>NZ_JAIMJA010000084.1 GCF_021295315.1 Motilimonas cestriensis | reverse complement strand
GCACCCCCCTTCGGCGTGCGCGGTCACGCGCACAGGGCGCAGCCCTGGTTAAAAACAAGGTTTATAAATATTGGTTTAAAAGCAGGTTAAAAGACAGGTTAGCGGTGGCCGAAAAACGGGCGGAAACCCTTGCAAATGCTGGATTTTCTGCCTGTGGACAGCCCCTCAAATGTCAATAGGTGCGCCCCTCATCTGTCAGCACTCTGCCCCTCAAGTGTCAAGGATCGCGCCCCTCATCTGTCAGTAGTCGCGCCCCTCAAGTGTCAATACCGCAGGGCACTTATCCCCAGGCTTGTCCACATCATCTGTGGGAAACTCGCGTAAAATCAGGCGTTTTCGCCGATTTGCGAGGCTGGCCAGCTCCACGTCGCCGGCCGAAATCGAGCCTGCCCCTCATCTGTCAACGCCGCGCCGGGTGAGTCGGCCCCTCAAGTGTCAACGTCCGCCCCTCATCTGTCAGTGAGGGCCAAGTTTTCCGCGAGGTATCCACAACGCCGGCGGCCGCGGTGTCTCGCACACGGCTTCGACGGCGTTTCTGGCGCGTTTGCAGGGCCATAGACGGCCGCCAGCCCAGCGGCGAGGGCAACCAGCCCGGTGAGCGTCGGAAAGGGTCGACGGATCTTTTCCGC
>NZ_JAIMJA010000083.1 GCF_021295315.1 Motilimonas cestriensis | reverse complement strand
ACCGTGTCAAAATACTTTTCTAAATCAATATCTACAACGTAACCAAGGCCTGAACGAACATACTGACTCGCTTGTACTAACGCATGGTGAGCACTTCTTCCGGGTCTAAATCCGTAACTGCTGTTTGAGAATGTTGGCTCATACACATCCTTTAGCACATTGGATATCGCTTGTTGCACGATCCTATCCTGTACTGTCGGAATGCCAAGTCGACGAACACCTCCGCTGGGTTTAGGTATTTCAACCCCAAGAACTGGCTGCGGTTGATAAGTACTCGTTAATAACGATTGACGGAACTTATTACCATTGTCGCCTTGTCTTAGTTTTGCAATTGTCGCTTCTATTGACAGTCGATCAATACCCGCACAACCTTTATTACTTTTGACTTGCTTTAATGCCATATTCAGCTGTTCTGAACTAAACATCAATTCAAGCAATTGACTCGTTTGCATCAAGACTCGTCCTTCCTTCGACGCCGAATACGTTTGCTACACTTCGTTTCCTTTCGCTTAGCTGACGGCTTTGCCAATTGGGACGTAGTGATGTATTTCATCGTTGCTGTTGCTCCGCGTATTTGAGTTTTGGCGACTGCTTCTTGATATATTCAATTCAGGCCTTCTTTTGAATGTGAATTCAAAATACTATG
>NZ_JAIMJA010000082.1 GCF_021295315.1 Motilimonas cestriensis | reverse complement strand
CACCATTACCGCTGTTGTGCTTGCTCTTTACGTATCAAAACTCATACCTTAATAAACCGACATCTAGTTCGCGGCCTTGCACGCCTTACTCATGTCGTACGCTTCCCCACGACTCATCACCACAAAGTAAGCGATCAATCAGGGGTTAGATCGCCCCACTAACGCTAAATCGGATGTAAAAAAATGGTCGCTAAATTTCACTTTCCAATTTCTTGGGATCAGATCGGCGACTTGCGAGTCAGGGTGGAGGGCGACACGTTGCAGCCATCGGGGTCAGGTCTTGCTTTTTGCATGTTGGCCAGAACGTGAAATTCGGGGACGAAGAAAGTTGGGGGGCATGCACCATTTTGATAGCGGCTATGTCGCACAGTACAGTTACTACAACAATCAGGGCAAGATCATGAGCGTATTTCAAACAATTTGTGATTACTTATTAGACGAATATTTGCGGCATGGATGCAGCAACTAAGCCATCAACAGCTTTTGAGGGATGATTTTACGGCGATTCGTATGATAATTAATCACTCATGCGTTCACCCTGCTACAACAATGGTCTATTGAAGTCTGAGTTGGTGGCGGGTGAAACTCAGGAGCAATTCAGCTATGACATTAACGGCCGTGAAACAGAGCGTAAGATATTGTCGGCCGATGGTAGCCGCCTGCTACATACCCACTCTGAATATGATGAAGCCGGTCGCCTGAAGAAAC
>NZ_JAIMJA010000081.1 GCF_021295315.1 Motilimonas cestriensis | reverse complement strand
AAATGATACGTCAGTGGGAGAGATCTCACTAAAAACTGGGGATAACGCCTTAAATGGCGAAGAAACGGTCTAAATAGGCTGATTCAAGGCATTTACGGGAGAAAAAATCGGCTCAAACATGAAGAAATGAAATGACTGAGTCAGCCGAGAAGAATTTCCCCGCTTATTCGCACCTTCCTTAGAACAATTGGTAAACAAAATCCTACCAATTTGGGATCAAATGCGTAAACAACAAGGACAAAGTAACGAAGGCTTTCCTAATTTAGAAGCAGCTCAAGACTTTGCTCGTAATTATAAAAAAGGTATAAAGTAGATTAAGAGGAGGGAGCTCAGATCTGCTTGGAGCCACCCGCAGTTCGAAAAATAATAAGCTTGACCTGTGAAGTGAAAAATGGCGCACATTGTGCGACATTTTTTTTGTCTGCCGTTTACCGCTACTGCGTCACGGATCTCCACGCGCCCTGTAGCGGCGCATTAAGCGCGGCGGGTGTGGTGGTTACGCGCAGCGTGACCGCTACACTTGCCAGCGCCCTAGCGCCCGCTCCTTTCGCTTTCTTCCCTTCCTTTCTCGCCACGTTCGCCGGCTTTCCCCGTCAAGCTCTAAATCGGGGGCTCCCTTTAGGGTTCCGATTTAGTGCTTTACGGCACCTCGACCCCAAAAAACTTGATTAGGGTGATGGTTCACGTAGTGGGCCATCGCCCTGATAGACGGTTTTTCGCCCTTTGACGTTGGAGTCCACGTTCTTTAATAGTGGACTCTTGTTCCAAACTGGAACAACACTCAACC
>NZ_JAIMJA010000080.1 GCF_021295315.1 Motilimonas cestriensis | reverse complement strand
CCTTTCACTAAGTTCTCGTAGCTGCCGCCGTTGGTGTTACCCAGTGACACGTTGAATTTTTCACCACTATCAGCAATGGCATCATCTAAGGTCGCCACGGTAAAGTCAGTTGATAAGGTACCTGCTTTGATCACCACGTCTTGGGTTTGTGCAATCACGTCACCGTTGTCGGTGGTGATATGACCGGTGATCACTTGGACCGTTAAGTCAGTCGCGGGCGCGTTGTCCACACTCACGGTGTAAGTCGCGCTTTCCCCTTCGACTACGCTAGTCGCACCGCTTAAGGTCAAGGTGGTGGTGTCCTCGCTGCCCGGAATCTCATCACTGCCGGTTTGGTCATTGATGGTAGTCTCGATGACCGAGTTACCTTTCACTAAGTTCTCGTAGCTGCCGCCGTTGGTGTTACCCAGTGACACGTTGAATTTTTCACCACTATCAGCAATGGCATCATCTAAGGTCGCCACGGTAAAGTCAGTTGATAAGGTACCTGCTTTGATCACCACGTCTTGGGTTTGTGCAATCACGTCACCGTTGTCGGTGGTGATATGACCAGTGATCACTTGGACCGTTAAGTCTGTCGCTGGCGCGTTGTCCACACTCACGGTGTAAGTCGCGCTTTCCCCTTCGACTACGCTAGTCGCACCGCTTAAGGTCAAGGTGGTGGTGTCCTCGCTGCCCGGAATCTCATCACTGCCGGTTTGGTCATTGATGGTAGTCTCGATGACCGAGTTACCTTTCACTAAGTTCTCGTAGCTGCCGCCGTTGGTGTTACCCAGTGACACGTTGAATTT
>NZ_JAIMJA010000007.1 GCF_021295315.1 Motilimonas cestriensis | reverse complement strand
ACGCAATGCGTGGAGACTCGCGATATCAGATAAGGGGTGGTGGGCATTGTCGAAAACGCCTCAACTTCATCAAGCGTTACCTGATAGTCGATTTACTGAACAAGGATTATACTCACTGCTAGGTGGGTATGAAGCATTAAAAATATATTCGAAACCGCCGTATGCGACCCACGCTTGTACGGTGGTGTGAGAGGACGGAGGCCGTGAGGTCTCCTCCTACTCGATTGGACAACGCTCGGATTATCCCCGGAGCCTCGATAAGCTCGATTCCTTCCTTAATAAGTAAATTGCTGCATTGAGCCTTAACCGCGCTTAGCCTGAGTACCTTTCTTAAGACGAGCGGGAGGGATGTAAGGGGGCGATCATAATATAAACGCTTGCCTTATCAGTTTGTTACGGCTTGCCTGTGTGTTGTTTCTTTATTCGTATTCCTCTTGTTGTCGCCCTTAGCGTGGTGAATGCCATTATCCTTATTGCGTCCTTGCGGGGTTGATTATCTCGGTCGCAGGATACCAATGCAGCGCATGCTGTGTTGGCAGCAAGGGCAAGTTCGCGTCGGTTGGCTCAGTGGCTCAATCCCCAGTAGCTGTTGCAGCAACGGCAATAGCAAGCACTGTATTTGGTGCAAGATGGCTTTGGCGTTACCGCGTAAAAAGCCGTAATCACGAGCGCGTTGTAATCCCTTGGGCAGCACGTGTTGCAACATTAGCATCAGGAACTTCAGTGTTGGCAGCGTGCGCTGCTTCCAGTGGTTGGTTTGCCCATCACGATAGCGGAAGGTGACGTTATCCTTGGTGATGTTAATGATGTCTTTGTCTGGCAGCACGCCGCGATATAAATAACGTGATAGATATTTCAATGTCGGTAATCCTTCCCCCACGGCGCGACAATCCACCACCCATTTTGGCGGCAGGTGATTGGGCAGCGCTAAACTCGGGTGTTGATTGATGGCGTCGAGCATTCTGGCTCGCCACACGTTGGCCAGTGCAAAGGCGTTAAACAGGTAGTTTTTGCTGCCTTTATGCCATTGTTTTTTCTTTTCATCGTAACGCCCGCTGGCCACCAATATGTGAATGTGCGGATGCAGATTACGCTGTCGGCTGTGGGTGTGCAGCACCGAGGTAAAGCCGAGTTCGCCTTGGTTTTGTTTGGCGGCGAAGTCTTTAAGGATTTGGGCGCTCACTTTAAACATCAGCGGATACAGATGACGCGGGTGTGAGGCGGCTAAGGGGCGCAGTTCATAAGGCAAGGTGAAGGTGACCATAAAGTAAGTGGTGGGCAGTAGCTTGCTTTGTTGTCGCCATAACCATTGGGACGCGGAGCGCTGTTGGCACTGAGGGCAAAACCGATGGCCACAGACAATAGCCACAGCCTTGATAGATTGTACCGTTATATACTTCACAGTTTATATAAATGGTTGAATAGGCGAAGTGGTAGACGCAGTTACAATTGGAGTAATTTCAAGAAGATGCTAATGTATTATGCAATTGAGCGACCAAGAGTGAGTAATGGGAAAGAAGTTACCGCCAGATCAATTGGAACTCTATAAAAGAATTGATGAGATTCTTTTTTATAAGTGGGATCCAATCGGAATTTCAGATGGAGACTGGGCCAGGGACGAGTATCAATCTTACCTGCCAAGAGTTTTCGCTTACGCAATGGAAAGTGATTCGCCTGATTCAATTGCCAAATATCTAGGCGAAGTCTCAACGGAAAGCATGGGATTATCTGCCGCGCCGGTGCACGACCTGAATATTGCAAAAATGATAATTGAAGTAAAAGAGGACTTGGAGCTATAGCATGCTGCAAGAAAAACTCATAACAAGGCCAAGCACAATCGTGCAATGCAAAATGCGCATTGCACTGGACCTCGCTACGCTCGGCCTGTATTGGCAGCGTTAGCTGCCCAAGGAGACGTCATGGGATACGACCTTCACATCACTAGAAAGGCTGAATGGTTTGACGAAGAGGGTGATGAAATAACGCTCGATGAGTGGCGTGACTTTGTTAAATCCTCTCCAGATATAAGATTGGACGGCTATGCTGAGGCGGAATTGCCAAATGGAACTCTTAGAGTAGAAAGCGAAGGGTTATCTGTTTGGACTGGATACTCCGGACATGAGAAAGACGGAAATATGGCATGGTTTGATTATTTTGAGGGCAATATCAAAGTTAAGAATCCTGATGATGAAATTATCAAGAAAATGTATCAGATAGCAGTGTCCTTAAAAGCAAAAGTCCAAGGCGAAGAAGGTGAAGTTTACGGCGAGGATGGCCAGTCCAATTGGCAAGAGCTAAAGGCGGAAGGCGAAGCTATGTGTCAGGCTACATCAAAAAAATGGTGGCAGTTTTGGCGGCGTTAGGCTGTATAATTTCTCTTTTTTAAGAAAAACAGCCTGTTTTATGGGTTCCAAATGCATTACCTATTGTCTTAAAAGCGCTTAGGATTGATTGCAGGGCCCGTTTTTTAGTCAAATCTGGCTGTTGGAGTTATTCTACAGTCTCGTTA
This sequence comes from Motilimonas cestriensis, assembly GCF_021295315.1. Lineage (GTDB taxonomy): Bacteria > Pseudomonadota > Gammaproteobacteria > Enterobacterales > CBDFNC01 > Motilimonas > Motilimonas cestriensis. The sequence goes on along the minus strand of NZ_JAIMJA010000007.1, from coordinate 225,278 downwards.
GGTGAATGGAGTCTCAATCTATGAAGTTTGTATGCCCAAGCTGTGAAAGACCAATCTATAACCGCAGAATCGAGAAGTGTGAGTTTTGCGGGGATGCTTTACCAAACGAGTTATTGTACTCACAAAATGATGTCGATAACCTAGATAGGCAGCAAGCAGAGTCCTTGAAAAGGCAAACTAATACATCAAGTTATTCATCTGGTGGTGGAGCTGACTTTTTCTCAATTGATTTTGGTGATTCTGGTGGCTGTGATTGAGAATAGGATAATCGTAGAATTCACCTAACAGATAAGAATAGGTGTCGTGAAGTCGACACCCCATATTCAATTGTTGGACAACGCTCGGATTATCCCCTGAGCCTCGCCGATCTCGCGTTCTGCCTTATTAAGTAAATTGCTGCATTGATCTTTAACCGCGCTTAGCCTGAGTACCTTTCTCAAGACGAGCGGATAGGCACTCAAAAGTGGCAAACTTTATTACTTCTGACAGATGAAGTTAAACTACCCACGTATCGTAGTATTGGTCTTGAGGGAAATAGAGAGCAATGAAGCTAAACTTGATAACAACCATTTACACAAACGATTGTTATCAAAGAATATTAGTTATGCACTAGTTAGCGGTTACGTTCTCGTTCCAACAAGCGATGGCTTGCTCAACGTTAAACTTACCTTCTAGCAGCGCGCGGCCAACAATGACACCATCGGCGCCAGAGCGCGCCACTGCTGCTATGTCATCTAAACCACCGATGCCGCCTGATGCTTGCCATAAAATGTTTGGAAACTGTTGCTTAAGCTCAGCGTACAATTCCACATTTGAGCCAGCGAGTGTGCCGTCACGGGAGATATCCGTACATAACACATGCTTTAAGCCAGCAGGGGAGTAGATATTGATGAGGCTTTCAATGGTTTGACCACTGGCTTCTTGCCAGCCTGCGATGGCAACAATTTTATTGCCATCAGCGTCGATATTGATATCCAATGCTAATACGATGTGCTCAGCGCCGTATTTCTTCATCCATTCAACCACCATTTCGGGCTGTTTCACGGCTGTTGAGCCGATCACCACACGCTGCGCACCTGCATCAAGTAAGTCAATCACATCTTGCTCACTGCGCACGCCACCGCCAATTTGAATTTTGGCTGGGGTATGTTTGATAAGTGACGCAATCACGTCTAGTTGACGCTTGGTCACGTCTTTTGCGCCGTCTAAATCAACTAAGTGTAACCAGTCGGCACCTTGGCTGTTGTAGGCGTTAAATTGGCTTTGTGGATCGTCGCCATAAATGGTTTTTTGCGCGTAATCACCTTGGTACAACCGGACAATATTGCCATCGATTAAATCTAATGCAGGGATGATCATTTATAGCTCCAAAAAGTTTTTAATCAGTTGCGCGCCAGCTTTACCGCTGCGCTCAGGGTGAAATTGCACCCCGTAAAAATTGTCTTTACCTACTGCTGCGGTAAATGGATGACCGTATTCACAACTGGCAATAGTGTATTCGTTTACCGCGAGTGCATAGGAATGCACAAAGTAAAAATAGCTGCCCGCAGGAATGTCTTTAAACAGCGGATGACCATCAACCGGAGTGATTTGGTTCCAGCCCATGTGTGGCAAGCGTAGTTTGCCTACTTGCATCTTATCAACATTGCCGGGCACTAAACCCAGAGTGGCCAAATCACCTTCTTGGGAATATTCAGCCATCAGCTGCATGCCTAAGCAAATACCTAATACAGGTTGTTTGAGGCCGCGCACTTGCTCAACAAGGTCGCGCTCAACAAAGTTGTTCATGGCTTCTTTGGCAGTGCCAACGCCAGGTAAAAACAGCTTGTCAGCACTTTGTAATACAGCTGGGTCTTTTGACACGGTGACTTGGTAACCTAAGCGCTCAATGGCAAAGCGCACCGAGGATAAGTTAGCACAACCAGTGTCGATAATGACGACGTTAAGATCAGACATTAAAGTACCCCTTTGCTCGATGGCAGTTCATTGCCTTCTTTTTTCACACATTGACGCAGAGTACGACCGAACGCTTTAAATAGGCCTTCAACCATGTGGTGGGTGTTCTCGCCTTCTACTTTTAGGTTTAACGTTGCGCCTAAGGTTTGGCTTAGTGAATAGAAGAAGTGTTCAACCATTTCAGTGGCCATCGCGCCAACCATGTCGCGCGGGAATTGCGCTTTAAAGGTGAGGTATGGTCGACCCGATAAGTCCATTGAACAGCTGGCTTCACTTTCGTCCATTGGCAGGACAAAACCAAAACGGCCAATACCGCGTTTATCACCAATGGCATCGCGCAGTGCTTGGCCAAGGGCGAGGGCGGTGTCTTCTACGCTGTGGTGATCGTCAATGTGTAAATCGCCTTTCACGTTCATTTTTAGCTGGATGCCGCCGTGAGTCGCTATTTGATCAAGCATGTGATCAAAAAAGTCGATGCCCGTGCTGATTTCATTGCCGCCACTTTGGTCTAAATCAACCGCAACACTAATGGACGTTTCTTTGGTTACGCGCGTTACTTGGCCTACGCGATTGCCTTTGTTGAGCAATTTTGCGCTGATGTCATTCCAATTAAGCGTTTCTGTATTGTACAAAATACCTTCTAAGCCCATGTTTTCAGCAAGTTGCACATCAGTAACGCGATCGCCAATGACGTAAGAATCAGAGAAATCAATGCGCCCTGAGGCTAAGTATTCTTTCACCATGCCTAAGTGTGGCTTGCGACAGCTGCAATTTTCATGAGGGAAATGTGGGCAAAGTAATACCGATTCAAATTTAACCCCTTGGCTAGCAAAAATTTCCATCATGGCATTTTGCGGGATATCAAAATCTTGTTGTGGATAGCTGTCAGTGCCTAGGCCGTCTTGGTTGCTGACGATGACGAGGACATAGCCTGCATCCTGTAGCTTTAATAAGTTAGGGATCACCATGGGCTCTAACTTTAGTTTTTCTAGGCTATCAACTTGTTTATCGGTAATGGGCTCGTCAATTAAAGTGCCGTCACGATCAATAAATAGAAATTTTTGTTTGCTCATTTACTACTTCTCCCTCTGCCTGGCAGAGCAAAAAGGCCGCACTCAGGCGGCCAATAATTTTTTATAGTGCTGCGAGTGCCTTGATGGTGGCTCTCATTTCCGCTTTATTACCTATGGTAATACGGATGCAGTTTTCTAGACGTGGCTTGTTGGCAAAATCACGGGCGATAATACCGGCCTTAGCAAGTGTGGCAAAGGCCAATTTAGAATCGACAAAGCGTGCCAAGATAAAGTTACCCGTGGCTGGAAATAACTCTGTCACACACGCTAAGCCATCTAATTGCGCCAATGCTTCACGACGCAAAGCATTTAGGGTAGTGACGCGCTGCTCCATGGTGTGTAAGCCACCAGTCGATAATGCTTGGCTGGCAATCTGCGCGACCGGACCGGGGACTGGATAGGGCGGAATGACTTTTTTCATCATGTCAATTACGCTAGGCTGCGCTAAGGTAAAACCACAGCGGATAGCAGCCAACGCAAAGGCTTTAGACAGTGTGCGAGTCACCACTAGGTTTTCGTAGTGTTCAATTAACTCAACCTGGCTCTGGTCGATACAAAACTCAATGTAGGCCTCATCCACCACTATCAACGCGCGATCTTTAGCGGCTGCCAATAGCTGTTTCAGCTGTTTAGTATCAAGCATATTACCGGTTGGGTTGTTAGGGGCGCATAAAAACACCACTTTAACGTTATCTAGGTTGTCAGCGACTGCTTGGTAATCCACATCAAAGTTGGCTTGCAGTGGCACCGTTTTAATATCCACACCACAGGTATTCGCGCTAACGCTATACATGCCATAGGTAGGTGGGCAGATTAAAATGCTGTCTTTACCCGGCTCACAAAAGGTACGAATAAGCAGTTCAATACTTTCATCTGCGCCGCGCGTTGCTAATACTTGGTCAGTGTTTAAGCCCGCGTATGAAGCATAAGCGTTAATCACTTCAGGTGGCTGAAATTCAGGATAACGATTCATCCGGTCGCAGTTTAATTGATACTCACTGCAATCAGGGGCTTCGTTAGCGTTGATCCAAACTTCACCTTTACCGCCAATGCGACGGGCGCTTTCATAAGGCACCAGATCCTGCACTGTTTGTCTTGCTAATTTTTCAATGCTCATTTTTTACCAGCCTGATCGCATTTAGCGAGTTGGTCCATGCGAATGGTAACAGCACGTTTGTGCGCCGTTAAGCCTTCTGCGTCCGCTAAGCGGGTAACCGTTGGTGCAAGATTACGTAAGCCGTCTTGGCTAAGCTCTTGCACGGTATAGCGCTTCACAAAGTCGGCCATGCCTAAACTTGAATAGGTTTTGGTGTAACCGTATGTGGGCAGTACGTGATTGGTGCCACTGGCATAATCACCGACCGACTCCGGTGTCCATTCACCTAAAAAGATCGAGCCAGCATTTTTTAATTGGCCAACTAAACTGCGCGCATCACGAGTTTGCACAATTAAGTGCTCAGGCGCGTAAGTGTTAGAAATCTCGATGGCTTGCTCAAGATCTTTAGCAATAATAATCATGCTATGGCCAAGGGCTTGCGCCGCAATGTCTTTACGGCTTAGCAGTTCAAGTTGATCTAACACGGCCTGCGCAGTGTTCTCGGCAACCACAGGACAAGTGGTCACAAGAACCGATTGTGAGTCATGACCGTGCTCGGCTTGTGATAACAGATCGGATGCAATAAATTGTGAGTCTGCACTGTCATCAGCAATCACTAACACTTCCGATGGGCCAGCTGGCATATCAATGGCGGCACCAGCAAAGTCCATGCTCACTTGACGTTTGGCTTCGGTTACAAAAGCGTTCCCGGGACCGAAAATTTTGTTAACCTTCGCAATGCTTTGTGTGCCATAGGCCATTGCTGCAACGGCTTGTGCGCCGCCGACGGTGTAAATTTCATCAACGCCACACATTTTTGCCGCATACAGAATTTCATCAGCCAGTGGCGGCGGAGAGCATAATACTAAGCGATTACAGCCAGCTAATTGCGCCGGTGCGCCGACCATTAATACCGTTGACGGTAATGGCGCACTGCCACCTGGGATATATAGGCCAACTGCTTCAATCGCTTGAGTGTGCATTTCGCACACTACACCCGGCATGGTTTCAACGCGAATAACGTCTTGCACTTGCGCTTGGTGAAAGCGGCGAATTTGCTGATAAGCCACTTCAATAGCTTGTTTAATCTCACTGCCTAAACGCTGTTCGGCTGCGTCAATTTGCGCAGCTGTAACACGGATATCATTTGAATCTACTTGATCGAATTTCTTAGTATATTCGAACAAAGCTTCATCACCACGGCTGCGAATATTGGCGATAATGTCAGTGACAATCGCCGTAATATCGGCCGATGAATTTATAGCTGGGCGTGACAACAACTGAGTTTGTTGTTTGTCACTTAACGTTTGCCAGTTGACCGTAAGCATGACTACTCCAACATTTTTTCAATTGGTAATACTAGAATTGAGCTTGCGCCAAGTTCTTTAAGCTCTTCCATGGTTTCCCAAAATAGGTTTTCAGTGCTAACAACATGGATGGCAACGGTATCGGTCGTTCCAGCTAATGGCAATACCGTCGGTTTTTCTGAGCCTGGCATTAAATCAATGACTTTGTTTAGCTGCGCTTTTGGCGCGTGTAGCATGATGTACTTGCTTTCACGGGCTTGTTGCACGCCTTGTACGCGCGTGAGAATTTTATTGATTAGCGCTTGTTTTTCTTCATCAAATTTACCCGCAGCTTTAATCAGTACGGCTTTAGATTTGTAAATAACTTCGGTCTCTTTCAGGCCGTTCGCTTCTAGGGTGGCACCTGTTGATACTAAGTCGCAGATAGCGTCAGCCAAGCCTGCACGTGGTGCAACTTCAACCGAACCATTGAGCATACAAGAGCTAAAAGGTACGCCGGCTTTATCCATGAAGGCTTTTAAGATACCAGGGTAAGAGGTAGCAATACGTAAGTCACGTAGTGACTCAGGCCCTTGGTAGTCAAAGTCTTCTGGCACGGCAAGCGACAGGCGACAACCACCGAAATCTAGACGTTTTAATAACTCAAATTGCGCTGGATCTTCAGTTTGAGCACGTAGCAAGCTCTCTTCTTCCAACACGTTTTCGCCGATGATACCTAAATCAACCACGCCATCCATTACTAAGCCTGGGATATCGTCATCGCGCACACGTAGCAGATCAACTGGCATGTTTTCACAATGTGCAATCAGGCGTTGTTCGCGCATGTTTATTTTTAAGCCACAGGCTTTTAGCATTTCTTGTGAATCTTTGCTTAAACGACCTGATTTTTGTATCGCGATACGTAATCTTTTTTTATCTAACATATTTATACTATTCCTTTACCCGCTAAAACGAAAAAACCCTCTGAAGTTTCCTTCCGAGGGTTTTAAAATTCTTGTTAAACCGCTGCTGGAAGTACCTCAAAATTAGCCTTCCAGAACCATTCCTCCGGAAGATTACTTCGGATGATGATGGTGATGAATTACAACTTGTGTAGTCAGCTTACGGTTCATTTAAATTCTTATATTGAAAAACAAAACAAGCACACATTACCAACGCAGGCTCAAATTGCAAACGGTTTTTTTCTAAATAGTGAATCATCTGCTAAGTGAGCTAAAATTATAGAATATCGTGCCGATATAGTGAGTATAAGGGGGTGATTTATGTCAGGTCAAAGCTTAGTCAATGATGTGGTCAGTAAACCTTTACCACGGGTAACGGACAAAGACAGCACGATTGATGTTCATAAGGCGCAGCAAACAGGTAAAATATCGGAGAAAAATAAAAAGCATTTAAAAACGCAGCAAAAGTTGCCCAAACATCCGGATAAAGTTGAATCAACGACTGAAAAACCCCACGAAGGGGATATTGATGTATTTGTTTAGCTAGCTTTACTAGGGCCCGCGGACCCTAGTAGCTGCAACAAATAATAATTCTGGCATAATGCCTTTTTTATTTGTTGCTGGATCACTATGTCGGTTGCTCAATTTTTTTCTGCTTCAGGGCCTTTATCTGAATTGATTAAGGGCTACCAGCCGCGTCAACCACAACTTGAGATGGCGCAAGCCGTTGGTCAGAGTATCAAAGACGCAAGTGCTTTATTAGTGGAAGCAGAAACGGGCACCGGTAAAACCTTTGCTTATCTGGCGCCAGCTTTGGTACATGGTAAGCGTACGGTTATTTCTACCGGCAGTAAAAACCTACAAGAACAACTGTATTTGCGCGATTTGCCCTTATTACTTAATGCCAGTGGCTTCACTGGTGTGGTGGCTTTACTTAAAGGGCGTAATAATTATTTGTGTTTAGAGCGAATGAACCGCTTTATGTTGCAAAGCCATCAGCAAGACACCAACTTACTGGCTGATCTGGTCAAAGTGAAAACCTGGTCCACCAGTAGTGAGCAAGGTGACATTGGCGAGCTCGCTGAACTGGCGGAAGATGCCGACATTATCCCACTTGTGACCAGCACCAATGACAATTGCCTAGGCCGTGATTGTCCCAGCTATGACGACTGCTATTTGATCAAAGCGCGCAAGCGTGCCCTTGAAGCCGATGTGTTGGTGGTCAATCACCATTTGTTTTTTGCCGACTTAGCTGTGAAAGACACCGGTTTTGGTGAGCTGATCCCAGACGCCGACGTGTATATTTTTGATGAAGCCCATCAATTACCCGATATTGCCAGTCAATATTTTGGCGAGTCATTATCCAGCCGCCAGCTATTTGAGCTGTGTAAAGACATGGATTATGTTTATCGGGCTGAGTTGCGTGATATGGCGCAACTCGGTAAAGCTTGTGATCGCTTTAAATCGTCGATACAAGAGTTACGCATTGCTTTCAATGTTGATAAAGGCAGTGGCAGCTGGCGCGATAAACTGCGCGACGACCAAATGAAACAATCGGTGGCAAGGTTTATGGAAGCGATGCAACTGGTGTACGAGGTCGCCAAGTTGGGCTTGAATCGCAGTGAAGTACTGGACCATTGTTTTGAACGGCTGGTGCTATTTAAAAGTCAGTTTGAAAAGCTGTTGTCTGTCGACACCGCTGGTTTTAGCTATTGGTTTGACTGTAACCGCATGCAATTTAGCCTCAATATCACGCCATTGAGTGTGGCAGAGCGCTTTGCTAGTGAGATGGAAAAAAGACCCGCTGCTTGGGTGTTTACCAGTGCTACCTTAGCGGTGGATCAAAAATTTGATCACTTTGCGCAATTACTTGGCGTGACCGATGCACAAACATTACTGCTTAAAAGCCCGTTTGATTATGCCCAGCAAAGCTTGTTGGCTGTGCCGCGCTTTTTACCTGAGCCGGGTGGTAAAAACTTAGCGCCGGTGCTGGCAAAATTATTAGCGCCTATCATTGCCCATAATAAAGGCCGTTGTTTCTTTTTATGCACCAGTCATTACATGATGAACGAGCTAGCGAATTGTTTTCGTGAGTTATTGGATTTGCCTATTTTAGTGCAAGGCGAAGCCAGTAAACAGGCGCTGTTGAATGAGTTTATTGACTCGGGTAATGCATTATTAGTGGCAACGGGAGCATTTTGGGAAGGTATCGATGTGCGCGGCCAAGGCTTGTCTTTAGTGATTATCGATAAAATCCCTTTTGCTTCACCAGACGATCCCTTATTGAAGGCGCGAATGGAAGATGCTCAGCTTAAAGGGCTAGAGCCGTTTCAACATGTACAGTTACCGCAAGCGGTGATCACCTTAAAACAAGGGGTAGGGCGATTGATCCGTGACGTGGAAGATAAAGGCGCCGTCATCATCTGTGACCCAAGATTAGTCAGTCGAAACTATGGCAATATCTTTTTGAATAGTTTACCTTGCATGCCCCGTACTCGGGATCTCACTAAAGTGACTGAATTTCTGCAACACTTGGATTAATTATGGCCAGCACAAAACCAACAATTTTACTCGCAATGGACACCTCTACAGAGGGCTGCTCGGTTGCTTTATCAGGATCTGATAGGGTTCATGCAAACTTTATTTTGAGCCCAAGAGAGCACACTCAGCGCATATTGCCAATGGTGGATGCTGTGCTAAAAGACGCAAATATATCACTTAACGAGGTGAGCGCTTTAGTATATGGTCGTGGCCCTGGCAGCTTTACTGGTGTGCGTATTGGTATCGGCATTGCTCAAGGCTTAGCATTTGGCGCTGATTTGCCGATGATTGGCGTTTCAACCTTACAGGCCATGGCGCAACAAGCTTATGTGCAGCAAGGCGCTACCCGTGTGTTAGCCGCAATTGATGCGCGCATGGGAGAAGTATACTGGGGTGAATATCAGCTTAATGAGCAGCAATTAATGACCTTGATTGGTGAAGAGCAGGTATTACCACCACACGCTGTGCTTGAGTTGTATGCAGACAAATTCGATTTACCGATGACGCCAGTGGGCACTGGTTGGCAAGCTTACGCTGAACTGTCGAGCGCATTCAACTTAACAGAAACCGTGGTGGTGTCATTTCCGCACAGTGAATTTATGTTACCTGCGGCGTTGGATCAGTTTTTGAATGGTCAAACAGTGATGGCGGACCAAGCAACGCCAGTATATTTACGTGATAAAGTGACGTGGAAGAAACTTCCGGGCAGAGAATAGTTACTTTATTTATTCTCGCGCTATAATTTCAATAGCGCGACACAAACCTAGATAACAGTAATAGCGAAATTAATTGAGTTGATGTGTTGGATTGATGGCGATGATTAATCAAATTTCAAACAATATTGATAGTATTTCATCGGGGTATCAAAAACCCAAGCAGCCGGCTGCGCCCGCCGTTCCCGAGCAAGTCGCCAAGTCACCTGCGCCAATAAGACAAACTCAGTTAAATGAGCAAGAGATAGAAACCGTCAAATTGGCTTATGATCAGCCAGATGGACGCAATCAAAAAGCGTTAGCCTCTTATCAAGATATTGAAAAAGCCCAAATGCGAGAAGAAATATCCAGCACCTTTGGTATTGACCTCTACGCATAATGCTCGACACTGCCGTTTCATTCCCTATTCAATCTAAGCTTGAAAGCCAATCTATTGCATTGCGTGATGGCTCTTTGGCAGCACTCGCTGTTGGCCAACCTGACTTGCCTATTGTTTTATGCCTTCATGGTTGGCTAGACAATGGGGCGTCATTTATACCGTTACTGCAGGCGTTTGCGCAGCAACAACTGACATCTCAATTCCGTTTTGTGTGTATTGACCTACCCGGTCACGGTCAGTCACAGCATAAAAACAGCGCGTATCACTTTGCTGATTGGGTTGATGATGTTTATCAGGTTATCACCGCACTCGGCGAACGGCCCGTTATTTTGGTTGGGCATTCTCTTGGCGCGTTAGTGGCCAGCTGTGTGGCTGCAGCTTTTCCGGAAAAAGTGAGCGCTTTAGTCATGATTGAAGGGGCTGGGCCGTTGGTTCAATCTGTCGCGTCTACCACCACTCATCTGCGCCGTGCTATTTTATCGCGTCAGCAATCCTCGGCACCGAAACCCAGAGCATTAAGTTCATTAGTGCAGGCGAAACAGCGCGCATTAGGGATCAGTAAGCGTTGTGCGACGTTATTAGCCACGCGTGGGGCGGTGCAGGTAAACAATGGCTATATTTGGCGTCATGATCCTAGGCTGACATATTTATCACCTTTTCGGCTGTCAGAATCACAAGCGCAGCAATTAATTAAAGACATTAAATGCCCAACAATGTGCATTTTGGGCACAGATGGTTATGCTGAAATGAGTGCACAATTAGCCGAACGCCAGCACTTATTTGCGCAGCTGAGCAAGGTTAAATTGGCAGGCAACCACCATTTGCATATGGAAAATCATCTGGGCGTGGCCCAAACCATAAAAGAATATTTAGTTAAATGTTAGTTTGTTAGCGCTAATAATCTTGGTTATTAAGCAAGTCATTCATATACTGTTTAACATAACGATAACAATTAAAGCACCCAGATATAGGATGAAGTAAGTTATGGACAAAATTTGGCTAGAGCGTTACCCGAGTGATGTGCCATCTGAAATTGACGCTGAGCAATATGACTCGTTAGTGGACTTACTCGATGAAAGCGTCAACAAATATGCAGATCAAGCGGCCTACATCAATATGGGGCAGGCGATGACTTATCGCCGTTTAGAAACCCTTTCTCGCCACTTTGCCGCTTATTTGCAAGAAGAGCTTAAGCTGGAAAAGGGCGATCGCGTCGCGCTGATGATGCCAAATTTATTGCAATACCCCATTGCGATGTTCGGAGTACTAAGAGCGGGCATGGTGGTGGTCAATGTTAATCCCTTATATACCCCACGTGAGCTGAAACATCAGCTAAAAGACTCCGGTGCTAAAGCCATTGTTATCGTGTCTAACTTTGCTCATACCTTAGAAAAAGTGGTACAAGAAACACCGATTGAACACGTTATTTTGACCCGTTTGGGCGACCAGCTTAATCCCATTAAAGGCACGCTGGTCAATTTTGTGGTCAAGTACATTAAAAAAATGGTGCCCAAATACCATTTACCTAACGCCGGTACGTTTCGTCATGCCTTGAAAAAGGGCGAATATTTACAATATGTAAAACCTAAATTATGTCCTGATGATTTAGCATTTTTGCAATATACCGGTGGCACAACTGGTTTATCTAAAGGTGCGATGTTAAGTCATAAAAATATTATTGCTAATTTATTGCAGGCACTTGGTGCTTATGGCCCAGTGCTAAAAGAAGGCAAAGAGATTGTTGTTACCGCGCTGCCCCTGTATCACATCTTTGCTTTAACGGTTAATTGCTTATTGTTTATGCGCTTAGGTGCAACCAATCTACTGATCACTAACCCACGAGATATCCCTGCGTTTGTTAAAGACTTAGCCAGCATTCCTTACACAGCAATCACTGGCGTTAATACCTTGTTTAATGCCTTAATCAATAACGAGGAATTTAAACAACTGGATTTTAGCCCTTTGCGTTTCAGTGTTGGCGGCGGTATGGCTGTGCAACAAGCGGTCGCAGAGCAATGGCAAAACATTACAGGTTGTCGTCTGCTAGAAGGTTATGGTTTAACTGAATGTTCGCCATTAGTAACGGTGAACCCATACAACTTAGACACTTACAATCACAGTATTGGTTTGCCTATGCCCTCAACAGAGGTGCGTTTTGTAGATGAATCAGGCCAAGAGGTCGCCCTAGGCGAGTCGGGTGAAATGCAAGTGCGTGGTCCCCAAGTGATGTCAGGTTATTGGGGCAAAAAACACACCCCTGAGCTTACCGAAGACAATTGGATTTGCACCGGCGATATTGCTCGAATAGATGAGCAAGGGTTTATCTACATTGTCGACCGTAAAAAAGACATGATATTGGTTTCTGGTTTTAACGTATTTCCGAATGAACTTGAAGATGTGGTGTCCAGTAATGCCAAGGTATTAGAAGTGGCCGCTATTGGTATCCCTGATGCCGTTTCTGGTGAAGCAGTAAAAGTTTTTGTGGTGAAAAAAGACAGTACCTTAACAAAAGAAGAATTAATCCAATACTGCCGCAAAGAGTTAACTGCCTATAAGGTGCCAAAACTGGTAGAATTTCGCGATGAGCTTCCTAAAACCAATGTCGGAAAAATATTACGCCGTGTCTTAAGGGAAGAAGAATTAGCCAAATTGGCAAAGGCCGAAAGTTAAGAGATAAGCAGTTGGAATTTAATTTTATTGATAGTCAAAGTCAGCTACAGCAACTCTGTGCTGGCTTAACGCCAAGCCTAATGGCATTGGATACCGAATTTGTTAGAACCCGTACCTTTTATGCCAACTTAGGCTTGTTACAATTAGCTCAAGATGGCCAGTTTCATCTCATTGATCCGTTAGCAGTAGGGGATTTAACGCCATTTTGGCAACAACTATCAGTGAAAACCAGCTTATGGCACTCGTTTGGTGAGGATTTAGAAATTGTTCTTAACCATAAAGGTAACTTAGAGGGTGAATATTTAGATACGCAAGTTGCTTGTGGCTTTTTGAATATGGGCCACTCATTAGGTTATGCGGCCATGGTTGCCCAGCTCACCGGAGTGGTATTAGATAAAGGCGAATCAAGAACCGATTGGTTAGCGCGTCCGTTGCAGCCCGCTCAGCTTGATTACGCCATTAAAGACGTGGTTTATCTTGAGCAGTGCTATAACCAACTGGCGGAAAAATTAGCCATTAAAGGCATGACTGAGTTTTTCAAGCAAGAATGTCAAAACTTAGTGCAAAAGCGACTGCAAAAAGTGCAGCCAGATGAGATCTATATTGATTTAAAAAATGCGTCTAAGCTTTCACGTCGCAGTTTAGCTATTTTTAAGCTGCTGGCCAGTTGGCGTTATCAAACCGCGAAGTCACGCAACTATGCGTTAAACTTTGTGGTTAAAGAAGCCCATTTATGGGAAATTGCTAAACATGCACCCACCACCAAAGCACAATTATCAGCCATTGGTGTGACCGACCAAGAAATTCGAATTCATGGTAATGCTTTGTTACAGCTTGTGAAACAAGGCTTGGCTGTGGCGAATGATGATTGTCCAAGCAAAATCAAACCAATCATAGAATACCCAGCTTATAAAAAAGAATTCAAACGGATAAAAGATGCAGTGACCTTGGCTGCCACTACCTATGATCTTCCCGTTGAGCTTATTGCTTCAAAGAAGACTATTCACCAATATTTATCTTGGTTATGGAAATTATCGGATGCGCAAAAAGAGACAGCTGAAAAACCCATGTTATTGTCTAGCTGGCGGTTTGAGTTAATGGCGAAGCATTTAGGCGAATAGTGGATTTTAGCTGTTAGTTAGAAGGTCACTACAAGAATAGAACGAAAAAACCACACAATCGTGCGGTTTTTTGTATTCTAGAGCCGTCGCAGTGAAGTAACTGTTACTTGTTATCTTCAGGCAACATCACGTTTAGCTCAAGCACCGATAAGTTTGAACCTTTTTGCTCAAGTTGCACGGTAACCTGCTCAGGTGAAATCTCTACGTATTTACGGATCACTTGCAAAATGTCATTGCGTAGCTCAGGTAAGTAATCCGGACCTGCGCGCTGGCCGCGTTCATGAGCAACGATAATTTGCAGGCGTTCCTTAGCGAGCTGTGCAGTATTATTCTTATTTGATCTAAAGTAATCAAGCAACGACATCTTATCCTCCAAATATGCGACTCAGTAGGCCTTTCTTTTCTTCTTGTATAAAACGGAACTCGCGGCTTTCACCTAATAGGCGGTCAACCGCATCTTGGTAAGCCATACCTGCATCGCTTTCACTATCAAGTATAACGGGTTCACCTGAGTTTGACGCTTTAAGTACAGCCTGTGATTCAGGGATCACACCGAGTAGCTTCACCGCTAAAATATCATTGATGTCTTCAACGCTGAGCATGTCGCCAGTATTAACACGCTTTGGTGAATAGCGAGTAATTAACAAGTGTTCTACAATCGGCTCTAAGCCTTGTTCAGCTCGGCGAGATTTACTTGAAAGCATGCCAATAATACGATCTGAATCGCGCACTGATGATACTTCAGGGTTAGAGGTAATAATCGCCTCGTCGGCAAAGTAAAGGGCCATCATCGCGCCTTTCTCGATACCTGCTGGTGAATCACAAACAATGTAATCAAAGCGTTCGGCTAAGTCGTTTAAAACCTTCTCAACGCCTTCTTTGGTTAACGCGTCTTTGTCTCGCGTTTGAGACGCAGGTAAAATATATAAATTTTCGATGCGTTTGTCTTTGATAAGCGCTTGGTTAAGGTTTGCTTCTTCATTGATTACATTTACAAAATCATAAACAACGCGACGCTCACAGCCCATGATCAAGTCAAGGTTACGTAATCCAATATCAAAATCTACGATCACCGTTTTCTTACCTGCTTGCGCTAGACCTGTACCAATTGCTGCGCTGGTGGTCGTTTTACCAACGCCGCCTTTACCTGATGTGACGACAATAATTCTTGCCATTCCCGATGTTCCTTTATGATTAATCTAGATTTGAAATTTTCAATTGATCGTTTTCAAGGGAAACAGTGGCAGCGTGTTGCCAGCATTCTTCTTGTAACGTTTCACTTAATTTGTAATTGCCGCAAATAGAAATTAGTTCAGCTTCCAAGTTACGACAAAATATGCGTGAGTTTATATCGCCTTTAGCACCTGCAATTGCGCGTCCACGTAAATGGCCGTAAACGTGAATACTACCATCAGCAATGACTTCAGCTCCAGCGCTGACGGAGCCAATAATGACCAAATTTTTATCTTTCGCATATAATTGCTGACCAGATCTAAGTTGCCCTTGATGAAATAAGGTGGCGGGCGAGTCTTGATGCTGGATCTCAACCTGTGTTTCGATGCGAGTTTCAACTTTTGCTTCAACAACTGGCACCGGTGTTTCCGCTTGACTGGCTTGTCCTGAGGTTAAAACGGCTAGCCCGGCCTGACGCGCTGCTTGTTTCACCGCATTACTTTGAGCACCGGTAATGCCAACCAAGACAAACTGTTGGCTCTTAATCACCTCACTGAGCCCCATAAAATCAATTTCGTCTTCACATTTTTCAATGTTGATAACGACAGGTGCGCCACTAAAGAAAGCGGGAGCCTGTTGCACTTTTTGTTGCAATGCATGCTGGATCGAAGACAAATTACCATCGCTGATATTTAAAACAAAAAGTGTAAAATTGGTGCCTTTTAACTCAATATTATTCTCGGCCATATGGTGGCGATTTCCTATCAGTAATAATTCTGCTAAATCTATTAATTGCCTATTGCCCGTCATGTTATAGTCTGTCTCCAAGTTAGGCAAGAAATGACCAAGAAGCATCTTATGTTGTGTGCGATATATAAAAGTTTAAAGAAAGAAGAGACCTATCTTTATTTAGCGAAGAAAGACGATTTTACACCTGTTCCAGAAGCCTTGATGAAGATGTTCGGTAAGGCGCAGTTGGTTTTAGTGATCAACTTAGCAAAACAGCAGCATTTAGTGCGTGCCGATATTGATAAAGTAAAGCAGTCACTCACCGATGAGGGTTTTTACTTGCAGTTGCCGCCTCCGCCAATCAATTATTTAGAGCAACATAAAGCTCAACAAAAAAAGGACAAATAATAGACTATGCGTTTTTTAATGTTAACAAGCTTACTTTTTTCGGGCGCCGTATTTGCCCAAGCAGCTGAAAAGCCAGACTATAAAACCTATCTTAGCGCTATTAAGGCCGAAGCTATTGAGCAAGGTATTAGCGAGAAGGTAGCCCAGCAAGCCTTGTCTCAAGCTAAATTTATCGAACGCGCAGTTAAATTGGATAAATCCCAGCCAGAATTTAAGCAAACTTTAGACACCTATTTACCGAAAGCGGTGCCGCAGTGGAAAATTAAACAGGCGCGTGATTTATACAAAAAGCACCGCGTAGAGTTAGAGAAAATTGGCAAAGATTTCGGTGTACAACCGCGCTTTATTGTGGCCTTGTGGGGCATTGAAACTAACTTTGGTGGTTACACCGGCAATTTTGATGTGGTGTCAGCATTAGCCACCTTAGCTTACGATGGCCGCAGAGAAGCCTTCTTTAAAGAGCAACTGTTTGCCGCGCTAACCATTTTGGATGAAGGCCACATTAGTTTAGACAAAATGCAAGGCTCATGGGCTGGTGCCATGGGGCAATGCCAGTTTATGCCTACGTCATTTTTAACTTACGCCGTGGATTACAGTGGCGATGGTCGTAAAGACATTTGGCAAACTAAATCAGATGTTTTTGCCTCAGCGGCTAACTACTTAAAAATGTCAGGTTGGAATAATGATTTAACTTGGGGGCGCCAAGTTAAAATTCCAGAAAATTTAGATATTAGTCTGACCGGTTTAAAACAATCTCAAAAAACCTTAGCGCAATGGCAAGCCCTCGGCGTGAGAAAGGCTGATGGCTCAGACTTACCAACCCGTGATATTTCAGCATGGTTGGTGCTGCCCGATGATGAACATGGCCGTGCGTATTTAGCCTATGATAACTATGCCACCTTAATGAAGTGGAATCGCTCTAACTATTTTGTTGCGGCAGTGGGCACACTTGCCGACAGCATTGCCTATCCACCGATTAAGTAAGAACGTTATAATGTGTTTTTAAGGTGCGCATTCGCGCACCTTTTTTATTGAGCCAATGTGATGACCAAGAAAAAAATTAATATAAAACAACTAGAAACTAAATTTTGGCAGGAAAAAACCTTAGCCAAAATGACGCCGCAAGAATGGGAGTCATTATGTGACGGTTGTGGTAAGTGCTGCCTAAGTAAGCTGATAGATGATGAAACAGATGAGCTGCATTACACCAATGTTGCTTGTAAGTTACTCAACACTAAAAGCTGTCAGTGTAAAAAATATGACAAGCGGTTTAAGTTAGTGCCTGACTGCGTCAAAGTGTCATTGGTGAATATTGATCAATTTCAATGGTTGCCCCTGAGTTGCGCTTACCGAAGAATTGTTGAGGGGCAAGATTTGCCCGAGTGGCATCCTTTGCTCACAGGCAGCAGCAGTGCAATGCATGCAGGCGGGCACTCGGTGCGCGGCAAAGTGATCACCGAATATGATGATATTGATTTAGAAGATCACGTGGCGACTTGGCCTGCAGAGTAAAATAACAATATTCGACCGAGGCAAGGTTCATTTTGAAAGAAAAGCTCAGGGCATGACAACTTACACGGATGAGGGATAGCTGATTAGCGTGGCTAGAGGCTCTAGATAAGACCGACTAATAAAACAAGCAGCACTCTGCCACTTGTTTTATTAGGTATTTTCCCCAACGAGCTTTGCTATTCACAGCACTTCTTTTTGCCAAATTGACCCGCTAGCACCACTAAGAAAATGACACTGTAGATAGTGAAACACACCACTAGCCATTGCGGCATGCTATAACCGAGGAACTGCCATACAATATCGGCACAATCACCGGTCGGGTTAAATAACCATGGTACCCATTGATGCAATGGCATCCATTCAGGGAAGTTTGGAATAAAGTCACAAGTGTAGAAAGGAGAAGGATTCATTTGGTAATCAACATGCTCAAGAGCAAGTTGTAGGCCCCAAAACGCACTGGTACCCCATAATACAAAGCCCAGCCAGCGGGTGGCAAAAAAATCAGGCTTGATCGCGCCAACTAATCCGGTTGCGATGATCCCCATCATGGCGATGCGTTCATAAATGCACATCACACAGGGCTCTAATTCCATCACATGCTGAAAGAATAGGGCGGTTAGCTCAAGGCAAAAGGCGGAAAAGGCCAACAGTAACCAAGGGCCACGTGTTGACGCTAACTGATTGAGGTACTGCATAAAATTTCGTTCCTTGAATAATAAAAAACCCAGTTATTATACTGGGTTTTTATTTGCTAAAACTATGATCTTTACACAACTAGACATTAATCTGCTGTAACAAATTTGTATCGTAATCAAATAACATACATCACGATACCCTTGCTGTGTGATTAGTGTCCGCTGACAGCACCTGCTGCTCCAGCAGCCGAATGATGATTAATCAGTTCATGCATGTACAACCAATCTGTTGTGCCTTCCAAGAAAAACATAATGCCGATCATGCCGACAATGGCAAGCACGATAGTGTATGGCAGTGCCATCCACACCATACGGCCGTAAGACAAGCGTACTAATGGTGCAATTGCAGAAGTTAATAGGAATAAAAATGCTGCTTGACCATTTGGCGTTGCCACTGACGGTAGGTTAGTACCGGTATTG
The DNA here is from genome assembly GCF_021295315.1 of Motilimonas cestriensis. Taxonomy (GTDB): domain Bacteria; phylum Pseudomonadota; class Gammaproteobacteria; order Enterobacterales; family CBDFNC01; genus Motilimonas; species Motilimonas cestriensis. The sequence goes on along the minus strand of NZ_JAIMJA010000007.1, from coordinate 206,544 downwards.
ATGGCTACCGCTAATAGATCAAACTGGTCACGCGTGATTTGGCCATTGAGTAGCGCTGTTTTTACTTCGCTAATGTAAATAGTGCCAACAAACACGTTATCGCTGAGCATAGAAAGCAAGCCGTTTGCGACATAAAATAGTGCTAGTTGAGAGTGACCATCTTGCGCAAGTACGGCTTCGATAACAGGCTTAAACAACTGTTGATCGATGATGACTGCAACAATCGTGAAAAATACGGCGAGTAGTGCGGTAAAGGGTAAGGCTTCTTCAAAGGCTTTACCTAGCGCGTGCTCTTCAATAATGCCGGTAAAAGCGGTAGCAAGCACAATCACAGACAGACCAATTAAACCAACGGGAGCCAAATGCAATGCTAAACCGATGATTAACCAAACGCCAATTAAGCCTTGAATAAGCAGTTTAGCTACATCTCGCTCTGTCATTTTGGCATCGGATTCGTTATCAAAATCAACCATAATTTGACGTACTGCAGCGGGTAATTTTGCACCGTAGCCAAACCAACCCATTTTCTCTACAAAGTAACAGGTTGCCATACCACAGATAAAAACAGGTACAGTAACGGGCGCCATACGTAAGGCAAATTCTATAAAGTCCCAAGAGGCTTGGTCAGCAATTATTAGGTTTTGTGGCTCACCAACTTGAGTACACACACCACCTAGTGCAGAGCCGACACCGGCATGCATCAATAGGCTACGTAGGAAAGCGCGGAACGTTTCTAAATCTTCACGACGTTGCTCTTGTAGGCTGTTATCACAAGTGTGGTCATGGTCTAGGGCACTGTTATCCTTACCAGAAGCTACTTTATGATAAATGCTATAGAACCCAACTGCGACACTGATGACCACGGCAATAACGGTTAACGCATCAAGGAAGGCCGATAGGAAAGCCGCAGCGAAACAAAATGAAAGTGAAAGCAGTGGCTTAGATTTAACTTTAATCAACAACTTAGTAAATATATAAAGTAATAAGTTCTTCATGAAGTAAATACCTGCAACCATAAAGATCAACAGCAGTATTACTTCAAAATTAGCTAACAGTTCATGTTCAACTTGAGTGGGGGAAGTCATACCGATAACAACGGCTTCTATCGCCAACAGGCCGCCTGGTTGCAGTGGGTAACATTTAAGCGCCATGGCCAAAGTAAAGATAAATTGAGCCACTAGTAGCCAGCCCGCTACAAAGGGATCAATAGAGAAAATGATAGGGTTAATTACTAAAAATGTAATAATGGCCCATTTGTACCATTTTGGCGCGTTACCGAGGAAATTTCGGCAACCGGCGATCAGTAAGTCTGACATTGTTTTATTAACTTCCTTTGTCCAATATAATAGGTGCGGCTAGCATGTATAGTTATGAATTCAGTCCTGGTGGGAAAATTCTTTTTTTTGCCAGTCCGATTTGATGGCACAATATATGCGTCTTATTAAATCGCGCGTATTGTAGCCAGATTGGTGCAATTTTGATGTAGTTGATAACAAAAAATAACGTGATCTACGTCACGAAGTAATGGATGCAAGTAATGGTTCATTTTTTCTTTAGATTTCCATTTCCTTTTGGGTCTTAAGGACGACAGCTTTAACTCAGGTCATTAGGTTATTCAAGAGTGGATAGAATGGTATTTAGAGCCCAAAGCCCTGCTGGTGTAGCAGAAGAATATTTAATCGATTCCATTTGGAATGAGCGTTTCCCACCGGGCTCAATTTTGCCTGCAGAGCGTGAGCTATCAGAAATGATAGGGGTAACAAGAACGACATTAAGGGAAGTATTACAGCGCCTTGCTCGCGATGGATGGTTGACCATACGCCATGGTAAACCCACGCAAGTAAATGATATATGGCAAACATCTGGCCTTAATATATTAGAAACATTGGCTCGGCTTGACGGTGACAAATTCCCTCAACTGATTGATCAGTTGTTATCGGCAAGGACAAATATCAGTGCCATTTTTATTCGCAGTGCGTTAAAGCGTAACCCAGAGAAAGTGCTTGAAATTATTGCGCAGCGGCCCTCAGTTGATGCAAATGGCGATCAATTTGTTGATTATGATTATTACTTTTATCATGAACTGGCGTTAGCGTCAGACAACATGATTTATGTATTAGTACTGAACGGTTTTAAAAATTTATACAAGAAGTTAGGTGTTTTTTACTTCGCCTTACCTCAAGCACGTCATTTAGCATTAGAATTTTACCTTGGCCTTGAGCATTTTGTTGCAGCGGATAAGCACAATAGCTTGCACCAATATGTCCGTGAATATGGTAAGCAAAGCGCTGAGTTATGGAGCTTAGTAAAAAGCCAATTGCCTGATAGCTTTAATGATTAACCATCTTGTTGAGCGTTCGCCTTTTGGCTCGAGTTTAAGCCAAAAGGCGAGTTTAAGTAACATTTAATCTAAACCTGCAATTATTTAAAAGAGTATGTCTATCGCAAAGCGCTGTGAATATGCTCCTATACGCTTTGCGTTTTCATCCCTGAAAACGAAATTTTGCTTTAAAACATACTGTATCTGGCTGCGTTAGGCTTAAACAGAACTGAGGTGAGTTAAATTAAATCATCTGACACCGCTATGTTTGGCGGTACCTTAGCTAAGATGTGAATCTTGCCATCATCTTGCTCTTGCTCTAATGAAACGTCAAATCCCCATAAACGATGCAGGTGTTTTAATACTTCCTGAGTGCTTTCACCAAGTGGGATTTTTTGATGCGGCACATAGCGTAATTTCAATGAACGATCACCATTTAAATCAACACTGTAAACTTGTATGTTGGGTTCAATATTACTCAAATTGTACTGCTCTGCGAGCTGTTGGCGAATTTTCTGGTAGCCGGCTTCATCGTGAATCGCTTCAACATTAATGTAGTTTTTACTGTCATCATCAATTACACCAAAAAGCTTAAAATCTCGTATTAGCTTAGGGGACAAATATTGGCCAATAAAACTTTCATCTTTAAAGTTTTGCATGGCAAAGTGCAGCGTATCTAACCAGTTACTGCCTGCAATATCCGGAAACCACTCTTTGTCTTCATCGGTAGGATGTTCGCAAATGCGTCTAATATCCGTAAACATGGCAAAGCCAAGGGCATAGGGATTAATGCCAGAATAATAATTGGCGTTATAAGGAGGCTGTAGTGTCACGTTGGTATGGTTGTGGATTACCTCTAGCATAAATTTGTCTGATAGCTTTCCTTCATCGTACAAATGTTGCATTAAGGTGTAGTGCCAAAAAGTCGCCCAGCCTTCGTTCATCACTTGAGTTTGTTTTTGTGGGTAAAAATACTGACTGATCTTACGCACTATTCTCACGATCTCGCGCTGCCAAGGTTGCAGTAGTGGTGCATGTTTTTCAATAAAATAGAGAATGTTTTCTTGCGGCTCATTTGGAAAACGTGCAGCAGCGGGATTCGTTTTTTCTGGTTTAATCGGAATAGTCCGCCACAAAGCATTAACTTGGCTTTGCATGTAATCTGTGCGCTCTTGCTGGCGGCGCTTTTCCTCACTTAGGGATATTTTTTGTGGGCGCTTATAGCGATCTACGCCATAGTTCATTAACGCATGGCATGAATCGAGAATGTCTTCTACTTCATCGATACCATATTTTTCTTCACATTGTTCAATGTACTGTTTAGCAAATAATAGATAATCGATAATAGAGCTGGCGTCGGTCCAGGTTTTAAATAAGTAATTATTTTTGAAAAATGAATTATGGCCATAACAAGCGTGTGCGATCACTAATGCTTGCATGGGCAAGGTGTTTTCTTCCATTAAATAGGCAATACAAGGATCAGAGTTAATCACTATTTCATAGGCCAACCCCATTTGGCCGCGCTTATAGGTTTGTTCGGTTTGAATAAATTTCTTACCAAATGACCAGTGGCGATAACCAATAGGCATGCCCACGCTTGAGTAGGCATCCATCATTTGTTCAGCGGTAATCACCTCGATTTGATTCGGGTAAGTATTAAGGCGATAAATATTAGCAACCCGTTGAATTTCTTTATCATAAAGGGCAAGCAAATCAAAATCCCAGTCCGGTCCATGGGGTAAATGTTTGGTTTTTTTCATATTCCCTTCCTAAGCAGCTTGCTTCTTAAATAACTCCCTAAAAACAGGGAAAATATCGTTTACGCTGCGAATATGTTGCATGGCAAATTCAGGGTGCGTTTCAGTTAATTTCTCGTATTCACGCCATAGGGACTGGTGAGGACGATTAGTTATTTCAATATAGGCATAATAGCGTAGCCAAGGCAGTAGTTTATCCTCGAGTATTTTCCTGCAAGTCGGTGAATCATCGGCCCAGTTATCTCCATCTGACGCTTGTGCTGCGTAGATGTTCCATTGATTCTCAGGGTAGCGCTCTTGTACTATTTCATGCATTAACTTTAACGCACTAGATACGATAGTGCCGCCAGTTTCTTGTGAGTAAAAAAACTCTTGCTCATCCACTTCTTTAGCTTGGGTATGATGGCGAATAAAAACCACTTCAATATGCTGATAACTGCGGGTGAGAAATAAATAGAGTAAAACATAAAAGCGCTTCGCCATTTCTTTGGTAGCTTGATCCATTGAGCCAGAAACGTCCATCAAACAAAACATAACGGCTTGGCTACTGGGCACGGGCCGCTGTACAAAGTTATTAAATTTAAGGTCAAAGGTATCGATAAAAGGTAAATGACGGACCCTGTTTTTAAGGGTTTCAACCTCCTGTTCTAATTCTGCTATTAATATCAAATTTGGCTTTTTTACTTGTCTTAGCTCGTTTATCTGTTGTTCTAGTTCATTGATGCGTCGTTTTTTCCCCGCACCTAACGCAGTCCGACGTAACAGCGAATTTTGTAATGAACGTACAATGTTTATGTTAGCGGGAACACCATCAGAGGTAAAACCCGCACGATAAGTTTTGTATTCAATCAGCTTGTCTAATTGCTTTTGCTCAAGATTAGGTAGAGCGAGATCTTCAAACAATAAATCTAAATATTCATCTTTGGAGATTTGAAAAACAAAATCATCGTTACCTTCACCTTGGTCACTGGCTTCACCTTCACCGCTGCCGGCACCGCCTTGAGGCGGTGGACGTTTAATCTTATCACCAGTGACAAAGCTATCATTGCCCGGGTGAACTTTGCCACGTTTGCCACCATTACCTTGATGAAAAAAAGGCTCAGATAAGTCTTTTTGCGGGATACTGATACTTTCGCCCGATGAAACATCTTGAATGCTTCTTTGGGTCACTGCATCCGATACTGCATGTTTTATTTGCTTTTTATAACGGCGCATAAAGCGCTGGCGATTGACTGTGCTTTTGTTTTTTGAATTTAATCGCCGATCAATAAAATGTGACATAAACGTCCCCTAAATAATGGTGTTTACGAAGCTTTACGCACGCGTAAATACCATTCAGCCAGCAACCTAACTTGTTTACGGGTGTAGCCTTTCTCCATCATGCGGGCAACAAAGTCATCGTGTTTTTTCTGATCATCGGCAGAGGTTTTACCATTAAAAGAAATAACCGGGAGTAAGTCTTCGGTGTTGGAGAACATTTTCTTCTCTATTACGGTACGCAGTTTTTCATAACTGGTCCAATTGGGGTTCTTACCTTGGTTACCGGCGCGTGCGCGCAACACGAAATTGACGATTTCGTTACGGAAATCTTTTGGATTACTGATACCCGCTGGCTTCTCTATTTTTTCCAGTTCACTGTTTAGGGCTGAGCGATCAAATAGTTGGCCAGTTTCAGGGTCTCTGAACTCTTGATCTTGGATCCAAAAATCCGCATAGGTGACATAGCGGTCAAAAATGTTTTGGCCATACTCTGAATAAGACTCAAGGTAAGCCGTTTGAATTTCTTTGCCGATGAACTCAACGTATTTAGGCGTTAAGTAACCTTTCAAAAATTCTAAGTAGCGCTCAGCAACTTCATTGGAAAACTGCTCGCGTTCTATTTGTTGCTCTAACACGTAAAACAAGTGTACCGGATTGGCGGCAATTTCTGTTTCATCAAAGTTAAAAACACGGGACAAAATTTTAAACGCAAATCGAGTGGATAAGCCCGTCATGCCTTCGTCAATACCGGCAAAGTCTCGATACTCTTGGTAAGACTTAGCTTTTGGATCGGTGTCTTTTAAGCTTTCACCATCGTAAACCCGCATCTTAGAGTAGATGCTAGAATTTTCGGGCTCTTTTATCCGTGACAAAATAGAGAATTGGGCCAGTGTTTCGAGTGTGCCCGGCGCACATTTTTCGCCAATCAATTCACTGTTATTAAGCAGTTTTTTGTAAATTTTAACTTCTTCCGTGACACGTAAACAGTAAGGCACTTTTACGATATACACCCGGTCTAAAAAGGCCTCATTATTTTTATTATTTCTAAATGCGGTCCACTCAGATTCGTTAGAGTGAGCTAAAATAATGCCTTCAAATGGCAGGGCAGATAAGCCCTCGGTGCCGTTATAGTTACCTTCTTGGGTAGCGGTTAATAGTGGATGTAGCACCTTGATGGGCGCCTTAAACATTTCAACAAATTCCATTAAGCCTTGGTTGGCACGGCATAAAGCGCCTGAATAGGCATAAGCGTCCGCATCGTCTTGGGCGTAATGCTCTAATTGACGAATATCGACTTTACCCACTAATGATGAGATATCTTGGTTATTCTCATCGCCGGGCTCAGTTTTAGCGATGCCTAATTGGTTTAGGATAGAAGGGTAAACTTTAACCACTTTAAACTGACTAATGTCTCCGCCATATTCTTTTAAACGTTTGGCTGCCCAAGGTGACATAATATTTTGTAGGTACCGTGGCGGAATACCGTATTCACTTTTAAGTAAATTACCGTCTTCGGCTGGGTCAAACAAACACAAAGGGCTGTCGTTAACGGGCGATCCTTTGAGTTTATAAATAGGCACTTTTTGCATTAATTGCTTGAGTTTTTCAGCTAATGAAGATTTACCGCCACCCACCGGGCCCAGTAAATAAAGAATTTGTTTACGCTCTTCTAAGCCCTGTGAGGCATGCTTGAGGTAAGAAACTATCTGCTCGATAGCTTCTTCCATGCCATAAAAGTCTTTAAAAGCGGGGTAACGGTGGATTAAGCGATTAGAAAAAATACGGCTCAATACTGGGTCTTTCGCGGTATCGATGGTCTCAGGCTCACCAATTGCAATGAGCAGGCGTTCGGAGGCAGAGGCATAAACGCTTCTGTCCTCCCGACATAAGTCCAGATACTCGCTAATACTGAATTCTTCTTCTCTTGCTTCTTCGTAACGTGATTTATAATGCTCAAAAATGCTCATAACCTACACTCCCTCAGTTATGCAAACTCCAATGACGCCATTAAAGTTCGTTCATAAGACTGTTATTTGCCTGCCCATATGAAAATGGATCCCTGATTCAAGAAAGATTCCGTTAACCCAGCGAAGTTTGTAGCCAGAGGAATGCTCTGTTTATAAGCCTAGCTGTAAGTTTGAAAATTGCCTTATTAAAGGAGTGTTTTTAAAGCAATTTTTTCTCTACACAGTATTTTTTGCCTTAGCAATAATGTTTGCTAATCTTAACGGTTATTTATTTCATTAGCTGATAATGAGGCGAGAAGCTTCGGTTGACAATCAACTTTCAACCTCTTTCGGAGGCAGCGGCGTACCGCAATGGTTGCAAAATTTAGCGTCAAGATCATGGCCGCTTCGATCACAATGATCACAGTGAATAAGGTGGCGCTCACGGTGCATTTCTTGTGCAAGCTCAGCCGTTATAATCCCAGTGGGAACGGCTAAAATCGAATAACCCACTAACATGGTAATCGAGGCAAGGGTTTGTCCTAATGGCGTACTAGGACTGATGTCACCATAACCAACCGTAGTGATGGTGACAATGGCCCAATAAATACTCTTTGGAATACTGGTAAAACCATTTTCTGGTCCCTCAATAAGGTACATCAAGCAACCGAAAACCACGATTAATAGCGCGACACAAAAGAGAAAAACTAAAATTTTACGTTTTGAGGCGAGCAATGAGCGAAATAACGTATTGGCCTCTTGTAGGTAGCGAAACAGCTTTAACACGCGAAAGATACGTAATACACGCATAATACGAATGATCATTAAGTAGTTGGCGCCCGGGAATAGCAAAGAAATAAATGCTGGTAAAATAGAGAGCAAATCGATAATGCCGTAAAAGCTAAAGGCATACACTTTAGGCTTAGGTGACACATAGAGGCGTACGACGTATTCAAGAGTGAATAACAGTGTAAAAAACCACTCTGCATAATAAAAATAGCGATGATATTGTGGTGAAAGTAGGGTGACGGAATCAAGGATAACCACTGACACACTGGCGAAAATGGCAATGATCAGGCAGATATCAAAGCGGCGACCAGCAGCACTGTGGGTGCCAAATATAATTTCGAAAACGTGTTCTTTGGTCATTGGGGTCTCATTGGGAAATCAGTTAAGGAGGGCATTAAATTGAATCCTTCGGAGGAACTGCTTAGCCTTTAAGCGTTTACCGAATGATGTAGCCCACATTTTAAAAAAGTTTGATGAATATTTGTTTATTTCACTTGGAAATTCAATACTGACAAATAGGTTGTTATATCTACCTGTTTAAGGTGGTTAAAATAGCATAACTTGCTAAAAATAAAATTCTTATGTACGAAAAGCAGACTTGTTTACTAGCTCCAAAGGCAAAAATATATGAGATTCATCATAAAGAATTACCTCTTATCTTTAACTCGAGACTAAATACCTTCACACTAGGGGCATTAGCACGTTTTCTTCCTCAGTATACGGAGTGATTTGAGTGAAAATCTTTTTAATGCTTGTTTCTTTTTTAGTGAGTGCGTTTTCGTTGCAAGTCTGGGCAGCACCGCAAAAATCTGATCAACTCATCATTGTGTTGCCTGCCGATGTAAAAGCAGATTACGAAACTTATATCGCAGGGCGCGATCCACTGACCATGACAAATTATACCGGCAATGGCGCAAGACGAGATGTAGTTGAAGTGGTGCTGGTACAACAAGCGCTTAAATTTGGTGGCATTGATTCACCAGTGCGTTTCATAACTGCAGATTCCCACGCCCGTATTATTAAACAAGTATTGGCGGGTCGCGCGGTATTAGCGGGTAACTCAATTTGGTTAGATTTACTCACCAGCAGTGAAGAGCTGTTGTATGTGTCGCAGCCGATTATAGAAAGTGGTCAATTTGAGGCTGGTTTGTATACGATAGAAAGTAATAAAACGGCGCTCAAAGCGAAAGGCATGGATGAAATTCGTAGCTTGATAGCCGTATCAAGCAAAGCTTGGATCATCGATTGGCAAACCTTAAATGCAATGAAAATGCGCAAATTGATAAACACAGTTAAATGGTCGTCAATGGTTAAAATGGTGAATATTGGCCGAGCAGACTTTTTGCTGGCACCATTTCAACCAACACCTGATATGTCATTCGATCCTGAAGGTGTCAAGCTCATCCCTATCCCTAATCTAAAAATAGGCTTACAAGGCTCGCGTCATTTTGCAATATCAAAACGCCACCCACAAGGCAAAGCAGTGGCTGAGGCGTTAGATCGCGGTATTGCCATCATGAAAGAGAGGGGGCTAGTAAACCAAGCTTATCAAGACTCTGGTTTCTTTAATACTAAGGTCAAAGATTGGCAAAAATTACTCTAAATACTCGTTACCCTAAATAATGAAAAGCCAGCTATTTGCTGGCTTTTCTGCGTTTTAGGTGAGCAAAACATTACTTCCAGCTCACTCCAACCCTAAATAAGTCAAAATCATCTATTCGAAAAGCGATCTAGCTAACGAATTATTGCTAATTCCAGCCTTAACCAACTGAAAAAACGTAATTTCTACTAAAGTCTAAGTTTTTTATTGAGCTTTTACATTTAATGTTGTTTGTGCAACAACCTATTAACATTTTAAGGAGAGCGCAATGGCTTTCGAAAATAAAGACATGGCAAAACGCTATTGGGGTGAAAACCTAAAAATCATGGGGATCCTGCTCGCCGTTTGGTTTGCAGTCTCGTATGGCTTTGGCATTTTATTGGTTGAGCCACTCAATCAAATTTCACTAGGCGGTTTTAAGTTAGGCTTTTGGTTTGCACAACAAGGCTCAATTTACACCTTCGTGGTTCTGATTTTTGTGTACGTAGCAAAAATGAACCAGCTCGATAAAAAATATAACGTAGAAGAGTAGGGGTTAACATATGGATATTCAAACCTGGACCTTTATATTAGTCGGCATTACGTTTGCCCTATATATTGGCATTGCCATTTGGGCACGTGCGGCTTCAACGGGCGAGTTTTATGTGGCTGGCGGTGGTGTGCACCCCATTGCAAACGGTATGGCGACGGCGGCTGATTGGATGTCAGCAGCATCGTTTATTTCAATGGCCGGTATTATTTCTTTTATCGGTTATGACGGTGGCGTTTACTTAATGGGTTGGACCGGCGGTTATGTACTGCTTGCCTTGTGTCTTGCTCCTTATTTACGTAAGTTCGGTAAATTTACCGTGCCAGATTTCATAGGTGACCGTTATTACTCGCAAACTGCGCGTATGGTAGCTGTTTTCTGTGCAATTTTTGTATCTTTTACTTACGTTGCAGGTCAAATGCGTGGCGTGGGTGTGGTGTTTTCACGCTTCCTCGAAGTTGATATCAACATGGGTATCATCATCGGTATGTGTATCGTGTTTTTCTACGCGGTAATGGGCGGCATGAAAGGTATTACCTATACCCAAGTTGCTCAATATTGTGTGTTGATCTTTGCCTTTATGGTACCTGCAATCTTCACTTCAATTATGATGACAGGTAACCCAGTACCACAACTTGGTTTTGGTGGCACCATGGCTGATGGCTCTGGTATGTACTTACTGGACAAAATTGATGGGCTCTCTGCTGAGCTCGGCTTTAACCAGTACACCGATGGCTCCAAATCCATGGTTGACGTGTTCTTTATTACCGCTGCGCTAATGGTGGGTACAGCGGGTCTACCACACGTAATCATTCGTTTCTTCACTGTGCCTAAAGTAAAAGATGCGCGCATCTCTGCGGGCTGGGCATTAATCTTTATTGCCATTCTTTACACTACCGCGCCAGCTGTTGCAGCGTTTGCTCGAGTTAACATGATTGATTCAATCAATGGACCAGACTTAAAAGGTGTTCCAGCTGAACAAGCACCTGGTTGGGTAACTAACTGGGAAAAAACAGGTCTCGTTAAGTGGGAAGACAAAAACGGCGATGGTCGCATGTTCTACTCAGGCGATGCCCGCAACGAAATGGACATTAACCGCGATATCATTGTACTGGCTTCACCAGAGCTAGCCAATCTACCAAACTGGGTAGTGGCATTACTTGCTGCGGGTGGTTTAGCAGCGGCACTATCAACAGCTGCAGGTTTGTTATTGGTTATTTCGACTTCGGTGGCCCATGATTTACTGAAAAAAGGCCTCAAGCCTGATATGACGGAAAAACAAGAGCTGCTTGCCGCGCGATTAAGTGCTGTAGGTGCGGTTATTGCAGCGGGCTACATGGGGATCAATCCACCAGGGTTTGTGGCACAGGTGGTTGCCTTTGCATTTGGTCTGGCGGCCTCGTCTTTCTTCCCTGCCATCATTTTAGGTATCTTCTATAAGAAGATGAATAAAGAGGGGGCGATTGCGGGCATGATCTCAGGTATCGTTTTCACTACCGCTTACATCGTGTTCTTCAAGTTCATTAATCCTGAAATGAACACGCCAGATAACTGGTGGTTTGGGATTTCACCAGAAGGTATTGGTACCCTAGGCATGATCTTGAACTTTGTGGTGGCCATTGCAGTGAATAAAGTCACAGCCGAAACGCCGCAAGAGGTACAAGACATGGTTGAAAGCATTCGCTATCCGAAAGGAGCGGGCGCTGCAATAGACCACTAAGAGTTAACCTTTCTTAATAAGTTAAAACCCAGCGCGAGCTGGGTTTTTTTGTTGCTGAGTATTTTGATTAATTAAGTTTGAGCCTGTCATTCCCTTAAATGCTTTTTTCTGTAAAAACAAACGCTATCTACCCCAAGTCTAAGTAAATGAACTGTGTTTTTGTCCTAAATCTTGATTTAGGACGTGCTCAATCGCGTATTGAGTCTCAAAGCTAGACGTATGGTTGCAAAATAGGTTTCTATTTTGTAACAGAGCGGAAAGGAAACAATGAAAGTTAAATGCATTATATTGATGATATTGAGCGGTATCGCAAATTTAGCCAGTGCTGCGTCAGTTGGGTTCCAACAGTTTACCTTGGTAAGTGAAGCCTCGCGGCAAGTGAATGCCAGTATTTGGTATCCCACTCAGGAGGCGACACCGAAAGAAAGAATCGGTGAAAATATTGCTTTTATCGGCACGACTGTGGTTAAAAATGCATCCTTGAGCACAATGAAACGACCCCTCGTACTTTTATCCCATGGTTATCGTGGCAATTGGCGCAACTTAAATTGGCTCGCCACTGCACTTGCAGAGCAAGGAATGATCGTGGCTGCTGTTGATCATCCGGGAACGACTAGCTTTGATCAGTCAGCTTTTTCTGCCTCAAAATGGTGGCTAAGGGCGAATGATTTAGTCCGGTTACTGGATGTTTTATTAGCGGATACAAAGTGGCAAGCAATAATCGACCAAGCCGAGATTTCAGTTGTTGGGCACTCTCTAGGTGGCTGGAGCGCAATGCATTTAATTGGTGCTCAATTTGACCGAGGTGTGTTTCTAGAACAATGTCGAGAATATAACAATCCTCGAACCTGTGGCTTAGGCGAAGAGCTTGGGTTAAACGAACCGCAACCCGACGAACCCAATCAGGTAGCTCTGCTGGACAAGCGCATTACAAAAGCCATTATTTTAGACCTTGGTTTAGCGAGGAGCTTATCCGTTACCAGTTTAAATAAGATTGACGTGCCAACGCTTATTCTCGCTGCAGGGGTTGATATTGGGGATCTGCCACAAGCATTAGAATCGGGTTACTTAGCTGAGCATATGCCCATTTCAACACGGCGATACAAAGTCTATGAAAAAGCGGCGCATTTTAGCTTTATTCAGTTATGTAAGGCGCAAGCAAGTCTGATCTTGGAGCAGGAGCACGCCGGAGACAGTATCATTTGTCGCGATGGTGTCGATACAACACGGGAGCAGCTACACCAAATCATGTTCAGAGATATTTATCGTTTTTTAACACAACCTATTTAATCGTTAGCACGGCGGTAAGCGCTCGGCGTTGTTGAAGTTATACGGCTGAATTCGCGGTTAAAATTTGATTTAGTGTTAAAGCCTGAATCAAGGTAAATTTCTGTGATACTGAGTTCGGTCGTTTTCAATAGCGTTTGAGCGCGCCTTATACGGTATTCGTTAATCACTCTCGACACATTACGCTGATAGATAAGATTGACAGCCAATGATATTTGCCGGCTAGGCAGCCCCAACTTTCTCGCGAGTCGATCAAGGGTTAAATTAGGATCGAGATAAGTTTGTTCTTGTTCCATATGGCTGCTTAGTTTTTCTACTATATCTGTTGCTGCATCGAAATCGAGGTGTATGTTACTCGCGTCTTGCTCTGGAACCGGGGAGGGGTCGCGGCTACATGTGAGTGAACCCACAACCAAAACGGCAATGGCCAAAGTAGGTATTAACACTAAATATGAAAAGGTAAGAATATTAGATACATTCTCGCCTTGGAAAAACGCAATATCCATCGATAATGCGGCATCAATAGCAGCAGAGAACAGTAACATAATACCTGCGGTGTACTTTAGATTAGTGATGGTTTGCACATCAAAAAACCTCACTTGCTCAGGATCCGATTGAGCAGCAAGGAGCAATCTGACGCCATACCAAACAAATAAACCCACTAACATTAAATCAATGGGCGGTGTCCACCAAGGGTAGGTTAGTGAGCAGAGAAAAATGATGCTAGGAGCAACCGCATGCTTAACTGAAAATGACGCCACGCGCTCTGCCATGTAGAAGCAATACCAAGCCATCACTGGAAGCAAAGATGCCAATACAGGTTGTAAGAACTTAACCAGTTGAATGTCAACGGTCCAGCGAAGTCCGACAACCAAAGTGCTGGCGCTACACAGTAATAAAAAAGCAGTTATTCTATTTTCTGCCACGGGGCGCTTAACCCAAACTAAGCCGGTAATTAATAGGAAGAACAGCGAAGCAATATACGGCAGTGGAATACTTAACATAGATCGACTCTCACTCGTGACTACCGTAAAGGCTCTGATACACACCCGGTTGATTCACCAGAGAGTGGTGTTGTCCAGTTTGGCTGATTTTACCGTCCTCAAAGACAAATATCCGGTCGGCTTGTTTCACCGATGATAAACGGTGAGCAACGATAATCGTGGTGCGATCTTTGAGGAAATCAGTCAACGCACCGTGTAAATTTGCTTCTGTCTTAGTATCTAAGGCTGAGGTTGCTTCATCCATGATCACTAACTTGGGATCTGATAGCACCATACGAGCTAACGCAATCCGCTGTTTTTGACCGCCAGACAGTTTTACACCGCGCTGACCGACTTGAGTGTTAAGTTGATCGTCTAACTGACGGACAAAATCATCTAATTGGGCCACTGCGAGAGCTTGCCAAATTTGCTCATCGTCAAGGTTTTGCCCCAAGGTTAAATTGTTGCGAATATTGTCATTAAATAAGCTAGGACTTTGCAGTACTGTCGCGGTGTGATCGCGAATCGTTTCAAAACCACATTCGGTGACGTCCACTTCGTTAAATAATATCTGCCCTTGCTGGAGTGGATAAAGGCCGAGTAATAAATGTATTAACGTTGATTTACCTCCGCCACTGGCGCCAACAAAAGCGACTTTTTCACCGGGCTTAATATCTAATGAAATACCGCGGATCACTTCAAGCTCTTCGTTGTATGAAAAGTGTAAATCACGAATAGAAAGGGACAAGCCAGAGGCGTCCTTAAAGGGATCTTTTGTCACAGGGTACTTAGGCTCAGTATTAAGCGCTAACACCGAATTAAGGCGTTTTAAAGAGGCTGACGCAGCAAAATAGGAATATTGCATGTTAAGTAGCTCTTGAACCGGCCCCATCATAAACCACAAGTACCCGAATACGGCGAAAATTTCGCCCACCGTTAAGTCGGTAAATAACACCATGATCATGGCCGTGGCGCGAAATATTTCAAAACCAATCAGAAAGATTAAAAAACTGGCTCTGCCTGCCGCTTCACTGCGCCAAGAGTAATCAATGGCGCTGTTGCGTAAGCCTTTAGCGCGATCGGTTATGCGATCAATATAGTGGCGCTCTTTATTGGCGGCGCGAATTTCATAAATACTGTCTAGGGTTTCAACCACCGCTTGCTGAAATAGCTCAAATGCACTGTTTTCATTACGTTTTAGGTGCTTAACCTTGCTGCCTAGCTTAGTGGAAAAATAAATAACAACGGGGTTTAATAGCAGAATAAACAAACCCAACTGCCAGTTTAGCCAAAGCAAAATAACCGCCGTGCCCAACACCGCCAACACGCTGACTAAAAATCGACTTAAGGTATCCCCAATAAACTTGTCTAAGGTTTCTACATCAGTGACAAAATGTGAACTTAAACTGCCAGAGCCAATGGTTTCATATTCACTGATGGCTATTTTGCTCATCTGCTTTACGAGCACCCGGCGCACCATAAAGGTGACATGTTTGGCTATAATGGTGAATTGACGCGATTGAAATACCGTTAATGCGACTGAAAGGGTGCGCAGAAAGATGGTTAACAGCAATACACAAACGATATACATTGCTGGCTGCTGCCAATCGGGGGGTAAAAATTGGTCCATTAGCCTAATGGCCGTACCTGGCGAATTAAGTAATACTTCATCCACCATTAACGGCATTAATAACGGCACTGGAACAGATGCAATGGTGGCCAAAATGGCAATTAGGTGGGCTATGACAATTTCTTTTTTAAACTGTTTGGCGCTATTAAAAATGCTGCGCCAGCTAAATTGCTGAGAAGAATTAAGGATCATCGTTATGCTTATACTAAAAAGAAGCACATTTTAGCGAGTGAGTTGAATCGCGCAACTTTATTCACTATTCGCTGCTTAGGTAAAAAGTGAGCTTATTAGCATTACGCAACGTACCCAGTGTTATGCTGTGTTGTTTAGTTCCGAGTTTAAGGTTGTTTTGGTCTTTGAATGGTTAAAAAAAGTTCAAGCAGTTAAAAAGTGCTTAAGATTGAATCAATTTCGGGATAATCACGTTACTAAGTTTAATTATTGTTCGATTTACGCGGCGGGATGAGATAGGGTTAGCGAACTTCAGCGCAAGCATGGTCGAACGTGAATATTTTTGTTAGCATTCACGAATACGACCGCTCTAATGTGGTTTTTGGCTAACCGCTTATATACAAACGTAGTGAGATTTAGGTTTTACATGGAAAACACTGAAAAATTGACTAACAACAAGCAAATCATTGCTTATCTCGTAGAAATGTTCCCTCTTTGCTTTATCGCCGAAGGCGAGGCAAAGCCCCTCAAAATTGGTATATTCCAAGACTTAGCTGAACGTTTAGGCGATGATGATAAAGTCAGTAAAACCCAATTGCGCTCGGCGCTACGCCAATACACATCAAGCTGGCGTTATTTGCACGGTGTTAAACCGGGTGCAAAACGTGTTGATCTTGACGGCGTAGAAGGTGATGAACTAGAAGCAGAACATATCGAGCATGCTCAAAAAGCGCTAAAAGAAAGCAAAGCGAAAGTATTCGCTGATCGCAAAGCGGCTGAAAAAGAGAAAGCAGCGAAGAACCCTGCGAAGAAAGTACCCGCTAAATCAGCTAAACCTGCCCGTACAAGTAAGCCAAAAGCAGACAAACCTGCTGAAAAGGTTACTTACGTGCCAGCAGAGATTAGCCAGCTTAAAGTGGCACAAGAAGTGAAGGTGATTGTGGGTAAAGCGCCAGTGCCTGCTACTATAGTAGATATCAATAAAGACGATGTGCAAGTGCAGTTAATGTCAGGAATGACATTGAAAGTGAAAGCCCAGCATC
This sequence comes from Motilimonas cestriensis, assembly GCF_021295315.1. GTDB lineage: Bacteria > Pseudomonadota > Gammaproteobacteria > Enterobacterales > CBDFNC01 > Motilimonas > Motilimonas cestriensis. Next base: position 189,509 of record NZ_JAIMJA010000007.1, on the reverse strand, counting down.
TGATTCTTTAATACAAGGATTACCCTATGAAGAAAGTTTTTCACTTAACGCTAATCGCTACCAGCTTGTGTGTTGCAGGTTTAAGTTTTGCCGTTCAGCCAAATATCAATGTTGAACAATTACCAAAACTTGAGCAAGAGGCACAGCATGCCACGGTGAGTAAGCGAGTAACGCAACTTTTTAGTCGCAATCACTATAAGTCGATGTTACTTGACGATGAACTTTCTTCTGAAATCTTTGACCGTTACATCAAGCAACTTGATTATAATCGTAATATTTTCCTTGAATCGGATTTAGAGCAATTTGAAAAGTTTCGCCTGCAGTTAGATGAAGATCTAAGTAAAGGCCGACTTGCGCCGACTTACGATATGTTTGCCCTTAACTTGCAACGTCGCTATGAGCGCTTTCAATTCGCTCTTACGTTGCTTGATGAAGAAATCAAATTCGATACGCCAGATGAATACGTATTTGATCGCAGTGAAGCGCCTTGGCCTAAAACCACCGCAGAACTGAACGAAATCTGGCGTCAAAAAGTTAAACATGATGCATTAAATCTTAAATTAACGGGTAAAAAATGGCCTGAAATTAAAAAGATATTAACCAAGCGTTATGACAATGCCATCAAACGTTTAACCCAAACACAAAGCGAAGATGTGTTCCAAACCGTGATGAACGCTTACGCGCGCACCATAGAACCACATACTAGCTACTTATCACCGCGTAATGCTGATCGCTTTAACATGGAAATGAACCTGTCTCTTGAAGGGATTGGCGCAGTGTTGCAGGGCGAAGAAGATTACACCGTGGTACGCAGTTTGGTCCCTGGTGGTCCGGCTGACAAAACAAAAAACCTCAATGCCGATGATAAAATTGTCGGTGTTGCTCAAGGCGATGAGAAAATGGTGGATGTGATTGGCTGGCGCCTTGATGACGTAGTTGATCTGATCAAAGGACCGAAAGGCACCACTGTAAGGCTTGAAGTGTTACCCGCCAAAGCAGGCAGTGACGCAGGCACTAAAATTGTGCCAATCGTACGTGAAAAAGTACATTTAGAAGATCGCGCAGCCAAATCAGAAGTCATCAACTTAAATAACGAAAAAATTGGTGTCATCGACATTCCAAGTTTTTATGTCAATCTAAGTCAAGACGTCGACAAAGAAATCACTAAGCTTAAAGCTGAAAAAGTGAAAGGCATCGTGATTGACCTGCGCAGTAATGGCGGCGGGGCATTAACAGAAGCCACTTTATTGACAGGTTTATTCATTGATTCCGGCCCAGTTGTGCAGGTGCGCAATAACCGTAATCGCATTGAAGTGAATGCCGATACCGACGGTAAAGTCAGTTATGACGGCCCACTCACGGTATTAGTTGATCGTTACAGCGCGTCAGCATCAGAAATATTTGCCGCGGCGCTACAAGATTATGGTCGTGCACTTATCTTAGGCGAAAATACCTTTGGTAAAGGCACAGTGCAACAACACCGCAAAGTGTCACGTATTTATGACTTCTATGAAAAGCCAATGGGTAATGTGCAATACACCATTGCAAAATTCTACCGTATAGACGGTGGCAGTACACAAAATAAAGGCGTAGTGCCAGACATCCTATTCCCAACGGCAATAGATGCTGCTGAAACAGGCGAAAGTGTCGAAGATAACGCACTTCCTTGGGATCACATTAAACCAGCCAATTATAGCCAGCTAGGTAGCTTCAGTGCTCTGTTACCTGAGCTTGATAAAGAGCATAAAGCGCGTATGCAAGCATCGCCAGAGTTTGCTTATATTTATCAAGATATTGAAGAATATAAAAAAGAGAAAGACCGAAAAACGATCAGCCTTATTGAAGCTGAGCGAGTACGTTTACGTGAAGAAAAAGAAGCGCAAGAGCTAAAGCGTGTTAACGAACGTCTTGCACGTCTAGGCAAAAAGCCTGTCACCAAATTAGATGATGTACCTGATGACATCGAGATACCGGATCCTTATTTAGATGAAGCTGCGGCTATCACATTGGATTTGGCCAAGTCTTAGTTTAAGTACAACCTCAAGTAACCTTAAAAACCCAAACCTTTGTTTGGGTTTTTTGTTATTTAAAATCTTGAGCCCTTCATGGAATGAAATTTGTTTTAAAGACAGCATATAGGAACATATTCATCACCTTTTATGACAGGGTCACTCGTTTATAAATCGAGAATTCAGGTAACTGAGTTCAGCTAATACTGCGTGAAAATGATAGCAACAATAGTTTTGCATTTGAGCTATCTATCAGTGATTGACACTGCTTTATAGAAAATAATCATGATTATTAAGTTGTGTTAATTAAATTAACAATATTTAACAAAATAGAAATGTAAAATATATCTCATTTTTATTTGAAGTGTTAATCCGGTAAAACTGCATGAAACAACGGCATATTTAACTTTCCCTCACCAATCTAATAATCTGCAGATTAAATAAAAAGCAGTTATATAAACTGGTTTTTAATTATTATCCTAGCTAATAACGCAACAAAAAACCTCCATCTAGCATGATGGATTCATCACCAAGGAATAATTATGCATTATTTATGCATCACTTCTCGATAAACTAGGCTTAATCCAGCATAAATAGCTAAAATTTGCCATTTGCTAGCTTTTTGTCAGTTGTCAGGCGTTTGTTTTTTATGATTATATTGCGGCTGCAAACACAATATTAAAAAAGAGTTATTAAAAAAATGAATACAAATACGAGTGTCACAGGAAGGTGGTCCAGCCGCTTTGCCTATATATTGGCAGCAACAGGCGCAGCGGTAGGTTTAGGTAACATTTGGAAGTTCCCGTATATCATGGGTGAAAATGGCGGCGGCGCTTTCGTTATCGTTTATTTACTTTGTATCCTCTTCATTGGTATTCCAGTGATGATGGCAGAAACGTTCATCGGTAAGCGCGGTCGTTCAACGCCAGCGAACGCAGCCGCGAAAGTGGCCCAAGAGTCTGGTCATACTACACACTGGTCTTTACTCGGTACATCCGGTGTATTGGCTGGTTTTTTGATCTTGAGTTTCTACGTGGTGATTGCTGGTTGGGCACTCGCTTATGTGTTCTTCGCCGGTGACGGGCAGTTCTCTGCAATGGCACTCGCGGCGGGTGATACAGGCACAGCCCACGCTGATGCGGTTGGCGCATTATTTGGTGGTCTGTTAAGTGACCCGTTCAAGCTTATCTTGTGCACTACCTTAATGGTTGTTGCCACAGTGCTCGTATTGGGTAAAGGTTTAAATAAGGGCTTAGAAACAGCGGTGACTGCGTTAATGCCTGCTTTATTCATCTTGCTTGCTATCGTTATGGTCTACTCGGCTATCGAAGGTAATTTTGGTGAAGCTGCTGCGTTTATGTTCGCGCCAGACTTTAGCAAATTAACCATACAAAGTGTGCTTGAAGCCCTCGGCCATGCGTTTTTCACCTTAAGCTTGTCATCTGGCATTATGATGATTTACGGCGCCTACCTACCTGAAGGCGTGTCTATTGCCCGTACCTCTATTTGGATCGCAATCTGCGATACGATTGTGGCATTGATGGCAGGTTTAGCGATTTATCCTATCGTTTTCGCCAATGGCATGGAGCCAAACGCAGGCCCTGGTTTGTTGTTCCAAACACTGCCGATTGCATTTGGTAAAATGCCAATGGGTGATCTGTTTGGTACAGTATTTTTTGTAATGATTGTTTTCGCGGCCTTTACCTCAGCCATTGCTTTGCTTGAATCGGCAACGGCATACCTAGTAGAGCGCAAAGGCATGAATCGCTGGCCTGCTGCTATCGTATCTGGTTTAGGTATTTGGGTGTTAAGTTTAGGCTCTATCTACTCATTCACTGGTGCAGAATGGACGAAAATGTCGTTGTTTGGCCATGGCGAGAACTTCTTTGATGTTATCGATTACTTAACCTCTAAAATCATGATGCCGGTAGCGGGTTTATTTACTGCCATCTTTGTTGGATGGAAAGTAAAACGCCATATTCTTGAACAAGAAATAGTGCTTAGCAGTGTCGCTTTCAACATATTTTATATTTGCTTGAAATTCATCGCACCCGTGGCAATCACTATAGTGTTTGCCCAGCTAATAGGCATCATTACCCTTTAATCAGGCGTATCTTATGCGAAAGCACTAGCACTAAAAGGGCCATTAATTGGCCCTTTTTTACTAACTGTTAAATAAAATTGACCCAATGAATAAATTTTGTCAGCCTTAAGGCAATTTCTCATTGTTAGGTAAAGTTATGGAACAGCAACCTCAAGCTAAGCATTTAAAAGATTACCAATCACCAGATTACACCATTACCACTCTCGCATTAGATTTTCAGCTTGAAGACAGTGCCACTATCGTCACTGCAAATACTCACTTTGTGCGCCAAAACCAAGCCGCCGAGCAAGTATTCTTAAACGGTGAGCACTTAACTTTACTTGACCTCAAAATTAACGGACAAGCCTACACCGACTATCAAGTCAATGAGCTTGGTATTACCTTATTGAATGTACCCGCCGAATTTGATTTAGAAATTCAAACCCAAATTGATCCTCAGGCAAATTTCTCGGGCGAAGGCTTATACAAATCGGGTGATGCCCTTTGTACGCAATGTGAAGCAGAAGGTTTTCGTCGTATTACTTACTATTTAGACCGTCCTGATGTACTGGCTAAGTTTAGTACCAAGATCACTGCAGATAAAACCAGCTACCCATTCCTACTGTCAAACGGTAATAAAGTTGCGCATGGTGAATTGGCTGACAATAAGCACTGGGTAGAATGGCAAGACCCGTTTCCTAAACCCTGTTATTTGTTTGCCCTTGTTGCGGGTGACTTTGATGTTTTAAAAGACAGCTACAAAACCGTTTCTGGTCGCAATGTGGCGTTAGAAATTTTTGTTGATAAAGGCAACCTCGATCGCGCTGATTACGCCATGGGCGCACTGAAACGCTCAATGGAATGGGACGAGCAACGTTTTGGCCTTGAATATGACTTAGACATTTATATGATTGTCGCGGTTGATTTCTTCAACATGGGCGCAATGGAAAACAAAGGCCTTAACGTATTCAACTCAAAATTTGTATTGGCTAATAGCAAAACAGCGACTGACGCCGATTACGATGGCGTTGAAGCGGTGATCGGTCATGAATATTTCCACAACTGGACAGGTAACCGTATTACCTGTCGCGATTGGTTTCAATTAAGTCTAAAAGAGGGCTTAACAGTCTTTCGCGATCAAGAATTCAGCAGTGATTTAGGCAGTCGCGTGGTTAATCGCATTAACAACGTGAAAATTATGCGTAACCATCAGTTTGCAGAAGATGCAGGCCCAATGTCACATCCTATCCGGCCAGAGTCTGTGATAGAAATGAACAACTTCTACACGGTTACGGTTTATAACAAAGGCTCGGAAGTTATCCGTATGATCCATACCTTGTTGGGCGAAGAAAAGTTCCAAGCAGGTATGAAGCTTTATGTTTCACGCTTTGATGGCCAAGCCGTCACCTGTGAGGACTTTGTTAAAGCAATGGAAGATGGCTCAGGTGTCGACTTAGGGCAGTTCCGCCGTTGGTACAGCCAGTCTGGTACGCCTTTGGTCACCGCGACGGATGAGTATGATCAAGCCAGTCAAACTTACCGTTTACATTTAACGCAGAAAACCGAAGCCACAGCGGATCAAACCGAGAAGCAACCACAACATATTCCGTTAGATATCGAATTGGTAAGTGAAGCAGGCGAAAGTATTCTTGTTGGTGGCGCAGCTAGTCAAGTTCTTAACTTTACCCAAGCAGAACAAACGTTTGAATTCACTGACGTAGCAAGCAAGCCGGTGCCTGCTTTGTTTAGAGATTTTTCAGCGCCAGTAAAATATCAATATGATTATACAGACCAACAGTTAGCGATTTTGATCAAAACGGCAACCAATGCGTTTGCTCGTTGGGATGCCGCCCATAACTTATTCAACAAGTACCTCATTACTAATGTCGCCCTTGTTCAGCAGCAACAAGCAATTGAACTGCCTGATTTTGTGATTGATGCCTATCGCAGTCTGCTACTCGATGAAACGCCTGACTTAGCACTCATTGCAGAAATCTTGGCATTCCCAAGTCAAAGCGCACTGTGGCAGTTGTTTGAACAAGTTGATGTTGATGCAATTGCGCAGGCGCGTAAAGCCATGCTCGATACCTTGGCTGGTGCGTTGTCTGATGAGTTATTGTGCCTGTATCTTACAAATCGCAGCCAATCACCATACGAGCTTACGCAGCAAGCCGTTGAAAAACGTAACTTATCAGGTATTTGTTTAAGCCTGTATGGCCGAGTGGCAACCGAGCATGCTAATGAATTGGCAAAAGCGCACTATGAGCAAAGTGATAACATGACAGATACGTTTGCCGCCCTTAGCGCGGCAAATGTTGCTCAGTTAGACTGTCTTGCTGAATTGATGGCTGATTTTGACAGCAAGTGGCGTCATGATGGGTTAGTGATGGATAAGTGGTTTGCACTAGCGGCAACCAGTCCGGCACCAGACTGTTTAGAACAAGTCAAAGCGCTAATGGAACATCCAAGCTTTAGCATCAAAAATCCTAATAGAACACGTTCATTAATTGGCAGTTTTGTATCTGCTAATACTGCGCTGTTTCACGCGATAGATGGCTCTGGTTATGCATTCTTAGGCGATGTATTACTGCAGCTTAACAAGATAAACCCACAAGTGGCTTCTCGTCTGATCACCCCGCTGATCCAATTCAAACGTCTTGACGCAACACGTCAAGCATTAATGGTCGCGCAGTTGCAGCGTCTGTTAGCTGAGCCGGAATTAGCCAAAGATCTCTACGAAAAAGTTACCCGTGGTTTAGATCAAATAAAGTAAATCATCTAGGCGATAGCTGTTAACGCAGCTATCGCATTTTTTGTGAGCAAAAAAATGCAAGAATTTCACTTTTCAATTCACGTAACCTACCAAGAGTTTGAAGCCCTCTACCGCGGCAGTGTACGCAATGTACAAGTGATCGCTGATAACGGAAAATCGATTCGCTTACCTGCTGTAAAGTTTATTCCTTGGCTGAGTCAGCTTGGTATCCGTGGTCGTTTTAAATTGACCCTAACCGCAGATAATAAGTTTGTTGCTCTGGAAAAAACTGCTTAACTTAACAAATCAAAACGATTCTTAACCGTTTTCAAACAAATTCACCACAAAACCCTATGAAGTAATATTAGTTTGGCTATTATTCATGAGTAAGTGTCTGACTATATTCATATCTTAGAGGTTTATTATGGTAAAACCCGAATCACCCAGCTCTGTTATTCTGCAAAATGTCCTTAATCTAGTTAAAAATAAACTACCAGCGGCAAAAGCCAAGCTGGCGCAAGAGTTTGTTTTACATCTTTACCAACACATTGCAGAGCATGATTTAGTCGAACGAAATGACAGCGACATGTACGGCGCTGCTATCGGTCTGTGGAACTCTCTCAACCAAAGGCAGGGCAGTGAGCCTTACATTAAAGTATATAACCCGTCTTTAGAAAAGCACGGTTGGCAATCAGCACACAGCATTATTGAAATCATCGTCGATGATATGCCTTTTTTAGTCGACTCGGTGCAGATGACGCTAAAGCGACAAAACATCACTTCACACTTAGTGCTACATCAACCGATGGGGCTGATCCGAGATAAAGATCAGCAGATCGAAAGCATTGTAGATAGCAGTAACTTACGCGATCCCGCTGGCTTAAAACTTGAGACTGTTTTTCTAATTGAGATAGATCGTCAATCGGATAACAGCTGTTTATCTCGTTTAGCTGAAGACCTACAAGCGGTACTGCGCGACGTCGAGCTTGTAGTACAAGATTGGCAACCGATGAGCCAGCAGCTTGATAAAGTGATCAAGCAGTTAAAAGAGTCGTCGTACCATGGTGATCCTGAGCATAAAGCGCAAGTGCTATCATTTTTAGCTTGGTTAGCCGAGCACAATTTAACCATGATGGGCTATCGTGAATACGCTATTGAAGCGGTCAAAGGGGATTATAAAATTAACCCCAAAATGGACACCAGCTTAGGCTTAATGCAAAAAGGTCAAGGTCAAGAAATTCACTTGTTATCGCAATTGCCGAAAACAGCACAAGAAGAAGCGGCTAGTGAAGAGCTGCTGATCTTAACTAAAACCAATGTAAAAAGCCGCGTGCATCGCCCAGCATACATAGACCATATCGGTATCAAGCAATTTAATAAACAAGGCCGGGTGATTGGCGAGCACCGTTTTATTGGCCTGTATGCGTCGTCGTTGTATAACAGCAGTGCGACACAAATACCTATGGTGCGCCATAAAGTCGAAAACATCATGGTTAAATCAGGGCTAATCAAAGGCTCTCATGCTTATAAAGCCCTGGTTAATGTGCTTGAAACCTATCCGCGTGACGAATTACTGCAAGCCAAAGAATCGGAGCTGCTCACAACGGGTACGGGCGTGCTACAAATGCAAGAGCGTGACATGACCCGGCTGTTTATTCGTAAAGACGCTTTTGGTCGCTACATGTCGTGTCTGGTATTTGTCACCAAAGACCGATTTAATACGGCGCTAAGGATCAAAACCCAAGAAATTCTGGCGCGCTATTTTAAAACCGACAGTGAAGTCGAATTTAATACCTATTTTACCGAGGGTGTTTTAGCCCGAACGCAATACCTCGTACGCGTGAGTAATAGTGAAATGCAGGTAGACGTGAAAGAAATTGAAAACAACCTCATTGAAGCGGCTCGCTCATGGGATGACAAAGTTCAATCCGCTTTATTTACCCATTTTGGTGAAGCCAAAGGTAACACCCTTGCGGGTCGATACATTCAAGGCTTCCCAAGAGCATACAAAGCCGACATGTTGGCCGGCAGCGCCCTTGCTGATATTCAAGCCCTTGAAGCGCTAAATGAGGATAATCCCCTTGGCATGCAGTTTTACCGCGCACAAGAGGAGCATTCCGACTCGCTGAATGTCAAACTTAAACTGTTTCATAAAAACAACCCCATTCATTTATCCGATGTATTGCCGATGCTTGAAAACATGGGACTGAGGGTAATTGGTGAAACGCCATATGCTGTTAAAATTAGCGATGGCTCGGTTGGCTGGATCTTAGACTTCTCCATGACTTATGCGGGCTTAGGCTCGTTGAACATGGACACCCGCCAGCAAGACTTTCAAAATGCATTTGCCCAAGTTTGGTCAGGTGAGCTGGAAGATGATGGTTTTAACCGCTTAGTGCTGGGGGCCGACTTAACCGGCAGACAAACCGTGGTATTGCGTGCTTACGCCAAATACATGCGCCAAACGGGTACTACTTTTAGCCAAAATTACATTGAAGCCGCACTTAATCGTTATCCTGAGTTATCGCGCTTAATTGTCGCGCTATTTGACGCTAAGTTTAATCCCAAGCAGAAAAAGTCCGTCAACCAAGAAAAGCTAATTGAAACCATTATGGCGCAATTAGACGACGTGGTTAATTTAGATGACGATCGGATCATTAGACACTTCCTAGAAATGATCCAAGCCACGGTGCGCACCAACTACTACCAAACCGATGGTAAGCGCAAAGCCAAGTCTTATCTATCGATGAAGATCAAGCCAAATGAAATTACCGACATGCCACGGCCACGTCCGGTATTTGAAATCTTTGTATATTCGCCAGATGTCGAAGGGGTCCACCTTCGCGGCGGTAAAGTCGCGCGAGGCGGTTTGCGCTGGTCTGATCGCCGAGAAGACTTCCGCACCGAAGTTCTGGGCTTAGTGAAAGCGCAACAAGTTAAAAATACCGTGATTGTTCCCGTGGGTGCCAAGGGCGGTTTTGTCTGTAAAAAGCTACCTGTTGACGGCGATCGCAGTGCTATTTTTGCTGAAGGGCAACGTTGTTATCGCATCTTTATTCGTGCGTTACTGGACATCACCGATAACATTATTAACGGCGAGATTGTGCCTCCTCCTGCAGTGGTGCGACTTGATGAAGACGACCCTTACTTGGTGGTTGCAGCCGATAAAGGCACCGCTACCTTCTCTGATATTGCCAACGAAATTAGCGCCGAATACAACTTCTGGCTGGGTGACGCGTTTGCTTCAGGCGGCAGCCAAGGCTACGACCATAAAAAAATGGGCATCACCGCTAAAGGTGCGTGGGAGTCTGTTAAGCGCCACTTTAAAGAAATGGATATTGACTGCCAAACCACTGACTTTACTTGTGTCGGTATTGGCGACATGGCAGGGGATGTGTTTGGTAACGGCATGCTATTGTCGAAACACATTAAGTTACAAGCCGCGTTTAACCACATGCATATCTTTATCGATCCCGAGCCAGATGCGGCGCGCACGTGGGATGAGCGTAAGCGGTTGTTTGAGCTTGCCGGATCCAGTTGGTCTGACTATAACAACAAGCTCATATCCAAAGGCGGCGGCATCTTTTTGCGCAGTGCTAAGTCCATTACTTTAACGCCTGAAATTAAAGCCATGCTAGGCACGACTCAACGTGCCATGGCGCCCAATGAGTTGATCCGCGAGTTAATAAAAATGCCCGTGGATCTATTGTGGAATGGCGGCATCGGCACCTACATCAAATCAGAAAAAGAGTCCGACGCCCAAGTGGGGGATCGTGCCAATGACGCCGTGCGCATCAATGGCAGTGAACTTAACGCTAAGGTTGTGGGTGAGGGGGGTAACCTAGGTTGTACCCAACTGGGCCGTATTGAGTTTGCCACTAAGGGTGGCCGCATTGATACCGACTTTATCGACAACGTGGGAGGGGTAGATTGTTCAGATAATGAAGTAAATATTAAAATTCTCCTCAACGGGCTGGTCAGTGATGGCGAGTTAACCTTAAAACAGCGCAATAAATTGTTGGTTGATATGACAGCTAATGTCAGCCAAATTGTGTTGCAAAATGCCTATCGTCAAGCACAGTCAATTTCTGTCACCCAAAGCCTTGGCGCAGAAAGTTTAAAAGAACAAATTCGCTTTATCCATAGTTTGGAAAAAGAGAAAAAACTCGACCGAGCACTAGAATACTTGCCCAACGAAGACGAGCTTTCAGAGCGTTTGGCCCATGACCAAGGTTTGACACGGCCAGAGCTTTCAGTGTTATTGGCCTATGGCAAAATGGTGCTCAAAGACAGCCTAAACTGCCCTGAAATTACCGATGACGGCTATTTAGCAAACAGCTTAGTGTCGGCATTCCCGCAAGTATTACAACAAAAATACGCTGCTCAAATGGGTAACCATCCACTGCGCAGTGAAATCATTGCCACCCAAATAGCCAATCAAATTGTTAACGACATGGGTCTTAACTTTGTTTCACGGCTGAAAGATGAAACCGGCGCCTCTGATGCTGAAATTGCTAAATGCTATGTGATGGCGCGAGAAATTTTCTCACTTAATCCCATTTGGCGTGAAATTGAAGCCCTTGATAACAAGGTACCCGCAGCCACCCAAGTCGCCATGATGAGTGAAACGCGTCGTACTATTCGCCGTGCTACTCGTTGGTTTTTGCGGTTACGCAATCGTAATTGGACCATCGCAGAGAATATTGAGTTTTACAAACCGGCATATGAGCAGCTGCAAGAAAACTTACTTAATGTGTTAGTAGAAGACGAAGTGGCCACCCTTAATGAGCAAAGTGATGCGCTGATTGAGCAAGGCGTACCAAAAAAATTAGCCCAGCTAATGTGTCAGCAAAAACTACTATTCTCAGCATTAGATTTAGCGCAAATTTCTGAGCAACATCAGCGCACCGTGATGGTGTGTGCGGAAATTTACTTCAGTCTCGGGGCGAAACTAGAGCTGCATTGGTTCTTGGCACAAATTAACGGCTTGGTTGTCGATAATCATTGGCAAGCACTGGCACGGGCATCATTTCGCGAAGAACTTGATTGGCAACAAAGATCCCTCGCTTCTGCGGTATTATCTGCCTGTCATGAAACTGATTTCTGCGGTAACATACTCGACGCTTGGTTGCAAAGACATGAAGGGTTACTGGCGCGCTGGTATCACATGCTAGCGGATTTCAAAACTAGCTCAACCCATGAATTTGCCAAGTTCTCGGTAGCACTGCGAGAACTTAATCTGCTTAACCTAAATTGTCTTGCCAATACGGAACAAGAATAAAGGGTTAGACTTAGGTATAGAGAGCGCCTAGCAAACTTAAAAAGGGAACATAAAGGGGCTTATGCCCCTTTATTGTGTGCGAAACAAATGTGAATACCCGCTGCGTGGTATAGCAACATGCTAAGTGCACAAGTTTGTTTAACAAATATATTGAGGTCAACATGTTATACCGTCTTGCCAGAGAGGCTTTCTTCAAATTAGATGCTGAAAAAGCCCATGATCTTGCGATAAATAATTTTAAAAGAACTCAAAATACACCACTCGAAATGGTTTATCGTCAAAACTTAAGAAAGCGTCCAGTGGAAGTAATGGGGATCACTTTTGATAACCCAGTAGGGTTGGCGGCTGGTTTAGACAAAAATGGTGAATGTATTGACGCCTTCGCTGCCATGGGATTTGGTTTTGTGGAAGTGGGCACCGTTACACCACGAGCGCAAGACGGCAACCCTAAACCGCGTTTATTCAGAATAAAAGAAGCCGAAGGCATTATTAATCGCATGGGGTTTAATAACCACGGCGTTGATCAATTAGTGCAAAATGTTAAAGCGGCAAAATACCAAGGCGTTATTGGTATTAACATTGGTAAAAACTTTGATACACCGGTTGAACAAGGTAAAGACGATTATTTAATTTGCATGGACAAAGTATATGATCACGCTTCATATATAGCGGTTAATATTTCTTCACCCAATACCCCAGGATTAAGAACGCTGCAATATGGAGAAGCGTTAGATGATCTATTAAAAGATCTAAAAGATCGTCAACTTAAATTAGCCGAAAAGTATAATAAATATGTTCCACTCACGGTTAAAATTGCACCTGATTTAAGCGTTGAAGAAATAGTTCAAATATCAGATTGCTTTATCCGCCACCAAATTGATGGGGTTATTGCTACCAATACCACGCTAGAGCGTGGCATGGTTAAAGGCATGCCTCATGCAGGTGAAGCGGGGGGATTAAGTGGTCGCCCTGTGCAAACATTAAGCACGGAAGTGATCCGTATGCTCAATAAAGAATTAAACGGGGCAATGCCAATTATTGGTGTCGGCGGAATTGATTCGGTTATTGCGGCGAAAGAAAAAATGCAAGCAGGTGCTAAATTAGTGCAAGTTTATTCTGGTTTTATTTATCATGGTCCAGGTTTAATTAAGAACATTGTTGAAAATTACTAGTGCTATTCACTGGTTTTTAAACATTATACTTGATTTATAATCATATTTATTTTATAGCTATAGCCGTTAAATAACTAACGAGTAGATTATGATTTTAAAGCCCGATGATAATTGGTTATGGAAATTTGATAAAACTCAGTCACAACTCTGTTTAGAGTTGGGCGATGAGTTGGTTTTTCAACCCTATTTGAACCGTAAAAAGATGGTGGCATTTCCTAAATCAGTGATGCCATTTACCGTTGATGATGCGGCGATATATTACCAATTGTTAGAGCAGCTTTCTGATCATGATCTACCCAGTGCGGTAAAAGTGCATTGGATATTAAATGCGATCACGGCACTCCGTTTTCATAAACCGATGATGCCGCAAAGCTGGTTTTTTAAAGTCCAAACACAATTTTATCGGCCAGAGCAGGGCGAGTTGATTGAGCTAGCATGTTTTGCACAGCAACGCGCCCGTTATTTAGTGTTAGAGTCAAATTCACAAGTCAGTTTATGTATGCTGGTGGATCCTAAACACGTGTTCAGCCAACAAAAAGCATTGCAGCAGTTTGACGTGATCAAGGTAATGAACGACCGAGTATGCCGTTTACAACAACAAACCTTCCTGATGAGCCAAGTTAGTTAAAACAAGTTAATTAAAACAAGTTAGTAAAAACCGTAAATATCCTCATACAACCCGCTAAAAAAACGCCATAATAAAGCTAATAGCAGCCACCATTAAGCTCGCATTGCATGTCTTTAATTTGGAGTGAATCATGCTCGTTGAAAAAAAACTATCCGAACTAGCAATCGGTCATTATATAGTCGACATAATCGAGCAAGCCAAGAATTATAAGATCACTCATGCCTGTTATGTCGAAACGCCGCAAACTGTCGCCACCTTGCACAGTAAAGGTGTGGTTAGTGTGATGATCGATACCAGTAAAACACGTTATCCTAAAGCGCCAGAGGATGAAGACTCCACCGAGCCAGAGGCGCCTAACAGCGGCGTAAAACTGAAGGCAGGCTTTATTCAGCGCATGACCCGCGCAACCAATATTTTTAAAGAATCGAAACAGCTACAAAAAAAAATATTTCATGATGCGCAAAGTGGCCGAGAATTAGATTTAGCGCCGGTAATTGAAGCCACCAACGAAGTTATTGATGAAATTTTTCAAAACTCAGACGCCCTTGCCAGTGTGATTAATATTCGTAAAAAAGATCAGTACCTATTAGAGCATTCGGTTTCAGTGTCAGTGTTAATTGCTATCTTCGCTAAATTCTTAAAATTAGAGCGAAAAATTATTCACCAATTGGCCATAGGCGCTTTTTTACACGACGTAGGTAAAATCATGGTGCCCGATGCTATTTTAAATAAGCCGGGCAAGCTCACCGAAAACGAATTCACCATCATGAAAACCCACGTTAATCACTCAATCCACGTGATAGAGCGCACGCCAAACATTAGTAAGCTCAGTTTAGAAGTGGCGGCATTGCACCATGAAAAGCTTAACGGCACCGGTTACCCGTATAGAGTGCGCGGCAATAATATTTCTAAATACGGCAGAATGATCGCCATTTGCGATATATTCGATGCGCTAACCGCAAATCGAGTTTACAAAGACGGTTTCGCCCACATCAAAGCATTTAATATTTTGCGCCACATGGCCAAAGACGAACACCTTGACGTTGAACTTGTCGATAGCTTTATCAAATGTATGGGGGTGTATCCTGTTGGCACCTTAGTCGAGCTGAACTCGAATCAGCTCGCGATTGTTGAAAGCAGTAACCCCAACGATCCTATTTGCCCAAAGGTCAGGCCATTCTTCAATATGCAGCAGCATGACTACAAGCCATCCAAACCAATGGACCTAAGTGAAGAAGATGACTTCATTATCAAAGGCGTGCGACCCGATGATTTTGAACTAGACATGGACCAAGTGATGGAGTTTTTAATGAAGCAGGGCTAATCAAACTAGCCCTGTTTACGCTTATTGCAGCCAAGATAAAGTTTTTTTTACGGCAAAATTTCGTTTTCAAGGATGAAAACGCAAAGCGTATAAGGACATATTTACAGCGTTTTTGCCGCAAAACATACGATTTCGCTCATCCAAGATTCGGGTTGCCTAAGACATCTCTAAGCTCTTTTGGCTGTGGCTGCAAAATGGAAAATGGCTACAACCAAAAAACTCACCAAATGGCCCTTGTTTAGCTTGCAACACCCCCGTACCACAAGCAGGGCAATGGTGGGCTTGCATCGCAATTGGCGCAGCGGGTGTAGTACTCAGCTGCTCAGTGTACACCTCGTAATCTTGCTCTAACAACTCAATCACAAAGGGGCTAGGGCGCTGCATATTCGCCAGCAAAAACACCTTATGCTTAGCGCGCGTGAGAGCCACATAAAACAAACGACGCTCTTCGGCATCATTAAAAGCTTCCGCTTTTGGCAACATAGCATCTAATAATATCGGCGTGCTCTTAGTGGCCGGAAAACCCGCCGAGCCCTGCTCTAAACCCACCACAATGACATAGTCAGCTTCCATCCCCTTACTGGCATGAATACTCATGGCTCGAATAACCAAAGGGGCAAAACTGCGCTTAAGCTGCTCTAGCGCACCAGCTTGAGGTAATAAGTGATGGTAGCGCGCCAAAATAAGTACGCTGGTATTGGCTTTATGCTGTGTTTGCTGCTGAATTTGCTCAAGCACATCATGTAATGCACTTGGGCTTGCGCTGCGCAGGGAAATGGCCGGCTCATTTACTAAGGCGTGAGTCACTAATTGCTTCTTAATTTGCGCAGGATTTTGACAAACAAAATCGCTACTCACCTGCGCAATGCTGTTATTAAAACGAAAGGTTTTATCCAGCGAGGTGATCGCGCTGTCGCCAAAATAATTGGCAAAACGCGTGGTTAAATTCACGTCTGCGCCAGTAAAGCGATATATGGCCTGCCAATCATCGCCAACACAAAACAGTGAGCCTTGCGGGTGAAGATCGCGCAGCGCCTTTAACAACCGCGCCCGCGGCTCGGAGATATCTTGAAACTCATCCACTAAAATATGTTGCCACGGCGACACAAAGCGGCCGTCATTGACATAATTAATGGCGCGGCCAATCATGTCATCAAAATCAATCTCATTGCGGCTCGCCAAATAGCTTTGATAGGCCATTAATAGAGGCTGCAACAGGTTTACTGCAGCGCGCACTTGCTCTTGATGATCATGGCCCGCCAAGCGCACGTTTAATTGTGACTGTTCCAGCCAGCAGGCTTTATAAATACTCAGCATTTGGCTTAACTGCTCAGCCAAATTATCAATCAGACCAACATGGGTGTAATGCTCAAATAAAGCCTGCTGTGATAATGGCTTGAAAATGACCCCTTGGGCGGTGAGCTGTTGCGACAAGTTATCAAAAAAGTTCTCTTTTTGCAGATCGCAGCAATAATGAGAAATCAACTTAAAGGTTTGTTGGCTAATTCGCTGCTTATCATTTAGATATTCGCGTTTATCAAGATACTCAGGTGGAGAGTCATGCTCATCCAACAACCAATTGATCAAGGTAATTTGATGCTCGGGTAAATAAATGCGCGCGGGCGACATCAAGGCTTGCTGACCGGTGTTTGGGCTGGCTTGATACTCGTATTCCACCCCTTGTTGAAACAACCAATTGGCAATCAGTAAATCACTTTGGCCAACAATGGTTTCACCTTTTAAGCTTTTAATGCCCTGCTTTTGCATAAAGCTCAAATAGTCACCCGCTTGGTCAAAATCAAACGGCGTAATCCAAGGCACACTGTGCTCGGCAAAATAATCACACACCTGCTCGCGATAACTGTCTTGCGCTAACAAGCGCTCAAATTGCTCTACTAGCCAAGCTTGTTTCGCCGCGCTGTCTTCCACAAACGGCGATAATGTGGGTTTCTCACCCTCTACTTGCGCAATGATCGCCAGCCCCAGAGAGTGAAAGGTACTGCACTTAATGATTTGCTCAGGCAAACACAGCGCTAAACGTTGATCCATTTCATCGGCGGCTTTGCGGCCAAACGCCAACAGTAAAATTTGCTCACCTTGCGCTTGCCCACTGGTAATTAAATAGCCAGCGCGGCCCACCATAGTGCTGGTTTTACCGGTGCCAGCGCCCGCTAATACCAAATTGCTGCGCTCGTTAATCACACAGGCATCTTGTTGTAGCGGCGTTAGCGGGTTGCTTTCTACGGTATTAAAGTAATGACGATACAACGCTTTTTGTTGGCTAATGAAGGTTTGCTGATGCTTAGCTAACTCAGCTTCATCCCAGCCTGCCAATACTTGTAATAGCTTAAGGGCATTATTGCCTGCCTCATCGAGTAACGCTGGCAGCATTACAAAATGGCGAATAGGTTGATTGGGATCATCGCGATCAGGCTGCGCAAGAGGCGCTAAAACACCCTGTGCTTGGCTAATGGCTGCAAGGGTTTCATGGCGGCGTAAATAACCTTGTTTGATTAAAGCGACAAAGGCTTTGCCGTGATTGATTAAATGGTCGCGGTGATAATTGGCCCAATGCTGCACACCTTGGCGAAAAACCTGACTAAACGCACGTTTAGCTAACCAAGGGATATATAACGTATCATCGCCTTGCTCAATACATAAAGTATCAAACAGCGTGCCGTTAATCAGGCTTAACGGCGCGGTGATCTGCGCCCAAGGGATCAGCTTATCCTGAATAGTTAACCCTTTATCACAAAACACCAAACGGGTGATTTTGTTGCCAAAAAAACCGCCATACCAATGGCTATCAAAAGAGAAGGGGGGCAGCAATACAGACGAATTATTCAAGGGCCAAGTCCATGGTAGTAACACAAACAAGCGGTCAGCCCTGAAAGGCTGGCCGCTTGAAAACAACTGAGGCAATGTTACTGTTAAGCGCTTGAGATGTCTTGTTTTGAATCGCGAAATGAGGCAAAAAGACTAAAATTTTCAGCCTGAAAGGGGTAACTAACTTACCCCTCGTAGCCTTATGTTTAAAACTTGGCCTAGGCGGGCAAGTCAAACACCAAAGCCTCAACGGCTTGTTTGTTGCCACTGCTAAAACGAATATTGGTTACATTATCAAGCCGCGCACCATCGCCGGGACTAAGGGGCTCATCGTTCACCATGAGCAAACCAGACAATAGCTGTACATACACCACGCGATCAGCCGGTAGCTGTAAGGTATCTTCAGATTGTGGCTCAAGTAACAAATGCAACAAACGCGCATCTTGTTTTATTTTTAAGGTGTCATCACTGCCATCAGGCGTGATCACCGCATGTAAGCCTTGGCGACGGCCAAACGCCTTTTGCTGATAACCTGGCTGGCCACCAAATTTATTCGGCTCAATCCAAATTTGCAGTAAGGTTAAGCCCTCCGTTTCTGAGGCATTATACTCACTGTGGCGAATACCACTGCCTGCCGACATTAACTGAAACTCGCCAGCTGGCAGTTCAGTCACATTGCCCATGCTGTCTTTATGAGCAATGGTGCCAGAGGTAACATAAGTAATAATTTCCATGTCGCGATGGCCATGGGTATCAAACCCTGCACCGGGCGCAATCACATCATCATTAATCACTCGCAGCGACGACACGCCCATATGGCGCGGGTCGTAATAATTCGCAAACGAAAAAGAGTAACGGGTATTAAGCCAGCCATAGTCGCCACGACCGCGGTTACTGGCTTTTCTCACTGTAATCATAATGTAACTCCTTAACCGCCCACATCGGGCGAAACGACAAAGTTATTGGGTATCGCTATTCAATAAAGCCAGTTTATCGTGTTATTAAGTGAAATAATAACGCCAAATATATGATGATATGTTCTAAAATATAGAATTAACTAGTCAGGTACTAATGGCCTCAAACGCGCACAAACCCTCGTAGGGGCAGCATTTATGCTACGAAAACCCACGTACCATAATCAAAGCAATCACCGTATTCAACACACCAGTAGGAGCAGCATTTATGCTGCGAAAAACCACGCGCCATAATCAAAGCATTCACTGTATTCAACACACCCGTAAGAGCGGTTTTTAAACCGCGAAATGGTACGCGCGGTGATTTCAACACCAAAGCAAGTTAAGCAAAATATCAGATAAAAACGTGAACTTAATGGCTAAACAAGGAATAAACAACTGTTTTAATAACATAACCTTGATATTATCGGTTCCAATTTTTTGATGGTAAATGTCGGTGTTTCGTTGTTATCCGCTTCATTTGTCAGTCTCACAGCATGGTGAACATTTTTGAATCTTCGTACCGCTTTAAGCGTGATGTCCAAATCATCACCTTACGCCGTTTCAGCAGATTGAAATTCAATGCCGTCTACTGAGCTAGTCGAGGAAAAAATATCTTAATATGACTATTAATCTTGGAGCGGATTTTGAAGAGATATTTTTAGGTTTAACTTCAACCAATATGAAAGTTACTTGCCTGAATAACGCCGTGTGGTGGTAGTGGAGTGGTAAGTCGGGAATAGACACTAAGTATAAAAATCAACCAGGAGCGGTTAGTTTAAGCCGTTATTAATGGAATCTAGTTTATGCGCTTAAAAGAAGCCCTCAGCGTTTTATCCAAGTCATCACCCTATGCTGTGTCTACAGAGCGAGACAGTAAAAATAAAAACCAACTTGATGATGTAAAGGAATATTTGTACATCAAGATGCCAATAGCTATTGATGTGGAGAAGAAAATTTCTAGTTTTTCATCCAATAAACCTGAAGTTTTGTTTTTGTGTGGTAGTAGTGGTGATGGTAAATCAGAAATACTGACTGATTGTAAGAAGCGTTTTAGTAATCGAGCTCACTTCCACTTAGATGCAACACACAGCTTCGATCCCCGTGAGAATGCAATTCAAACTTTAGATAAAGTGTTTGACGAATTTGAGTCTGGCACCATGCCACTGATCGTTGGTATTAACACCGGTATGCTAGGAAATTATGCTGAAGAGGGCTCAAACGAAAAGTTCAAAGATGTAATAAAAAATTACCTCTCAAACAATATTTCAACCGAAGATGTAACTTTTATAAATTTTGAAGATTACCCTAAATTCTTTATCGGTGAAGGGGGATATACTTCTGAGTTTGCGCAAAAACTATTACAAAAACTGACAGCAAATGATGACAATATTATTCGCCAGATTTTTGATAAAGAAAAACTAGAGCAAACCAGCCAAGCGAGTAAAAGGCTCCAAGCTAACTATGAGATTTTATGTATCCCAGAAGTACAAAAAAATATAATAGTGTTACTTTTTAAAGCCCGCCTAATTCGTGATCAATTCTTAACTGCTCGTGCATTGCTCGATTTTGTTTTTATGCTCTTAGCTGGGCCTGGTTACCTCTTCGATAATATTTTTTCAGGTGGCGATAATGAGTTGGCAAATAAAGTAATTGAATTTGATCCTGCGCATTTAAGAACAAAAAAAATTGATCGGTTTATACTAGCAAATGATCTACATCTTCCAGATCAAGAGTTTTCTGAGTTTAAAGAGTGTTTAAAAATATTAGGGGTTGAGTCGCTAGAAAGCAGTCTATCTTACTTGCGTTTATTCTATATTATTAAAGGATATGAATTTTCTAATAATTATCATAGTAAATTCGAGCATGACTTCAATGAAACTCTAATTGAGCAATACGTTACAGTCTATCAGTTGCACAGAGACTTCAATGGTAGCTTAGAACATAAAAAACAGATTAAATTATTTTATAACAATACAATCCGCAGCGCTATACGAAAATACAATAACCGCAATGCGCCAAATTTAGATAAAAATCATTATTTAATATCTGAGCTAAACGGCTTTCAGTTAGTTTCAAAGTTGGATGTTAAGGCTGATATAAAGAGTATTTCAAACTTTTCACCAAAGTCTTCTGCAAGTTTCACAGCTTTTATTAATGTTCAAGAACACTCATTAGCAATCCCAGTAAACATTAATTTATTACACTTAATGGAAAGAATTTCTGATGGTTACCGTCCTAATAAACACGATAAAAATACAGTTGTACTCTTAGATGAATTGATAGATGAAATTGCACAAGTGGCAAATAAAGTTGCAACGTTACATATTATTAAAGAAAGTAAACACTTCACTATCAAAAATGTTGATAACGAAGAGTTTGAAGTGAGTGGACTATAAAATGATAAAAGAAACTTTAACGTCACCAAACAATAATGCATTTAATACATTTTTACCTTTAAGAACAAAAGATAAACACTATAAATTTTGTTGGGATACAGTGTTGGGGTATTTCGTACATATTCTATATGGTAAGTCACTAATTACCGGAAATGTGGATGATTTTAAAAAGTTATGTAAGCAGAGGTTTTCAACAAAATTAGATGAATCGGAATTTTGGTATGTGCTAGAAAAAATGTATTTTGAAAAAGAAAATTTTTTTGAAATATCGCCAGAGCTTCTCATTTTTAAAGCGCTTAAAAATGAAGTAGACACAAATAGCAGAAAGTTAGGAGACATGTATGTTGGTCTATTAAATGGTTTAAGGCTAGAAAGCTCTTCAATCAATGACTTGAATTTTATAGAAAGAGAAATAAAATCTGAATTTGATAGTTTTTATGTATCAGGTAAAACAAAAGCATCCCAGAAGACAGAACCAGCCTATTTACCATTTTTAAGTGAACTGTTTAAAAAGGACTTAGACTTTTTAAATAAAAGACCTCACTACTTACTCAGTAACTTTAATTCTGTTATTCGCCTATATGGATTTTTATATATTTCGCAAATGGCGCTGAATATTAAAAACTGGGCTAGCGGTGCACCGACAAGCAAGCCCTGCTTTTTCATTGTTGATAATGAAAAGGCAAGCGACGAACGTTCACAAGTCAAAAATTTTGGTTATAGCCAGCTTCATGAATATCTAGAGTACCTATTTCCATACTTGTTTATGAATGAGGCTATACAAGTAAAAGGGGAAGTTAAACCCCTTTGGCAGCTATTTGAATCTATTAGCGAAATTGACGTTACTAAGCTGAATCAATTTGGTCATAATTTTGTAGAAGATCGAATGCAACGAAAATGGTACAACATTGAGCAAAGATGGTTAGATTCTAGCGATAAAAAAGAAGTATTAAACCAGTTACTTAGCTTATCACATGCTCAGTTCGATAATAAAAAAGGACGCTTAACTGAATATAACGACACCGTAGTTAAAGGAACGTTGGGTAACATTCTTGACCCATTTATTCAGCGCCGAGGACGCGCGGGACAAGTGCTTACGTTTAACCAAGATTACATAGTTCTACTGACAAACCTTGCTATTGGGGAGCGAGAAAGATTACGTTTTCACGAAATAATTAAAGAGTTTGAAGCGAGAGGTGTTTATTTTGATAAACAAAGCCAGCAATCATTAATCGGTTTTTATGAGCGAATGGGTAACGTGGAACGAATGAGTGATAGCGGAGATGCAGTATATGTTAGAAAAACAGTTTGAAGATTTTTTGGTTTATCACTTTAATATTTGGGCAGCTGAAGAATTAAAAGTTGGTTTTCGTTATCAGTTCACAAGTCCTGATAGTGATAAGGGTTTTGCACTATATCAAGCCTTCATGAAAATTACAGATAAGAGTGTGGTTATAAAAGGCATTGAGTTAAAGACAGTACAGTACGGCAATGTTGAATTAATTCCAGTATATGAAGGTGAAAACTTTACAGAGAATTATATTGCCCATTTACGTGATGTTGTATCAGCTATGGAGGGGGAAGCAAAAGGCACTGCTTTATTAATCATCCATAATTCTATGCTCGATACGTTAAAAAACTCGACCGAAGATGTTGCTCAGCCTGGCGTTGTTTGGGATCCAAAGAACATCAAACTATTGCTACATAAAGAAATAGATCAAACTAACGAAAAAGCGAGAGTTTCTGAGTGTTTACTTGATTATCATTTTGATGAAATAGTTGAGGACGAGGCCACTATGTTTGGCTTTGAAAAACTTTACTATGCAATTGCAGATGGTGACTTACAATTTCCAGAAATTGGATTACTCAAAGATGATCAGCTCACTAAGGAAGGTTGGGATCAGAAAGAAAGTATTACAGATAGGTTGAAAGAAAATAAAGCACTGAGCGAAAAACTTGATTTTATTACTCATCATTTTCCTAACGAACTACATGACAAACTTGCTGCTTTAGATTTTGGCGAAAAATTTATAAAAGAGCACTTCCCTGAAGGTAATATAGAAAAATACAAAGAAAGCCTAGATATTGGTGAATGTTTCACCGAGCAACAAAAAAACCGAACTAATCTGCTAGAGCTGGAAAGTGTTAAAGCTCCTTACATTGAGCTACTCGCCAGAGCAAAGTCAGAAAAAGGGGCTGGAATCAGAGAACAACACCTAATATTAATATTAGAGCCAGAACAGCATATATTTGAATTAGAGCTTTGTTTTATAAATCAAAAGTTAAAAGATAGTTCTTGTAAAGTACAACAAAATAAAGAACTTCCAAATATTGATTTAACGATTAAAAACCTAGGCGGAATAAGAAGTAGAGCTGTTCTTACAAGTAGTTTCGACGGGAAAGCTCGCTACTTTAACTTTCGTGTAAAAACCGAAAAACCAAAAGAAACTCATAATTTCAAAGTGTTAGTAATTAGTGGAAATGATTTTCACATAGACGGATTTAAGCACATATACTTAGTTGATCCTGTAAAACAATGGTTAACGTTGCAAACTGATGAGCAGTCATTACAAATAAGTAATTTAACAAATACCAGTATTCTGTCAGAAAATAATCAAGTGTTTGATTCGGATGCTGTAGGTATTGTTGATTTTAAAAAGCTAGCAACTGAATCGGATGAAATAAGCTTTATCGTACAAGGCTCGATTAGCCAATTAACATTTAATGTTGAAGGTGAAGTATCTACCGATACTTTGTCATTGCCTTTATTGTTAGACCAAGGGCGCTTTAATCATTTATTTAATGATGAATACTTCGGGCAATTCAACCGTAGTAAAAATAAAGTACTTATTGACGGGAAAGAAGTCGCACCTAAAGCTAAGCGGCTAACGCTATTGCAAAATGAAGCGGAGTTATTGGATAGCTTAACTTTAGCTAAGCTTACGAATGGCCATGATATTAAACTACAAGACTTAGAATCACATTATGCTGATTTATACTTTGCTTACCGGGATTTATTTGATTATTTAACACATAAAAAATCGTTGTTAAGTTTATCAGGCTGGGGTGTGAAAATTAGAGCGCTTGCCTTACAAATTGTTGAAATCTATCAAATCACTATTGATGAAATACCCTATGATGCGCCACTTTTAGATCAGCATAAGTTACTTGTGAATATTGGCTTTGCAGATTTTGATGAGCAAACATATATTACGCCATATCATCCACTAGTGCTTGCTTATAATTGCAACTTGGCAGACGTATTAAGTAAAGATAAAGAGGCAACAGGCAGCTTTAAAAAATTACCGCCAGTTACTATTCAGCGCTTAACTGCCCAAGGACTTTTACCATTCGTGTACGACCCTACGCATGATTTTTCGTATAACCACGCCGAAAAAGAGAATGTATTCTGGTCAAAACTTGTTCCACAACAAGAAAGTAGCTATGACTTTGTACGTACGCTTGTTAAAGACAAAGTAGGCAAGTTCACAACTGCCTTTAAACATTTATTTGTAGCCGGTAGTAAAACAACACTAATTATTAACTCTGTCAATAATCAGAAAAATAAAGAGCTATTTTTAGGCCTGATTGACTACATCAAACTCAAAAAAAATAAAGTTACCAATATTCATGTGAATTTATACGACGAAGCGCAGTGTTATACCTGGTTTGACAGATTTGCTGAAATGGCAAGCTATGATGACTTAAAAGAGCTCTGTGAGTTAAACAAAGGCGCTGCTCGCGAGCAGGCCGATAGCATCATTGATTTACTTAGAACGCGTTTAACGTACAGTAAATTCGAGCACGAAAAAGGCCAAAAAGAGCAGAACTATGCACACATGTCGTTCTTTAAAAATAACGAACGCGTGAAAGCAACCGATGTTGACATATTAAAACAAGAAACCGGTGTTGTATGTCATGGCTTAATGCCAGGTGAGTCAGCAGCAAACAAAAATGGTAGCTATTACACATCTTTTGGCCTAAAAGGCATTGATGTTGATAGTGCTCCACAGTTAAAGCTTATTGCAAAATATAGCGGACTAATCAAACCTGCAAAGAACTACTATGATGAATACAGCGGGTCTAGATCTCAAGCCCTCGTGGTTACTGAAAACTTTAAAAGGCTACTAGAGCGCTCCTACGAAAACTCAATATGGACTACAATAATTGATCCTAAAGTAACGTTAGATTTTTTTAAAGACCAGAAGAACATGGTGCTTATTCACTATTCCGATAATTACACAAACTCAGTTAATTACGATGCAATAACCGTAACTAAGCAAACAGATTTATACCACAAAGTACTCGAAAATGACGATGGCGGTATTATCGAGGAGTTTAATGCTTTTAATGGTGAATGGTTGTTAAACCTAGTCACGGCAAATGACAACGAACGAAAAGAAAAGCGAGGCATTATTTGTGCCTATAAATACGTAAATTGTTTAGTTGCAGACTCTGATATTACGTGGGTACCACTTTCTATTGCTGAGGTTATTCGCGTGGCAGGTAACTTAGGGTTAAATATGGCTGATAGCGACTTATCGCGTCATGCGCAAGGTTTTAAAAAAGGGGTCATTTCAGACGATATTCTATTTGTTGGTTTTAAAGACCAGAAAATGATTTTACTGCCTGTTGAAGTTAAAACAGGAAAGCGGCAAACGCACAGTAAAGGAGTTGAGCAAGCCAAAGAACTAAAGCAATATTTTGAAGCGCTCCTAGGGCAGAAAACGCTGGCAGGGCATTTATACCGTGGCTTATTCATGCGCCAAGTATTAATGCAAATTGATAAGTACAAACTTTATAAAGTTTATAAAGAGGGATACTTCAATAGCATTGAGCAACGCAGTGCGCAGTGGCTACAAGGCGATTATGAACTTGCAGAACTTGTAGGTTACCCAGCAGGCTTTTTATTTGTAAATGTGGAAGATCGCGACTTTACAAAAGCATCATTCTTAAAAGTGCACAACATACTCAAAGTAGAGCTACCAGCGGGCAATTTATCTCACTGGGTTAAAACCCCAATGCAGAATTTATTAGCCGATTTAACTCCTGCTAAATTACACCATATTGATGCGCAATATATTTTAACTAAAAGCGCAACAACGCAAAAAGTTGTACTTGAACAAAACGCCAAAGCTGACGAGCAAACTGAGCTTACAAAAACGCAAGGTACAAAAATTACCGCATTAGACGATATATCACCACCTAGTAGCAATAGTAAAAGTGCAGAGCAAACAAACCCTACAGAAGTTAAAGAGGCAAATACAAACAACTTAGATATGGTAGTAACAGCGGCACGTAAAAAAATGAGTGAGGGCGATTTAAGCGCTATCTATCAGCAAATTATCGATTGTTACTACAGCCATAACATTACGTTACTCAAACCCGATAATGTTGAACCTTATATTGAAGGCCCAGCCTCTATTTTATTTAGAGTTGGTTTAAACTTAGGTGACAAGCCTGAAAGCGTATTTGCCAAATCGCAATCACTTAAGCTCGCGTTAAAACTAGAGCAAGAGCAGGATGTGGGTTTTGGCATAGATAAAGGCTGCATTACGATTGATGTACCAAAAAGCCAAGAACAACGTTACTTTGTAGACCAAAATGACATTTGGCCAAACTGGCAGCGACCACAAAATGCGCTTGAGGTGCCGTTAGGTGAAGACCGTTTTGGCGATGTAATTAAACTTAATTTCTCATCCTCAAACTGCCCGCATTTACTTATTGGTGGTACAACAGGTAGCGGTAAGTCTGAAGCACTCAATACTATTTTATACGGCATGGTTGAGCATTACGCGCCAAGTGAACTAAAGTTGATGCTAATCGACCCTAAAGGGACTGAGCTCAACGATTTTGAACGTTACCCACATTTAATAGGGCGTATTGGTTTTGATGATGAAGATGCGCTTGAGTTATTAACTCAAGCTGTAGCTGAAATGCAATCACGCTATACGCAATTTAAAGCGGAAGGTGTTCGCTCCTTGCCAGACTACAACGCCAAAGTAACCCCTGAAGAGCGTATACCTTGGTGGGTTTTGGTGCTTGATGAATACGCCGATTTAACATCAGATAAAGACATGAAAAAGGATATTGAAGGTGAGCTTAGGCGCTTAGCTCAAAAAGCTCGTGCTGCCGGTATTCATTTAATTATTGCCACACAAAAACCCAGTGGCGATGTAATCAGCACAAACTTACGTTCTAATCTGCCTGCGCAGCTCGCACTGCGAGTTAAAAATGGTACTGAAAGCCGTGTAATACTCGATGAGCAAGGTGCAGAAGTACTTAACGGCAAAGGTGATGCTTACCTTAAATCAGAAGGTAAGCTCGTTAGAATTCAATGTGCAAGAGTTGTATTAGAATAATAAGGAATAACAATGAGTTTTGAACCAAGAGAGATTAATGCCGCCCGGTTATGTGTCGGTTTGGCTAACATTGGCTACAAGTCATATGCCGCGATAGAAGATATTATAGATAATTCAGTTGCTGCAGGGGCTGGGGAAATTAGGGTAATTATTGATGTACATGAAAATAAAACTCTCACTGAAAAGGGGAGTATTTCAAGAGTAAGAATTATTGATAATGGGAGAGGAATGGATAATGATTTAATACGCAAAGCCTTAGATATTGGTTCAGTAGTCGATTATGAAGAAAATAGTCTATCTAAATATGGTATGGGACTAAAAAGTGCAGGGCTTTCTTTAGGGGATAGAATAAAAGTATTTAGTGTTAAGAATGGTGTTTTTTCTGATTGTTTGACATTAGATATGGAAACAATTCGTGATAATGAGGAATATGGTGTACTTGTAACCGCTGTAAGTGATGGGCAAAAGCAGTTACTAATTGATTGTGATTATGGCACTGTTATAGATATTTCAGAGATAAATAACTATGATACAGTTAATACACTTAAAAAAAGATTGCTTGACCGTTTGGGTGTGATTTATTTTGAATACTTAAATGGGAGTACACAAGAACCCTTATCAATTTCTCTACAAATTAAAGATAAAAAGTTTGTTGTTGCTCCAAAAGATATAATGTTTAAAACTCAAAGTTTAGACAGATTTATAGAGTCAGATTATGATTGTAAAACCCCATGTAAACTATTAAGCGATGAAGCGCTATCTTTGCCCAATGCCCCCAAGGATGTTGCCCCAATCAAGTTGAATTTAACTGTTTTTCCCCAACAAAAGATGCATACATATGCAGGTTTTAAAAAAGAAGAAAGAGAATTAATTAAAGAATATAATGTTTCACTACCGAATTCAGGTTTTTTCATTTATAGGAATAATCGTCTGATTCGTTGGGGAGATAATTTAGGTATTGTAGACCGAGATCTCAGAACGTTACGTGGAAGAATAGATATCAGTACCGAGCATGATGAGCTTCTAAACGTTGATGTATCAAAACAAAACCTAGAGTTACCGGATGAATTTTTAGATGCTTTAAGTCTTAAGTGTCGAATACCAAAAGAGTATGCTAATAAAGCATTTAAGCTTTGCTCTTCTAAGTTTGAAGGAGCTGAAAATAATGAAGGTGCATCTGCTAGTGATAGTGTTATTGATATTGAAGAGGAAGATCCAAATACATACATTGAACAGGACGACCCTGCAGAAACGAAAAGACGAACTGATGAAATTATAAAGACAAATGGATCTATACAAGTTGACACTAATACTCCTTGTGATGATAACAACGATATTAGAATAAAAAAGATAGTCTACAGAGATTTTTTGTCCGTACCTAATTTGTGGGAGTCTAGGCTTGACCCTGATTACGGCACGATCGTACAAATCAATAAGTCGCATCCATTTTATCAGTTAGTACTTAAAAGTTTAAATGCTATAGATCCCAAGCGACAGGCTATAGAGTGCTTTATATACTGTTTAGCTGTAGGTGAGCTTAAAACAAAACAAAACTTAACAACTGTAGAATATGATGATACCAAAAGAGTTATGGATAGATACAACCAAATCGTGTCATGGAATTTACAAAATTGGACCGCACATAATCAAGATTTATTTGATTAATCATGAGTGGCTCAGGGATAGTTAAAGGTGGTTATTTTACACCACATGTATATTTTATTTTTGCTCATGATGTAATCTATATTGGAGAAACTCAGCATATTCCTGTTAGGCGTTGGAGTAGTCACTTAGATAAGTCAGGTAGCTTTACTAAAAAGTTAAACAATTATCTTGATGGTGGATGTATACAGCCATATTTGAATTCGTTGTCATTTTTTAGTATTTCTTGTTTTGAATTATTAAGAGATATGCAATCTGAATATTGTGGATATAGGATACCAACACAAGCTTTAGAGCATAAGTTGCATGAGATTGTTCAATCGAAAGGCATTTTTGGTAGCAATATAAGAGTAATATCTGAAACTAAAAAAACTGCACCGAGGAATTTTTTTCATTGGAAGGAAATCGAAGATATAGCAGAGTCATGTATAACTCGTATGCTATATCTGCGAAAGGAAGATAGCCCGTTTGTTTATCAGTTATGACAATTTTATTTCTTAGAAATTAAGTAACTAATCCCACGATTCAAATGCAACTTAACAAAATCACTAAAGTGCACGCCTTCTAGGTGTGTACTTTGTTTTTGATAAGCTTCTCTCAGCACGGCTAAATATACATCAGCATATTCGCCTGCAAACACCTTCCAGCTCATTTCAACGTTACTGTCTGAGGGGATTTCTTCAACAGGCGGTATTGAATCTTCAGCGAGCGACATACACAGCGCCCAGCGGCACAGTACGTTCCAGTTTTCGATGCCTGTTTTACTTTTAAGGCGAACGAGCTGCTGCTTTTGTTTTTCAGAGAGCTTAATCGAGTCAATTGTATGGAGTGTGGTATTCATTAAAAGTACCCCTCAGTAAAGGTTGAGGTTTGTTCTTTCTCGTTGTAACTAATGTGATATTCACGGCAAATAGCATGCTTTAATTGCGTGTAGTATTGCCCTGTTATTTCTTCATCGGTCGATAATAAAATCACTTGGCTTGACGCTTTAGGAAAGTAGTTATTAATAAGCTTAGTGCGGTGTTTTCCATCTAAGCGACCAAGTGGTGTATCGATAACGGTTGGGATTTCTTTACCTGATGCTTCTGCTAATCCCCATAAAATAGCGATAGCCAGTAACTGCCTTTCACCGGCCGAAAAGCGGCTTGTCGTCATAGGGTTATTATTGGTATCAAGCAACGTAAGCCTGAACGAATCTGGGCAAATTTTAACACCGGTAATTAAGTTGGCTTTACGGGAAAGATCAAAAAACTTAGTCGCAATGTGCTTTTCAAGCCCTGTTACATTTTCACGTATTAACTCATCTGCAAATGACTTCATGGTATTTTTAAGTTTACCAATATGTTCAGCTACTTGAATGGAGCGTTTTTGCTCAAAAGTGTCTTTATTTTGTTTTGTTAGCAGATTTGAATAGCGAGTATTTAATACTTCAGCTCTTGCTTCGGCTTGTTGCAGTAGCTGCTGCTTTTGTTTGATCAATACAACATCGTTTTTTAGCTCTGCTTCTAGCTCTGCTAGCTCACTTAAAAGGTGTTGAACGGTCTCATAGTCGGGGATCGCTTCAAGCTTCTTCTCAAATAAGGCTTGTTGCTCTAACAATTGTTCTTTGTGCACTAAAAGCGTGTTTCGTGTTCTTGTGTCTAGACTTAATTTTTCATCCAGGCCGTCAAATATATTTATATTGGCACCAATGTAACATTCTGTACTTGCAAGCTCTTCACGCTCATGTGCCATAGCAGCCATGGTTGCTTCTAATGCGCTTAAAGCCTCTTGAGTTACATTTTCGTTTCTGAGTGTTTGCTTTATCTTAGATTCATATTCATTAATGGCATTTTTGATAACAGTTGCCTGAGTGGCTTGCTCTTCTTTCAACACCTGTTTTTTTGTAGCACTGATTAGGTTTTTGATTAAACCCAGCGGCCCACACCCGGCGTCAAGCTTTACACGCTCAGTGATATTAGTCTTTATTTTTTCTTCAATGGCACCTAATTCGAATTTTAATGTATCGCGCTCTTCTATTAAGTGTGCTCCTGCATGACGTATTTTTTGACGAGATTTATTTATTTTAATGTTTGTATCAGATGCGTGATTTTCTAAAGTCGCAATGTCTTTTTTAAGTGAGGACACAATAGTTGATTGTTCTCCTATTTCTGCCTCTAAGGTTGCTACTTTTGATATAACACTACTGTCAAGGTTGTCACTCTGACGCTTACGCTCTACATTATTTAAATCAATTTGTAGTTGTGTTAACAGGTCTAAGCCTAGAAGGTTCTCAATGCCTGTTTTTATTAAGTCTGCACTGCGATCTTGATGGGCTAAATTTTCAATCTTTTCACCGTCAAAAAAGAACAGATCAGATAAGCTTAGTGGTATAAACTCACTTACGAATTCATCCCAATATTGCGTTAGGTGAGGGTCTTCTTTTTGATTGCAAAATACAGTTACGTAATCTTTTACTTCTTTGTTATTGATATTCCAATTCCGAATGATTTTAAACTCATTGGTGTCTGTTTCAGTGGTATGGTCAAAGACAAGGGTTAGCTCAACAATCTCGTTGTCTGGTGCATGCCTGTTTTTTGAACTCGCTAAAAATTTACTATAAGATTGGTGCCCGCGGTTTGAACACTTTGCATGTTTTCCGTATAGAACGAGCTGAAGAGCATCGAGAAAAGTTGTTTTACCGCCACCATTTAAACCACCAAATAGAACGATAGGTTTGTTGGCCGTCGTTCTTAAATCTATGATGTGGTGACCTTTGTAGATACCAAAGTTTTCTATTTCAAGGCGTTTAATTATCATCTTGTACCTCTTCGAAATCGATAATCATTGAGCTATAGCCTTGCTCTTTGATCGACTTTGTTACCATGATGATTTTGTCATTAATGGTCTTTTTGTCGTCGTCACTTAAATTCGGTGAGTTATTTAACTGAATTTGCAAACGATGACGCTCACGCTCTAATGCAAATTTCTTTGCTTCAAACAGGTTATTAAATGCGCCTTTGTCTAACGTTTTGGCTAGTTCTTCAGACAGTTTGGCTCTGCGTAATTGGTTTCTATGTTTGTTTGCAATACTCAAAACTGCGCACATTTGCTGATAGAGTAGGCCGTCTTCATCGCCTTCTTTTTCACAATGCGATTTCAGTTTCGTTAATACATCCAAGTTTAAAATTGGGTGATGTGCGCGTTTCTTCCCAGGATAAGTTCGTTTGAGTATTTTCTCATATATTTTAGGTACACTGTCTTCGACTTCATGCTTCTCATCTAGCCAAATTCTTCTAATTTCTTCGAGGTCTTCCAGTGGAAGTAACTCAAGATCTTTAACTTCAGCCGGTCCTAATTGCTGGACCGCTTGCTGCGCTTCAAGTACTTTTCCTAATAAGTGTTCACGAAATGATTGGATATAAGGTCCAGGTACTAAATCCGCGCCATGTTTTGATATATGTACGGTGAGATTGCCATTCATGCGTCTAAAATCACGGTTGGCCTTATCACGTGTTAGCTTCTCAATCTTTTTGCTACGATTTGCATCGTTAACTTCAATCTCATTGCGCAGAGCGACTAATGGGTACATCCACTCTTTTTCTTCGTCGTTTGAGATCATTGCGTTCATTGACTTGTCTTCGGACACCATAGTGCAAACATAACAACCAAAACGGCTATCGCCACAGCTCTGCGTAGACTTGTCGACGACCAGCGGGCATTCACCGCCGTCTGTTGCACCTTGATACATACCCATCAGATCTTGATTGGGAAAGTTCCATGGGTTTTCAACACTGTTTAAATACACCCAAACATCATCATTACTCCAGCTAGCAATAGGCGTATAGACCCACACTCGTTCGAGTGAGCCATTTTCTGTTAGCCCTAATGCTTTACGGGTGTTAGATGCTGAATTCTCAAAACGATCCATACTGGCAGCACGCGCTGTACTTTCGGCTTTACGCGTACCAAGTACCAAAATGGCTTCACCACTTTTATCCGCCATATTTTGTATAAAGGTATTGGAGGGGGATATTTTGAGGCGATCTGTGCACCATCGAAATTTATAGCGAGGAGCAGGGTAACCTTTCCCGATTAAATTGACCCAAAATCTATCTTTAACTGCAGGGGTTAAACGATGTGGCACGATGGGGAGTTTTTGCTCATTAGCTTGCTCTTTCATCCGCTCTAACGATTTTCCTACCCACATTGCGACAATTGGATTTTCTACTAATGTGTCAGTACTTATAACATGTACTTTTTTTCCGCATTTTTTTTCTTGCTGAAGTTCCTGTAACGCATACCAAATTAATTGCAGTATCGCGGTTGAGTCCTTACCGCCACTGTAGCCAATGACCCAAGGTATTGAGTCGCTTTGATATAACATCTTTATGTGTTCGATACTTTGACGGATCGTGTTTTTTAAACCACTTCTGTCAAATGCCGAATGGAACTGTACTTCATTATCAGTAGCCATTTCGTTCCTCTACAAATGATTTCTCTGCCACTTGTTCTTTATCGGTAAGTGGAATATTCAGATATGATTTAATTTTTATGCAAGTTAGCTCGGCTGCCTTTCGTGTATTTGTCATTGTTTTATTAACGACACACCGACCTGCCCAGTCGGGATTATTGCGGCTCCAATTTATCTGCTCAAAACCTTTTAATACTTCTCGCCAGTTGAGGTCATTTTTTAGTAAGTCGCGCCCTAATAAGCCGAATGCATGAAATGTAACGGCATGTGCATGTATTGCTTCATCACGGAACTCGCCACCCGATGCTTTATCGTTGCAAACTAATTGCCATGCTGGCATGTTTTTAATTACTTCATGCCAAAACTCTCCCGCAATAGGGATTAAAGACTCGTAATTGCTTTTTGTTATGCTTCCAAGTAAATATTTTGTGGCTTTATTGATAGCACTATGGCTTATTAGTTTTTTTGAGCGCGCCCCTAAATTGCTTTTTTCCATGTGTACGAGTTTTGTTAACTGTTCACTTCGAAATATAACGGTCTTCGACAGGATCGCATCGGGCTTGTCGTCGTAAGTAATACTCAAAGAGCTATCTGTTTTAACCGGATATAAATTGAGGTCTTTGAATATACGTTGGCGCTCTTCAAGCGATTTGTTAGTGAAGAAGACCACTGAAATAGTCTCGTCCGCAAGTGTCGGATCCGCTTGAAGCGCTTCCAAGATTGCTGCATTTCGATGCTGACCATCAGTAATGTATATTTCTGCATCTTCATCAATAATGAGAGTGCCAATTTTTTGTTCATGTTTGGCACTGCCTATCGCAACAAACTCGCTAATACCATCAATACAGGCAGTTAGCGCGGAGAAAACATACTTGTCTCTGCTTTCTAAGATGTAATTGGTGATATCAGGAATGCGTTCTTCATTTATAATGCGTTGTGCTCGTTGATCTACTGGAAGTTGTCCTTCATCTAATGTAAATATTTTACTGAGCCTTTTTAGTGGGCACATTACGATGTAATATTCTGTTTTTGCTTGAGTTCCCCTGATGGCGGGGAACGATGTTCCTGATACAATTTGGTTCATTATCTTCTTAAATCGTTTTATAGTTCTTGTTCGTGATTTTTTAGTTTGTTCGTGATTTTTTAGTTTGTTCGTACGAACTTTTAGCGTGCGTATTCTACTTGAATTCTTTGTTAGTGTCTCGCTGTTAGTGTGAGTTTAATCGGGGTTTTTTATGACACTTTATCTAGATATGAATGCTACCACACCAGTACTTCCAGAAGTTGCTGATTTAGTTTTGAAAATGTTCACTGAGCAATATGGCAATGCTGGAAGTCGTACTCATGAATTTGGGCTAAGTGCTAAGAGAGCTGTTGAAAAAGCGCGAAAACAAGTTGCGGATGTTGCAGGAGCAGATAAATCTGAGGTGATCTTCACGAGCGGAGCTACTGAAAGCAATAATATTGCCATTTTAGGTCTGAAAGAATATGGCAATGAAGTATCAAAACGGCACATCATAACAACTCGTATTGAGCATAAAGCGGTACTTGAGCCGATAGAGCAGCTAGTAAACCAAGGGTTTGAGGTAAGCTATATTGAAGTCGATGAATCTGGCTTAGTTGACCCTGCATCATTAAAGTCTCTTTTGCGGGAAGATACTTTACTGGTGTCGATTATGCATGTGAATAACGAAACAGGGTGTATTCAGCCACTTGTTGAGCTTTGTGAGATTCTAGCCGAACATGACGCCTATTTTCATGTCGATGCGGCGCAAAGCTTTGGCAAATTGAGTATGGATCTGAATCACAGCCGCATCGATATGATAAGTGCAAGCGGACATAAAGTGTACGCTCCCAATGGTATTGGAGCTCTTATTATACGAAAGCGTGGATTTATGCGTCCTCCTTTGAAGCCGATATTATTTGGGGGAGGACAAGAAAAAACCCTAAGGCCAGGCACGCTAGCCGCACCATTGATCGCTGGGTTTGGGTTGGCTTGCGAAATTGCTGTTAAAAATTCAGATACTTGGCAAGCTCATGCTATGAAGTTGAAGAACGAGCTTATAGAAGATCTCGATAAGATTGGAGCGCAATATAATGGGGCAAACACTTCACCCTACGTACTGAATTTTTCTATACCTGGCGTCAACTCGGAAGCTGCGATGGTTATGCTTAAAGGACTCGTTGCGGTTTCCAATGGCTCAGCGTGTACTTCTTCAAGTTACACCCCGTCACACGTGTTAACTGCTATGAAGCTAGACTCTAAGCGTATCGAAGGCGCGTTAAGAGCATCTTGGAGCCATCAAACTGATTTTATTCCTTCAAAGCAGATTGTTGAGAAGTTAAGCCAATTATTATGAATATAAAAAGAACAATTGTTGAGGCTGCTGAAGAAGCATTAAAGATTTTGGCTGCTCCATCTAACCCGAAGCAAGTATATGCGAAAATAATGGAACGCTCATTATACAAGTTTGGTGCTAAAGACCCTTTGTCAGTTTTACGAATTCAAATGGAAAGGCACTGCGATAGTACAAGCTGGGGTTCAGGAGCCAAACGTAAGCTATTTTCAAAAAATGAAGATGGGTTGTTTTACTTACTAGATTGTCATGTGAATGTGAGCGCATCAGTACCGGAAAGTGTTGACAACCTTGAGCTCGTTAAAAAATTAGCAAATAAATTAAAGCAAGATACGATCTTAAGGATAATTGATCATCTATATACTTTAGAACCTGAAGAGTTTGAGTTTTTTTGTCTTAGGTTTCTAGAACGATATGGCTTTGAAGATATGCAGATTACGCAGAGAGGGCGTGACGGTGGCATTGACGTTTATGGGACTTTGGAAGTCGGAATCTCTCCGTTGCATGTTGCTGCACAATGTAAGCGTTATAAAAAGGGTAACAAAGTCTCTCGTCCTGAAATAGATCAATTCCGCGGGGCTATACAGGGTGATTATCAACAAGGTATTTTCATTACGACTAGCACATTTACTCAAGATGCCCAAGATGTGGCTTTTAAGCGCGGTTGTGTACCTATTGTATTGATCGACGGTGAAACTTTAGCTGAGATTATGATCGATAGAGGGATAGGCGTGACTACCAGCCATATTCCAATTTATGATTTTGAGATAGATTTTGTTTGAACCAGTTGATTTTCAGGGTTGCGGATATTAGTAATTAGGGAGTAATTATTGACCTTTTTAAAATGCTTGTTCAATAGTTGTTCGTACTCAATCCTAGGCATATTTGTATCTATGTCAGTAGATATCTGTAGGAGTTTAGCTAAGCGTTTATCAAAACGTGACTGCTTTAAATAAAGATGATGCTCAGGAGCCAGATAATTTCCTTTGCATAAAAGTGGCGGCTGCCTTAGTGGCTCAACATAATCAAAAAAGTCGATGTCTTGCTCCATCATTTTCACCTTGATGCGCTCAACCAAGAATGGCACTGCACTGTTTTCAAAATCGTCATAAATCATAAAGCTGACTTTGCCTGAGGTTATGTGGATTTTGACCAAATCAATAGGCTCTAATTCGCCATACAGTTGTGCGGCTGCGCCAACATAAACACGAAGAATTGCGGGTAACATAACTAGCCATTGTTTATGTAAGATCAGCGAATGACCTTGGTTTAATACGCTTGCTGGTAGGGTTTTGTGTGCTGCGATGCAGGCCTCTTCAATAAGCTCGGTATTGGCGATAGAAAATAGCAGTGCTTTTGCTTCTTCATGTGCTTGCTGGTATTGGGTGAAGAAGTATTTTGCGTCACGTTTAAGCTCATCGGGTAGGCTGACATAGGTTTTTCGTTTATCAAATTGGCTGAGCGCGAAATAGACCAGTAGGTCTTCCCGCTTTAGTGCCTGTGCTTGTTGAAATTCATTAGCATCAAAATAACTCTCAGCCAGTTTAAAGGCTTTTCTTGGTGAGCCTGCGAGATGCTTGAGCTGGTCACTTTGGCTAAATTCTGGAGCAGCTGGGATACGACCTAGTTGTAGGCAATGTAACCAATAATCTTCAAATAGTGGCAGGTTGGTAGTAATGAGTAACCGTGCTTGAGTTTCACTGACTGGTGTTGGTGTTGTGAGTTGTTGCCATTGGTGATGGCGGCGATGTCTTTTGGTTAGAAAGCGTTGTTCTTCTATTTTGTCTCTAAATAAGTAGAAAATACCGGGTGCAACGGCGATAGGGACTTCATCAACAACTCGTTCGAGGTAATGCTTTAATTCACTTTGATCAAAGTATTTTTGAAAGGTATTACGGGAAGTGATTACCCCATCTTTATATGCTTTGAATTGTGATGTTGTTTGTTCATTGCCTAGCATGGCCGATACGACCAATAATTTCTCAGTCAGCTCCCATGCACTCAGTAGAGCAGCAATTCGTTCGTCTTGATCTTCAATAACATTTATAACAAATCCTAAATTCACGATATCGGATTTAACTCGTTCATCTTCAGGTCTAAAGTTAGGGTCCCAGCCAAGAGCGTCAATTCCATGTGCTTCTAGTTCGCGCAGATCGTCGCCACGCCCACAGCCGTAATCAAATACGGTATATTCACCACTCAGGTAGCCATGCTTGGCCAGTTGTTTCATTGGCGCAGACAATTCGTGGCGCACAATGGCAGTTTTCTCTCTCTCTATACCGGTTTTTTCTTCTTGCTGCTGCCCTGAAGCGTTAGGAAATAGGCGGCCATCGATTAAGTGGTAGCCTTTCTTTTCTATTAAGCGTAACCAAGTTTGCTGAAACCCAATAAGCCGCGGCTTTTCATATAGGCCTGCTTGCTCGCCTTCTTCGGTGATGCTTTTGAATGTGTTGTAGCATTCATGTTCCGGTGAAATCATGGTTTCTTTGCGGTGCAAAATTGGCGGGTTATCTTGCTGCTGATATTGGGTGATGCGATGGCTCAGTTTCTCTAAATCGATTGTGATGGCGGTTTTAAGTGCGGGGTAAGACTCGTTAAAAAAATCAGGGTAGTGGAGTAATGACAACCGAAAGGTATTTTTAGCTAATTTGACCAAGTCCCATTCTTGCTCGTTAATTTTGAGCGCTGTTGCAACGGCGTAGATAAATTTATTAAGCTTATCCGGTGCATACTCCAATGCGCTTTTATGAAGGTAGATGGCATCAGGCAAGACTTTTTTATAGGGAACTTGCTTTACTAATTGTTTGAATTCGGTTGCGTTTAGCATAGTGTGCCCCTGTCTGAGAGATAGAGCAATGCTATTGCGATTTCAGGTTTATTGGTAGGTTTTTGCTGGCCTAATGTGACCTGCAACCAATGCGCGATAACGCTTGCTGACGTTCACTGCCGCACAGGCAGCTTAGTAAAAGATTTTGATTGGTTTGTATTGTTGGTAAGACTAAATGCTGCTCCATCATTTTAATGTGTTTTCTGTACCTACGCCCTACAGGGTTGAACCTCCTACCTTGGTTTTGATGTTCTGAATATGAATCTTATCCGTCTGCTTGGTCTCAGGCAGGCGGTAAAACTGTAGTCTGCCAAGGCAAAATTGAACGCGATTAAGGCTAATGGTTTTTTCAACTCTGGCGTTTAGGCAATTTGGCAGGTCCTTGACATATATAACCCCGCTTGGCATGGCCGTTTTAAAGCTGGCTGTGCCTGAAAAAACCACCAACGAATGGATATCTTGGCGGGGTAAAAATTCAAAAAGGGCTTCAATAGCCTTAATGTGTTTGTAGTTTTGCCGAATCGGATTTTGAAATCTCGTTTTCGCCCGGTACAACACTTGTGTCCACTTAGCTGATTTTTGTTCGCCAAAGATCCAGCCGCTGTAATCTTTGGTTTCTATCACTAGCACGCCAAATTGAGAGAGGAGTAAGTGATCAATTTGTGTGGTGGTGCCGTCTTTTAACTTCAACGTAACGTTGTTTACCAGCACTTCTGTTTCGGGGTTAATATGCTGGTTGATGATGCCTGCGACTTTTCTTTCACTTGCACTGATTCGATAGCTGGCGTGAGATTTGCCTAGCAAATAGGCAAAGACAATCGCCACACAAGTGAAAGCTAACCACATGTAATACTTTTCCTTTAATGCGCTAACCCAATGTTAGTTAACGGGCTAAGCGGTTTTCGCTGCTTGTTTGTCTTGTTGATAAATCAAGGTAGTGGTTTCACAGTCACTGCAATTTACTGAGTAGTCATCACGTTTTTTCGCCACCTTGGTATTTTTGCTATTACACGCGGGGCAGGGCATTTTCATTGCTGTGTTGGTTTCACACACGCCACAAATCACGTAGTAGCCATACTTGCCAAAGGCGGCGGTGAGTTGCGCAGTGGCGCCGCATTTTTTGCATTTGACCCGCTTAGTTGCATTGTCGTTATTGGTTACTGCTGGTAGCGGTTTAGGCTCGGCTTTCGCAGGAAAGGTAACGGCTTTTGCCACGCTTTTATTGCTGTTGTTTATCGCTGGCTGAGGTGGGGCTATTTGCTCATTGGCCGCGGGTTCATTTTGCTCTGAAATGATGGCTTCCGTTGGTGTAGCCATGGCCAATTCTGTTGTCTCAGGGGGAGTCTGTTCACTGCCTTTTTGTGTATCCCCCTGATGTTGGCTTAACAAAAACGCTTTGATAGCTTGCATGTCTTCGCCGCTGAACTCTGGACGGGTAGTGGGTTTAAGTGCTTTAAAAATACCGCTTGGCAAGTCCATTATTTGCTTGAGTTTGTCGACGACAAATTCAGATTTAACCACCTGTTTTTCAAGTTTTGCAGGCATGTCGCCTCGGTCGATAATGGCATTACTTGAGATAGCACAGATGTTGTCCCAGCAACGGCCACCAAAGCTTTGTTGCACTTTACCAAATAGCATTTTAGGCAAGATGTTTTGTTTGTGATCGTGCAGGAGTTGCCGTAGCAGGTGTTGTTGTAGCTCGACTTGTTTAATGGGCGAGCGCATGCCCGACCAGTTGCCTTTGTAGCTGCGCTGCCATTCGCTGTGTTGATTAACTTTTACGTGGCCAGTGATGCTTTTTGATTCGATGAGTACAAAGCCATAGGGGTATAACACCAAGTGATCAATTTGCGCGTTTTCACCTTGGTGATGTAGCTTGAGATCGTTAAATATCATTATGTTAGGGCTGTCGCTGAAGGCTCGCTTTAGGAAAAAGGCGACGTCTTGCTCTTGTTTAATGCCCGCTTTTACTTTGATGCTATTAGTGGTTTGGTTGTCTTTGTCTTTACAAATCAAGGCGCACCTCACAGGTGATATAAAGTTGATATATCGATATTAAGGTTTTGCAACGGTTTTTAAAATTAGTTTTGTGTTTAGTTGTGAGTTGAGTGGGGATGAGTGAGATTTGCTAGTGATATTTCAATGTTGTGGGGCCTGAGCTTGCTCAGGCAATTTGTGATGTTCCTACGCGGGCGAAAAGGTGATGTTGAGGGTAGTAACGGCCTTGCCATTGGCAAGGCCGTTATGGGGTTAAAATTGGCGCACTCTAGGTAACAGCTCCATGATGATTTGGTTGGTGTTGTTATACATGTCATAGTGGGCATCTATTTCAGCTTGCGACAAGTCAAGATAGTAGATGGCTTTGGTAATTTCATAACCCAACGATTTATAGGTGGCAGGTATTGCGCCTAAGCTATACACCGTATCGAGGTAGTTAATGGGGTCTATTTGTTTACCCATTAGGTTATCTTCCATGATGACTGGCACGATCCCCGACTCAATTAACTTAATGGTTGCGCCAATTAATTCACTTTTAGACACTACGCCTGAAATGATGGCTTGTGTTTTTCCTTCTGCCTGCATGCCCGTTATAGCTTGTTTGATATTTCGCACGTTTTGCAAATTATCGGGTTGGACTAGGTTCACGCTATACGGTTTGTTGTTACCAGATATATGGAAGGTTGCTACACCCATGGCTGGCGCCATCACATAGCTGGTGTATTCGCTCGATTGGCGCATGCGGTAGTCGACAGCCGATTTATTGTCATGCTCTGCTTTACTGATACTCACTTCGTCTTGGTTAAAATGCAACGTTGCCATTTGCTGGCGATCAGGTTGAAACAAGTTGTAGCGCGGTTTGATATTGTAGCGCGGACTTAAGGTTAACTTGTCGTCACCATTGATAGCGGCGATAAGTTGGTCTGTTTTGGCTAATTTTACCCCGGCTTGTTGTAAGCGTTTAAAGGTTGGCCGAGTGTAAAGCTCGGAAGAAAACACTGCGTCACTGGCCAGGTATACGTCAAAGCCCATTTTGCGTAGCCCCAATACTGTTTGCATCACGCACACATCGGTTTCGGCGCCAGCCACAATGATTTGATGAATACCTTGCTCCCTTAGCTTTTGCATGCCCGCTTTAACGTCTTGCTCTGTGGTTGAGTTAAAGTAAGACTTGAAATAGCGCTTGGTGTTGGCTGGTAGCTCTTGTGCAACTTTTTCAATATAGGGTGAGTGGTCTTCAGGGTAGCCTTCATAGGTTATATGGGTGGATAAATTTTTATTGGCCGCGGCTTTGGTGAGCGCAACAATATTGTCAATTTGCTGATCGGTTTGATAATAATTGTTTTCAGGGGGTCTTGGCATATCGGGGTAGTAAATATTTGCCCAATAATCGGGCGAATTGGGTATGTAGCCTTGCTGGGCGTCTATCACCAATAAAGCGGTATTATGACGTTTGAAGTCAGCAAATACGTCTGTTTTCACGTAGTGTAATTGCTGGTTGTAGCTGTGTTTGTCTGTGATTTTTTGCGCGTTGGTAACCTGGTCTGCGCTAGCACTGTGGGCTGAGGTAATCACACTTCCAGACAGTAATGCACTGCAGATCAATGTATAGGTTTGGTTCTTCATATTTTCTCCTTGAACGATAAGTAAATCCATTTCGCGAAAATATGATGAATAAAAACAACAACTAAGGCGTTCAGTCTTATAAAACTGTACCTTTTACTTAAAACAAATTTGCTCCACATCACATTTATTATGGTTTTTTTGCTTACGGTAATAAGAGGGAGTGACTCCGGTTTCTTTTTTAAATACCGCATTAAAGGTTGCTTTGCTGCTAAATCCATTGGCAAGGGCAATTTCTAAAATGGTTTGCTGTTGTAATTGGGCATCCAACAACTGCGCTTTGATAGCCTTAATTCGATATTTGTTTACAAAATCTGAAAAGTGACTCTGGTAATGGTCGTTTACTACTTGGCTAACATAGTGGGGCGCAATGCCTATTTCGTCTGCCACTTCGGCCAGTGATAAGCGCGACCTTTTAAAAGCGCCTTGTGACATTAAGTTATCCAGTTGTGTGGCTATTAATATCTGTTGGTCTTGATCTAGCCGTGTGTGTTGATACTTCTCTTTCGTTGTAACGGGCTGATCGGTGGGTGTTGTTAATGTGCTGTATTGGGGCGGGGTGGTTATCGCCGTTTGCCTTTCTAACTCGTTAAATGTGTTTGGCTGCAGTGGGTATTTTAGCTCCGCTGTTGGTTTGAGTTGAAAATATGACAGGCTTAACCAAGCCAGAAAATTTACCCACAGCACGGCTGGTAAGTAGCTGGCCAGAAAGAGCAGCGGCAGCGATAAAGGAAGCCGCTCCATACCAAATATAACGGCGCACCACATTGCTAAATGAACCAATCGAATGGAGATAAGCCAGCGATAAATGATTGCTTGCACTTGGTTTCGTCGCCAAATTACGCAAGCGAACGCGAGCAGAACATAAACATAAGGGTGCCACAATAAACCGCCTAACCACTGAATGGTTTCTGGACTGTAACTGACCCATTCGCCAGCAGAGAGGTAGTTGTTTACTCGTTCCATGCGCGTTGCACTTGGCATCGACAGCGCTTCGGGCAGGGTTAATGCTACGTAGCCAGCAGCGGGTAAAAAGTGCAATAAATGCCATTTTGATAGCGGCTTGTTGGATGTTAGCTTCAAGATCCAAAGCAATAACAGGGGTCCATAGGTAATATCGAACGAGAACCAATAACCTAAC
The DNA here is from genome assembly GCF_021295315.1 of Motilimonas cestriensis. Taxonomy (GTDB): domain Bacteria; phylum Pseudomonadota; class Gammaproteobacteria; order Enterobacterales; family CBDFNC01; genus Motilimonas; species Motilimonas cestriensis. Next base: position 145,659 of record NZ_JAIMJA010000007.1, on the reverse strand, counting down.
CATTGCGTCCAATTGGTCAAAAATCCCATGTAAAGCAGGCCTTTACTGGCAACTTCGATGCTAAAGCAGCCAAGCCATGCCGCTAAGTAATATTGCTGTTGACGGTAGATAGAAAACGCAGAAAAAGCGGCTTGTATTGCTCCCATTAGAATGAGTGTGCATACCACCGCCCCTGCACTGATTGATTCATCCATAAACTAACCAGTTAAGATTTAAGAAGTGCTGATTATTTGTGCCCTTATGCTTGCCTGCAATCATAATAGGGCGAGGGTGTGATCTCAGTTGGGTGATTGGCTTGTAATACACGCTGGCATTAAACAGGGTTGGTTAGAAGTTCAACTTAAATGAGCACAAGTAACATTAGATTGTTACGCGCGCTGCTTCGCGGCTTAAAAGCCGCTCCTACCAAGTTAAGCAATGTTGTGGGAGATGTATTTATACCGCGAATAGTGCGCGCGCTGCTTAGTGGCTTAAAAGCCGTTTTTTGTATGCTGAACTTGTTGATTTGTGTCTTTTGTAGGACCTGAGCTTGCTCAGGGAATGTGTGATATTCGCAGAGCAAGCTCTGCGCCTACATGGGATGTTTAAAGCTGACCCGCTTGGCTGTTAACGCGTTAGCTGATACAAATTACCGCTGTCAGTAACAAAATAGATGTCGCCTGCAGGGCTGGTTTCGATGTCTCTAATACGCTCGTTTAAATCTCCCAAGAGGCGTTGTTCATCTACTGCCTCACCGGCTTGGTTAAGTGTGACCACGTTAATGTGCATGAGTTTGAGCGCGCCAGCGAGTAGTTTGCCATTAAGCTCAGGAAATTTGTCACCGCGATATAGCACTAAGCTGCCGGGGGCGATGGAGGGCACATACACTTTAACGGGTGATTCTATGCCTTGTTTCTCTTTGGCTTCTCCCACGCTGATGGGGCCCCAGTATTCTTTGCCGTGTGAGGTGATGGGCCAGCCGTAGTTAGCACCTTTTTTGATCAGGTTAATTTCGTCACCGCCACGTGGGCCGTGTTCAATCGACCAGAGCTGGTTGGTTTGGCTATCAAAAAATAGCCCTTGTGGATTGCGATGGCCGTAGCTCCAAATTTCGTTGCGTACCTTGTTGTTATTGAGAAACGGGTTGTCTGACGGCACTTGGCCGGGGGGCGTTAAGCGTAAAATGCTGCCAGCGTGGGTCTGGGTGTTTTGGCCGTTGTCACGCACGCCGCGATCGCCTATTGAAAAATACACGCTGTTGTTGTCAAAGGTAATTCGGCTGCCAAAGTGGCGTCCGGTGTCACTGCGTGATTGGGTGACGAGTATATCTTGCCAGTGGTTGAGTTTGCCGTTTTCATATTTAGCGGATGCAAGGGTAGTAGCACCTTGGCCGTTGATGTCTTTGCTGTAGGTGAAATACACGGCGTTTTCAGCAAAAGGAGATTTGGCGATATCGAGTAAGCCTCCTTGGCCTTTTGCCGACACGTTAGGCACTTGAAATAAGGTTTGATGTTGGCCAGTTTTGAGGTTGAGTTGTTTAATTGCTCCGCCGCGCTCGGTGATGAGTAGGGTGCTTTCGTTTATGTAGGTGACTCCCCAAGGCAGAGTTAGGCCGTCGGCCATTTTTTTCGCCTGCCAAGCGTAAGCGTTATTGGTGGTTAGGGTAGTGAGCATGATTGCGCTTGTTAAGAAATATACTAGGCGCAGGGTTTTGCTAGAGGCAAATGATGTAGGTAATAGCAACGTGTTAGATAAGGTCATAAATTCACCTGCTTATGTTGTTTACGTTTAACCATATCATTTAGGCTAAATAGTGCAATTTATGTCAGTTAAATATCGCAGCATGAATGCTGCTCCCACGGGGGCGAAACACCAAGTAGGAGCAGAATTTATTCTGCGAACAAGGCGCGTGAATGAAGCTCGTGTTGCTTAGCTCACCGCTACGCCATGGGCAATAATAGGCAGCTGATCAAGCTGCCAGTTGTTGAGCTCAATTTGGTTAAGTAGGCATTGAGTGCGATAGCGGGTGTTACGCAGTAGTGGTTTGCTATGGTTGCTGAGCCAGTGGTGACGAGTTTGAGTGTATTGTGAGATCCATTGCTGTTCGTTGCCTTGGTGGCGCGGTGTTTTAGCGGCAAAGCGCTTGCGTAAAAACGCCATAATATGGCCTGAATGAATATATGAGTCGTAAATAACCAGCCAGCTAAGGGGGCAAACAAAACCTTGTTGCTGGGCCCAGTGGTAGGCGGGCTGCCAATAGTGCTGGCTAAAAAATTGGTCTTGGCTTTGTTGCATAATAGGGTCGTGTTGGCCTGCTTGGATTAATAGCTGTTTGAAGTGGTTGTTGTCAGCCAGCGGTTGGCGTTTAATTTTGTTTAAATAAGGCGCAAGCTCAGTTTTGTAGCGGCCTTGATTAGTGCAGTAAAGACGAATTAAATCAATTAATTTTCCTTGCTCGGTGGTTTGGCTGCGGCCATAGGTTATTTGCCGCGTGTTGCCTTTGCCATCTTGCATTACAACCAGTGCATGATAGTTACCGCTGGTTTTCCCTGTTTCAAACACGTTGATGATACGCCATATACGCTCGATGACCTCTTGGTTAGCAAGTTTGTTGGCATTGTTTGCCACTGCCACTGGTTGTGGGCTCGCTTGCGTTGGGGGCTTGTGTGGATTGTAATGCAGGCTCATGGCGTATGCTCACTTAGTTGATGGCTTTGATTGGCAAGTGTGGCGTTGACTCGCCCACTTATTAGCGTGTTAAGAAGATGCTGAAACACCACGCCAGGCTGCTGATGAGTTTGGTTGATAAAGTAGCTATGGCCTTTGGGGAAATCGTAGTGGGTATTGATGTCGTCACAATCGATGCTGTAAACGTTTTGCGCCAGTTGGCTTTTGTCTTCTGGCCCGCTGTGACCTAAACGGCGTGAGGCAATGCCATTGGCAAGGTTGGATACTTTACTTGCGCGTAATGCTAGATCGTCACTGGCAAAATAGACACTCACATTACGCGCCGCTTGGCTTATTAGTCTGCCCGGCTCGGCGTGACCTAAGGTTTGATTGTTGACGTCGGCGGCGACTAAAAAAATGTGGCGAAAAATTAAGGGGACGCCTTTACCTAGGTAGTCATGCTCCCACCGGTATAGGGTTTCACGCAGTACACGGTTACCCATTGAGTGAGCCAACACGTTCATTCGTTTTAAACAGGGATCGTCAAGGTTGCTTTGCTGCCAAACAAGTAGCTTTTGCAGTACCCGTGCGAATGCCATGCCACTGGCGTCGGCGGATTTTTGATCGTCCCAGTAGTCTTTCACAATGCCGATATCGGTATCACATGGCCAGATAATCGGCACCACTTGAATATGGTTGTGCTGGTGTTGATCAAAGTATTGTTGTAGCTGCTGCGCCCTTGGAAAAATGTCAGGCTCGGGCTGATTGCTAAAACCATGGATATAAAACAGCAGTTGCTGATAAGGACTTTGTTTGAGTTGCTGCATGAAGCCAGTGGAGCCAAGTTCGGTGTATTGGTTGGCTTGGTTGCGCAAACAATAAAACACCTCGCAGCTTGGCGCGTTACATTTTGGATCAAAGTTAAACGTGCTGTTGGCAGCAGCGGCGCGATCGCCTAATGGCGCCCGATTAGTTATAAATAACATATATATCAGTAGTGGTTTTTGATTTTATAAAGTTAGACAAAAATGGCTAGTTGTTGGCTGTTTATATAAAAAATGTGCGCAAGGTAGATATTGTTGATTGCTGCACTTGTTGAAACATTGCTGTTTAAGCCTGCTGCTTCGCTGCAATACGTATAACGCATTCATCGTTTCAAAGCTAAAAACCATAATAAAAGTAAGGCCTAATTCGCAGTTTTATCTTTTGCCGTTTCGATGGCAAATAATTTATCTATAATCTGAATTGAATGAACCGACAAGGGGTTGGTTTATACCCAATCAACTTGAACATGCATGTTTCAAGCATTTTCAGGTTGATTAGATATGTATAAAAAACTGTTTAAGGATGAACGATGAAAACACTGTTATCAACGGCGGTGCTAGCGGCACTCGCGGCCGGGCAAGCACAAGCCACTTGTACGCTTTTTCCAGAGACGTTATTCAACAATACACATGCACAGTTAGTGGTGGAGACTCCAGTGGTTGATTTGACTGCTCCACCATGGCTGCCTGATCAGGTTTATCAAGCGGGCGATAGTGTACAGCACCAACTTGTTAATTATCAGGCGCGCTGGTGGACGCAAAATGAAGAGCCTGGCCCGAGCTGGGTAAGTTGGCAAAAAATAATGCAACAAAATGCAGTTTGGGATGCAACGGCTGTATACAAGCAAGGTGACACGGTTTTGTTTGAAGGCGTAATTTATCAAGCTGAGTATTGGAACCAACAAACCACGCCGGGTGCAAGTGGCGCGTGGTCGCATCATCCAGTGACGCAAAAAATGCGTAGTGCCTTCTTTATACGCTCTGGCTACAGTTGTGCCCGACCACCGTCTGATTTTGGCGGTAACTATTGGGAGGTGTCAGGCTCTAACTCGTTAAAAATGATGCCTATTATCACCGATGAAGTGATCTTTGATTACGTGATTATTGAGCGTGATGAAGAAATTTCCTCTGAGCCGATCCGCGCCTCAATTGGGGGTGTTTCTTGTGAGGGGCAGATGGCTTGTAATGCTTTGCTTGATGGCGTGGCGAAGCAGGTTGATTATTATAATGGCTATAGCTATTCATATACCGAAAGCCATGGCTCTAAAGAACCAACGCCGGAACCAACGCCGCTGCCAGTGAACCCTGCGTTAGCGTCTTCAGCCTTTGAGTTGGTTAATGCTGAAAACCAAAAGCGGCCAGATGTTGTGGTGAAGTTCTGTAATCAACAGCATGTTTGTTTGCCAATTAGCTTTTAATGTTATGGAGGAACTGCCGCGATTGTTAAGATCGCGGCTTAAAAGCCACTCCTGCAATTTATCCGAATCATCGTTTTCATCGCGTGTTTTTGGACTGATTTGTTGCCAGCTCTCTCAATTCTACTCATTCGCACCTCTTTGATTTTTCTTATATCTATAATGCTTGATTGATGGCTAACATGAGTTGGCTAGTAATAAAAAAGGAGCAATAATGAAAAGGATGTTACCAATCGGCTTACTGTCGCTACTGGCCGCAGGGCAAGTACAAGCAACGTGTGGCCCAATAATCAATACCCCGATCACAGATAATACTGATTTGGTGGTGGATTTTCCCTTGGTTGATGTGAGCGCCCCGCTTTGGCAATCAGAGCAGGTCTATCAAGCAGGTGAGATTGTTTTGCACACTAATGGTTTGTATCAAGCTCGTTGGTGGACACAAAATGAAGCGCCGGGGCCAACCTGGGCAAGTTGGAAACTGCTGACACGTGAGAATGATGTTTGGCGTTCAAATGCAGTATATAACCAAGGCGATACGGTGCTGTTTGGTGGAAAAATCTACCAAGCGCAATATTGGACTCAAGGACAAACGCCAAGCGAGTTAGGGCCTTGGGTGGTAGCAGAAGTCACCAAAAAGATGCAAGCTGCGCAATTTAGTCTGGAGAGTTATGATTGCGGTGCACCGCCGCAAATGAATCCTGATGGCAGCTACTACTACACCCGCCATTATGTTCGCAGCATTAGCCTTGCGACCGAAATGACCGATGAAGTGATTTTTGATACGGTGCGTTTCTCATCTAACTTTACCGGTAAGATTGAGCCGATCACGGCTGTGATTGATGGTCAAACTTGTAAAGGCCAAGCGGCTTGTAATGCGCTGCTAAATGGTGAGGAGAAACAAGTAAGCTACTATTCCATTGCCACTAAGTCTTGGTCTAAAACTTATGGCAGTGTGATGCCAACGCCGACTCCCATCCCAACACCTCCACCAAGTTTTGAGCAGGCACAAGCAAATGAAGAGCTTGAATCTCGTACTATGATGCCACCCACTTTAGAGCCAACGCCTGTGCCAGAGGTTGTGTTGGTTTGTAGTGAAAAAGATATTTGTCGAAAGGTTATTGTTAACCTGTAAACAGTTTCCGATGGAAGGTTCCCTGAGCAAGCTCAGGTCCTACAGGTATTTCGGATGTAATGTTCGGTAGGAGACGAGCTTGCTCGGCGAAGGATAGCGATTCCCTGAGCGAGCTCAGCTGCTATAGGCGTTAATATTTGTACTTACTGTTCATATCTGCTAAATATCAACCCCATCAATAATATTGAAATGTAATAGGTTTTCCATGAAGGTGCTGGTAGTTGAAGATGAACAGGCCATTGCAGATAACATCGTTTATTCCCTTAAACTTGAGGGCTTTGCGCCGCAGCACTGCATGCTAGGCAACGACGCCTTGACCTTATTAAAACAGCAACCTTTTGACTTAATAATTTTGGATGTTGGCTTACCAGATATTAATGGTTTTGAAGTGTGTAAGTTGGTGCGCCAATTCAGCGAACTGCCGATCATCTTTTTAACCGCTCGCGATCACGAAATTGATCGTGTAGTAGGCCTAGAGATTGGCGGCGATGATTACGTGACTAAGCCTTTTAGTCCGCGTGAGCTGGTGGCAAGAGTGAAGGTGATTTTAAAGCGCGTTGGGCCAGCGCAGCCAGTGCCAGTAGCGCATAAACAAGAAGACGTTTTACTATGCGATGAAGTTAAAAAACAATGGCGATATTACGGTGAGCCCCTTGATTTAACGCGCTATGAATATGGCCTATTGGCGACTTTGTTTAGTCAGCCGGAGCGGGTATTTAGCCGCGAGCAATTAATGGCCGAGGTTTGGCCTGATGCTTGTGGCAGTTTTGATCGGGCTGTTGATACTCATATTAAAGGGTTAAGAGCGAAGCTGAAGAAAGTTTCTGATAACGACCCGATAAAAACCCATCGTGGATTAGGTTACAGCCTCGTGCTGCCTGGCTCGTCAGCGGAACGTTAACCATGAAATTGCCCAAAATTAGTTTTCGCTTACGATTGTTTTTGTTTTTCTTTCTACTGATTGGCGTTGGCTTGTCGCTGCAATTAAACGTGCTGACCAGCGAATTAAAGCCTGGGCTGCGTCAAGCCACCGAAGAAAGCATGGTGGATGCGGCAAATTTGCTTGCTGAAATAGCCACGCCTGAATTTGTTCGCGGTGAGTTAGCAAATGGCGAATTTGATCGCGCCTTTAAAGCGTTTAAGCAACGTGAGCTGAATGCGCAAATTTGGACCAAAGCAAAAACCGAAAGCTTATTAAGGGTATACATTACCGATAGTCGGGGTGTGGTGGTGTATCACAGTGAAGGGCGCGATATAGGCAAAAGCTATTATCGCTGGAACGATGTACAGCGTACCTTAAATGGCCAATACGGCGCGCGCAGCACCGAAGCGGTGAAGGGGGATCCGTTAACTTCTGAGATGTATGTGGCGGCGCCTATCTTGGTGGGCGAACAAGTTATAGGTGTGCTGACTTTAGTCAAACCCAATCTCTCATTACAACCTTTTTTAGAGGTCTCGCGGGATAAAGTAGAGCGCTTTGGCATGGTGTTAATCTTACTGGCGGTGTTGTTGGGCTTAGCCGTGAGTTATTGGTTAACGGGATCAATAAGAAAGTTACGCGACTACGCTGTGGCGGTGAGCCAAGGCAAAGAGGCGGTCGCGGTGCCGCAATTTTCCGATATTGAGCTTGAGCACTTGGCTCAGGCGATGGCGCACATGCGGGTGCAATTAGAAGGCAAAAATTACGTTGAACAATACATTCATAGTTTAACCCATGAAATGAAAAGCCCTGTTGCCGCCATCAAAGGGGCTGCTGAGTTGTTAGAGCAGGGATTACCACCGGCTGATCAAGCGCATTTCATTGGTAATATTAAAAATGAAAGTGTGCGCGTTGAAATATTGATTAACCAGCTATTGGCTTTGGCTGCGCTTGAAAACCAGCAGGGGTTGAATAACATCGTTGCTGTTGACTTAGGGCAATTGGCACTAGCTGTGGTTGAACGTTTAGACCTATCACTTAAGGAAAAACAGTTAACGGTTAATATTCAAGGTACAGGCTGTGTAGAAGGTGATGCCTTTTTGTTAGGCCAAGCCATTGAGAATCTCATGACCAATGCCATTGATTTTAGTCCTGTTGGGGCTGAGATCAGTTTGACCATCGGCGCTAAAAGCGATCACATTTTTTTAAAAGTGGCCGATCAAGGCCCCGGTTTACCGGATTATGCGTTGGCGCGGGTGTTTGAGCGTTTTTATTCTTTACCGCGTCCGCATACAGGGAAGAAGAGCTCTGGCTTGGGCTTAAGCTTTGTTCAGCAAATATGTTATTTACATCAAGCCAAATGCAGTTTAAGAAATGGTGAACAAGGCGCAATCGCGCAGCTAACGTTGCCGTTCACTCAGCCAAAATAGACGTGAATGGCTTGACAATTCACACATAAAACACACAAAAGCCACATCGTTAACACAAATGCCTTGGTTACTCTTTTGCTATATCAAAAGGGAGAGCCAATATGAAATCGATGTTAGGTAAAAAAATCATTTTCTTAGTTTTTAGCGGGTTACTCGCCGCTTTTGCGTTAACCGTGATTGAAGAATTAATTCAAGAGCGATTGCACTATCAAGATCAAGCTAAGCGCAGTGTTGCCCACGCATGGAGTGGTGAGCAGCAGGTATTTGGGCCGATGCTGGTGGTGCCGCATCATTACCGAGAAGTAAAATCGGTTTGGGACGGCAAGCTTGAAAAGTATATTAATCGCACGGTTGAGCACCGCAGCGTGCTGTACATTATTCCAGAGCATCTTAAGTTAGACTCACAAATGACCACGCAGCAGCGGGCCCGGGGCATATTCTCGTTTCCGGTGTTTACCAGTCAAATGACGTTAGCAGGTGAGTTTGATTTAACCGAATATAACCGTCTTAAAAATATGCCAAATGTATTTAACATTGAAACGCCGTATTTGGCCGTTACTTTATCGGATATGCGCGGCATCAATAACAAGCCCATTTTGAATTGGCAAAGTAGTCAGCACACCTTTGCCGCAGGCAGTAATTTGAGCTTTAGCCCACAAGGCGTGCACGCACCGTTAGAAAACCTAACTGGCACCCGCGCTAAGTTTGATTTTGAATTAAACCTGCGCGGCATGGATACATTGTGGTTTACGCCCATTGCCAAAGACACCAAAGTGGATTTAGCCGCTTCGTGGCCCCATCCCAATTTTGTCGGCCAGTTTTTACCGACCGAGCGTGAAATCAGTCAACAGCAGTTTCAAGCTAAATGGCAAGTATCGGAATTTAGCAGCAATATCACGCAGGATGTGACGCGTTGCCAAACTGGGGATTGTTCAGGCTTGATGAGCAATCGTTTTGGCGTGAGTTTAAACACGCCGGTGGATATTTACCGACAGTCTATTCGCAGTGCTAAATATGGTTTGTTGTTTGTAGGATTAACCTTTATTAGCTTCTTTGTGTTTGAAGTGCTCAAGCGTCTGCAGATTCACCCGGTGCAATACACCTTAGTGGCGCTGGCGTTATCGGTGTTTTATTTATTGTTAATTGCATTGTCTGAACACCTTGGCTTTTTAATGGCTTATGGTCTTGCCACCAGCGCTTGTGTGTTGTTGCTGACCTTTTACGTCGCTTCAATACTGCGTAATGTGAAATGGGGGCTCGGATTTGGCGGCTTTATCGCTCTGTTATATGTGCTGCTTTATGTGATTTTAAGCTCTGAAGACCATGCGTTATTACTTGGCGCGGGATTAGTGTTTGCCGCCCTTGTTTTAGTCATGGCTGCCACCCGCCATTTAGATTGGTATCAAGTAAGTAATTGGGCTAGCGAAAAAGCCAAAGCGCAGCTGTATCGCGCCAAGCAAGAAGAGCAATGGGCAGATGACCTGTTAGATGAGCCTGAAGCCCCAATCAGCCAGTCAAAAGATTAACCACCGAGGATATGGTTTTTCGCGGCTTAAAAGCCGCTCCTTGTATGTTGAACTTGTTGATTGGTATTTTTTGTAGAACCTTAGCTTGCTCAGGGATGTGTGATATTCGCAGAGCAAGCTCTGCTCCTACAGGGGATAAACACCACGTAGGAGTAGCATTTATGCTGCGAATAAAGCGCGTGAAATATCGCAGTATGAATCACCGATTAAAACCGCATCTAAACCCACGTAGGAGTAGCATTTATGCTGCGAATAAAGCGCGTAAAATATCGCAGTACGAATCACCGATGAAAGCCGCATCTAAACCCACGTAGGAGCAGCATTTATGCTGCGAATAAAGCGCGTGAAATATCGCAGTATGAATCACCGATTAAAACCGCATCTAAACCCACGTAGGAGCAGCATTTATGCTGCGAATAAAGCGCGTGAAATATCGCAGTACGAATCACCGATGAAAGCCGCATCTAAACCCACGTAGGAGCAGCATTTATGCTGCAAATAAAGCGCGTGAAATATCGCAGTATGAATCCCCGATGAAGGCCGCATCTAAACCCACGTAGGAGTAGCATTTATGCTGCGAATAAAGCGCGTGAAATATCGCAGTATGAATCACCGATGAAAGCCGCATCTAAACCCACGTAGGAGCAGCATTTATGCTGCGAATAAAGCGCGTGAAATATCGCAGTATGAATCACCGATGAAAGCCGCATCTAAACCCACGTAGGAGTAGCATTTATACTGCGAATACAGCGCGTGGAATATCGAGATATTTATCCCGCATACAATCTAACAGCATGGCCGCGCTAACGTGATCAAATCCACCTCACAAAAATGTACGTTAACCAAGAAAAAATAACCATCTTTAACTGATTATTTGTTTTACTGGCGCAATACCAATATTAAATAGTTAAAAGTCTCGCTATGCTACATGTCAATATTTCTGTTTTAGTGTTTGGTCACGAGCCAACCCATATTCCTATCCCCGATGTTTCGTTGCAATTAACGCAAACCGGTATTAGTGTCAGTGAGTTAATTCGCTTAACGGTTGCTAAACAAATAAGCGCCATGACGGCCGCGCAAAATCAGCCTGAATCGATTGCTGAGAGCGTTCATCATCAATACTTGCACCCTGATGACGTCGAGCAAATGCAAGTCGAGGGCAAAATTGCTTTAGCTAAGCCCCTTACCACGTCAACACCTGTCATCAATGTTGAACAAGAAGCGGCGAAAGCCATCACGGCATTTCGTAATAAACGCTTCAAAATCTTTATCGACGGTGAAGAAGTCCACGACGTAGATCAACTTTGTCAGCTACACAATGATTCAAACATTAAATTTTTACGCTTGATCCCGCTGGTTGGCGGCTAACTAGGAGAGATAAAATGGAAAATTGGCGCCCAGCACACCAGCAGGTGTTTAATGCCGTTAGCGAACTTTTGACTGACGTAAACAATATTCGAGACCTGAAAGATGATTTTTCAGACCTATTTGAAGGCAGGGATAACAAGCCAGAGTCGCAGCGCGAAATTGAACAGTATGTTACTCAACTAATGGAAAAATTAGGTGATAATGCATCAAGTCAATTAGCTGAATATTTATTGCACCCGGCGGAGCATTATATTGAAAGCAACTGGAAAAATATGGACGGCTTTATTGCTGATATTGCCAGCTTGCTTGCCGTGTATTATTTTGCGGAACATCCAGATGAGAGCCTAACCCAAGGGGTGATTAAACGTTTATTTTGGATCTTAGAGGCTTACTCTGAGGGCACTGAAATAGCACCAAATACATACTTAAGTGAGGAGGATATTTTACAGCGTTACTGTTTTCCCAACAGTTATGACTGTGTACGCTTTCTACTATTGATGCAAGAAACCCCTGCGATTAATCAAGCATTAAAAGTGGCTTTTTCAGGGCAGCATAACCGAATAATTGCACGTAAAGAAAGTGATTATGCTTATGAAAGACGTAACCGCAGCAATCACAATTTGTTGGGTTCACTTTATAGCGAGTTTGCAGATGTGTGCCAGCGTTTACACAGCAATAACCAGTTTGATTATGATTGGTTTAAACAGGCGGTATTAGTTCACCCCGAGTTAGTGCGCAGCTATTGGCTTGAGCCTGATATTGATGAAGTTAAAGCAGATAGTGAGTTCTCCAGCGAATTTATCAAAGCCTATTCCACGTATTTAAAGCAGCTGGTGGAAGAATTAGATCCTATTGAAAATGGTTATGCGCTATCGAGTATTTTTGATTATTCACAAACGGCGGGTATTTCATGGTTGAAAAAAGGGTTGGGGCTAATTGAGCAGTACGGCATCAAGGCAAAAGCCCTAAAAGATCTCTATGAGCATGATGTATCGAAAGCGGCTTACTATTTAATCCGTTGTCCTGGTTTGCTCAAAGATGAAACTCAAGCGCAATTAATTGCCATGTTAGGTGAGTTTAAAGAAGCCACTTTATTAACTGCGCTACCTTATGCAGGCTTTGCCCGTGATGCCATTTTGATCGCGCTAGGTTGGCAGTCTCTTTTACCCGTGCAAAAAATGCTATTTCATTGGGGCAAAGGAAATCCAGCAACGTTAGATAGTTGCAGAGACGTTTGTAATTCAACCAGCACAAATTCCGGCGTGATAGATAGAAGTGCCGCCAGTGAGGTGTTGGCGGCCGCCGACGATAAGGCATTAAAAAAATATATTAAAGCGATGAACGCATCGAGTATCGATCTGAAGAACTATCTGGTGCTATTGACCGCTGTTAAAGGCTGGGACAAGGAAAAACTTGAGAAAAAGTTAGTGCGCCACCACCAAATAGCCATTAAAGCCTATGGCTTGTATGCCATCGAAGATGATGTTGAGTTAAAAGCGCGTTATCTTAAATTTAAACAAATGCACAAAGAAGCGACGCAATATGGCGCGGAGCGTCAAGCGAATACTCAAGCTGCAGTGAAAGCGGGCTTGAAAAATTTAGCGCAGTCGGCCGGATACAGCGATGAAATTCGCATGGAATGGGCATTAGAAGCGGACATTGCTGATGACATGGTGGCGTTTAACCAAGAGCATGAAGCAGAAGATTGGACTGTCAGCTTAGTGATGGCAGGACTCAAAGCTAAGATAGTGGTGAAAAAAGCCGGCAAGCCCCTAAAGTCAGTGCCGCCAAAAGTGCGTAAAACGCAGATTTATCAGGCCATGCGCGCCGCGCAAGATAATGTGCGAAGCCAAGCAAGCCGATTTAAAAATACCTTAGAAGAAATGATGTGTCAGCGCGATACCATCAGCGCCGATGAGCTAGCAACTTTAAGTCGCTTGCCTGTGGTGAAAGGCATGTTAAGCCAGTTGATTTTAAAATCGGGTACAGGTTTTGGTTTTTTCAATGGCACTACGGATACGTTAACGGGTTTATCAGGGGAAGCAGTGGCCATTGTTGATGAGCCGGTGATTGCCCATGTGTATGATTTATTAAAAGTGAATATTTTACCGCAAAGCCAACAGACAGTAGTTTCACAGCGATTAGTTCAACCTTTTAAGCAAGCGTTTCGTGAGCTCTACGTGGTGACGCCCGCTGAAATTGAAGCAAAACATGACTCGATGCGTTTTGCCGGTCATGTGGTTGATGGCGCGATTGCTAGTCGCTTATTCCAAGGGAGAAACTGGACTCAATATGGTGGTGATTGGGTCGAGGTTTTTAAACGTTTTCCGAAACAGCAATGCTATGCCCAAGTGGAATTTCCCGAATCACGTCACTATTTGGCTGAAGATGATGGCCCGATGGATGTGATTTACTTTAAACGCGGCAATGACAAGCTGTTACTTGAAGATGTTGAGCCGGTCGTGTTCTCTGAAGTGATGCGAGATATTGATCTTGTTGCATCGGTTGCGCAGCTGGACGATGAGTATGGCCGTTGGTCTACAGAAAGTGCGCAGCGCCGCGGCGAGTTAGTATTAAACCTGATCCAAGATTTAGGCTTGAAACAAGTTCGTTGTGAAGACAACTATGCCTATATTGACGGTAAGCTAGCTCAATATCGAGTGCACCTCGGTACGGGGGTGATCCATATTCAACCAGGCAACTACTTATGTATCGTGCCAGAAGGACAAGCGAGTGAGGATTTATATCTGCCGTTTGCCGATGTCGATAAACGCATGGCAGAAATTATCAGTAAGATATTTTTACTGATTAGCGATGACCAGATCAAAGATGAAACCATTCTAAGTCAAATTAATCAATGCGCCGCGCAAAGCGCGTAAGTAAGGAGAGCAAAATGGCAGAGTTACATTCAAATTTATATTTTAAACACCCAGAGCCAGATCAACATAAAAAGTTGGTGGCGTTGCTCACCTTACATGATCTTAATTCTGGTCAAAATCAAGATGATATTGACCAGCAATTTATACACTTAGCGGCTGACATTAACCCAGAAAAGGGCGCCGAGTTAGCAACTGATCTGCTCAATTACGTAACGAATGAGCTTTACAGTGAGTTTGGCTCTGAGAGCGTAGGGGAAATTGCGGGCTATTTTACCTCCCATTGGGTCGGAGGTTCACCGGGTGATGAAATTCAATATGGTTTGGTTAGCTTTTTACATCATCTTTGCCCAGAGATACATGTGTTGTCTTGGGGCTGTGGCGATGATGACCCTTGGGAATTTTGGTTCTTTGTTCATGATGGCCAAGTAATGCGGTTTGATGACTACCCATTTGAAGGGGAGGACACTATTTTATTGGGCACTATCTATCGGCGTTGGCACCAAGGCTTACCCAAGCAAATCCGCGAAGGTTTTTTGTATGACGCTGACTATGCCGATGAGGTTGAGCACGATGATTACCAAATGGTGTCGGAGATGCGCTACCAAGAATGGTTGTCGGAATTAGGTCAAGACGATGAATACGACGAAGATGCGCCTTATGAAGAAGCTGAAATTGAGCAAGTTGGCCCTGAATTAGACGATGTTGCTTTAGAGGGCTTACGTGCCATTTGCGCGGGCTTGTCGCAAGAAGCCAGTATTGAAGAGACGTTGCTGGTGCTGAGCAAAGCCAGCCAATGTTTAGTGGAATTAGAAAGCCAATATCAGTCGGGTTATGAAATGGCACCTGAGAATCCGCAAGATTTCTTAGAATTTTATCCGCAATATAGCGATGCCATTGCGATGGAGCCATTAAACACTCACTTAGCAACTTACTTAAAACAAGTTGTCTCAAAGTTAGCGCAAGGTAACTTACTCGGTACCTTGATTTTGCAACATGATGAAGTGTTAGATTTTATTTGCGTATTGGGGCCTGTGTTAGAAGAAGGCGCGGAGCTGCTAGAAGGAGCCATTGAAAGTTATGATGATTTTCTGGTTTGGAAAGACTTTTTGGTATTGATGATGGAAGCAGAGTAAGTTAATTACTAGTTTTCGCGGTATAAATACCGCTCCTACAGGGCCTGATTCGTGGCGCAGTAGGAGAATTTATTCTGCGAATAATCACTAGATTTCGCGGTATAAATACCGCTCCTACATGGCCTGATTCGTGGCGCAGGAGCAGAATTCATTCTGCGAATAATCACTAGATTTCGCGGTATAAATACCGCTCCTACGGGGCCTGATGCGTGGCGCAGTAGGAGAATTTATTCTGCGAATAATCACTAGATTTCGCGGTATAAATACCGCTCCTGCAGGGCCTGATGCGTGGCGCAGTAGGAGAATTTATTCTGCGAATAATCACTAGATTTCGCGGTATAAATACCGCTCCTACAGGGCCTGATGCGTGGCGCAGGAGCAGAATTTATTCTGCGAATAATCACTAGATTTCGCGGTATAAATACCGCTCCTACAGGGCCTGATTTGTGGCGCAGGAGCAGAATTTATTCTGCGAATAATCACTAGTTTTCGCGGTATAAATACCGCTCCTACAGGGCCTGATTTGTGGCGCAGGAGCAGAATTTATTCTGCGAATAATCACTAGTTTTCGCGGTATAAATACCGCTCCTACAGGGCCTGATGCGTGGCGTAGGAGCAGAATTTATTCTGCGAACAAAGCGTATGCAATGTTGCAGTATTTCTGCTGCTCCAGCCGAGTTCGAAGCCACTTAGATCCCAATTAAGCATCTCAGTTATTGCGCCGTTCCTTAACAATCAATTAACATACAATGTTCTATATCTCAGCAGGATACTAGTGTTATCCATGGTGAAATAAGCGATCTCAAGGATGAGACAGATGTATCAAGCCAAACTCGCCTTTATTGTATTCATGTTATTGTTTACAAAGCAAATTCATAGCGCGCCTCATTATAGCTTTGCCAATGTGTCATTAAATCAAGGGTTAACCCAAGCCAGTGTTAATGCCATGGTGCAAGACGACAGCGGTTTTCTGTGGTTAGCCACGCAAGAAGGGGCGAATCGTTTTGATGGTCACCGCTTTGAATCGATTCCCGCTGGCGCGTTATCAAGCCAATTTATCTGGCGCTTAGCAAAGGGTAGGAATGGTCATTTGTGGATATTAACTCCTAATGGCCTTGATATTTATGATCCAACGACACAATCTGTCGTTCGCAGTTTCACACCTGAGCAGTTAACGGGCACCCATGCTGGCTATCTCATTCGCAGCATTCTTATTGATGGTGAGCACGCCTATTTAGCGGGCAGGGGCGGCGTTTATATGGTTTCTGAAAGGGGGGATGTCACCAATATTTCTGCTGAATCTAATCTCAGCAAACTCACTCTTGATGTTCATAGCCTTGCTAAAGATGGGCTCAATACCCTTTGGGCGGCGACCAACAAAGGGCTATATTTCTCACCGGCACAGAGCAACGATTTTGAGCTTTTTACCGGTGAAGCCATCAATGCAGAGCTTGATGCCACGTGTCTTACTGCCACCAATCAAGTGGTATGGGTTTGTAGTGCTGACGGACTTTATGAAATAAATAGCCAAACGCATGAGGTGCGCTATTTCTCGAATCAAGCACTGGCGTTAACCGATCCCGTGCAAATATTGTTTGAAGATTCAGCAGGGCTGATTTGGCTGGGCTCAAAA
This sequence comes from Motilimonas cestriensis, assembly GCF_021295315.1. Classification (GTDB taxonomy): domain Bacteria; phylum Pseudomonadota; class Gammaproteobacteria; order Enterobacterales; family CBDFNC01; genus Motilimonas; species Motilimonas cestriensis. The sequence continues at coordinate 128,754 of NZ_JAIMJA010000007.1, read as the reverse complement.
GCAGGCCTTTATCAAGCTGATTTTGTCAAACAACGTGCATATCCTATTAGCCTGGGTCAGGGCTTCTCTGAAGTGTTTGTTAGTGCGATTTTTGAGGATAAGGTCGGTAATCTATGGATTGGCAGCCAACTTCATGGTGCGTTTAAATTATCGAATACTGCACGATATTTTAACTTAATTGACAAAAGTGATGGCTTATTAGATAGCTCTGTCATGGCGTTAAACAAAGATAAATACAATCAGCTACAAAGCTTTACCGCAAACGGGGCCTATAACTTGGTGTCTGACGATGGCAAGTTAATCGACAAAAAAATATTGACTAAAATGAACGGCAATAAGCTTGGCGTCATCGTTCATTCTTTACCCTTTAATGGTAAAACGTGGTTAGCTGGCGATTTTGGTGTTGCTACTTTTTCGCCTCAATCTAGCCAGCTTGAGCCTTATTCGTTTGACCACTTTGATCAGATGAATAGAGGGCGCTTTGTCAGTGAATTAATGGTATTCAATGATGCGCTCTGGGCACTATCGTTTGAGTCTGGTTTATTGAAATACGATCAGGTTACCGATCGGTTCTCACCATTCAAACCGGATGACTGGCCGAGTCATCAGCCCTTTTTAGCTAAGGTGACCAGCGCCGCGCAAAACCAAGCAAAAGTTTGGTTGACCACCGTGGATAATCAACTTATTGAGATGGATAAGAAAAGTTTTCAGCTCACTGAGCTGACGGCCAATGGCGCCTTGGTTTTTGATGGGGTGTACGATCATTTAGTTGATCAATCTAGTCACGCACTGTGGCTTGCTAGTCGCTCTGGGGTTATCCGTTTTGATTTAAATACTAAACAGTTTCAATCAATAAAGGAGCCCAGTGGCTTTGACCAAGGGCGAGCCGCATATTCGGTTTTTGAGGACGCCAAAGGCGATATTTGGAGTAACGCAGGGTCGACCTTATTGCATATTGATCCCAACAGTTTGCAAGTAAGGCGCTTTTCATTAGCTAACGGCATGGCTATTCAAGAATTTAACGCTAAGGCCAGTCTTGCCCTCGCAGACGGCCGTTTTTATATGGGCGGGATAAATGGTCTGTTAAAGATTGATCCTGCGCTGGTTGATTTAGAGCAGCAGGCCAGTGCTGCACAAGTCACCCATATAGAAATCAAACAGGCGACAACCATGCGCAGTGATGAATCGTCTTGGGTAACGGTGCCGTTTCGATATGAACAAAGACTTAACCTAGTGCAAGATTCGGCCATTAGATTACATTTTGCCGATTTCTCATTTAACCCCGACACACGCTTTCGCTATAAAATGCAAGGCATAGATAATAGCTGGAATTATACCGAGCCCGGTCAGCATTCGGTCACTTATCATCAATTACCGCCTGGGCGTCACACATTTTTTATTGAAAGTGAAAACGCGAACGGTGAGTGGTTGGGGCAACAAAAGCTGAAGCTAGCAGTTCCGGCTTATTTTTACCAAACACTTTGGTTTACCTTGTTGTTGGGGTTGCTGCTGGTCATGGTTGGCGTATTGATTGCGCGCTCTAGAGCGCGATTTTTACAGCGTCAGAATCATAAACTTGAGGGAAAAGTACAAGAGCGTACCCATGAAATAAAAGCTATGTTGGATCAGCGGGTTCGCTTGTTTGCTAATGTGTCCCATGAGTTTCGCACACCTTTGACGCTTATTCTGAGCCCGTTAACGTCGGCTCTATCTGACAAGGCATCATCTGCTATCACCCCAACCCAGTGGGCAGTAATAGAGAGAAACGCGCGTCGCTTACTGTTAATGACAGATAAACTGCTTAAATTGACCCAAACTGGGCTCAGGGAGCCCTCTGCAGTCACGCCGTTTGATCCGGTGATCAAGCACATTAAGCTGCAGTATCAAGATTTAGCACAGCATCAACAAGTTGATATTTGCCTATCGGGACAGGCGGGTTATTGTGTGGCGGCCAGCGCGGATGAGTTACAACTCATTATTCAAAATGTCATCAGTAACGGCATTAAATATAACCGTCCCGGTGGTCATGTTAACGTTAAGTGGCATGGAGACAATGGCCAGTTGATCATAACGGTTGAAGACGATGGCTATGGCATTGATGAGGCTGATTTAGACCATATTTTTGAACCTTTTTATCGAGAACAACAGCGACGGCATCCCGATGTAACAGGCACCGGATTAGGCTTAGCTTTAGTTAAGGAAACCTTAATTGCGATAGGCGGCGATATAACAGCGGAATCAACCTCTGATCAAGGTAGCGTCTTTTTGATTCGTTTGCCCCTCGCGCGCGCTAAGGAAATTGTTGAGCCTTGTTTTGACTTTCAGCCATTAACAGAGCCCTTGCGACCCGTTACACGTTCACAGACTAATGCAATGAATACTGCCACAGACATAGACGATATTTTGTTGATTGTTGAGGATAATATTGAGTTGTCAGATTACTTGGTGTCGGTATTTTGTGACCACTACCAATGCTTGGTGGCCAGTGATGGCCAGCAAGCATTGGCGATAGCCACTGATGCAATTCCAAATGTGATCCTATGTGACTGGCAGATCCCAAGTTTAACCGGGCTGGAAGTATGTGATGCGATTCGTGACAATGATAAAACCTGCCATATCCCTTTTTTATTAGTGACCGCTAAGGTCGATGATGACTCACGAAGGATGGCGCTAGTACATCAAGTGACGGATTTTATCACCAAGCCATTTGATATCGATGAGCTTAAATTAAAAGTAGATAACTTAAATGTGCTTACCCATGGTTTCTCCGCTGATAAAAGTGAGCCCGCGGGTCCCATAGGCATTAGCCATGGTCTTAAAGGTAAAGACCAAGAGTTTATTAATAAACTTGAGCATATTTTTAAGCAGCATTTTCATGATAGTGATTTCAGTGTTGTGCAATGTGCTGAGCAAATGTTTATGAGTAGTAAGCAGTTGCAGCGCAAAATTAAAGGCTTGCTAGGGGTGACACCGAGTGAAATGCTACGGGAATATCGGTTACTGCAGTCTAATGAAATTCTACGCTCTGGCATTGCCATATCGGAAGTGGCGTTAATGTGTGGCTTTAGTTCGCAAAGTTATTTTACAACCCTTTATAAGGCTCGCTTTGGCGTCACACCGAAAAAATATCAGGATCAAGTCGAGCGGGTATAACAAGCTGGTTGGTGCCATTTACTTTCGCTAAATTGATACCTGTTCATTATTAAGTTAATGAAATTTAGTTATAAAAAAATTACTTGTCAGTTTTAGCCTGCGTTGAATGGTAACCACTCTGTTCGCTGAAATAAGCCATTCATTATGGAAATAGCCTAGCTAATTTGCAGAGAAATGACAAAAGTAGCTTAAACATTGTTTATGACATCTTGTCGTTTAGTTTCAAAAAAACGTCCCTTATCTGAAATAAATGGTTGTGCGCTTTATCTACTCTAAATGGGCTTAAAAGAACGAGGACGTTCTGGTTGAGCACTCATTAGAATTGATAAAGGAAGACATGATAATGTTTAAATTGAAAGGAAGCGTCATTGCAGTCGCCGCTGCATTAATAGCCAGCCCTGCTTTTTCAGCAGAAGTAGTGGAATTGAACCTAGACGATGTCAACAGCCTAGGTATTGTTGGTAGTCCACAAGCACTGAGTTTAGGCATACTTGCTGAGCCAGATGGGTTGAGCGTGGCTGAGCAAAGTAATAGCGCGCAACACGGCGAACTGCATCAGACGTTGCAACAATATTACCAAGGTGTCCCGATCCTCGGTGGTGATATTGTGTTGCTTAAAAATGAGCAAACGGAAAAATACACATATGTAGCAGGTAGCGTGCTTAAAAATATTGAGGACGATGTAAAATCAGTCACGCCTCTGATCAGTGTTCGGGATATTGATGGCTTAGCGAAACAGATTATCGCGCGTGATGAAGGCACCTCTCTTGATCGAGTTAAACAAGAGCAGCCAACCCAGCTTTATATTTACGCCAGTGAATCGGGTAAAGCGCACTTAGCTTACTTATTCTTTGGCTTTGTTGATGTCAATGCCGTTAAAGCACCAGTGTTGATCATGGATGCCAATACTGGGGAGGTATTAGAGCAATATAATAATATTCCCCATGCCAAAGCGACGGGTGAAGGTGGCAATGAAAGACGCGGTTTAATCAGTTACGGTCAAGGTGAGTGGGATCATCTGAGCGTTACGAAATCAGGCAATCGCTGTACCTTGGAAAACCAAGATGTGCGCATAGTCAATCTAAATAATCGTGCTGATTACACGACTACATCTCCGGCTTACCCATACAACTGTGTTGATTCTGATAACCGTTTTGTTGAAGCGGATGTGAATGGTGCTTACGGCGTGGGCAGTGAAGCTTTGTACAATGGTACTAAACATGTACAAATGTTTCGTGATTGGTATGCCACGGCGGCGTTACCTTCTAAGTTGATAATGCGTGTGCATTATGGCAATACAGACAAAGACGCCAATAATGCTTTTTGGTATCAGGGCAAAATGAGTTTTGGTGATGGCGGCTCACGCTTTCATCCGTTTACCAGTGTGTCTGTGGTGGGCCATGAAGTCGCTCACGGTTTTACAGAAAACCACTCAGGTTTAGTTTATAGAAACCAATCAGGTGGGCTGAATGAATCATTTTCTGACATGGCGGGCATGGCATTAAAGGAATACATTTATGGCCGTGCTGATTTCATTATGGGTAATGAAATCTATAAAAATTCGGGCTTTATGCGCAGCATGAAAAACCCGACATCTGATGGACGCTCGATTGATCATGTATCAAGATACACCACTGGTATGGATCCTCACCATTCGTCAGGTGTGTTTAACAAGGTGTTTTACAACTTAGCGACTACGCCCGGTTGGAATGTGAGATATGCATTTGAAGTGTTCTTACGTGCCAATGAGCGTCGTTTATGGACCTCTAACGCAACTTATCAGCAAGCGGGCGATGGCGCTTGTCGTGCGGCTGCCGATTTAGGCTGGGACGGTAATGACATTGCGGCTGCCCTTAGTGATGTTGGTTTGTCATCAAGCTATTGTCGCGCTGGTAAAAAACCCGTGGGTGGCGTGACGCCAACGGTTGCACCCACATTAGCACCAACCGTTACACCAACAACGGAGCCGACGATAGCGCCCACGCCTGATCCGTTACCAGGCGGCGCTTGGAACAGCCAAAAAGTTTATCTTGCGGGTGATAAAGTGTCACACAAAGGCAAGCAGTATGTATCACTGTGGTGGAACCAAGGTCAAGAGCCAGGGACTGCACAATGGGGACCATGGGATTTAGTGGATGGCGGCACAGTGCCTGAGCCAACGCCACAACCTACCGTTGCCCCAACGGTAGCACCTACAGTTGAGCCAAGTGTTACGCCAACCAATGAGCCGGGTGAAGGTTGTAACGGTGTTGGCGCTTGGAGCGCTAATCAGTCTTATTCACTAGGCGATGAAGTGGTTTACTCAGGTAACCGTTACGAGGCAATTTGGTGGAGTACCAATGTCGTTCCTACCGCGAGTTCAGCTTGGAATATTTGGAAAAAATTAGGCGGTTGTTAATCTGCTTAATGAATGATAAAGGAGCCAGTTGGCTCCTTTAATATTCAACTAATCACTCACTCGCCACCCTTGATCGGATGGCGAGTTTGTTTGGTTTTACACTTTAAATGTTTCGATTTCTTGTTGTAAGTTCTCGGCTAGTTGCGCTAGCTGGTCACTGGCCGCACTGCTTTGCTCTGCACCTGATGCAGTTTGATTGGCTATTTCACTGATGTTGGTGATGTTGCGGTTTATTTCTTCGGTGACAGAGCTTTGCTGTTCAGCTGCGGTGGCAATTTGTGCGTTCATGGCATTGATTTGATCTACACTTGCAGTGATTTCAACCAGTGCATCTCCCGCTTTTTTCGCTTCAAGTGCTGTGCTACTGGCATGCTCCGCGCCTCTTTCTAAGCGTTGCGTTGCGTCCTTACTGCCTTGTTGTAAGGTGAGGATCGTTCCTTGAATTTCTTGGGTTGAATGTTGCGTACGACTAGCAAGGGTGCGAACCTCATCAGCAACCACGGCAAAACCACGGCCTTGTTCGCCTGCGCGCGCGGCTTCAATCGCTGCGTTAAGTGCCAGTAAGTTGGTTTGCTCTGAAATACTTTGGATCACATCGACTACGCTGCCAATATCTAAAGCATGTTGTGCTAGCGCTTGCATTGAAGCAACAGATTGCTGCATTTCATCAGACAAGTTTTCAATCATGGTGATACTGTCTTTGACTATTTTAAGACCACTAGCGGCTGATATGTCGGCTTGCTCTGATGCGGTTGAGGCAGATTGTGCACTTTGCGCCACCTCGTGGACGGTCGCGGTAAATTGATGGATTGCGGTGGCGATGAGCTGGGTTTGCATCTGTTGGTCTAGAATATTTTGTTTAGTTTGCAAAGACACCGCTGAGTTTTCTTCAGCCGCTTGAGCCAATAGTTGGGTTGATTGATGGGTGGTTTGTACTAAGTGATGGAAGCTATCCACAATTCGATTAACGTGGACGGCGATATGGGCAAATTCATCATCACCCGAAATATGCACGCGCTGGGTTAAATCACCTTGGGCAATATCGTTACCGGTATGCTCAAGTTGGTATGAGGCGCGGTTAATTCTGTTAATGATTAACCAAGATAGCCATGAAATAACACTGATGCAGATGACTACCGTAGCAAGGGTAAAAGTAAAGAAAGACTCGCTGTTGTTTTTTGCGTGTTCGAAATTCGTTCTTGCCTCGTTCGTCTGTAGCGTTAAAAAGCCCGTTGCTTGCTGGCTGACTTGAACGAACATAGGATTAATCACTTGCAGCAAAATGAGATTTGCTTTGGTGAATTCATTGTTTTGTAATGCAGAAATTGCGGGGTTGAAACCTTGGTTAGTGATCTTGTCGAGCTCTGCTACTAATTTATTGATTTGCTTGCTTTCTTCGGGCGATAATTGGGACGTTAATATTTCTTTGTCGACGATATTGTGCAGCTCTTTTAACGCATTATTAATTGCATCAATATGCTGGTTAAGGTGGTGTTGATGCATTTTGGCAAAGTCAGAAGTTGGATCATGCTGAAAGGACAATAACAGCTGGCTGCGGGCACTGCTTAAGAGTTGCAAAATTTTTCCTGAGCGTACTGTATGTTGCATGCCTTGTGTGTACAGGTCTTCTAGGGAATTAGTCGCTTGTTGCATACCAGTGATGCCTTGGTAGGCAATAAAGATTAACGATAGCAGTGTAATTAATGCACTGATTTTAAGGCGAGCATTGACCGTTTGAAACAATGACAAAAACCCTGTTTTATTGGCTTTTGGACTAGAGCGCTGTGGTTTATCGACATTGGTTGTAATAGATTGCATCTTTCACTTCCTAACACTTAGCATATTATTCTTTTTTTTATTCTAGGCTTTGCGAAGAGAAAGCATAGACTAACTACTAGTGTAGTTTAATCAAGGTTGATTTATATCAAGGGCGGGTAGCAATATTTATTTACTTATTGTTATTTCTGACAATATTTTACCTCTTGGTATCGCTTCGTTATGATGCAAACCCGTTTAGGTCGATTTTCCTAACCCGTTTTTTCGATTTAAGCGTTATATTAGTTCCAATAACGTTCAACATCTTTTTCTTTCTGATTGTAAGGCGGCAATATGCGTTTCCTTTATCAACTATTTTTAGGCTTTATTTTATGTGTTGTTAGCGTGTTTAGTATTGCGACCGAGGTTGATTATGTCGGGCCTTACACGCACTTAGGTAAACCTGCAATTATTCTGGAATTTAATGATGCAGTGGTGGTGCCGGATGTGAACGACATTAAGGTAACCATGGAGAACTCTGACCAGGTTGTGACAATGAGCTGGTTTATGAACCAAGCTGAAAACGCTTTTATTACAACTGATGTTGAAATAGGCCAGCGTTATAATGTGCAAGTGGCTAATGGTGAGCAAACATTTAGCCAGCAAGTTGAGATTGCTGAAATTCAACCTGCGGTTAAGTTATTGGGCCGAGGCCCTTTCGTGATGGCGTCGGGCTCGCGCACCTTACCGATTTCGGCGGTGAATTTATCCAGTGTATCGGTTGAGGTATTGCGCCTTAACAATCAAGCCGACCTATTAAGCCAGTTTTACTATTCTGAGCAGGCATCTGGTTGGCGGGTTGATCAATTAAGTAAGTATTTTACTACCGTGACCACGCTGCAGTTTGACCTGCCAACGGCTGCTAAAAATGAAGCGGTACAAGCCAATATTCGAATTCCAGATGAAGTAACTAACGGATGGTATTTAGTTGCAATAAAAGGCGGCGGCCAGTTTTCAAGTGACAACATGACCGTTGCGCAACTGTTATTAACAGACATAGGTTTACAGGCCAAGGTTTATCCTGAACAGTTAAATGTGAATGCAGTTTGGCTGAAAAACGATGCTCCGTTACCTAAAGCCAAAGTGTGGGTGCTAACCGAAGGAGGTAAGCAAAACTTACTTGGACAACTTAGTAATGGCGCTGCCAGCTTTGATTATAAAGCGCACACTGGCGATGTGTTATTAGTGGAGTCTGACCAAGGCTTGGCTTATTTACCACTGCGTGAAGTGCCATTAGATCTCTCTGACTTTAGTGTGGATGGCCGAGATTATCAGCCGGTTGAAGCGTTTACTTATTCTAATCGAGACTTGTTTAAACCGGGCGAGTCCTTACCCCTTAATATTGTTTTGCGTGATGCTGATGGCGCTGCGATTAAACAAAATAGTGTCTATGTTGAGCTGGTTAAACCCGATGGCAAAGTGGTCATTGGCCAGCTGCTAACAGAGCAAGGTCGAGGCTTTTTTCAGCAGTGGTTTGATATACCAAAAGATGCGCCGTTGGGCCGCTGGTCATTGATGGTAAAAGCAAATAAAGCTGCCAGTAAAGCCTTGTCGGTGTTTTCGTTCAATGTGAGTGAATTTGTGCCTGAGCGCATGGACTTAACCTTTGCCTTAGGGGGTCAGGGCAGTGCTAAAAAACCTTTGTTAATTGGCCAAGAGCGTGTAGATGTGACCGCCAATGGCCGCTATTTATTTGGCGCGCCAGCGGCGGGCAATGAGCTAAAGCTAAACGTTACTTATCAAAGTGTGAATGAGCTGGTGGGGCCTTATCAAGACTATTTTGTCGGTACGCCTTTTTATGTTGATAGCTATCGTGATTTACCGGAGTTACCAGCGTTAAAATTGGATCAACAAGGTGACGTGGCTTTTTCATTACCTTTGATAGATCAACAGAAATTAAAAGGGCCCGCTGTCGCCAATATCAGTTTTGAGCTACTTGAAACAGGTGGCGCAGCAGTGACGCGTCAGCAGCAAGCCTTGTTATGGCGCAATCTTGCCATTCCGGGGATCCGAGCTGAGTTTGATGAGGCCCAATCATTTAGCCATTTAGACTTTAAGGTGATAAACCTCAGCAGCGACGGCACTGAGCCAATGGCAGGTAAGTTGGAGTATAAGCTAGAGCGCAACCGCGGTGGCTACTATTGGACCTATAGCGAAGCTTATGGTTGGGATTTAGTGCGTGATAATGAGTGGCGCCCAGTATTAAGTGAAGTGATTAACGTCAACCAAGGCGAGGCCGCTGACATTAATGTTGCTGTAGAGTGGGGCGATTATCGCGTGCGGTTACGCAACAGTGATGGCGTCGAAACCTTATACACTTTTTATGCTGGCTGGCAGGAAGGCGGACAGCAAAAACCAGCAAAACCCGATCATCTAGACTTAACGCTAAATAAACCCCATTACCAAAATGGTGAGCAAGTTGAGGTTACCATCAACAGCGATTTTGATGGCGACATTCAGCTGGCGTTAGAAGCAGGCAAAATTCTTTGGCAACAAAATATTACTGTTGTTGATGGCAAAGGCAGTGCCGCCGTGACGATACCTGAAAATCTAAAGCGCCACGACATTTACTTAACGGCCACGCAGATAGTCACCACTGAGCATATGCCAAGACGCTTGTTTAGCATTAAGCCAGTGCTACTGGATCGTCAGCAGCGCATAGTTAAAGTTGCCATCGAGCATCAACAGCCGCTGCGTCCCCTTGAAAATGCCACCTTTACCGTTAGCGCCGGCGAGCTCACCGGTGAGCAGGCATGGTTAACCCTTTCTTTAATGGACAAGGGCATTACGAACTTATCGCGTTATCAGGTGCCATCCATCAGTGATTGGTTTTTTGCCCAGCGTAGATACGGCGCTGATGTCGTGGATTTATATTCTCGTCAATATCAGCAGCGTCCTGATTCCTTTTTACGTCATCGTTATGGCGGTGATATGGCTGCAAATAATCATTTAGGTGATTTGGTTGAGGCCAAAACAATTACTATTATGTCTGATCTGGTGGCCCTTGATGCCAATGGTCAAGCCACGGTGTCTATTGCATTGCCTGACTATAACGGTGAAGCACAAGTGGTGGCGACCGTGTTTAGCGCCAAGCAAGTAGGACAGCAAGTTGAGGATGTCGCTATTGCTGCGCCGCTGGTCGCCGAGCTGTCGGTACCTCGATTTATTGCGCCCGGTGACAAAACGCAAACTTTGTTAGAAGTATTTAATCAATCGGGCGAAGTGGCAACCATCAACGCGCAAGTCAGTGGTGATGAAGCCCTCAGCCTTGAAGGCAATACGCAGCTTGAAGTGACGTTGCAAGACGGTGAACGGGCAAGTTTACCCGTGAGTTTGTCGGCCAATGCAGGCTTTAGTAAAGGACAGTTAACCTTAACCTTAGCCAGTGATGTTTACTCTCAAACCCGCAGCTGGCAGATGCCGGTGCGCAGCCCTGAGCCGATGCTATCTCATGTGGTACATCGCACCTTAGCGGCCGGTGAGAGTGTTTGGTTAAATGAAAGCGGCAACTGGCCGAATATGACACCGGTTAAGGGGAAGGCTGGCTGGTTAAGTTTTTCGTCATCGGCGATGCTAAATATTGGCCAATACGCACAACATTTATTTGCTTACCCTTATGGCTGCGCCGAACAAACGACCAGTAAGGCATTGCCTTGGTTGTATCAAGATACGTCGCTGGATTTATTAAAAGCGCCGATATTAGCAAAGAAAACAGAGCGTCAGTTACTCAGTCAAGCGGTACAACGCTTATCGGGTATGCAAAAAGCCAACGGCAGTTTTGCCATGTGGAGTAAACACGGCGATACCCGCTATTGGATCAGTGCTTATGTCAGTGACTTTTTGGCGCGGGTGAACCAATTTGATGAAGCCTTGGTGCCTGATGATATGTTTAATGCCAGCCAACGTTATCTAGGGCAGCTGTTACAACAACAGTCATCTGCGGCTTTTTATAGTGCTTGGATCTTAGCGCGTGAGGGGCAAATTACGGTGTCAGATCTTTGGCAGTTAGAGCAAGTAACGTTTAGCTCTGCCCTTGACTCGGCTCATCTTGGCGCTGCGTTTATGCTGGCTGGCGATGCGGCAAAAGGTCAACAATATTTGCTTAACGCGAATACTCAAACCCGCCAATCGACGCGCTGGCAGGATTATGATTACGGCTCAGCGGTGCGGGATAATGCGCGTATTGTTGCGTTACTCGCTCAACTTGAACAACGGGTAAAACTGAGTCAGCCGCTCATTGCGCTGCGTAATCAACTAGTAGAAAAAGTAGTACAGCAGGCCAGTAAAGACCGCTACCTCAGTACCCAAGAAAATAACGCCTTGGTTGAGGCTGGCATAAGCTTAAAGCAGTTAAATCAGCAGCCTGTAAGCTTGACCCTAGATGGTGTTGAACATACTGCGCAAGGGCAAGGCAGTGCACCAATGTGGCCTGAGTTGGTACTGGAAAATAAATCAACCAACCCTGTTTATGTGATTGCGTCTGCGCAAGGCCATGCCAACGCCAATACGCCGCCAACGTCGACAATCGATATTGAGCACGTGACCAGAACTTTTTATCAAAGTAATGGCCAGCCAATTAGCATGCAAGCGATGGATGGCAACAATACTCAACAAGCAGCAACACTCGCTGTAGGGGATAAGCTCATTGTGGTGCTAACGGTAAAATTAAAAGAGTATTTAAAAAATGGCTTATTGGTAGAGCAAGTACCAACAGGGTTTGTATTAGAAGACCCTGCGTTTACTAACAGTGATGCCTTGATTGCCGCGGTGTTAGAAAAAACCGATAATGCCGCCGCTGAGCGCATTGAATATCGTAACGACCGCTGGGTGGTAGCATTACCAAGTGCTGGTCAGTACAAAGAGTTAACACTGGCTTATGTGTTACGAGCGCAAAGCCAAGGTCAGGCGAAAATGCCGGCGCTCTATATTGAGGATATGTATCAGCCAGCACGTTTTATTTATCAAACTGGCTCAGTGGCTCAGCTTAATATTCAGTAACACGTGTAAGGCTATATAAAAAAGCAATGGCGATAGAGGCTATAAAATTAAAAGGCGCGTTGTGGCGGTTTACTCGCTTTAGCGCGCTATTATGCGTATCGCTTTTTGCTTTCTTTTACTTACTTAACAAACTGTTTCCGTTTGATTATTCGGTAAAAGGGCACGTTTCTACCACCATTTATACCGAGCAAGGGCAGATCTTACGCCAGTTCTCCAACGAACAAGGCGTTTATCGTATTGCAGTGGATAGCCATGACGTCAGCCCGTTTTATCTGAAGGCGTTAATGGCCTATGAAGACCGCTATTTTTATCAGCACGTTGGCGTTAATCCGCTGTCGTTAGTGCGCGCCTTGTATCAACACTGGCACTATGGCCGGGTGATCTCAGGTGGCTCAACCCTGACCATGCAAGTAGCAAGAATGTTTTATCCTCACTCACGTACCTACCTTGGCAAATTAACTCAGCTATTTCGGGCACTGCAGTTGGAGTGGAATTTAGATAAAGCGCAGATCCTTAATTTATACCTTACTTATACGCCAATGGGCGGCAACATTGAGGGCGTGCAAGCTGCTAGCCTGCGATATTTTGGTAAAACGGCCGATCAGCTTAATTTAACTGAATCGGCTTTGTTGGTGGTAGTGCCGCAGCGACCCAGTTTATATCGACCCGATCGCCACCCTGAACGCGCCCTAAAAGCCCGAAACAAGGTAATTGACCGTTTATTAACGTTTGAGGTGATCTCCGAATACCAGCAGAAGATGATGCGTCAAGAGCCGATAAAAGCGGGGCGTATAAGCTTGCCGCAATCCACGCCACTGCTAGCCAGAGAGCTGCGCCAACAGGCGCCCGTTGATGCCAATATCAAAACCTACATTAATCAAACCTTACAAGCCGATGTCGATGCCGTAGTGGCAAGGCGGTTAAGTCGCTTGTCTAGCCAGCTTTCTGTCGCTGTGATGGTAATGGATAATCGCCAAGGGCATGTACTTGCTTATAAAGGCTCGGCAGATTTTTACAGCGCACAACGTTTTGGCCATGTTGATATGACCAAAGCCGTACGCTCGCCGGGCTCTACCCTAAAGCCTTTTATTTATGCCATGGCGCTCGATCGTGGATTAGTGCATTCAGCCAGTTTGCTTACCGATGTGCCGCGTAGCTTTGGCGATTATAGCCCGACTAACTTTAGTCACGCCTTTGCCGGCCCCATGCGTTTAGACATGGCGCTGCGCACCTCAAAAAATGTGCCTGCGGTTCAGGTGATGGAAGCCATTACGCCGGATTATTTTGCCGACCAGCTTACTAAGCAAGGAATAGATTTACGGGTAGCCAAACCGAACTTGGCCATAGCATTAGGGGGCAATGGCATTACCTTGCGTGAGTTAATCAGCCTGTATTCTGCCTTAGCGCGCCAAGGTGAGATGGTGAAACCTGTTTTTAGACATGGCCAAGGGTTAACAAAAGCGAAACAGGTACAGCCATTAATGTCTGAAGGGGCGGCGTGGATCATTGCCGATACCTTAAGTAAAATTCCACCGCCTGATCGCGCCAAAGCGGCTTATGGTCGCCGTATTAGCTGGAAAACCGGCACTAGCTATGGTTTTCGTGATGCGTGGGCCATTGGCGTAAGCGGCGATTATACCGTCGGCGTTTGGATCGGGCGTCCCGATGGCGCGCCTCATGTCGGTCAAACAGGTGCAAACCAAGCTGGCCCTATTTTATTTGATACTTTTGATTTGCTGCCCGCCGATAAAACAAAGATCACCCGTCCAGCGAGTGTGGTAAAGCAACAGATTTGCTGGCCATCAGGGCTTAATAGCGCATTAGTACGTGAAGAAAACTGCTTAACTAAACACAAGGCTTGGACCATTAACGGCTTAACACCTGCCACTTTAAAGCAGCGAGGCAGTGGGCAAGCTTTACATCAGTGGCCACTGGCGATGCAAATCTGGCAGCAACAAACCCCATTTACAGCGATTAATTCGACTCAGCGAGCCAAGGTCAAAATTATCTTCCCGCGTGATAAAACCAGTATTTTCTCCTATACCAAGCAGCGTCTGCTGCTTAAGAGCAATGTGGCGCAAGCAAAATGGTACTTAAACGATAAATATATCGAAGGTGACGCTCTTGATCTTGATGATTTGAGGCGAGGGAGCCACAAACTCACCGCTTGCGATCAGTCTGGCTGTGACTCTGTGGCGATAGCGGTTTATTAGTTGCCCTTGTATTCATATAGCTGGATGAGACTACTCTCATTGCAAAGTTTGGCAATTTTCTAACCTAACTCGAGTTCTGGATAGACGGAATCTTTTATTTTTGCTGCAAAAACGCTTTGAATAGACCCAAACAAGACCCTGTAAATAATTATCAACCAGAAGTTCTTAAGCTTGTTTGGGTATATATCCCTATACGCTTTGCGTTTTCATCCCTGAAAACGAAATTTTGCGATAAAAATATACTTCATCCGTTAGTGAGCAAAATGCTCACAGCCGCGGGGCTAACTGAATTTTATTAGGTACGTTTGTTGACTATCTCTACTGCTTTATCACCTATCCATGTCACTGACTGGGTAATCCCGCCAAAAAGTAGCAAAGTGTCAATTAGTTATTAATTAAAGGTTGTTTTATTTAAGCGATATTATTTGATTTAAAAAGTATTACTTCTATCTTTGAATAGTGGAAAAGGTTATTTTTATTTGGTTACTTATTATTAGATTGTTGTTTTTTAAATTTATTTCTCTCGGGTAGAAAGTGACTAAAAGGGGCGTAATGAATATGAGCCAAACCGATTTCCAAGTGGGTAGTCAGATTGAAACCCTGATTGAGACTCGGGTGTTTAATGCGATGACATGCCCGATTTTGATATGCGACGCAATGATTTCTCATATTCCAATTACTTACGTGAATTTTGCCTTTGAATCCATGTGTGAAGAAGCCGCCGATCAAATTATAGATAAGCCTTGCCTACAATTGTTAAACGAAAAATGCAATCCTGAGGGGGTTATTGCGCTTAGGCAAGGGTTGCAGGAGAGCCAACTATCGAAACAGAGCTTTTACAATGAGGAGTTAAATGTCAGTGTCACTCCACTCTATGAATCATCACAGCCGGTAGCACAATTTTTACTGCAATTTAACACTGTACCTTTTCAAGCTGGAATAACGGCTGAAACCTCGCCTAAAAGTATTATAAGTTGCTCAGATGAACCATCAGTAGCCGCATTTCTCTTAGAAGAGCTAACCGAACGAGAGCGACTTTTTCAGAGTGCTTTTAGCCAAGCTGCGGTGGGCATTGCAAGATTAGACCTAAGTGGACTGTTTATAGAAGTCAACGAACAGCTCTGTCAGTATCTCGGCTATAAGGAGCAAAAGCTTCTTGAAATGAATATAGGTGATGTGACACTTCAACAAGACGTTGTTCAAAATACACTAAAAGCGCAAATGCTGGAGTTGGTTCAAAAACGAGAGGGGTCATTCAACCTTGAATTGCAATTTATAACCCTAGACAAGCGTGCTTTTTGGGCAAATTTCACCGTGTCGGTTGTTACAGATCAAGATCATAAACCAAAATATTTTACTGTTATTATTGATGATATTGAATCAATCAAACACGCAGAAGCAGAGTTGTTGCGCTCTAAACAAGAGCGAGATCATTTACTCGAGTGCCGCACTCTTGCCTCTGAAGCCGGCGGAATCTGTAACTGGTCTATTAACATTAAAACCCAAGCTTTGTATTGGGATAGTCATATGTACAAGATGTACGGGGTACCATTTCAAGAAAACCTTACGTATCAGGCATGGCGAGACACACTTCATCCTGATGACCTTGTTGCTACTGAGTCTGCATTTTTTTCTGCTATTGCTAATAACTGCCCATTTAAGTATGAATTTCGAATTGTTAATCAACAGACTGGCGATATTCGTTGGGTAAAAGCATCAGCCTATGTTGTTTATAAAGACGATGAACCCAGTGAAGCGTTTGGTGTGAATATAGATGTCACACAAGAGCATGAGTTGAATAAATTATTAACCCAAGAAGCGATTGAGGCACAACAAGAAAATCAGGCAAAGTCTCGTTTTTTAGCAACCATGAGCCATGAAATCCGAACACCGATGAATGGTGTGATAGGAATGATTGAACTACTTAGAGAAACGGAGATGTCAAATGAGCAAATTGACATGTTGGATACGATTAGTGACTCGTCATTTGCCCTACTAAATATAATCAATGATATTCTTGATTTCTCAAAAATTGAAGCAGGAAAAATGCCTTTAGAGCGTTTACCTATTTCAGTGTTAGAACTGATAGAGAAAACAGCTGATGTGCTGTCGGTTAGTGCGCACAACAATGGTGTAAGTATTTTTATCAACGTTGATTTATCGATTCCTGAAGCAATATATATGGATCCTAATCGAGTTCGACAAATACTGATTAATCTTGTTGGTAATGCCATAAAATTTAGCAAGCAAGATGGTTTAAGAAAAGGAAAAGTAATATTACGAGCTCAATACTTTAAGGACCAAATTGATGATTCGAATAGCAATATTGTATTCGAAGTGGAAGATAATGGGGTTGGTATGTCTACCGCTCAATTAAAAGATTTGTTTTCGCCGTTTATTCAGGCTGATAATTCAACAACCCGTAAGTTTGGTGGAACAGGGCTAGGCTTGTCAATTACACACTCATTAGTAACTATGATGGGAGGAAAGGTTGATGTTGAAAGCGAGTTAGGAAACGGGGCTATATTCAGAGCTAAGCTACCGGCTAAGGTGGCTCTGCAAACGCCACTTTATCCAATCTTGAACCCTCTTAAACAATGGTGGTTTCTTGTTGAGTGCGACGATAAAGAGCTTGAGCAGGTCTGCTTAACGATTATTCAAGGAATCGGATGTTCTGATAAGGTTGTACAGCGTAAAGAGATAATATTTCAGGATATACTTCCAAGAGTTATTGTACTAACAGACGGACACTATAAACATTCAGATTTTATGCAAGTCCTTCAAATAAAACCTTATTCTAAACTGGTATCTGGTTGGGTAGACCAGAATACGTATCGACTATCAGCGCGCTTTATCAAGCCAACTCAATTTATTAATGCACTCCATTCGCTAATTGGTGAACCACTAAAATTTAGTAAAGGGGCAGACGGTCCATTAGATAAAAAACAAACAAAAAGGAATGAGCGGACTGCGATATTGCCTATCTTGGTCGCTGAGGACCACCCAACAAATCTTAAGGTTATTCAAGGTCAGCTATCCCATCTAGGCTATCAATATGTGTTGTGTTCGAATGGATTAGACGCTTATGAAAAGTGGTTAAAAGGAAAATTTTCGCTACTACTAACTGATTGGCATATGCCGAAAATGGATGGTTTACAGTTGACTAAAAAGATCAGGGAAACTGAATTGAAAGAAAACAGACCGAGTACCAAGATCGTTGCTATCACAGCAAATGGGATGTCGGATGAGGTTGATGCAGGGTTAGCAGTTGGAATGAATGATTACATGGTTAAACCTCTTGAACTAAATATACTTGAAAATGTGATTGCAAAATGGACTCGAGCAACCGGCTCAGAAGATAAGGCTTTGTCAGTTCAGGAAGAAATCAGGCAACCAATTGATCAGGTAGCATCTAATATTAATATTATCAACTATAATCACTTGCATGACATGATGGGCAGTGAAGATCATGTTTTGATTAGCGAAATTTTAGCCATGTTCTGGGATGGCCTTGTTAATGACGTGAGTAACTTGCGCCAAATAATCGATACAAAAGCTGGCGAAAAGTTGAAACATATCGCCCATGGTGCGCGTGGAGCCTCTCACTCAAGTGGTGCTTTTGAACATGCCAAGTTATTTAAGGCGCTTGAAGAGTTTGGTGGTGATTGGGTTGAAGCGGAACAACTCATGGAGCAAATTAATTTATTAACCGTACAGATGAAGCGCTATTTTCAAACACAGGGCATCATAAAGTAAATAATGTTCAAATAACAACAATGGGCTCATCATGGATAAAAGAACATCGACAAGTTTGATCGTCTTTCACGAGTCACATGAAACGGTGGATGCGTTGTCATCGTTACTAAAAACACGTTTTAGCAATGTATTTTATGCAGATATAAGGTTAGAGCCGAAAGAATATCTTAACTGTTTTAGACAGCATCATCATAGCTTTCTATTTATTTTTGCTTTTGATAATCCACATACCTCATGGGTGTTAAAAAAAAGCTTATGTAAAAATGAGTCGCTCGCGCCTATTTTTAATATTAATCATGAAAACTTTCTATTGTGTGATAAAAGCCATCGCGAGCTAGCTTACCAATTATGCGAGAAGGGTGAGTTTTATAGTTACGAAACAATTAAGCCGATATACGACAATAAAAAACTAAATTTATCACTTAAGCGGGCAGTGGAAAAAATATCACTAGACATGGCATTGCTGAAAAAATCGAGAGAACTTGATGAGTTACAAGAAGGTAGTGACCAATCATTAAAGGCCTTATGTGATAAAATTCGTCACGCAGGCAGTGAACAATCTAGTAAATTAGATGAAGTGATTAGCAAATTCGATGGGCTTATTGGCAGTGCAATTAAAGATGAACTTAGTCAGTCATTGGAAAAATTGGCAGGAAAACTGTCGGAGCAGGAAGTGGCAAGATTACTTGACATGCTTCGCTCCATATCGGTATCACCTGAGCTTGATAAGCTAAAGCAGCATACTGAGCAGATGTTCAAGGCCTTGCAAGAATCGGCTAAACCTGTAAGAAAAACTAAAAATAAAGTAGCAAAAACGGGTGTAGTGAAGTCGCCAATGTGGGCAATAAAACCGCTAAAGAAAATAACCATTGTCATTGCCGATGATCAGCCTGTTTTAGTTAAAATTTTAGCCTCAATGCTCGAACCGAAAGGCTTCAAAGTTGAAACTGCTTCTAATGGAGCGGAAGCTATCATGAAGGCAAAAGTGTCGGATCCCAAATTATTGTTACTTGATATCGATATGCCGATACTAGATGGGATTGAGACCATTAAAGCATGTAAGAAAATACCAAACTTATCGACGATACCCATTATTATGCTGACCAGTTATTCTGATAAAGAACATTTTAGAACTTGTTTGGAGAGTGGCGCGATTGATTACATAGTTAAGCCTACTAACGCTGAAACGCTTCTTAAAAAAGTTCACGCCGTTATAGATCAGTATGACTAATAATTTAATCTGCTTGATTGCGATTGTTCCTTTGCATGTAACACTAGCACGAAAACCGACGGGTAATGGCTAATTGTAACCATTGCCTAATAGGTTTATTGAATAAGTATTAACAAGGTATTGTTGGGAAGTTATTGCGGTAAATACGCTTCAAGGCGGTCGGTTTCACTTTTTACTACGGCGTAGCATTCGCAGCAGAGCTCTTCAAGTTTTTCTCTATTAGTCACGGTAATGTGGCCGCGCTTATAGTTTATTACGCCAAGCTTTTGTAATTTACCCGCGGCTTCCGTTACGCCTTCTCGTCTTACCCCTAACATATTGGCGATTAACTCTTGGGTCATGGTGAGGTTATTGGTTGCTAGCCGGTCTAACGACAGCAATAACCAACGACATAGTTGCTGATCAATAGAGTGATGTCTGTTACACACCGCCGTTTGTGCCATTTGGGCTATTAGGGTCTGGGTATAGCGTAACAGCAATGCTCGGATACTCTGGTTATTATTAAACTCACTGCGTAACACTGAGGCGGGCAGTTTATAAGCGTCTCCCGCACTTTGAACTATTGCGCGGTTTGGTGTGCTTTCTCCGCCCATAAATACGGCAATACCGACCAAGCCTTCATTGCCAACAACGGATATTTCTGCCGAAGACCCATCTTCTAATACGTACAGCAAAGAGACAATACTATCGATGGGGAAATACACATTATCAATATGTTGGCCTGCTTCGTAGAGAACTTGCCCTAAAGGTAGAGCTATTCGTTTTAGCTGCGGTAATAAACGCATTTTGGTGTCACTGGGCAGCACTCTGAGTAATTTATTCTCATTTGGAAGTTTCATGAACAACCTTTATTTATTTGTTGAGGTGCCTTAAGGGACGACTGAAGATATTTGGCTGTTTGAATATAACAGAGATTCTTAAAGTTAAGTGTGAAGACATAACATTAATAATTTTATTATGCCTTAAGTGCGACAACGAACAGGTTGTTACGACGATTAAGCGCAATGTGATTGTTATGAGCTTTTTCAAGTAATGAGTTACTGCTTGTTATTTCTTCAATCTGTAGTAAAAACATAATGTTACATTCACTCAATGATTTAGAGAATTTTGCCATTAACGCCACTGATGGCGACATCGGTCACACCAAAGATTTTTATTTTGATGACAAACAATGGGCGGTTAGGTATTTAGTGGTTGAAACAGGCTCTTGGTTAGCCAGTCGAAAAGTACTGTTGTCACCTATTGCGATTAAAGAGATTGATCAAGAAGGTAAGACCATGACGGTCTCTATCTAAAGAGAGCAGGTGAAACAGAGTTAAGCATTAAAATGCTGTTGCGAAGACCATCGTTGGCGTTGGACGCCAGCGATGGTGTTTCGGTAGACTATCAAACCAAGGTGTACGACGTTTATTTCAAACACCTTGGTGGAGTAGCTTCTTTGCTAGACTCTTTTTCTTTGCTTAGTGAGCTTGCCATTTTGGCGCAAAATCATAATGACCATAGACTGCTAAACCTTGCAGATGACGGCGCAGCATATCAAGAGCGATGGCGCAGGCAATCTTGCGGGTCATGGTTCGATTCTTACCCGGTAGCACTAACATTTGGCTATAGGTTTCAGTTGGTGTGGCAAGGGCAAAGGCGACTGTGCCGACCGGTTTTAGCGCACTGCCGCCACCTGGGCCGGCAATGCCGGTGACTGATAATGCATAATCACTTTTTGCTGATAGTTTCGCCCCTTGCGCCATTTCAATCGCAGTCGCTTCACTTACCGCGCCGTGGCTTGATAATGTATCAGCGCTGACTTGCACTAAATCTTGTTTGGCTTGGTTAGAGTAGGTGACCATGGCGCGGTCTAGATAGCCCGAGCTGCCAGCAATGGCAACTAAACTTGACGCTATCATGCCGCCAGTACAAGACTCAGCTAATGCTAACGTGGCTTGTTTGGCCAGCATTAAGTGTTGGATTTTCTCTGCGCTGCTGTCGCTTTCATCACTGGTAAATATCACGTAATCGGCAAGTTTTTGTTCGATTTGTTGCGCGACTTGTTTAATGATATCGGCATCTGAACTGATTAATTTCACTTCAATTTCAGGCGATGCGGTGCGATAACCTAAATGCAGTTGCGCTGGGATTGTTACATCTTGAATCAAAGCGTCAATGGCTGACTCACCCAAACCAAAGGTCGTGATCTTGTATTGCACTAGCTTATTATTCAGTGCAAAACGTGTGGCAATATCGGGCCAAATTTGGGTGCTGAACATGTGCTTAAATTCGTGGGGTACGCCCGGCGTAAAATAAAATCGCGCTTGATTAAAGGTGAAACTAAAGCCACACGCGGTGCCGTTGGCGTTGTCTATTACATCACAACCTTGGGGCAACATGGCTTGTTTGATATTGGTTTTCGCCATCACTCGGCCGCGCTCAGCGAATTTTTGCTTCATCACGTCGAGCCAAGCTTGGTTTAGCTCAACCGGCACGTGCATCGCTGCCGCTGCTGCTTGCGCTGATAAATCATCGCTGGTTGGCCCTAAACCGCCATTGACCAAGACAATATCGCTGCGCTGTGATGCTTCGGTAAACAAGGTGACCAAATCGTTTAAATTATCTGCAACGGTATGTAATCTTTGCGGTTGTAAACCTTGGCTAAATAGCTGCTGGCAAAGCCAGTTAGCGTTAGTGTCTAAGATCTGTCCCGTGATCAGCTCATCGCCCGTGCTTATAATTTCTATTTTCATGCCGTTCTCAAATTAGCGTAACTAAATATGCTTTTAGATTAATTAATTAGCGAGTGATAGCAAGTATTAATACAGTTAGGGTTAATTGATTGCTAAACTTGTTATCAACTTTAGCCGCTCGCATTGTCCGGGACCGCATTCATAGGGAAGTTGTATGAGATTTATTGGCGCAATTATCAGTTTAGTATTCAGTACAGCGGCATTGGCTGCCAATCCATGGGAAAAGTTTGCAGAGCCTGCTACTGGCCCAGCAAGTTCAATTGGCAGCTATGCTAATGGTTGTTTAGTGGGCGGAGAGGCGTTGCCATTAGAGGGCGATGGTTATCAAGTTATTCGCACCTCACGCGAGCGTTATTACGCTAACCCGGTGATGGTTGATTATTTAGTTGAACTAGCGAAAGAAAACAAGCGCCTTGGACATGGTGATTTGTTGATTGGCGATATGTCGATGGCTCGAGGTGGGCGCTTTACTTCTGGCCATGCCAGTCATCAAACGGGATTAGATGCGGATATTTGGCTGCGTATTGGTGATAAACAATACAGCCGTAAAGCGCGTGAGAAGTTGTCTCCTTATAACGTTGTAGACATGAAAAATTATAAAATCAAAGCGCAAAAATGGACTGACGAGCACGCCAAAATGGTCGAGTTGGCCGCCAGTGACAAACGGGTAGCACGCATTTTTGTTCATCCAGTGATCAAAGAAACGTTATGTAAAGCCGATTGGCCTGATGGCCGTGATTGGTTACGTAAAGTCAGACCTTGGTTTGGGCATAATTATCACATGCACGTAAGGTTAAATTGCCCGAAGGGTGATGATTCATGTACCGCACAATTGCCGCCACCACCTGGGGATGGTTGCGGTAAAGAATTATATTCTTGGTGGCCAAAACCAAAAACCGAGCAAGAAAAAGCCAAGGAGCAAGAGCAGTTGTTGCTGGCTAAAAGCACGACTAAGACAAAACCGAAAAAACCAGTATATAAAGATAACCTAAAACTGAAACCGCTGCGTTGCCAAGATTTGATTAATGGTACGTTGAAATAAGCTGTGCAAGTAACGCCAGTACATGAAGCCAATATTTGGCTTCATGTATTAATCATATAAATTTAACAATAAGCTATAGGTGATACATCAGATACACCGCGGTGATGGTTAATATAACAACGGCAACAAAAAACTGAGTTTGTAATTTAGCCATGATCTTCATCCTTGTTAAATGTGGCTGTGTGGTTACAGCTGTCTCATCTTAAAAGCACCTCTATTCGTCATTTATTAATCTAGATCATGATTTAATGGTTCTAGAATATTTTGTTGTATAAATTTTAATCCGATCACCTTTTTGATTAGGCCCTTTGCATACAGTTGCTTTGACAGCTCAAGTTTAAACTTTTACCAAACGTGAGGGTTGTGATCCGGTAACTTGTGTTTTCACTTGGCCTGAGTAATATAATTTGTCCTTATTAGTATTCTTCGAGACCTTTATGGCTATTCAAATCACGTATTTCCCCATGTGGCAAACTCAGCTTAACTGGCACAAACCTGCGCACAGTAAGCTTGCCAGTGTGCCTGATTATATTAGCCACATTATTTTGTCTTTTGTTTCGCCTCAGCTGCAATTTGATGGTGATTTGAACGCGCCGATCAGCGACATTTTTTTTGAAGGCGAAGCCGCTAACTTAAGCACAGGTGAAACCTTAAAACAGTTAAAAGCTTGTATTGAGCAAGCCCATGGCCAAAAAGTGCTGATCTCGGTTGGCGGTGAAATAGGCGGTGAATTTGATGATGCACAATATGACAATATTGCCTTGCTGGTGGCCAGTTTAGGACTCGATGGCATTGACATAGATTATGAGCCAGCGGGCTTAATGACCGCAACGGCGGCGCAAATAAAACGTTATCAAGAAATAATTATTGGTTTTCGCGCTGCGTTAGATAAGCAAACCGCCATCACTCAGCAGCATTACATGCTTAGTTGTGCGCCAACTGGTGTTGGCCTATTAGGTGGGCAGGACGTTTATCAACATCTTGAGATAACTGAGCCTAATTTACTTCGTTTTGATGCCTCACACTTTTCGTTATTGAGTGAGAATTGCAACTCAGTGATACGCAACTTAGCCAGTTTGATTGCACCTGATGAACAAGAGCAAGAGCTCGCTTTGGGCGAGATGGGCCAATCATCGACATACCGCCAAGCAGGGCATTGCCATGTTGGTACTGTTGCCAGTGCCTTTGATTTTCCGTCTACCGGTAAAATGGCTGAAGTGTTCTTAGCAAAAAATGAAGACTCAATATCAGCGCAGCGCTATCCACTGATTGGTCATATGCTAGATTTGGTGATTTATCAGGCTTATAACATGGGCACCGCTAACGTATTAGCACGCGTATTATGTTACGAAGCGCATCGCAGTGTGTCGGAATATTTAGCCCGTTTTAATCAACCCGGCTTTGCTATTGCTCATGGCTGTCATGTCGGTAAAGAGGCTTGGCCACAATTTGCTTACACACCAAAGCGGTTAGGTTATTTGTACGGCTACATTGCTGAGTTTGGTCGCCCCCAAGACGGCGCTAGCTTTTGGAGTTATTCAAGCCCTTGTCAGGACGATTCGGACTTTGTACCGGAATATGACAATCAAGGGGAACGGCATTTTAGTCAAACCAGTGATGTGTTTTTACACGCAGCCAAAGCACTGGGGATGTTAGAAAATCCTGTAGAGTTGTGATTGCCAGTTAATGGATTGAGTTACCGTGCCGATTGATGATGTCACGCAATCGGCACGCTGGATAAAGTAAAATTAGTAATTAATTTTCACTTTATCGGACACAGATTTAGCTAATTCGACCGCGTGATCGGTACTCTCACCGCGACACAGCGCCACACCTAAACGACGTCCTCCTGCAATTTCTGGCTTACCAAATAAGCGAATTTGCGCGCCTTTCACTTGCTCCAATGCCTCTGCGACATTGTTAAAACGAATATTGTGAGAATAGCCTTCGCCCATGATCACACTCGATGCGGCTGGTCCGTATTGAGTTATTTCCCCAATAGGCAGGCCTAAAATAGCGCGTACGTGTAAGGCAAATTCCGACAAATCTTGTGAGATCATAGTGACCATGCCGGTGTCATGAGGGCGTGGTGAGACTTCGCTGAAGTAAACGTCTTCGCCTTTTATAAACAGCTCAACGCCAAACAGGCCATAGCCACCTAAGTTGTCGACCACTTTTGCAGCCATGGCTTGTGCTTTTTCGAGTACGTAGTCAGCCATGATTTGTGGCTGCCAAGATTCACGGTAATCGCCGTCTTTTTGACGATGGCCAATCGGGGCGCAAAAGTGGATACCGTCAACAGCGCGAATGGTTAGCAGGGTGATTTCATAATCAAATGGTACAAAACCTTCAACAATCACTTTACCTTTGCCCGCACGCCCGCCTTCTTGGGCGTAGGTCCAAGCGATATCAATATCAAAGTCTTCACGGATTACACTTTGACCTTTGCCTGAACTACTCATCACCGGCTTGACCACGCACGGCAAACCAATTTCAGCTATGGCTTGGTCAAAATCAGCCTTGTTATCGACAAACTGATAAGGCGAGGTAGGCACATTTAAATCTTCAGCGGCTAAGCGACGAATGCCTTCTCGATCCATGGTTAAAGACGTGGCGCGTGCTGTAGGCACCACGTTAAATCCTTTTTCTTCAAGCTCGATCAATTTGCTGGTCGCTATGGCTTCAATTTCGGGGATAATAAAATCTGGTTTTTCTTGCTCGATAATGGCTTCGATACTGTTACCATCAAGCATATCGACGGTGTATGCGCGATGCGCAACTTGCATTGCTGGCGCGTTTTCATAGCGGTCTAAGGCGATCACTTCAATGCCAAAACGTTGTAGTTCTATAGCAACTTCCTTGCCAAGCTCTCCAGAGCCTAATAATAACGCGCGCGTGGCATTGGTACTGTTTGCGGTGCCTATCATTTGTATTATCCCTTGTGAAAATTGTGTGTATTTTATCTGGATTAATCCATTATTTGTAGCATTAACTGAGTTCGACCAAGTCTAAATTAAGGGCATTGAGCTGTCTCAATAGGCTTGAATAATGTTGTGCCATATCAATATTTTGTCCAGTTTTATGAACCAAAATACTGCGTTTAATATCAGTAACGTCATAGCCGGTAAACCGTAGCTGAGATAGCGCTGATTGCAGCGCGGGCAAGCTTGGGTTGTAAGCAACGTTTTCTGCATATCGACCAACGAATAGCTGATCGTCAGATGTGATCAGTCCAATAGCGTGATAGTAACCGGTGTAAGGCGCATAACTTGCGTTGGCATGTTCAACAATTTCGTCGATAACAGGGCTTTGCTCAGACGCTACGAATACCTGTTGCGGCTGTTCAAATAACGCAAACTTATTACCTAAATCATCTGGGCCAAAGCTGTCGGGCAGAAGTTGGTTGAACGCAATTTTATCTTTACCTAGCACATAAACTTGTAATTGTTGATGCTGAGCAATTTCGCGAATAAATTGGCGGCAGTGGCCGCATGGGCTGGCGTTAACAAACAAATGGCTAATGCCTGTTTCACCATGCAACCAAGCATTGTTTATTGCCGCTTGCTCACCATGGACACTTTGACTTAAGGCTTGACCAGCGAACTCCATATTCGCGCCTATGTATGCAGCGCCGCTATTGCCGATGACCAACGCGCCAACGTTGAAGTTTGATACTGGGGTGATAGCAAATTGCGCGGCAAAGGTAAGCCATGGCATCAGTTTTTCTGGTTGGTTCAGTACTGGCGTAATAATACTGGCAGGGATCTTGCCGGTAAAACCTTGCTGACCAAGCGAGGTGGTTAGCGCTAGCGCGACGTCCGGTGTCAGAGTGGCTAAAGCCTGAGTTAAGCGAGTATTGTTCATTGACTACCTCGAAAATTGTTAAGGTAAAAAAAGCATGTAGAAAGCAAAAATCAGTGGTGCAAGAAATGCCATTAGCACAGCACATAAAATGAGGGCTAAGGACGAGTAAGCACCGTGTTGTTCGCTGTGCTCTATGGCTCGCGCAGTGCCAAGTGCATGAGCGGCTGCGCCCATCGCCAAGCCTTGTGATGCGTCATCTTTCACACCTATTCGATTTAAAAAAGGTAAACCAAAAGCCGCGCCGACGATGCCGACAATAATGACGACTGCAGCTGTTAGTGCGGGGATGCCACCCAGAGATTGGGTGATACCCATTGCAACAGGTGTTGTGACGGATTGCGGCGCTAATGATGCGATCACACTTTGGTCGGCTCCCATTACCCAGGCCAATGGAATAACGATCAATAATGATGATGTTACGCCAATGGTGCAGGCAATAAATATGGGCTTCAACTGCTTACGAATTTGTTGCGCTTGTTGATATAGCGGTAAAGCAAGGGCGACCACTGCTGGCTCAAGCAACCAAGAAAGTGGGGCGCTGCCCGTTGCATAATCGGTATAGGGAATATCAAGGATAACAAGCAGCGCAATTAAGCTTAGTAATGACAATAATACTGGGTTGAACAGCGGAAAGGGAAACAATTGATAGAGTTTTCGAAAGCTGAAAAAACACAGCAAGGTAAGGGGGAGCGCTAACCAAAACATAATCTAGTCTCTTGGATTAAATCGTTGAAAAACATGGCCAACAATCGCCATCACAATCAGAGTGCCAAAGGTAATACTGGCCAACAAGGCCGGCCATTGTGTAATCACTAAATCAAAATAATTAATTAAGCCCACACCAATGGGAATAAACAGCAAGGCCATGTAAGTTAACAAATAGTGTGCACCAGACTGAACCCAGTGCACCTTAATAAGACCAGTATTAAACGCAATAAACAGTAATAACATACCAATAATACTGGCAGGAAAACTAAATGGGAGTAAATAAGCAATCGCCTTCCCGCCCAGTAGGGCTATTAAAATGATGGCAAATGCTCGGATAATTGAAAACATAAAATAGCGTCTATCAACGAAGGGAGAGGAGATTGTATAAGAGTCTTGGCCGCTAAGCGACCCGATTATAAGTAAATCAGGCGATACAAACACTGTCGAGTTGGGTTGAGGGTGTAAGCTTTGCGAGGTTCGGACAATATTTAACCGTTCAAGATTTAACGAATTTAGTACTTAACTTCAACACCAAGGCTCAATTGGCTGTCGCCATAACCTGGGATTTGTCCAGTACTGTAAAGGGTTTTAACTTGCACATCTTTCTCGAGGTCAAAGCTCATGCCAAAGCCTACCGCAACATTTTCTTTCTTTTGATTTATTTGTTTATTTTGACTGTAAAACTCATACATGGCGTGAGAGTGGGACATTTGGCTATAGGCAATGTTCTTTTTATCGTATAACTGACCAAATACTTCAAACTGAAGATTGTTGGTTGGCGTAGATAGGAGTGGAAAAGCCACTAAATCATAAAGCGTGGTATCGTTAAACGCGCTGTTAGTAATATCGGTGGTGAGTAAGGTTTTATTGTATAGCTGCGCAAAAGTAGTGGATAGATCGCGGTAGGTAGCAGTAGGCAAGTTAAGCAAATAGCTTTTCGTTTTTAACAATTTCACATCAAAGCTGTCGTTTTCTTCTGCAGCGTTAGCTTGTGAACAGGTTGCAGTCACTACTAGTAGTAAAGCACAATGAAACGTGTTTTTTAAGTTACTCATGGTTAACTCTCCAAATACCATCAGCTCAATATACAGAAGGAGTTGAATAAAAATATGGCCACTTCGTGAATGTTTGAATACGATCTGTCAGTTGGATCACAAATGACTGATTTTTTATATCAGAGCATATTCTTTATATTGCTTAACGATGCAGCAATTCATCACTCTTACTTAAATTGACACAACTAGGTATTAATTCTTATGCTATCCAACGAATATTCGCTGAGCCCATTTAAAAGAATTCAATTCGTGTGCCAACTAGTCGTAATATTGTCGATTGCTGCCGGTACATTTGGTTGTGATAGAAAAATCAATCAGTTAGGCAAGGCTGATTTTGACATTAAAGCATTGGATGCGCATGGACTGCTGAATGGCGTGGCGGTCGACTTTGAATTTTGCGTTGCAAATAGCGATGCTGTGATGGAGCAGGTAAAGGCCTCTTATCCTGATTTACAATTTATGGCGGCTAGCCGTGGAAGAATAGATTGCGATGTACGAGCTGATGGTAAAGGAGAGCAAGTGCTGGTGATTGGCTCAACTCATGTTCCTAAATACCGTGAGCATTTCAGCGAGCTATTAGCGAGTGATGAGATAGCCGTTGTTAAGCGTGTTTATTGGGAATAAAAGGTAGGCAATATGGCAATGAGTGCAGCGTTAGCTACACTCATTGCTTTGACGTTGGCTATAGCTCACTCGCATATTGATGCAAGGCCTTGATTATTTTGCACTTGCTTTCGTTTTGCTGATGTTCAATAAACAAATCTTCTAATTCGCTAATAAATTTCGGCCCTTGCTGATCAAAGTAGGCTTTACAATGATGCTGCCAACGTATTAGTTCCTCTTCATTTAAGGTATGAGGAAAATTACGGGCACGATATCTAAACAACATTTCAGGTAGTCGTGGATCAGCAAAATTAAATTCCATCGCCGCTAAGTTAATGGGATCAGCATCGCGAACTACTGTCAGTAAACTTTTGTCGCCCTGACTAAGAAATCCACCCGAGTAAATCATGCAATCAGGATCTTGAGTCTCATTTGGCGTGGGCGGCTGTTGATACACCTCAATCAGCTTTTGCTTGAGCTCAGGATGCTGAGTTAACAAATTGAGTGACTGACGACATTGTTGGCGGTCGATACCCAGCTCATCAGCCCGTTGTTCGGTGAGTGTTTTGGCCGTAGCAATAACCGGACATTTATTAACGTGCAGCAGTTTTAATGGTGGCCTTGCAATGCCTTCCGGTAAGTCTTCCGTTTTACTGTATAAATAACGCTGAATTTCCGCCACGCTCATTTGCAATAGGGGGCTCAGGTCTTTGTTGAGATCCACCAGAATAACGGCATTGCGATTGGTTGGATGCCAATCAATGGCTTTTACGTAGGAAGCGCAGCCTTGCAGTGCTGGAAACATGCCAGATACATGCACCAAAGGCGATTGTTTAATTAAAGACTGGTTAATGATTTCACCGACTTTTTTCTTGTTGCGCAAATTGAACAGATAATCATATAACTTAGGTTGCGCTTGTTTGATTAGTTTAGCCATGGCGATAGTCGCGCGCACATCAGATACCGCGTCGTGGGCACTTTCATGACTGATACCATTTTCTTTGGTTAATAATTCTAGGCGAAACGAAGGAATACCAGTATCTTGATCAACCACCCAATTAATTCCCTCGGGGCGCAGCGCATAGCAAGCGCGCACCATATCAAGAATGTCCCAGCGAGAATTGCCGTTCTTCCATTCACGCTCGTAGGGATCGTAAAAATTTCGATATAGACAATTACGGGTCACTTCATCATCAAATCGAATGTTGTTGTAACCAACCACACAGGTGTTAGCTTGGCTCATTTCATTGTGAATTTGCTTGATAAAGGTTGCTTCGTTTACCCCTTTTGCCATGGCGCGTTGTGGGGTGATCCCAGTAATTAAACAAGCCATGGGTTGGGGCAGGTAATCACTTGGCGGCTGACAATAAATCTCGACGGGAGCAGCTATTTCGTTTAAGTCGTAATCCGTGCGGATTGCGGCAAATTGCGACGGTCGGTCGGTGGCAGGGTTAAGGCCAAAAGATTCATAGTCGTGCCAAAGCAGAGATGGTGCAGGGTCTATCATGCAAGTCACTTGATTCAAACAGTTAAAATTTATTTGGCATCATACCTGAAGTAGGGCTGAGAGATGATAATTTCTACTCAATTCGTTAACAAAATCTATCATCAGCGATAATTAGGGCTAATCTTAAAGATAGAAAATGTGCAGGGAGAAACGTTATGGAACTATTGACCATTGCTAGTTATATGAATAAACGGCCAGTGACATTCAGAGTGGACGACCCCGTCGCTCACGCAGTCGAAAAATTACTAAGGTCAAATCAAATTGGTGGTCCAGTATTGGATGCAGAAAAGAAAGTCATAGGCTGGATTTCAGAACAAGATTGTTTAAAAAAAATGATTGAGTCGAGCTATCATTGTGAAAGCGCCGCTTTAGTTGAAGATATGATGCGAACCGATGTGTTGTCGTTACCTGCTAATGCCAGTATTTTAGATGTGGCTCAGCAAATGCTGCAGCCAAAGCCTAAAGCTTATCCGGTGGTAGATGAAGGTCGATTGGTGGGCATTATCACTCGCCGTGACATTCTTAAAGCGATTGATGTGCACTTGTCTGCTTGTTATGTCAAAACAGCCTAGCCTGGCTTTTAATAGGCTGATTATTTCACCACGTCAATTTAAGGGCTTAACGGCCCTTTGTATTTATCAATTTCTTGATTTCTGCTAGCATCGGCGACCTAAATTTCATGAGGGCCGAGTTTTGTCAGACGCAGTTAACGCACTTAAACAGCAAATTTCCCTTTGTCTTAAAAAAGATCAGTTTCGTTTGTTACGAAGCATGGATGGTGCGCTGAAAAAATCCGCTGGCCAAAACAGCGATAAAATCCTCGAAAAAATAGCGCAAGATGCCAAGCGCTCGAGTGCTATTCGCCAATGGCGCAGCGACAACCTACCTAAGGTTACTTACCCCGAAGCATTACCCGTAACGCAAAAACGTGAAGATATAGCGAATGCCATTCGCGATCACCAAGTGGTGATCATTGCCGGTGAAACTGGCTCAGGTAAAACCACGCAAATTCCAAAAATATGTTTAGAGCTTGGCCGGGGCGTGAATGGCTTAATCGGTCATACCCAGCCAAGACGCTTGGCTGCGCGCAGTGTGTCAAATCGTATTGCTGAAGAGCTCAACAGTGAGCCAGGCAAAACCGTAGGCTATCGTGTGCGCTTTACTGATCAGGTGAGTGA
The DNA here is from genome assembly GCF_021295315.1 of Motilimonas cestriensis. GTDB lineage: Bacteria > Pseudomonadota > Gammaproteobacteria > Enterobacterales > CBDFNC01 > Motilimonas > Motilimonas cestriensis. Next base: position 96,498 of record NZ_JAIMJA010000007.1, on the reverse strand, counting down.
CGAAACTTATATCAAGCTCATGACCGACGGTATTTTGCTGGCCGAAATTCAGTCCGATCGTTTTTTGAATCAATACGATACCATTATTATCGATGAGGCCCATGAGCGCAGTTTAAACATCGACTTTATTTTGGGTTATTTAAAGCGTTTATTGCCTAAACGCCCAGATCTAAAAGTGATCATTACATCGGCGACCATCGATCCGGAGCGTTTTTCTAATCACTTTAATGATGCTCCGATCATTGAAGTTTCGGGCCGTACCTTTCCTGTTGAAGTGCGTTACCGTCCACTTGAAGATACAGATGGCGATCAACTCGATGGCATCATGGATGCGGTGGATGAGCTGGGCCGTGAAAGTAATGGCGACATCCTTATCTTTCTTAACGGTGAGCGAGAAATTCGAGATACCGCTGACGCGCTGCAAAAACGTAACTTGCGTCATACCGAAGTGCTGCCCTTATTTGCGAGACTAAGTGCCGCTGAGCAAAACCGCATATTTGCCCCCCATTCGGGTCGTCGTATTATATTGTCGACCAACGTGGCGGAAACGTCTTTAACGGTGCCGGGGATCAAGTATGTGATTGATCCGGGGACGGCGCGTATCAGCCGTTACAGTTATCGCACCAAAGTACAACGCTTGCCTATTGAGGCGATATCTCAAGCCAGTGCGAACCAACGTAGCGGTCGTTGTGGTCGTGTCAGTGAAGGTATTTGTATTCGTTTATACAGTGAGGATGACTATAACAACCGCAGTGAATTTACCGATCCGGAAATACTGCGTACTAACTTAGCCTCGGTTATTTTACAAATGCTGGCATTGGGCTTTGGTGAAATTCAAAAGTTCCCATTTTTACAGGCCCCTGATGCGCGCAATATTAATGATGGTATTAAACTACTTGAAGAGCTTGGCGCGGTTAACAGCCAAGAGCGTGACCCAAGAAAACGCCTGACCATGATAGGTCAGCGTCTGGCTAAACTGCCCGTTGATCCACGTTTAGCGCGAATGATATTAGCGGCGCAAGATTTTAACTGTGTAAATGAAGTCATGGTGATTTCGGCCGCCCTGAGCATTCAAGACCCACGCGAACGGCCGCTGGATAAGCAGCAAGCGTCTGATGAAAAACACCGCCGCTTTCATGACAAAGACTCAGACTTTTTGACCTTTTTAAACCTTTGGCAATACCTCAAAGAGCAGCAAAAGTCCTTGTCTGGTGGTCAGTTTGGCAAAATGTGTAAGAAGGAATTTTTAGCCTACATGCGCGTACGTGAATGGCAGGATATTTACACTCAGATCCGGCAAGTGATCAAAGAGCTCAATATTCCCATTAACACTGAGCCTGCAGACTACGATGCCATTCATTGTGCGTTGATCCCAGGCATGTTGTCTCACCTTGGCTTTAAAGATAAAGACCAAGAGTATTTGGGCGCGCGTAACAGTAAATTCTTTTTATTTCCCGGCTCTGGCTTATATAAAAAGCAACCAAAATGGCTATTGGTGGCTGAGCTGGTTGAAACGTCGAAACTTTATGGCCGCATTGGCGCACGCATTCAGCCGGAATGGATTGAGCCACTGGCGCAACATTTAATTAAGCGCAGTTACAGTGAACCCCATTGGTCGAAAAAACAAAATGCGGTCTATGCCCTTGAAAAACAAATGCTCTACGGCATTCCTGTGGTGGTTAACCGCAAAGTATTATATTCCGACATTGACCCTCAATTATGTCGTGAGTTATTTATTCGCAGTGCGCTAGTGGAAGGCGAATTTGACACTAAATTTGAATTCTTCAAGCAAAATCAAGCGTTGCGTTTAGATATTGAAGAGTTAGAGCATAAGTCGCGCCGCCGCGATATCTTGGTTGATGACCAAGTATTATATGAATTTTACGATAAAAAAATTCCCCAAGACGTGGTGTCAGGCACGCACTTTAATGCTTGGTGGCGTAAACAAAGCAAACGCTTGCCGGAATATTTAAATTTTGAGCGTGAACAAATGATGGCGCATGACGCCGAGCACATCACCGGCAACGCTTACCCAGATTTTTGGCACCAAGGCGGCTTTAAATTGAACTTGGATTATCACTTTGAGCCTGGCGCAGCTGATGACGGTATTACCCTTAATGTACCATTGGCAATTATTAACCAGTTAGAAGACAAAGGATTTGATTGGCTGATCCCCGCGCTGCGCGAAGAGTTGGTAGTGAGTTTAATTAAATCATTGCCTAAATCATTGCGCCGAAATTTTGTCCCGGCGCCTAATTATGCTGCAGCAGCGTTGGCGAATATGTCACCAGATGATGGCCGCTTAACGGACAGTTTAGCAAAACAACTATTGCGTATGACGGGCGTGCGAGTGGAGCCCGATGCGTGGGATCTCAATGCCATTCCTGAACACTTACAAATGAAGTTTAAGGTGCTCAATAAAAAGGGCAAGGTACTCGCTCAAGGCAAGCAGCTAGGTGAATTGCAATTGCAATTACAAGGCGAAGTACAACAAGCATTGTCAACGGTTGCCGATAAAGGCATCGAAAAAACGGATATTGTTGATTGGAACTTTGGTGAGCTGAAAAAAGAGTTTGTTAAAGACCACGGTGGTTATGAAGTAAAAGCCTTCCCCGCGCTGGTGGATAAACGCAGCAGCGTGGCCATTGAGCTGTTTGATAGTGAAGATAGAGCGCTACAAGCTAGTCGCATTGGGATGCGCCGTTTAGTGCTGCTGAATGTGCCATCACCGATTAAATACTTGCAAAAATCGTTACCAAACAAAGCCAAATTGGCCATGTACTTTACGCCATTTGGTCAGGTAAAAGACTTGATTGATGATTGTATTGCCGCTGCTGTTGATACCTTGTTGGAAAAACGCCCACTGCCAAGAACTGAGCAAGAATATGAGCAAGCAAGAGAGCTTGTACGCGCCGAGTTAAACGAGCAAACCTTAGCCATTGCCAATGTGGTTGAAAAAGTGCTCACCGCTGCTAATAGTGTTAACAAAAAGTTAAAAGGTAAGGTTGGGTTAGATATGATCATGGCTCATGGTGATATTAAATCGCAACTAGAGGGCTTGGTTTATAAAGACTTTGTTAGCGACATTGGTTACCGCAAGTTGCCTGATATAGAGCGTTATTTAAAAGGGGTATTACGACGCTTAGAAAAGCTGCCAATTGATCCCAGTAAAGACCGCTTACACACCTTAGAAATGGAAGGGCTGCAGTCACAGTATCACTCAATTATCAAAAGCTTACCTAAGGGCGCTGCCGTCCCAGAGCAAGTGATTGAGCTGCGCTGGATGCTGGAAGAGTTACGGGTGTCTTTGTATGCTCAGCAACTTGGCACCGCCGTGCCAGTGTCAGCCAAGCGAGTAAAAAACCTGATCAACGAAATAAACGAGTCGCTTCGCTAGCCTTCCTTAATGAAACTTACACACATTAGACTTTAGTCTAGTGTGTGTAAGCTGCTGATATGTAAATTTTATTTACCAACTCGTGAATATTAATTCACATTTAGTGCGCATATATGTAAAATAACTCTGCTATTTTACGGCTAAACGCTAACTTTGAGTGGCTTTTAGACGGCTAAAACGGTAGGATACCTGCGAAAAAAGTCCAGCATATGGGCTTTTTTCAAAATAATAAAAAAATATATAAGAAAGTGATGTAAATCCCATCCTTATTAAACCGCAGCGATTATATCGAATAATTATCTGTGGAGATTGGTTTGCGACAGTGAAAGGATTTTTCAACTGTGGGCAGACTTTTTTAGGAATTCACACCGAAATCCGGACGAAGTCCGATAGCTGTAAGTAGGTGTAAAAATTTCAAACAATAAAAGCTTGGGCAAAGAATCGCCTTAGTCGGCTTTTGCCTGTTTAATTGGAAGGACGTGTCTATGACAAATAGAGAACAGAGCGCACAGGGTCTATATGTGCCAGAAATGGAACACGATGCATGTGGTATCGGATTTGTAGCTCATCTAAAAAACCGTAAGTCTCATGAGATTGTAACGCAAGCCCTAGACATGTTAGCTCGCATGGAGCACAGGGGTGGACAGGGTTGTGATCCTTGTAGTGGTGATGGTGCAGGTATCTTACTGCAAAAGCCACATGAATTCTTAGTTGAGCAAGCGCTTAAAGAAGGGATTACTCTTCCTGCATTTGATCAATACGGCGTGGGTGTTGTGTTGTTTCCACAAGATGCAAACCAGCGTCAACAGTGTCGCGAAATTTTAGAGCGCAACGTAGAACGTTTAGGCCTAAAAGTCATTGGCTACCGTGAATTGCCAACCGACAACTCTATGTTAGGCGCGGATCCATTAAGCACCGAACCGCATTTTGAACACGTATTTATTACCGGCGGCGCGGATTGCGACCCAGCGGTACTAGAGCGTAAATTATACGTACTACGTAACTATACGGTACGTATCTGTTTAGAGTCTGTTTCTGGTATTGAAGATAACTTCTATATCAACTCGTTCTCTTACAAAACGATTGTTTACAAAGGTCAGTTAACCACTGAGCAAGTACCACAGTACTTCCTTGATTTACAAAACCCAGGCATGGTAACGGCACTGGCGTTAGTACACTCTCGTTTCTCAACAAACACATTCCCAAGATGGCGTTTGGCACAACCATTCCGTTACATCGCGCACAACGGTGAAATTAACACTGTTCGCGGTAACATTAACTGGATGAAGGCGCGTGAAGCGATCCTTGAGTCAGACCTATTCAGCCCTGCTGAAATCGACATGTTATTACCTATCTGTAAAGACGGTATGTCAGATTCAGCTAACTTCGACATGGCATTAGAATTAATCGTATTGTCTGGCCGCTCATTGCCACATGCATTAATGATGATGATCCCAGAAGCATGGCAAGAAAACAAAAACATGGATCCAGCCCGTCGTGCGTTCTACCAATACCACGCGAACATTATGGAACCATGGGATGGCCCTGCGTCAGTATGTTTCACCGATGGTGTACAAGTAGGCGCGACACTCGACCGTAACGGTCTGCGTCCATCACGTTACACTGTGACTAAAGATGATTTCCTAGTAATGGCATCTGAGTCAGGTGTGGTTAAGATTGAACCAGAAAACGTTGAATACCGCGGTCGTTTACAACCGGGTCGTATTTTTGTTGCTGACTTAGAGCAAGGCCGTATTATTTCTGATGATGAAGTAAAAGACGGTATTGCAAAATCTAAGCCTTATGAGCAGTGGATCAAAGATAATCTTATTACGCTTGATTCTCTGCCAGCAACGGCGAACAACTACGAGCAACCTCCTGCTAACGTATTGCTGCATAAGCAACAAGCGTTTGGTGTTACGTCTGAAGAATTGAACGAAATTATTGTGGCGATGGCAGGCACTTCAGGTGAGCCACTAGGCGCAATGGGTGCTGACTGGCCTTTGGCCGTACTATCTCACCAGTCACAGCATTTATCGCACTACTTTAAGCAATTGTTTGCCCAAGTAACGAACCCGCCAATCGATCCAATTCGTGAGCGCATGGTGATGTCACTTAAGACTTACTTAGGTAAAGACCAAAACTTATTGGCTGAAACACCTGAGCACTGTCATAAGATTGAACTGGAATCACCAGTTCTGACTAACGCGCAATTAGAAAAAATTCGCAGTGTTGACCACAAACACTTACAAGCTAAAACGTTAGACATCCTATTCACCGCCAACGGTGAACCTGGCATGCTAGAAAAAGCCATTAATAAGGTTTGTCGCTACGCACAAGATGCAGTTGAGGAAGGTTACTCAATCATTATCCTTTCTGACCGTAACGCAAACTCAGATCACGCCGCTATCCCAGCCATGCTGATCACCGGCGCGGTACATCACCACCTTATTCGCAATGGCCTACGTGCTAAAGCGGACATTGTTGTTGAAACGGGTGATGCGCGTGAAACACATCACTTTGCAACCTTAATAGGTTACGGCGCTAACGCAATCAACCCTTATCTTGTACTTGAAACGATTGTTGAATTACAAAAACGTAACAAGCTAGATAACAGCGTTACTGCGGACAAACTGTTTGAAAACCTGCGTAAAGCGGTAGATAAAGGTCTATTGAAGATCTTCTCTAAAATGGGTATCTCAACGGTTCAGTCATACCACGGCGCACAAATCTTTGAAGCACTTGGTGTGAGCAAAGCGGTGGTTGATAAATACTTCACCGGTACGGTTTCTCGTATTCAAGGTCTGTCTATTGATGACATCGCAAGCGAGACATTAGTACGTCATCGTTTTGCTTACCCACTACGTGAAATTCCAGTGAAAACACTGGATGTGGGCGGCGTATATCAATGGAAACAACGTGGTGAGAAGCATTTGTTTAGCCCTGAGACTATCTCATTGCTACAACAATCAACGCGTAACCGTGACTACGGTATGTTCCAGCAATACGCTGACGCGGTCAATGCACAAGGTGATAACGCGGTAACGCTGCGTAGCCAATTTGTATTTGACCAAGCGCAGCTAAAACCAATTTCAATTGATGAAGTTGAGTCTGCGGAAAATATCCTGACGCGTTTTGCTACTGGTGCGATGTCATTTGGATCTATCTCTCACGAAGCGCACTCGACACTAGCGATTGCGATGAACCGTATTGGCGCTAAGTCGAACTCGGGTGAGGGGGGTGAAGATCCAGTACGTTTTGAACCAAAAGCGAACGGCGATTGGGAACGCTCTGCAATCAAACAGGTTGCATCAGGTCGTTTCGGGGTTACCTCGTACTACTTGACCAACTGTGAAGAAATTCAGATCAAGATGGCACAAGGTGCTAAGCCAGGTGAAGGTGGTCAGCTGCCCGGTCATAAAGTTGATGACTGGATTGGTGCTACACGTCACTCAACACCGGGTGTAGGTCTTATTTCACCACCGCCGCATCACGATATTTACTCAATCGAAGATTTAGCGCAGCTGATTTTTGATTTGAAAAACGCCAACCGTAAAGGCCGCGTTAACGTTAAGTTAGTATCAGAAGCGGGCGTAGGTACTATTGCATCAGGTGTAGCGAAAGCGAAAGCAGACGTGGTACTGATTGCAGGTTATGACGGTGGTACTGGTGCATCACCTATTTCATCTATTCGCCACACGGGTCTTCCGTGGGAACTCGGTCTAGCTGAAACACACCAAACGCTATTGAAAAACGGTCTGCGTAACCGCATCGTGGTTCAAGCTGATGGTCAGATGAAAACACCGCGCGATTTAGCCATTGCCACACTATTAGGTGCGGAAGAATGGGGCGTAGCAACAGCAGCACTAGTGGTTGAAGGTTGTATCATGATGCGTAAGTGTCACTTGAACACCTGTCCTGTTGGTATCGCGACGCAAAACAAAACATTACGTGACCGTTTTGATGGCCGTGTAGAAGATGTTGTTACTTTCTTCCAATACATGGTGCAAGGTTTACGTGAAATCATGGCTGAGCTAGGTTTCCGCTCAATCAATGAGATGGTGGGTCAATCACACATTCTTAAAGTGCGTGAAGACATCAAACACTGGAAATACAAAAACCTAGACTTAAGCGTTGTACTGCATAAAGCATTACCACGTGATGAAGATGGCATGTTCAAGCAACGCGACCAAGACCATGGCTTAGACACGGTACTTGACCGTAAGCTGATTGAAGTTGCACAACCTGCCTTACTAGAAGGTAAAGCGGTTAACGCTGAATTTGACATCATCAACACTGACCGCTCTGCCGGTACTATGCTGTCGAATGAAATCTCTAAAGTTTACAAAGACAAAGGCTTACCACAGCCAATGCATGTGAAGTTTAAAGGTAGCGCGGGCCAAAGCTTAGGTGCATTCCTAGCCAAAGGTGTGACGTTTGAAGTTGAAGGTGACGCAAACGACTACTGGGGTAAAGGCCTGTCTGGCGGTACATTAGTACTGTACCCAGATGCAAAATCGACCATTATTGCCGAAGACAACATTGTTGTAGGTAACGTGTGTTTCTACGGTGCAACCTCAGGTGAGTCTTTCATTCGCGGTATGGCGGGTGAGCGTTTCTGTGTACGTAACTCAGGCGCTAAAGTGGTTGTTGAAGGCATTGGTGACCACGGCTGTGAATACATGACCGGCGGTGTGGCAATCATTCTAGGCAGTACTGGCCGTAACTTTGCTGCGGGTATGAGTGGCGGTGTGGCATATGTTTATGACGTGAACGGCGACTTTAAGTCTAAGTTAAACGACGAACTGGTAGACCTAGACCCACTAGAAGCTGAAGACGTTGCTTTACTAAAAGATATGATCACTAAGCAACATAAGCTAACTGGCTCTGAAGTAGCAGAGCGCTTCTTAAATGACTTTGAAATTAGTCTTAAGAAGGTGGTTAAAGTGATGCCACGAGATTACAAAGCCGTTTTACTAAGAAGAAAAGCGGAAGCAGAGCAGAAAGAAGCGGAGGCCGTATAATGGGTAAGCCAACTGGATTTCTAGAACATGGTCGTGAACTACCAGGAAAGGTATCAGTTCAAGAGCGTATTAAAAATAACGATGAGTTTGTCAAGGATGCTGAATTTGGCGCAAAAATCCAAACACAGGCTTCTCGTTGTATGGACTGTGGTGTGCCTTTCTGTCACAGCGGCTGTCCAATCGGTAACATCATTCCTGAATTTAATGATGCGGTTTACCGTGACAGTTGGGAAGAAGCTTGGGATATCCTAAGCTCAACCAATAACTTCCCTGAATTTACGGGTCGTGTATGTCCTGCTCCTTGTGAAAGCTCTTGTGTATTGGGGATTAACCAAGACCCAATCACTATCTGTAACATCGAGAAAAACATCGTTGAAACGGCGTACGCTAAAGGCTACGCCAAGCCAAAGACGCCAACATCACGCACCGGTAAAACCGTTGCTATCGTTGGCTCTGGCCCTGCTGGTTTAGCGGCTGCAGAGCAGCTAAACAGCGCCGGTCACACGGTAACCGTGTTTGAGCGTGACGAAAAGGTTGGTGGTCTACTGCGCTTTGGTATTCCTGATTTCAAACTTAGCATGGCGGTTATCGATCGTAAGATTGATTTAATGGCGCAAGCAGGCGTGAAATTTGAAGTGAATGCGCATATCGGTGTTAACGTCGATGCTAAGCAACTGCGTGCAGACTTTGATGTGGTATTGCTAACAGGTGGCTCAACTGTGCCACGTGATCTGCCAATTCCAGGTCGTGAGCTAAAAGGCGTACACTTTGCCATGGAATTTCTTGGTCAAAACAACCGCCGCGCTAACAACATGGATCTTAAGGGTGAAGAAATTCACGCCAAAGACGACCATGTAGTGGTTATCGGTGGTGGTGATACGGGCTCTGACTGTGTGGGTACCTCTAACCGCCATGGCGCAGCAAGCATCACGCAAGTGGAAATTATGCCGATGCCACCAGAGAAGCGTACCGAGAACATGCCTTGGCCTTCTTACCCTATGATCTTAAAAACATCGACTTCTCATGAAGAAGGTGTGGATCGTAAGTGGTCAATTCTAACCAAAGAATTTATTGGTGATGAAGACGGCAACGTAAAAGAGCTAGTGGTAGCAGACATCGAATGGGAAGAAGCTAAACCAGGTCAGCGTCCAGGCTTTAAAGAAATTGAAGGTTCAGTACGTTCAATTCCTTGTACTAAAGCGTTCTTGGCAATGGGTTTCTTACACCCAGAGCCAACTGGCGTGATTGCTCAGTTAGAAGTTGAACTTGATGAGCGCGGAAACGTTAAAACTGATAGTTTCCAAACCAGTCAAGCAGGTGTATTTGCAGCGGGTGACATGCGTACAGGTCAATCTTTAGTGGTACGTTGTATCAATGAAGGTCGTGAGTCTGCACGTGCAATTGATGAATTCTTAATGGGTAACACCAACCTAGAATGTATCAATAACTCACTGATGCGCTCAGCATAAAATAATTTTAAGTAACACCAGTTCCAATTTTGCCAGTCCGAAGGGACTGGCTTTTTTGTTTCTGGCGCAATTTTTTAATAGGAGTTGTGTTAAATGAAGCTGAGTAAGCGATTAACTGCGATTGCTGACCATGTGAATGTAGCTTATCCACATATTTGGGATTGCTGTTGCGACCATGGCTATTTGGGACGCGTTATTCTCGATAAGGTGCTAGAGCAAGAAAAATCAGCCAAGGTACATTTTGTCGATTGCGTTGCCAGCATTACCGCGCCATTGGTCTCGCAATTACAGCTGAAAGCAATCGACAGTCAATACTGGCAAGTACATTGTATTGATGTGGCTTGTTTGCCATTGCATCCATTAATCAACCAACGCCATTGTGTGATCATTGCAGGGGTGGGGGGAGAGCTTACTTTACAGCTAGTTACGTCATTGCTGGAGCAATTTCCAGCTCACGATATCGAATTTGTACTTTGTCCTGTTCACCATCAATATGCCCTGCGCCAAGGATTAATCGCACTGGGTTTGCAGTTAGTTGCTGAGCAATTAGTTGATGAAAATGGTCGTTTTTATGAAATTATGGTGGTTAGTAAGCAGGGCCAACACAGATTATATGAAGTGGGCAGTTTGATGTGGCAACACACAGAATCAAGACATTTAGTGTATCTTCAAGCAAAAATTAAGCATTATCAGCGTTTAGGCTTGGGTGGGCAGTCGAGTACAGGTATCATAACCGCTTATCAGAACTTGTTAGCTAAGCTTCATCCTACGCTAAATAAAATCGAGGGAGAGTATTAATGGCAAGTGTATTTCTAAGATTGGAATTGTTATGAGTTATATTGCTTTAGCTGAACATAAAAAAGCGTGGATCTTCAATCGTCAAGATCTGCCCATTAGTGACGAAGATAAAGCCCAAATTAAACCGATGCAAGCAAGTCGCGCGGCAAACTTTTGGAACATGACCATCAGTAAACAAGTTGATCACCCTGACTTTTTCAAAAAAGGTGATTGGCCGTTTTCATTGCAAACCTGGCAAGACCAAGGTGAGTGGGAGACGGTATGGGACAGTGAAGAAACCGCACTGCCTGAAATGATAACCGATCACCTTAATTGGCAAGGCAACACCACGGTATTTTTCTGCAGTGACCGTTACAGTATTATTGAAACCACTTGGGAAGTGTTTCAACGTTGTTGGAAAAACTTCTTGTTTCTCGACGACGGAACCTTGCTCATCGGCAAAAAACGTGAACAAGTGGTGCAATTTATGTCTAATGGCACGTTTCGGGTTGGTGTTAAGCCTGGCTCGTAACATGCTAATATCACAACTATTATTTACAAAATAATTAATACCTGTCGCTAATTATTCACTCTTTTTGCATCTTTTTGTCAACGGTTGTCATTAGAGTTCCTTGCTCTATTAATGCAAGGAGCACAAAATGAAACGCCCAAGTTTATCTAAACTCGCCTTATTAACCGCTGCATTTACGGTGAATGCACAGGCGAATGTCCTTTTTACCGAATATGTTGAGGGCAGTGGTAACAACAAAGCCATCGAATTAACCAACCTTTCCACCACCGCCGTCGACTTATCTGAGTTTCAAGTTACTCTTTTTTCAAATGGTAAAACCACTGCTACGGTAAGCCAACGTTTATCTGGCATGCTTGCCCCTGGTTCAAGTTATGTGATTGCTAACGCTCAAGCCCAATCTGAATTAAAAGAGAAAGCGCAGCTTTTATCGGCAGTGACCAACTTTAATGGCGATGATGTTTTAGTGCTTAGTCAAAATGACCTGACCATCGACCGGTTTGGCCAAAAAGGAACCGATCCGGGCAGTGCTTGGGGCAATTCAAACATTACTAGCAAAGATCGCACGCTACGTCGTCTTGAACAAGTCCAACAAGGTGATACTGATGAGTTAGCTGATTTTGATTTATCGCTGCAATGGCAAGAGTTTAGTAAAAATGAGTTTGCGGGACTCGGCTGCAGTGGCTTAACGTCTTGCTCTGATACCGGCACCCCAGTGGTGACTTTAGGGGCTTGTGGTGATGTGGCTACGCCCCTTAATCAAATTCAAGTAGCACAAGATACTAGCCCACTTAAAGGTAAAACCGTTGAAGTGGAGGGGGTAGTGACCGCTGCACTACAAGGCAGTGATCAGATGCGCGGCTTCTATGTGCAAAGTTTAACCGGCGATCGCGGTCTATTTATTGCCAATGCTGAATACAATGTGAGTCCCGGTCAACACGTGCGCTTATTGGGTGATGTGGCCGAGGTTTACGGCAATACCCAGTTAAATGACATTCAAGGCATGCGTGATTGTGGTGAGGAGGTTGTGCAAGCGGCTGACCTAACTCTGCCATTAGATCAATCATTAGAGTTACTAGAAGGGCAAATGGTCACGCTGAACCAGCCTCTTCACGTTACCTTAGATTATAACTTCAGTCGTTATGGTCAAATTTGGTTATCGTCAGGTAAAGTGTTCCAGCCGACTGATCGCTACCCAGCTAATTCTAGCGAAGCGATTGACTTAGCTAAATTTAATAAAACAAATATGCTGTTAGTCGATGATGGCTCTAGCAAACAAAATCCAGAATTAATCCGTTATTTCCCGCAATTATCTGCTGACCAGCCACTGCGTAGTGGTAGCCAGGTTAATCAAGTAACTGGCGTTATTCATTACGCTTATGGTCAGTATCAGTTGATCCCAACTGCGGATGTTGAATTTATTGATGCCAACCCAAGAGCCTCGCAACCTGCCTTAACTGAGCGTGGCAACTTAACGCTAGCGAGTTTTAATGTGCTTAATTACTTTGTTAATTTAGCCACCGAAAAAGGCTCGCCATACCGCGGTGCCAACTCTGCTATTGAGCTTGAGCGTCAACGCGACAAAATTTTCTCAGCCCTGCAAGCCATTGACGCTGATGTGTTTGGTTTAATGGAGCTTGAAAATAATGGCTTTGGCAGTGACAGTGCAATACAAGACCTGGTAAGTGGCTTGAATAATCAATTGGGAGAAAATCAATATGATTACATCCGCCCTACACAAGACCGTGTAGGTGCCGATGCCATTACCGTGGGCATTATTTACAAACCTAGCCAAGTGAAGCCAGTGGGCGATGTTGTCTTGCTAACGGCTTATCCATTTGATGAGCAAACGCAAAAACACCGTATCCCAATGATCCAAACCTTTGAGCATTTGGCTACAGGTCAGCAATTCACCGTTGCCGTGAATCACTTCAAATCAAAAGGCAGCAGCTGTGACAGTTTAGGCGACCCTGATTTGGGTGATGGCCAAGGTAACTGTAATGGTTTACGCACGGATGCCGCAACAACGCTGGCGCAATACATCAATGAAAATATTGCCGGTAATGCAGTATTAATGGGTGACTTTAACGCTTATAGCCAAGAAGACCCGATGCTGACTTTTGCCGACTATGGCTTTAATACTGTTACCATGGCCGAGGATTCGTATTCTTACTATTACGATGGACAGGCTGGCAGCTTAGATCATGGTTTAGTTAACGAGGCGCTGGCTGGAAAATTGGTGGCAGCAACGGATTGGCACATCAATGCCGACGAGCCAAGAGTGCTAGATTACAATGTTGAGTATAAATCTGACGCACAATTACAGCGCTTCTATGCACCTGATGCTTATCGTTCATCGGACCATGATCCTGTGGTAATGTCATTTGCACTAGAGCCTGCCAAGGCGAAAGTAGAATTTGCGCAAAGTGATCTTTGGCTGGATGAATCAGCGGGAATGATAAAAATTCCAGTCAAGCAAATGGGTAAGCTATTAGGTGCTAAGGCAACCGTGCATTTTGAAACGCACTGGGGCACAGCCGAGGGGTGGAATGATTATACCAGCCCATATTGGGGTCGATTAGTATGGCACGCACAGTCAGAAAATGGCGCTAAACAAGAGCAGCAGTTTATTGAATTGACCATTAACGATGATCAACTTGTTGAAGGTTTAGAAAACTTTACGCTGAACTTGGTTTACAGTGAAGGTGTAGCATTAGGCAAGCAACAACAGTTAACGGTACATATTCGAGACAATGACTGATAGCACTGACAGCCAATAATTCGTAATTAATAAGTGAAGGGAGCAGTGGAAACGCTGCTCCCTTAATTTACCAGCATATCATGCCACGTAAATTTGCATCTCTTCGCCAATCTTTTTACGCATATCCATCAGTTTGATCGCCGTATCGTGTTGACGGATATCTTCTTCTGTCTCCGGCACCCAAGTCGGTACACGAGCCGATTGACCAAACTCATCGACAGCTACCATGATCACGATACAGTGTGTGGTGAGGCGGCGATTTAAAGATTTCGGATCACAGGCAATCACTTCAAGGGCAATATGCATTGACGATTTACCAGTGTAAATAACCTTAGCGTTAACTTCTACTAGGCTGCCAACTTGGATTGGGGCCACAAATTTAATGCCGCCTGCGTAAGCGGTGACACAATATTTACCACTCCAGCCTGCTGCGCAGGCATATGCCGCTAAATCTATCCACTTCATTACGGCGCCGCCGTGAACCTTACCGCCAAAATTAACGTCTTGGGGCTCGGCTAAAAAGCGTAAAGTGATGTCTCGTTGTGGGGTTACCATTGAATTTTTCCTTAACCTTGCAGATTGTTACAGCAAATCTGATATCGTATTGCAGTTTATGCACTGAGTTTAAAACTGCAATCACTAATTGCAGGCAATCAGGTTGTACTACCATAGTGAGGACCAGATTGAAGCCTTACAACAATTTATTTATCAATTAAGCAAGAGCGGCAAGCGCCACCAATGAGAAGATTAATTGGTCTTACCCCACTTAAATATGTGATGTCGCCTCCCATTTAACCTCATGATTATGGCTACAGTACTGTGGTGGTTAATAAGCTCAAGGTGATTAGTTGTTGTCGAGCAATGAGTTAAGCATATTCGATGAGGATGGTATGAGACCCACTCTGAGACCAAAAGGTTTGAAGACTTTATTCAATATGTCTGTTTTGTAATTACCACGATCATTCTCTATATCAGAGAGTGTTTTTCGGGACACATCAACGAGCTTTGCGTAAACATCTTGCTTTAAACCTAGCACATTGATTCGAAGCTCTTTTAATGCCTGACCTTGAGTTAGTTCGCCAAACAGTAGTTGTTTAACTATTTGATTGACTATCCTGCTGCGTTCGGCTGCTTTTGTAGGTAGGGTCTTTTTTGATGCTCTTTGAGACGTTCGAGCTCGGGTGTTAATAGCATCAGCTTTGACCTTGTCATCACTTTGTATCTGCTGGGAGCTTGCGGTCTGTTTGCGATTTTGTCGAAGGCGATTGACGACGTCATTTACAGACTCTTTGGATGATTTGGTAGTATTGCTCATAACAGCCCCCACTTTTTCAATTTTTCAGGGATATGATTAAATCCAATCGCTGGCATTTCTATGATCTGCTCTGGAACCCCACGAGCTATCAGTCTTTGTTTAAGCTCAAGGCACTTTTGAGCCGTATCTTTAAGCTCGCGAAGTAACAATTCACTCGGCACAAGGTCTGACAGTGATTCTGCAATACCGATAAAATGGTAAGTGCCGCCAACTTCTAGTGGGGCTTTCCATTTTGTCGTTCTTGGGATCCCTTCGGGATCGGCTTTCATTGGGGCAAAATCGTAGATAGGGGCTAACTTAATATAACCATCACCTTTTAAGAATGAGGTGTTTCTACCATGATTATCGCTATTGCCAAATAGGATGTTGAGTAAGTCTCTCTTAACCCACTCTACAACAAAGCTTGGAACATCAAAGGCATACCCTTGATTTTTCACCATGTGGCTTTGAGTGATTTTATCTATTAATGCTCTGATAGTCGCTTCATGCTCTAACATTGCTCCTGCACTTTTATTTAGCATGGAGTAAACCGACTCTACTGCGAATTTTTCAATTTGTTGCGCTTGGTTAAAGTGAATGTCAAATCTAGGCAGCCATAAGGAAGGGTAGTTTAGCCCTTCTTCTAGTCGCATATTTTGGATTGAAATGGTATCAAAACCCATCGCGGTGAGTTCGTGATAATAATGGAATTCAGCTCGAAGTATATTGCAGTCAACTGGGCTTCTTGAGCCTCTCGGATATTTGACTAAATAGTGTAGATCTTGGTTGGTGCTATCATCTTGATAAGGATCTATCCATATTTTAGTTTGCTCTGTGTTTGCGTTAGAGCAACGTAATATGAGTTTAGGTGCTTCACCTCCTGCACCGGTTGCACCACCAGGTGTAGCGCCTCTTTGTTGAGCATAATCTAAAAAGTCACTTGCACGGTTTTTTACATCGTCTAAAGAAAAGTAGAGGGTGTCTGACTCTTCATAGCGTTCCGGCAGCGAGTCTTTTACGCGCAAATTGCCGATAGGCGACATGGTGCCAAACCTGAGTAAAACATAGTTTTGTTCATCAATTGACAAATCCTCTATGTCTAGATGCTTGACCCAATAGCGCCTGCTTGCCCCACTTGGCATGATGTCATCAAGAAAAGTTAGCCATCCAGGCCTGCCCATATCGTCAAAGTAAAAAGATACAGGCAGGTTGATTGATACGGCGTGTAAGTCATCTTTTTCGTGATGCTCTAATGCGTAGTCGCCGAGGTAATTGAGTTCAGTCACTCGGAAGTTGTTCTGTTCACTTTTAGGAAATGAGATGACAGCAATATCTAGCCATTCACCTTTGATAAAAGCTTGTATGTTTAACTCTTCCATCGAGGACTCCATTTTATTCATGAGTAGTATAGTACTCATTAGGCTCAATTTTATCAATTAATGTATAAAATGTTACGCATTAATAGATAAGGAAGCTTGTAGACCTGAGCTTGCTTAGGGAAGGGGCTTAGGATAAGTCATCAATCGCGATA
This sequence comes from Motilimonas cestriensis, assembly GCF_021295315.1. GTDB lineage: Bacteria > Pseudomonadota > Gammaproteobacteria > Enterobacterales > CBDFNC01 > Motilimonas > Motilimonas cestriensis. The sequence continues at coordinate 79,716 of NZ_JAIMJA010000007.1, read as the reverse complement.
TTCGCGCAGCGAGCTGTGCTACCAATGGCAATCCAAGCAGGTTAGGCAGCTGATTGATGACATTTTTAATCATCTTACTAATTTAACCATCGTACTAAGCCATATTATTGCCGGGTACGGTGGAACTGCCTCTACAAGACAGCTCGATAGCACCATAGCAAGTTAAATGTTGTTGATGGGCAGCAACGTTTGCTGCATTTATATAAAGGAATGATTTACGGCAAGGTCAAACGATACTGAATCGAACTTGTCTATTATCATCGTCTAAGGCGATAGTCTTCTGGCTAAGCCCTTATTATGAGTAAGTTTTCGACAGATGAGTGAAGAGGTAAGTCGAAGCGGTCACGAAAATTTCACTTTATACCTGTTGCAACACTTGCGTTACTACTTGTTGAAATAACCATAAATGAAAACAATCACCATTTGCTGAATGTTGCATTGGCTAACTTGATGTTGTTGTTCATTATACTTGTGCGCGCGATGGATGAGGCAATCAATATTTAGTCACTTGCCTTTCAGGTCTTAAAAAACCGTGCTCGTGAATTGTATTTACTGCTTGTTTTTGTATCGAATTTAGCAAAGTCAATGTTATCTAATTTTGTTTGACAGAAAAGACGGTAATCCTAAACTAAAAAACAGTCGCTTTTAGTTGTAAACAATTAGCCGCCCAAAATCTGACATACTCAACAATGGTAACTCCAGTATGAGAAAAATTGATAAGCGTTGTTTTTCAAATCATCACACTAAAAGCTATAAGACAATTCTCAACATAGCGGCATTATTCGCTCTTGGGTTACTAAATATTCCGGCTTTTGCTCAGAGTCCTCCTCCAGACCTGCCTTTACCCCCATGCGAAGTGATTGATGGCGAAGAAGTCGGTGCTTGTTTAGATGTTGATGAATCTCTAAGTGGCACGGCCAGTGGTCAATTTTCTGAGGGGGCTTCTTTGTTGATTACCACTGCGCCGTCTGATGGTATCTGCATTATGCACATCGGCAATGGCAGCGAATTGCCATGGTCTCCTTCGCCATGCTTTGCTTCTGTTCAATCGCCCACGGTCGGTACTTGCGGTGTTATCGATCTTTTTGACGGTGGCAAGTTTAAAGAAATGTCATGTCGCGACGCATTTTATGATGACACTGTTGAGTTCTCCGGTTCATTGTTTGCTGTTAAAAACGACGATGGCAACAGATGCGGGGGGGCAGGGAACTTTCAAACTTATGTTTATGGCGGACCCGCAAACGTGACGGGAGCAAGGTGGAGTGAATATGGGCCTGACTCACTAAAGTGTAACATCAGCTTTAACGGCCCTCGACCAAACGCATTACTGGGTCCTACTTGGGTAAAAGTGAGCGTTGGCGTAGGTATCGCAGAAACGGGTGATTACAGAAGTCCAGGTAGAAGTGCTAGAACTGAATTTTTTGTTCCCGTTAATGGCGATATGCGCGAGAGAGAAGTAGACCTAGCGATACAGAGTTCTGTTTCTAACACAACTTACAATGCTGATACTCGCTCTTATGAGGCAACCATAACTTTGGTACTAACCAATAATGGCAGTTTACCGGTTGAAAGCTTCCGCGTTAGTTCCCAAATGCCTTCTGTCGTCCACGTTCTCGACATTTCTGATGATCGGTGTTTTGAACGGGATAGTAATAACAACTCGTTAGGGCGATTGGGGTCCTTTGTTGGGCCAAACTTGACTTGTCAGGGGCTTAGCTTAGCAGAGAGTGGTGATGCACTTGGTCGGGATGTCGAATTTATAGATATCGATGTTCGAATCACTAATATTGCCGAATTAGATGGGGATATTGAGTTCGAAATCCAAGGTGTTGTCGATGATACGAATACGTCAGACAATACGGATATAACGCGTTTACGCATTGATCTGAATCAGTCGGGCACTCTATCTGATACTCAACGCGCACTGGACGCACTCGAAACATCGTTTAATTATGAAATATCATCAGACGCATTACTTGATAAGCAATGTGATGTTTACATGAATGATATATTTGATCAATTAACCCTACTAAGAGAAAAACGGCCAGATCTGTTTTCGGAACTATCATTCGGTAGGGTGACTTCAGGACATTACAATGTGCTTACTGGAAACTCGCAAGTTGAAAACGAGGGCCGATTAACAGCTGGGCATGTAGGTGTGGTTGTTTACATGAAGGGAACAGATTATCGCCGCACTGGGGTAGTGATCCATGGCACGCCAACCTGGTCTCCAGTCGACCTAGATATTCAGAGCAATCGCGGTAGGCAAAGCGTTGGGGGACATATCACATCATTCGGCTTTGCTGAGAGCTTTATTAGCTTTGGTACACAAGGACATGGTGAGTATTATCGAACCCCATTTAAAAATTTCCCGGGGGTGCCGAAACAAGAAGAGCCCGGAGGCTGTGGATTTGAAGGCTTATATCAGGACAATGTGGGCGAGTTTAACGGCGGCTCTACTATCAGGTGTACCGGCTCATTGGTATCAAACTCATCGGTAGATGATGAAGTAAGAAGTTGCAATATCACATTAGACTCGACGATCCTGCGGACAGAAAGTCCTGTAGATATTCGCGCTAAGAACGCTGCCGGCGCTGTAATAGAAACGTCTGGCTCACAAATTACCATGGATGAGTATTACTATAAACGCGTTTTTGCTTGGCCTGAGCGCCATGACGATGGGAGTTATTCTTGGCTTATTTCTTTGCCAAATAGTGAATATGATGTTGAGCTAATCGGTAATGGTGAAGGAAGCTATAAATTTACCAGTGTGACATTCGATGAAAGTGGTGAAGCGGTTTTTGATGAAACCCGGGGCTTGACGTCTGTGGGCCTAGTTGAAAATTTTAAAATAGGTGATATTACTAATCCAGCCTCAGATGGAGAAGCTGAAGGCAATGCTTCATCTAGTGGCGGTTGCACAGTTGGCAGTGGAGATAAAATTGATCCATTACTAGCGATATTGGCTTTGCTGTCTTTGCTTGGCATATATCGAAAACGGCTACTTAAACCTTACAAAAATAGGTAGCTTAAGCTCTGTGGTGACAGACACACAGTTTAAAGTAACACCATTGCTAGCGGCCATTGTGGCCGCGCCACTCTTTGTTTGCGGCTTGGCATTTTTATCCGGCCAAGCCTTATCCCTTGATAGAATATCTTCGTTGATATTTCTTTACTCGGTAATTTTTTACCCTATCTGTGAAGAGTTTATTTTTAGAGGATTTATTCAGCGCGAATTACTTAGCCGCCAAGTGATGCAAAAAAAATGGGGCGCTATATCGCTGTCGAATTGCTTAACCAACCTAATATTTGCGATGGCGCATCTAGTCGTATTTCGTGACCTTGCCGTCCTTTTAGTCTTTTTTCCGGGATTAATTTTTGGCTATTTTTTTGAACGTCATCGTAATCTGTTGTATCCCATTTTATTGCATAGCTGGTACAACTTGCTCAGCCTGCTCACCGTATCACTTTGGTGAATATTGCTAAACAGACCCTACTAAGCATTAACTGGTTTTAATCGTACTCTTTTTTTATATTAGTGCTGTTTGCTTGACAAGCTAAGTATAAACTGAGCTTGCTAATTGGGTTCGATCAGTTCTGTGATGAAATGAAGGAATGGATTAAACTCTGGCTGGTTAGATAATTAACATAATTTCCGTTTAGAAAAATTAGGGTAAAAAAATGAAGCGCTTTAATGCATTGCTCGTAGTATTTAGCTGTTTATTATCAGGTTTGGCGTTGGCAAACAGTAGTATTGATTTAGAAGCTACGATGAAAAAAATGAAGTTTGAAATTAGCCAAGCGTATAAAACAGAATCAAAAGATGAGTTTAAATCTCATATTACTTCTTTCAGTCAATTGCTTCAGCAGGCTAAAGCATACTCTTTTCCACCTGAGCGTAAGGACGTTTCAATGGAAGGGCTGAACAAGGTTTCCGCAGTGGTAGAAAAAATTACGCTTGAGATGGATGATAAGCCTTTGCCTGAGTTGAAAGCACACTTACGTGATATTGATGACTTAAGAAAGGAATATCATAAAAAGAATAAACCAAGTATTTGGGAAAACCTTTTTAGCTAAGGTTAATTCTAGCAAAGCTTTTTATGCAAACGCAGCTCATTGAGCTGCGTTTTGCATTTTAGTCGATTACTTACCCCGTGAATGCTTGTATTGGGTTGGACAGTAGCCTCTATCAATTTCATCACTGCGCAGGGCGAGGTGTTTGGTCTTGCGACCACTGACTCTTTGGCGCCAATTTTTAAAGCTACGCGATGTCAGTTGTTGCCGCATAAGCTTGATTGTTTCTGGCTCGGTTAAACCATAAAGGCCATGAATCGCCTCAAATGGGGTTCGGTCTTCCCATGCCATTTCAATGATGCGAGAAATATCAACGTTATTCATTCTATTTACCAAAATTATTGACTTATTGTGCTTACGTTATGACCTGTGGATTGGATTTTTTTACCAATAAAATTCATTATTTAGGTATTTAACTGGGGATGTTTTGCTTGTTAATTAACCCCTTGCAGTGATACTTGCCGTGATAAAGGGAAAGAAAGGCGTGAAACCATAGTGAAATGAGGTAATTTTTAGATTAAAAATGAAGCTTTTTGGATAAGAGTATTTTCCTTGTGCTTAGTCGTGCTATACTCCGGCCGCATTTATTTAATATAAATTTATAGAGTGAACAAATGGCAGATCTATCAAAATACAGAAACATAGGTATTTTCGCGCACGTTGATGCGGGTAAAACCACTACTACAGAGCGTATTCTTAAGCTAACGGGTACTATCCACAAAACAGGTGAAGTACATGATGGCGAATCTACTACGGACTTCATGGAACAAGAAGCTGAGCGCGGTATTACTATCCAGTCTGCTGCTGTAAGTTGTTTCTGGAAGGATCACCGTTTTAACGTAATCGATACTCCGGGACACGTTGACTTCACAGTTGAAGTTTACCGTTCTCTTAAAGTACTTGACGGTGGTATCGGTGTATTCTGTGGTTCTGGTGGTGTTGAGCCACAATCAGAAACAAACTGGCGCTACGCGAACGACTCAGAAGTTGCACGTATTATCTTCGTTAACAAATTAGACCGCATGGGTGCTGATTTTTACCGCGTTGTTAAGCAAACTAAAGACGTACTAGCTGCTAATCCTCTAGTTATGGTTCTTCCAATCGGCATCGAAGACGATTTCGTAGGTGTTGTTGACCTACTAACTCGTCAAGCATACGTTTGGGATGAAACGGGTCTTCCAGAAAACTACTCAATCCAAGATGTTCCTGCGGACATGGTTGATAAAGTTGAAGAATACCGTGAAATGCTGGTTGAAACTGCGGTTGAGCAAGACGACGACCTAATGGAAGCTTACATGGAAGGTGAAGAGCCTTCTATTGAAGACATCAAGCGTTGTATCCGTAAAGGTACACGTACTATGGATTTCTTCCCAACTTACTGTGGTTCTGCTTTCAAAAACAAAGGCATGCAGCTTGTTCTTGATGCAGTTGTTGACTACCTACCTTCACCAACAGAGGTTGATCCACAACCACTAACTGATGAAGAAGGCGAGCCTACTGGTAAATTCGCTATCGTTTCTGCAGAAGAAACATTCAAAGCGCTAGCATTCAAAATCATGGATGACCGTTTTGGTGCCCTAACGTTCGTACGTATCTACTCTGGTACACTGAACAAAGGTGATACGATCATGAACGCTGCAACAGGTAAAACTGAGCGTGTTGGCCGTATGGTTGAGATGCAAGCAGATGAGCGTAAAGAACTAACTTCAGCACAAGCGGGTGATATCATCGCGATCGTTGGTATGAAAACTAACGTTCAAACTGGTCACACTTTATGTGATCCGAAGAACCCGATCATCCTAGAAGCAATGGTTTTCCCGAACCCAGTAATCTCTATCTCTGTCAAGCCTAAAGATAAAGGCTCTACTGAGAAAATGGGTATTGCTATCGGTAAAATGGTTGCAGAAGATCCAACATTCCGCGTTGAAACGGATGAAGATTCAGGTGAAACAATCCTATCTGGTATGGGTGAGCTTCACTTAGACATCAAAGTAGATATCCTTAAGCGTACCTACGGTGTTGACCTAGTTGTTGGTGAGCCTCAAGTTGCTTACCGCGAAACAATTACTAAACCAGTTGAAGATTCTTACACGCATAAGAAACAATCTGGTGGTTCTGGTCAGTTCGGTAAAATTGATTACCGTATCAAACCAGGTGAGCCAGGTACCGGTTTCGTGTTCAAATCAACAGTTGTTGGTGGTAACGTACCTAAAGAATTCTTCCCAGCAATCGAGAAAGGTTTCGCTGGTATGATGGATAACGGTGTACTAGCTGGCTTCCCAGTGCTAGACGTTGAAATTGAACTTTACGATGGTGGTTTCCACGCCGTGGATTCATCTGCAGTAGCATTTGAACTAGCAGCACGTGGCGCATTCCGTCAGTCTATCCCTAAAGCGGGTGCACAACTTCTTGAGCCTATCATGGCTGTAGACGTGTTCACTCCTGAAGATCACGTTGGTGATGTTATCGGTGACCTTAACCGTCGTCGTGGCATGATCGCGGGTCAAGAAGCGGGCGCAACTGGCGTACGTATTAAAGCTGACGTACCACTTTCAGAAATGTTTGGTTACATCGGTTCACTACGTACCATGACTTCAGGCCGTGGTCAGTTCTCTATGGAGTTCAAACACTACTTGCCTTGTCCTAACAGCGTGTCAGAAGTTGTTATTGCAAAAGTTAAAGAAGAAAAAGCTGCCGCTAAGAAGTAATATTTCTTAGTTAGCTAATCATTAACCCCAGTTACCTTGTAACTGGGGTTATTTTTTGCCTAGAAAAACATGAATAAAACACTTAAATATCTTCAACATTACCCCGCTCATATCGTTGAACCCGTGTCACGATTAATTGAACAAAATCGCTTGGGTCAATACTTACTGAGTAAATACCCTACGCCCCATATATACACCTCTGAGAAAGCCTTGTATCAATATGTGCAAGAGATTAAAAATCAATACATTCGTAAGTCATCGCCGTTAAGTAAAATTACCTACGATAATAAATTGCACTTGGTGAAGCATGCTTTAGGCACACATAGTTATGTATCGCGGGTGCAGGGCGGGAAATTAAAAGCCAAGCAAGAAATTCGCATTGCTGGTTTGTTTAAACAAGCGCCAGAAGCGATGTTGCAGATGATAGTAGTGCACGAATTAGCGCACTTGAAAGAGAAAGACCACAACAAGGCATTCTATCAGTTATGCCAACATATGCAGCCGGATTACCATCAAGTTGAACTCGACACGCGTTTGTATTTAACCGAGCTCGAACTCAACGGCGCGCTATACCCACAGTTTAAAAAAATTGCGGAGTAGGCGAGCTTGCCCTATTTTCCCTATTTAGTAACAGCGCTCTTTAATGAGAGTGATCATTTCATCAGTGAGCACAGATTTAGATATGTAGCTTTGGCCGCCATTATGGGCCAGCAAAATAATCCCACGCTTAGTATCTATGTGTTTTTTGATGTCCTGCCACAATAATGTCGTTTCGGTATAGGGGTTTTTGCTGGAAAAGCCTTGCTCATCTAACATAATGGTGACTTCACTGTTGGCGCTGCGGCTCCACATTTGACGCGTTAACCACCAAGTGCGGCGATAAATAAAACTTATTGTTTCCAGTACGCCTAAGCCCAGTAAGATACTGCCTGCTACTGTATGCTGATTGGTAAAAATAAGCAGGCAAAGGCCGCTTAACAATAGCGATACGATAAATACGTATCGAGGTTTAGCATGTTTGCTGAAGGGAAGTGACTCATCGAAGCACTCTTCAAGATACTGTTTTGAAAGTGTAAAGCTTGTTGTTAAAGGCATAATATACGTCCCAATAATGGAAAATGCAGTATATCATAGCCAGATAAAGCCGAAAGCAAGTCTGCATTGGCTTGATGTTTAATTAAGGAGTCGAAGTGGCAGGGGCAAGTTTATTAACCTTATTGGATGATATTGCAGCAGTGTTAGATGACGTTGCATTAATGACCAAGGTAGCAGCGAAGAAAACGGCGGGCGTATTAGGTGATGATTTAGCCCTTAACGCACAACAAGTATCGGGTGTTAATGCCGACAGAGAGTTGCCAGTGATCTGGGCGGTGGCGAAAGGCTCTTTGCGTAACAAACTGATCTTAGTGCCTGCCGCGCTCTTAATTAGTGTGATTGCGCCTTGGTTGATCACCCCGATGCTGTTAATTGGGGGCTTATTCTTGTGTTTTGAAGGCTTTGAGAAAGTCTTTCATTCCAAGCCTAAAACAGCAATTGAAGCAGAGGTTGAACCGGCTGTTGATATCGTGGCTTTTGAAGCAAAAAAAATAAAGGGCGCTATCCGTACCGACTTTATTCTCTCCGCCGAAATTATCGTTATTGCTTTAGGCACGGTACAGCATCAAGCCATGATGACTCAAGTTATGGTTGTCAGCTTGATTGCTTTTGTCATGACTGTTGGCGTGTACGGGTTAGTCGCAGCAATCGTTAAAATGGATGATGCAGGTCTTTACTGGGCTGCAAAATACCCATCAGGGCGACTATTAAATTGGCTTGGCACCGCTTTAGTTAAGTTTGCCCCCTATTTAATGAGAGTTCTCGCATTTGTCGGCACCATTGCCATGTTTTTAGTTGGTGGTGGCATAGTTACACATAGCATCAGCGTGTTTCATCATCTAATAGACCCAGTATTGGGCGCGATTGTGAATGTGCCCGTTCTTCCATCTATTCTACCCATGATAATTAATGGCTTAGTTGGCGTGATTGCAGGTGCCATGGTTTACACCGTTGTTACTTTGGCAGTAAAAGTATTTCCGCGAAATGTATAATCGCGCTGGCAAAATGGCGGCGTTAGCCGCCAAATAATACCCAACCTGGAAATGCTTAACTTCAGTATGCATGTTGAAGTCGATTGAGTATTGATTAAGAATTTTCTGGCGGGGCAGTAGCAGTAAACTGGGGATCTGTTTTTGCTAATGTTAATAATGCGGCTAGAGCAGAATATGGGGTTAAATCAATCCGTTGGCGATATACACCCCAATCTAAGAAGCATGCCAGGCGTAGCTGTCCATCTGATAGAGGCAGTTTATCTGTTAGAGCCGCTTGGTTGAGGCATGCTAAGCCACTTTCTACTCGCCCTTGTTGACGTTGTAAATACTGACTGTCGCTCACTTGGATATTATCTTGCTTTTCCAAAAAGAAGATATTGACTGTTGCGTCCATTACCGTGTTCACCATCGCAAACAGTTCAAAATCCTTCATTTCAGAAAAAAACACTTGGCCAGCTTTTTCTCTTAGGTACTTTAGGATCACCACCGAATCCGTCAGAGTGAGAGCGCCATCAATTAAAAATGGCACTTTCTTGGTGGGTGAAAGCTCGGCGCTAGCCACAGCATCGGTTTCTACAAATTCACACTCCAACCCTGTTTGCGCTAAAACAAGACGACAGTGACGGACATAAGGCGAAGTAAAACTACCAAACAGTTGCATAATAGAAATCCTAAAAATGATCAGATTTTTAGATTACTGCTTATGGCTGGTAAATGCCAGACAGATTGATTTTTCGATAGAAAATGGCTGTGTTTCTAACACAGCCGAAGTTGGATTAGTGAGATAAAATTTGGTCGAGAAACAGCTTTAATCGGTCAGATTCGGGCTGTTCAAAGAAGGTATGAGGTTCGTTTTCTTCAATGATTTGCCCGCCATCCATAAAAATCACGCGGTCAGCGACTTTTTTAGCAAAGCCCATCTCGTGGGTGACACAAATCATGGTGATCCCCTCATCAGCTAGCTCAACCATTACGTCTAATACCTCTGACACCATTTCCGGGTCTAATGCCGAGGTGGGCTCGTCAAATAGCATAATTTCTGGGTTAAAACATAAACAACGAGCCACTGCCACGCGCTGCTGCTGTCCACCAGATAGCTGATTAGGATATTTGTTCGCTTGATCCGATATTTTCACTCGGTCTAAGTAATACATCGCGGTTTCTATGGCTTCTTTACGTGGCTTTTTATGTACCCAAGTTGGCGCAATGACCAGGTTTTCAAGTACGGATAAATGTGGGAACAAGTTGAAATGTTGGAACACCATGCCCACTTTTGAGCGAATATGGCGAACAATTTTCACATCTTCAATTAGCTCTGTTTCACCAATAAAAATTTTACCTTGTTGAAACTTTTCTAAGTGGTTTAAGCAGCGAATGGTGGTCGATTTACCGGATCCCGAAGGGCCACAGATAACGACCTTCTCGCCTTTTTTAACATTAAGGTTAACATCTTTGAGCACGTGAAAATCCCCGTACCACTTGTTAACATTTTCCATTCGGATCATAAATTCATTTGTCGACATGGCGTTACCTATTTAAGTTCTGTATTAAAGCGTCTTTCGACAGATTTAGAATATTGCGACATTGAGAAACAAAATATCCAGTAGATAAAGGTGACGAATACATACCCTTCTACTTCATAGCCAAGCCAGTTTGAGTCACTGTTGGTGAGCGTCACCATGGCGAGAATGTCAAATAACCCGATGATCAACACTAGGGTTGTGTCTTTGAATAACGAGATAAATGAGCCGACTAAGTTTGGGATCGAGATTTTTAATGCTTGTGGCAAAATAATCAAAATCATGCCTTGCCAATAGCTTAAACCTAATGACTCACTGGCTTCATATTGGCCTTTAGGAATAGCTTGTAAGCCGCCGCGTACTACTTCTGCGATATAGGCGGCTTGGAACAAGGTGATCCCAATCAACGCCCTAAGTAACTTGTCAAAATCAATGCCATCGTGGAAAAATAAAGGTAAAACCACAGAGGCCATAAACAAGATAGTAATCAACGGAACACCGCGGACAAACTCGATAAAGCCAACACACAAGGTTTTAACGATAGGCATATTCGATTGACGCCCAAGAGCCAATAAAATACCAATGGGAAATGACGCAATGATACCGACCGCCGCAACAATGACAGTTAGCATTAGGCCACCCCATTTGTTGGTTTCAACGGTTTCTAGACCAAATAAGCCGCCGTGAATAAACACAATGGATACAAAAGGGTAGAGTAAAATAATGACTATTTTAAGTTTGATATTGTTGAGCAGTTTTACACTTGCAACAAATGCTACTGTTAACGCTGCGACAAACAGCGGCCGCCAATGTAGATTTTCTGGATAGAAGCCATAAATAAACTGATCAAACTTCTCAATAATAAAAATCCAACGCGCGCCATCTTTGACGATATCTTCTTGGCTGCCTGACCACGTAGCACTGAAAATGAGCCAATCCAGCGCCGGGGGAACGGTAATAAAGAGAAAATAAATACAAAAAAGTGAAAGTAATGAGTTCTTTATGTCAGAAAACAAATTTTTTCTGAGCCAAAACACGAGGCCTCGGTTATTAATTGGCGCGGGCTTCGCCTCTTTTATGTCATAAATAGCCATGTTATCGCCCCTTAATTTCCATTTTCGCATTGATCCAGTTCAGCAGTAATGAGATCACTATGCTAAAGAGGAGATATACCGCCATGGTCATTAAGATTATCTCAATGGCTTGGCCCACTTGGTTTAAGGTCGTTCCAGAAAAGAGGGTCACGATTTCTGGGTAGCCAATGGCGGTGGCAAGTGAAGAGTTTTTTACCAAATTTAAATATTGGTTGATTACGGGCGGAATGATTACCCGAAGTGCTTGCGGTAAAATGACCTTTCTCAAAATGACATGTTCTTTCAAGCCGAGAGAATTGGCTGCTTCTTTTTGCCCTTTCGGAACCGACTCGATGCCCGCTCTAACGGCTTCGGCAATGTAGGTCGCGGTATAAATACTCAAGGCAAAAGCCAGCGCCAGTAACTCAGGAATAATGACCCAACCCCCTTTGAAGTTAAACCCTTTTAATTCGGGTATCTCACTTGAAATAGGTTGTCCTGCAACGAAGTAAACCAAGACTGGGGCTAAGAGAATAATGGCACCGCCGACAGTAAAAATAGGAAACTCTTCACCAGTGTCATCATGGCGCTTAATGGCCCATCGCGCTAAAAAAAATACCCCGATACACGCTAGGATAAGGGCTGCCAATATATAGCCGCTGTTATCTTCCATTATTGGTCTTGGCATAAGAAAACCGCGGTTATTTAAAAAGTATTCACCAAAGTAAGACAGGCTTTGCCGCGGGCTTGGCAGGGCCGCGAGTACAACGTTATACCAAAACAATATTTGCAGTAGTATTGGAATGTTACGGAAGGTTTCGACATAAACCATCGACAACTTAGCAACCAAAAAGTTGTTCGATAAACGGCCAATACCGATCAGCAAGCCGAGTATAGTAGTAAAAAAAATGGCGATGCCAGAGACTAGTAAGGTATTTAACACACCGACGAGAAAAACACGCGAGTAGGTGGACGAGCCATCATCATAGGCGACTAAAGTTTGGCTAATTCCAAAACCAGCCACTTGGTCTAAAAATGAAAAACCGGTTTCGATGCCGCGGGCCTCAATGTTAGCGAACATGTTATTGGCAAAGTAATAAGCTAAGAAAACCACAAATCCAAGGGCGAGAACTTGAAATATTATCGCGCGGTTTTTTGGGTTGTTAAAAAAACTCACTGAGCTTGTGGGGGTGTTTGGGGGATTACTCATATCCATTCCCTTTATAAGGGGGGCAAAGCCCCCCGATACTACATATTGCGGTGGGTTATCTAATTGGCATTGGGTACATTAAGCCCCCTTGATTCCACAGTTTGTTTAAACCACGGTCAATGTTAAGAGGTGAATCTTTACCCACGTTACGGTCAAACATTTCGCCGTAGTTACCGACTTGCTTAATCATGTTATAAGCCCATTTGGCATCAAGGCCGAGGCTGGCACCAGCGTCACCCGACGTCCCCAGTAAGCGTTTGACGCTTGGATTATCGGATTTCATTTGGGCATCAACATTGGCCATCGTAATCCCCAGCTCTTCTGCTTCTAAAACAGCAAATAGGCTCCAGCGCACGACATTAAACCAATCATCATCCCCTTGGCGCACAACTGGGCCTAGCGGCTCTTTTGAAATAATTTCTGGCAGTACCATGACCGAATTTGGATCGTCCATTTTAAGTCTTAAGCCGTACAGTTGTGATGCATCTGATGTGACCGCGTCACAGCGGCCTTTTTTAAAGCCATCAATAGTTTGGCCTGAGGTGTCATAAGTGACCGCTTTGTATTCCATTTTTTGAGATTTGAAATAATCTGTTAAGTTCAATTCAGTGGTCGTGCCCGCTTGGATACAGAAGGTTGCGCCATCAAGCTCTTTGGCTGACGAAATACCCAACTTTTTGTTAATAAGGAAGCCTTGTCCATCATAGTAATTGACGCCGGCGAAATTAAGACCAAGTGAAGTATCACGGCTCGATGTCCAAGTTGATGATCGCACTAACACGTCAATTTCACCGCTTTGCAATGCTGTAAACCTTTCTTTCGCGGTGAGGGGGATATACTTAACTTTATCGGCATTGCCTAGTACTGCACTTGCAATGGCTTTACAAAAATCAACATCAATACCTTCCCAGACCCCTTTGGAGTTGGTTGCAGAGAAGCCCGGGATACCCGTTGACACGCCACAGTTGAGTTCGCCTTTTTTTACTACGTTTTCGAGTGTGCCAGCAGAAGAGGTCATTGGAATAAGTGCCAGCGCGGCAGTGAGTGACAGAGCAATTTTGGTTCTATTCATTAATCTATTCCTTTCAAGTCAGAGGTATTGTTATCAATAACGCCATGAAACTTAAAAACTGGCCGTTATGGTTACAACATATTTAACAAAGTTATAACAAAAATCAAACATAAACATTAGTCGTAGATATGGATTATTGCTTGATAAATGAACGACTTTTGACTGTTATTTCAGTGTTTAGCTTAGTTCTTGTAAATGAAATAGGCCAATTTAGGGCATTAAAAACTGTGGTTTGATTTAGCCAAAGGAATGAGGATGCTGGCGTGATACCGGGGGGGATGCTCGTAAAGAGCTATAAATGTAAAATAGAAAAGATCAATAAATCAAAGCTTAATATTGAGTATTCAGAATATAAATGTTTGCAACCCTGTATTAACAAATGTTGATAGCTTTAATCTGAGCGGTTTCAACGTCTCAGTTTGAAAGTATTTGATTTACATTTATTTATCTGCATATAAAATACATGAAATAAAAATGTCACTTAAACAGCAATTGTGATTAATATCGCAAACTTAACCTAGCTAAATTATTTATTACTCGCGTTTACAAGGACAATAAATGCTTAAAGTTGCATCTCGAATTGGCTGTGCTCTAGGATTTGGGCTGGCTATTGCAATGACCCCAACCATTGCTGCTGCAAAAAATGTTTCTCTTACCATTGTCTCTGAATTTAGGCAAAACTGGGTCCGAAATTTTAATCCTTTTAATTCAGCTCATCGTTTGCCCACGACGATGCAATTTATTTACGAACCATTAATCGTTTTCAATGAGCTGCAAGGTGGCAAGCCTGTTTATCGCCTTGCCACCGATCATCGTTTTTCGTCAGATCTTAAAACCCTTACGTTTGATTTGAGAAGAGGCGTTAAATGGTCAGATGGCACAAATTTTACTGCTGACGACGTAGTCTATTCACTACGCTTAGCGGCAAGAGGTGGTGCGCTTGATGTAAGAGGTTTAGCTGATGACATCGATAGTATTATAAAAGAAAGTGCTTACAGGGTGAGCATCAGGCTTAATAAAGTCGACACCGGGATAGCCACGCGTATTGTAAGAGCGCCGATAGTGCCGAAGCACATTTTTTCCATGGTAAGAGATATCCCCAATTTTACCAACCCTGACCCTGTTGGTACTGGCCCATTTACTCAGGTTCCGATGTTTTCTTGGCAAGTTTACATGCAATGCCGAAATCCCCACTACTACCAGAATGAGCAGCTTAAAATTGATTGCTTACAAAGCCCAATCATTACCAGTAACAAAGATTTGTTAGCTGCTGCCATCAAGGGTCGTTTAGATTGGACCTCGTCTTTTATTCCTAACATTGAAGAAGCATTACTTAGCAAAAATCCCAGTACTCGTTATTGGTTTCCTGCGGCTGGCTCTGCATCGTTTGTAATGAACTTTAAATCACCCAATGAGAATAATCGTAAGGCATTTAATAATTTAAGTTTCCGTCGAGCATTTTCAATGGCGATGGACAGAAAACGCATGGTTGAAGAGGCGGGCTCAGGCTACTGGGTTGAGAATAACTACCCAAGTGGCTTGGGCGACCAGTTTAAAAGTTGGTCTGACCCGCTAGTGAGACAGAAATATGGTAAATTTAATACTTATAACAAAGCTTATGCCGCTAAATTGTTACGGGATGTAGGGTTTGAAGACATTGACAATGATGGCTGGCTAGACAATCCAGATGGGACTCAGTTTAGTTTTGAGATATTGGTCCCTAATGGTTGGTCAGATCATATAAAAACCGTTGAGATTGCTATTGAAGGGCTACAAGAGTTAGGCATTAATGCCTCGCTGGCAACACCTGAATTTGGCGAACTAGTCGATTTAGTGAAGGCGGGTAACTATGACGCGCAATTTACTAACTACTTTGCTGGCGCGACTCCGCATTTGTATTATCACTCTGGATTTCACTCATCACAGTTTGATAAGAACCGCTTTGCCGGGCATCACTATGCCGATGAGATGCTAGATAAATTGATAGATGCCTTTAATCGTACTAATGATGAAGAAGTGCGCTTAGATATCATGTATCGCATTGAGGAGCGCATTGGTGCGCAACAAATTACTGTTCCCGTTATCAGTTCAAATTTCAATTATCAATACGATGATGTGAACTTTAAAGGTTGGTTTAACGAAGAGAACCCAGGTGGTATTCCGGTTATCCACCCTGACATACCTGAGCGTTTATTACATGTCCTATCACTTGAGCCTGTAATTAGTGATACTGTGATGAATTAACAGTTCAAGACTGACAAAAAACCGATACAGCTTGGCTGTATCGGTTTTTTTTTGAGTTTAATTAACCTCTGTTTCGCTTATCTAAAACTCGGGTTAATTAGTTAATCGTGTTGCGCGTAAAAATGCTGACTGTTGTATTCAACTGTCTCTACAATTGGCGCCATACTCTTTTCCCTAATAGTATTGGCTTGTTCAAGTAATTCACTGCCTTCGATAGCCGCTTCAGTAAAACTAATGTGTGGGTTGGGCACCGCAGAAAGCAACAACTGTGTGTAGGGGTGTTGTGGATTGTCAATAACACTGCTCGTATTGCCCCATTCGACAATCTGTCCTTGATACATAATTGCGATTTCTTCGGCAAAGTACCTTGCTGTTGCTATGTCGTGCGTGATGTATAGAAACGTCATGTCTTGCTCATTTTTCATCTTATTCAAGAGCTTTAAGATATCCAAACGGATGGACACATCGAGCATACTGGTTGGTTCATCGGCTAAAATAATTTCAGCGCCAATTGCAACGGTACGGGCAATAGAAACACGCTGGCGTTGCCCGCCTGATAGTTGATGAGGATATTTACTGGCGGTGGCTTCGGGATCTAATTCAACCAAACGCAGTAAATCATTAACTTTTTCAATTGCTTGAATTTTAGTCTTCACGTGGCCATGGGTAAATAAAGGGCGCGCTAGGTGGTGATAAATAGTATGGGCAGGGTTAAGTGAGCCATAAGGGTCTTGAAAGATCATTTGGATGTTCTTTCGGTACTGGGCTAGCTCTCGATGAGTATTAAATTCATTAATATCTTGGCCTCGGTACAGCACTTCGCCGCTGTTATGAAGGTGCATGCGAGTCAGTAGCCGTGCCACAGTACTTTTACCAGATCCACTTTCACCTACCAATGCTAGTGCTCGGCCTTTTTTCAGTTCAAAGCTAACATTACGTAGCGCGTGAACCTGCCTTTTATGCAAGCCTTTTCCCGTGTTAAAGGTTTTAGTCATGTTCTTAACTGTGACTAAAATATCACTCGATGGTGGGTTTAATAAGGTCATGCGAATACCTCCCTAGTGTTTGTTGCGCGTTGCTCGGCGATGTTTTGCTCAAAAGCGGCGGGAATAGATTGCCAAAGTTTTTGTGTGTAAGGATGCTGTGGTCGGAGCAAAATATCCTTGGCCTTGCCAACTTCAACCAGTTCTCCCTTTAACATGACGCCGATGCGATCGCACAGTTGCGTCATTAAGCTAAGATCGTGAGTAATAAACAATACTGAAAAGCCAAACTCTTTTCTCAACGCATGAATTTGTAACAGGATCTCGCGTTGGACAACAACATCAAGGGCAGTGGTGGGCTCATCCATGATCAATAAATCAGGATTAAGGGCGAGACCAATTGCGATCACTATTCGCTGTCGCATGCCACCAGAAAATTGATGGGGATAGTCCTTCAAGCGGTTCGGGTTGATCCCAACCAGCTCCAACAATTGTCCCGCCCGCTTTGCCGACTCAGTCTCGTCATAGCCTTTATGGCGATAGAACATGTCACGAAATTGTTCTTCGATGGTTAATACTGGATTCAAGCTGTTCATGGCACTTTGAAATACCATGCTGACTTTTGACCAGCGTGTTTTGGCAATGGTTTTTTTATCCATGGTTAAGGTGTTATCGCCATTGAGTAATATCTCTCCACCTGAGATATATGCGGGTGGGCGCAGTAACTGACTAATGGCGAAGGCGATGGTACTTTTGCCACAACCACTTTCACCGGCTAAACCAAAGATTTCACCCTTATTAATGTTAAAGCTAACATTGTCCACCGCCCGGAATTCACTCTCATCCAATAAGTAGTCAACACATAAGTTTTTAATTACTAGTGTCGGCTGTTCAGTTGCTTGAGATAGGCTTTGACTAGTTGTCATAAATCACCCCATTAGTAGATTGCTTAGCATTGTTAGGTGTATTTAAGCTGGCTGCTTTTAGTTGCTTGACGCGTTTATTAAAACGCTTTATGCCACTAAAGGTTCGTAACCTTGGGTTAGCAATTTCATCTATACCAAAGTTGAGTAGCGCTAAGCCCATACCAAGTATGGCAATTGCGACACATGGTACTAATACTTCCCACCACGCACCGACAGTCATCGCTGACGCGTTTTGCGCATTAAACAACATGGTGCCCCAACTTACCGCGAGGGGATCGCCTAAGCCTAAGAACTCTAAAGTGGCTTCTGTGATGATGGTGTAAATAATTGAACCTAAGAAATTTAAGCCAATGATTGAGCTTAAATTTGGTAAAATCTCGACAAAAATAATACGCCATGAAGGTTCACAAGCTAACTCACTGGCTTGAATAAACTCTTTATTGCGCAAGGTTAAGGTTTGCGAACGGGTGACCCTTGCTCCCCAAGCCCAACTGGTAAAACCAATAATAATCGCGATGGTCATGGGGCTGGCTTCGCCAATAAAGGCTGCCAGCACCAGTAACAGGGGCAGCTGCGGCACCACTAAGGCGACATTGGTCAATAAACTCACTACTTCATCATACTTGCCGCCAAAGTAGCCGGCAGAGACGCCTAGAGCAGTACCAATAACCACAATAATCAAGCCGGCACCAAAACCAACGGCGAGGGATGTTGCAGTTCCATGAATGAATAAATGGTAGACATCACGACCCATTCGAGTCGTGCCCATGACATTCTCAGCATTAGGCGCTTGATGCGGTCGAGCGACGCGCTTGTTGGGTTCATGGGAAGTGAGTAAAGGGGCTGATAAAGCAATCAGCAAATATGTGATCACAATGAATAAGCCGAAGCTGACTTTTTTATTGCGTCCAAGCATCTTTAAAAATCCAGACATAATCGTTCCTTTCTATTTAGACGTTTCGCTGATTAATCACGGCGCAATCTTGGGTCAAGATAAACATAAGCCATGTCGGCGACAAAATTCGCTGATAGCATCGCCAGTGTCATGATTAATAACTGGCCTTGGATCACGGGATAATCACGGGAGACGATAGCTTCAAACAAGGTATTGCCTAAGCCAGGATAGTTAAACACCACTTCAGTAATGAGTGAGCCCCCTAGTACGACGCCCACTGTCATCGCAAAGGCGGTAATAGAAGGTAAAAGTGCATTACGAGCGCCGTAGTTAAACATCACGCGGGTTTCGCTCAAACCTTTGGCTCGGCCCATTACGATGTAATCTTCACCCAATAAGTTAATTAAGTTATTGCGAATAGTGAGTAAGTAGCCACCGATTTGCACAATAACCAATGAAATGATCGGCATGGTTGCATGGCTAATAACACTGGAAATGTATTCCCAACTAAAAGCGGGGTCGAGCTCAATATCATAGGCATAGGAATAGGGTAGCCAGTTGAGGGCGACACCAAACACAAACATGAACAGTAACGCTAAGACCACTGCTGGAATAGACTGTAGCACTAAGGACAGTGGTGAAAGGATACTGTCGAGCCAACCGCCT
Source organism: Motilimonas cestriensis (assembly GCF_021295315.1). GTDB lineage: Bacteria > Pseudomonadota > Gammaproteobacteria > Enterobacterales > CBDFNC01 > Motilimonas > Motilimonas cestriensis. The sequence continues at coordinate 60,258 of NZ_JAIMJA010000007.1, read as the reverse complement.
CGATTCCATGCTGCAATGATGCCTGATATGGATCCGATGAAAAAACTAATCAGGGTAGATGTGCCAACTAAAAATAGGGTCCACACCATGGAGCGTCCCAGCACTTCATTAACGGTTTGTGGAAAGTATTTAACTGAACTACCCAAGTCCCATGTCACGACACTTTTTAAGTAAATAAAATATTGCTCATAAAGGGGACCATCGACAAAACCGAAGGTTTCTTTTAGTGCCGCAATGCTTTCTACGGGGAGTGGATTTCCTTGTGATGAAAACATCACTGTTATGGGATCACCTGGCATTAGCCGAGGTAAAAAGAAGTTAAAAGTCGCCGCAAAGAAAAATGCAATGAGGTAAAACCCCAGACGACGTAATACAAAGTCCATATCAGACTCCTTAATATGGTCTAACGAAGTTGGCGCAAGGGGGGCGTTGCCAATACTACTTAATTTGACAACGGCTTGCTAAAGGCTATTAAAGTGATTGGATATCACCGAGCTTAAGATTTAGGTTTAAGGCTCAGCAAGTGCAACAGACGCTCAGGAGTGCCAGGGTGTGGCTGAGGTTTTGCCACTGGGTTATCAGCGTTAAAGAACCCCTCAAAGCGCTCGGTGTTATATTGGTACCAGCTTGGGTTGTTAAATACAGGGATGAATGGCATATTTTCTGCCACTATCATCTGTATTTGGTCCATTGTCTGCTGTTGTGCGGCTTTGTCTGTCGTGGTGTAGAATTTATCCAGTAAGACATCTAACTCAGGGTTGGTAAACCGTGTAGAGCTCATTCGGGTTTTATCTAACTGAGAGCTATGGAAAGCGGTGTTATACATTAAGTGGGGCGTAACACCAGAAAAATAGGCGTTAATGGCTGCGTCATATGAGCCATCAATTAGCGCAGAAGTCCAAGACGCCGCCTCTGGCGTTGCGACTTTGGCATTAATGCCCATTTCTTGCAGTCCGTCAACGGCAATCTGCACGGTATTAACCCAATCTGTCCAGCCATTAGGTACTATGATAGAGAACGCAATGGCAGAGCCATCTGGGTTATCAACATAGCCATCGCCGTCTTTATCTTCGTATCCTGCTTGTTTTAACAGTTTCTTAGCGGCTTTCATATCATAGCGAGAATACTGGCCAAACTTCTTATCAACTTCATCGTTATTCCAAGAGTGATAGCCAGCGCCAAGGCCTGATGGGTATTCATTAAGGGTTGGGTATCCGTAACCAGCGATATTCACCATGCTGCTTCGATCCATCGACATGGATACCGCACGGCGGAAGTTGACATCATTGAATGCTTTTTTGTTACCTGGGTTTTTACTTTCTAAGTTTAAGTTAAAGGCAACCATCGAGTCAGCTGGGAACCAATATTTATGGTTACTAGCATCTTTAGAAACATAGGTTTTGTCTATATCAGGTAAAAATGAGCCAAACCAGTCTAACTCACCCTTTTGCGCGGCAGCTAGTACTTGATCATTATTCGCTAGTTGTGGCAATCGCACGCAGTCAACTTGCAGCGTTGAATTGTCCCAATAGTGCGGATTACGGCATTGAACATAAACTCGAGTAGTGAAACGTTCAATTTCGGTTAATGGCCCCGTGCCAACGGGGTTTTCATTGGTGAAGGTAATTGGATCTTTAACTTCACGCCAAATATGTTCAGCTACCACAGGTACACGAACAATTTCAATTGCCGCACCACTGTCCGGCTCAGGGAAACTGAACTTGACATGTTGCTCATCAATCACTTCAACGGCGCTAATGCGTTGCCAAATGGCTCGAGTATCAAGCGCAGGATTTGCTTTAATCATGTCAAAGCTGAATTTGACATCATTAGCATCAAAGTCTTGCCCGTCTGACCATTTAACGCCTTTACGTAAGGTAAACACTACCGATTTTGCATCATCGGCAAATTCAATCTTCTCGGCTAAACGGTAATGAATTTTTCCACCTTGCATGGGATTATAAATAGCCAAAGGCTCATAAATATATTCGTTAGTGGTGGGTAAGATAGTGGTTTGATTGTAAGGGTTAAAGTTTCGTACCCAAGAGGTAACTTGAACGGGGGCGATATTGAGCACCGCCTTATCGTCTTGTTCGGCAGCTATAGCAGAAATACTGAGAGAGCCAGCTAAAATTGCACTGATGGTTGCACTTAACATCAATTTATTCATTTTGTAAGCTTCCTTGAAATAGTCTCATTAAATACTGGTTGAAGATGTAAGTTTCACTTTATCTCCTTGACCAATACACCCTGATACCACTTATACCCAATCAACTTGAAGATGCATGTTTCAGAGCGCCACCGTGTTTTCAATACTAGGCACGCTAATGCAGGAATGTAGGCACCTTTTAAATTAGCGTAACAACGTAGTGGAAACGCGGTGGCGCTCCCAAAGGGCAAGTTTTACAGGCGTTTATGCTGCGTGATTGATTTTGATAAGGGGAAAGCCATTACCTGCAATCAATGCCTTGCCTAAACGCGTGTAAAATCTTGCTGAAATCGAGCCTCTCCAGGTTGATTGGTTATAGACTCAGTTGCATTTGGATAACGTTATTCAAGCATTCACATTTTGTTACAACAATGTAAAAACTCGTCAACACAGCATCAGTAACGTAAAATTGAGATGTTAACTCATTGTTTAAAAAGGTTTTTGGTTAGTGGTGCTAGGGTAGTAAAAGCACGAACAAGATCACAAAATGAATAGTTTTGTGTGATAGCAAATGAAAAGTTAACACAATAAATCATAAAAAATAAGTGAATATCAATTTAAGTCAGTGGGTTAGCTGGCTTTTGAAAAATTGATGAGCTGAGATCTGGATCATGCTTCGATAGTGACAAATACATTATTGCTTTATCGCTCCCTTTAACTAATGACACTATCAATGAATCATTATGTATTGACTCAAAGGAGCGCATTGGCGTTGTTAAAACAAATAAAAAATATGAGCTTTCGGGCAAAATTAGGAATGGCATTTTTACTGCTTTCAATCACGCCAATGGCTCTGATCGCGGTGATATTCCATGTTTCATTTGTGAACAACAACGAAAAGCAAGTAGCTGATACTTTATACTCCATTGCCCTTAATAAGGAGAATACCTTAAACCAGCATATGTTGGGATTACGTCAGCAAGCTTTACATTACAGTAATACCGATTTTGTGCGTTATGCCATGAGTCGGTTTTATGGTTTTTCTTATGCGTTTAACCTTATTTCAGATGATGCACAACGCTCTGCTGTCTTACTGAAAGATACTTTTAATAAGCAAGGTGACTTTAAAGATCTTCCCTCTAAATTAGGCATGACTGTAGGCAGCTATGCGCATGTTCATGATCGTTTCCATGAAGGCTTTGAAGAATATTTGGCGGTATCGGATTTTATTGACATCATCCTAATCGACCTAAAAGGGCAAGTGGTATACAGCACCCGTAAAGCAGGCTATTTTACCGCTAACCTCGTTGACCAAGCCCACCGACATACCCCTCTAGGCATGGCCTTTAGCAAGCTAGATGAAAGGCTGGCTACAGAGTCGGATGTGACAACCACTAAGCCAGTGGTGTTTCAGGATTATTCTCTTGATCCAGTCAACCAAGAAATTGTGAGTTATTTACTGATTCCTATAAATAATCACGGACGTATTACCGGTTATATCGCATATGTATTACCCACTTCGCCTTTGAATAAAATAATGGCGAGTCGGCAAGGACTAGGGGAAACCGGTGAAACTTATACGGTTAATGAAGCGGGTTACCCCATTTCGGATTTATTATCGCAAGACCCAGCATTAAATTTAATGGCTATTTACCAGAGTGAAACACCCATGTGGTTGGAAGTGTTACACCAAGCTAAACGCTCAGCAACAGGTACTTTAGCCACTCATAACTATGAAGGAAAGCCGACTTTAGCTGCTTTTACAAATTTGAATTTAATGGGCTATGACTGGGTGATCATTGCTGAACAAGCCAATAGTGAGATCCAAGCAACCAGTGTCCGCTTTCGTAATTTGATTGTATTTATTGGCTGTATATCAATTGCCATTATTATCGCAATTGTTTATGTCTTATCCCGTTCATTGACGCGACCTTTGAACTCATTGATGCGAGCGACTGAAGCGGTAACGCAAGGGGAGTGGGACCGGCATATTCTTGGTCGCGGTCGTACTGATGAAATAGGCCGTTTAGCTAGTCGATTTGACGAGATGCAGCAAGCTATTGCTAATCAGATTAATGTTATTAATGACACCAATTTACAGTTAGAAGAAAAGGTAGCGGTAATCAATGAGCAAAATATTGCGTTGATTCAAGCCGATAAAATTAAAGATGAATTCCTAACTAATACCTCTCATGAACTACGAACTCCTTTGACGGGGGTGATTGGGATCACGGAATCGGTGCTCAATGGGGTTGCTGGGCCTTGTTCCGAGCAGCAACATCAGCAACTTACCTTGGCTTTAAATGGCGCTAGACGGCTTGCACATCTAGTTGACGACTTACTTGATTTTCATAAAGTAAAGAACAACCGCTTACGGGTAAACATGACAGCAGTGCAAGTAAACGCAACCGTAAATGGTGTTCTTGCGTTGTCGCAACATTTGGTTTCAGGTAAGCCTTTAAAACTATTGGGGCGTTTACCTGAGGATATATTATTTGTTGAAGCGGATCCTATTCGCCTTGAGCAAGTTTTATTTAACCTAGTGACTAACGCAATCAAATATACTGATGAAGGCGCTATTACCGTTAGCGTTAGGCGACAACAGCAGCAGGTGATCATATCCGTTGAAGATACTGGGATGGGAATTGCCAAGCAAGATCAAAGTCAAATATTTGAGCCTTTTAAACAAGTTGATGGCAGCCTCACCCGCACCCAAGGCGGCAGTGGTTTAGGGTTGGCGATTTCGAAACAGCTGATTGAGTTGATGCAAGGTAAGCTTTGGCTCAACAGCGAGATAGATAAAGGGAGCTGTTTCAGTTTCAGTCTTAGCTATTGTGATCCTGTGATGCCGATGGCAGCAACAAGCGTTGTTTATAACGCCAACTTAATGGTCAACAGCGAGCAAACGACCTTAGAGCAAGATGATGAATTTACCCAACCCGGTAAGCGTATTTTAGTGGTTGACGACGAATGGATGAACTTGCAGGTATTAAAGAATCACCTCAGTTTTGCTGGTTATGAATGTAAATTGTTAAGTGACGGTCAACAAGCTATTGATTTTATTAAGCAGCAAGAAGTGGACTTAGTTATTCTGGATGTGATGCTTCCGCATATTAGCGGTTTTACTGTGGCCAGTGAAATACGTAAAAGTAGAGATATGGCCAGCTTACCCATTTTAATGCTAACCGCTAAAACACGGGTAAAAGATATTATGACGGGTTTCCATTCTGGCGCGAATGATTATCTGATGAAGCCGTTTATGCAAGACGAACTATTGGCCCGTGTTCATAATTTATTAGAGGTTAAGCAGGTAAGCCAGTTTTCGCAAGAAAACAAAATGCTCAAACGAGAAGTGGCCAGAAGGATTGAAACAGAACAAGCGCTGCAAACCAGCCAAGCGCGGATGACCCAAATGCTGGAAACCGTTGAAGACGCAATCTTAAGTGTTAATCCATTCAACCAAATTGTCTTTTTTAATCAGGCTGCACAGCGGTTACTGGGCTATTCTGCTCATCAAATGATTGGCAGCGATGTTGGGGCGTTAATCAGCCAAACTGATCTTGAAGCCATTGCGAAGGGGGTAAAAAAGCACATGCGTTTTGAAGTGCAGCTCGATATAGCAAGTGCCAACAATAAAAAAATTCGCTCGCAGGCTTTTATATCTAGAGTAATGAGTAATAAAGAAGCTGATCTTGGTGATATCAGTATTGTTTTACATCAAACACAAAATGCCCAATTACAGCCGACGATTCAACAAGGTGATGAGCAACTTGCGGAATTAGAATACCGTTCCACCTTAGTGCAAATAATGAATCATTCTTTGGCATTATGGCAAGATTGCACTGCTAAAAGTAAGGTGAATTTAGCCGAGGAAAGTCGTATCTGGAGTGTTTATCTTGATCGGTCATCAGCGCAAACGCGAACCTTAGATAAATATTTATTGTTACAAACTTTGCCGAAACAGCCACGTTGGCGTGATGTATTACGCACTGCAACATTTGTTATACACCATTGCGAGAATAAAACTAATGGTCCAGAGGTCGCTGAAATTTCATTACTTTGTCAAAAAGTTAAGCAATATCTCGCTGACAAATGATTACTGAACGTTGGCTTCACACTCTAGATGTTGCCGAGTCGGTGTTAAATGACTAAGCAAAGTGTTGCTTAAGGCTAATACGAGTGGATACAAGGTTCTCGCTGAACATGCATCTTGGCTAACTTGGGCATAACTGTAAATCTAGCGAAGACAGCCCATTTTCAGTTACACTAGGTTTTTGCTAACTAAAATAAGTAAACCAACGTGTCTGAAGAAGAGTACGAAATAGAAGCCCTAGGAGTTGAAGTATCCTGTCAACCTATTGAATTATACAAGGTATTAAAAATTGCCAATGCTGTTAGTGGTGGCGGTGAAGCGAAAATGGCGATTACTGAAGGTTATGTCGCGGTTAATGGTGATGTTGAAACGCGCAAACGTTGTAAGATATATGATGGTGATGTGATCCAGTTTAACGGTGAGTTCTATTTAGTGCTATGTGACGCGCCGGTTGATGAAACACCGAGAGTAAAATCAGTAAGTGCAAGTAAAACGCATCAAACAACTGGGCACATTGCGCAAGAAGATCCACCTCAAGGTAAAACGAGCAACAAAAAGCCAGCTGCAAGCCAAACCAATGCAAAAGGTCGCTCAACTAAAGGAAAATCCAAAGCAGTGCCTAAACCAGCACAGATAGATGAGCATACTGGTCGCCGCGAGATTAAATTTTAAACGGTAAAGGCTCTTGGCTATGGTTTTATCTGGCTGGACCCGGCTCAACTAAGAATTGACGGATAAATTCATACTTATCTGGTTGAATGATAGACTGGCGATTAATGATGATAATCGGTGTGAAAATTTCTTTCATTGGCACTTGCTTTTCTAATAGCTTGACCCCTTGTTCAATGGCCATGTAACCAATTTTATAGGGGTCTTGTAATACTAAACTGTCGATGACGCCAAGTTGAAGGTGGCTATAAATAACGGCATTGATGTCAAAGCCTCCCATTAGTATATCTTTATGCCCTAACTTCCTGATGGCTAATGCTGCTCCTTCAGTGGTCGCTTCATTAGGCGTCAAAATAACATTAATTTTTTCATGTTTGGCTAGCGCGAGGCGTGTAGCATGCAAGGCACTGCCTTTGGTTGCACCGCCCTCAATAAAATGCAGCTTTTGCACGCCATATTTTTTCAGTGATTCATTAAACCCCGCCACTCGGTCTTCGGTTGACGCATGACCTGCTACATTTTGTACGATTAAAACTTCCGGCTCATCAGGAAATTTGGGGTATAACGTTTCTACAAGTTGTACGCCGGCGGTAAAGTTATCGGTGGCAACAAAACTGGCAATATCGGCACCAATCAGTGCGGAATCAAATACAACAACCTTCTTACCTCTGCGTTGATATTGTAATACGAAAGGGGCCAGTAAGTGCGCATCTATTGGGGCTATCACCAGCACTTCTATCTCAGAATCAAGGTAATTTCTTATAATCGCTATTTGTGCCTCTAAGTCTGTATCATTATATGGGCCCCGCCATATGATTTTTTGGCTGTGTTCAGCACTTGCTGCATTTGCGCCAGCTTGTACCGATTGCCAAAATGTAGTGCTCATGCCTTTGGGCACAACTAAAATTTTGGCGTTGTTAATACTTGCCGCAATAGAATAAAAAGAAGCAATAAGAGCGGCTAAAAAAAGAACGACATTAAAGATTCGCATCGACTATCTCACTGGTATTTTGTGTAATTCTAGTATAAGTGACTTACTAAAATATAAAATTATCATCTTGATGGTAAGGTTAATTTTAAATCTATCACTTAACACAATAGAAAACCGATTTTAATTAAACTAGTGGAAATAGGGCACGGTTTAGGTCGATATCTCTTGTGTCTTAACCGGAACTTTGACAACCTAAGCAAAATTTTCAACTGAGTCATTGCGTTGCGTAAACTAATCGTATCTATTTCAGCCCCCATTATATTCCTAAGTGCTTGTGCTACTGCACCAAAACCACAAGAGCCAGTTGAGCTTAAGTTTGGAAAACAAGAATCGAACCAATTGTTTACCAAGGTGCTAAACCCTGTCCCTAAGGTTGTTTCAGATAAACCCCGTGATTACAGCTTGTTTTCGTTGCAAATGAACAAGGTAAAGGAAAAGTCGCCAAACCTGGTTCGGCGTTATAATGGGCTATATCAACAGGTTGAAAATTGGGCTGAACAAAATGGCGATCCAGCAAGCCTGAGTCAATTTGGTATTCAGGCGGCGCAAATGGGTGGCGGTGATGGCCAAGGAAATGTTTTATTTACTGGTTACTTTTCACCGGTAATGAAAATTCGCCACCAAGCGGATTCAGTTTATAAATACCCACTTTATGGGATGCCAAACTGCCAACAGCATTGCCCAAGTCGCGCACAAATATACGCTGGAGCCCTGGCTAATCAAGGGTTAGAGATTGGCTATAGTAAGTCTCTGTTGGATAACTTTATGTTAGAAGTGCAGGGCAGTGGTTTTGTCTATTTTGAAGATGGTGGTGACAAACAATACTTTGCTTATGCTGGGAAAAATGGCCATGGCTATACAAGTATTGGCAAGGTACTTATTGAACGTGGTGAAGTAGCGAAACAAGACATGTCCCTTGAGGCGATTAAAAACTGGGCGGCAAAACAAGACGAGAGCACGTTGCGTGAGCTACTTGAACAAAACCCTTCGTTTGTATTTTTTAAGGCCAACACTGAGCTCGACGTAATCGGCGCCGCCGGTATTCCACTGCAAGGCGGCGCAGCGGTTGCAGCTGATAGAGCGTACTTGCCAATGGGCAGTGTGATTTTAGCGGAAGTACCACAGCTAGATGCAAAGGGTATTTGGACTGGTCATCATGTGCTTAAATTATTAATGGTGTTAGATACTGGCGGTGCGGTTAAGAAAAACCACCTAGATTTATACCATGGTTTAGGTGTTCAAGCGGGGAGAAACGCTGGCTACTACAAACATTTTGGTCGTGTTTGGTTACTGACAACGGGTCAGTAGCGTTCAATTTTATTTGAGCAATAACCCGTTTCTGATCCATAAGCCCCTTTATATCAGGGGCTTCACGTCATATTCCCGCGGCTGCCAGCTTTATTTTTGCGCTTTGTTTATAGTTATACGCTAATCGGAAACTAAGTAAGACAGCAGCGCAGGTTAAACCAGAAATAAAGCCTACCCAGTAGCCATGTGGACCGATTGGTTCGATGAGCCAATTGGTCGCAGCCAAGATATAGCCTATTGGTAGTCCCACTAACCAAAACGACACTAAAGTAATATAGAAAATAATTTGTGTGTCTTTATAGCCGCGTAATATTCCGGCGACAATCACCTGAATCGTGTCAGAAAATTGATAGACCGCAGCGAGAACTAATAAACTGGCCGCTAAAGAAATCACCTCCAAATCATCGGTATAAAATGCCGCTATCTCGTGCCGTAATGCCAAACTAAATACTGCCGTCACCACAGCAATGGCAAGCCCCAGTAAAATAGCGGTATTCGCGGCTATCATCGCTTTTTCTGGCTTTTTTTCACCAAGGTTATGACCGACGCGAATACTGGCTGCGATCCCGATACTGAGAGGGATCATAAAAATCATCGATGAATAGTTAATTGCAACCTGATGGCTGGAGACGACTTCTGCGCCCATAGGAGCAAGCAGCAATGCCACAATAGTAAACAAAGTCACTTCAAAAAAGGTTGCAGCAGCAATGGGAAAGCCCAAGGCAAAAATACGTTTGATCTGTTTTATATTGGGAGCAATAAAGCGTTTAAAAGGGTTAAGCCGTTTTAATTCACCGTCTAATAATACATAAAGTAACATAGCTAAACCCATAGCAAGATAGACTAAGGCTGTTGCAACGCCGCAACCAATACCGCCTAATGCTGGCATACCAAATTTACCGAATATGAAGATATAGTTAGCAGGTATATTCACTGCTAAGCCGACAAATCCTATCATCATTGAAGGTACCGTGCGCGACAGCCCATCGCACAAGCTGCGTAGTACCAAATACACCGCAAAGGGTGGCATGCCCCAGATTACAGCGTGTAAATAGCCTTTAGTTAGTCGGGCAAGCTCTGGCTCTACGTCCATCCACACTAATACCCAAGGGCTTAAGTAAAGCAATACCATCAAAAGAGCCGTTAATCCCATGGCCAGCCAAAGGGCTTGAATAACAGAAAAGGGGATTTGGCTGCGTTTTTTCCCACCGTTTAAATGCGAAATGATGGGTGTGACCGCCATGGTTAAGCCTTGTAGCAATAAGATCGCCGGGATCCAAAAACTAGATGCCACTGCTACGGCTGCCATGTCAGTTGCACTTACGTTTCCTGCCATCACAGTATCGATGAAGCCCATCGTGGTCATGGCTATTTGAGCAATGAGGATAGGCCAGCTGAGTTTGATTAGGGTCTTTAATTCCTGTTTGTAGTCGATCAAGGTATCTCCAAATACATAAGGTGAAGAAATTTTACTGGAATTGTAAGGTGGTGGTAGGGGCGATTATAAGCCGTACTAATTCTTACTTGGTTTTTTATTTACACAGTATATTGGTAAGGTGAAAAAGGAAAAAATCTAACCCTTAATGAACCTATTTAACCGTGATAAACAGCAGGATAATAGTGCTTATTATGATTAAATGGAAGAAACATTGGCCTCAAGCTGACTCACTGATATTTATACCCAATCAACCTGGAGATGCTTGAATTAATGCATCTTCAAGTTGATTGGGTACATACTGGGCAGCCGGGTTGTTTTTCTGCTTTGATGAGGATTAATAGAAACGTGAATGTAAGCAAACATTGCCTATTGGCTAGTTACGCTTAAAACTAGCCAATAGAGTCGGTAAGATGAATGTTATTTTTTACTCGAATCCGATAGTGCCGCTTGCGCCGCTTGGCCAATCACATCAAGGTCTGCATTATTGTCGGCTAAGAATTTTTCAAATAAAGGCATAAGGGGCCCCATTTTTTCATTGATCGCGTCACGCACGGTATCAACGACGACTTGGGTGCCTCGTTCTATTTCAACATTGATACTTGAACCACTATTTTTGCTTTCAAACGTGGTCATTCGACGTGTTTCAGGGATCAGCCAGACATCAAACCAGCCTTGTTGTTTATTGACGTCAGAGACCGTCAAGCTCGCGCCATTTAACGCAATATAACCCTTGGCAAAAATATACTTTGCCCAATCATCACTGATGGCGATACGAACCCGGTAATTGTCATCAATCTGTTGGACGTCAAGGACGTTAGTTTTGAAGTCAATGTGGCCTGATAATGGGTGACCGCCAATCTCAGCCCCGTCTTTTGCAGCGCGTTCAACGTTGATACTTTGACCCTGTTCATATTCGCTCAGAGTTGTGATCTCTAAGCTTTTCAACATAATATCAAATGTAACTCGGGTTGGTGACAGGATCTTGGTAACGGTTAAGCAAACGCCATCAACCGCTACGCTGGCACCAATTTCTAAATCTTGACAAAAGCCTGAATCAAATTCAATTTCAAAGGTTCTGATACCATTTTTGTCAGTGATAGAAGAAATTAAAGCAACTGACTGAATTATACCTGTAAACATAATGGGTCTCCTGAAAATTACGGGATGAGAATATCACAGAATAAACTGTAAATGGGGATGATTGCCCTTAATAACTCTGTTGCAATCTACGGTTACGCTGACTGGCTGGATTGAAATATTGAAAAAATAAAACGGGCCTGCTGGCCCGTTGATGAATTTCACTTGTGGTGAAGGTAATTGCCTATGGCTTTGGCGCCGATAGCTTTTCAATGGTGAGTATCAAGCCTAATCCCACCACCATAAGAGCTATACACACTAACGTTTGCGCGTCTTGGCCTGTCGCCACAGCAAAATCATGTGGCCACAGATTGACCGTGGTAAGGGGCTTTTCTATACCTTTTGAGCTTAAATAAGTACTGGTCACTTGTTTCCATGGCCAAAGCACATTTAACGAGCCGACTAAAAATCCGGCTAATAAGGCAAACGTGGCTTCATGAAAACGGCTCAACAACCATGATAAAAACCGTGAAAAACACATTAGGCCAACGATACAACCCAGTAAAAATAACCCTAACAAGATAAAGTCACGATCATTGACTGCAGCTAACACGTGGCCGTACATGCCCATTAACAATAAGATAAAGCTGCCAGAAATACCCGGTAAAATCATCGCACAAATCGCAATGGCGCCAGAAACAAAGAAAAACCATGGTGCAGGGTCAACGCTGCTTGGTGAGATACTGGTGATCACAAATGCGATCACGCTGCCTGCTATTAAACTGGTTATATTGACAGCGCCCCAAACGGTGATTTGCTTCGCTATATGGATAACAGAGGCAATAATCAAACCAAAAAAGAACGACCAGACTAATAGAGGATGATACGCTAATAAGTAAGTAATAAGCTTCGCAAGGGAAGCAATACTTAGGAGTAATCCGGAAAACAACACTAATAAAAAGGTGCCATCAATATGCTGCCAAAAAGCCTTAACGCCATTTTTGAATAGAATATTAGCGGCTTTAAGATCCACGGATTTAATTGCATTCAATAAGCGCTCATAAATACCGGTAACAAACGCAATGGTGCCACCCGAAACTCCCGGCACGACATCGGCAGCGCCCATCCCCGCTCCCTTAAAAAACAACAATAACCAATCTTTTGTGGAATATTTATTAGACATGAGGGTGACGCGCTCCTTGTAAACATAACATCGCGATCTGAACGAAGTAACTTGATAAAGGCTGGATTTTACCTGTTTATCACGCTGATACCTATGAAATATGACGATAAATAAGGGAATTATGAGTGCTTAAAAGGGAATTAAAATGACAATAGCAAGATTTATAACAACACAATTGTGATAGCAGCTGTAAAAATACAGTGAAACCTGCTTCTAGATCATAACAGTAGTTGTCATCGCCCTTAAAATAACAAACAATTATGGCCATAACACACTATTTGGAGCAGCAATGAACACCCATTATGTCGTCGCCGATGTTGGCGGAACTAATATTCGATTAGCCTCAATTGATGAGAAAACTGGTGAGCTAAGTCAAATAAAAAAGTACTTGTGTGCTGAATTTCCGACCATTGCTGATGTGGTAAAAGAGTACTTCTCTGAATTAGACGGCTTGGTAAAGCAGCTATGTATCGCGATTGCCTGTCCGGTGGATGATGATTTAATAGAAATGACCAACCATACTTGGTCTTTTTCACAGCAGGCGCTGAAAAAAGCCCTTGGACTAGACAAGCTATATGTGATCAATGATTACACCGCTATTTCTCTTGCGGTGCCATTTTTAGCCGATGAAGAGAAAGTGCAAATTGGCGGTGGTGAAGTAAAAGATAAAAAACCCATTGGTATTTGTGGGCCGGGAACGGGTTTAGGCGTTGGCCACCTGATCAACATAAATGATAAATGGATCAGTTTAGATGGCGAAGGGGGGCACACTTCATTTGCCCCCACGGGTGATACATCACGCCAAGTGCTTAATGTTTTAGCCGAAAAAATGGGCCATGTGAGTGCTGAACGGTTACTCTCGGGTCAAGGTCTTGAAAACATTTATCAAGCCCTTTGCAGTATTGCCCAGCAACCTGCAAAATTTAGCGTAGCGGCGGACATTACTCGTGCTGGTTTAGCGCAAGAGTGCCAACAGGCGCAGCTTACCCTTGAAATATTCTGTGAAGGCTTGGGCGGATTTGCCGGGAACCTTGCACTGAACCTAGCTTGTGAGGGCGGGGTGTATATCGCAGGCGGGATCGTGCCTCGATTTATTGACTATGTGAAAAATTCAAGTTTTCGCGGCGCGTTTGAAAGTAAAGGTCGCTTTAGTGCTTACAATGCCGGTATTGCGACGTTTGTCGTGTTACATCCCGATCCCGGTTTATTTGGTGCAGGCGTGTACTTAAGACAAGAGTTGAAAGTGATCTAAAGCTAACTTGGCGGCTTTTTAGGCAAACAGTTTAAAAATACCCTTAAACAGTTGACGGATTAAGTCGTTTTCCTTATTCTTGCCGCCGTTGTCTTAAGGGGTAGCCTGAAAGACTAAAAAAATTTGGTGAGCTGGCTGAGTGGCTGAAGGCGCACGCCTGGAAAGTGTGTTTAGGTTAACCCCTAACGAGAGTTCGAATCTCTCGCTCACCGCCATATTAAAAGGGTTTCAGAATTATTCTGAAACCCTTTTTTGTTCAGTATACTTTGTTATTTTTCAAACCCCAGCCTCCCGAGAAATAAAACTTAACTAACCTCTGTTCTGCTTAAGTTTCAATAGCAGAATAAAGTAAACTTTTCCGGCAAATTTCGTTTTTAGGGATGAAAACGCAAAGCGTATAGGGATACTGGGCCAATGAACAGCAATAGCATCCATGCTCGAAAAGGTCATGTTACCCATGCGTCTTGATAAATTTGTTTGCAAAAGTACAGCGCTGAGTAGAGAGGAAGCCACTCAAGTTATTGTTGCTGGGCAAGTCAAGGTTAATGGCAGTCAGGTCATTCAGCCAAATGCTCAAGTTCATGAAGATAATGACATTTTATTAAATGGACAGTTGTTACAGCCGCGACCTTTTCGTTACCTCATGTTGCATAAGCCTGCGGGCTCGATTTGCTCGAATCTTGATGAGCGCTACCCATCTATATTTTCTCAAATAAACTTAACTAATAGCAGTGAGCTGCACATTGCTGGTCGCCTCGATGCCGATACCACAGGCTTAGTACTGGCAACCGATGACGGCCGTTGGTCATTTAATATCACCAGACCGACACAGCAATGTTACAAAGTTTATCGCGTTGGTTTATCGCAACCTCTTACTAAAGTTGCTGCTGGTCGGCTGACTGATGGAGTGCAACTTCAAGGCGTAGCTGATTTAACCTTACCCGCTAAAATTGAGTTACTCAGCTCCACTGAAGTTAAGATTTCGATTACTGAAGGTAAATTTCATCAGGTTAAGCGCATGTTCGCGGCTGTCGGTAATCGCGTAGTCAGTTTACACCGCGAGCAAATTGGCGGCATAAGTTTGGATGTGCCTGTTGGTCAATGGCGTGACCTAACTAATGAGGAAGTGAGTCTTTTTGCTTCTGCCAGTGAGCTTGGTATTCAGGAATGAACACGCAAAGCGCATAGCAATGTATTCACTGCAGTTTGGCAGCAAGAATAGACAATTTGTGCTAACCCTGAGTGCGGCTTAGCTTAATCAATTTACTAATAGCGATTTGCTCGTTAGACTGCTGCCTTAATTTTTAATGGGTATAGAGCAATGACGTTTTCAAATTTCAAGTTAGGCGCTAAGTTGGTCTCAGCTTTGCCTGACCATTTGGTCCACGCTTCTCCCATTCAACAACTTACTATTCCTGCCGCACTATCAGGCAATGATCTACTGGCTATTGCGCCAACAGGCAGTGGTAAAACGTTCGCTTTTGGTTTGCCTTTATTAAATACTATCGATCCTAAGCTAGCGGCTGTGCAAGGGCTTATCATTGCCCCCACTCGTGAATTAGCGCAGCAGATTGCTCAGCAGCTTAACCCTATTGCTAATGCACTTTCGTTACGCATACAAACTCTTTGTGGCGGAGAATCACTACAAGGGCAAATCGAGGCGCTAATTCATACGCCACAGTTAATCATCGCCACTGTTGGCCGCTTAGATGATTTATACCATCAACAGCATATTAATTTTTTGCAGCTAAAAATGCTGGTATTAGATGAAGCTGATCGGTTACTGGATATGGGCTTTTGGCCGAAACTGAAACAATTGGTTCAAGCCATGCCAAGCACGCGACAGACGTTGCTGTTTTCTGCCACCATGCCTGCGCCACTTGAAGCATTAGCGCAAAGTATATTAACTGAGCCAAAACGCTTAAGCCTTGATAGGGAAGAAGGTCATGAGCCAAAAATAACCGAGCAACTGTTTTTGGTTAACAAAGGCAGTAAAGCGCAAGCGCTGATTGCTTTGTTAAAGGCGCACCTCAATAAGCAAGCGCTGGTTTTTATTAGTGTGAAAGACAGTGTTGATGCTGTCACCAAAAAATTAGTAAAAGCAGGTATTAATGCAGCCCCTCTACACGGTGACAAAGAGCAAGAGGTACGGACTAACACCTTATCGGATTTTAAAACCGGCCAGCTGCAGGTACTGGTAGCAACAGACCTATTAGCAAGAGGCATCGACCTAATAGCATTACCAATAGTGATCAATCTTGATCTGCCTAGCCACGCCGAAACTTATGTGCATCGGATTGGACGTACGGCGCGGGCAGGGACATCAGGGATGGCTATTTCGCTAGTTTGTCATGGCGAGTCGACATACTTAGCCGCAATCCGCCAATTAACAGGGCGAGCTTTAGTAACGCAAGAATTAGCTGGTTTTACTGTTACAGATAAGCCGAGTGGCGCAACACCGAAACGTGCACCACGGGACAAAAAAGCTAATAGAAGAAGCTTGAATAAGCGTTCTATTAAAGGATTTAAGGGTAAAGCTAAACCAAATAAGTGATTAGAAGTCGCTTAAAGGCAGCCAGTCGACTGTTACACCTGCTTGTTCGAACATATCTTGGCTAACTTGGATTTTATCACCCCAGCGAGACAAAAAATCGTCCGTTTGCTCGGGACAATGGACGGTGGCAATACCCGTTTGGATGATTTTAGCGGCGCAGTTAGGGCAGGGAAAGTGTGTTACCCAAATCTCGCAACCAGAAAGATCGCGTTTGGCAAATAGAATGGCATTCTCTTCAGCATGTAAGGTTTTGAGTAATTTCATGTCACGGCTATCAGTTTCGGCACTGTCTGAAATACCGTGGGGGTAGCCATTAAAGCCGACAGAAACGATACGGTTGTTCTCCGTAATTACTGCACCTACTTGGGTGGATGGATCTTTACTCCACGATCCAACGAGTTGGGCCATTTGAAAAAAGCGAGTTGCCCATTTACTTATCATGTCGGATTCCTATATTGAATTAAAATTAAGTAACAAGATGATAAATCAATTTAGAGGTTAACATGAAGTAATACTTACCTATTTTACTTCAGAGGCGGTGCTCTGGTGGGTCATGATTTGATCAAATTCAGCGTAAATTAGCATTTGGCTTTGCGTTAACCGTTCGAGTAATTGCGTTTTTGTTGTTGCTGGTAACTCACATGCCAAAGTGATGATGGCTTGGTTATCACTGCGTGCTTTGGTTGCGCTAATGGGGCAGCCAAATTGCTCAATCATACTGGTGACATCTTGTTTCAATGTCGTATCATCAGCTTTATATTGTAACAGTAAGCGAGTTTCATTTTCTGCGTAAGCCGCAGACGCACAGCATAATGTGGCAGCAATAAAAAGTTTTCGCATAGTTCCTCCCTAAAAGGCATTAGGGCTTTAGCCCTAATGCTGCTTGGATTAAAACACTGTTATTTAGTGATTAAACGCCATGGTCCCCATTGCTCGGTACCTGGTTCACTGTTTCGGTTCCACCATTTACTTTGGTAAACCTTATTGTTATGAACTACAACGTCACCTGCAACATAAACTAGATTGTTTTTCCAGCTATCAGCAGGGGTTGGATCAACACTTGGCACTGGTGTTGGTGCAACCGTTGGTCGTGGCGTTGGTGCCACTGTTGGTTGTGGTGTTGGTGCCACTGTTGGTTGTGGTGTCGGCGCAACAGTTGGTTTTGGAGTTGGAGCTGGAGTAGGTGCTGCAGTCGGCGCCGGAGTCGGCGTGCCTGCTGAGCCTAATTTCTCCCATGGGCCCCATTGAGTCGAGCCAGGTTCAACACCTTGGTTCCACCACTTGCTACGCCACTTAACGTTGTTATGAATAACCTCGTTACCTTTAACATAAACTTTCGCCGGGTCCCAATGTCCAGCAGGTACTGGCTCGAGTGTTGGCGTAGGCGTTGGTGCAACAGTAGGCTCGACAGTAGGAACTACACCCGTCGCTAACAAGGTTAGCGCTGCTTTTGCATCTGCCACACCACTGCCACAGTCAATGCATCGGTTTGGATCAGCAAAGGGCTTAGCTGTTTGCTTAATGACACGTTCAACTTCATCAGGAGTGATATCAGGCTTAGCTTCATACATCAATGCAGCGAGCGCTGCCACGTGAGGTGCAGCCATACTGGTGCCTTGATATGCGGCATAGCTTTCGCCAGCTTGTACCGTTTTACCCGCATTAAGGGTAGAGTAGATACCACCTGCTGCGCCATAGCGGGTTTCACCACCAGGGGCTGCGATATCGACATTTTTACCGAAGTTAGAATAACTCGCTTTATTAGCATATTGATCAAGGGCGGCCACGGTGATCACGCCCTGACAACTGGCTGGGGTAAAGTTCGCGGCATTTTTATTACTATTACCCGCAGCAACAACAATAGTCGTGCCTAAGCTTCTAGCAGTATTAAACGCTTGTTGTGATACACGGGCACAGGAGCCTTGGCCACCCAGTGATAAGTTGATAACTTTGGCTGGATTTGGGTTAACCGGAACACCAGGTACGCGAGCACCAGCTGCCCATAACACGCCATCTGCAATGTCGGAGCTATAGCCACCACACTTACCTAATACACGAACAGGCAAAATTTTGGCGTCATAAGCACCGCCAACTATTCCTTTACCATTGTTCGCAACTGCTGCAATCGTACCTGCTACATGGGTTCCGTGCCACGATGAATCAGCGTCACGTCTAGGATAGTTGTTGCCACATTCACCTGCTTTCATCCAGTCACCGGCGTCACTTGGATCGGCATCTCGACCATCTCCGTCGTTACCCATAGAGGCTTCACTGATAAAGTCATAACCTGCAAGAATGTTGGCTTCTAGATCACTGTGTTTGGCATAGCCAGTATCAACGACGGCTACATTAACACCTTTACCGGTAGCAATTGGCCAAGCATCCACAAAGTTCATACCACCGGCAACATTGGTTAAGCCCCATAGTTTGTCAAAACTAGGATCATTCGTTGTTGCCATTGGGAACATCAGTTGGTCAGGCTCTGCGTATTCAACATCAGGGTTATTCTCTAAATCACGTAAAACGTGTTCAAGAGACTGGTTGTCTTGCCACTGATCTAACTCGTATACTTCTTCGCCCGTTAAGGTTGTACGTTTATAGTCGGCGTTAAAGCCGGTGTTGGCTGTCAGTGCTTCTTTGACCTCCATTCGGCGTACTTGTGATACCGCTGCACGCATCACACCAAAGCTCGGCTGCTTATATTTAACAATGATACGGTTTGTTTGTGGGTAGTTATCATCAAAACCAGTTTGTACATTATCGGCACTGGCTGTAAATGAGATTAGTGCGGCGCTGACGGCCAGACACAAAGTGGTTTTTTTGTGTTGATTCATTAATTGCTTTCCTTGCAGTTAATTTAGTCAAAATACGTAATGATGCGGATGTGCAACATTAACTAAATAATGCTCTCACTGAGTAAAGTCTAAATCAAACATACATAAGCTTTATGTTAAAAAAGATAGATCCTTGTCGTATATTTATTGCCACCTTACTCTGGTTTAGCTAGTGAAATAGTCTGAAATCGTAAGTTACATCCACATATGTATCTAATTTTTAGAGGGAGTGAATTTAATTAACATTTTTGCAACAATCGTAACAAGGTATATTAAAACTAGGGTTATAGTAAAATGGTGTTGTTACAGGGGATAAGATAATAGGGGATTGGTCAAGGAAAATGGTGCTCGCTACTGGACTCGAACCAGTGACCTACGCCATGTCATGGCGGCACTCTACCAACTGAGTTAAGCGAGCAACAGAATAGTCAAGAAATGGTGCTCGCTACTGGACTCGAACCAGTGACCTACGCCATGTCATGGCGGCACTCTACCAACTGAGTTAAGCGAGCATTTCTTTTTCTGTATTGTTCTCGCGACCGGAGAACGAGCGGTATATTACCAAAGGGATTCACTCTGGCAAGGCTTTTTTCTTGAAAATGATCTGGTTGGTCATTGTTTGTTCATCTTGTGCTGTTTTCTGCAGCACTGCGCAACTTTTTCTCTGTTTATATTGAAATATATCTGTCATTAACGTTTCAAAGTCTTGTTTAAAAAGAAAAGCCAAGTGCCTAGCGACGGGCTATCTATACTCAATTTCATAACAAATAAAATAAAGGTGACTGATACGTGGGTATGAAATATTCAGTTTCTAGTCTAATGTGCTTTGGATTAGTGATGGTTCCAATGATAGGTAAGGCAGAAGATATACGTTTGGCAGTAGGGTTAGCATTACCGCCATACTATTTATCTGAAGAGCAGTCTGGCATGGAACTAGAAATTATCAAACAAGCGTTATCGTATCGAGGCCATACTTTAACCGCTTTATTTGTTCCTTTTGCTAGAGTTATTCCTTCTCTTGCCTCCGGATTTGCCGATGCTGCAGCCCCTGCTAATGAGGCTTCTGGTTATCAAGTCGGCTATTATTCAAACCCGCACATAACCTATAAGAACATTGCAGTCACACTGGTCTCTTCTGGGCTTGATATTAGCAGTGTTAATGCATTGGCAAATTGTTCAATAGTCGCATTTCAAAATGCGAAGACTTATCTTTCTTCAGACTATGCTGATGCTGTGAAAAATAACCCTCGTTACAATGAAAAATCAAGGCAAGATCTACAAATCAAAATGTTGGTATCTCATCGAGCAGAGGTGATAGTGCTAGATGAAAATATATTTAAATACTATGCCGTTAAACAAGGGATTGATTATCACGCTAAAATGAAAATACATCCTATTTTTGACAGTGTGGCATATAAAGTGGTTTTTAATAATGAACGATTAATGCAGGATTTTAATGCTGGTCTTGCGCATATAAAACAAACAGGTGTATACCAGCAAATATTAGATAGTTATCTTACGAATGACGAATGACGAATGACGAATGAACAATGGTTGTTTGTTATCAGTATTGACGGCAGGGATGGTGATTAGGAGACGGTGGGGAGACTTTTCGTGGCCAGAGGATACTTAAAAAAAAAGCAGGCATTCGCCTGCTTTTTTCATACTAGGCTAGCTTATTGACCTAAGATGCTATTAAACGTTGCACTTGGGCGCATCGCCGCAGATGCTTTAGCAAAATCAGGTTGGAAGTAACCGCCTAAATCTGAAGGTTTGCCTTGCGTGGCTGCAATTTCAGCTAGGATAGTGGTTTCGTTCTCTGCCAATGCTTTTGCAATTGGCGCAAAATGCGCTTGTAGCTCAGCATCTTGCGTTTGCGCAGCAAGTGTTTGCGCCCAGTACATTGCTAGGTAGAAGTGGCTACCACGGTTGTCTAGTTGACCAGCTTTACGCATTGGCGACTTGTTGGTGTCTAGTAGCTTACTGGTCGCTTGGTTTAATGCGTCAGCAATGATTAGCGCTTGTGCATTGTTGTTCTTATGCCCTAGGTCTTCAATAGACACCGCTAAGGCGAGGAACTCACCCAATGAATCCCAACGTAGGTGAGATTCTTGCTCGAATTGCTGTACGTGTTTAGGCGCAGAGCCACCCGCACCGGTTTCGTATAAACCACCGCCCGCTAGCAGCGGTACGATAGAAAGCATTTTCGCACTGGTACCTAGCTCTAGAATTGGGAATAAATCCGTTAGGTAATCACGTAGCACGTTACCGGTTACTGAAATCGTATCTTGGCCCGCTTTAACGCGATCTAACGTGTATTTGATCGCATCTTCAGGAGATAAGATCTTGATTTCTAGACCTGCAGTATCGTGATCGGCTAGGTAAGTATTAACCTTCTTGATTAGGTTAGCATCGTGTGCACGCGCTTCGTTTAACCAGAAGATAGCTGGCGAGCCAGTGGCGCGAGCGCGGTTAACCGCAAGCTTAACCCAATCTTTGATTGGCTCATCTTTCGCCTGACACATTCTCCAGATATCACCTTCTTCAATCGCATGCTCCATTAGGGTTTCACCCGCTTGGTTAACAACGCGGATGGTACCGTCTGTTGGCACTTCGAACGTTTTATCGTGTGAGCCGTATTCCTCTGCTTTCTGTGCCATTAGGCCTACGTTAGCTACGTTACCCATGGTGGTTGGGTCAAACGCGCCATTCTCTTTACAGAACTGGATTGTTTCTTGGTAGATACCGGCGTAACAGCGATCAGGGATCATCGCTTTAGTATCCGCTAGCTTGCCATCAGGGCCCCACATTTGACCAGAAGAGCGAATGGCTGCAGGCATAGATGCATCAATGATCACGTCACTTGGTACGTGAAGGTTAGTGATGCCTTTGTCTGAATCAACCATCGCTAGTGGTGGCTGTTTCGCGTAAACCGCAGCGATATCCGCTTCGATTTCAGCTTTCTTGTCAGCAGGCAGGGTAGCAATTTTAGCGATAACGTCGCCGAAACCGTTCTTAGTATTAACTTTCAGTTCTTTAAATAGCTCTGCGTGTTTTTCAAATACATCTTTAAAGTAAACCGTTACAGCGTGACCAAACATGATTGGGTCAGATACTTTCATCATGGTGGCTTTCAAGTGTAGAGAAAGTAACACGCCAGAGTCTTTCGCTGCTTGGATTTCTTGTTCAAAGAAAGCGCGCAGTGCTTTAACACTCATGCGAGAAGAGTCGATGACTTCACCCGCTTTAAGTGGTGTTGACGCTTTTAATACTGACACTGTGCCATCTTTAGCAACAAGTTCAATTTTAACGTCGTCAGCTTGCTCAACAATCACAGATTGCTCGCTACCGAAGAAGTCATCGCCTTGCATGTGGGCTACGTGTGATTTTGATTCTTTGCTCCATACACCCATAGAGTGAGGATTTTTTTGTGCGTAAACTTTTACTGGCGCGGCTACGCGGCGATCTGAGTTACCTTCACGCAATACAGGGTTTACTGCACTACCAAGAATTTTTGCGTAACGCGTTGCAATTTCTTTTTCTGCATCGTCAGCTGGGTTAGCGGGGTAATCAGGTAAATCATAACCGTGTGCTTGCAGCTCTTTAATTGCGGCTACAAGTTGTGGCACTGAAGCGCTGATGTTTGGTAGCTTGATCATGTTTGCTTCAGGCGTTTTAGCAAGCTCGCCTAATTCCGTCAGCGCGTCTGATTGGCGCTGTGCCTCGGTTAAATTTTCAGGGAAGTTGGCAATGATACGGCCTGCAAGGGAAATATCTTTTGTTTCTACTGCTATCTTACCAGCTTCAGTGAATGCCTTCACGATAGGAAGAAAAGAGTAGGTCGCCAGTGCTGGCGCTTCGTCAGTGATAGTGTAAATGATTTTTGAAGTTGGTTTGGTCATGATATTCCTTCGTTTTTCAGTCGAGCTGTAAGTCAAGAAAAGACAATCTAAAGCGTACTTTATTGTTTTTACTGCCTGTCGGTTTGGTTATTTAGTAAACCAATTGCCTTGGCATAGTGGGGGCATACGCTAAATAGCTTTAAATGTTGCAAAAAAGTCAGTGCAGTCTAGCACTGACGGGGCCACTTGTAATTCATTTCCCAATGGGGATAGATACTTTACGGCCAATCCTACCCAAAGTAAGGTAAAAAATTCCAAAGGGATGTTAATGAAATTCATCAAAAAAGAAAGCGAAAAGTGACCAAAATGCGTTTTCGTTACATTTAAAAACACAACTCATCCCTCTTTCTTCCAATATTTCATGCTTATCCCCTTTATCTATAGCAATAATTAGCTAATGTTAAATCTATGTTAAATATTTAAGTTGTTTTCGCTGCTATTAATGTGTCACGGGTCAGTAGTTAGTGGTGAATTTGAGATAAGGGTGATTTGTTATTTTTCATTAAGCCTGTAGAATCGCCGCCCTTAAAAATAAGCATCCTCGTGCAGGCAGCAAAATAGGGAATGATATGATAAACACACACAAGCTTGGCATGCGCTTCGCTGCGGGTTCAATGGCACTATTGGCCACTCAGACGTGGGCAGCAGGTTTTCAGCTTAATGCTCAATCAGCTACTGGCTTAGGTCGTGCTTTTGCTGGTGATGCGGTTATTGCTGATAATGCATCAGTCATGGCTCGTAATGCGGCGGCCATGGCGTTATTTGATAAAACAACAATGTCTCTTGGTTTTGTGGTACTTGATACTGATATCAGTGTTAAAAATGCCTCTTACACTTCTGCCTTTGCGCCAGGGCAAAGCTTTCCTTCAAATTACGACAGTGCCGGCGATACTTCCGTGGCACCTAATTTACATGTAATAGTGCCGCTTAACGAACAGTTCACTTGGGGCGCTAATATTTACTCAAATTTTGGTACTAAAACTGAGTTTGATTCTAGTTTTACCGCTTCAGAATTTGGTGATTTAACGGACGTTAAAAGCTTTAATATCGGTACTAGCTTAGCGTATCGCGTCAACTCACAATGGAGCATCGGTGGTGGTATTGATGTGATTTACGGCAAGGGCGAAATGAAACGCTCCGCCACTACGCCTGCGGGTAAACGCACTATTTTAGATATTGACGCCGATGGTTTTGCCCTTGGTTTTAACCTTGGGTTAGTTTACGAGGTTAACAAGGCTAATCGTTACGGTTTATCTTACCGCTATAGCCCTAAACTAGAAGCGAAAGGGGACATTTTATTCGCGGGAAATACTACTAACCCGTCAATCTCAAACGATACGCTGTACATGCCACTGCCAGATATGATTGAGTTTTCTGGCTATCACTTACTCAGCCCGCAGTGGGCTGTTCATTACAGTGTGCAGTGGATTGGTTGGTCATCGTTTGATGTATTAAAATCAAAAGGTCATGGCACCATTAATGATTATGAGTGGCAAAATGGCATGCACTACGCCATTGGTGGTACTTATTATTTGAATCAAGATTGGACGTTGCGCGCCGGTTACATGCATGACACCAGTGCACAAGATAAAGTGACGTCTATTTCAGTACCAGACTCTGATCGTAACTGGTTTTCAGCTGGCTTTAGCTACCACATGAGTACGGTTTCAAGTATTGACTTTGGCGCAACTTATTTACTTGGTAAGGATGTTCAAGTAACTGAAACATCGAGCTTTTCAAACTTAACAGGTACAACCCATGCCAACGCAATGTTAGTCGGGCTGCAATATAACCGCAGTTTTTAAGGGTTATAGGTAGTTAATAGCATTGATTAAAAATCCCCCATTAAGGGGGATTTATTGTCTCAGGAATATAACTGAGCTTAATGCTCGTGCTTATGAGCATTCTCCTCAATCGCCACTTCAATCTCTATTGTGCCAGCGTTTTTAAACGTTAGTGTCATTGGAAAGCGCTCGCCTTTCTTAAATGACTGTTTTGGATCAAAAATCATTAAATGGAAACCACCTGGCTTAAACATGACGGTTTTCATCGCGCCGATCCGCACGCTGTCCACTTGGCGCATTTTCATCATGTCATCTTCCATAACATGAGTATGGAGCTCAACGCGATCGGCTACCGGTGAACTCGCTGAAATTAGAAAGTCATCTTCAGTGCCTTTATTTTTTAGCTGAAAAAAACCAGCAATCACCTTCGCATTTGGCGGCGCTTCACGGCTCCACGGATGATCTATTTTGATGCTATTGGCACCATAATCATGTGATTGGGCAGGTATTGATGCGAACAAAGCGGCTGCAGCAAGGGCGTTAATTAATAATTTGTTCATTGTATTCTCCTAGATATGAAAGGTCATTACTAAGTTAAGTTAGCTTGATAAATCAACCAAAAGGCATGCTCTTGGCTTGGTGCTTGCTTTTTAGGCAGAGTTAGGCTGTAAATAGAGCGGGCGGAGAGGTTTTAGGTGCGTGGAGCAAATATACCTTTTGCAATGAACAGAGATAAACGTAATGAGGTAGGGCTATTTTGCTACGTGTTAGCCAAGCACTGAGTACTAAAATTAACAGCGCGGATAATAAGGCGTAATACTGACACGCCTTAAGCAAAGGACAGGTGAAATTCACACTGTCATGCTCAGTATTTGTTGCAGTGGATGTAACCGGTGAGCTTTGACTAGCATTAACTTGGTTTGTCTCAACCAGCTCGTTGATATCGACCCATTTAAAGCCAGTTGATGTACATAGCAGCACGTTATCGCCAAGGGCTGAGTTTAGCCAATTTGATTGGGTGACGAGTGCAGGATTTAGCAACACAGTGGCAGAGATAAAAATTTGGAATAGCAAAGCAACGATGACAAAGTAAGCCATACGTTGTTGTTTTTTAAATTGCGGGGTTAATCTGTCCATGTATTAACTTTGTGTAAACCTACTGCTATTGCATCAAGTGGCTGTGCGCTGTGCAAAATAAAGCCGCGCGGATGTTAGCAAAAATAAATCCGAAATGTAACAAGCTTGTAATCGATACTTGCGCGGTTATTGAATGATAGATTTGTTTGGTCGGTTATGGAGTGCTGGTATCAGCGTGGAAATGGCAGATGTTTGGGACTGCTATAAAAAGCTCAGCTGATGTCGCTGAGCATACTGGATTTACGAATCAGCAGTCGGGCTTAGTTCATCCGCTGGAGTTTGTAGCTGCTGTTGTTCTAGCGCCATTTTTTCACGCTCAGCTTTGGAAATATACTTAGGTTTGTTACTGTGGTGAACTTTTGCGTTGGCTTGTTTCTGACGCTTTTTCAATTCTTGATTGATTTTCTTTTTTCGATTCATGATGGTTAAACGATTAAGCTAAAGTAACGGCTATTATAGCGAAGAATAACCCCGAGCATAAGGACTGCTGGATGAATATATTAGTGATAGGCGCGTTAGGGACCATCGGGCGACATTTAGTACCACAGCTAGTTGCACAAGGGCATCAGGTGAGTATCAGTTCGCGCAATCCTGATAAGCCAAGTCCTTGGCCAAATTTGTCTTGTTCAAGATTCACTTTGGATTTACTCGATGTTTATTCCATCAGTAAAGCCCTTGATGGTATCGAGCTTATCTATTACATGATGCATGGCATGAGCGATGGTGAATTATACAGTGAGGTAGAACAACAAGCCGCTCGTAACTTAGTGGCCGCAGTGCAGGGCACACAGGTAACGCGCATTATTTACTTAGGTAGCCTAGTTTCTGGCAATCCTCATTCTGAGCACATGAAATCCCGTGTTGCCACTGGGCATATTCTAGCCAGTTCAACCATTCCTGTGACCGAATTGAGAGCGGGCATTATTGTGGCCCCGGGCTCGGCGGCCTTTGAAGTTATGCGGGATGTGGTGGGGCATATTCCAGTATTTTTTGCACCTCAGTCTATTAAAACCTTAGCCCCACCGATCGCGATTAAAAACGTGGTGTTTTATCTGGCAGCTTTAGCCAAACTGCCAGAAACGGCAGGGAAAATATACGACGCCACTGGGCCCGAATGGCTGAGTTATCAGCAAATGATGCAGCAACTGGCGAAGGGATTAGGCAAACCATGTTATATCATTGCGATCCCCGGGTTACCCATCAGTTGGACGCAACTTGTATTAGGGATTATTACTTCTGTGCCCAAATCATTAGCCCAA
Source organism: Motilimonas cestriensis (assembly GCF_021295315.1). GTDB lineage: Bacteria > Pseudomonadota > Gammaproteobacteria > Enterobacterales > CBDFNC01 > Motilimonas > Motilimonas cestriensis. The sequence goes on along the minus strand of NZ_JAIMJA010000007.1, from coordinate 32,628 downwards.
GCCTTGCTTGCTGGGTTAGATGAGCCGCTACAAGGCAACGGTAAACCGCTGCAAACGTTGATCCCCCAACCTTTATTAAGCTTTAAACAAGCCATTGATGAAGTGTTACAAACGGAGAGCATCACCACTTATCCCAAGGAGTGGCAAGATGGCGTACCGGAGTTTCGTAATTTCTCTTCACTACATGGCTTTTATGCCAAAAAGGCCAGTCATCGCCTTGAGATCAACGCAAGTTGTACGGCGGTGTGGCAAGTGCTTAATCTATTAGGCAGCGAGCATCGTTATTTTTACGGTGATTTTTTGTGGGCGATGCGCGAATGGATTGATCATTTGTGCGGTGGTCAAGGTCGCAACCATGGCCGCGACAGTAAAGATCAATTAATTGAGGGCGAGCGTGTTGACTCGTGGCGGATCTTAAGTGTGATCCCAGAGCGCTTGCTAGTGATGAAGTTTGGTATGAAAGCCCCCGGTGGTGGCGGGATGCAAATTAGGCTAACACCTATCAGTGAAGACAGCTGCGCACTACAAATCGATTTATTGTGGCATCCAGCGGGTTTTTGGGGTTTAGGGTATTGGTACTTCTTTGCCCCATGGCATCGATTGTTACTCAATGGTATGGCCAACAAGATAGCCAAATTAGCGAAACAGCACTTAGCAGACGATGATCTGGGATAGCACGCTTTTCGTGGCTGGGTACGGCATAGAATTTAACGTTAAGTTAATGATTATGATTGATTATATTTTTTATTGTCTGATAGCGCTAATCGCCTACATGATATGCTACATAAAATACTGTTATTAAAGTTGAATTCGTAACTCCGACCCCGAGGCTAGCCAAAATTAAACTATAATCTAATTACTATTTAGTCGTTGTGATCGACAATTAATGAGGTCCTGTCATGAAACGATGGAAATATTTTTTTATATTTATGACAGTATTTTTGATGTCCAACTCTGTATTGGCGAAAGATAACACGATTCGAGTATTGACCTGGGAAGGGTATGTCAAAGCTCAGGAAGTCCACGAAATTAACCTAATTTTACGCCAAAAAGGTTACGATTATAAAATTGAAGTGATTCAGCCGTGGGCCGAAGGGCCGGAGCAGATGTTTGAAATATTGAGAAATGGAGAAGCAGATATATCCTTTCTTACGCTCAATTATATTAATATGCAGAACCGGAGAATAGGAAAAATTCTTCAACCAATTAATGTTGATTCACCGCGTCTGCCAAATTACAAAAGACTTATTCCCGTTTTAAAAGATATTCCGAGTGGCATGTACGAAGGCAAGCACCTATATGTTCCATGGGGCGGAGGTGCATACGGTATTTGGGCCAATATGAGTGTTCTAACAGAAAAAGAGCTGCCCGTTTCGGTGAAAGACCTCTGGCGTCCTGAATGGAAGGGTAGATTGTCATTAACAGAAGGACAAATTCAGCCTAATCTCTCTCTTGTCATGATGGCACTTGGCAAAACACCTTTTTACTTGAATGAGATGAAAAGAGAAGAGCTACAGGCGGCAACGGCTCCGAACAGTGAAATTCAGATAAAGACCAATCAGCTTTATGCTAACGTAGGCTACTTTTGGAATGAGGGGCCGGACTTCAGTAGAAAAGAAATTGTGCTGGTATCTTCTTACGGGGTTGGCACCTCAGCTGAAAATAGACAAGGCGGTAATTGGAAGCTGCTGGCATTAAAAGAAGGTAATACCGTCTGGCTGGATACTATCAATATCCATAAAAATGTTAGTGGCAGGAAGCTTGAAGCGGCAGAGGTTTTTATCAATTACTGGCTGGGGCCTAAAGTACAAAATAGAGTGGTTAATGAGCTTGGGATGGTTAGTGCTTCTTTGGATGTTAGTAATCCACTTTTGAGTGCCGACCCCGATTTTTTTAAAGAGGGCTTTTTTTGGCCGCCATGGGGGAAAAAAGCGGATAATGTAATGCGCCGTATTTCAAATGTTGCGATGGGGAAGCAGAATAAATAACGAGAATAATTCAAAAATAACTTAACACTCACCTAAATTAGCCTTTAATAAAGTGAATGTCTCTCCTCGCTAAATACACAACAGTCCCTATACTCTAAGCTGAATAGCTATTCTTTACTACTGAAGTTATTGAGGTAAAAATAGGATGTTGATACAAAAAAGAATGTACCTAGGGAGTTCCCTCCTGCTGTTATTTGCTTTGATCATTCTGTCAGCAATAATGCAGTTAGTTGTCACACCAATCATTAAAAATGACGCTATATCCAGCGCAAAACTACAAGCAAAAGTCATCGGTGAATCATTAGCGAAAGACCTAGCTAAAAGTGCCTCCTTAACGCAAAGCTTAGCAGTGGTAGCAGAAACCTTGCCTCTTCAGCAATCGGCTTTTATTGAAAATATAGCTCCTTTAATCGCAAGTGGTATCGGTATTGCTGGTGGTGGTATTTGGCCAGAGCCGAATAAAATGCTGCCCTCGGCAGAAAAAGCGTCTCTTTTCTGGGCAAAAACAGGCAATAGCCAATATCAACTTTTAGATGATTACAACCAACCTGATAGCAGCCCATATCAACAAGAAACCTGGTATAAAAATGCCATCATTGCTAAGCGTGGTGAGTGCGTTTGGTCAGAAGCTTATGTCGACACGGTATCGAATGTACCGATGGTTACCTGCTCTGTAAAAATAATGCGCGACAATGAATTTTGGGGCGTTGCTACCTTAGACGTTGATCTGGCATCTATCGAACGCTCATTGATCGCAGAAAACAATGCCACAGGCACTTATAGCTTTATTTTGGATAGCGCCGAGCAACTGGTGTCAATTCCATCGATACGAGATACTAACTTAGCCATGTTGAGCCTTACACAGGTTGCCAGCAAAGACAGTAGTTTAAAGCCTTTGGTTAGCGCCTTGCAAAACGGTAATACAGCCGTTACTGAATTTGCCAGTGGTGTGGTTAATAATGACGAATCTATTTTAGTCACTTACTCATTGGCAGAGCAAAATTGGCGCTCAGGGGTGATTATTCCTGCGGCAATTGCTAAGAAAACTGTTAACACCCTCACATATTACTTATACAGTTCATTTACTGTCCTTATTCTCGCTTTTGTATCCGTTCTATTGATTTTTGGTAATCGCCTGGTGCAGCAAATTAACACCACTACAGAGCAAGTTAGAACGTTAGTGCAAGGGCGCACTAACTCAAAACTAGTCGTGCGTGGCAGTGATGAAATGAGCCAGTTATGCGTGGCGATTAATGATTATGGCGATCATCTGATTAAAATATTAAAGCTGATTCAAACAGAAGCCGCTGCGGTTAAAAATAACGCGGAAGCGATGGATAATTTGAGTAATAACAGCCAAATACGTACACAAGAGTTAATGGAAGAAAATAACATGTTAGCGCTGGCAATTAACGAAATGTCGATAGCTGCCTCATCCGCCTCACAAGATGTATTGAGTGTTGCCGATATCACAACGCAATCAGCTGATTTAGTGAATTCTGGTTTTGATGTAATAGAGAAGAATGCCGAATCAATCCAGTTATTATTTGATAAATTAACAGAATCATCCGATGCTATTTCACAAATTGCACAAGATTCAAAACAAGTGGGCTCTGTGCTTGATGTGATCATGAATATTTCCGAACAAACTAACTTACTGGCGCTTAATGCCGCCATAGAGGCTGCTCGAGCCGGTGAATCAGGGCGTGGTTTCGCGGTAGTGGCTGATGAAGTGAGAACGTTGGCACATCGTACTCAGAAATCCGCTGGCGAGATTGATACCATGATCAGCCAATTACAGGAAGCCGCTAGCAAAGGGGTTAACGTTATTCAGCAATGCCGTGAATATTCTGAAGTAGTGAACGAGCGCTCAGCAACAACGCGCGCACAGTATGAATCTATTGTCAGCGCATTTAACGATATTAAAGAGCGTTCTTCAAGTATTGCCGTAGCAACTGAAGAGCAATCACAGGTAACCGAAAACGTGAAAAACTTAGCTGAACGAATTCGGGAGATCTCTGTGCAAAATGCCAGTGATGCTGAAGAATTCCGCAGCGTCAGTAAAGATTCAAATAGCCAAGCACAGCGTTTATATCAAATTAGTCAGCAATAGTGTTGATTCAGTTACAGTATATTTTCTCGCAAGCATCGCTAGCTGACCATGTCAGCGCGATGCTCAAATGTAGTAACAATTAATTAACGTTATTTAGTGTAATCCAAAGCGCTTAATGGCAATGAATTTGGCATGAAACCCATAGCACCGTAGTTAGCCAATGGCATGATCAAGAATATTGCTCAACAAACCGATAATGTATAAAATCATAATGAAATAGTTTGTTGTACAACTTTTTGCGTTACTGTTTTAATGGTTATTTTGGAGATAACGTGGCATTTTCTGATTCAGAGCGCGAAGCGCTATTGGCGCTTAAAGGGGTCGGGCCTACGGTGCTGAAAAGATTTGAAGAGATAGGCATAGAGACGTTTTCAGATTTAGCAAAATATCGAGCTGATGATATCGCAGAGATGGTTGCTTCAATGTTGCGCACAACCTGCTGGAAAAACAGTCCCCAAGCCAAGTCGGCCATTGAGGCCGCTATTGCTCGGGCTAAACAAGGCCTCTAAACAGCCTGAAATCACATGAATTGTTTATGACAAAACTTTATTTAGTATTAGCCATACTCGGTACGGTGCTGCCCTATGGCGCTTTTGTACCTTGGTTGTTCGCAAATGGTGTCGACATTGTTTTATTTGCTGAGCAAGCGACAGTAAACGCTATCAGTACTTTTGCATGGTTAGATGTGTTGGTATCGGCGATCGTTTCACTGGTTTTCATTGTTGTTGATGGTACTCGCAATCGAATCAAATATTACCAGGTCGCCATTGTTGCAACCCTAACCGTTGGCGTCTCTTGTGGTTTACCTTTGTATTTATATTTAAAGGAAAAACAGCAAAAAACCAGCGTACGATGCTAGATTATGTACTGGGTAAAGGCCTTGCTCGTAGCCTACATCATGGGTTGCTAGGGTAGTGGATAACATTATGAAACACGGCTTGCTCTGTCCCCAAATTTTTATAGCCATGAGGTTGATGAGCATTAAAACGCACGGCTTGACCCGGTTTTAATGGGTGCCACTGATCAGCAAAGAGAACAGCCATCTCACCACTAATGCAAAGTATGTGTTCTGTTACGCCTAAATTATGAGGTTCAGATTGGTGCTGATAATGAGGTGCCAAACTAATTTCAAAAATTTCAAAGCCAAGGGTTTGTTCAAAAGGAAATAATAGGCTGACAAAGAATCCCTGATTTAAGCTTTCTTGGCGCAACTCGGCGGCATCTCTAAACATACTCTCAAGTATTTCTCTGCCTGGCGGGGCAATAAAGCGAGAAAAAGACGTATTAAAACCTGATGCGATTTGCCAAAGCTTAGCCACAGTGGGGCTCGATTCTCCCCGTTCAATTTGACCTAACATCGCTTTACTGACGCCTGTCGCTTTCGCTGCAACGTCTAGACTCCAGCCTTTTTCTTTTCGTAATTGTCGTAGGTTTTCCCCAACTGATTTATCCGGTTGCATATTATTCCTTAATCTTTTCTTGTGCGCTATAGCGCACAAGTGTTATGTTGTTTGTATGTTATAACGCACAAATAGTAATGGAGAAAGGATGAAGATTAAATTTTCACACATTAGTACCGGATTTATTGCCGTTTTTATTGGTTATGCCAGTGCAGCAGCCATTATTTTCCAAGCAGCAACCAGTGCTGGCGCCTCCCAGGAGCAGATCACTTCATGGTTTTGGGCCTTAGGCATTGGTATGGGCGTATCGACTATTAGTTTGTCATGGCATTTTAAACAGCCAATTGTTACTGCTTGGTCAACACCCGGGGCCGCGCTATTAGTGACCTCATTACAAGATGTGACAGTTGGGCAAGCGGTGGCGGCTTTTATGCTTTGCTCGGCATTGATCACTTTGGTAGGCGTGTTAGGCTGGTTTGATAAACTTTTATCGCAGATCCCAACCGCCATCGCATCGGCCATGTTAGCTGGAGTGTTGTTGCAATTTGGGCTGGGGATATTTACAGCGTTACTCGATGAATGGCTGCTAGTGGTAGTCATGCTTGCGGTTTATATCATCGCAAAGGTTCACTGGGGGCATTATTTGATCCCTGGGATCTTGGTAATTGCAATTTTGCTCAGTGCGCTAACGGGTAAATTAGATACTTCAATGATGGAATTTGGCCTATCAACGCCAACGTTTATCAGCCCTGACTTTCAATGGCTCACTCTAGTTAGTGTTGGCATCCCTTTATTCATTGTTACCATGGCATCGCAAAATTTGCCAGGGTTTGCGGTATTAAAGGCCAATGGATATCAGGTTAATGCATCGCGTATTATCACTGTAACCGGACTAACTGGTTTAATACTGGCTCCTTTAGGTGGGTTTGCATTTAATCTAGCAGCACTCACAGGGGCGATTTGTATGAGTGACAATGCAGATAAAGACCCCAAATTACGCTATTTAGCTGCTATCGCAATGGGCGTATTTTATTTGTTAGCCGGGGTATTTGCAGCCAGCTTTGTATCGCTGTTTACGCTTGTTCCGAGTGCGGTGGTCATGACCTTAGCAGGTTTAGCTTTAATGCCAACTTTGTGCCGCTGTTTAATGAATGCGCTGGTGGATTCCACTGATAAAGAGCCAGCATTAATGGCGTTTTTATTAACGGCGTCTGGCATTAATTTATTGGGGATTGCCAGTGCATTTTGGGGATTATTGCTAGGGATGATTTGCTACTGGTTGCAACAAAAAAGTATGGCTGTCGCATAATCAAAATCAGAGGCAACAGGATAATATTAATAAGGAGCAATAAATGCTCCTTATTAAAAAGAATTAAACGCATTTTTTAGAAAGGCTTAGGTGCGTAACCTGTGACTTCTTTAACGCCTAAATCACGTCCTAATGCAGTCATCGGATGTACCACAATCAAGCCTTTAACCGACTTTTTAAGTGCGCCCATATCGGCTTGCTCTTGTTTCGTTAACACACGCTTAAAAGGCATTTTAAGCACAGCTGAGCCTTGATTGCCTATCTCATAGGTCTGCTTGCCTTTTGCCGCTTTCAATAACTTTTCAACCTTGGCAATTTCTTGGTTGAAGTGTTTGATCATTGCTTCGTCTTTTCGCTCATAGGCGGCGCTTAACTTACGCTTAAACTTGTCTAACTTGTTGTTGAAGTCTTGTATCTGTTTTGTAAAATTCATTTTGTTACCTGATTATCATATAGAGCGAAAAGCGAGAGTGACTATTTTTAGTGTCAACTTAGCGCTTTTTGCGTAATTTCTGCTGTTGCTGGCTCAGCTCAAAGTCAAGTTCGTCTGGCGTGATCACCAAACCATCTTCTTCGGTTTTAGGGAATATAACCACCGCAAGTTGATCGTCTTCTAAGCCGGGTGTCCAGCGAGACTGCCAAGTTTTTAGGGGGATCGCCTCTGCCTTACAATGGGCCCAATCACCGGTCGCCCAAGCCTCTGCAAACTCTTTATTAGGCCACACTGGCACACAGTCTTCGTCATCGGTGTTAAGCATGACACAACCGTGCTCGTCAGTTAAGATCCAAATCTCCTCTTGCTTGACCGCTTCTTTGACGAGATATTGAAAACGTCTTTCTACGTCGTAGGCTTCGATATTAGCTAATTGGGTTGGATCTAAAGACATACAGAATTCCTGTGTTGGTATAAAAGCAAAAACCATGGCATTTTGCTTTCGAATAAACTGAGGTGTTATTGAGGGCAGATTATAACCTGATTTAAACCATTTTGGGCTTATTTTGTCGCAAACTCTTTGTTTAGGTAAGCAACAATATCTGATGATTCATACAGCCATTGCGTTTCACCTTTGCTCTCAATGCGCAGGCAGGGCACTTTAACACGGCCGCCGCCAGCCAATAGGTCGGCTTTGTGTTGTGGATCGTTTTGCGCATCACGGCATTCAATATTTACCGATAAACGTTTCATTTGACGACGCACTTTCACGCAAAATGGGCAGGCATTAAATTGATACAAAGACAGCTTGGCCGTGCGACTATCAATTTCTGTTTGCGCTATCGGGCTACGTTTAACGCCTTTTGGCGTAAAAATAGCGTTTAAAAGCAAGATTATGCGACCTAAAATCCAACGGACAATTTTCATCAATCTACATCCTAATTACTGTTGAGAATTGAGAGCGCGCGATAGTACCACAAATAAGAATAAACGCATTAGCCAATGAAGCTTAGATTAATGAAAATGAGTACCTATTAGTCCTAGCTGATTAAAGGGCCAATGAAGAGACAGACAGCGCTGAGGTTAAAAAATATAGCGGAATAATATGCTGCTAAAGAGCGAGGCATGCCATACTTTATGAAATGGTTTAGGCTGTGTGATCAAGTGGGCAGCCACCAATAGGGTGCCAGGTGCTCCGCTTTCACCATTTAATCCGCCTTAGTTTAGATGCATCAAATTGATTGTTTGATGATATCTGTGAGCTAACTAAGAGTAGTTGTACCGGATGTAAGGAGGTATTCAATTTATCTTTATGCACCCACAAAGCAAGGGTAAAAAACATGCATATAGCCAAAGAAGACATAGTTATCAAGATGGCGATCCCTGGCGCGGTGATCCGTCAACAAATGGATTTTGGGGATGCGACGGGGTTAGGGAAAATAAGTGGTGAGTATTTCAGTTTAGCGGCTGGTGTTGATACAGCTCCGCTTTTCCAAGGGCTGGATGGCAACCAGTGTCAGTGTCCTCACTGGGGTTATGTTTTGCGCGGGCAATTAACAACCACGGATGCCAATGGCAAAGAAGAGGTAGTTAACACGAGTGACCTTTTTTATTGGCCGCCCGGCCACAATGTCAAAGTAAGCGAGGATGCTGAGATAGTGATGTTTAGTCCTCAGCAACAGCACAGTCATGTTATCAATCATATGATTGATAAAGTAAAAGGATAACAGCTGCTTAATCCATTCACAGGTTGTAGCATGCCTGTGAACTCCATTTGTCCATGAAATATCCGCTCAGCACCAGCCGCAGGTGCTACTCATTGTTCTAATCATAGTGTTAAAGGTGATATTGTTAGCTAAACCTTAGCTAAGTTGAGAGTGCGATTTTGAACAAAACGAATAAAAACCCTGATCCTTTGGTGTGTCCGATTTGCGGTGAAGGGAATGCATGTGTAAATCTTGGTAATAAAGACGTAAGCCGATCATGCTGGTGTAATGACCCATCGATTACCTTTCCCGAAGATTTGTTAGCTCAGATCCCGCTTGCGCAACGACGCAAGGCTTGCGTTTGTCGTTCGTGCGCATTAAAACATCAAGAAAATAAACAAGTTAAGTGAACATCGTGCGGTAACAATATGGGGCTCTGTGGGGCTCGGCAATAAGTTGTTCAAATAATGTTGGTTTATTTGTCAAAAAAATTGCTTAGTGCGAAGTGACTACCACCAAAGCTAAGTTACACCAGCGCCAAACAACGATGAAACCTTTTGAGTATAAGCTCGGTATTTGTTAGGACTTTATATGGGTAAAAATCCGATAACTATTAGCTTGGTACAAGCGCCTGTAGTGGCTAAAGATATTGCGGCTAATCTGACGATTCATCTTAACTATATCGCTGCGTCGTCAACATTAGGCGCTGACGTCGTTGTGTTTCCAGAACTATCACTTACCGGATATGAGTTAAGTGACGCACAAAGCTTAACGTTTCGACAAGATCCAAGTGATTTTAGTGTGTTGTCTAACGCAGCTAGGGAGCATAACATTACTATCATCGCTGGCTGCCCATTAGCAAAATATAATAGTCACCCCACAATCGGCGCAGTGATTTGCTTCCCAACTGGAAAAGTAGAATTTTATTCAAAACAATTTCTTCATCAAGGCGAGCATAGCTATTGTAGTTTTGGTGCAACTGATTACTGTTTTTCGGTTGCTGGGTATCGAATTGCTCTGGCTATTTGTGCTGATTTTTTGACGCCTGAACACTCAGAGAATGCGGCAAATAATCACGCTGACATTTACATTACCAGCGCGCTTATATCCGAATCAGGTTATGAAATGGATGCCCGAGTTTTAGCTGGTATTGCCGTTAAGCATAAAATGCCCGTTTTGCTATCGAATCATATCTCTCAAACAGGGGGGTGGTTAGCTTGTGGCCATAGTGCCGCTTGGAATGCTGATGGAGAGCTAATTGTCAGCTCTGAGCATAAGCAGCGATGTCTTGTTTTATGTACTTTGGCTAATGGCAGTATGACTGGAGCAGTCAGTGAAATGCATTAAGGCGATAGGCACAAGTTTGAGTGAGTCACATATTAAACAAATCAGTGACACACCAGCTGTGAGGGAAAGCATGTATTTGCCGCGCCTGTGCATTGAAGCATCAGCAAGATAACACGGACGCAGTTTACGTATTTTCATTAAACTGCGCTTATTGAACAATGAAGTTTACAATGAGATGCGAGGTAACAATTGCTTACCAAGGTCTTTCAATCATCACAAGGTACAATGCTTCTACTTTGGCGCGGGCCCAAGGGGTTTTGCGCAAAAATTTAAGGCTTGATTTAATACTTGGGTCGTGGGTAAAACAGCGAATGTTGATCCTAGCGCCTAGCTCTTCCCAGCCATAGTAATCAACCATTTCGGTAAGCAGTGTTTCTAAGGTGACGCCGTGCAGCGGATTGTTCGCTTGAGTCATGTATAAGGCCCAGTGTGGTAAAAAAAGGAGGTATTATATACCCAAGCGCGTTGAAATGCATAAACGGCGTGTTTAGTTTAATTTTATGGGTGCTATGGGAAACTGAAACTTTCTTGGCTATTAAGCCAAGTAGGGTACTTTTTCATCACACTTAAAAACAAACGAGAGTTGATGAACTGTTCAAGCCAACTGCGCAGGTGAGGGTAAGGCGCATTGGCAAACCATTTCGCATCCACCATTGAAAACTGACGTATAAAGGGGGCGATGGCTAAATCAGTCATGGTGAGTTGTTGACCGAGTATGTAGTGGGTTTGACTTAGCTGCTGTTCAAGTTCTGCAATGAACAGACAAGCTTGCTCTCGATAGTAAGCTTCATCATGTTCGGGATAGCGATCGGCGTACTTATACTTATCGAGCCAGCCTTTAAACTCGAGATCATTGCGTTTGATCCACCCTTGCATTAGTGCGGGTGAAGATGGCAGTAGCTTAAGGGGATCAGACAAATTAAGTGCCCAGTGCATAATATCGATGCTTTCTTCAAGCACATCACCATTTTCCAGTAGCAGTACCGGCACCGTGCCCTTAGGTGAAATAGCTAACATTTGCTCAGGTTTATGTTTTAGTTCAATTTCACGTAAAGAAACAGACTGGCCACTTGCCGCAATAGCAAGACGCGCTCGCATGGCGTAAGGGCAACGTCGAAAGGAATATAAAATAGCGGTCATTATCTTTGATTTTTTGGTCAAACAGGTAGGTAGCTTATCATAACTTTTGCGTTGGTTTTATACCCAGCCAACGCGCCATATTGATGAGTCTTTTAACTCGCGCCAGTTGATCGGATATTCATTAGCGCTGTAAACCGCTTGGGTCACGCAATGGATAACCTTGCCGTCTTCATCGTATGCCACTTCGGTAATGGCAAAGTGTTTTTCTTTATTTTCAGGTGTCACTTTTGTCCATTTACTGTGTAACAGTTTTTTCGCCAGTACTTGGTTCATTGTTTTTTTCCATCCAGTGCAATTTAGGAGGCCCACTTTATACTCCCCACTTTATACTCTTAGTTACGCTATTTTGGCTGTGATGGTTCAATGCCTGCCATTTAACAGTATTTGCTCTGACACCTTAGGGATATTTCTTGGTAACAGGATGCAACCCGCCCCCTATGTATGACATAATGCGCCGCTATTTTACATAGCTTGATTGAACTGTCACTTTCGCGGGCTAATCTGGCTACATTTACCTTAGATAATCGGAAATTAACGTGCTTACAACTGCAAATCTGACCATACAATTTGGCGCAAAGCCACTGTTTGAAAACGTCAATGTTAAATTTGGCGAAGGCAACCGCTACGGCTTAATTGGGGCCAATGGCTGTGGTAAGTCAACTTTAATGAAAATTTTAGGCGGTGATTTAGAGCCGTCTTCAGGTAACGTATCCAAAGAGCCGAATGAGCGTATTGGTAAGCTAAAGCAAGACCAATTTGCTTATGAAGAATTTAGCGTGATCAACACTGTGATCATGGGCCACACCGAGCTTTGGGCGGTGCAGTCTGAGCGTGACGCGATTTATGCAAAAGCTGAAATGACCGATGAAGACGGTATTCGCGCCGGTGACCTTGAAGCGGAATACGCTGAAATGGACGGTTACACTGCTGAATCTCGCGCCGGTGAAATCTTAATTGGCGTAGGTATTCCGGTTGAATCTCATTACGGCTTAATGAGTGAAATTCCACCGGGGTTAAAACTGCGTGTGTTATTGGCGCAAGTATTGTTTTCCGACCCGGATATCATGTTACTCGATGAGCCTACCAACAACTTGGATATCAACACTATTCGTTGGTTAGAAGATGTGCTGAAAGAGCGCAACTGCACCATGATCATCATTTCTCATGACCGCCACTTTTTAAACAGTGTGTGTACCCATATGGCGGATTTAGACTACGGTGAAGTGCGTCTGTATCACGGTAACTACGATGAATACATGACGGCGTCTACGCAAGCGCGTGAGCGTCTGTTGTCTGATAACGCAAAGAAGAAAGCGCAAATTGCTGAGCTTAAAACCTTTGTTAGCCGCTTCTCTGCCAATGCATCTAAATCTAAACAAGCCACGTCTCGTGCTAAGCAAATTGATAAAATTCAATTAGACGAAGTAAAGCCTTCTAGCCGTCAAAGTCCGTTTATTCGTTTTGAGCAAGAGAAGAAGCTGCACCGTCAAGCACTAGAGGTAAAAGGCCTTGGTCATCAATTTGATGAAGAGCTTTTCTCTGGCTTAGATTTGATGGTTGAAGTGGGTGAGCGCATTGCCATTATTGGTCCAAACGGTATTGGTAAAACCACGCTACTTAAGTGTTTAGTGGGAGAATTAACGCCAACGGCGGGTACTATTAAATGGTCTGAAAATGCGCAAATTGGCTATTACGCGCAAGATCACTCAGAAGACTTTAGCGAAGACATGTTGTTACTTGACTGGGTCAGCCAATGGTCATCACCGGGCGACGATGAACAAAGCTTGCGCAGTATTTTAGGTCGTATGTTGTTTTCACAAGATGACATTAAAAAATCGGTTAAAGTGCTGTCGGGTGGTGAGCAAGGCCGTATGTTGTTTGGTAAATTGATTATGCAAAAACCAAACATTCTGCTGATGGATGAGCCAACCAACCACATGGACATGGAAACCATTGAAGCCTTGAACTTAGCACTTGAGAACTACCCAGGTACTTTGATGTTTGTTTCTCATGACCGTGAGTTTGTATCATCGTTGGCTACCCGTATTATTGAAATAACGCCAACAGGCATAGTTGATTTCCACGGCAGCTATGACGATTACCTTCGCAGCCAAGGTGCACAATAAACCTTGTTGTGAATAAAGCGTAAACCAATTTTGAGCCCCTACTTGGTATATCGCCAATCAGGGGCTTTTTCATTTTATTGCTTAGATGGTTTCTTTGATGATTTATCCCTAGGCAAGTTAGTAATAGTGAGCAATGACCATGACCATCATCACAGGCACGTTGAAGAAAATGCGCGCCGAGCTGGGCGACCCACAAGCTGATAAAGCTGTGCAGTATTATTTGCCGATAGGTGAGCAAGAAATCCACCTTAATCCACTGATTGGCAAGCCATTTGCTTTTAGCTATACCGGTAATATTTACTGCAGTAGTTGCGGCAAAAAAACCAAGAAAAGTTACTCGCAAGGGCATTGCTTTGTTTGCATGAAAAAGCTGGCCAGTTGCGACATGTGTATTATGAAGCCCGAAACCTGCCACTTTGCTCAAGGTACTTGCCGCGAGCCGCAGTGGGCTGAGCAGTTTTGCATGACCGATCATTTTGTTTATTTATCTAACACTTCTGGCTTAAAAGTAGGGATCACCCGCCATAGCCAAATACCAACACGTTGGATTGACCAAGGTGCAAAACAAGCCCTTGCTATCTTAAGGGTGAAAAACCGGTTGTTGTCTGGCTTAGTTGAAGTAGAGCTAGCCAAGCTGGTGGCGGATAAAACTAATTGGCGGGCATTGCTCAAGGGTGAGGCTGAAAACTTAGATTTAGTGGCACAAGCGCAGATATTACTGCCGCAAATTGAAGCTCACCTTGCTGCGTTAACCGCGCAATACGGTGATGACGCGATCAGCCGCGTTGATTTGCCATTGCAAGACATTCACTTCCCGGTGACTGAATACCCAACTAAAATCACTAGTTTCAATCTTGATAAGGTGCCTGAAGTGAGTGGGGTACTGCAGGGCATTAAAGGCCAATACCTTATTTTTGATACTGGCGTGATTAATATGCGTAAGTACGGTAGCTACGAGCTTTGTATTGATCCAGCTTAATCTCTCAGTCTAATCGGCAATAGGCATCAGTGAGAAATGCCTTATTCTTCACTGGTGTCTTTTACTTCGCGCACCATTTATCCAGTGCCAAGAACATAAAAATAATATCAGTTGTTTTTATGTATTTAGTTTTTTCGTTTAATTCTATGCGTTAAATCAAAATATATGGTTGCCTGTGTGGGCATGGGTCATGTTTATCAACTATGTTTTTTTCTAATTCTTGCCATTTGTACTGTCATTGGTTAAAAACACCATTGCAAGTGCAATATATAAAACTAACGACTGCTTAGGTGGTTGAATAAAAAATAAACATAATAGGCGAGAGCATGAATCAACAAACATCACTGTTTGCCAAGCTGGCAAATGGCAGTTTAGTGCTGCAAATAATTATAGGGATTTTAGCGGGGGTGGCCGTTGCAAGTTATTCAAAAAGCGCGGCGATGGATGTGGCATTTTTAGGCGATTTATTTGTCGGCGCCTTGAAAGCGGTGGCACCTGTGCTGGTGTTTGTTTTGGTGGCGGCTTCTATTGCCAACCAAAAGAAAAACGCGCACACCAGCATGAAGCCAATCATTATGCTGTATTTATTGGGTACTTTAGCGGCTGCGCTGACGGCAGTATTGTTTAGCTTCGCTTTTCCAACCACCCTCGTGTTAGCGGGTGGCGTTGAAGGAAGTAATCCACCACAAGGTATAGGTGAAGTGTTACATACCTTGCTATTCAAATTGGTGGATAACCCTGTGAATGCGCTTTTAACCGGTAACTACATCGGTATTTTAGCTTGGGGTGTGGGCTTAGGCTTAGCACTTCACCACGCAACAACGGCAACAAAACAAGTCTTTTTAGATGTCAGCCACGGCGTTTCAAGTATCGTGCGCTTCATCATTCGCTTAGCACCATTTGGTATCTTCGGTTTAGTGGCTGGCACCTTTGCACAAACCGGCTTTGCTGCCATTGCGGGTTATGCACAGCTGTTGGCGGTGCTACTAGGCGCAATGCTATTTATTGCATTAGTGGTTAACCCATTAATTGTTTATGTTAAAATCAAGCGCAACCCATATCCGCTGGTCTTGAAATGTTTACGTGAAAGTGGCGTAACGGCTTTCTTCACTCGCTCAAGTGCTGCGAATATTCCTGTGAATATGGCATTGTGTAACCGTCTGAAGCTTCATGAAGACACTTATTCAGTTTCTATTCCACTGGGTGCCACTATTAACATGGGCGGTGCGGCGATCACCATCACTGTATTAACCCTTGCGGCGGTGAATACCCTAGGCATTCAAGTTGACCTGATGACGGCATTATTGTTAAGTGTGCTCGCTGCAGTGTCTGCTTGCGGTGCGTCAGGTGTTGCTGGCGGTTCATTACTGCTTATTCCATTAGCGTGTAGCTTATTTGGTATTAGTAATGAAGTAGCCATGCAGGTGGTTGCGGTTGGATTTATTATTGGTGTGGTGCAAGACTCTGCTGAAACGGCGTTAAACAGTTCTACTGACGTCATTTTCACGGCGGCTGCGTGTGAAGCGGACGCCAATAAGTCAGCGTAATTGACCAGTATAAATTTGCTAATACATAAGGGCTCATAAGAGCCCTTTTTATTTGTGTCTATTTTGCTGAAGGCGGCGTGTTAAAAGGCAATTTGAGTATAATAGAGAAAATTTTATAGGTTTGAGTGAAATGAGTAAATCTAAACTGACGGTAGTCGTTGGGTCAAAGAACCCAGTGAAAGTAAATGCGGCGCAAGTGTCAATTCAGCGTTTGTATCCTGATCATGATGTCGTATGTGAAGGGATTGATGCGCCCTCGCTCGTGGCTGACCAACCCATGACCGATGCAGAAACACGTTTGGGCGCGGTGAATCGAGTTGAGTATTGTCAGACCAACCATGATGCTGACTTTTATGTGGCAATTGAAGGCGGTGTAGACAACTTTGTTGACGGCCCAGCGACATTTGCTTACATAGTGATAGCGCATCGCGGACTTCAGTCTGTCGGTCGCACGGCGCAATTACCGTTACCAAATATGATCTATCAAGCTTTAGTCGCTGGCGAAGAACTAGGGCACGTGATGGATCGTCTATTCAATACTGACAATATTAAGCAAAAAGGCGGCGCCATTGCACTGTTAACACAGCATCAAGCCAGCCGTGGCAGTATTTATGAACAAGGCTGTTTGTTGGCCATGGCACCTTTTATCAATGCGCCGCTGTACCAAGGATAACGATGATGCAATACGATTGGATTTTGTTTGATGCTGACGACACGCTGTTCCATTTTGATGCCTTTTTAGGACTAAAAACCTTATTTGGTCAGTATGGTCATGAGTTTGAGCAGGCGGACTTTAATTGCTACCAAGCCACTAACTTGCCACTGTGGACGGCTTACCAGAATGGTGAGATTAATGCGTTTGAGCTGCAAACACGAAGATTCGAAGGGTGGGCAAATCGGCTATCGGTCTCGGCAAAGCAACTTAATGATGAATTTATTGCTATTATGACCCGTATTTGTACCTTGTTGCCGGGGGCGCGTAACCTCATCAATTCACTTCATGGCAAGGTAAAATTGGGTATTATCACGAACGGTTTTACTGCGATGCAGCAAGCCCGGCTGGAGCATAATCAGTTACAGGGCATTTTCGAGCCTGTTGTGATTTCTGAGCAAGTGGGAACCGCGAAGCCTGATGCCACTATTTTCCACCATGCTTTAACGCTGATGGGAGAGCCTGATAAATCACGCGTATTAATGGTCGGAGACAATCTACATTCGGATATTTTAGGTGGACAAAATGCTGGGATTAAAACCTGCTGGTTAAATCATCATCAAGCAGCGCCGGCAAAAAATATTACACCCGATCATCAAGTGTTTAATTTAGCGGAGTTAGAAGTGTTACTTCATCAATCTGGCGGTGTTACTAAACCATAGATACTCGGTTACGGCCATTATGTTTAGAGCGATACAATGCCTTATCGGCATTGTTGAGGGCTGTTTTTATATCCTGATTGCCATCACATAAGGTCACGCCTGCACTGATTGTGATGGCGACAGGGAAGCGTTTCGTTTGTGATTGCAGTTTAATTTCGTTGCGGATTTTTTCGGCAAACTCTAGTGCTCCTTGTTTGCCAGTGCCAGTTAATATGGCGATAAACTCTTCACCTCCCCAACGACCAATAAAATCCACTTCGCGAATATTCTCTTGCATTACTCGTGCTACTTGTTGCAAAACTTCATCGCCAGCAAGGTGGCCGTGTTGATCATTTACACTTTTGAAGTGATCAATGTCAAACAGACAAATGGACAGGGCAATATGATGACGTTTCACTTGAGCTAAGGCTTGGCCCATATGTTGATTTATTGCTCTACGGTTAGCCAATTGAGTCAGAGGATCGATGGTTGCCTCATTTTTATGCTTAAGCTCTTCTGTGAGATCATTAATGATTACGATGCTGTGTTTTTTGTTATCGATGGAATAGGTTGCAATGGCAATTTTAGCTGGAAATAGATCGCCGCTTAATTTTTTACCATGGAAGATAGCATTACGTTGTGACATAGGTTTGATTCGATCTGACTGTTGAAATTCATTACGCAAGGCTTGATGTTTTGACTTCACATTTGATGGCACGAGATCATCCACACTAATTTTATTTATACCTGTTTCATTAAAACCAAACAGTTTCATGGCCTCATGGTTTGCCGTAGTGATGATGCCATTTTCATTGGCTGACAAAATGGCGTTAGGGGCACATTTAATGATTAATTCTCGCTCTGTCATCTTAATGGCTAATTTTTTGTATAGGTAGTAAATGAAAGCGATCGCTATGCTGCTCACAATGATCAGAAAATTTAATATAACTACTAGCTTGGAAGTGGTTGAGCTGTAGGATTGCTCGGTTTTTTGTAGCATTGCCAACGGGTGCTCTTTTGAACTGTGTAAGATTTCTCTAAATGCCGCTATCGCTCGTGTGTCATCAACTCGTACGCTTTTATCTATCTCTGCCACCGAAGCGCCACTGGCGATCATTTGTTTGAGGACCGGTAACTTGGCTTGATATTCGCTGATCACATACTGAATATCGAGTACTGGATTTATATGCTCAGGGGTCAGTGATAAGTAGCGGTCGAGGGCGTTGATGGTATCTTGTATTTGTGGCTCCGCTTTTTCTAAATAGCTGTAGTCACGCCGGATCACTGCATTTTTAAAATTATGAATAAACCCACCGTATCCTGAAATGATAATAGCTTGATTGAGATAGTGAGACTTGTCCATTTCAAGGTGTATGTAGTTTTTCCAAGTGGTTTGTGCGGTTTGTATATTGTTAAACAGGGTGTAAAAGGAAGCCATTAGAAAAGCAATAAAAGATAGTGTAATCGCAATTACTTTCATCGATTTACGCTGCGTTAGCATATTAGCTCCCTCGTCATATTCGCAGTTTCTAGTTCATTTAATGCAGCTTGGGTTCTCTGATAGTGGCCATAGGTAGCGAATAAATCGTTTTTTGTTAATTAATGTATCGCCTCTTATTCAATTAAAAGCAAGTTTGGCTGGCGGGTTAGTGATGCTGATGCATTTCTCTAATCAAAGGTAGAAAATCTTCAAGGGGACGATCTAATGAACTGGCGCTGATGTAAATGTGGTAGCCAAGTAATTCATTGAGTAGAGCCATACGATGACCCAGCATGGCATTTAATCCACTGTAACGGGTTTTGTTAGGACTTAAATAATCGCGCACATCAAACATATGGTCACTGGCGCAGCTCGGGCAGTCAGAGTTGTAGCGCATCGCCAGCACGAGTAATGCCCGCTGCTCAACAATAAAATGGCTGGTCAAGCGGGGTGAGATAGAATTTAATAAGGCTTCAGGGTGGCGCAATTTAATGCCTAAATAGTGCAGCGGCTCTCTTGTGCCAATGGTAGGAATATCAAAGCGCTGTATGTCTTGCCAAGCTAAATGAAAGCGGCCTTTGACATGAAAAAATGTTAAACCTGTTTCATCGAGCTCTAAACTGGTTTCTGGCTCGAGTATTTTGGCGACACCTAGTATCACTGCAATAAATGCCGCCAGAAACAGCAACAACAAGTTAAGGGAGTAAGCCGGCCATGACAGCATGGCCGTCAGTAATAACATTAACGCGATAATACTGCCAAAAGTTAAGGTATAGGCATTACGCTTTGTATCGGGTTTAATTTTGACCATATGCCCACTATTTATCTAAACGTTTCGGGATAAGGCGACTAAAATGGGCGAAGTTAAGTGAAAAAGCCACGCCTTGTCGTGTGTTCTTCGCGCTAAAAGTGCCTTTATGATGCTTCATTATCATGCTGACAATAAATAAACCTAAGCCTAAATGGGCTTTCTCTGTTGGTGTACTACGCACTGAAACCAGTGAATCGAAGATAGTGCGCGTCATCTTTTCTGGTATTGAACTACCTTGATTATATACGTCTATTTGCCAATCTAGTTCATTGTCAGACAAGATCAATTCTATCTTGCTGTTTGGCTCAGCAAAGTCAATGGCATTGTCGATCAACTTATCCAATGCCTGAACCAGTAACTCGGGATAGATCTCTGCTATTATCTGTCGATTAGTTTGGTCTATAAATACAAATGATTGTGATGGCCAAGTATGCTGATAGGCGGTGCTTAATTCTTGCAGCATGTCATTGAGTGATACGGTATCTAACTCAAAGTCGTTAAGACTTTGTTCAAGCCGCTTAGCTTCACTCATGGCGGTGATCATTTGACTCAAACGAATACATCCATTGCTAGCCCGTTGAATATACGTGGTTTGCTCTTCATCCAAATGTTGGCCTTGGGTAAGGTTGTCGATGGAGGAGCGGATCACGGCTAATGGCGTTCTAATTTCATGAGACAGTTTAGCGGCTAAACTGCTCAGATAGTCGGTTTGCTGTTGCTTCAAGGCTAACAGCTGGCTAAAACTACGGGATAAACTGCCCAGTTCATCTTTACTTGCGTTCAATGGTAGTTCACCGGAAAATTCTGTCTCTTGCTGTAATTGTTGCAGTGCACTGGCGCTCAGTTTATTGATTCGCCATGTTAGCCAACTGGCATATGCAAACAATCCGCCGGCGGTAATGACAAATGCAAATAGGCTAATAAAAAACAATCGGTTAAAGGCTGAGCCTGCCAAGCGGATGAGTACCTCGCCACGTTGAGTCGCTAATAAATAATGGGTCGTCGTCGGATCAATTTGCAATGGCTGAACCATTAACAAATGGCTGCGATAACCTTCTCTAAACCAAGTTGCTTGTTGAAACTGGCTGATAAATTGCGGATAAACCAGCTGGCTACGTTCAAACAATGGTCGCCATTCTGGTAGGGCGCTAGTGTCGAGCAGCCAAGCATAGATTTTTTCCATTAGCCAAAAGCCCGGCGTGTCATTTTTTATGCGCTTTCCGGTTACTTGGCTCAGTAGCCAGCCTTGTTGATCCACTAAGTATACTTCAATGCCTTGTTGGATCACTGGCGCAAGCATTTGCGTTATTTGATCGTCTTGATGCAGTAGAGGTCTAAACGTATTTTGGGTGCCAAGGTTAAATGCTTGTTTATTGTTTTGGTATATTTGCCAGTCTAGACTTAGCCCTTGATTAAATTGTTTTAGGGGAAGTTTTAGCTCTATTTGTGCGCCTTGTTCCGTCTCACGCCAATAGCCAAGATGGCGATAACGGGTATGGTCACTGCCTGCTGTGCTAGATAAATAAAACTGCCCAGACCCGGATGTTGTTAACGTGTATTCGCTAATTTGTGCCTGATTAGAAAGCCCTTTAAGTGTAAATTGTTCCCATTCACTACTGCCCGGGCGAGCAAAGCGATTATGGTCGGTGCGGGTGGCGATCCACAGGTACAGATAGTCATCTCTATACTGGGCGGCGATGTCGAGCTCGCGTTGGCCCTGCTCCAATTTATAGTGCGGTGGAATGGGTTGCTGCCAATCATTTTGATAACCATCAAGTTGTATTTGATCTTGCGCCGGCACCGCGTAGATGGCCGGGCCTAAGGTGTGATGATGGCGCGATGTGATGGTCTCATTTTGATTGCTTAACACTAAACTGGCTGCACTGAGGGTATTTTCTAACAGGTTTTCTTGGCTGCGCGCCAATACTTGGGTTATTTCCTGCATACTCTGGCAGCCTGCCCAAGGTAGCCCTAGCATTAAGATAGAAATAAATAGCAGCTGTTTTTTTAATTTCACTCCGCGCTCCAGCGATAACCCATACCATAAGCGGTGCGGATGTGATCAAAGGACTGATCAAGTGATTTGAATTTTTGTCTGATCCGCTTAATGTGTGTGGTGATGGTGTTGTCATCTTGTACCACATTAGCGGCGTCCATAAGCTGTTGTCTTGATTTTACTTGGCCGGGATATTTCGCCAGGGCGTGTACGATCCAAAACTCGGTCAGCGTTAACTCCACCGGTTGGCCTTGCCAGCTGATGGTCATGGTTAAATTGTCGATTACCATTGCTCCGCGCGTTAATGAATCACTCGGTGAGTTTATTTGACTGTTTAGCGCATCAACGCGGCGCAGTAGCGCTTTTACGCGCGCGATCATCTGTGGCAAGCTAATATCTTTGGTTAAATAATCATCTGCCCCTAAGCGCAAGCCAGATACTTCATCCAGTTCACTGTCTCTGGCGGTGAGGAATATAATCGGCAGGGTGGCTGATTGTTCCCGTAGCTGACGACAAAGATCAAAACCGCCTTCATACTCGTCGGCTAGCCCAACATCAATAATGGCTAAATCGGGCAAGCCGTTACAGGCAAACTCATCTAAGGCTTGAGCACGTGTGGTATAAATATTAACGTTAAACCCCAAGCGCTCAAAGGCCGCCTGATAATTGGCTGCAATGGCCGCCTCATCTTCAACTAACGCTATTTGGCGTTTCATTCAATCTTTCCTACTTACTATTAATCAGTGATTTACAGCAGGTATGTTAGCAGCTTTGCTTGATAATAAAATAGCCACATTTTATCCCGTTAGTTTGCCAGCAAGATCACGTTAATCAATTGTTATTAAGGTTACTTCGGTCGGTTCGTTCTAATATTATTTAATAAAGACACTATTGTCGGTAACGATGATCCATTCTGGCAGATAGAATTTATTCGTAATGAATTAAGGCAAGTATATGGTTTTATTAAGAAGTTGTTTACTCTTAGCCTGTATCTTTAGCGCTAGTGCGTGGGCTGAGAAAGAAAAAATTGTGGTGTGGGAGCAATTACTTTCGCACCCTAACAGCATCGTACCAGAGCTGTTGATTAAAGCGTTAGATGTAACCAAAAATGAGTATGGCGATTATGAATTGGTGCCCACCGATCCAATGGAGCAAGGACGAGTGATTCGCCATTTAGCCCAGCAACCCACCATTGATATTGCTGTGTTTGGGCCAAACAAGTTCCGTGAAAGTATTGCGCTGCCGGTGCGTTTTCCCGTTACTGGGACGCTATTAGGCTATCGCGTTTGCCTGATTCAAAATGGAAAACAGTCTCGCTTTAATGGTTTGGCCACCTTAAGGCAGCTAATTGATTCTCATCTGGTGATTGGCCAGCATCAAGATTGGCCTGATACGTCAATAATGGAAGCGAACGGTTTAACGCTTTGGAAAAGTACCAAATACGCTATCTTATTTGATCAATTGAGTGTTGGCAGATTTGATTGTTTTTCACGTGGTGCCAATGAAATTGTTCAGGAATTAGCCAGCCATCCAAGTAAAGGTCTCGTGATTGAAAATAACATTGTGCTTTATTATCCATTTCCATTATTTTATTTTGTTAATAAAGCCAATCCACTGCTCGCCGAACGATTGTCATTAGGTTTGCAAAGAGTTTATGATTCAGGGGATTACCATAAAATGTTTGAAGCTCAATTTGGTTCATCACTAGCCAAATTAAACTTAACCGAGCGGAATCTGATTGAGTTAAAAAACCCGCAACTCACTCAGGCTACGGAGCAGGCTATGTTGCAATTTAAGGCCCAGTTTGATCCCTTGATCAAAGCTGCTGGGCAAGCTCGATAATCTATTATTTAATCATTTTGGCCCATTTAGTTGTTGGGCTTGGAGTAAACAATGCAGTTTGAACAAATGCTAAAGATCTTAGCAAGTAACGATGGCTCTGATCTCTATTTATCTACCGGCGCGCCCGCTTGTGGTAAGTTCCAAGGTGTACTTAAACCCATTGATAAAGCGCGTTTTGAGCCAGGTAAAATAGAAGCGATTGCTCATTCCATAATGGACAGTGAGCAAAAAGCTATTTTTGACCAAGAGCTAGAAATGAACTTGGCTTTGTCGATCCATGGTGTTGGGCGCTTTCGTGTCAATATCTTCAAGCAGCGTAATGAAATTTCCATTGTTGCCCGTAACATCAAAATGGACATTCCCAAGTTTGAGGATCTTAAACTGCCGGAAGTGCTCAAAGAGGTTATCTTAACCAAAACCGGCTTAGTCTTATTTGTGGGTGGTACAGGCTCGGGTAAGTCGACATCCCTGGCTGCATTAATTGATCACCGTAATAACACTCAAGGTGGTCATATTATTACCATTGAAGACCCCATTGAGTATGTTCACCAGCACAAAAAAAGTATTATTAATCAACGTGAAGTAGGGGTAGATACGCGAAGCTTTCATGCGGCTTTAAAAAACACTTTACGCCAAGCGCCTGATGTCATACTTATTGGTGAGATCCGCGATCGCGAAACCATGGAGCACGCCTTGGCATTTGCCGAAACCGGCCATTTGGCTATTTCGACACTTCACGCTAATAACGCCAACCAAGCACTCGATCGTATTATTAACTTCTTCCCCGAAGAGCGCCGTCCACAACTACTTAATGATTTAGGCAATAACTTGCGTGCGTTTGTATCACAACGCTTAGTCCCCACTGTTGATGGTAAACGCTGCGCGGCAGTTGAAGTGATGTTAGGCAGCCCGACAGTACGAGACATGGTGCGCCGAGGAGATTTTGGCCTACTCAAAGAGATCATGGAAAAATCGAAAGAGCTCGGCATGAGAACTTTTGATATGGCTTTGTTTGAGTTGACGATTGAAGGGCGTATTACTGAAGAAGAAGCGATCAAATACTCAGATTCACCAAATAACTTACGCTTGCGCTTTAAGTTATACCACAAAGGTCAAGGTGAAGAAGAAAATACGTCAGATGGTGAAACCATGACGACGTCGTCTGGTTTATCACTGAGTTTAGAGCCAATGGATGATCCGGAAGACCCTGATTTGTAGGCTCTTTGCGATGAGTCCGGGATTATCTCGGACTCATCGGTGATATTGTTATTTATTACCACATTAGATCATCTGGAATTTCATAACCCGCATAAGGGTCATCCACTTCTTCATCAATCTGCGCTTGGGTAGCCTCACTTTTCTCGTGCAGCAATACTACAGCGGTTTCATCAATGGTATTAAGACGCTGCGCCACTTGGTCCAATACGATATAGAAGCGGTCATCTACCGTTACAACGGCTAACAGGCCCTTCACTAAATCTTGTTGTAACTTAGGTGTTACCCATAGTTTTTTGATCACGTTGGCAAAGGTAAATTTATATTCAATTTCACCTTCGATGTCTTTAAGGGCGTTACGTAAAATAATCTGCTTAACACGCTCTTGTTGCTCTTTTGCTGCTGCAGCGACTCTTTTTTGCTCGTTCAGCGCCTCGTCTTTGAGCTTTTGCTCCTGCGCTGCTTTTTCAACTTCAAGCTGTACTTCGGTCTTTTCAATGGTGCCTTTTTTCTTTTTTTGTTTATTTTGCTTACGTTTTTCAGCTTGCGCACTGCGCGCTGCTTGCTTGGACACTAGGCCTGATTTTAATAACTGATCTGCTAATGATGACATAAGAGTAAATCCACAATGAAACAAAACTTGATGGCATTTTACCGCGTTTTAGATGAAAGGCTAACGGAAACTTATTTACCGCTATTATTGCCATTGCCAACTGGCGTTGTTGCCATTTTTTAGCTCCCACGACTCATGAATTAATGACGCTTTACCCCCTGAACCTGCGCCGAGAGCAATAAACAGTGGCCGCAAGTGTTCATCGGTTGGATGTGATAACGTCGCAGCCGGTGCTTGGCTTCGATATTGCAGCAAACTTGCCATGTCATTGGTCGCCACCTTGTGTTTCAGCCATTGGCTAAATAGCTTTGCCCATTCACAGGGCTCACCTGTTAACGAAAATTCAGACAAGTTATGTGTTGCCATCCCTGTTGTGACGATCATGATCCCTTGCTCACGAAGGGGTGTTAATGCCCCTCCTAATTGATGTAATTGACTTAAACTAAAGTTTCTAGGCAGGCTTAGACCCACAGTAGGAATGTCAGCTTTTGGGTACATGAGGTATAAAACTGACCATGCACCGTGATCGAGCCCTCTTGCGATACCGCGGTGGCTAATATTTTGCGCGGTGAGGCAGTTAGAAAGGCTATTTTGTAACCAATCGGCTGATTGTGCAGGATAATTAATTTCATTTAAGGGCTGAGGAAAGCCCCAAAAGTCATGGATTGTCTCTAGGCGATTTTGCTGGGTAAATGCTACCCCTTGCGTTTCCCAGTGAGGTGACACTATGACAATCGCCTTAGGTCTAGCTATGTGCTGGCCTAGCTCCCTTAAAAAGAAATTTGCTGCACTTTGTTCAATTACACGCATGGGAGAGCCGTGGGAGAGGAAAAGAACGGGGGCTATTTCAGTGGTCATGGTATTTTTCCTGATTACTTATGGTTATATCAGCGTTGGGTCCGTTAGGAACAACACCGTTTGGGTTTAGTGCTTTAACTGAATAATAGCCTTGCTTGATATGATCAAAATGAACCGTCTCGCCTAATTTAAGGTCGTAGAATAAGCGGAACAAATACTGACTCAACCAGTTGTAGTCTCGGATTGGCTTAATATTGCATTTGAATAAGTCGAAATAGACACAGTCAAAGCGAATAAGCGTGACAAATAGCCGTATATCAGCTTCTGTTAAATGCAGCCCAAGTAGAAATCGCCGACCATCGGATAGCCTATTTTCTAGCGCTTCGAGGGCATCAAACACGTCTTCAACCGCTGCTTCATACGCTTGCTGCGATTGTGCAAAGCCTGCTCGGTAAACACCGTTATTTAACTTTGTATATAAGTATTCATTGAGCTGGTTTAGTTGATCTAATTGTTCGATAGGGCGTAAATTCGTTCTCTTTTTTGCCCATGATTCAAAGGCATGGTCCAGCATTGCTAGAATGTCAGCAGACTCATTATTGACAATGGTGTTTTGTTTTTTATCCCATAATACGGGCACCGTTGCACGGCCCGTCATCATAGGCTCAGCGAGTAAATAGAGTTGATATAAGTATGGTTTTTGGTGTAAATGGTCTTCAGTGGCACCACTAACATGGCGTGACTCAACACCAGCAAAGCTCCAACCAAAGTCGGTTAAAAATGGCTCGACCACGCTGATAGAAATAACATGTTCCAATTGCTTTAGTTTCAGTAATGCCAGTACGCGTGACGCCCACGGGCAAATATATGCGACATATAAATGATACCGGCCTGCTTCAGCCTTAAACCCTTTATTACCCGTTGGACCTGCCGAGCCATCAGGTGTTATCCAATGTCTAAAACTGGCAGTTTCTCGGGTAAAGTTGCCTTTGTCGTCTGCTTTTTGGTACGGATCCCAAGCGGCTTGCCAGCGTCCATTAACTAACATACGTTCTCCTTTTAGCACTCATCGTGCTTAACCTTAGTGCTCATTACTGCATCAATTTGTTGATGTCAGTATTTTGCATCTAACTTTTATAAACAATACTGGTTATTATGGAAATATTGTTTACTAAAAGGAGACAATAAAGTGAATCAACTAGGACTGTTTCGCACATTTATTGCCGTCGTGGAGCGGGGTAGTTTTACTGCGGCGGCGCGACATGTAGGGAAAACCAAATCCATCGTCAGTAAGCAGGTTGCTCAACTTGAGCTTTTACTCAACCTGCGTTTGTTTAACCGCACCACGCGAGCACTTCATATTACTGAACAGGGCGCAAGTGTCTATCAGCATGCTTTGGCAATAATTGAACAAGTTGATAGCTTATTTCAACTCAACACGAGCGTGAGTGATCCGTTAACAGGGCGATTACGCATTAGCGCGCCTCATACTTTTTCAGAAACGACGTTAATGGCAAAGCTGCCTTCTTTTATGAAATTGCATCCACAACTTAAAATTGAATTAGTACTTAATGATCACTACGTTGATCTGGTCGCCGCCGGCTTTGATTTAGCTTTTCGCATTGGTCAGTTAGATGATTCTAATATGATTGCTCGTAAAATAGGGCTATGTCAGCAAATGTTAGTTGCGAGCCCGGCATTTATTGCTTGCCACGCGCCAATTGAAGCTATTACTCAGCTGGCTGAGTTACCGTGTGTTGTCGATACTAATCGTCGCGAAGGCGCTAAATGGCTTTTTGTTAGAGATGGCCAAACCGAACATGTTCGTGTTAGTGCTAAGTTAGAAGTAAATAGTGCAGCCGCTGCGGCCATGGCGGCTGCTGCTGGTATTGGTATCGCCTTGCTTCCTGAATTTGCCGCCGCTTCGTTTCTAGAAAGTGGGGCTTTAGTCGTTGTTCTGCCTCATTACACCTTGCCGTCTATGGGCGTTTATGCAATCTACCCACATCGTGACTACTTAACCCAAAAAGTCAGCGCGTTACTTGATCATCTGAGTTAACAGCGAATTTTAGGAATGTGTTGCCAGCGTGTGGTGTACTGGGGCGATAAGAAATTGCGCTTCATTGACCAAGGCTTACTGATCCCTTCGCCTGCGACGGTAACACCTTGACCAAAGCGGGCATTGATGGTGTCGATACATTGCATCAGGGCGGGATTATTTTTATTCGTGTCGAACATATCAAGTTGTTGATGCTGCTGATTCGCTAGTTCAAGTAACCCGACGCCAACACGGTAGTAGGGAACGCCTTGTTGGAATAGTTTATTTAAGTTTTCAGTTAAGGTGTTAGCTATCACTGTGGTATCACTGGTAGCAACATGGAAATGATGAAAGTATTTAAATGATTTTGGCTTGTCATCAAATGGTGATGAGGCTGCAAAGGCCATCATAGTGTGGCATAAGCTGCCTTGCTCGCGCGCCTTTTTTGCGGCAATGGCGCCGTGTTGTACTAAGGCTTGATTTAATGACTGTGCATCCGTGACGCGCTTACCAAAACTTCGCGTCGAGAATATTTGCTGCTTATCTGCCCTAACTTGATCCCATGTTTTAACGGCCTTGCCATTGAGCTCTTGCACGGTGTTGGCCATTTCAGTATTAAAATGTGCACGGGCAAAATGTGGCTTCATTTGCGCGAGCTCAAAAGCATTGTTCACAGCAAGTAATGGTAAGCGTTTTGCTATGCGCCTACCGATACCCCAAATATCTTGCGGCGGCATTTGCATTAAAATAGTTTGGCGCTGCTGAATGGTGTGGATAGCAGGATCGGAGCGTACTTTGTTAACAGCTTTTAACATTTGCCAAAAATCAATAATTCGCGGTATTCATCACTCAGGGATGCGCGATGAATTTTACTCTTCATACTGCGAGTCTGAGTGGTTTCCAATTTCGCCATATTAAGAACTATTCGTCGTAAGCTCGACAGGGCTTTAGCGCTTTCCTCTTCATAAACGCGGCAAGCATCTTCTTTAAAAACAACATCTAAAACCCAATTCAAACTATTTTCAATTTGCCAATGCCCTCGGATGACTTTGCTCATTTTTTCTGCGTCAATCTCGCAAGATGACACAAAGAAACTGGTATCGAGCACATTGGATTTCTTGTCTTTTCGATGTCGCTCAACTGCGACAAACGTTTTGACCGAAGGCCATTTCTCTTCCTACTCAGGCGGTAAGTTAGCTGGAATATGAAAAGTGATGCGCTTCTCTACTCGGCCATGACCTTTATTTACGCTCTCAAATTGAGGCAAACTTTCATCATCTTCAAACGCTTCATCAAATGTCTTCACTACAAAATCATGCAGTGCCCGTTGGTTTAGCTTCACTTGGGCAACATAGTCGCCTTTGCGCTCGGTAATATCAGTCAGTGTTTTTCGCTGGGTATTAAGCGCAAATGTAAGTAATGCGCCTTCGATATTGAGCATCGTGATGAGCTGTTGAACGGCTATGATTTCACCGGTTTTACCGGGACATACTTCATGAAATAACGCGAGGCCATTGTCGATGTCATAAGCAGCCACTGAATGTAGGCGCTGCTCTGCTCGTTTAGACGCACCACGAAGTGTTTTCCCATCAATCACTATAACTGATTGTTCTGCTTGCACTCTTATCTCATTAATCCAACTAAATAGACATAATTGCAGACTGTCATTACTGACGGCCTGCATGATGCGAGCGATAGTATGGCGTCTTGGGATGCCATTTTTAAAAGGGCGAAACTTTCTTAGCCAGTCAATCTTAAACTCACCAAATTGCTGTATTTCAGCCCAGCCATCGTTGCC
Organism: Motilimonas cestriensis; assembly: GCF_021295315.1. Lineage (GTDB taxonomy): Bacteria > Pseudomonadota > Gammaproteobacteria > Enterobacterales > CBDFNC01 > Motilimonas > Motilimonas cestriensis. The sequence goes on along the minus strand of NZ_JAIMJA010000007.1, from coordinate 2,596 downwards.
TGAAGCGACGGCGGTCAGAACCAAAAAGAGGACATCAACGAGGTCGTGGCGCTGATTAATGTGTGAACGATTTTCTTTTACCATTGAAAGATGCTGAAAAAGAGACATAGTGTAATTCTGATGATTGATTTTCCTATATAATCATGATGTTAAGGGAAAGTTCAATGTAAATTCAAAGTGCGATCCCACCCTGCACCCTGCTAACATCCTAACCTTCAATCTCCACCAAAAAAACTACAATAAAACCAGGTTTTTAATATTATTTATTTCACTTGACTGAAATAAATAGACGTTGCACAATTATTTATAAACTTTTTCTAAATGTTTTATTTTGTTAACGTGAAGGTATAATGGAAGGAAAAGTAGAAACTAACGAAGTTATAAAATTTAGCTGCAATCAGATTACTGATGAAATAGTTAATAATGGCTGTTTTTTTGTGGGTGCAAAGAATAACAGCGTATTCAATACAATTGAAAGTGATTGGTTTAAATTCGCCGAATCATGGAATGAATTAGAACTTGATACATACATGATGGATGGTGGTAAGTATAGATATAGAAAACATGCTGTTTTAAAGAGTGATAAATATACAAATCATATTGTCCAGATTCACAACACCCCACATTATCAAAGCTATGATTATAACTCATTAAATGGGGACATAGAGCGATGGTACAAATGTATTGACGATAATGTAATCAGCTCCAATTCTTTCGGTAAAATTATCGAACATGCACTAAAAGTTTTCAATTTATGTGAGATTAATAACTTAGATGAAAACTGGTCTTCTTGGTATATCGAAGCACATCAATTTAGAATTATCGCAAATAATGAATTTCATGGAGAGCCTACCCCAGAAGGAATTAATAAAGATGGTGTTTCTTATATATTCATGATGCCTATCCACAAAGATAATATTAAAGGCGGAATTTCAACCATTTATGATAACCACCAAAAAGAACTATGCCAATTTGAGATGAAGGTAGGTGATGCTACTTACGTTGATGATACAAAAATGTTCCATGGTGTTTCAGGAATATTTCCAGTGACAGATGACCGAAATGGAATTCGAGACATGTTAGTTTTAACATTTAAAAAAATGGAGTAAATATTAATGCATGAATATTTAGGAGCGATAATAACTGTCACATCAATTGCTATTGTAATGGTTATAAGTCCCGGCCAAGACTTCGCTATGATTACGAGAAATTCTTTAATTTACTCAAGAAGAGCAGGGATTATTGGATCTTTTGGGATTAGTGTAGCTATTTGGTTACATGTAATGTACTCATTAGCAGGTATTGCATTAATCATATCCCAAAGCGAATTTCTTTATTCATTGATCAAATATGCTGGGGCATTCTATTTAGCATATTTAGGTATTAAGGGATTGTTGCATAAAAAAGGCAATGGAAAAAATAATGACCATCAAGAATCTAAAGCAACCCTATCTGATTCTAGAGCATTTAAAGCAGGTTTTATTTCTAATGCCTTAAACCCAAAAACAACCTTGTTTTTTTTAAGTATTTTTACGCAAGTAGTAACGCCTGAAACACCAATTTATATGCAAGTAATTTTTGGTGCCATTATAAGTATTGCCCATTTAATCTGGTTTATAATTGTTGCTGTTGTTTTATCATCCCAAGCGATCACTTCTCGGATAGAAACGTTTAAAGTGTGGATCGAACGAGTGATGGGAACAATACTTTGCTTACTAGCGGCTAAAATAATCATGAGTTGATATAGATAAATTTTATTACCACCGAACCTCAGCTAGCTTGAGCAACCTAGCTGGCATCGGTGCTGTTTGAATACTTGAGAAAATAAGCTGTTCGAGCATTTTCTCAAGGTTAAAGCGCCTATTGAACTTAAAACAAAACTCACCACGGTAGCGCGGTAAGTGTTTTCTGTTGATGGCATGATAAGTGCCATGCATTGAGTTTTTTACATTACTAATCACTGTATTAACCCATTGAAAGTAAGGTAGCTCGACGCAATCTGCACCACCACCCGTGACAATCGCTTGATGAAAAACGTCTGCTTTTTCTACTCCCCGAAAGTAGGCTAAACCATCGGAAATGTAACTATTCACCAGCGAAGTATTGACGTTCATCCATTAGGTCGAATACATCAGGGTGAGGCTGTTTCCGGATCACGGCATCGATTATCTGTCTCAGTGTCGAGTAGCATGCCATCCCGCGTTTTTGCAGGTTTCAATGAACGAAAGGATACGTCCACAATAGTATTTTTCATAACTGACTCCATTAACTAACTATATACAAGTTAACTTATCTATCCTGCCAGAGGGGGCATTCATCTATCTACTTTTTCAAGATATCCTGACCAACAGTAAAACTGAAACTATTTTTCTTATCTTCGTCTAATTTATTTACCTTGAAAAATTCCAACATGTGTCATTTAACCGACATTCCGCAGCCAATTTAGGAATAAAATAATTCGTACATCTCGGCGCTTTGCTAATGCTGGTTTGTTCAAAACCAAGCAACTCAGACTGCTTTTTGAATTCATCAACGGCCAGATTGGCATCTTCCTCACAAGCAAATGGCTTACTCATCAATTTATTCAATTGCTTAA
>NZ_JAIMJA010000079.1 GCF_021295315.1 Motilimonas cestriensis | reverse complement strand
CTCGGGTAATCCAATGCCGGTTATTTTGGTAGATTGGTCTGATATTCGTGAGCAGAAAAGACTTGTGGCATTGCGGGCTTCGGTTGCTTTGCAGGGCCGCTCCGTCACTCTGTATGAGAGAGCTTTTACCTTAGAAGAGCAGTGCTCTAAGGCTGCGCATGACCGATTTTTATCTGAGTTAGCCAGTATTTTGCCAGCTAATGTGGTGCCACTAATCGTAAGTGATGCTGGGTTTAAAGTGCCATGGTACAAATCGGTTGAAGATCATGGTTGGTACTGGCTCAGCCGAGTGCGAGGCAAAGTAAGATTTGCGGACATAGGCGCACAAAACTGGCAACCCATCAGTAAGTTACACAGCCAAGCATCCAGTAGAGCCAAGAGCCTTGGCGACAAGAAACTCACGCAGGGCAACCCAATCAACTGCCAAATAGTATTGTATAAATCATTACCGAAGGGACGGAAAAATCAGCGTTCAACACGAACCAATTGCCACCATCCATCACCCAAAGTGTATTCAGCTTCAGCAAAAGAGCCTTGGGTACTGGCAACCAATTTCCCGCCAGCGGCCCGCACACCAAAACAACTGGTGAAGCTTTATGCCAAGCGCATGCAGGTAGAAGAAACATTCCGAGACTTGAAAAGCCCTGTTTATGGGTTAGGTTTACGTCAAAGTCGAACCAACAGCCCAGCGCGTTTCGATATCATATTGTTGATAGCGTTAATGCTGCAATTTATGTTTTGGCTGACGGGGTTGCATGCTCAAGGGCAAGGCTGGGATAGACACTTTCAAGCCAATACAATACGAACCCGGAATGTACTGTCTACCGTCAGGTTAGGACTAGAGGTTATGAGGCG
>NZ_JAIMJA010000078.1 GCF_021295315.1 Motilimonas cestriensis | reverse complement strand
CAAACAGCAGTTACGGATTTAGACCCGGAAGAAGTGCTCACCATGCGTTAGTACAAGCGAGTCAGTATGTTCGTTCAGGCCTTGGTTACGTTGTAGATATTGATTTAGAAAAGTATTTTGACACGGTCAATCATGATCGATTGATGTATCGTTTATCCCGAGATATTGAAGATAAGCGAGTGTTGAAACTAATCCGACAGTACCTACAGTGTGATCTAATGCGTAACGGTGTATCAGAGCAGCGACAACAAGGAACGCCTCAAGGCGGGCCTTTATCCCCGTTACTCTCAAATATTGTTTTAGATGAGCTTGATAAAGAGTTGGAGCGCAGAGGGCATAAATTCTGCCGTTATGCGGATGATTGCCAGATTTACGTAAGCAGTGAAGTGGCAGCGAAAAGAGTATTGATTTCAGTCAGTAAATTTCTTGAAGGTAAACTTAAGCTGAAGGTAAACACCGATAAAAGTGCGGCAACACGCGTCAGTAAACGCAGTTTTTTAGGCTATTACCTCAAGCAGTCAGGTGTAATCGGGATACCAAAAGAAGTTTATCGAAGAATGAAAAACCGCGTTCGTAAAATCACCAAACGAAACCAAGGGCGATGTGAGTCTGCGATAATCAAAGAGCTCACTCAATACCTTCGGGGTTGGCAACATTATTACAAGTTGGCATTGGGTAAACACCGGATGAGCAAGTTGGATAGCTGGATCAGACGACGTCTAAGGTGCTATCGCCTTAAACAGAGGAAGCGTAAATACAGCATTGCGATGTGGCTTATTAAATTAGGCGTACCGAAACGCAATGCGTGGAGACTCGCGATATCAGATAAGGGGTGGTGGGCATTGTCGAAAACGCCTCAACTTCATCAAGCGTTACCTGATAGTCGATTTACTGAACAAGGATTATACTCACTGCTAGGTGGG
>NZ_JAIMJA010000077.1 GCF_021295315.1 Motilimonas cestriensis | reverse complement strand
TCGGAGCGTTCAAGGTTGCCCCTGTGATCATAATAAAACAGACGACGATTGCCTTCGCCGTCAAGCAACTCTACCTGCTCACCATGGGCATTGCTGCGAACACGAGTTTCTATCCCTGCTGCGGTGCGGGTCACCACCGTGCCGGTTTGATCGTCGTAGCGATAACTGATGGTTTCGTGTTTACCATTCGTTAGCTTCACGATGCGGCCACTGGCGTCAAGCTCAGAGCGTGACTGCAGTTGGCCAGCGAGGTAATTCACTACGGTTCGCCCCCCATCGTGGTATTGGGTCACGAGCTCGCGGCCTTCACCATCAATTTCACTGATAAGGCGACCGAGGTGATCGTAGGCCTTGTGACCTTCGCTGACAAAGCTAATGCCTTCTTTGATGAGGCCTTGTAACACCTGATACTCCGGCGCGCCTGACTGTGCCGCCACGCCACTGCGATGCAGTGCCACCTGAGTTGCCTTCACGTTACCGCGGGCGTCATAAATAAATCGGGTAATGTTACGCTCTACGATCCCCCCACTGCTACCCACTGGCGTCATAAACTCCAGTTGCGCAAGGCCACTCGCCTTCGTCAGCTGATATTCCAGTTGCCCGAGCGCGTTGTAAAAAAAGTGCGTTTCATTACCTTCGCCATCTCGCGTTAGCGCGATGCGGCCAGCGTTGTCATAGTGGTGGGTGCTCATCGTCGTATCGGCCAGTCGCTGACTGGCAACGTCACCAAAAGCATTATATTGGGTAGACGTAACGTCACCATTCGCGTTAACACGCTCTCTGAGCTGACCGTTATTGTCATAATAGAAGTGGGTCGTGCCGGTAGCCGGATGGCTTTGCGTCTCCTTCAGGCCATTGACGTTATAACTAACCTGTGTGCCCTTTTTGGCAATGGTGTCCGATAGGTTAAATGCTTGCCAGTCCTGCTG
>NZ_JAIMJA010000076.1 GCF_021295315.1 Motilimonas cestriensis | reverse complement strand
CAGCTTGAGCTGTTCAAGTAGCGACTGGCGCTCTTGTTTCCACTCAGATTCTTTCTGTTTTTGCGACGCCATCAGCGCTTTCACCATCGCTTGTAGCTCGGCAACATCTTGGCTTTCTGGGTTAATAGTTGGCGTCTTTTTCATGGCATTGATTATATTGAAATTATGCCATTAACGCTTGGTGAATAAGGCTTTATTTTCGATTAAGTCATTGTAAAATTGTTTATTTTAACGGGTTTATGGCCGATAATCGTGAAGCCAGAAAGGAGTCTATCAAGCTCGAATTGAGTCAGGGGAAACACCTCATTTTTCTCTTTTGTAGGCCACTTGTACTTGGCTTTTTCAAGGCGCTTGTACCAAAGAGCAAAGCCTGTTTTATCCCAGTACAACACTTTGATTTTGTCGCGCTGTTTGTTGGTGAACAGGAACAGGGCACCGCTTCCCAGGGGTAAATCGGTGTCACTTTCGATAATCGCCGCGAGGCCATTGATGGACTTTCTAAAATCGACACTTTCACGATGCAGATAAATCTCTGGTGCGCTGAGCATGCGTTTCATGATAGCGCACCTATGAGCTCTGCGAGATAGGCCGCTGGCGTGCCTTGTGGAATACGCAGCTCAACATCATTGACGAGTAGTATCATGTTAGCTGTTGCACACTGAGCTTGATACTTGGTCGTCTTTTCGACGACTTCAGCTCGGACAAAGCCTAGAGATACATCAGTTTTATTGAGTTGCTGGCGCTTGGCATAAAACGTTGAGGGGTTAAGTTCATTGAGCTTACAAAATGCGAGTGTAGATAATGAACTTGATTCAGATTGCGCAATAAGGTTTTGCCATTCTTGGTTGGTGCGTCGTTTTCTCATCTCAAATCTCCTCATGGTTGGAGACTTGATCTTATTCTTCGTGCTAGGGGATTAGAATGCGGGGTTTATGATGCGCTTAC
>NZ_JAIMJA010000075.1 GCF_021295315.1 Motilimonas cestriensis | reverse complement strand
AGCGCATTAACTATCACCACACCAATTGAAGGCGATGGTATTGTTAATGGGGCGGAAGACGCAGATGTACTCATTCAAGGCACAGGCGCAGAATCGGGTGCTATGGTGACCGTTGATATTGGCGGGGTGAGCACCACGACCACCGCTGATGCTAGCGGCAACTGGACCATCGCGGGCAATGAGCTGGATATCAGTGCGCTAAATAATGGCACCTTAACCGTGTCGGCCACGCAAACCGATGCGGCAGGTAACACCTCAAGTGCTGCTACCAGCGCAATCACGTTAGATAATACGGCGCCAAGTGCGCTAGCCATCACCACACCAATTGAAGGCGATGGCATTGTTAATGGGGCGGAAGATAATGATGTATTAATCCAAGGCACAGGCGCAGAATCGGGTGCTATGGTGACCGTTAATATTGGCGGGGTGAGCACCACGACCACCGCTGATGGCAGTGGCAACTGGACCCTAGCAGGCTCTGAGCTGGATATCAGTGCGCTAAATAATGGCAACTTAACCGTGTCGGCCACGCAAACTGATGCGGCAGGTAACACCTCAAGTGCTGCTACCAGCGCGATCACATTAGATAATACGGCGCCATCTGCGGTCACCATCACCACGCCAATTGAAGGCGATGGCGTGGTGAGTGCAGCGGAAGATAATGATGTATTAATTCAAGGCACAGGCGCAGAGTCGGGTGCTATGGTGACCGTTGATATTGGCGGGGTGAGCACCACGACCACCGCTGATGGCAGTGGCAACTGGACCCTAGCAGGCTCTGAGCTGGATATCAGTGCGCTAAATAATGGCAACTTAACCGTGTCGGCCACGCAAACTGATGCAGCTGGTAACACCTCAAGTGCTGCTACCAGCGCGATCACATTAGATAATACGGCGCCATCTGCGGTCACCATCACCACGCCAATTGAAGGCGATGGCGTGGTGAGTGCAGCGGAAGATAATGATGTATTAATTCAAGGCACAGGCGCAGAGTCGGGTGCTATGGTGACCGTT
>NZ_JAIMJA010000074.1 GCF_021295315.1 Motilimonas cestriensis | reverse complement strand
AATAGAAGTGGGTCGTGCCGGTAGCCGGATGGCTTTGCGTCTCCTTCAGGCCATTGACGTTATAACTAACCTGTGTGCCCTTTTTGGCAATGGTGTCCGATAGGTTAAATGCTTGCCAGTCCTGCTGGCTCGCCAACACCAGGCTGCCGGTCTTTTCACCAAATGTGTTGTAGTTAAAGTAGCTGCTACGGCTTTCTTCTGTATTTGCTGCAAGGGTTTGCTGACGCAGCAGACCGGTTTCAGAGTCATAGTAGTAACGCGTTTCGGTCCCTCTGACATCCTCTGACACACTCAATCGACCTGCCACATCGCGGGTCTGGCGACTCATCAACTGCGGTGGCCCTGCTAACAAGCGAATAGACGATATCTCCGTTATTCCGGGCGCCACCGCTGTCAGGTATTGATAAACTTCGGTCACTCGCGCGGCTTCGTCAAAGCGCGTTTCAGTCAGGTAGCCCTGTCGGTTAAGTGTAAATTGCTGGCGGCCGCGCGGGTCATAAAATACCCGCTCTGCGTCATATTCACCGCTGTATGGTGGCGATATATTCGGCGTTTTGTAATAACGAGTTTCTGTCTTACGCCCTGCTGCATCGTACACGAATTCAACCACATACCCGTCGGCATCAGTCTGAGCGTGCAAGCGCCCGGCCTCATCATAGTGGTTACGACTGATGCGTGCGGCGTCTCGCTCACCGTCACCGTATACCAAGGTGGCTTGAATGCGGCCTTGGTTGTCATATTCATACTCGGTCACCTGGCCGACAGCATTGGTCACAGTATACACCCGACCACGGCTGTCATATTCCGTGGCAATCAGGCGAGTAAGGGCTTTTTCCTCGTCACTCATGGTATTGACCAGCGTCAAAACGTCATCACCCGATACGGTGAGTTTATTTTCAACTAACCAAGCGGATGTATCTAGTTGAGTGCCATAACTTAACTCGCGAGTAACTTGTCCTGCACCATTATACTGATATTCGGTAACCTGCCCTCGGCCATCAACACTGAGCCAGAGTTTGCCTGATTCATTATAGAGCTGAAAACGGG
>NZ_JAIMJA010000073.1 GCF_021295315.1 Motilimonas cestriensis | reverse complement strand
TGTAGTGGTCAACTAAAACTGGCCACCTCGTTATAAGTTTTGAAGTATTCTGCTTCAGCCTTTTGTGGCGATAACCCCTTGTTAAACTGGTGAGGCCTGTACCGATTGAAATAACCGGTAATGTAACTGTTAATCGATTCAACACCCGCTGCAAATGACTGATAACCTGACCTTGGCATCCACTCGGTTTTAAAACTTCTGAAAAAACGTTCAGTGGGGGCGTTGTCGTGGCAGTTACCTCGGCGACTTAAGCTTTGCTTTATACCAAACCGCCAAAGCAATTGACGATACGTTTTACTGGTATAATGGCAGCCCTGGTCGCTGTGGAACATCAAGCCCTTTGGCTTGCCTCTACTCTCATAAGCCATCCTCAATGCTTTCTTTGTTAGCTCGCTGTCTGGACTTTTTGAGGTTGCCCAGCCAACAACGCGTCTTGCAAACAAGTCAATCACAACGGCTAAATATAGCCATCTCGAGCCAGTCCAAACATATGTCACATCACCCGTCCAAACCCGATTTGGAGCGTCTGGTTTGAAGTTCCTATCTAGCAAATTCGGAATACTTAAGTGCTCTTTTTCAGCCTTAGCATAACGGTGTCTTGGGATTTGCCTGCTGACGAGCCCCTTCTCTTTCATCAGTTTGCGAATCAACGACCGACTAGCTTTGAAGCCTGAATCAGCGAGCAATACCTGCAACGTCCTTTGACCTGCCGAACCACAACTTTTACCAAACCAGCGCTTCAGCTCAGAGATGAGTTTCAGCCTTTTGGGGTTTAACTCATGACGACGCTCGACCCAATAACGATAGCTACTACGATTGACCTTAAATGCCTTACACAGCCGTTCAACACCCCAATAGGCGCTTAGCTCTCTTATTAACGCGAACCTTTGAGCGAGTCCTGCATCAAGAGAGCTGAAGCCTTTTTTAGGATGGTGTTATCCTCTTCAAGGCGTTTAATCTTACGTTCTAGCTCGCGTATTTTGACTTGGTCTGGCGTCATCGGCATGGCACTCGATAGGTTGCCATTTCGCTCTTCTTTAAGCTGCCTTGCCCATTTATCGACGGTTGACTTGCCTAACTCTAATGACTCAG
>NZ_JAIMJA010000072.1 GCF_021295315.1 Motilimonas cestriensis | reverse complement strand
CTGTGACGTTAGCGACAGAAGAAGCACCGGCTAACTCCGTGCCAGCAGCCGCGGTAATACGGAGGGTGCGAGCGTTAATCGGAATTACTGGGCGTAAAGCGCGTGTAGGTGGCTTGTTAAGCCAGATGTGAAAGCCCCGGGCTCAACCTGGGAACTGCATTTGGAACTGGCAGGCTAGAGTTTTGTAGAGGGTGGTAGAATTTCAGGTGTAGCGGTGAAATGCGTAGAGATCTGAAGGAATACCGGTGGCGAAGGCGACCACCTGGCCAATAACTGACACTGAGACGCGAAGGCGTGGGTAGCAAACGGGATTAGATACCCCGGTAGTCCACGCAGTAAACGATGTCTATTAGGAGTTTGTGGCTATATGCCGTGGGCTCCAAAGCTAACGCATTAAATAGACCGCCTGGGGAGTACGGCCGCAAGGTTAAAACTCAAATGAATTGACGGGGGCCCGCACAAGCGGTGGAGCATGTGGTTTAATTCGATGCAACGCGAAGAACCTTACCTACTCTTGACATCCACGGAATTTAGCAGAGATGCTTTAGTGCCTTCGGGAACCGTGAGACAGGTGCTGCATGGCTGTCGTCAGCTCGTGTTGTGAAATGTTGGGTTAAGTCCCGCAACGAGCGCAACCCCTATCCTTAGTTGCCAGCACGTCATGGTGGGAACTCTAGGGAGACTGCCGGTGATAAACCGGAGGAAGGTGGGGACGACGTCAAGTCATCATGGCCCTTACGAGTAGGGCTACACACGTGCTACAATGGCGGATACAAAGGGCAGCTAACTTGCGAGAGTGTGCGAATCCCAAAAAGTCCGTCGTAGTCCGGATTGGAGTCTGCAACTCGACTCCATGAAGTCGGAATCGCTAGTAATCGTGGATCAGAATGCCGCGGTGAATACGTTCCCGGGCCTTGTACACACCGCCCGTCACACCATGGGAGTGGGCTGCAAAAGAAGTAGGTAGTTTAACCTTCGGGAGGACGCTTACCACTTTGTGGTTCATGACTGGGGTGAAGTCGTAACAAGGTAGCCCTAGGGGAACCTGGGGCTGGATCACCTCCTTACCAAAAGCGACGTTGTCTTGTTGACGAGAGTCA
>NZ_JAIMJA010000071.1 GCF_021295315.1 Motilimonas cestriensis | reverse complement strand
GATGGTCCCCCCATATTCAAACAGCATTTCACGTGTGCCGTCCTACTCGATTTCACTTTAAAGGCATTGTCGTGTACGGGACTATCACCCTGTATCGTGGCACTTTCCAGAGCCTTCCACTAACACCAATAAAGCTTAAGGGCTAATCCGGGGTCGCTCGCCGCTACTGCCGGAATCTCAATTGATTTCTTTTCCTCGGGGTACTTAGATGTTTCAGTTCTCCCGGTTCGCCTCACATGCCTATGTATTCAACATGTGATACCTGTAAACAGGTGGGTTTCCCCATTCGGACATCGTGGGCTCAACGCTTGTTGTCAACTCCCCCACGCTTTTCGCAGACTTCCACGTCCTTCATCGCCTCTGACTGCCAAGGCATCCACCGTGCACGCTTATTCACTTAACCATACAACACCTAAACAGTGTTCTATTGTTTGATGTCATAAGACATCATTTGCCTAGATATTACACAAGACACTTGCGAACAAGTTATGTGCTAAGTTTTTACGCTTAGCGATAACACATTGCTGCGTTATCATTTTGTTTGCTTGATAACTTCTTATTGCTAAGAAGTATCGGTATTGAACATCATCAAAACTTTCGTTTCAAAAACGTTCAATGAACTTTTATCAGCTTTCCAAATTTTTAAAGAGCGGGCTTTCTTTATCGCTAAAAAAAGCCAAAGTTAAATGTCTTAAACTTAACTTTGGCCTATCTTGGCCTAACATGAAGAAAATTGGTGGAGCTATGCGGGATCGAACCGCAGACCTCCTGCGTGCAAGGCAGGCGCTCTCCCAGCTGAGCTATAGCCCCAATTTTTCTTCTAACATCGAACCCTAAACCACCTGGGAGGATGGCATAGTGGCCAAATCAAGCAAGACAAGGCATTAAGTGAGGAGGTTTAGCAAGCTAAACGACGAACTTAATAACGCAGTATTGCGAGGATTTGGTGGGTCTGAGTAGATTTGAACTACCGACCTCACCCTTATCAGGGGTGCGCTCTAACCAACTGAGCTACAGACCCGATGTTTTTTACCCAATGTAATCATACAATCTGTGTGAACACTCACTGACTCTCGTCAACAAGACAACGTCGCTTTTGGTAAGGAGGTGATCCAGCCCCAGGTTCCCCTAGGGCTACCTTGTTACGACTTCACCCCAGTCATGAACCACAAAGTGGTAAGCGTCCTCCCGAAG
>NZ_JAIMJA010000070.1 GCF_021295315.1 Motilimonas cestriensis | reverse complement strand
AGTTGAGTGCCATAACTTAACTCGCGAGTAACTTGTCCTGCACCATTATACTGATATTCGGTAACCTGCCCTCGGCCATCAACACTGAGCCAGAGTTTGCCTGATTCATTATAGAGCTGAAAACGGGTACTGCCATCGGGTAACAAGGTCGCCGCTATTTGGCCGTTATCATTATAAAAGTGGCTGAGCGTACGGGTCGTCTCCCCGACACCACTGCGACTTTCACTCAACAGCTCTCCACGTGTACTGAACTGACGGCTCGTCACAAGGCCATTTTCGGTGGTCACTACCACCCTATTTTCAACATCAAGATACTCGGAGTGAGTGGTAATACCCGCGTTGTCAGTTTGGCTGATAACGCGGTTCATGCCGTCGTACACATAGGATTTGGCACCATGCAGCGTGAGTTCACCACTGAGCAGGTCGCCAGTCAGTCGAACACTGCTCAACAAATTACCAAAGGCATCATAGGTGGTACGAACATGCTCGGTATCCGCGCCGGTCACCCCCTTCCCAGCCTCATCTAACGTGGCGTACACCGTCTGCGTATGAAGTAGGCCGCGTTGGTACTGGTATTCGGTCAGTGTAGATTGTTTAGGGGCCTGCGCCGCGCGCCAAGTGTCCATCGCAGCAAGGGTCAGCGGCTCATCGTCAGTCATCGCGGCTGTTAAACTCAAGGCATCGGAGCCAGTAAATACCCGCGTGCTGATGCGTTGGCCAAAACCGTCATAATCGTGATAGGTGACATTGCCCGCTGGGCTGACCTGGTAGCGCAGCAACTCACCTTCATAAACAAAATGTGCGGATGCAATGCTGCCATCGCCATTGTGAACATGGCTGGCAATCAAACGGTTTTGGTCATAGACTTGGGTCTGTACCAGTGCATTGTCTTGCCAGATCTGGGTCAGGTTACCATTGTCATCATAAACGTTGGTCGTGACCCGCCCCTCACCATCAATCACCTTTTTGACATTGTCATCTTCATCATATTGATAATGCACAATGCTTTGCACGAGGCGGGGATCTCGCTGCAATCCCTCTGTGCCTTTATCGCCACCGGTTTCAGGTGAAATCAGTGTGGTGATCCGCCCGCGTGAGTCCAACTTATAGGTCCATCGCTGATTGTTTGGATCAGTGACAATCAGGGTTTCAGCGTCCGGTTTATCAAACCGGGTGAGTGTGCCATTATCATCAATCGTTTTTAATT
>NZ_JAIMJA010000006.1 GCF_021295315.1 Motilimonas cestriensis | reverse complement strand
AGCGACCGTTAAATAGCAGTAATAGATCAAAATAGGGGATCGCGGTCAATAGGGTGTTTGCAAAATTGCGCAGAAATGATCACGCGATCACACTATTTTAAATCTGGAATTAGCTGCGGAATGACGGATCTATATTTATATATAAAATCACTTTTTTAGTCGCATCTGAAAAAGTGAACACCCTTACAGGAATTGATCCGGCACTCATACCTGATGCCCTAGATATCGTCTCAATGATCTACAGTATAATGTTCTTTTTCCTCATTTTATCCTTCATTGTTAGCATTGGATCTGTGTACCCTTTCATTAATGAATTCAGGTCCAACTTCAAGAAAAGCAGGCCAAATGTGGCTAATGTATTTCGAGCTATAGGCTTAATTAGTACAGCCACTTTTTGCTTCATAATTGCTGGAGTAATAAAAAATAGCGAGACAAGCCAATCATTTACAAAGGAGTTAGTAATTCACTCCGAATACTTTAAAAATTCACCATGCGTCAACCATATCGACTCAAATGAGAAGCTAGAGCACATGAAAAAATTTAATCCGAATAATTTAGATGAAATAAATACCAAAGCGTTTAATGAAAGAGTAGCTTTTATCGGTAAAGGTCGAATATCTATATACAATTCTAAAACGGGTCAATTTTATAATCGACTTTGTGAATACCCAAAACTAAATACACTTATTCACAGAACTCCAAGTTAGGAGCAGCAGCGGGGTGAAGCTTGGCATAGTCAACAAAGGTGTACTTTGTTTCAAGCTTCCAACGAAAAATGCGTGAGATAAACACTTTGCCATCAGCGACTATGCCTTTTAGGCTTTGGATCAGTTCATTGGCTGAATACTGGCTGTGGTTTATCTCACCCGTTTGTTTGTCAAAGGTAATGTCATAATGTGGTCTAAAGGCTTGTTTAGCTCTAGGGCAAAATACCCCGCCCATTAATTGGGTGTAACGCATCCAGTCGCCATCGTCAGCGGCGTTGAGAATATCGACTAGCTTAGGGTCTGCATCATCGGTTAAGGCTTTAAGCCTACGTAGCTCGCGCCATACCGTTACCGAACAACCGCCTAATTGTTGAAACTGACGAATGCCCCAACATGACGCCCACGCTTCAACGCGCACAGCGGCTTCTTTTGGGTCTTCGCCGTAAATGCCTGAATCTAAATTCTCACCATCAATATTTTTAGAAATGTACTTAGCAATGTAACCCGTGGCCGAACCTTTTTCAGGGTCAATTTTCACCTCAGTAAAGCGGTGTTGCTGCGCGCCATGTTCATCACCATCTTCTTGTAAGGCATAAGTGCGCATGACTTGAACCATCACATCGTACTTATCAGGCTCAACAAATAATAACAAGTGCCAATGGGGTGTACCGTCATGTTGCGGCTCAGCAACCCGAAAGCCGTAAAATCTTACGCCTTCGCGTTGCAACTTAGACCGTACTTTAACCCAAAGACGGTTTAAATAGGCCTGTCCATCTAGGGGTGTATAGCCTTGCCAGTTCGGGTTCTTCTGCCCTGTTTTCGCATAGCAGCGATGATATTTAGACGGGCAAGTAATGGTTAAGAAGGCGGAAACATGGTTTAACTCAAGTGATAAATCTTCAAAGCCACGCGCGCGCACCATCAATTCAGTTTTACGGATTTTAGGATCAGCTACGCCCATTTGGCTTAGCTCTAACAAGCTAAACGATTGCCCTTCATCATTAGTGGCAATCGTGGCTTCAAGCCATTCACGGCTTTTATGCTTCTGATTAATGCGTACATTAACCGTATGATGCGAACAGTATATGCCTAACTTACGGTTAACTTGGCCTATAGCATGGAACACGGTTTCAATTGCCCGCATGTGAAAACGGCGCAAACGCCGCATCCACCAACTAATATCTTTTAGCCTTGAGACACAACCTTCTAAGCTATAGGCATCTAAGCTAGGCGGCTTAATACCTAAAGGTTTAACGTAACCCTCTAGCATAGGGTAAAGCTCAGGATAATCATGCCCAACTGACCCTAAAATATCCAGCACCGCCCGACTATGCTTTTTGGCTTCAATCTTTATTTCATCTTCATCACAGTTCAAATTCAACCGTTCAAACGAAATAGGCAAGCGTTTAACTAATTCACTCTTGGTTTCACGTAACCAAATATTGCGCTGACGCTTGCCATCAATGCCCATGTAGAATTCAAACACAGTGCGCTGAAGGTCATAGGGTAAATGGCTAATAATGCCGTTAACAAACTGGCGATCATCCCAGTCCACCAGCTTCAATTTATTTTCAATTAACCACATACACGCCCCTCCCCTTTTGCAGTGATCACAAACTTATCCCAGCGCACGCCAAAATAAGTCACGCTTTGAAATTCAATCAGGCCTTCACGCAACAACTTGCGCACCGTCTTATCAAATACCCTCACCTCAAGCGGAGCAGACAAATATATATCGCCTTGATTGGCACAGTAATCCGAGCAAATTTCAATAAAGTTGCCCTTGGCAAGCCAAGCTAAAATAGTTAATTGTTCAGGGGTTAATGTTACTTGAGAGTTGGTCATTACATTTCTCCCGCTTGACTAAGGTGAACCAACTTACGCTGACTGTTTAGCCAATTATCTAAATCTTCTCTTAAGTAACGCACCGCACGACCAATTTTTATAAATGGCGGGGCAATGGTGCGGTTTGCGCGCTCGCCGTCCATGCGCGATTGACGCAAAAAAGATCGGCTCATGCCGATGTATAAAGCGGTTTCTTGTTCATTAAGGGCGCGTTTGTTAGATATGTTCATCTTGGTATCTCCAGTGGTTGACTGAGAGACACCATAATTTACCCAAGGGGCTTGGGCAGCTAGTTGGGCAACTAGTTGGGGATCTTTTTCAAACCATTTTTAACGACATAAACATAATTCTGGAAAGTTTTATAGGTCATTTCGCGAACGGAATCTTGGCTTAAGCCAAACCAACTAATGCTATCGCCGCTCATCACCCTAATAACATCGTCTGTATCATAGATAGGATCATCTAACATCACGTCTTTTCGCAGTAAATTCCAAACAGCACGAGAACCTAAGTTCGGATAAGCCTTTATAATACGAGAAATGATTATTTTGATTTCATTTATTTCAATTCTTGGCTCTTTGGATAACGCTTGAGCGGGTTTGTTATCGGTAGATAATCCTAGATTACGTAAAACCTCTGCATTTAAACATTCTGAACCAAACACATGCTCAATATCACGAATATCAAAGCGCAACTGATCGGGTTTAATGGTTAAGCTGACATAACCTAATTTGGTTTCTTTTGGAGTAAAGGCGTTAAGAAATGAGTTAAATGCACCTGAATGATCACCTGCTTCTTGCGCGGCTTTCATTTGGTTAAAAGCGGTTTGATTGCCACGCGTAAAGTCGCTAATTTCAGCCACACTTGGCGTTGCCAAAAAAGGCTGTTTTGGTACTTTGGGTTGATAATCAACACCTGAAAATTGTGTGCTATTTAGGTGGGAAAATTGCGATCGACAATCATCAATACCAGTGATTAACTCAGGCTCAAGCACCATAAATGATTCAAGCTGCACCTTTTTGTTATAGCAAAGTAATTGCTTACTTTGCTCAGCATTCAAGCCAATACAACCACAATAATCAAACGTACCGAGTAACAACTTACCTTTACCAATCAGGCCTAAGTTTCTGTCTTCAACCCAAGCACACAGCGTCAGATTTTCCCGAGCGACCGCATCAAGCAAATCACCTGCTAACAAGCTGGTCACATTAGATATTTCAGAGGGTAAATAAAAGCAGCGAGACTTCATAAACAATCACTTATGATGACAAACGTAGCACTAGGATATGATTCAGATTAGCCCAGCTCAACTAAGAAGTACGGTTTACGCCCTCTGGCTCTCATTATTTAGCATTATTGAGAGCTGTGCATTGCGGTTCACAGGAGGTAGCTCTATTTGATAGACAGCATGTTTAGGCATTTATCACGAAAAAAATGACGGACGTTATCGGCTACTTCATCCATTTGACCAGAATCTAACCCTATATCAACCTTTGCTTGCCAAACTTCAGGGCCATCATTTTCGATAAATGATAGATGTAGCATGACATGGCCTAAATGATCACATGATGCCGACAAACCGAAATCTTCCTCTATTGAACCCCAAGTTTGAAGCCCATCCCACCCCTTCCATTGTTTAGCAATATACGCAAAAAGATCCACCAAAAGTCCGCCATCCGAATAGCCCCAAACTCGTTTTTTAAGCTTGATTGCAGGGCTGTCATAAATAACCGAATAATAGTCACCATCTCGCTCACAAAAGGTCAGTGAGGCTGATGTATTTGATGACTTGATGGTGAAGTGGTACATACAAATGAACTTTAATAACGGTTAAGGTAGTGAGGCAAAAGATCCCCCAACTTAGCAAGGGATCCTGTTAATTCAACCCAAGAAAAAACATTTCAAACTGTTATAAAAGCCTCTCGCCTACTTACTGCTGACACAGGAAGTAATTTAGAAGCCCTCTGATTATCAAAACTAAGTAGCTCTAGCTTTAGGTAGTCCAATTACACAACCCCAACTAAAAACTGATTTTCCTAAAATCGACCATTGCTCCTTGATGTAAGGCGAAAAGTTTTTTTGAAAATCACACAGATTAGTTCTTTCTAAATATTCTATACTTTTAACTAAAGAATGCTCACCAAGCCCATCAATCTTAATGCAACTATTACACTCTTTACTTTTTTCATTATTTATACAAATCTTTTCTTTCCAACATGGCTTACTATTTACTAAATCATAACTAGAGAAAACATTGCTCCAAAAATTACTTTTATACATATTATCTAAAGACAAAGCTTCCGATAACTTCAATCCATTTTTATGATCGAAATATTTTCTGAATTCATAATTACTAAACTTATCCAGATTTCGAATCTCATCAATAGCATCAATTTTATTTGGTAAGACATCCTGAAGTAAAACCTCAGGAATTAAACATTCAACTTCATGAAAATCAGCAACAATGCACTCTTGGTTTTTAGCAAACCCTCGATGCCCTCGAAATGGAGAGAAACTTTTTGATGTATCGCCCTCAGCTCCCTTTGGATGAGCTTTATCACTATCAACAATACAAAGAGCAAATTCCTTACAATCAAAAATTTTTTTATATTTTTTATAGGTTCGAGATCCCCCCCCATCAATAAAATTAAACTTTGTCTTTACAGAGCGACCAATATTTTTATAGGCATAAAGTTCACCTGTAAATCTATAAAAATGACAATCACTCAAATCCTCACATAAAAGGAACACACCGTGACTTATAGAGGGACAACTTGCATAAGAATAAGATAAATAAACAGTTTTAACACCAAATTCATCAGACACAAAAACATCTTCACTTTCGCAATCAAAATCAAAAACGAACTTTAGATTAATATTGTTTTTAACTGAACCTATCTCTCTTTTATTCTCTAAAAGATCACTTGCGTATTTCTTTTGCCTTTCCCCATACAATGAAGATTTCAGTATAGATAATAACATTGTCTTAGGCGAATATACCACATGCAACCTTTTACCATGAAACTCCAATATCCTATCTACAGCCTCAAGTTTCGATAAATTATTCTTATAATCTTCAGGAATACAGTTTTTAACCGTTATATACATAATTCATCTACCTGAGAAGAAACCAATAGGCCACTTCAATAAATCACCTTCATCATCAAAACCAGTTTGAGTTACTTTTGTTATATTATTTTCCTTCTCCAAAATAACAATATTAATAGACTCTCTCCCCCCATATTCTTCAACAACATCACCTAACGCATCAATCATAGTCTTACTATGCGTTTCAAAAATAATATTTATTGGTGAACCAATATTTCTTTTAAACATCGCAACTTTTGCAAATACTTTTGCTAATGTTGCCTGCATCTTTGGGTGTAAATGAAGTTCTGGCTGCTCAATAACATACGTTATGGGAATTCTCCCTCTTATACTCAATGGATTTGACTTTGAGTATTCAGTTAGCCATATTGAAGTTATTATAGGTAAGATTTGTGAAAACCCAAACCCCATATCACTTATATTAGTTTCCTGACCATCAATATTAATAAGTATTTCATAATGCAAACTATCACTAACTGGTACATACACCTCAAAACCAAAATTATTTAGACTCCAATCTTTGAATAGACGCATTTGATGGTTAGATAAATTCCTCAAGACCATAGCCAAGTTTGAGCCAGTATGGTCTACTTCATCAATATGTAAATCTTGAAATCTATAAAACCTTTCCGCTGTAGATCTTAATGGAGCTATATACTTAACCCGTTGAAAATAGCATTCAAAATAGTGATTAACCTCATCGATAAAAGTGGGGAAATATGCTACCAACAATTCCTTCTGCACATTAAAAAGCTCTTCTTTTGACAATAAAGAAAACGAATCGAATTCTGAAACAGACTCTATCCCATCAAAATAAAACCCATTCAAAAACTCTCTTTCAAAATCATAAAAGTTTTCATAATCACCTTGCAACTTTGAGCTAAGAGTCTCATATAACCTTTTAACACCATCCCGACTAATAGCTTGGTAATAATTGTATTTATCTATCAACTCATAATAATTTAATTCAATATCCTCTGAATTCTCTACATCCCCCAAATCACATCCCTCAGCGCCACCACGCCAGCCTAACAAAGAAATACTTGGTATAAAACCTTGAGATTTCTTATTGTTAACAGTTAAGATCGCATCAGTAATTTCACCATTCACGTAAACATTAAAAGCTCCATCCTCATTATATTTAACACTAACTTCAACCCCTAAAGCTTTCACAGTTAACGAATCAAAAACGGTGCTTTTCTCTATTCCTGTAACACCTAGGCTTAAATCAACAGAGAGATCTTCATTTTGGCTAAATGAAAGAGATGAGTCCCCTCTCAAATCAAATTTGTAATCAAAGAATATAATCTCGCTAGAAGAAGATTTATTCTTGGCTTCAGAAAATGCACCATAGTCGACATATTTACCATACCAAAGAATAGGGCCACTCGTGTGTGACTCGATTGATTGTCTAAGTAAAGGAAAAGTTCTTAGTAAAGAGCTTTTTCCACAACTATTTGTTCCAATAAATATAGTCAACGGACATATTTCAATATATTCAGAGTTAGGATCATCGCTAAAACTTCTTAAATTTCTTACTCGGTAGCTATACACAGTATTAATCTCGGTTAATGAAAAAACGTATGCAAAAAATGGACTATAAACTATCCAATCAACCCCACTGCCGCCGCTTTATGCTCTGGCGCTAAGTGGGCATAACGCAGGGTCATTTTTAGGTCAGCATGGCCTAGTAACTCGCGCACTGTGTTGAGGTCTACGCCTGCCATCACCAATTTACTAGCAAAGTGGTGGCGCAGGTCGTGAAATCTAAAATCGGTAATGCCAGCGGCTTTCAGCAAGTTAGCCCACGGCTTTTTCAGGTCGGTTAAGGGTTTGCCCTCTTCCCCTTCAAATACATAACCGCTAGTTTTGGTATCTTGTTGCCATTGCTGCAAAGCGTCTTTTGCTTTCTTATTCAAGGGAATATGCCTTGATTTGCCTGATTTTGCATTATCCGCGATCACAGTTAAATAATTTTCATCGAAATGTACTGCGCTCCAGCTTAGGTTTAGTATTTCACCACGGCGCATCCCTGTGTTCATTGCCAAAATAACAATGGGCATTAAGTGGTCAGCAAAGTGTTTATCTCTTAACTCGGGCAATAAGGGGTAGCCGCGCTGGTAGCGGTATAAGTTGCCACTATCCCTTTCATCTTTTATGCGCTGGTTTCGCGCTGCGAGTGCCATTAATAGCTCTTGCTCTTCGGTGGCATCAAGGTAGCGCACAATACTGTTATCCGATTTGAGGGTTTTCACTTTTGATAAGTCGTGGCTTTCCAGTAGCCCCCATTCACAAGCGCGGCTAATCGCGCCTTTCAACGGGTTTATGTAACTGTTGATAGTGGCGGGCTTTGCCCCTGTTTTACGTTTTTCATTGCGCCACTGCTCTAACACCCACGCATTAATATCGGATAGTTGCTTGTCTAATAAATCGGGAAAACCAGATTTGATCGTCTTAATGGTTTTTTCAGCCGTTTTCGCGTTGCGGGTTTGCAACCAAGGTAAATAGTGCTCATCCAAAAATACCGCGAGTTTATTTTGCTTGCCGCGCTCAACTTCGCGTTTGGCTTGTTTCTTCTCGGCTTGAACATCTACCCCATTGGCAACCTCGCCCGCTTTGGCTTTTGCCATGTCGCGCGCTTGGGTTGGCGTGATAAAACCATGAACGCCCAGCTTGAAATTTACCTGCTTACCATTAAGGCGATAGTAGAGGTAATAAACGATTTTACCCGCTGCTGAGATGCGGGCGTGAAAACCTGCTATCTCGGTATCGTTGACCCGCTGATCGGCTGGAACAAGGCGCTTGATACAGCTGATCGTTATCTTTTCTCGTTTTGCCATTTTTTCACCCCAAAATGCAATATGTAGCAGGTTTGTAGCTTCATAAGTATGCATTAAGGTTAAGTAATGAACAACAACGAACAAGAGATTAAATCATAAGCAACTGAATATTAGACATTTAAAGTTCATCATCGTTCATTGGCGTTCGTGCATAGATATGCAAAAAACACTGAAAAATCTCTCTCATAATCGGTAGGTCCGCAGTTCAAGTCTGCGAGGGACCACCAAATTTATAAGCACTTAATATCATTGATGTTAGGTGCTTTTTCTTTTCTGGATTTTGAAGGTCTGTTAATAGGTCGGGTTAAGCGCAAGTCAAAATCACCTTTCCCTTTCTCATTTGACTCTAGCCAAGCAATAAATACTTTTTCATTCGTTAACGGGAATATTTCACAACAAAGTAATGACTCCTTTTTGCAGCGCCAACGCGACCTCAAAATCGTTGTCCAATTGACGCAATGGATTCATTTAGTGTAAAGGCTAACGTGATGGTGAGCAGTAGGCAGAAGTAAAAGGTTATATGCTTCATAATATTTTTTATTCTGTAAAAGTGTTTACCTTTCTGCCAGTTAGCCAGATCTAAGCGCTTTACTTCGCCTAGAGCAATTCCCTTTGGTAAACGCCATTTTGCAGTATCTTGTGCTAGAGCCTAAGTGTTGTTATCTTGGCGTAGCGCCAGCTAGCCTTGTCTCTGTTAGGATTTACTATGTCTTTATTTATTAAGCACAAATATACATTATTTGGGGTGGTTGCGATCCTGCTTTGGAGCAGCTTAACCGCGCTGATCAGGGATGTGTCGGAGCTTTTTGGCGCCATAGGTGGCGCAGCTATGTTGTACACCATTAGTTCGATTTTTTTAGTGTCGGTTATGGGTGTGCCCAAAATCAACAGCTTCCCTAAGCGTTACCTTGTCATCGGGGGGTTGCTGTTCGTGTCCTATGAGGTGTGTTTTGCGCTGTCTTTAGGGATGGCTAATGACAGGCACCAGTCAATGGAAATGGCCGTGATTAATTACTTGTGGCCAGCCATTACCATACTGTTAACCGTTATAACTGGGCAGCGTAAAGTGAATGTATTGGTTTATCCCAGTGTGATTATCGCGTTTATTGGCGTGGCTTGGTGCATCTCTGGCGATAACGGCATTTCCATTAACATATTAATGAGTAATATTGCCGAAAACCCGTTAACTTACTTTCTGGCTTTTTCAGCAGCCATGATTTGGGCGACCTATTGTACAATCACAAAAAAAATGAGTGATGGAAAAAACCCTATTGCGTTATTTTTTATTGCGACCGCTGCTACCCTATGGATTAAATATGCGTTCAGCGACGAGTCTGGTTTTCACTTCACACTTAGCACTTTTGCAACACTGTTGCTGTCTGGTGTTGTGATGGGGTCAGGGTACGCGTTATGGAATAGAGCTGTTATTGGTGGCAATATCATGCTTTTGGGTACCATTTCTTATTTTACTCCGGTCTTTGCTACGCTTTTTTCTTCGGTCTATTTATCTGTCACGCTCGGGCCGTCATTTTGGCAAGGTGTTGCCCTTGTTACACTCGGTTCAATAATTTGTTTTTTTGTCACCAGAGAAAAGACCACGTCGAGTGATAATGTTAAATCACCAGTGAAAACTGAAACCTAGCTTGTATTACGCTCAGTGCATTCAAAATACAAAAGCAGTGCTGCAAAGTTAATAATTCACGTTTTTTTTTTCAACCGTATTACTTCAAATATTGCAACAAAATAGCCCATTTAATATGCCAAGTGTCATGAAAATGAACACTCCCGTATCAATCTAATTGACTTGGCTATACGGTGTTACCTATAGTTTCAGCGCAATCTTCGTACCTATCCAGCTTGAGCATAACAAATGGAATTGAGTGAACGATATTTTACTGTTTTAGATTCCCTGCCGGATCATGTCTTTGTATTCTCTGAATCTGGTATTTATGTTGATGTGTATGGCGGAGCTGAAAATGCCACGGGGTTCGATTGCAAGCCATTTATCGGACAATCACTTTTCGATGTCGCACCACCGGAGATGGCACACGATTTTCTCTCATACATCACCGCTGCACTAGAAACAAACCAGACTCAAACCGTAACTTATAAGTTCGACAAGCAAGACATGATTGACTTGCCTGCTGATGTTCCCGTCCCGCAAGAAATCTGGTTTGAAGGTATTATTAAACCACTTCCTCTAGTTGAAAATGGCGAAAGAACTGTTGTTTGGATGGCAAAAAATATCACCGAACGCCATTATTTAGAGCAACGTCTAAAAGAGCTATCTGAAATCGATGAGCTCACCGGTGTTTTCAACCGAAGATCTTTTACCAGCACCCTGTCTCATACACTACTGCCTGACCACCCACATCAACAAAATCACTCTTTATTAATGGTTGATATTGATAGATTTAAACTAATCAACGACTCAATCGGCCACGTCGCGGGTGATGCAATTATAAAACACATAGCGTTTGTTATTCAGCAGCAATTAAGCGGAACAAGTTATATAGGTCGTATCGGTGGTGAGGAGTTTGCGATTCTACTCAGTGGTATGACTCTTTCCGAAGCAACCAAGTTTGCAGAACAATTAAGAGTCAAAGTAAAAGATACGCCTTGTATCGCTGGTGATTATATAGTTAAGCCTACCATCAGCATAGGTGTAACCTCTATTAATAAAGATGATACTGATATAAAAGATATTTTACATCGCGCCGATACGGCAATGTATTACTCCAAAAGTAAAGGCAGAGATAACGTTAGCCAATATTCAGAGGATATTGAGCGGGATAATGCACGCTCAATTGACAGCATTAACTTTATTTCAAAGCTCATCTAGTAAATATTTAACAAGATATAGGTATCGATATCCCATGATATAAAGCGAGGATGATAATGACTGTAATCACTAATCACGGCTTCAATTTACCTCTAAAGAGGGGGCCATTTCAAAGTAACGGTGCAACCCCTTGGTATTGTGATATTGGTATAGGCTCACCAAAACAAACGTTAAAAATATGCTTCGATACTGGTAGTGACTTCAACTGGATAACGTCTAGCCTCTGCGCCAAAAACAGCTGTAAACATTACGCAAACAAGCGATTCGATTATCAAGTATCTAACACTTTCACTTGGCGTAGCCAAACAACCCAATCAGTTAGTTTTGGCCCATGGGGCACGATGAGTGTTGAGACAGGCAACGACAAATTAACACTATCAAATAACAACCCTACCCTAACCATTTTCAACGATATTTACCTTGCCAAAAATTACTCAGGTCAACAGTTTGAAGAATTAGATTGGGATGGCGGTATTGGCTTACCCAGTCGTCAATCTACAACAGCAACTAACACAAATACCCCAACCCCATTTAGGCGAAAAGCGTTTAATAGCAATGAAAGCGAACCATTCCATTTCTTTTTAAACCTGATGCAAAAAGGCTTGGTCAGTAAAGATAATCCTTATATATCCATTCTAACAGCTGGCGCTAATGACAATAGCTCAACAAGCTATATTGGTTTTGGCACCTTAGACAACACTTATGCATCCTCTCTTGAATATCTATTCTTGCCTTGGTCATGCTACCAACAGGAGGCGAGCTATTTATGGACAACACCTGAAGCAACTATTTCTGTTGGCGGAGAACCTATTGGAACCAATATGTTTTTTGCCTTAGATACCGGTTCATCTCAATTTAAAGGCGACAACAGAGTGTTATCCCGAGTATTCCAATTAACTGACAATGGTTCGCCAGTTGTCACTATTACCATTGGTAACCCAGGGGACACGCATTACGGTCGGCTTGAAATAAGCAGTGACATTTATAAATGTAGGATTGAGGCCGGCACGCAAGCTGGTAAAACAATTTCTCAGTTTCAAGGGCTCGAAGGGGCGGAGAATATTCTATTAGTAGGCTCGGTGCTGATGGATCACCTTTACACTGTTTATGAGTATGAGGCTGTTTCTGAAAGCGAAATTCGACCTAAAGGAATATGGATATTTAATAAGCCAAACGGACCAAAAATTATTATTGGTCAACAACCGACTCCTGCGTCAATTTTTTTACGATAAGGAAATGTCAGTATATGCAGCAATCGCTAACCGGAACATGGGGCAACAAATTTGGTTCAACAATGTCCCTTTATGCTCAAGATGAACGCATAATTGGGATCTATTCATCACATACAGGCTCAACTGGTGAATATTTACTTGTCGGAAATTGCTCAAACAATAGCCCATCAGACCAATTGGGACAAAGTGTCGCGTTCTCAATTTACTGGAGAAATATTTTGCCAGGAGAAGCCGATCCTAGCTGGCACTGGTCTGGCTCAATGTGTGGCCAGCTCCAAATTAATGGCAGCATGGTGTTAACCAATTCAATCGTCGTGTCAGTTCCCTTTGAGACTTACCAAAAAAGTAACTATATCGACGAATTGGAGTTTACTCGGTCAAAAGAGTTGAGCCAACCTCAGAAAGAAGCCATCAATAAACACTTTTTAAGCCATCAAACTAGCGGTAAAGATACACCCACTTTGCCTACACGCTTAACTGGGACCTGGGATAATAACCCGATGCAAACCAGCATTAAAATTCTTCCTGCAAATGCCTTATCAGGGCTAACAAAAGCAATCTTAACCATATCAGGTAACGAAATTGAGCTTCTTGGTTTTACTGATATTGATGCAAATGACTCCGAAGCACAAAGCTTTTCATTGGCAGGCTACAATCAGAAAACGAGTCAAACATTATCTCTTTCAGGGCAACTTGAAGCAGGAAGCGATGCACTAATGATCTACTCTTGGGCGTCACAACCCACTGCACCAGAAAACAGCTTTATGCAAACAAACTTAGCAAGTATCAACCTCACAAGAAAATGAATGTAAGTCTTTGCCAACATATTATCTTGCAACCCTAAGTAGGAGTGACTTAGGTGTTACTCTTTGATTTATGCCTGATATTCACAAATGCTTTTCCCTTTTAGGGGATAATCCGATGCTGTGGCTTGAATTACACTATCTTTATCATGTTAGTAACGCCTATTTGAATCGTTACTAGGGTTTCATCAAGCCAGCCTCCCCTTGCCATTTTGGCAACGCTGAGGCGATAAGGAATCGGTTATGTCTGCGGCATTTTATCAGCAAGTCCAACAGCAATTAGCAGAGTTGAAAAGCGAAGGTCTTTATAAATCGGAGCGGGTGATTACCTCGCAGCAACAAGCGGCAATTGCTATTGCCAGCGGCGAGCAAGTATTAAATTTTTGTGCCAATAACTACCTAGGCCTTGCCAACCACCCAGCCCTTATTGAAGCTGGTCGTGAAGGCATGGCTAGTCATGGTTTTGGCATGGCGTCGGTGCGTTTTATTTGCGGCACCCAAGACATTCACAAAACCCTTGAGCAAAAGCTATCTGCCTTTTTGGGTAAAGAAGACACCATTTTATATACCTCATGCTTTGATGCTAACACCGGTTTGTTTGAAACGATTTTAGGCAAAGAAGACGCCATCATCTCCGACGCTCTCAATCACGCCTCCATTATTGACGGAGTGCGTTTATGTAAAGCCATGCGTTACCGCTATGCCAATAACAATATGCAAGAGCTAGAAGCACAATTGATTGCTGCCGATGCCGCCGGCGCCCGCACTAAATTGATTGTCACTGATGGCGTATTTTCAATGGATGGCGTGGTGGCTAACTTACCCGCAATTTGTGATTTAGCCGATAAATATGACGCCTTGGTGATGGTGGATGACTCACACGCGGTGGGCTTTATGGGCAAAAATGGTCGTGGCACTCATGAATACCACAACGTGATTGACCGTATCGACATCATTACCGGCACTTTAGGCAAAGCCATGGGCGGCGCCTCAGGTGGTTATACCGCAGGTAAAAAAGAGGTGATTGACTGGTTACGTCAACGCTCGCGTCCTTATTTGTTCTCAAATTCAGTGGCCCCCGCCATTGTTGCCGCGTCAATCCGAGTACTTGATTTACTAGTAGAAAGTGATGCGCTACGTGACCAACTATGGGCTAACTCGACGCATTTTCGCGCGCGCATGGAAGCGGCTGGCTTCACCATGGGCGGCGCCGATCACGCAATTATTCCTATTATGCTTGGTGATGCCAAAGTAGCGGCTGAATTTGCTGAGCGCGCCTTGGCTAAAGGCATTTATGTCATCGGATTCTCGTTCCCTGTCGTGCCAAAAGGCCAAGCGCGTATTCGCACGCAGATGTCAGCGGCCCATAGCCGTGAACAGCTAGATAAAGCCATTGATGCGTTTATTGCAGTGGGCCAAGACATGGGGTTAATCAAATGAAAATTAAAGCGCTGGCAAAATTAAAACCCGAACAAGGCGTGTGGATGACACAAGTTGATATGCCTGAATTGGGTCATAACGACTTGCTAATCAAGATAAGAAAAACCGCCATTTGCGGCACCGATATTCATATCTATAACTGGGACGAATGGTCACAAAACACCATTCCCGTGCCTATGGTGATTGGCCACGAATACGTGGGCGAAGTGGTCGGTATTGGTCAAGAAGTGCGAGGCTTTGCAATGGGCGATCGCGTTTCTGGTGAAGGTCACATCACTTGTGGTCATTGCCGTAACTGTCGCGGTGGTCGCACTCATTTATGTCGTAATACTGTTGGCGTGGGCGTCAACCGCACTGGTGCCTTTTCTGAGTACCTAGTGATCCCAGCGTTTAACGCCTTTAAGATCCCTGATGGTATTTCAGATGATTTAGCATCTATCTTCGACCCTTTTGGTAACGCCGTTCATACTGCGCTGTCATTTGATTTAGTCGGTGAAGATGTATTGATCACTGGCGCTGGCCCGATTGGTATTATGGCCGCAGCCGTGGCCAAACACGTTGGCGCACGTCATGTGGTGATCACCGATGTGAATGAATATCGCCTTGAACTGGCTCGAAAAATGGGCGTAACTCGTGCAGTAAACGTAAGTGAACAAAATCTCGAGCAGGTAATGAGTGAGCTAGGAATGACAGAAGGCTTTGACGTTGGCCTTGAAATGTCAGGCGTGCCCAGTGCGTTTTGCTCCATGCTTAAAACCATGAACCACGGCGGTCGCGTCGCGCTACTGGGTATTCCACCCTCTGATATGGCCATTGATTGGAGCCAAGTGATCTTTAAAGGCTTAGTGATCAAGGGCATTTATGGTCGTGAAATGTTTGAAACTTGGTACAAGATGGCATCATTGATCCAATCAGGCTTAGATCTGACCCCAATCATCACCCATCACTTCAAGGTGAATGACTTCCAAAAAGGCTTCGACGCCATGCGCAGCGGGGCTTCGGGCAAGGTTATCCTTGATTGGCAGTAAGATAATTAAGAAAAAAACGTAAAACTAAAAACTCTAGCACGTCATACCTAGAAAACTCGTAAAGTGGTATTTTTGGGGTATAGTTTGGCATATTTTAGTATTCAATTTGCCCCAATTTTGCCCCAAACCCCAAATGCAATTTGCCCCAAGCCACTTCGGGGCAAGATCTCATTAAAATAGATTATATTCAGATAGTTAAGTTATTATTTAAATTGCCAATAGAGGGTAATTTCATAGCCGTTAGGAAGCTTTATATCTCGGGGATGGCCAGTAAGATTTTACAGAGTTCCGATTAACACATTTCCTCAATAAACCGCTTTTAATGTGATAACAAGTTGATATTTTAATCACATTAATATTTACTCTGTTGCACGGGTCATTGAAAAGCTCCATTGACCTATTTAAGGCTAGCGGGACGAGTTCATCAAAGCCCAAATGAGGCCCGCTCTTTCATGTAAATGACACCCTAGAAAGCAAGGTAGCTACATGGTTAAATTACTCTATTTATTTATTTTTTTGTTCTCCGCTTCGGTTCACTCTAACGAAATTATTGATTACAGCTGGAAAACAGTCGGCAGTGATCATTCGCCATGGCAGCCGTTCACGCCAGGCTCAATTGAAGGGTTTAAAACCGTCGACTTAGAAGGTAAACAAGTCGCAGTATTGGATGCAAACGCAACACCAAACCAAGACTTTATTGCTTTTCACCAAAGTTTGTATCAGCGTATTAAAGGTAATCGCATCACACTTTCCGGAAAAATTAAAACCCAAGATGTATCTGAGCATGCCGGCTTGTGGTTAAGGCTCGATGGCAGTACCGGCAATCTTGAATTTGACAACATGATCCAAAAGCCGATCAAGGGCAGCCAAGAGTGGCAAGAAATTTCAGTCACCTTACCCCTCAACAATCGAACTAAAAGCATTTACTTTGGCGGATTAGTTATCGGCACAGGAAAGGCGTGGTTCGATGACCTTAAGCTCTCTATTGATGATGAGGTAATTAGCTCAAAACACATTTTCAACCATGAGATAAAACCAGCTGAGCAAGAGTATGCCTTTCATTTTGGTAAGCCCATAGACCAATCAGACTTAAGTCAGCTCCAACTCACTAATACTGAAACATTTATTAAAATCTGGGGCTTGATAAAATATAACCACAATCAGGTTGCTGCCGGCAACATCAATATGGATAAAGAATTTATCACCCTGCTACCTAGCATCTTAACTGCGACATCGACCTCAGAAGCCAACGAGTTAATGGCCAGCTGGTTAGATACCCTAGGAACAATTAACCCCTGTAAAGATAAATGCATTAGCGATGCAGAAAAAGCGTTATCCGAGCCGGCGTTAGCTTGGGCTATCGATCAAGAAAAAATGGGCACAGAGCTTGCGGATAAACTCCTTCACATTTACAAAAACCGTTTCTTTAAAGAGCATTTTTATTTAGAGAGAGCAGGAAATATGACTTTGTTCGTAAATGAGGTAAGTTACTTAGACCAACAAAGTGGTGACCTAAGAATGAGGTTGTTAACCCTTGCTCGATTTTGGAATACGGTTCATTATTTCTCGCCATACAACGATCTTATGTCCAAGCCATGGCAACAGAAACTGCCCGACTTGATTGTAAAATTAGCTAAGGCCAAGACCCATGAGCAGTTTTTCTTAGCCACTCATTACTTACTTGCAGCAAACGAAGATAGCCACACCCAGCTTAACAATGTTCACCTATCATTTTATGAAAGCGCTTTCGGTGGTTTTTTCCTCCCTTTCGTCATGGAAAGAATTGATGATAAATGGGTTGTTAATGAGGTAATAGATAAGCAATCAAAGGTAAAAACGGGCGATATCATCACGGCTATTGGCGGTGTAGATCTTGAAGCTACAACTCAAACGCTGTTTCCTTATATGTCGGCATCAAATGATGCTGTTAAATTTAGGCAACTGAGTTATTTTGTTAACAGGGTTAAGACAAAAAGTATCGAAATTGAAATTAATGGCAGTAAAAAGTTAACTGAACAAGCCTTGTCTGGCGCAGAACTTCAGCAATTGACTTACAATCAAGAGCCGACTTCACTTTATGACCACCCACTAACCCTAACATTCGATAACCGCGTGGGCTACATTAATCTTGCCAAGGCGAATGGTGAAAATCTCAATGACATTTTTGCAAAATTCAGTAAGTTTGATGGCATAGTTTTGGACTTAAGAAACTATCCTGTTTTTATGCCCTCGACGTTATTAAATAAACTTTCAACATCACCGTATCGTTTTGCTAATTTCAATGTCCCCACTTGGAATACCCCATCAACATTTAGCCCTATCAACTCAAATGATGGTTATTTTACTCCAATTTATGGCAATACCGTTTTCAAGGGCAGAGTGATCGTGTTAGTTGATGAAAAAACGCAAAGCAGAGCGGAGTTTACGGCAATGGCATTAAGAAGATTGCCCAAGACGTTAATTTTGGGAAGCCAAACAGCAGGAACGGACGGTGAGGCTATCTCATTAGCTTTGCCTTACGCTGGTTGGTCTACTGATATTACCGGCCTTGAGGTTACTGGCCCAGAAGGGGCGCAAGTACAAAAAGTGGGGATCATTCCCGATGTCGTGGTAGAACAAAAGATCGAAGATCTTGCTACTCAGGATGATACTCAGTTAAATGAGGCGGTTAAATGGATCCAATCACCTGAGTTTTTGCAAAAAACCCCGAGTAAAATCCAAATCTAATACGTCTTACCTTATCGGCCGTTGCATCACAGAGATGTCAGCGGCCGATTAAGCCTTGGGCTTAAATGGGCCATCACAAAATCAATAAACACCCGCAGCCGTGCTGGCATGTATTTGGTTTGCGGGTATTGCATAGCAACAGCGCCATGGTAATTACTTTTGATGGTCCAATCATTAAGTACTTGTGCCACTTCACCTTTCGCCAGTGCATCTTGGATAACAAAATCATGAAAGATGCCAATGCCCAAACCTTCTTTCACCCCAGTTAAGCGCATTTGTGAATGGTTCACGGCATAGCGCCCTGTTACCGCCACTGTGTGAAATTCATCATCTTTAAGAAAGTCCCAAATGTTGTCACGTTCGGTTTCGGCTAAATAGAGGCAATCATGCTCACTTAACTGTGTGGGATGGGTAGGTATGCCGCTGCGGGCAAGGTAGTCAGGGCTGGCGCACAAGACCAGATTAGTTTGACAAATCTCGCGCAATACCAAGTTCTCATCGGGCTTGTCAGTGAGCCGAAAAGCGACATCAATATTGTGTTTAAACAGATCAATTGCGCCATCTGCCGCGCGCAGTTTTAACTGAATGTTCGGGTAACGGGTTAGAAAAGGCACCACTAAGGGTTGTAATACTGAGTTTAAAAATGCCTCAGGCGCGGCCACCGTTAATGAGCCAGCGGCTTCGGTGTGATCGGATGTAGAAAGCTCAACGGCTTGCTGCGCTGCATTTACCATCACCAAGCTTTGTTCATACACCCGAGTGCCCGCTTGCGTAATGAGCAATTTGCGAGTGGTGCGCTCAAACAATTTCACCGACAGCGCCGCTTCAAGACGAGTGATCAGTTTGCTGAGTGCCGATGGTGTCACCCCCAAGGTTTTCGCTGCAGCGGTAAAGCTGCCTTCGTTCACGACAACAATATAAGTGGCAAGATCAGGTAGCAGTGCGATCAGTTTGTGATTCAGCATAAACTCAACTGTAACAAGGACGATGGGTCAGATGACCGTCACTGTCTCAAAACGGCGGTCAGTTTGTCAATTCAACGAATGGCAAGCATCGATACAAAGAGAGCGATCGACTTTACATTGGCCTTGCTGCTCTCTAGTATTTGCCCCCTTGTCCACTACTCTCTACCTATCATGAATAAAGCGCGACTATTAGCTGCAATGATTACCGCTCTCGAATCCATTCATCAAAATGCCAGAGCCGCGGCTAAGCGCGCTCACGATACGGCCACCGACGACGAAAATATTGCCGAGAATAAATATGACACCTTAGCCCTAGAGGCGGCTTATTTGGCACATGGTCAATCGGTTCGTGTAGCGCAATGCGCAGCAGACGTGCAAGATTTTCGGCAATTAGATAGTTCGATTAGCTACAACAAGGTCACCGTTGGCGCGCTAGTATCCATCATTGATGAGCAAGGAAATAAAAAGACCTTGTTTATGGGCCCATCAGCAGGTGGCTTGAAAGTAACAATAGATGGGCAAGAGGTCGTGGTGATAACACCTTCATCGCCCATAGGTAAAGGGCTAAACCAACAACAAGTGGGTGATGAGGTTAGCTTAACCTTGGCTGGAAAACAGGTTACTTATGAGGTGCTTGATCTAAGCTAACACCAAACGAGCTAAAATTTTATTTGTTGCCCACCAGCTGAGTCACTAAATCTAAAATACCCGGCGCTGCGCCAAAGTGAGTAAGCAGCGTAAATTGATGGTCAGGGTAAGTAGTTTGATAATGCGTAATGGCCTTTGGGATATCTTTAAGCACGTGGACACCTGAGTTTAAGAAGTAGGGAAAAATCACAAACTCGGTCACGCCTTTTTCAAGCAACTCATCCAAACAATCGTTGATCGATGGGCTTGCCAACTCTAAGTAACCAGCCTTTAAAAAATCAAAGTGACTGTTCTCAGGTTGCTGACTTAAGTGCTGCACCATTTTCTGTAACTCTTCATTGGCCAAAGGGTTTCTACTGCCATGGGCTATCACAACAAGGGCTTTCATTTTTATTATCCAATTCTTCTAAGTTAAAATTAATTTATACACGTTCACTTGCTACGTTATAAGCAAGTGTTTAGATCGAGTGAAGCGGTTGTTTGAAGTGTTTTTGCGCCAAAAGCTCCCGCGGGAGCTTTTGGCGCAGAGGCTTTTAGCGTTAACTGGTCACTTCTGCAGCAGGCTTAGTTGGTTTATTTTTACCAAGGCCAAGCTTAATGGCGACATAAAACACTAAACCCAAACAAAGGAAAATTTGAATGATGTTTTGGCCAATATCGGGGAACTCAGCACGTAAAAATGATGAATAACCTAGCGCGCCAACAAAAAACATCGCTAACGTGCAACGCGGTGTGTCACCTTCCATAGGGCCAGCCACATAAGCCTGCCACAGTGCCGACAATGCAAACGCAAAGGCAATAATTGGGAAGATAGAAAAGGAAACATGAGCTGAAGTTAACGCCGCTAACGTTGCGTTACCACATAACCCAGTTAAAAAAGCGAGTAACAAAGGCTTACGTTCAATGTTGTTGGTCATAAGGAATATCCTGAAGTAATGGCACATTAATTTAAGCAAAGGCGAACCAAGGCAGTACTATTGAGAATAAACCCATACAGCATAACTTGCCTCTGAGATCCGCATAAAATTAGCATCAACCATAATATGACAATCGCCGTTTTAGTACCACGGCTTTTATAACCAAACAAACTCTCGCTGAACAAGCATCTTGACGTTACTTGGGTATAGATCGATTAACTTCAACTTAACAGCTTGTTAAACTGATCTCAAAATAACGACAACATTGGGCAATACAGGCCAAAATTTGTTATTTTGCACAGGCTAGCGAGTGTTTAACTTATTACAGCGGGAGGTTAAGTGTTTTAACCTCGTATATTTGGTTGGCCAAGTAAATGAATAAGATTAGATCCGTCCACTGCGCTCGATAAAAATAAAAAAGGAATACCCGTGAGTAAAAAACCGAATACAGCCACCCCGTTTAAAATTGCGGCGCATTATGATGCCATTGTTATCGGAACCGGACCTGGCGGTGAAGGCGCAGCAATGAAGCTGGCCAAGCGCGGCAAGAAAGTAGCCATTATTGAAAAAGCGCACTCGGTAGGCGGCGGTTGTACCCATTGGGGCACCATTCCTTCTAAAGCACTGCGTCACTCCGTTAGCCGCTTAATTGAATTTAACAGTAACCCCCTATTCGGCGAAGACCAAGCGCGCAAGCAACTGACTTTTGCTGAAATATTAAGCCATGCCCAATCGGTTATTCGTAAGCAAGTAAACTTGCGTAAAGGCTTTTACGATCGCAATGAGTGCGACTTATTTTTTGGTGAAGCATCGTTTGTTGATAACCACACCTTACAAATTCGCAAAAACGATGGCTCACTGGATTACTTAAGCGCTGACAATATCATTATTGCTACCGGCTCACGCCCTTACCGCCCAGCAGATATCGATTTTGCTCATCCTCATGTTTATGACAGTGATACCATTTTATCTCTTGATTACCACCCTTCTAGCATCATTATTTATGGCGCGGGTGTGATCGGCTCTGAATACGCTTCTATTTTTCGTGGCCTCGATGTTAAAACAGATTTAATCAACAACCGTGATCGCTTACTTTCGTTTTTAGACGCAGAAATGTCTGACTCGTTGTCTTATCACTTTAGAAACTCAGGCATTATCATTCGCCATGACGAGCAGTATAAGAGTGTAGAAGCCACACCTGACGGCGTGATCATGCACATGCAGTCGGGCAAGAAGATGAGAGCGAACTGTTTACTCTTTGCCAATGGTCGTACTGGTAACACCGATAAGTTAAATTTAACAGCAGTTGGCCTGACGCCTGATGGGCGTGGTCAGCTAAAAGTAAACGATAATTATCAGACGGAAGTTGAAAATATCTATGCCGTAGGCGATGTGATTGGTTACCCCAGCTTAGCCAGCGCGGCGTACGATCAAGGCCGTATTGCAGCGGGCTCCATCGTTAGTGGTAAAGATACTCGCAAGAAACTGATTTTAGACATTCCAACGGGTATTTATACCATTCCAGAAATCAGCTCCGTGGGCAAAACTGAGCAAGAGCTAACTGCGCTAAAA
This sequence comes from Motilimonas cestriensis, assembly GCF_021295315.1. Classification (GTDB taxonomy): domain Bacteria; phylum Pseudomonadota; class Gammaproteobacteria; order Enterobacterales; family CBDFNC01; genus Motilimonas; species Motilimonas cestriensis. Next base: position 220,389 of record NZ_JAIMJA010000006.1, on the reverse strand, counting down.
GTGCCGTATGAAGTGGGTCGAGCGCAGTTTAAACATTTGGCTCGTTCGCAAATTTTGGGCTCTGATGTTGGCAGCTTAAAGATCTTGTTCCATCGTGAAACCAAAGAAATTTTAGGCATTCATTGTTTTGGTGAACGCGCCTCTGAGATTATTCATATCGGCCAAGCCATTATGGAGCAAAAAAACGGCGGTAATAACATCGAGTATTTTGTACACACGACGTTTAACTACCCAACCATGGCAGAAGCCTATCGGGTGGCGGCATTAAACGGCCTTAACCGTCTGTTTTAAAATTGGATGGTATTGCAAGAGCCGCATTAATGCGGCGATAGATGTGAGAAGCAACATATCACGTAACCCCCCTATTATCGCAGAATAAATTCTTCTCCTACAAAAGCTTGAAACCCTCATGTAGGAGCAGAGCTTGCTCTGCGAATATCACAAATTCCCTGAGCAAGCTCAGGTCTACAAAAAACACGAATCAACAAGTTCAACATACAAGGAGCGGATTTATTCCGCGAAAACACCAAGCTTTACGCTTGATAAGCTCTAAGAAACATATCCACGCAATTTAGTAAATATTGCTCTCGCTCCACCAGTGTTCGTTCATCCATTTGATTTAATTCGGCACGTAATCTTGCCTCGCCCATTACCATGCCTAAAAACTGGCTAGCGGCCCAACGTGGTTCGGGAGTATTCAATTTACCTTTCTCGGTTTTATAAGCAAAGTATCTACTTAACTCACTGATCACCACATCAGGCCCGAGACGGAAAAAAATCTCCGCAAGTTGTGGTAAATGATTCGCTTCAAATGCGCATAATTTATGGGTTTTGAGGGTTTCATCCTCGGTAATAAAGCTACCAAAACGTAAAGCAAACAAGGTTAAACAAGTTTTTAGCTCTCCTTCTAAATGTAGGCTATCGGCTAAGCCTAAGCTCAGGCACTTATGTTCAATGGCTGCGGCGAACAAGTCTTCTTTGTTGCCAAAATGGCTGTATACCGTTTGCTTTGACACACCAGCATGCTCTGCCACTTTAACCATGGTGATTTGGGTAAAGCCATGTTCAACAAATAAACGCACTGCCGCTTGCAGGATCAAGCGCCGCTTGTCTTCACTTTTTGTTCTATTCTTAATCATCATACCTACACTGTGTTGAATGAGCGCTTCTGCAGTGAAACAGCCAAGCTATACTTTTAAACTGGACTTATTGGTCTAATTAAAATTAAACTAGACCCACTAGTCCAGAATAATCATGGAATGCAAAATGGGCCAATATTTTTCAACTATCAAATCTACTTTCTTCTGTTTTTGCCTAATCGGCTGCTTCAGCGTTTCAAGTCAAGCCGAGCCGTCGTTACATCATACCGAAAGTACTAAGCTTAAACAGCAAGATAGCTTTATCATCGAGCGGCAATTTGTCGGCAGTGTATTTGCGCAGCAAAATGCTAATATCGGTTTTGAACTCTCCGGCAAGATAGCCAGCCTATTCAGTAACACCGGTGAGCAAGTTAAAAAAGGCGCTATTTTAGCTACCCTTGATACCGAACTATTGCAGATAGAACGAAATGAGCTGTTTGCGCAACTTGCGCAAACAGAAGCCGATACAGCTTTAGTAAAAGCCAATTTAGCTCGCCTATATTCACTGCAAAAAAAGGGCTATACCTCAGAGCAGAGTGTCGATGAATTAAAGGCTAAGCAAGCATCGCTGCGGGCCAACAAAGCTCGTATCAACGCGTCACTGGAAGCCAATCAAACGCGAATCAACAAATCCACACTTCACGCCCCCTTTGCCGCACAAATAGGCCAGCGCTTAGTCGCGCAGGGCCAAGTTGTTAGTGCTGGCAGCCCCGTGTTTGAGTTATTACAACTATCAGAACAAGAGATCAAAATAGGTTTACCGGTGCGGCTACTCAGTAAACTCGATAAAAGCCTTAACCAACAAGTAAACGCCACTATCGCTGGGCAAACTATCCCCATTAGCTTAATTACCAAGGGGGCATCTGTTGAGCCTGCCACTCGTACCGTTCAATTACGCTTTCTCATCCCCCCTGAATATACCTTTATCCCCGGCCAACTGGCCTATTTAAACCTAAAAGAACAACAAGATCAGGCCGGATTTTGGGTGCCCTTGAGTGCGCTGACAGACGGTTTACGGGGCACTTGGAATGTCTTTGCTTTGGTTGAAGGGAAAAATAACACCTTTACGATTGAGCGCCGCGATGTGCGCATTGCCCATGCCAATCAACAATCGGCTTACGTTTACGGCGCCCTTAAGGATAGCGAGCGTGTGATTAGTACCGGTTTACACAAGTTAGTGCCCGGGCAACATGTCACTACGCAAGATAGCGACTGGAGCCACTAAGATGATCAAGATAATGTTAGTTCAATTGACACAAGCTAGTGCCAGGGCGACAAGTCACCAAACAAGACAGCGACTGGAGCAACTGGAGCTACGAAGATGATCAAGATAATGTTAGTTCAATTGACACAAGCTAGTGCCAGGGCGACAAGTCACCAAACAAGACAGCAACTGGAGCAACTGGGGCAACGAAGATGATCAAGATGTTGGTTCAAAATACACGCCTACTGTTGCTGGCGTTAGTGGTGTTAATCGTATCAGGCCTTGGCGCTATTCATACCTTGCCGCGCATGGAAGACCCTAGAATATCGAACCGCTTCGCTACAGTAATCACTCACTATCCCGGCGCCTCTGCCGAGCGCGTCGAGGCGTTAATTAGTGAAAAAATAGAAAGTAAAATTCGTAAGCTCCCTGAAATAAAAGTGCTCACGTCCACCTCTCGTCCGGGCATTTCGGTGATCCAAGCTGAATTAAAAGATCACATCACTCAAGGTGCTCCCGTTTGGTCTCGGATCCGCGATTTATTAAGTGATATTACGCCGGAGTTACCACAAGGTAGCTCGGTACCACACTTAGATGATGATCGCGGCTATGCATTTACCCGAATTATCGCTCTAACTTGGCAAGGTGGCACTGAGCATGACTTGGCCATATTAGGACGCTACGGCCGTGAGTTACAAAACCGCTTAAGATTAGTGCCCGGTACTGACTTTGTTGAGGTGCAAGGAGCCCCTGAAGAAGAAATCCTAGTGGAGCTTGATGTAAATGCCGCTTCCGCTCTTAGGCTCACTGGCGCGCAAGTTGCCCAACTCATAAATACCGCCGATGCCAAAGTGTCTGCCGGTGAATTGCACAATAATGACAATACCATGCAGCTGGAGCTACGAGGCGAGTTAGACTCGTTAGAGCGGATCCGGCAAATTCCTCTACTGAGTGATAACAAAGGCTTTGTTTATCGTGTTGGCGATCTTGCAGACGTGAAACGTAGCATTAAAACCCCTGAGAGCAGCCTCGCCATTATTAATGGTCAGCAAGGCATTGTGGTGTCGGCCCGCATGTTGCCTGATTTGCGTATTGATAATTGGTCAGCCTCATTAGACCGTAGCCTGACTGAATTTAACCAACAACTGCCCAGTAATATCCGCAGTAAGGTTATCTTTGACCAAAATGGCTACACACAAACACGCTTGTCTGAATTAATGGGCAACGTATTGTTTGGTTTTGCCATTATATCAGTGGTGCTATTACTCACATTAGGTTGGCGATCTGCTTTGATCGTGGCGCTATCGCTACCTGTCACTGTGCTGTTCACCTTAAGCTGCATGAAGTATTTTGGCCTGCCCATTCACCAAATGTCAGTGACTGGACTGGTGGTCGCCTTGGGGATCATGGTCGATAACGCCATTGTCATGGTGGACTCTATCGGGCAAAAGCGACATCAAGGCATGTCTGCTTTGTTTGCGGTGCAGCGTTCATTAAAACATTTATGGCTGCCGTTACTTGGCTCCACTTTGACCACTATTTTGGCGTTTATGCCAATCATTTTAATGCCGGGACCCGCTGGTGAATTTGTTGGCGGTATCGCCTTAAGCGTGATCTTTTCGTTGATCGGCTCATACCTTATTTCTCATACTATTTTGGCCAGTATCGCTGGGCGCTTTTTACGCCAAAAAGAAACTAATCACCGCTGGTATCAAAATGGGATCCAACTGCCCGGTCTAGCGAATCTATTTAAGAAAACCGTTCGCCTTTCACTTAACTACCCAAAAATCAGTGTGATCTTAGTGTTTTTGGTTCCCGTTAGCGGCTTTTACGGCGCGGGCCAGTTAACAGAGCAATTCTTTCCCCCCTCTGATCGCGATATGTTTCATATTGAAATGTTTTTGGCACCGCAAACCAGCATCGAGCGCACCCGCGCCGTCACTGCCGAAGTAGATAATATACTGGCGAAATATCAAGGTATTGAATCGGTACATTGGTTTATTGGTAACAACGCGCCAACCTTTTACTACAACTTGTTAATGCGCCAACAAGGCGCACAAAACTATGCTCAAGCTATGATCACAGCGGATCACTTTAGCACTGCCAATCGCTTGATTCATGAACTACAAGCTGAATTAGATAAAGCGGTGCCTGAAGCGCAAATTTTGGTGCGACAATTAGAACAAGGCCCCCCGTTTAATGCCCCGATTGAGGTGCGTTTATACGGTCAAAATTTAGACCAATTGAAAGCCTTTGGCGACGAAGTGCGGGCCCTTTTGTTTACCATTCCTGATGTATTGCATACCCGCGGCACTTTATTAGCGGGAACGCCGAAGGTGTGGCTAAACGTCAATGAAGAGGCCAGCCGAGTGATGGGCTTAGGCTTAACCCAAATAGCCGATCAGTTAGAAAGTACGACTCAGGGAAAAGTCGGCAGCCGTGTTATCGAGTCCACTGAGTCCATTCCGATCAGGATCCGCATTGCACCCGACGCCAGGCAAGAGTTGTCTGATTTAAATTCTCTCAATGTCACTTCCAACCAACAAGGCATGATCCCACTGTCAGGGATTTCAGAATTTGAATTAGCGCCAAGCCGCGGCGCTATCCCGAGGCGAGATGGTGAACGAGTTAATGTGATTGAAGCCTACTTAACTCAGGGGGTTTTACCGGCGAGCGTACTGTCTCAGCTCAAACAGAAGTTAGAGGAGAGTCAATTCACGTTACCATCTGGTTACCGTTTAGAGTTTGGCGGCGAGTCTGCTAAACGTAATGACGCCGTGGGAAATCTATTGGCGAGCTTGGGCTTGGTTATGACCCTGCTGGTTACCGTGGTGGTGCTCTCATTTAATTCATTTCGTCTAAGCATATTGATTATGCTGACGGCCATGCAAGCGGCTGGTTTGGGTTTGCTCAGTGTTTACCTAGGTCAATTCCCATTTGGCTTTACGGTGATTATTGGCTTACTCGGCTTAATTGGCTTAGCGATTAACGCGGCCATTGTTATTTTAGCCGAGCTGAAATCTAACCCCTATGCCATGGCTGGCAACAAAGAGGCAGCATTAGCCTGTGTAATGAGCTGTACTCGCCATATCACGTCTACCACCATCACCACTGTGGGCGGCTTTTTGCCACTGATCTTAGCAGGCGGCGGCTTCTGGCCTCCTTTTGCCGTTGCTATTGCAGGTGGCACCGCGCTAACGACACTGGTTTCTTTCTATTTTGTGCCAGCGGGTTTTCTACTGCTGCGCGGAAAAACAAAAACTCACGCAGTACCTGCACCTCAACCTGCCTAAGCGGCTAAAGATAAGTAGATTGTCAGGGCCATATTGGCTCTGACAAACAAAACCATCAACTTACATTAAATTAACAGTACAACAACCTAATTAAATCCAATAAAACAATTATTCGCTCTTTAATGTTCACATTTTTCATGGATTAGGTTTGACAACTTTCTCGTTCAGGTCACACTATGCTCCGTTTTAGATGACGCTTTATACGCTCTGAGTAAGCAAGTAATCTGTTTAGGCGCAGGAAAAACAGTTGTGAGAAAAGTGTTAATTACATAACTTATTATTCTAATTATGAATTAATCACGAAAGCACACTTATTTTTTACCCGTATCAATAAACGAATATTTAATTAGAGAGGGATTTCCCCCTCAACTCTCATCGCCAATAATAAAAAGCGCGTAAACAACAGCAAACAACAACATTAATTGAGGATAAAATGGCACAAACCAGAGGACAATTCAGCTCTCGGCTGGGTTTCGTATTAGCGGCAGCAGGCTGTGCTGTCGGCGTAGGTAATATTTGGGGGTTCCCAACTCAAGCAGCGAGTAATGGCGGTGGCGCATTTTTACTGGTCTATCTTGTGCTTATTTTTATGCTGGGCTACCCCATGTTGGTGGCCGAGCTGTTAATTGGCCGAGCTGGTCAAGCCAACCCAATGAAGTCAATGCAAAGTGTGGCAAGCTCTCCCCTTACTCGCCAGATTGGCGCGACAGCGGGTATCGTATCCATTCTCGTCGTCACTTTGATCTTTACTTTTTACAGTATTATCTCTGGCTGGTTTATTAGTTTTACCTTAGCGCCAGCCGTTGAATTAGTCGGGGACACGGAAAAGAGCATCTGGCTAACAGACTTTTCTCTGTCTCGTAACTTAGTGTTTACCACCTTGTTTGGCTTGATCACCATTTTAGTGGTGAAAAAAGGCATTAAGGATGGTATTGAAAAGTGGTCAACCCGTTTAATGCCGCTGCTATTTTTATTGTTAATCGCCAGTGCCATTTACATGATGACCCAAGACGGTGCTATGGAAGGCCTTAAAGCTTATTTGGTGCCTGACTTTAGCCAAGTGTTTAATGCCACTTTACTGGCCAATGCGTTAGGCCAAACCTTCTTTTCGCTTTCATTGGGCTCTGGCGCCATGATGGTGTACGGCTCGTATTTAAGCAAACAAGACAGCGTGCCAAAGCTGGCGGCACAAGTTACCTTAGTGGATACAGGGGTGGCTTTTTTAGCCGGTTTGTTAATCGTACCTGCCATGTATGTTGCCATGAACCAAGGAGTAGAAATTTTTGATGCCAATGGTGACCTGATCGCAAGTAGTAACTTAGTTTTTAAAGTTTTACCTGCTTTGTTTGACACCATGGGCTCAGCAAAATATATCGTTAGTACCGGCTTTTTCTTTCTATTAGTGATTGCTGCGCTGACTTCATCTATCGCTATGTTAGAAACGCCAGTGGCTTTTGTTTGTGAGTTAACCCGCATCGATCGCAGTAAAGCGGTATGGATTGTGGGCTTAACCGCGATTGGTTTTAGTAACTTGATCGTCTTTAACTTTAATACGTTATTTGAAGTCATTATTCAGATTTCAACGCAATATGCGCAGCCTCTTTCAAGCTTAGCCGTGTGTATTTTTGCTGGCTGGGTATGGCACCGAAACAAGGTATTGGCTGAAATTAGGCAAGGTGATGACGATATTGAAAATAGCCTGTTTTGGAAGATATGGCCGGCATACGTTAAGTTTGTCTGCCCGGTGTTAGTGGGTTTATTAGTGGTTCGCTCGATTACCGCTTAATCGACCTAGTAAATTAAAAGGTGAAGTATCTACTTCACCTTTTTTTTATTTAGATCTGTTCAGCTGCGCCTTCACCTTTATAATAGCGACATCATCTTTAAGGAGTCGATTTTAATGCAATGTACCAGCTGTGAAACCGGTAAATTACACCAAGGAAACCTAGCCCAGCTACTGCCCTCTTTGACTTGTGATCATTGCGGTGGCCACTTTTTCTATCTAGCCGACTACTTGCGTTGGAAAGAAACAAATCCAGAGCCACTACAAGAAACAGATATTACTGATATTGAACCAAGTGAAACAACTAAGGCGATTATCTGCCCTATTACAGGCCGCTTGATGCGCAAATACCGCATGTCGAGCGAGCATCAGCATAAAGTAGATTTAAGTGTTGCGGTTAATGGCATTTGGCTAGATAAGGGCGAGTGGGAACTGTTAGTTAAGTCTGGTTTGAGTAACCAACTCAACAAGATTTTCACCGACCCGTGGCAGCGTAATATACGTCTAGAAAAAACCGCAGATGTACTGAAAGCGCAATATGAAAATCGTTTTGGCGATGCCGATTATGAGAAGCTACAGCAAGTAAAAGCTTGGTTAAAAGACTCAGAATATAAAGCTGAAATGTTAGCTTACTTGGTTGCTGACGATCCTTACAAGGTCTAACCGTATCTCTAGTTTAAATTTAAATAAAAAGCCTTCAGATTGATCCTGAAGGCTTTTTTTCATGGTCAAGAATAGTTAACCTCAGTTTTGCTGAATCCTATCGTAGCCAGATAAAGTATGTTTTACGGCAAAATTTCGTTTTCAGGGATGAAAGCGTAAAGCGTATAGGGACATATTTACCGCGTTTTTGCAGGAAAGCATACTATTTCGCTTATCCAAAATTTGGATTAGTTACAGAATAATTCGCTGCCAAGGCAGTTGATTATCACCAACCACAATAAAGTTAGGGTTTTCTAAGCTTTCACGTTCGTTGTAACTTAACGCTTCCAATTTTAAGCTTTGAATTTTGCCACCGGCTTCTTCAACAATACATTGTGCCCCCGCCGTATCCCACTCACCCGTTGGTCCCACTCGCACATAACAATCAGCACTGCCTTCTGCCACTAAGCAGCTTTTCAGTGAGCTAGAGCCTAATGGGATCATATTGTAGTTATAATCGGGGGCCAATAAGTTAGTGATTTTTGAAAGGGACTGCACTTTACTCACAGCCACGTTAAGCTGTTTGGTTTGTACGTCGTATTGCATACTAGAAATAGCCACCGGCGCTTGATCGGCCACTTGCTTAAACGCGCCATGACCACTCACCGCGTAATAACACACGTCCGCTATCGGTGCATAAATCACCCCTAATACGGGCTTGTTATCGTGAACTAACGCAATAATGGTCGCAAAATCACCACTGCGAGAAATAAACTCTTGGGTGCCATCAAGGGGATCAACCAGCCAATAAGTAGACCAATTTGATCTTCTGGCCAATGGAATATCGGCCGCTTCTTCTGACAACATCGGGATCTCAGGCGTCAGCTCATGAAACGCTTTTACAAGGAATTGGTGGGCGGCAATATCAGCACTGGTGACAGGGGTGTCGTCTCCCTTTGTGCAGGCTTCGTAGTCTTTTGAGTCGTAAATTTTTTTAATAATCGCCCCTGCTTCGCGGGCAAATTGACAAGCAGAGTCTAAATAATCTATTGGTTGCATATTCACTCCTAGGCTAGGTTAGCGCCGATTAAACGCCCTTCCGGGGGTCGGTTTCTAACCATTTTAATGCCAACATAAGTGCGCAAACACTGCGCGCCTCATTAAAGTCAGGCTCGTTTAATAACTGCAATGCATCTTTAATTGGCCAGTACACCACTTCTAATGGCTCGGGCTCATCACCAGGCAATGTTTGCGGATATAAGTCATCGGCAATGAAAACAGACATGGCATTGGCAAAATAGGCCGGCGCCAGTTGCAACGACTTCAGTGGGTAAAATTGTTTAGCCCCAAAGCCTGCTTCTTCCATTAGCTCTCGATTGGCGGCAACCTCGGCTTGCTCACCTTCATCAATTAGGCCTTTAGGAAACCCTAATTCATAACTATGAGTGCCGGCGGCATATTCTCGCACCAAAATCAGACTTTCATTGTTATGGATCGGCACCATCATCACCGCACCACGACCGCTGCTTTTCATGCGCTCATAGCGGCGTTGCTCGCCATTGCTAAAGCATAAATCCAATGCTTCCACTTTAAAAAAGCGGCTTTGCGCAACAATCTCTGCATTGATAATCTTAGGTTTTTCTGCCGATTTCGCCATCTTCTCGCCTGTTAGAAAAAGAAAAGTTACACTGCTGTCCATAACAGAACATTAATATCAGATATTTATAAGGAACACCATGCTCAACTGGCAAGAGATAGACACAGTACTACTGGATATGGACGGCACCTTGTTGGATTTACACTATGACAATCAGCTTTGGAATCATATTGTTCCGCAAGCGTATGCCGACCACCAGCAAATTTCACTGCCACAAGCTAAGCAAATAATGGCACAAAAATACCAAGACGTTGCCGATAGCATGCATTGGTATTGTTACGACTTTTGGACCCAAGCCCTAGAGCTTGATATTTACCAACTGCAGCACCAAGTGGCCGATAAAATCAACTGGCGACAAGATGCGCAACTGTTTCTCAAGCAACTCATTAAGGCCAATAAGGCGCGTCATATATTAACCAATGCACACCCAGAAGGTGTACGCCTTAAAAATGAATACACCGGGTTAGTAGCATTTTTTGACTCTTGTATTTCAACACATGAATATGGCCAGCCTAAAGAAGAGCAACAGCTCTGGCATCAAGTGCAACAGCGTATTGGCTTTGACCCAGCCCGCACCTTGTTTATTGACGATAATGAATTAATTCTAGATGCCGCCAAGACTTTTGGCATCAAACACTTAATCGCCATTGATTTACCCGACTCTCAATTAGGCCAGAAAACCTTTCATCGTCATCAAGCCATCAGCCACTTTAGTGAAATAATGCCGAAATAAGCAGCTAACAAAAGCGCTTTAACCCAGCAGGCTCAATAAGGGTGTTAACGATTCTCAAATAGATAATCGATACTAGGAAGTAATATGTTAACCACGTTTCAAATACTCACCACGCTGGCTCTGCTGTTTTGGCCAATGATGTGGATAAGCAGCGTGATGTTGTTCGGCGGCCCTGGTGCGACCGATAATCCGAATACCGTCTATAGCACGGTTGGCTTACTGCTCTACCCTTGTGCGCTATTTTTACTTTATGGTTTGATGGGTTGGCCGCTGTTTTTTATTCCGTCTAAGTATTTAATGATTATCGGTATACCTCTTAACCTCGTGCTGGTTTATGCCAGCTATGGCACCTTAGTCATCAATACAATGAAAGGCATATCAAATTCAGGGTACAGCGTGACAGAGCAAAACGTTTATTACGCTGGCAAGCTTATTCCAGACGCGCTCGCGGAGTCGTTTAGTGTATTTGATAACGAGCCGAGTTATCGCAGCTCACAATATGCTCGCGATGCTGAGCGGGTTTATTATCATGGTCAACCGCTACCTGATGCCGACGCGATGAGCTTTAAACTCTTATTTGCCGACAACGATGACTATTGGGCTGATAAAGATCAGGTTTTTTATCACGCCACACCTCTCAATCTTAACCCAAGCACGACCAAAGTTTTTCACCAAGACAGCCATGCAACGTATTTAACCGATGGCGAGAGGCTCTATTGTGAAAGCATGCTGGTTGCTGGCGCTGATCTTGCAAGCTTTACAGTATTATTTGGCCCCGTCGCCAAAGACAAGCACCATATTTACTATGAAGATGCCATTATTTTACCTGAGGCAGATATTGCCAGCTTTACCCTTTATGAAAATGAACAATACTACGCTTTTGATAAAAACAGCGTGTACGACTTAATTGCTGATAACTCACAAAAGATAGCTGATTCAGATCCTGCTAGCTTTGAGTTTTTGGGCCGCAGCTATATGAAAGATAAACATCGCGTTTACCTGAGCCAACAATATGCACCTACGATTGTATTAGCAGATGTCGACCGCGAGAGCCTAGTTGTGACAGACTATGATGATAAAACAGGCTCAGACGCCTACGACAAACATGGCTATTTACTCAATGGTCAGCGCTTAACCGCTGATTAGCATAAATTTTGTGCTGCAAAAACGCAGGCAAAATAACTATTTTGCTGATCCAGGACTCGGGTTGATGTAAACAAAAGAAGTGAGCAACGAGATGGAATTTACCTTTTTCGGCACCAGTGCCGGTACACCAACGAAAGCACGTAATGTAACGGCCTTGGCATTACGTTTAAAGCGAGAAAAAAACTGGTGCTTAATTGACTGTGGCGAAGGCACACAGCACCAATTACTGCATGCGCCCTACTCACTGGCAAATTTGGCCGCTGTATTTATCACTCATGTTCATGGCGATCACTGTTTTGGGTTGGTCGGCTTACTGGCCAGTGCATCGCTAACTGGGCGCAAAGCGCCCCTTACTATTTATGGACCCGCTGCATTAGCTAAATTTATCCCGTTAACCCTTGAATTAACCGATACGTACTTGTGCTACCCAATTGAATTTGTTGATGTTGAAAGCCTCGACCAAGACATCGAGGTCGCCGGTTTTGCCGTCTCAACCATTAGACTATCACATCGCGTACCCTGCCATGCCTGGCACTTTGTTGAACGTAATATTGCTCACCAACTTGACCAAGAGAAGCTATGCCAAGCCGGTATCGAAAAAGGCCCTCTGTGGGGAAAAATTCAACAAGGCGAGCAGGTGTGCTTAGCCGATGGCAGCTTAATCAATGGCCGAGACTTTTGGCGTTTAGACAATGAGGCGCGGAGCATTATTGTCGCCGGTGATAACGATCAACCCGAGTTACTGCAACAAGCCGCTGCTAATGCGAATGTGTTGATCCACGAAGCAACCTATACCCAAGCCATCGCCGATAAAGTGGGGCCGGAACCGATGCACAGTAGTGCAATGCAGCTGGCTAAATTTGCCCAACAAGTCGCCTTGCCCAATCTAGTGATGACACATTTTAGCGCGCGATTTGGCGGTGAAGGGAAGTTTTCAATTAGAACCCTGCAGCAGGAAGCGAAGCGGTTTTATCACGGCGAGTTGTTCTTAGCGGAGGACCTCACCACTTATCAGCTTAATAGCAAGGGTGAGCTAAGCAAACTTAAACCTTAATGAGCGCTTATAGAGCCTTGTTTTTACTTAATAAATTTCGTTACTTGTATGTTGTACTTGTTGATTCGTATTTTTTGTAGGACCTGAGCTTACTCAGGGAATTTGTGATATTCGCAGAGCAAGCTCTGCTCCTACGTGAGAACATATTTTTTGTGAGAACAATATTGATATCTCGAATACGGTAACCGCCGTTTTCGCAGAATAAATTCCGCCCCTGCGTAAAGTTATCGAGCTTTTGTAGGAGCGGCTTTTAAGCCGCGAAAAAGCCGCTGTGAAGCGGCTATCCGAGATAACTAGTTAGGAATATTCGACAAGCTAATTCGGTAGCTGCCATTTTCTTGTTGTGGGCCAATCCAATCTAACGCTTGGCTAATCGCCGGCGCTAAAGATTTACCGCCTTTAATTTCACCTTCAACACGATACTGTTGTTGGTTGGGCAACCACGACTTCATGCTGATGGTTAGATGATCCGATTGCTGATCTAAGATCGCAGCCAAGCCACCGTTTTCACACTCTAATTTTACTTTAGGATCGCCTAAAATCACTTCACCCATTGGCGTTGTAACACTGGCATCGGTCCAAAACAAAAAGCCATCTAACTGCTGACAAAAAGGCTGACCTTGGCTGGCTGTTTTAATTTTTAAATCCAGTAAGCCTTGCGCTTCTACCGGCATTGGTAAGGGCAAGTATTTAAGCACCCGTTGTACGGGCAAAGTGACAGTTAAGTCAGAGGCTTCACCGCCATCTAAGCCATAAGCTAACTCACCTTTACCAGCTAAACCTTTACCTCGACCAAATTTAATGTCGGCCGCTAAGCGTGCGGTAAATAAAGACCAAGGCTTAACCTGCCATTGCAGCTTTTCAATGTTTTCACCGCGTACCATCACTTGCTCTGCTTGACCTTGCCAAACCGTGCCAGAGACGCCCGATAACTCAACGCCAGCAGTAAGTGGAATAAACTGACTCGCCCACTTCGCTGGCATTAAACAAACCAAAAACAAGCCATACAGAAATAAGCAAATCACAACTGGCTTTAATTTAATTTTCATCCAGCAACTCCTAAATGCAAACGTCTTACTTTCACGGTGCCGGGCGCATCACCTACAGCTAAATCGGTATTTAAGGTAACAACCCCATGACGCTCTTGCAGTTGCTTAAGCCAACTCAGTAGTTTATTGAACTCAATATTGTCAATCCACACTTCTAGCTCATCACCCTTAGGCTGAATTCGGCTAATGGTAATACCGCTTTGTCTCGCACTATTACCAATTAACTGGTTAAGATTTACGTTGCCCACCTGACTGGCATTTTGCGCCTGAAAGTTAACAATATCCTGACCCTTTGACTTCATCCAAACCAAGGTTTGCTGATTACTTTTAAGCCGAGTTTGCTCATTGGCCAACGCATTGCTTAATGGCTGAAATACGCCCCAATATAAAGCCCCCACAACGATCACTAGCGCAGATAAAATAGCTAAGTTACGCTCACGGGTTGCCAGATTCTCCCACCAATCTTTCATCCTTGCCCCCTGATAGTTAACGTACCTGTCACTTTATTATCTTGATTACTCATCGCGCCTTGTTGCACCTTGAGGCTAGGATCAAGCAAGCTTTGAAATTTCTCAAACTCAGCATAGGTATTTGCTTTAATTTGTAACCTAATCTCACTGTCTTTACCTTCATATTTCAGCGACATTGGTTTAAAACCCGGCACTTGCTTGAAGGCAGGTTGGATTTGAGCCAACATAGATAATAAGTTGGTACCTTGGGTTTGGTTTTCTAATTTGGCCAAGTGACGCTTTAGCTGCGCTTTAATGCGGGCTTCACGAATATTTTGCTCATCGGGAAACAAAGTGACATAGATGTCTTTAATTTCTGCAGTGAGTTGTTCATTTTCTTGCTTTAGTTGCTGTAACGATAATACCGCAGACACAACCGCCAACAGTAAACATGCCGCTGCGGCAATACCAACTCGTTTCCATAACAACCAGTTCTTAGAGTATTCTTTTTGTGGCTGATATTCGCCAACTAACAAGTTAATGTTACTCGCCAAGGCACCTTGTGCGAGTAATTGCATCGGCAACTCTGGCGTATTTAACTGCCAATTACCCGCCACGTTTTCAGGTAACGGTGTATAAGCTTGGATCACTTGCGCGCCAGTTTCGGCATCGCCGTCAGTGACTGGCTCATCCTGTGCTAACCATTTCTCCATTAAAAATGGCAACAAGCTTTCGTCAGCACTAAAGCCTTGGTATGGTCCCTGACGAATCAACCAGTCATCTCCCATTTGCACCGCAGACCACTGATCTTCGTGAGCAGGCAGCATTAATACGTCAGGCAAAAATTGACGGCATTTAAGTTGAGCAGTTTCTAGCCATTCTAGCCAGTTATCCATTTTAGCTTTTTCAACCACGGCTAATTGCGCCATGCCATCACTGCAATTAAGCACCGTAAAATGCAATTTGTCGACGTCGGTTGCGAGCTCTTCCTCTACCATGTAAGGCAAGGCTTGCTGCAGCTGCCGCGTTAACTTACCGGGTACTTCTACCTGGGTGAGTAATACATCGGCAACCGGCAATAATACAATCACCGGCCGGCCACCGGCTTTTTCGTTTAACTGCGACAGCTGCTGGGCATTATTAAGTTGCCCAGATGCGATGATTTCTTGCTCACTACTCGACCAAACAAGCCAGTCAATTCCGTGGTTGGCTTCACTGCCTAATCGAACTACTAATCGTTCACTCACTGAACGCCTCCATATTGACGTCTAAGCGTCTTAACTTCTTTTTTACTGGCTTGAAACAAGGCCTGTAAGGCGACTTGTGTTTCATCAAATTCGGCGATGCCTTCTAATTCAAAATACTGACTTTTCACATCAATTTGTGCTTTCACTTCATCGCTGATAGTTAAGCCAGCGAGGGATGATGAGGCTAAGAACTCTTCCTTATTCTCCCAGCCATTTTGTGGCCGATCATCAAGTAACGTTTGTGCCTGATCTTCACTAAGCATCGGGGTAAATAGTGCTTGGAAAATCTGTGGTTGGTCAGCTGGCACAGTATTAACATTGAGCAACCAACTTTTATCGGGTACTACACATAAATAAGGTTTTAATTTTTTATACACCCCGGCACTCACAGCCTGAATAGCTCTGAATTCAGAAACATCAACCATCGGGGCATTGGCGGTCAAATGCGGAACACCGCGCCCTTGATAAAAACTGTCTTCGGCGCCCTGGCTACTAATGGCAATATCATCGGCATCAAGCCAATCACGAGTCGAATCGGTCATTTGCTCGGCGTAATAACCGTCAACGCCGACAATTTCAAGTAACGCCTGAAACTGGTTAGCAATTAATGGCCGTTGGCCATCAGGCTTGTTAGGCGCATCTAAGGCATTAAGATTAAAGCAGCCTTGTCGGTCTTTAATTTCACCAGAAATAGTACCGCCATCAAGGGGAAAGCTCATGCCCGTCATGGCCCAGGCTTGATCTAAACTCACTACATCATCATCTTTCAAGGCGTTCTTTAGGGTCATTTTAACCAACGCCTCGGCCGCATGGCCGTACCAATAGGCACGTTGACTCATTACCTGCCCTTGAGTGCGCATCAACTCCATTTGCAACCGAGAGGTCATATTAGTCGCCACGACGACCATCACAGATAAGATCAGCAATACTGTGATCAGAGCAACGCCCTGCTGAGCTGAAGGTTTTATCTGTGTTAGCTGCTTCATTATGATCTCCCGCCATTGACAGGACCGCCATTAGGGCCGTTTGTACCTGTGGTCGAGTTACCACCTGTTGTGGTCGAGTTGCCACCTGTTGTCGAATTAGCCCCACTCGCTGAGTTAGTATTATTAGATGATGAATTACGTGCTGGGTTTTGTGGCACCTTGGCTTTCACCGCCTCGCCTTCTGGCGTCAAAAACAGCCTTGAAATCACGCCGTAATCTTCAAAGTCGAATTCCATGGCGATGCCCGCAGGTAATTTATCTTTATTAGTCCAGCTGGCCTGCCAACTCTTATCCCAATAACGCAACGTTAAGTTATTCACACCTTTTATTAGCACTTGCACTTCAGGCTCTTGCCCTGACACAGCGTCTGGATATAAAAAGTACAGTCGCTCTAAGTTGTTCTCTTTAATTCGATAGGCAACGCGCACTAAGTTAGATCGGGGCAACTGTCCCTGAGGATTTGACCAACCTAAGCGCACAAAATCAATGCCATCACTTTCTGATTCAGCAATATACTTACCCGCACGGAGCAAAGCCCCATTGGGCTCAGCGCCATTACGCGTGGTACGAGCCACCATTTGCGTCATATCGCGCTCGATAATTAGCATCGCACGCTGCATTTGTTTTAATTTTTCAGTGTGCTCTGATGAAATTTTATCGCTACGCATCACACCTTGTAACACTTGATATGCCGCTAAACTCAGTACTGAAAACACCGCGATGGCGATCAGGATCTCAAGTAAAGTAAAGCCACGCTGCGTTAATCTCATCTTAACGGCCAACGTAAGTTCGAGCGGTTGCAATAGCGACATCCATTTTGTCGTCCAGAGACACTTCGATGTCGAGGGCCTTAAAATTTGGATCCGCGGTTTCCACCCCTTTCCATTGCCAGTACCAAGTTTGTCCAGCCATTTCTTCTGATCCTTTCACCCAAGAAGCCCCCGGCCAGCGCTTTTCAAGGGTTACTTGGGTCAATTGATTACTAGCAACCCAAGTAGCAAAAGTTTTTTCCTGTAAATAACTCAAACTGCGCACATGCTCACTGGCAGTATTCATCACCGCCAGACCGGCCGAGGCGAAAACACCTAAGGCGACCATCACTTCAAGTAACGTCATACCCGCTTGTTTGGTTAAAGAGATATGTTTATTCATTCTTCAGGCGCCTCATTAATAGCCAGCTCACCTGTCATTTTCACTTGCAGTTCAATCCACAACTTATTGTCTTCATCAGTTGGACTAAAGCGCATCACAAATGGCGTTATCTCACCACTCGACATGATATGAATTTGTGGGATGATAATTTCCTCGGGCTCATCAAACACGCTTTCGTCTTCAAATAGCTCTTCTTGCTCATCCCTATCATCCCAAACAAAACCAGAAAGCGTGAGCGCCACCTTCATGTCTTCAGGCAGTGCTACCTCAGTATTAAATTTACCCGGCGGTAACGGAAACCAACGTTTTTTAGCAACATCATAAAAGACAAACTGATAACGTTGTTCTTCAACCACTATGCCCAGCTCGCGAGATGTCATTAACGCTTGGTCGCTCATCACTTCAATAAACCCAGCTAAACGCTGCGCTTCTAATTTAAGGGACTTATACCCTGAGTTACTGGGCATGGTCATCACAACCGCGGTAGATGCCAAGCCCATTAACATGATTACCAACATTATTTCCAGCAAAGTAAAGCCAGCCATGGCTGACTTTAGCGGTCTTGCTAAAGGTGCTTGGTAACCCGGTTTCATTTAGTTTAAGTCGTCCATGTTCCAGTTACCGATATCATCATCGGTACCTTCTTCACCATCAGGACCAACAGAGAAAACATCAATATTGCCTTTTTCACCTGGGCTAGTTAGCAAGTAAGGGCTACCCCAAGGATCGTTAGGTAAACGTTTAAGGTAACCACCATCGCGGTAGTTACGTGGCTCAGGAGAGCCGGCTGGTTTGCTGACTAGCGCTTCTAAGCCTTGATCTGTGGTTGGGTAGCGGCTGTTGTCCAGCTTGTACATATCCAGTGAGTTTTCTAGCGCAACAATGTCTGACACAACTTTTTGCTGGTCTGCTTTCTCTTTATTACCTAGCAAGTTAGGTACAATCATGGCTGACAACACGCCCAAAATAACGATAACAACCATCACCTCAAGTAAAGTAAAACCTTGTTGTGAACCTGGTTGGGAACCTTGCTGCTTGTTCTGTACTCTCATGACAACACTCTCTATAAAAATGGCATTAATGCCAGCTAAGGGTTAAACGAAACTAAATCAAAAACAGCGATTAAAATAGATGCGAGGTTACCCTCCCACCATATTATTAAGCGCTAACATTGGCTGTAATATCGCAGCCACAATAAACAATACCACTCCCGCCATGCTAACGACTAGTGCTGGCTCAAATACGCCTAACGCCATATTTACCTGAGCTGCAAATTGCTTATCTTGGTTATCTGCTGAGCGCTCCAGCATTTGATCTAATTCACCACTGCGCTCACCGCTGGCAATCATATGTAACATCATCGGTGGGAACAATTTGGTGTTTTCTAATGCCGCGCCCAAACTGGTACCTTCACGCACAAATTCAGTGGCTTCACCCACTTTAGCGCGGGCATATAAATTACTGAGTACTTCACCCGCTATCTTCATCCCCTCTAATAGCGGCACCGCACTGGCATTAAGAATACTTAAGGTACGTGCAAAACGAGCCGTGTTTAAATCTCGACTCACCTTGCCGACAACAGGCACCTTTAATAACATGCGATCAAACTTAAGCTGGTTATTAGGATTTTTAAGATATTGCTTCAGGCCAAACAGACTTAAGGCGATGCCACTCACAATAAATAAACCGTAGTCGCGTAAAAAGTCACTACTGGCAATAAGGAATAAGGTCGAGGCAGGAAGATCTTGCCCCATATGCTCAAACTGCCCCACCACTTGCGGCACTACTGAGGTCAGTAAGATTGACACCACGCCAACTGCAACCAAGGTCAACATCAACGGATAAATCATCGCCTGCATTAATTTGCTGCGCATTTGCTGGCGTTGTTCGGTGTAATCGGCCAGACGATCCAATACTAATTCTAAATGCCCCGCTTTTTCACCGGCTGCAACCATGGCACAAAATAGGTCATCAAAAATATGCGGAAACTCAGCCATACTGCCCGCCAAGGTGTAGCCTTCTAACACGCGACTACGCACTGACGATAGCATGGATTTTACTTTCGGCTTATCGGTTTGCTCTACCACGGCTTTAAGACATTCTTCAATCGGCATGGAGGATGCGACTAAGGTAGATAGCTGACGGGTCATCAGGGCGAGCTCTGGCGTAGAAATTTTACGCTTAAACGAAAACCCACCTTTGCTCTCTTTTTTAGCTTGCTCTGCAGCAGCCACCACCTCGATAGGGGTTAAGCCTCGGTCGCGCAAAATTTGGCGTACTTGGCGGGCCGTATCAGCTTCTTGCAAGCCTTTCTTTTGTTTGCCTTTTTTGTCTAGCGCTTTATATTCAAACGTTGCCACTTTGCTAGCCCTCTCTGGTCACACGAAGCACTTCTTCTATCGTGGTGATACCTTCGCGAACTTTCGACAAGCCATCACTGCGAATGCTTGGGGTGTGCTGGCGCACAATTTTTTCAATTTGTTGTTCGCTCGCGCCATCGTGGATAGCATTGCGCACGTCATCATCCATCACTAACAACTCGTAAATGCCGGTTCGACCTTTATAGCCTGAGAAGTTACACGCTTCACAACCATTGGCTCTGAACACTTGAATGGGATCTTCAATCGGCATGTTGAGCATGGACTTTTCTTTATCTGTCATTAAATGTGGTTCGCGGCAATCTGGACATAAGGTTCGCACCAGTCGCTGAGCCAACACGCCCAATAAAGAAGAAGATAATAAGAAGGGCTCTACCCCCATGTCTTGCATCCGAGTTAATGCGCCGATGGCCGTATTGGTATGCAAAGTTGATAATACTAAGTGACCCGTTAAACTGGCTTGAACCGCAATTTGCGCCGTTTCTAAGTCACGTATTTCACCTATCATCACCACATCAGGATCTTGACGTAAAATAGCACGTAAACCTCGCGCAAAGGTCATATCAACCTTAGTATTTACTTGGGTTTGACCGATACCTTCTAGTAGGTATTCAATCGGGTCTTCAACCGTCAGAATGTTACGGTCTTTTGAGTTTATGTCGGATAAACCAGCATACAAAGTCGTACTTTTACCCGAGCCCGTAGGGCCAGTAACTAAGATAATACCGTGAGGTTTGCGCAGTAAATCTGTCAAGATTTCACTGTTTTTCGCCGTCATGTTTAATTCAGACATACGCTTAACCGCGTTTTTATCTAATAAACGCAATACCACACGTTCACCATGACTTGACGGCATCGTAGACACACGCACGTCGACCGCACGACCACCGATACGCAGGGCAATACGGCCATCTTGCGGGATCCGCTTTTCAGCAATATCTAACTTCGCCATGACTTTAATACGTGACACTAGCAGTGATGCCAGTTTACGTTGCGGCTTAAGAATTTCGCGTAAAACACCATCAATACGAAAACGAATAATGAGGGTTTTTTCAAATGTCTCAATATGAATATCCGACGCGCCTTCTTTAATCGCTTCGCTGAGCATGGCGTTGATCAACTTGATGATCGGTGCATCGTCGTCTGCTTCAAGTAAGTCTTCGTTATCCGGTAACTCTTCTGCCAAAGTAAAAAAGTCTTCGTTACCTATGTCTTCCATCAGCTGGCGTGCTTGCGAAGAATCGCGCTGATAGGTTTGCGTTAATGTTTGCTCAAACAGATCATCAGCTAAGATGTTAATGCTAAAACGTTTTCCCATTTGCCTACGAATTTCGAGGAAAATCTCAGGCTTAGCGTCCGCTTTGCAAAACACCTTAGCTTGGCCATTAGTTTGACAAAAAACGACCCCATGATTTTTTGCAAAGGCAAAAGGCAGTAGCTTAGACGAAGAGTCAAGCTCATCGAAATGAGGCACTTCGTCAGCAATGGCTTTTTCATCTATAAGCGGCGTTTCCATCGACTGCATCCTTAATTACTGCTGGCTTCTGGCGCACGACGTTTTTTCTTGGTGAAGTCGAACACTTCAGGGTTAATCTCTGGACTTTGGCCCCATTCAGGCAACACCGGCACATCGGTATTAGGCATTAAATTAACACCTTGTGCTTGCTGCTGTAGTTGTACAGCACGCATTAGGCTGTACTTACGAGAGCTTAAGCTCGCCATTTTATTACTGTCACGAATAATGGTCGGACGAATAAAGATCATCAAGTTACGCTTTGAGGTGCTGCTACTGGTCGATTTAAATAAATTACCAAGGTAAGGAATGTCACCCAGTAATGGCACTTTCTCGACTGATTCATCTACTTTCTCATCGATTAAACCACCGATAACAATGGTATCGCCGCTATCTGCAAGTACCGTTGTTTTAACGGCACGGGTCGCGAACGTAATATCGACGCCAGTATTACCGTTTACGTTAGAGACTTCTTGTTCAATAACCAACTGTACTGCATCACCTTCGTTGATTTGTGGCGTTACTTTTAGCTGAATACCCACTTTTTTACGTTCAATGGTAGTAAACGGGTTGTCGTTGTTACCACTGGCCGCAGAGCCTGTTTTAACGGGTACTTCATCACCGACAATAAAGCTGGCTTCTTGGTTATCCAGCGTGGTGATACTTGGCGTGGCAAGAATATTCGAGCCTTTTGAACTAGCTAAAGCTTGTAGCACTACGCCCCAATCATTAGACGCATAACCTACCGCCATGCCGCTCACTTTGCTCAGTACGCTCGCTAATGATGTTACATCACCTTTAGTTTCAGGGTTAACTGTCGTTTTATCACCATCAATGATGGTCGAGCCTTTTTCTGGCCTCGCTTGATAAGCTCCAGCCGCAATTTCACTTAATGACGCGCCATTGGTATTAAATTGCGTACCACCACCCGCAAGGGTTGCCCATTGCACGCTAAGGCCAATTCCGTCACCTTCTGCCACTTCCACAATAATGGCTTCAACCAACACTTGGGCACGGCGAATATCGAGTTGACGAATAACCGCTTCTAACGAGCCCATCACATCAGGCTGCGCCGTAATAACAATCGCGTTAGTGCCTTCATGGGCTTCGATATTCAAGTTCGATTGCTTATTATTTGAGCCACCAGCAGCTGCGCCATTAGCACTCTTCACTTCACCTTCAATGGATTTACTAACGCCGTTGAGCACATCGACCATTTCTTTAGCTTTAGCATACTTAAGATAGAAAACGCGCGTGTTACCACTGGTTTCTAATTCACTATCAAGCTGCTTAACTAAGTGCACCGCGCGTTTACGCGCTTGCGGCTCACCGCTGATAATAATGGAGTTAGTACGTTCATCCGCGACCATTCGTGGCTTAAGCATGTTTGGCATGTTGGTTTTACCATCGCCAGGCTTTTGAATAGACTCTAAAATGCGCACCATTTCTGCAGCACTAGCAAATTTAAGGCGGACAATATCAACCTCTTCATCACCTGCTTTGTCAACGCGACGTACAATTTCCACTAAACGATTAACAACCGCGGCACGGCCCGTGATCATAATAACGTTAGAAGGGTCGTAATGAACCACGTTACCACCACCGGCGTTGTCATTTAGCTGACGCAGTAAAGGAGCGAGCTCTCGTACCGATACGTTACGTACTGGCACCACCCGCGTGACCATCTCATCGCCCTTGCCCGGATTGGCACCGTCAACCACTGGGATAGCAGATACTTTGGCATCCTTAGCCTTGATCACTTTCATTACCCCATTGTCCATTTCGACAACAGCAAAACCGTACACATCAAGTACGTTAAGGAAGAATTGATAATATTGTTCATCATTAAGCAGATCGTAACTACGGACGTTTATTTTACCGCGAACTGAGGGCTCGATAATGATGGTTTTATTGAGGTTTTTACCAACGATATTAATAAACTCGTTGATGTCTGTGCCCTTAAAGCTGGCTGAATATTCAGCAGCAGAAATGTTAGCGCTTACGGCTAATAGCAATCCTGCACAAAGGGCGCTTAGTTTACGCCGGGTCCCTGAAATTCTCATAATTCTTACTTGCTCCAACTTTCTTATTATTCGGGCAGACTAAAATATAAATCGTGAATTTGGCCATCGCGCTCTACCGATAGCGTCATTTCACGCATAGTAGGAAACTCTTGCATTAAACTCATCGACTGCTGCATGTCAGTTAAGTCAATGCCATTGAGGCTAACGGCGAGATCGTTTGCTTGTAACCCCGCGCTTTGGAATATAGTGGCGTCTCGGCCAGGGTTAATACGATAGCCAATAAGAGCGCCTTGGTTTCGTACCGGCGAGATAGAGATAAAATCAGTAATTTTACTTGGGTTAGCCAATAATTCTGCCCGGTTGAGATCGAGCTTTACAGGGGCTTCTCGCACCGTTT
Organism: Motilimonas cestriensis; assembly: GCF_021295315.1. Taxonomy (GTDB): domain Bacteria; phylum Pseudomonadota; class Gammaproteobacteria; order Enterobacterales; family CBDFNC01; genus Motilimonas; species Motilimonas cestriensis. Next base: position 196,543 of record NZ_JAIMJA010000006.1, on the reverse strand, counting down.
GAGATTCAGCTCTCGGCGCTGACGGCTGACTTGACGAATTTTGATTGGTCACATAAGTCTCACCATCAAGCATCAAGGTTTGTAAATCTCCGCGATACTCTAAAATAACCCGGTCAAATTTGATTTCTTTTAACACTGCACCAGTATTACCAATGCTATTACCGATGAAGTAGGTATCTTGCCTGCCGCGATCTTCAATAATCGCAATAGCATTTTGCGGCACGGTAGAAGCGAGCACGCCGGTCAACTTAACATTGAGCTTAGTTTTAGGGGCAACCTTTGGCTTAGCAGCAACCGGTGGAGGGGCGACTTTTTTATTAAATTCACCGAATAAATGCAACGCAGTAATAGCAGTCAAGTTAATACCTTGATGACTACTCCCCTGCTGTGCAACTGGGGCTGGACGCCAAGGCGTCGATTTTGTAGAACCTGAAGGCATCACCATCCAGGTTAAATTGGCTAACTGATAACAGAGCAGCACCAGCAAAGAATAAAAAGCGATAGATGAAAGCTTTTGCTGGGGCAAGCCGCTCAGGCGCATCAGTACACCGGAGAACTTATCCATTACTACATTCCTAATTTATAACAACACAGCATCCTGCCGATAAAGGGCATACTAGCCCGCGGCGAGTGTCTCACTCAAGTATAAAAACCGGGTTATGAGAGATGGGCAATATTCTTAGCCCTCACTATACATACTAAATACTCGATTCTGCCTTGTTAAGTCCAAATATATAAGCTACACGCATCACATTACAGTAAATACAATGCACTATTTAATGGTGGCGAGTGTAACACGATGACGAAAGCAAAAAACAGCCACAACGATGAGACTTGATAAAAACTGTTACCGCCACCATATCTTAAACATAATAAGTTTAACGACAACGAGATACTCCAATGTCAGAACAAGATGCCGTGCGCCTTGATAAATGGTTATGGGCGGCTCGGTTTTTTAAAACTCGCGGCCTTGCCAGAGACGTGATCCAAGGCGGAAAAGTGCAGTATAATGGCCAACGCACCAAACCGAGTAGATTGGTTGAGGTTGGCGCAACGATTACCGTTCGCCAAGGTCATGATAATAAGGAAGTTGTGGTGCTAAAAGTTGAAGGCCAACGTAAAAGTGCGCCTCAAGCACAACTACTATACGAAGAAACCGAGGCCAGTATCGCCTTAAGGGCTCAGCATGCTGAGCTAAGAAAGCTAAGTGCACTGCATGCCCCGCACCCAGATCGCCGGCCGGACAAAAAGCAGCGCAGAGAATTAATAAAAGTAAAATCACAGCGCAGTGATAACTAATTTTTTGGAGTTCCCATGGACCAAGCACCAACACAACCGTTATTAGACCACCTACACCGTTTCTTATTTGAAGATTACGATGTACGTGGCGAACTCGTACAACTTAGCCAGAGCTACCAAGATGTACTGCGTAACCACCACTATCCAGCCGCAATTGAACGCTTGGTTGGTGAATTATTTGTTGCCACCAGCTTATTAACCGCCACACTTAAATTTGAAGGTCATATCAACGTGCAATTGCAAGGTGATGGTCCGGTGCATTTAGCAGCCATTAACGGTGATCATAATCAAGCCTTACGTGGCGTAGCACGCTATAAATCCACTCCCGCAGACGATGCCAATCTAACCGAGATGGTCGGTAAAGGCTTCCTATTGATCACCATCACGCCAAATGAGGGAGAGCGCTATCAAGGCGTGGTTGAATTGGTTGGCAACTCATTAACCGACAGCTTAGAAAACTACTTTGCCCAGTCAGAACAATTAGCCACCAAACTTATCTTAAAAACAGGCGTTTATAACGACCAAAAAATGGCAGCTGGTCTATTATTACAAAAGCTGCCGACAGCGAAAGAAGAACATGAAGCTGAATTTAGCCATGTCACAACGTTGGCTGAGACTTTAAAAGACGATGAGCTATTTGGCCTAGACGCGGAAACCTTGCTATACCGCTTATATCACCAAGAAACAGTTCGTATTTTTGAACCGCAAGCCATTGTTTTTGAATGTGGATGCTCAAGAGAAAAGTGTGAAGGAGCCTTGTTATCGGTCGAGAAAAGTGAGCTGCTTGATATTCTGCAAGAGAAAGGTCAAATCGATATGGATTGCGAATATTGTCGCACTGCTTACCATTTCGATGCTGTAGACGTGGAAGCATTATTCACCACCAAAGCCCCATCAACACAGAACAATGAAACAAAACACTAGGTAAAACCGAAAAAATTAACAGGCATTTGTATTTATCACAACACTTTACTCTTAAGTTTGAAGCTTATCCCATTATTCTATTTTTAAAGTAATAGAATAATTAATGAACAAACTAAAAAGTAACCTTGGAGATAAATATGACAGTTATCGACGCGGAAAGAACTCTATTAAGTGCGCAAGATTTAGTTAAATACGGCATTCAAGGTGTAAAAGAAGTGTTGCATAACCCTTCTTACGAAACCTTGTTTGTCGAAGAAACGAAGCCCGACCTAGTAGGCTTTGAACGTGGAGTTGTAACCGAGTCAGGTGCTGTCGCGGTGGACACAGGGATTTTTACAGGGCGATCACCAAAAGACAAATATATCGTTAAAGATGATGTTACTCGCGATACGATTTGGTGGTCCGATCAAGGAAAGAACGATAACAAGCCCATCACCCCAGCAGTCTGGCAAGATCTAAAATCCTTAGTAGTCAAAGAGCTATCAAATAAACGCTTGTTTGTTGTTGATGCCTTCTGTGGCGCTAACAAAGATTCCCGCCTTGCAGTGCGCTTTATTGTGGAAGTCGCATGGCAGGCACACTTCGTAACCAATATGTTTATCCGCCCTAGCGCTGATGAGTTGGCTGAGTTTGAACCCGATTTTGTGGTGTTAAATGGTTCGGAAACCACCAACCCAAATTGGCAACAACACGGCCTCAATTCTGAAAACTTTATCGCCTTTAACCTCACCGAAAAAATGCAAATTATCGGCGGTACTTGGTACGGCGGTGAAATGAAAAAAGGCATGTTTGCCATGATGAATTACCTGCTGCCACTGCGCGGCATGGCATCAATGCATTGCTCTGCCAACGTAGGCACGAATGGCGACACAGCTATATTCTTTGGTCTTTCAGGCACCGGTAAAACCACCTTATCAACGGATCCTAAACGCGCCTTAATTGGTGACGATGAGCACGGTTGGGATGACTCAGGCGTGTTTAACTTTGAGGGTGGTTGTTATGCCAAGACCATCCGCCTTTGTTTAGAAGCCGAGCCGGATATTTACAAAGCCATTAAACGTGACGCATTACTTGAAAATGTAACCGTGCGCGACGATAAAACAGTCGATTATGATGATGGCAGTAAAACCGAAAACACCCGTGTTAGCTACCCCATTTACCACATAGATAACATTGTTAAGCCGGTATCTAAAGCGGGCCACGCTAACAAAGTGATATTTTTAACGGCAGATGCCTTTGGCGTACTACCGCCGGTGTCTAAACTCACCAAAGAGCAGACTAAATATCATTTCTTATCTGGTTTTACCGCCAAGTTAGCCGGTACAGAGCGCGGCATTACCGAACCAACTCCGACTTTCTCGGCTTGTTTTGGCGCGGCGTTTTTAACGCTGCACCCAACCAAATACGGCCAAGAGCTAGTGAAACGAATGGAAGCGGCAGGCGCGGAAGCATATTTAGTTAATACAGGCTGGAATGGCACAGGTAAGCGAATTTCGATTCAAGATACCCGCGCCATCATCGATGCCATCTTAGACGGCTCGATTGACAAAGCGGAAACGAAAACGATTCCAATCTTTAACTTGGCGGTGCCAACCGCTTTGCCCGGCGTAGATCCTGCGATTTTAGATCCTAGAGACACTTATGAATCAGCAGAACAATGGACCGCTAAAGCAGAGAATTTGGCACAACTGTTTATCAATAATTTTGCGCAGTACACTGACAACGAGGAAGGAAAAGCACTGGTAGCCGCCGGACCACAACTTTAAGCTTCACTTAATCAGCAAATGAATGCGGGACCATGAGTCCCGCTTTTCATGCCTTTCATCAATCCTGCGCAACACATAGTCGTTCACCCCTCGCTTATTTGCATCGCTAGACTTTAAAAAACTAGCCATAGACGCTATAAAGAGCGCAAGCAATCGACAGCATGGTGAATTACAAGATTGAAGACAAATCTCATTACGCCAGAAGGCATGAAAAAGTTAGAAGCCGAACTCGATCATCTATGGCGCGAATACCGCCCAGAAATCACGCAAAAAGTAGCATGGGCAGCCAGCTTGGGCGATCGTTCTGAAAACGCCGACTATAAAGAAAATAAACGCGTTTTAAGGCAAATTGATAAACGAGTCCGGTTCCTGCGCAAGCGCATCGAAGAGCTCACCATCGTTACCCCATCACCTCAGCAGCAAGGAAAAGTATTTTTTGGTGCCATCGTTAATATTGAAAACGATGCAGGTGAAACGCTGAACTTTAAAATAGTCGGCCCCGATGAAATTTATGGCCGCAAAGACTACATTTCCATCGACTCGCCAATGGCGCGAGCGCTGCTAAAAAAATCCGTTGATGACGAAGCCATAGTCCACACCCCTTCGGGTGAGAAGACTTGGTATATCAATAAAATAGATTACGATCTTTGATGAATCCCCTCGCTTTCCCAAATTTTAAACGCTGAGAAAACAATGCATTCTATTCATAATACAATCGCTCAAGAAATTGGTGCTAGCACCGCACAAATCAACGCCGCCGTACAACTATTAGATGAAGGCGCAACCGTGCCTTTTATCTCGCGTTACCGTAAAGAAGTCACCGGCGGCCTTGATGATGGCCAGCTACGTACTCTTGAGCAAAGGCTGACTTATTTACGCGAGCTAGAAGATAGACGCAGCAGTATTATTAGCACCATAAAAGAGCAAGGTAAGCTAAGTGATGCGCTACATCAGCTGCTGCTTGATGCGGATACCAAAACTCGCCTTGAAGACTTGTACTTACCCTACAAGCAAAAGCGTGTCACTAAAGGTCAAATGGCGATTGAGGCAGGTATAGAGCCCCTTGCAGATATGCTATTAACACAGCCTTCACTTGATCCAGAAAACCAAGCAAGCGCTTATCTTAACCCCGAAAAAAACTACCCCGATACCAAAGCCGTGTTAGAGGGCGCAAAATACATTCTTATGGAGCGTTATTCACAAGATGCCGAACTGATCAGCCAAGTGCGCTCTTATTTGCAACATAACGCAACCTTAGACGCCCAAGTGATTGCAGGCAAAGAACAAGAAGGCATCAAATTTAAAGATTATTTTGCTTACAGTGAAAAAATCAGCCAGATCCCATCACACCGCGCTCTCGCTATTTTACGTGGACGCAATGAGGGAATACTGCAACTCAGTTTAAACGCCGACCCAGAGCGTGAAGATAAAACCTTGCCCAGCACAGGGGAAACCTTGATTGCCCGCTACATGCAAGTGAATCAACTCACTTGCAACCCTTGGTTAAAAACCGTGGTGCAATGGACTTGGCGCATTAAACTATTGATGCAGTTAGAGAATGAATTGATTTCGAATCTACGTGAAGCGGCAGAAATTGAAGCTATCAATGTGTTTGCCAAAAATCTAAATGATTTATTAATGGCCGCTCCCGGTGGCCCGAAAGTCACGCTTGCGTTAGACCCAGGCTTGCGTACAGGGGTTAAAGTTGCAGTGGTGGATGGCACAGGTAAATTATTAGCATACAGTACTATTTATCCTCATGCGCCACGTAAAGATTGGCAAGGTTCGCTCAGTGAATTAGCTAAATTATGTCAGCAATATAAAGTTGAACTGATCAGTATAGGTAACGGCACCGCATCACGCGAAACCGACCAACTGGTCGCAGAGTTAATCAAAGCGAAGCCGGAACTGAAGCTCACCAAAATTATGGTGAGTGAAGCCGGTGCATCGGTTTACTCTGCATCTGAACTGGCCGCAAAAGAATTCCCCGAACTTGATGTGTCTATCCGCGGCGCCGTTTCCATTGCCCGTCGTTTACAAGACCCTTTGGCCGAATTAGTGAAAATTGAAGCAAAAGCCATTGGGGTTGGCCAATATCAGCACGATGTAAACCAATCATTATTAGCGAAAAAACTGGATGGTGTGGTCGAAGATTGTGTGAACGCTGTTGGCGTTGATGTGAATAGTGCGTCTGCCGCGTTACTTACCCATGTGGCAGGGTTAAACCCCACTCTGGCGCAAAACATTGTCGACTACCGGGATGAGAATGGCATTTTTGTTGACCGTTCACAGCTGAAAAAAGTCGCACGTTTAGGGCCAAAAGCGTTTCAGCAATGTGCTGGTTTCTTACGCATTCGCGGTGGTAAAAACCCACTTGATGCCTCAGCGGTGCACCCCGAAGCCTACCCAGTAGTTAAAGCGATGCTTAAAGATATCAAGCAGGATATCACAAACTTAATGGGTAATAGCGCACTGTTAAGCACCATTCAACCGCAAGCCTATGCCAGTGAAGAGTTCGGTGTACCCACGGTGACGGATATTATCAAAGAGCTCGATAAGCCTGGACGCGATCCGCGCCCCGAGTTTAAAACCGCCACCTTCAAAGACGGCGTAAACACCATTAATGACTTAAAGCCTGAAATGATCTTAGAAGGCGTGGTGACCAACGTGGCCAACTTTGGCGCTTTTGTTGATGTTGGTGTCCATCAAGATGGTTTGGTACACATTTCAGCCTTGAGCAATAAGTTTGTTTCAGATCCTCGTGAAGTAGTAAAGGCAGGACAAATCGTCAAAGTAAAAGTGGTTGAAGTAGACGTGCAACGCAAGCGCATTGCCTTAACCATGAAGCTAGACCAAGCCGTAGAGCAAAACAACAACTCAACAGGGAGTCGTTCTGCTAAAAACAACAATCATCAACCTAAAGCGAGCGCACCAAAGGCTCGTCAGCCACAAAAACCGGCTGCGCCATTAAACAATGCTTTTGCTGATGCGTTTAGCAAGGCCAAACAAAAACGCTAGCGACAGCTGATTCGCAGCATAAATTCTGCTCCTACTCGATGTGGTGTAAGCCTTATGAGCCCTGATCACAGGGCGATTTACCTAAAGTGATTCATCGCAAAAAATTTATCGCAGAATCACTTATTCTCCTTGTAGGTTGAACTTGTTGCTTCGTGTTTTTGTAGGAGCTGAGCTTGCTCAGGGAATTTGTGATGTTCGCTGAGCAAGCTCAGCTCCTACTTGAATAGGATCCTCGGTCATGGGGAGATCATGTATGGGCTGTTTAGTCGCGCGAGGAAGTAGCGGCTAAATGGAAGCGCGCAGTGCGGGACGCTCATTTGCCACAACAGAGCCAAAATAGCGTTGCTCTATTGCCCTATCGGTTTGCATGGCTTGCTCAGAGCGAGCAATAGGGCCGTATTTGTTACTCGGATTAAATGAGTAAATATCTTCACTTTTTAACGTTTGAGTATCTGCTGCACTCGAGCCAACACGTGAAGGTTGACTCTCGTTATCACCTTCGCCAGCATCCGTACTTGTGCTTTTTACTTTTTGACTAGCCGCCAACTCTGAATAAGCAGCATTAAGCTGACGAGTCGCTTCGGCTGCAATTCTTCTGTCGGCAACAGAAGGACTTTGCGGTGCTAACGCTGCAGAGCGAACTTGACGCATTTTTTGAATCGTCGCTTGAGGATCACCTGCGATTGGCGATACACTGATTGGTACTTCACCAGATACCGCATAGCGTTTGCCATCGGGACCATTTTCATAACCATAGTTAGGTTGGCCGGCATGTTGCCCACCGACGCTGGCATGCGCACGTTCATGAATGACAACTTCATTATGACGGCTTTCAAGAGAGTCAACTATCTTTTGCTCTTGTGGTGTTAGTTGACCAGCTGCCTGATTGCCTTCGCCTTTATTATCTTGCTGATCAGAAGCCTGCTGCTGATTAGGCTGCTGCTCTGAGCCTTGTCCTTCACCCTGCTCTTTACCTTGAACGGTACGAATATCAGAATTTTGCGCTTCAGTTGAATGGGTACTACCAGCTTGCTGCTGGCTAACTTTAGATTTGTCTTTTTCCGAGCCTACTTCCGTTTCGGCTTTGTACGGCTCGGTTTTAGATAATTGCGGAACCAGCTCGCGATAGCGGTTTTCATGGCGTGTCACATTTTGCTGCGGCTGCAACGACATCGGCACCATAGGGGGCAATTGAACATTCATATTCATGATAATTTCCTCATGTCCACTGCTCCTAGATGTAACTAAATTCGTTATGCTTAACCCGAAAATCTGAGTTAAACCCCTGCTCGCAAAACGTTTACTACACTTTTATGTCAATAATACTTCCTATCATCTCATCCGCGGCTGAAATAGTCTTAGCGGATGCTTTGGCTTGATGTTCCGCCACGGTTAAATTAACGAGCTCAGTCACCACAGATTGTTGGGTGCGATCTGCCGGCAGCAATGTCGCACTTGTTTGCGCGTCTTGCACAATACCAGCATTACCGTTCGCGTTGGCGCTATCAATCGTTTGCTGAGCAATGTTAGACGCACTTTGCGTTACCTGCTGCTGCGCTCGTTGAAATCCTTCAACACCAATGCTAAATGCGGACTGTATGTTCATGGCTAAATTCTCGCCTAATATCTGAGCTAATTATCGCTCAAAATCGGCTATTTTTACAGCAATTATTACTTATTTACACCAAACAAAAGTGAATAAGCTGCGCCGAGAACTGCTCTTTATCGGTTACAAACGGCGCATGTGACGCCTTTTCAAAGACATAGATTTCACTGTCCGGCGCTAATAACGTCACTTGTTGCGCCACATCAATAGGAACGAGACGGTCTAATTTTCCAAACATTGCTAAAAATGGCATCTCTAATCCCCCTAACTGGGTTCGTAAATCATCTTGTTGCAAAATAGTCAGGCCATCTGCTAATGCCTTAGGGTCAGGTAACGGTTTTTCTGCCAGCCACGTTTTCAATGCCTTAATATCCTGTCGCGCCGATTCGCTTCCCATTGCTTGAACCGCCAAAAAGCGCTCTATGGTGGTTTTAAAGTCGCCCGCTAATGAATCAATAAACTGTTGTAGCACCCTAGGTTGAATGCCTGGCCAATCTTGGTCTTGTGAAAATTTAGGACTAGAAGCGACGGTTACCAAGCGTCTGACTCTATCAGGAGACATTAATGCGGCTTGTGTGGCCACTAAACCACCTAAAGACCATCCAACCCAGACCGCCTCAGTTGGCGCTTGGTCGAGTACAGCTTGCGCCATATTCTGCAATGTATGCAATGCAAAGGGCTCACTCTCACCAAAGCCAGGTAAGTCAATTAAGTGCACCGTAAAATAGCTTTCAAGTAGTGGTAGCACGCCCTGCCACGCCGCACTGTTTAACCCCCAGCCGTGCAACAACACAAGATCGCGTCCCTGTCCTACACTGGTTATATTCAATTTTTTTGTCATGGTGCCTATGCTCAGCCTTCAAAAAGCGCCCATGTTACCCCATGCATTAACACTTGCAAGGAAGAAACTTGGCCAGTACGCCCAATGCCTGTTGCCATTGAGTTGCTTACTTTGCCAGCAAGGCATTGCAACGGGACTGGTCTGTCACACTTGCTATCAAGATCTAAAACAAACTTACCCTCACTGCTTGCGTTGTGGCTTACCTTTACCAACCACTGAATCCATGTGCGGTCAATGCGTCCGCACGCCACCAAAATTTACTAAACTGCATGCATGTGGCTTATTTGAGCCGCCACTCAATCAGTTGGTTTATCACCTCAAATATCAAAAGCAAACCACCTACAGCTGTGTATTAGGTCAATTAATGGCTGAAAGAATCCATACACATGCAGCAGAATCAGTGACAATAAATTTACCCCAAGCCTTAATACCAGTCCCGCTTCACCCTCGTAAAGAACGCCAGCGTGGTTTTAACCAAGCCCAATTAATTGCCGAGCACTGCGCGAAGACATTAGCTATTCCTTGGCACAGTCACTGGGTCAAAAGAGTCAAAAATACCACTAGCCAAACCCAGTTGAATATCAAACAACGTAAGCGCAATATGCACCAAGCCTTCAAAGTCGCAGCGCTACCTGCGCAGCTTGATCATGTCGCCATTATCGATGACATCGTCACTACTGGCGCGACTATTAATAGCTTATGTAAAGGGCTGCAAAAAGCAGGTGTTAAACAAATAGAAATATGGTGTATTTGCCGAACGCCCACAACAAGGCCATAAAATCATCATAAATGTGCTTTTTTTGATACTAAATACCCTGTTATTGACGCTATAATGCCTGAGTGATTTAGTCAGGTTTTTTGAGGATAGTGATGATCAGTATTTCCAGTGACGCGCAGCAACACTTTGTAAAGCTGCTAAGTTCGCAGCCAGAAGGCACCAATATTCGCGTATTTGTAGTTAACCCTGGCACACCTAACGCTGAGTGTGGTGTTTCTTATTGCCCACCTGAAGCGGTTGAACGTACCGATGTGTTCTTACCTTTTGATGGTTTTGATGCTTTAGTTGATGAGGTGAGTGCGCCATTTTTAGAAGACGCCACCATTGACCTAGTGACCGAAGAAACCGGCACTCAGTTAACGCTAAAAGCGCCTAATGCGAAGATGAAACGAGTTGCAGATGATGCTCCGTTGATCGAGCGAATTGAATATTTTATTCAATCGGAAGTGAATCCCGGCCTAGCTAGCCATGGCGGTAATGTGAAGTTAATCGAAATTACCGAAGACGGTTTTGCTATCGTTCAATTTGGTGGCGGTTGTAATGGCTGCTCAATGGTTGACGTAACACTGAAAGACGGCATTGAAAAACAAATGCTAGTGACCTTTGAAGGCGAATTAAAAGGTGTACGTGACATTACTGACCATGAAAGTGGTGAGCACTCTTACTATAAGTAAGCTTATTTGATAACTAAAAAACCGCTTAACAATAAGCGGTTTTTTATATTCAGAGCAAGGTAAAGCGATATTATTCGTCTTTTTTACTACGTGCTAATAAAGCAATCGCAGCCAATTTTGGGTCTTTTCCTTGGTATAATACTTGGTAGATTTGTTCCGTTATCGGCATCTCGACATTTAGCCGTTGCGACAACATAAACACCTCTTTTGTATTGCGATACCCTTCTACCACTTGACCTATTTCAGTTTGCGCATCAGCCATCGATAACCCTCGACCTAACGCTAATCCAAAACGTCGATTTCGAGATTGGTTATCAGTACACGTCAGCACTAAATCACCCAGTCCAGCCATGCCCATAAAGGTTTTAGGATCAGCATTTAACGCTGCACCCAATCGCGTTAGCTCAGCTAAGCCACGGGTAATTAACGCTGTTCTAGCATTTGCGCCAAACCCCAAACCGTCAGCCAAACCCGCGCCGATAGCGATGACGTTCTTCACTGCGCCACCTAATTGCACACCAATAAAGTCTTCATTGGTATAAACACGAAAATGTTCACTGTGTAATAGGTCAGATAAATCGTTAACAAAAACGGGATCTGTAGAAGATAACGAGATTGCCGTAGGCAAACCGGCCGCTAATTCTTTAGCAAAGGTTGGCCCTGAAATCACAGCAAGGGAAATATCGCGACCCAATACATCAATAGCGACGTCTTGAAGTAATCTGCCAGTGTCTGGCTCAAGGCCTTTAGTCGCCCACACCACACGATGTTCTGGCGTTAACAGCGGCTTTATTTGCTTTAATACAATGCCAAAAGCATGACTTGGCACCACTACTAAGATATTACGAGAAGCGGCAATACAGGTTGCTAAATCAGCTTCAATGTCTAGCGTGTCAGGAAAAGGGCAATCGGGTAAAAACGCTTGATTGCAACGTTCTTGCTTGAGCTTTGCCATGTGCACGGGCTCATGGCCCCAAAGCAAAGTTTGATGTCCGTTTCTGGCTAAAGAAATAGCAAGGGCGGTGCCGTAAGACCCCGCCCCCAATACAGAAATGGCTGCAGATTTAGCCATAAGAATTATGAATCCAATTGTTCCGGCTGCGCTTCAGCTGCACGTTGTTGCATAGCTTGGGCGAAAAGTGCGTCAAAGTTAACTGGCGCAAGGTTAAGTTGTGGGAATGTACCACGCGTAACCATGCTTGTTACCGCTTCACGCGCATATGGGAAAAGAATATTTGGACAGAATGCACCTAAACAATGTGCAAGCTGTGGATCCGGCATTTCACCAACAGTGAAAATACCTGCTTGCTGCACTTCACATAGGAACGCAGTTTCGTCAGCAATCGTTGCTGTTACTGTCAGAGATAGTACAACTTCAAATACGTTATCAGCTAATTTTGCGCTTTTAGTATCGAGATCTAGCTTAACTTCTGGCTGCCATTCTTTTTGGAATATTGCTGGAGAGTTTGGACATTCAAAAGAAATATCTTTTAGGAAAATGCGCTGAATGTTGAAATCAATTTGTTGTTGTTCTTGCGCATTTTGTTGTTCTTCGGCCATCTTAAAAAATCCTTAATAATAAAAAAACTTCAAGGGGGGAATCCCCCAAATAAAAAACCACGTCATCCAAACTTAATGCATTCCGTTTGCATTTATATGAATAACAACGCCGCAAAAAATAGTTTCAGTGTTTCGCGCAAAAATGGCTGAATCAACTGACAATAACTAGACGGCGATTATTTCTTTGTTAGTGGCAGGTTGGCGTTTTTCCATTCCGCTAAACCGCCCGTCAAGTTATTCACTTGCGTAAAACCTGCTTTCACAAGTTTATTGGCAGCTCCAGAAGAGCGCATTCCCGTGGCACATACCACTATAATGGGGCTCTCTTTTAGATTTTCAACACCGGTGAAGGTTCCTGCGTTAATTTGTGACTCAGTTAAATGTTTTGCACCAACAATGTGGCCTTTTTTGAATTCATCTAAGCTACGCACGTCAACCACAACAGCATCTTCTTTGTTCATCATCAAGGTTGCTTGCTGATGGGTGACACTCTTTACCGCTGAAAAGCGACTCTTTACTGTGGTAAAAATTAACGCGCCCGCTAAACCAAACCACGCAATGACCAGCATCGGGTTAGCTGCAGCAAAATCCATATATTCTTGCATAATGTAATACTTCGTTAGCCTGAAAAAAGCTGAGTATACCTGTGCCGAGCCAGAAGATCAGCCTTGCCAAAACCGAAATACGATACTTTTTCTCGTGTTGGGATAAAAGTGAGCCAAACTAAGGGAAAAGGTCTGAAATAATACGAAAGGATTGAGCCAGATCTACAACATAGCATCTAAATGTAGTAAAATTACGCTAATTTTATTTTCACAAATCTAACCAAAAGAGGTTCAACATATGGCTAAGAAGCCCTTAGTACTTATCATTATGGATGGCTGGGGATATCGTGCAGATATGCCAGACAACGCAGTATCAAATGCCAATACGCCAGTACTTGACGGCCTATGTAAAGAATACGCCAACACCCTAATCTCTGCTTCTGGTATGGATGTAGGTTTACCCGATGGTCAAATGGGCAACTCTGAAGTGGGCCACACCAACATAGGTGCAGGCCGCGTGGTTTACCAAAATTTAACCCGCATCACTAAAGACATCCTTGATGGCACATTTGATGAAAACCCCGTATTAACAGGCGCAATTGATAAGGCGACTAATGCAGGTAAAGCAGTTCACATCATGGGTCTACTTTCTCCAGGCGGCGTTCACAGCCACGAAGACCACATGCTGGCAGCCGTTGAACTTGCAGCTAAACGTGGTGCAGAAAAAATCTACCTACACGCAATCACTGATGGCCGAGATACGCCACCACGTAGCGCACAAGGTTCAATCGAGCTATTTGAAGAGAAATTCAAAGCCTTAGGCAAAGGCCGTTTTGCCACAGTGATTGGTCGTTATTTTGCAATGGACCGCGATAACCGCTGGGATCGCGTTGAGCAAGCTTACAACCTACTTACGCAAAGCCAAGCTGAATACAAATACGACAGCGCCTCTGACGCATTAGCAGCCGCTTACGCTCGTGAAGAAAACGATGAATTCGTGAAAGCGACCGTGATCGGTGAAGCAGCGCCAATCGAAGATGGCGATGCGGTTATTTTCATGAACTTCCGTGCTGACCGTGCGCGTGAAATCACCCGTTCATTTACCGATGCAGGCTTTGATGGCTTCAAACGTCAAGTTGAACCAAAACTTGCTGATTTTGTGATGATCACAGAATACGCTGCCGATATTGATACAGCTTGCGCTTACCCATCAGAGTCACTAACCAACACCCTTGGTGAATGGTTATCTGATCACGGTAAAACGCAACTGCGTATCTCTGAAACTGAAAAATATGCTCACGTTACGTTCTTCTTTAACGGTGGCGTAGAAGAAGAATTTAAGGGCGAAGAGCGTTCATTAATTTCATCTCCAGCAGTGGCCACTTACGATCTACAGCCGGAAATGAGCTCAGCTGAACTGACTGAAAAGCTAGTTGGCGCCATTAAGAGCGACAAGTACGACGTCATCATTTGTAACTATCCAAATGGTGACATGGTTGGTCACACTGGCGTTTACGATGCAGCGGTTAAAGCTTGTGAAGCCGTAGACAGCAGCATAGGTGAAGTCGTTGCAGCCCTAAAAGAAGTCGGCGGCGAGTGTTTAATCACCGCAGACCACGGTAACGCAGAGCAAATGATCGACCCAGAAACAGGTGGCGTTCACACCGCACACACTAGCCTGCCAGTGCCACTTATCTATGTTGGCCGAGAAGCAACTGCATTAGAAGACGGTAAGCTAAGTGACTTAGCACCAACGATGCTAAATTTGATGGGCATGGAAATTCCAGCTGAAATGACTGGTAAGCCTCTGATGATTTTGAAATAATCTTTCCCCATGAAGGGGAATGAATTGTTCAAGCAGATAAGCAAAACGGCCGGCATCATTGCCGCCGTTTTGCTTTTTTTATTTTTTAACTCGGCGCACGCTGAGCAATCTGAGCTGGACAACGTAAAACAGCAAATAAAATCCCACCAAGAAAATATTCAAAAACAAAGTAAGGCTATTGCCCGACTGCAACAAGAACTAGAGAGTGCTGAAAAAGAAATCGCCAAATTTGCCGGTAAACTACAGGCCAATGCAGAAGCCACGCGTGAAGCGCAAAAAAACCTCGACAAACTCAAGATCTCCGCTGAAAAACTAGAACAGAACAGACTAAAACAGCAAAAGCTATTAGCGAATCAAATTGCTAGCGCCTATCGAACCGGTCAACACGATTATTTAAAAGTGTTACTCAATCAAGAGGACCCAACCAGAATTGACCGAGCGATCAGCTATTATCAATACCTGAACAAAGCACGCATCAAAAGCTTACAAAAAATGCAAAACACCTTAGCCGAGCTCAATGAAAACCAACAGCAACAAACAGCTAAAATTGAACAATTGGCAAGACTCAAACTCGAACACGGCGAGCAACAGAAAAAACTGACAGCACAACAAGCGGGCCGTGAAGATGCGATGGCCGCCTTAAATCAGACCATCACCTCAGAGCAACAACAAATAAAACAGTTAGAAGATGCAGAAAAACATCTATCGCAACAACTTGCCGAAAGTATTGAGCAGCAAAAAATCGAACAAGAGCTAGAAAACATTAAAAAGCCCGTGCTCGATGGGCTACAAAAATATAAAGGTAAGCTTAGCTGGCCAATTAAAGGGCGAGTGTTGCACCGGTTCGGTGGTCACCGTAGCGGCCAGTTACGCTGGAAAGGCATGCTTATTGCTGCCAAAGAAGGGGCGGAAATAAAAGCCTTATCTCATGGTCAAGTCGTCTACTCTGAATATTTAAAGGGCTACGGCATGGTGATGGTGATTGACCATGGCAAAGGCTTTATGAGCCTTTATGGTCACAACCAAGCCTTATTAAAAAGCGTTGGTGATACCGTAAGAAATGATGAAGTTATCGCCCTTGCAGGACGCAGTGGTGGACAAAAGCGCAGTGGTTTGTACTTTGAGATCCGTTATCAAGGCAAACCGCAAGATCCACGGAAATGGCTAAGCAGAAAATAATATGCCCTTACATCAACGCGGTACTACCGTAACAACACGGTTATTAAGCGCATTTTTATTACTGCTTTCAAGCTTTTGCAGTGCTGCCAACCTAGCCATTATCATCGATGATATCGGCAATAGCGAACATGACTTTCAAGCCCTTAAGCTCCCTAGTGAAGTTGCATTTTCACTGCTACCCTTTACCCCGCAAGCGCTGACCATCGGCCAACAAGCATGGGCACAAAACCGAGATATGTTGCTGCATATTCCAATGGAGGCGGTGGCAAATAATGAATTTCTTGGGCCGGGAGCGCTACGCGCAAATATGAGCGAGCAAGAGCTTAAACATAAACTAGAACAAGCCATTGTCGCTTTGCCCTTCATCCAAGGCATAAACAATCACATGGGCAGCAAGCTCACCACCATGGCCGAACAAATGCGCTGGACCATGGAAACCCTGCGTCATCATGAGTTATTTTTTCTCGATAGTCGCACCAGTAAAAATACCTTAGCCGAAAGCACCGCCCAGTCATTAGGCGTGCCCGTGCTACGTCGCCATATATTTTTAGATAATTTGCGCAGCCGAGCGGCCATTGAAAAGCAATTTAATCTCGCCTTAAAACTTGCCAGCTCAGGACGCGATGTGGTCATAATTGGCCACCCTTACCCAGAAACGTTAAGCTTTTTACAGCAAAGGCTTAATCAGCCTATCGCCCCAGTTAATTTAGTAAACATTACTGAACTCATGCCCCTTGCTGAGGCAGCAATAGCCAAAGCGGCTAATGAAAGCGGCAGTGAAGCGGTTAATTAAGTCAGCCTTTCTAACTCATCAATATTAATCATCGCCTGCTGGTCAGTGCTGCCACAAACAGAAGGACAAGGCTTAAAATCAGCACACACCTTGGGCCGCTCTGGTTTACCAAATAAACGACATAAATTATGCTCATTAAGTTGAACACAGCGAACGCCCGCTGGCTTGCCCTGCTCCATCCCTGGAATGGCGGAGCTAATACTTGGCGCGATACAGCAAGCACCGCAACCTAAGCGACATTCCATAATAAATCCTCTTTCATTCACCCGACATAAGATCAGATAAGCTCTTTTCCATAAAACACGAAACTTTTATAATGACTTATAATTCTAACCTGCATGACGTCATAAGCATACCGCTTGTCATTTCTTAGGAGCCACCATGCGCTTAAGCGTTTTTCACCCGCAGCAAGTCGAGCCTCAATTACTAATTGATTTAAAGAAAATTTATGCCTCTGCTTGGCCTGAACTACAGCTAACCGATCTAGCATTAAATTCATTAATTGCACAAAAATCCCCAAGCCTATATGTCGCCATGTTCAACGAACGCCATATCGCAGCGGCATTACTGAGCATAGAGGGAAACACCGCAAACTTAAGTCAGTTTACGGTGAGAGACTTAACCCGCCGCCGCGGTGTGGGTAAGTATTTATTAACCCAACTAGAGCTAATTGCCAAAGCGCAGGGAGCAACCACAATAGCGACAACCCTAAACGAACAAGAGCAACCCTTTAGTGGTTTTTTAGTGGCGATGGGATACCAAGAACAGCATGGAAAGTGGTGTAAAACCTTATAAATAAAATAACGCTATTTGAATCATTGCTAGCGACCATTCGCAGAACAAGTTCTGCTCCTACGCGATAAAATAGTTCACGTAGGAGCTGAGCTTGCTCGGCGAATTGACCATAAATAAAATTCATAATCGTTAACACCTACCACGTAGGAGCTGAGCTCGCTCGGCGAACAAACCTACAAATAAACGCAATCCCAATATGGATAATCCTTCACACTCTTAACCAGCCCTGCGCGAAGTGGATTCGCCACCACATATCGACAAATTGGTAAAAGATCATTCTCATTGCGAATCGCGTGATCGTAAAACCCATGCTGCCAAATACTTCCCCTGCATAAGCCTCGCTGATGCAAAAGATAGCTAGTTTCCCGCTTCACCCTACCAACTAACTAAGTGTGCTTAAATCAGCCAACTGAATAACCCAGTGAAAATGGTCAGGCATGACAACAAAAGCTAACGTTGAACACAATCGTTCATGATCGGCTTTCGCCATTGAATTTATCAACAACCTCGCAGAGCTAAACGAATGAAAAATAGGCCGACGCTGAAACGTGGTTGATGTAAGAGAATATGCTTGGTTTGCTTGTGAAACGCGACCAAAGCGCAGATGGTTAGCATGATAATTCATAGCAATATCGCGACAGTAATCATCTTCTAATTATAGTTAAACTGTCCTTGTTCGCAGAACAAGTTCTGCTCCTACTCGATAAAATCGTTCACGTAGGAGCTGAGCTTGCTCGGCGAATTAACCAAAAATAAACGTGATGTGATATTAAAGCCTAACTACTCAAATTTCTTAACGAGCGTAAAAACAACCCGATACCGCCAACCAACAACACCAAAATCACAATTAAATCGAATGCTGACATATGACGTAATTGAAAATTAATGGACGTGATCACGCCGAATATCAGCATCACTAACGCGCCAATAGCCAAAATCCAGCCTAAAATATTTCGGCTGTTATAAAACACCAAGCCAACACCAAAAATAAAAGGCACCATGACCATGCCGCTGGTTAATGAAAACCCGCCAACTCGGTATAAGCTATAACCCATATGAAAATGATTAGTCACCATAATGGCATTAAGTAACAAATAGCCACCAGCAACCATCATAATCAAACCAATAAAAAACTGGCCAACGCCACCTTCACTGCCACCTGCACCACGCATATTATTGCTCCGCCGTCGGAATATTAGCCAGCATTTCACCCACTAGACGATCAGCGCGTTTCGTCGCCTCATCACGTGGTCGTTCAAAATCAGCAAAACCCTGCAACATGGTTTTCCAATAAACTTGCTTGGTGTCACTAGACATCGCGCCGAGTACTAGCGTCGCTTTTTCATAACGGCCATCACTGTTAATACTCATTAGTCCTGGCGACAAACCAAATATTTTAATCAACTCAGCGTCCGGTAACCCAGATTCAAGAGAGAACAAAAAGCCCATAACCAAATCAGCTTTCGTCACATCAGGCTCATAGCCATAGCCCTTTGCCTGCATTACCGAAGCTATCGCATTGCGAAGCTCACCTTGCACAGCTGTACTATCCAAGCGGGAGTCTTCAATCACCACATTCACCGCGTCAACAAAAGTGTAAGTTTTAGACGCAGGAATAGTTTGACCAGGTGTTGCATCGCTTACTATCGTAGTGCGCTGCATCGGTTTCTCGACAGCTTGCTCTGTCACCGGCTCATCTTTAGAGCAAGCAGACAGCACTACAAGTACGGGGAGTATTAAATAACTTGAAATTTTTCTCAACACACACTTATCCTTTTTAAATACGCTAACCGCATAAATCTAAAAAGAATATAACACGAGATGCTTAAAATTAAAGCCGAAAAGCGTGAGACAGACCTACCCTACCAGCCAAACACTTCACGGTGATGGGTGCAGTAAATAAGCAGCGCCAAAAAAAAGTACAAAGCACTAACATGAAAACCTAATAACGTTGTTAACCCAAACATCACTCTAACTAAGGCTAATTTGGCCATTTTACTACCCACTTAAAACACGTCGCTGTTATTAAAAAGTAGCGACATATTAGACTAAAGTCGTAGAAGCAAAAACCATGTATTTAGTTGAAAACGTTATATTGAATATCGGAAGAAAAGCCAACAGCGCTCAGCATTACAACCAAAGTCGTAGCAATAAATAGAAAGGAAATAAAAACAACCACTAACAACTTGACCTTAATTATTAAAAATAAAAGGCCTTACTTTTACAGCAAGCGCTTGTTCAAAAATAATCTAAACAAGCACTTTGTTATTCACATTTATTCTGCAGGCGTAAACTCCGTCACCAGTTTTAGCGCATCTTCTAGCACTTTTAACGTCGCATCCCCCCGCGGTGACAGCTCACTTAAATGACGGCGATAAGCACGGCCATTGGGCAAACCTTGAAACATGCCCAACATGTGGCGCGTAACGTGAGACAGCTTAGCCCCCGATGCCAAATGCTTTTCAACATACGGAAACATCGCTTCAATCACTTCGACGCGGCTCAGCACAGGGCGCGTCGAACCAAAATAATGTTGGTCAACCTCAGCCAACAAATAAGGATTGCTATACACTTCACGGCCTAACATCACCCCATCTAAATGCTGTAAATGCTCATCACATTGCTCATAAGTTTTTATGCCACCGTTAATGGCAATCACCAGCCCAGGAAAATCCTGTTTAAGCTGATACACACGCTCGTAATCCAGCGGCGGAATATCGCGATTTTCTTTTGGACTTAAGCCGCTCAACCATGCCTTGCGCGCATGCACAATGAAAGTATCACAGCCAGCCTGCGCCACTTGATCAATAAACGTGGTTAAAAAGGCATAGCTATCTTGTTCGTCAATACCAATGCGTGTTTTCACCGTAACAGGTAAATCACAGGCGTCTTGCATCGCTTTAACGGCATCCGCCACCAGCGCTGGCTCAGCCATTAAGCACGCACCAAAACGACCGCTTTGCACCCGATCTGAGGGGCAACCTACATTCAAATTAATTT
Source organism: Motilimonas cestriensis (assembly GCF_021295315.1). Lineage (GTDB taxonomy): Bacteria > Pseudomonadota > Gammaproteobacteria > Enterobacterales > CBDFNC01 > Motilimonas > Motilimonas cestriensis. The sequence continues at coordinate 175,940 of NZ_JAIMJA010000006.1, read as the reverse complement.
CATTATAACCACGTTGCTGGGCAATTTTTGCGCACTCAGCTAACGCCTTCGGATCACTACCTCCGAGCTGCAATGAAACGGGTTGCTCTTCTTCGTTAAATGCCAAGTAATCGCCCTTACCAAACAAGATCGCGCCCGTTGTCACCATTTCGGTATAAAGCAAAGTGTGCTGTGACATCAAGCGATGAAAGTAGCGACAATGACGGTCCGTCCAATCCAACATCGGGGCAACGGAGAAGCGCTGAAGGTGCGACACATTGTGCGACATGACTACATATTCCTTAAATAACAATAGGATGGAAATATAACGCACGATGAGTTAGCGGCGCATTTAAAAACAGCGCCGATTATAGCGCTCCACTGTCATGGCTTCAAATTCATCACCTGACTGCAAGCCAAGTTGATAAAAAATTAAGCTATCAAGTCTCGATATTCTGTAGCTAATTAATAAATATTAGGTATAGTCATCATGACATTTTATGTCACACATTCTTAAATTAGAAGGACCCATAATATGAAAGCATTACCTATCATAGCTGCCTTTTCTTTCACCTTATTAGCGGGATGTGGGCCAATCTCAGAAGCGTATGAAGAAACAAAAAAAGAAGCCAAAGCGGCGAGTAAAAGCTTATTAGAAGAAAGTACAGGCATTAACGTTGACGAATTACTCGAAGCGAAAAAAGAGCTAGGCGTCAACTCAATTGAAGAAGGCAAGCAAGCTGCCCTTGAGCATATTGACGGCGTGGTTGAGCAAACCATTGGTGAACCACTGGCCGCAGTACAGGACATCAACGCTGAAGATCTTGAGCAGCAAGTGAATGACGTGATCAAACAAAAGAAAACCGAGCTAGCCCAATGGTTATTGGAAGACGCTAACGAAGAAGAATAATGATGCTGCGATTGAGCCTTTGCGCTCAATCGCATTATGTTCGGCTAGCTACTTGTATCACTCAAGGCCATAACCAGCAATCACCACGTCACACTCAGGCAGTAAATCACGATACAAACGTGCAAGCTCTGCTTTCGCCTCTTCGTCACCATGCACAATCTTAATTAGCTTTGGCGGTTTACGCATCCGTTTCACAAAGTTCAGCAAATCTTTTTGATCGGCGTGGGCCGAATAACCACTTAAAGTGTGTACGCCAGCTTTAATATCAATGCGTTTATCGTCAATAAATACGTAACCGCCCGTTGGACCATATTGTTGAATATCACGCCCTAAACTACCACGGGCTTGATAACCGACAAACAGCACATCGGCAGTTGCATCGGGTAAAAACTGCTCTAAATAACTGACAATACGGCCACCGCTACACATGCCACTGGCAGCAATCACCACCGCAGGCTTATTGCGCTTGGCAAGATAATTGAGCACTTGGATGTGCTCTTTATGGCTACTAACTGTATATAACGTTTCAAAGTCGAGTGGATGACGACCAGATTGGGTTTTCCGGCGCGCTTCGGCATCCCACAGCTCGCTAAACTCACAATAAAAATCCGTAAAGCCTGCCGCCATTGGCGAGTCGATAATCACCTCTAAATTGGCCCACATGGCCGCGGGGTTCTTTTTCGATTCAGCATAAGCGATAGACTCAAGCTCATATAACAGCTCTTGAGTGCGACCAATACTAAAAGCAGGGATCAACACCACACCGTTATCTGCCACTGCTTTTTCAATGGTGGTTTTCAATAAAGCAGAGCGCGCTTTACGTCCTTGATGGCAATGATCGCCATAGGTACTTTCAATCACTAATACATCGGCTTGATAAGGACTCTTCGGCGCGGCGAGTAACGGCGTGTAAGGTGCGCCTAAATCCCCCGAGAACACCACGCGCTTACCTTTACCACAATCAAACTCTAAATAGGCAGAGCCTAAAATATGCCCCGCCGGTTTAAACTTCACCTTAGCCAAGCCATCAACCGGCAAGCTTTGCCAGACTTTATAGTCCACCGCAATCATCTGGCTTTTGAGTTTGCGAATACAAGCATCGATTAAGCGCTGATCTTGAGTGACGCCAAGCTTAAGGGCATCGCGCAAAATCATCGGCAACATCGCCACCGTAGCTTGGGTAGCATAAATGGGACCATTAAAGCCAGCGGCTAATAAATATGGAATGCGGCCAACGTGGTCAATATGGCAATGAGTAACAACAAGGGCTTTAACAGTTGAGAGGTCAAACTCAATAGCCAACGACTCAGCGCCTGCTTTACCGGCTGTTTCAGCCCCTTGAAACAAACCGCAATCAATTAAAATGCTGTTATGTTCATTTAGTATCAACTGATGACAAGAGCCTGTTACCCCATCAACCGCGCCCCAATGTTTTATATCCATTAAGTCTCCATATATATCTATGTATCAAAGCATGCTTCGCAGAATAAATTCTGCTCCTACAAAAGCGTGTTACCCCCACGTAGGAGCGGAATTTATTCCGCGAAAAACAGCGCCCACCTGTTGAACGATATGCCCCCAACAAAAAGCGTATTCCCCACACGTAGGAGCGGAATTCATTCCGCGAAAACAGCGCCCACCTTACTCAAGAGAAAAATCATACTACCCGCCCGTAAGGCCCTTATTAAAGGGCTATTCATCGACAATATTCTTTGATTCGCAGAATAAATTCTGCTCCTACTCAGCGTGGCTCACTCGTTCATTGTGCGAATAAAACGCCCCATCAAGCCTGATTAAGCGCGCCCAAACTCTGCACCACCAACTGCATCGCGCGAACAGATGAACTCGCCTCGGCATAACAACGCAGCTCCGGCGCATTACCCGAAGGACGCAAATGCACCACTTCGCCATTACTCAATGTCATACGCAAACCATCGGTGGTATCAACACTAGTAGCATCAAACTCACCCAATCCCAAGCTTACTAACAACGCTTTTGGCTCGGCCAATCCACGCTTAATAATTGCTAAACTTTGTTCCCTAGGGAAGTTTTGAATGCGGTCACTCGCAGTATATATCTCAGGTAACTGCTTCACTAAGTCAGATATAGGTTCACCACCCGCCATCGCCAACACCGCCAAAACAGGTAACACCGCATCACGAGTGGGTAGCGCACTCAGCGCAGCGCCATTCACCTCAATGTCCGAGCCCAATAAAAAACCGCCATTGGCTTCAAAACCCGCAATGTGGCCAAACTGACTTTGCAGCAAGGTAAACTCTGCAATCACATAAGGTGAGCCAATTTGCGTGCGCGCTACATACTTAAACGCACCACATGCTTCGATAGCAGAATTACAACTTACCGGCACCGCTAACGCATCAATACTTAAATACTGCGCGGCCAGTAAACATAGAATATCACCGCGTAAATAGGTGCCCGTTTCATCAGATAACAGCGGCCTATCGCCATCACCGTCGGTAGAAAACAGCGCATCTAACTCAAATTCACGCTGCCAATCTTGCGCTTGTTCAATGTCAGCCAAGCCCACCGCTTCGGTATCAATGGGCACAAAGCTGTCACTGCGGCCAAGGCTAATCACCTCGGCGCCTAACTGTGTAAACAAATCGCCATAAAGATCGCGACCCGAGCTGGAATGCTCATAAATCCCAATACGCTTACCCGCTAATAAATCACTGGGGAAAATATCCAGATAGCGCGCCATATAAGTATCAGCCGCGCGCGTTGACGCTTGCGGCAAGCCATTTAAAGCTAACTCTACCAGCTCACTCTGCGCACTTAAAATTGCCAGCTCGTCTATCTTAGTGATTTCACCATCGGGGCGATAAAACTTTAAACCATTGCGATCAAAAGGAATATGACTGCCCGTCACCATGATCGCAGGCACGCCATCAGCCATAGAAGTGACCGCCAAAGCGGGCGTTGGCAGCACACCATAATAATCAGTCTCTAAACCTGCCGCCTTAGCCGCAGCAATACAAGCCAACGCCATTTCCGGGCTACTTGGGCGATTATCAATGGCAATCGCCAAACGTGAAAAACAAAACCGCTCGCGCATCACCTCAATAAAGGCCAAGGCAAAGGCAGCGCAAACTTCAGCAGTAAAATCCACCACCAAGCCACGCGCACCACTGGTGCCAAACGCAATGCCGCTGCTCTTAATGATATTCGCCACACTCATGATTCTGTCCTGCCGTATCTGTCTTCAAAGCGCACTATGTCGTCTTCACCTAAATACGAGCCTGACTGCACTTCAATTAGCTCAAGGGGCACCTTACCAGGGTTTTCAAGGGCGTGAGTGGTGCCGATAGGAATATAAGTGGACTCATTTTCACTGAGTAAAAAGATGCGCTCGCCATTAGTCACCTTGGCCGTGCCCGACACCACCACCCAATGCTCGGCGCGATGATGATGCATTTGCACCGACAACTTAGCCCCCGGCTTCACCGTAATATGCTTTACCTGAAAACGGTTGCCGGTATCAATCGAGTCATACTTACCCCAAGGGCGCTGTACATCACGATGATGCAACACTTCACTGCGATCACTGGCTTTTAAACTCTCAACTAAGTGCTTCACCTCTTGCACCCGAGACTTATCCGCCACTAACACCGCATCTTTGGTTTTCACCACTATGATGTCTTTTAAGCCAATGCTGGCAACCAGCGTATCCTGGGCATAAACATACGAGTTATGCGAGTCGATATCTAACACATCACCACGAAACACATTGCCCTGCTCGTCCTTGTCAGACACTTCCCAAAGCGCCGACCAACCGCCCACGTCACTCCAACCACAATCCATTGGGATCACCACTGCTTGGTTGGTTTTTTCCATCACCGCGTAATCAATGGAATCTTCAGGGCTAGTAGCAAAGGCCGCTGCATCAATGCGAATAAAGTCTAAATCAGGATTAAACGCGCGCGTGGCCGCTTGGCAAGCATGGTAAATATCAGGACTGTGTTGTTTCAACTCAGCCAAAAACACACTGGCTTTAAACAAAAAGATGCCGCTATTCCACGAGTATTCACCGCTATCAATATACGCCTTTGCAGTGTTTAAATCTGGTTTTTCAACAAATTGGGCCACCTCAAACAGCTCACCTTGGCCATCCGACAACGCCAAAGGCTGACCCCGCTTAATATAGCCATAGCCCGTTTCAGGGTGATCCGGCACAATGCCAAAGGTGACCAAGTTGCCAGCCTGCGCCGCGCTAATGGCATTGTTCACTGCCACGCAAAACGCCGCCTCATCTTTAACCACATGATCTGCCGCTAAAACCAGTAGTAAAGGATCGTCATCAGGATGCTGAGCCAAGGATTGAAACGCCGCCAGCGCCAACGCCGGCGCAGTATTTTTCGCTTCTGGCTCTAACAAAATACCACTATGAGGCAAATCCACTTGGCGCATTTGCTCTGCCACCGTAAAACGGTGCTCTTCATTACAAATAATCAGCGGTGCATAATGCTCAACGCAAGCCAGCCGCCCAGCGGTAGCCTGCAACATCGTCGCTTGACCGTATAACGATAGGAATTGTTTAGGAAATAACTTACGAGAAAGCGGCCACAAGCGAGTGCCCGAGCCGCCAGCCATGATCACAGGAAGTAACATAACACACTCCAGATCCATTGGATTTATGTGTTAATTAAAGCCTAGTATGGCGCAGAATGAAACCACGCTGGCATAACTAGGCTGGGGAGTTATCACATCTCCCGAAATGCGCGATATAAATCAAGCTGCAATGGCTCAAGTAAATAATCAATCGGGCGACGTTTATTTAACACCACAAACACCTCGGCGGGCATGCCCGGATGGAGTTTCACATTTTTTAAATGGGCCAAATCGTCAGGATTGATAGCCACTTTAATCACAAAGCCTTCCTCGTGAGATTTGTCTTTACTCACCAAGCGATCAGCTGCAACGTGGATGATCTCACCTTCTATGGGAGGAGTCGTTCTAAAGCTATAGGCAGCCAAGCGCACCATCGCCTTTTGACCTTTAGTGATCACGTCAATGTCTTCGGGCTTAAGGCTAGCTTCAACAATCAAACGATCGTTTTCTGGCACAACTTGCATTAAGGTTTCACCGGGGCTAATCACATCACCGCGGTTAAACACACTTAAGCCAACCACTCGCCCAGTACTTGGGCTACTTAATACCACGCGCGATAAAACATCTTTGGCTTGGGTTAACTGCTCAACGGTGTCATCCATTACTTTGGCCAATTCTTGCAATTCTTGCTCAATTTGGCTGATATTTTGGTGCTTCATTGATAGGCGTTGCTGATGGATTTCGAGTTGCGCCATCTCGCGATTACGCAAACGCCCTTCAAGATCCATTAAATCACCCGAGAGCCGCGCTTTAGTGCGCTGAATTTCTAATGCTTTTAGCTTTGATGTATAGCCTGCTGGTAATAACTCTTCATGCATGGCAGCCTCTTGGCGCAGATACTCAAACGCTCGCTTTTCTTGTTTAAGCTTTTGCTCCAGAGCTACGCGATCACTGGCTACTCGCTCTAAGCGCGCATCTAATACCGCCAGCTCACTTTGCATCAGCTTTTGCCTGCCGGAAAATAGCAACTGCTGGGTTTTCATCACCGATAATAACGCGGGGTGAGATTCCGCCGCCACGAGTAAATCTTGGCTAAATTCTAACGTTTCTGCACCATTGCGCTCACTTTCTAAACGCTGCTTTTGCGCGAGAGAGCTATAGAGTTTTTGCTGCAATTGACTAAAACGGGTCTTAGCTGAAATAGACGAAAGCTCAATCAAAGGCTCACCCGCTTCCACCATGTCTCCTTCTTTTACCAACACTCGTTCAACAATGCCGCCTTCAAAGTGCTCAATCGATTTACGCTTACCTTCAACCGTGATAGTACCGGGAGCAATAGCAGCAGAGTCTAAATAGGTAAAACACAGCCAATAAACACTAAAGCCACCGCCAAATAACAGCACAAGTAAACCAGCAATAATGTATCGCCGCGGGTTAAGGGACAACTCAGGCATATCATCCTTCATCTGTAACTTATCCATGACTGCCCTCGCGATTGATTTGAGTTGGCGCTTTTTTCTGTAATCGTGCTAATACATCATCTTTTTTGCCAGCATCCGTAATGCTGCCTTTATCTAAACAAACCAGCCAGTCGGCCACTTTAATTAACGTGCCGCGGTGGCTAATCAAAATAATAGTGACGCCTTGTTGCTTTAATTGATGCAGAGTGAGTAACAAGCGTTGCTCAGATTGCAAATCAAGGTTGGAATCTGGCTCATCCAGTAATAGTAGTTTGGGTTGATGGTACAAAGCGCGCGCCAGTCCTAACAACTGCATTTCACCGCCCGATAATTGCACCCCTTTACGGCCAAACTCCGTTTGGTAAGCATTCGGTTGTTTACTAATGAACTCATGAATACCCGCCAATTTAGCCGCGGCAAATACTTTCTCATCAACCCCTTCGCCAGTTTCAAAACAACAAATATTATTAAATAACGAGGTCTCAAATAACTCTACCTGCTGCGGCAAGTAGCCAATCAGTTCATGGCGTTGCTGCGGCAACATTTCATTAATAGCAATATCGTTGATGCGAATAAAGCCCTGCTGACTGAGAGGACCGCCAGCAATGGCATTAAGCAAGGTTGACTTACCTGAGCCACTGCTACCCACTATCGCTAAGGCATGTCCTGCTTTTAATTCAAACTGCACATTTTTTAAAATCAAACGGTCAAATGAATCTTTCACACTCAGTGCCTCAACATTTAGTCGGATCGCATCAATTGGCATCGCAATACGGTTTTCATCTTGTTGATCTGCAAACACCTCTGCCACACGAGTAAAAGCTTGGCGACTTTGACGCCAAGGCTTCCATAAGTTAACGCTTTGATCCAGCGGGGCCAATACACGACCAAGTAAAATAGAGGCCGCTAACATCACGCCAGCTACCGCTTGATTAGTAATAACTAGCCAAGCCCCTAATCCCAACACCCCCACTTGCAGCGTCATCCGCGCGTATTTAATAAATGACTGTAACACCTGCATACGCAAGTTGGCTTTATTTTGCAGCGCGAGGACTTCACTATTTTGCTGATGCCAGCTTTGAGCTAAGTTATCAGCCACGTTAAACAACGCAATCGAGCGGCCCAAACCAATTTGCCGCTGTAAAAAAGCGCCGGAATCAAAAGACTTTTGCGCAATATCATCGGCATTTTTACGTGTTAAGTGCAAGTTAAGCCAAGTTAAACCTATCAACACAAGCGTTGCCGCCAATGCAAACCAGCCTAACAGCGGATGCAGTGAGAAAATAACGAGAATAAAAATAGGCGTCCAAGGCAAATCGAACAACAAGGCCACCATGGGCGAACTAAGTCCAGCCTTTAACTCATTAATGTCTAATAAACCACGCCGGGAAAGATCTGGGCTATGGCCAGCAATATGTAGCGCACGTGATACTAAAGTGGGTGCGCAGTGGTGTTCGAAATAGACCGCGCCAACATGTAATAAGCGTGAACGAATAAACTCAAGCGAGGCTTGCAATAGTAATAAACCAAGGGCAAGCACCGCGAGTAACACCAAGGTTTCAGCGCTGCGAGAAGAAAGTACCCGATCGAAAATCTGTAAACTGTAAATCGGTAAAACCAACATCAGTAGGTTAATAAATATTGAAAACAAGCCAATAAAAACTAACTGCTGCTGCCTTATTTTGAGGAACGGCTTCCACTGCAACATCATGTGACCTTAGTGAAATATTAAAAATCAGAAACAAAAAATGCGCCAATAGGCGCATTTATGAACTAATGGACAATTATACTAAGTCTGTATCAGACCAAATTGTAACAGTATTGCCGTCATTCTCAGTTTGGTAAGCTTGTAAGCCTGAAGTGTCTACATCAAAACGACCAGATAGCGCATCTGAATCTTCAGTGCTTAACGCCGTGAAGCTAGATAGCTCATTGAACGATACGTTATCACCAGCATCACCACCCAAGCGAATAACTAAGCCATCTTGCAGATCAATGCGGATGTTTTGAGCTGAGCCAGCTTCGCCGATTATCGCTTCAAAACCAGTAAACTGAGGTCCAATATCAGCAGTAGTGCGACCTTGGATAACTAGCGCATCAAAACCTTGACCGCCATCTACAAAACGATCAGCTGCATCAAATGTAACGACATCATCGCCGCCACCAGCAAAAATGATATCAACACCTTCACCACCATTGATAGCATCTGCGCCTTTTGAACCAGCGATAGTATCATCACCAGCACCTGTATCAATAATTCTGAATACAGAAGCATCAGCAGAAGCTTTCATCGCTGATAAGTTAACAGAATCACCGCCATTACCCGTTTTGATATCAAGAGAAGTGAATTGTGAGTTTTGCGCATCAGAAATAGTAACTGAATCAACACCATCGCCAGTGTCGATTTGGAATAAGTTACTCCAACCACCGTTGTTAGTTTGAACAGATAATGCGATTGAATCATCACCCGAGCCAGTTTCGATTTGGCCGCGCTTAGAGTTGATGACATTAACGATGACATCATTAGTGCTGTTTGCAAGATTTAGGTCAACGTCAACAAAATCTTTTGTTACTACATTTACGTTTTCTGCATCAATTTTAACTTCTTTACTGCCTTTAGCATTCCAATAAGCAGCTTCAACATCAATGATGTCATTGTTATTTGACGCTTCGTATTCTGACTCGTCTATAACACCAACACCAGTGAGTACTGTGTGGTCATCAGTTAAATTGTTAGCAGAACCGGTTCCATCTGTGTTTGTTGTAGCAATTTTTACTGTAGGAATTTTTACTGTAGACATGTTAAGCCCCTAATTAAGTTAATCTCAAGATTAATTCTGAGGCAACCCGGCTATCTCCAAAGCAGAGACCCGCAGTTTTCCGTCCCATATTCGCATAAGGTTTGGCGTTACTCGGTATTACAGCAAACTCAAGTGAAGTGAGTTGCATGGGTATTGTCCACATAAATAAATAATCATCAAGCGGCAAACAACAAGTCAAGCGAGAAAAAGTGTTAACCTTTTGTGAATAATGACTTATAACATTAAAATCAACACCTTAAGAAATAGGTAAAATGCTAAGGTTAGTCTAGAATTAAGAGTTATCATACTTTTCTAATCACATTAAGGCCAAGCATGCAAAAACACATTATTTTAGTAGTACTTTTAATGCTTATTGCTTCTAGTAAGGTTGATGCAACCCCTATTAATAATGACGCTACAGTCACGGGGCAAATTTCCATCATACCAACCTTTAACTCACTTAGTGTTTATTGGTTGGTACCAATAAATAATGAACAAGAAAAAGCCCGACTATTTTACAAAGAATCAGCAGGTTACGAATGGAAAGAGGCAGTAGAACTGGATTATGAAACTCGAGAGTTCAACGAACTAGAAAGTCACTTTAAGAAATACTCAAATCAATTTAGAGGAAGCATTGTCCGACTGGACCCAGATACAGAATATGACGTAATAGCTTACCTAGAAAGCACTAATACTTACGCCACATCTAGCGTAAGAACTTGGAGTGAACAGCTTAAAATAGCTAAAACAATCTATGTTGATCCTACGCAAAAAACACTGGCCATCACAGAATCTGGGAATGAGGAAGTTGGTTATGTGGTATACGATGGCCAAAATAAAGAGCACACACTGGATATAGGTGAGTTATACAATGTAGAAATTGATGCTTCATATATAATTATCAGAAACTTCAACTTCACTAATGCTGCAGTACATGCCATTTTCATTCAAGGTAAGAATAACAAAAACATTATTATTGAAAAAAATAATATAAGCAATTGGGGAAGTAAAATTGAGAATAGGTATGTTGGTAAAAACTTTCACTCTGCTATTACAAATAATTACGATAAAGCTTACACACAAGAAAAAATAATCATACAAGATAACAATATATTCAATCCAAACTACTCATCAAACAGCTGGAATCAAAACCCACAAACAGGAAAAGTTGATGGTTCCATATACCATCCCGAAGGCCCACAAGGGATTACACTTTCCAATACGCTTGGTAACAATGTAATTCGCAGAAATAATATTTTTAGTACAAATGGCAATTATTTTAATGATGGAATGGGCGCACAGGGTGATAATGATCGCCCTTATGGCTTTCCAGGATCAGACTCTGACATTTATGAAAATTCAATAAGCTACGCAAGAGATGACGCATTTGAAATAGAAGGAGGTAACGCTAATGTTAGAGTTTGGAACAATTACACAGATTTAAACTACATTAGCTATGCCGTCTCTCCAGCATACTTTGGACCCGTATACCTATTTAGAAATGTTGCGAATCGCCATCAATATAGCGACGAGCACTCAATGATGGTTGGAACAACATTTAAACTTAAAACAGTTGATGAAACTGCCGGAAAAATTCATATTTATCACAACACACAATACTTGGATAAAAGTATTCAAGAAGGGGCCAACATTGGATTAACCGGGAGTGGGAACGAAATAAAAAATGTAGTTGCTATAAATAACGCTATTATTGTAGCTGATGAAACCATTACCAACTTTGGTAGCAGCGTCAAGTTTGAAAACAATGCCTATATGGAAAATACAGCAGAATCACTATCAACTTCCAACCATGAAGTAGGCTCAAACGAAATCAACAAAGGGAGTGAAGAAAATAAATTAGTATCTTCAGAAAGTGTTACCAAAGATATTATTGTAACATTTTCCCCAACATCAAATTCAACACTGATTGATAGTGCTCACACAATCCCAAACATCAGCGAAGAATACAATGGCCTGGCGCCTGACATAGGGGCAATAGAAAGTAGTACGTTAGATTCCATTTATAAAAATCTAATTGGGTTGTGGGACTTTAATGGTAGTATTAATGATAAAAGTAGTTACCAAAATGAGTCTGAGTCTGAAGGTGCAATAATTTACTCAATCGAAAGTAGCAATCAATTTTTAGAATCAAAATTGGACACTAAACTATATTTAGGAATCGCACCAGAAAAAATAAAAGAGGAGTTTTCCTTCTCAGGCTGGTTCAAAAGTAGCTCACCTAATTCAAAAGCAACCATTCTTGCACTTATTGAGGGGGCTGAAAATTATGCATATGTCAGTATTTCAACAGACTTGCTAGTTAGCTTTTCTTCTAGACCATCAGGTAGTTTTTTTAAAAAAATAACCGCAAAAGAAAAGCTAAAAAGTAACGAGTGGTATCACTTGGTCGCGGTTAGAAAGTATGGCGTCAAGTCGATTTGGATCAACGGAAAACTTAAATCATCAATGTTAGACAATAGAAAGGGAGAGTTTCTTAGTAAAAAACTTATTGTGTCAGCTGGCAATATTGGGTTGGATAATTATAGGTTTTATAATAAAGGATTAGACGAAAAAGAAATTTCCAGTCTCTATCAAGTAGAAAGCGAAATTAAGAGAGATTAGTGGTACAACATAGCAGCTGTACCAGAGTAGTGAGCAATCAGGAAGTTAACTTATACTTAACGAAGTCAAACAGTATATAGGAAATTGCTATTGGGTACTGTATGAAATAGCGCTTAACTAATTTAGGTTCATCGTAAATTCGATAAACCCAACGAATATTTAGCTTATCCATCCATTTTGGATAATAATTCAACCCCGTTGTACTTTGATGGAAAAACCCTCCGCAAGTATAACCTACACCAGACCAGCCATGGGATCTTAAGTCTACTAAAAATTCTTCCTGATATGGCGTGCCCATTCCACTAACAACCACATCAGGAGATATTTTTTTTATATTCTCAAGTACTTCGCCTCTTTCTAGCTTAGAATTAAAATAGCCATTGCGATACCCTAAAATTTCCAAACCAGGATAATTTTCAGCTATTATTTTAACTGAAGTTGATATCTCTTCCTCTTTTGCACCAATGAAGTAAATAGATTTTTTCCCTTTGATACAATCTTTGAAAACGATTGGTGCCAAGGAAGTATTATCAAAGCTAAACCGCTTAATACCAGGAATACCTAAAGCGGTTAGAATCCTAACTAATAACTGCCCATCTATATAAAATTCATCCATTTGAGAGAATATTTTTTGCTCCCTCCTAGCCAAATAATATGAATAAGGGTTAAAGAAGGTTACTATGCCTTGGGTTCTTGGTTCATAGCGCCCTTTAATACGAAGTTTTAATAGCTGGAACATATTCATAATTAAAGACCAAGAGAAATTTGCTTTGATTTTGAAAATTGAATATTTTTGTAGTGTAAGATTCTTTCTTCCAATTCAGTTGATACTTGGTTAGCATTGGATAGTAAAAAATTCACCTTATCAATGCAGTCCTCAGCCTTGAAGGTGGACGTGTTCATACAGTACCGTTCCATTTCAATAGACATCATGTACTCTAAACACTTCGGCCTATACTCAATCATTATTGACGGTACTCTATGCAATGTTGCAATAACAGTCGCATGAAGCTTTTCGCCAACAAACACATCACACTGCTTTAGCTGATTAGTGTAACCTTCATAATTTTCGTAGCTTAAAACTAAGTCAATATCTTTACCAGGAAATCGTTCCATTATTGCTTTATTTACAGGTATATCGGCATCCCAGACAGGTAAAAGTTTAATCGAGTGACCAGTATCCAGCAACTTTTTAATGGTTTTATCAATTTCAGAAAGGAAAGATTTTTCTTCTCCCCACATTTTCCCTTTAGTGAAACCAATATTTATGCCAACAACAGGCTTCCCTTTAATCAATTTTCTTTCGACTGAGTTAGGAGCTAAACTGATAGCTGTATCACCAATAATTTCGGCTTTAACGCCTAGATCTGTTAACTGTTTACAAGAGATTGGACCTCGAACACCAACATATTCAAATTTTTTAAGCATATCAGCCCATTCTTGAATCCTATTTTGCCAGCCCCATGAAACATTGCTGTTCCAGAAATCAGGAGAGACAACACCGGTACCAAAACAAAATAGAGGAACAGATTTTTTGTGGAAGTCCTCCAGCAACTCGAGCCAGATATTTGCTTGATTAATTAAAGTTCCACCACCAAGGAATGCCGACTTGTAAGTATGAGCATTTGGAAAAAAATTATCTAATATTTTACTTCTTAAGTAGAGTTTAAAATTCTCATTGGGGAAAAGCTCATTATGGGCATCAAACAATATCTCATCACCCAAATTTTTATAACCTACCCAACCTATATAACAAGATTTATTTGACTCATTGTTAATATTTAAATAATGTTTTAACGTTTGATACTTTGACATACTACTTCCTAGTAATAATATTAATCAGATTCCGCCTTTCATTTTTACTGAAAATAATAAAAAGTGAAACAAGAATATAAACAAATAGAAATGGAACAAGCGAGATAAACAATTCAAAATAGCTAAGGTGAACTATATTGAAATAATCAACAACAGACTCTCCCAACATAAAAAACACCAACGAATACATAAAATTCTTTGATAAAAGCCAATAATAGCTTTTAAGATTAACACCCAAATACTTATGTATAAACCAAGGGAGCATCGTTATCTTTATTAATACCATTGGGATAAATGTCCCTAAAACCACACCGAGAACACCTAAATACTTTACTAACACCAAAGATATTATTAGATTTCCCAACCCCTCTAGCAATGCTAAGTAACTGAAGTATTTATGCTTATTAATAGATTGGAGCATAATGTAACTAGGTAGCTGTGATACTGCCACGGAAATAGCTACGATTAAAAGAGAAGAAAAGAACGACGCCTCAACAAACTCACTCCCCATCCAATTATCAATAAAAAATGGAACTAATAGAACACCAGAGCATGCTGATAAAAAAGAGAAAAACATCGAATATTTGAAAAAAGAAATATAAAGGCTTTGCTTATCCCCCAGTTTGTCGTCATAAATAACTCTAAACATGTAAGGACTAAATACTTGCACAATTTTCTCATTTAGCAGTTTGAAATACTCAGCAATTTTTGAAGCTATAGAATAGAGAGCAACAGCTTCTAAACTAGTAAACATTGTAATAACGACATAATCAATTCTAAATCGAAGCAAATCTGCTAGTTGTGCAAGGAATATGTGTTTACTAAACCCAAAAAGACTAAAAAACTGCCTTTTAGATATGTATACGAGCCTAAATGAGGGATTATATTTGTAAATGGAATATACTACCAGGCCTAGAAAATAAACAGCACTACTAACTAAACTGACAATTCCTAATGAGATGGCACCTTTGCCAGCGTCAAGCAGAAAATAAAGCAACATAGTCCTAAGTGTTACTTTTACTATATCCATACCAGCAGTGATATGAAAATCCATATGAGCTTGGACGGTTCCTTGGAAAGCTCTAAATGGAAAAGATACTAAAAACTCAATCGCAGCTAACAGTGTCAAAATCAATGCAATTTCAGCCAAATGAACTGGGGAAAACAAATAAACTAGCATGACTACAAGAGAGACAGGAATAAGCCCAACGAATGAGATCAATGTAAATAAAGCAATGAAATTTGTTAATAGAAAGTCTTGTCTTCTCTTCTTTCCTTTAGATATAGCTTCAGCCATGTACTTTACAACAGTTTGACTAAGCCCGAAATCAAGAACAAAATAATACCCTGTAAAAGACGCAATCAGAACCCAAAGGCCATAAGTTTCTTGGCCAATAGTCATAATTGTATATGGCATAATAAAGAAAACAGACAATACATTCACGCCCAATGCAAGCATCTGTATAGCGGATCCAGATAGAGCTTTTTTCAATACACTCATTATCTAGCCTTACCCATTGTTATTGTTTTTATTATTAAGGCTTTAATAAACTGTTTCATGTTTCGCCTACTATATACAAAGTCTGACATAGTAATTTTTTCTTCATTATCAGAGCTAAAAAGATTAAGTTTATAGTAGCAAATACGCTCATTTATAATATTACAAACTTCTTTGGATTGGTTAACTAATTGCAAGTGGTCACTTAATCCCTTTATGGTATCAGTGAGAAGCCTTTTCGGCTGCCCACTCGTTATATTATTCCCATGAAGGTGATACGTTGCAACTGGTGAATAAATCAATCCTACATTTGACTTCTTAGCAATTTTTAACCAAAGATCAGTATCTTCAAAAAAATGAAGATCCTCACGAAATCCTTCTTCCTCAAGAATATAGTTTGCTTTAACTAGATTAGCCTGTGTCGATAAAAAACCTCTTGAGTATAACTGTTTTAGAAACCCTTCCTGGTTATATATGGCTCCATTGGGTAATGAAATTAGAATCTCTTTTTCTAGAAGCTTTCTAACACTATACTTTTGGAAAAAAGTATTTGATGATTTAACACCACTAACAATTTCATCGTAATCACCAGATACAATTGCTAGTTCTATTTCATTTTTTTGTGCGAATTTAATAACATCAACTTGTTTTTGAAGTTTATCTTTATACCAAGTGTCATCAGAATCAAGAAAAGCAACCCATTCTCCAGTTACATATTTTAAAGCTGCATTTCTTGCTAAAGAAGGCTTTCCACTATTTTTTTGCTTGTAATAATTCACACGATCATCATTAATGTAATTATTAACAACCAATTCAGTACTATCAGTGGAGCCATCATCAATAATAATTAACTCAAAATTATCATAAGTTTGATTTAGTATACTCTCTATTGCTCTTCCAATAAGCGTATCACGATTATATGTCGGTGTTATGATTGAGATAAGCGGTCGCTCATCCATTGAAATAAAATTTTCAGACATCACTTTTTCTTTTATCTTTAACACAAGAAGCTATGAACTTTAACGTTGCAAAGTAATTATTATAATAAAAAGATTTCAATGAAACACTCATCATATCTTTATAACTAACTTTAACCCAGTTGTAGTTTTTATTAGCGTAAAAAACGGTTAAGAAATCATATATATTACTCAATCGAAACTTAATTTTTTGTTCAGAATCTAAATAACATGAGAACTCGTTTAAGAATTTCTCAACAAACAACATTTTATGAACATAATTTTTTTCAGGATAAAAAGTAATATTACCTTCATTGCCAAAGTAGCGTTTAACTAACACCTTGGTCACCGTATGCATTTCATAGCGATGAGAAATTTTAGACCAGAGCAATCTATCTTCAGCAAACTTAAGCTCTTCATCGAAACCACCACATTCTTCAACAACATCCTTTCTAACCATTACGCACGGAGTACCTTTAACAACATTCATCGTAAGAAAATCTTTAAAATGATTCCCCTTTAAAACAAAGTTATGTTGCTCAACTTCTTTATCACCTTTAATATCCACCATAAAGCAATCGATCAGACCAACATTTCGACCTTCATCGGTTAGTTTATTATATAAGCAGAGCTGCTCTTCTAGTTTCGTATTACACCATTCATCATCAGAATCTAAGAAACAAATTAAATTTTCAGTCGAATAAGTTATTCCTTTATTTCGAGCAGCTGCAGGGCCTGAATTTGGTTGTAACAAAACATTTATGAGTAACTTGGAGTTTTTAGCGTAGTCTTTGACAATACTAACAGACTCATCTACGGAGCCATCATCAACAACAACAACTCTATTTGGGATTATTGTTTGAGCGTCAATCGAGTTAAGCGCTCTTAGTATTGTATCTTTTGAATTATACATTGGTATGATAACGACAATATCACTATGCTTCACTTTCTTGCCCCCTAAAGCTCAAAGATAAGAACATAACTATAATTAGAAGAAAGAAGTCAGCAGCATAATAATTAGGTATAACATGGGCAATTGAATTAGCAACGAGTACAATTACCATAATAGCTAGAGATACAGAGCATTCATTACTTCGACTTTCTTTGGGAATATATACAAGACTTTTAAGCATAGAAAGAAAAATGAGTCCATTGGTCAAATATAAAAAGACAACACCGCCGTCTAATTTTGTTTCTATATAACCGTTATGTGCATTTCCTATAAATCCCCAACGCTCAATGAAATCCAGCGCGCTTCCACTCGTCCAAAACGCACCAAATCCGTAACCTAACCAATGCTTTTGCTCTACATATGGTGTAATAATATCCCATATCACCTTCCTGTCGGTTAAATCGCTATCCCTTTCTAATAGAATAAATACTACTTCTTTAACAAGATACAGAGCAACTCCAAGTAGAACATACCCAATCAGTGACAGTAATACCTGGCCAATATAGTTGGATGAGTTTCTATTAAAAGGAAAGAGGTTAAAATAGAGAATCGTTAACACTCCTATCCCGCAAAGAGCAACACCAGAAGCAGACTTAGAAAGAAGTAGGGCTAGAATGATCGGCATTATAATAAATAAGACCTTTCGATTCCCTTGAAGTAGGTATGGAAATAGAATCGTTATACCAATTGCATATAGCCTGGCTCCGGCATTTTTATCGGCTAAAATACCAATAAATGCCCCTCCTCTTATACCGCCTTGTAAAAAAACCAAAGAAGGAGCAAGCAAGCCAATTACTAGGCCAGCAACAGCACAAGCGCTGATAGTACACCCGAGGAAATACAGTAAATCAATTTCTTTATAAAAATGTGTCAAGTGCAATGAAAATAGGAATAATGCGAATAATGCAATACTTCTTTTCAGAGTGTAGCTTGGCTCAACCGACCAGAAGATCGATAAAAAACAAAAAAGTGGAATAATCCACATTAAACTTGTTTTTTTCCAAAAGCTAATTTTTTGAATCGAGTTAGTATATAGTAAACAAAATAAACTCATCATTATGATTAAAATTCCGGAGAATTTATTCACAGGATTCCCTTCCAGAGACGCATCTAAAAGATTACCCCCTCCTGAAAAAGCAACTCCGTAAATAAAACCTAGAACTTTAAAATAATATAACACACCTAAAACTAACAGCATTGTCATTATAGTGCTGAATCTAATTTCGAAATTCAGTTTAAGCACGTTTATTTACCATCGCATTTAAATATGAAATCGCGGAGTTGTTAGCCGTATAGCGTTCTATATGATCAAGTTGATTGTCAAAATCATACTGGGTATTGGACAAGCTATCACTCATAGCATCAGCTAACTCTCTAGGGGAGCTAACAGGAACCAACTTACCAACTGCTCCTTCAGCTAATATCTCATCGGGGCCACATGGACAGCGTGTTGAGACAACTTTACATCTTGAAGCCATGGCCTCAACTAAAGCATTTGGACTGCCTTCGAATAATGAGGACAGTACAAATAAATCTGCATGATGAATTTCATCCATTGGTGAGCTTACATAACCATGCAAACAGACATCTTCAGTTAAGTTGAGCTCATCGATTTGGAGCTGTAAGCTCATACGTAGATCGCCCTCTCCAAAAATAACAAGACGGGCATCTATTGTTTGCTTAAGTATCGCAAAAGCGCTAATAAGATCTGAAAACCCCTTTTGCGGTGCAAGGCGACCTAATCCAACAATCACAGGTTTTGTTTTTTCCAATAACCAAGGATGGGTAGGCATTGAAAACTCTCGCAATCTAAAGTCATCATCTAAAGTAGGGTTAGGTAAATTTATAACATTTTTTTCAGCTACGACTGTGGTTTCAATTAAATCAAGCCCAACGCCTTTAGAAACAGCTATCACAGGGTTCGGCATTGAACGATATATAAATGGAGCCAAAAAATATGCAAACTTTATTAAAGGGCTGTTGTTAACATGCTTATCAAATGAAAAAGCGTTTCTTTCACTACAGTGCAATCGAGATAGCCAACCAAGAGATAAACAAGCAAAAAATGCAATCACATTCACATGCGTCAATGCTGACAGCACTTGATCAGGTTGATTACTTTTCAAATACTCTCTCAATCGCGGTACTGCGCTAGCTGTTCGTGATGACTTTAATTCGATTAAATTTACGCCTGTACTTAAGCTGCTCTTATTAACACCACCATCTGTTAATAAAACTAGATCCACGTGATGTTGGTGTTTACTAATGGCATTAGCTAGGCGCATCATCATTTTTTCTGCACCGCCGCCTCTCAAATCATGAATTACAATTGCGACTTTCATTAACAACTCTTTTGTCTAAATAATTTGGAATACGATATAGATGACTGCTCTAAAGAATAGCGATCCATTTCAGCGATATCAGACAGACTTAACTTCTTAAAAGGCATTATTTGCATCGCATCAGCTAGAGCCTGGATATCTTCTACTGGAACTAACTGCCCAATTCGGCCCCCGTCCAATATTTCACTTGGTCCTGTGGGGCAGTCAACCGAGACCACGTTAACACCGAGCGCGATTGCCTCTATAAGCACTGTAGGCAAGCCTTCATTTCGAGAGCTTAATACGAAACCACTACTGTTTTTCATTACAAAGTAAGGGTTATTAACATGACCTAAAAAATGAACTTTTTTCTCAATATTTAGTTCTTTTACTAAGCTCGTTAATGTGTCTTGCTCTTCACCCGCTCCCGCGATAACAAGATCAGGGAAATTTGAATTCTTTTTAATGCACTTACTATAAGCTTGTATTAATAAGTCATAACCTTTTGTTCTTGTTAATCGACCGGCTGTACAGATATAAGAATCAGGGAGCGTTATACCGGGCAGCGGTATCTTTGCTTTTTCAAAAATTGATGCCGTTATTACTGGATTAGGACAAACATGAATTTTTTTCTTGCCCCATGGTAATCCCTCCACTAATGAATCTTTAAGTGCGTGAGATACAGTTACAACTTTGCCTTTACCAAGTGTTAGGAGGCTATAAATAAGTAAGACAGACCTTTCATTTATTTTTTGCTCTGACACGTTCAAAGCAGAATGCCGAGTATATATAGCGCTAATTTTAGTGAATAAAGAAGAGAAGAAAATAGCTAAATTAGCTTGTTCTTTAGCACCAATAACAACGTCTAATTCATTATCAATAATATTTTTCCTGAGCTTTAAAATCTCTAAAAAAAATGAAAAAAGACCAGTTTTACTTCCTTTATATGTTTTAAACTCTTTACTAGGATCTAAATCTATCGAATCCCCATTGAGTATATAAAAGCTAACATCATGACCATCTGATTTAAATTTCTTTGCTAAATTATATTGTATGCGCTCAACCCCACCGGATTTAGCAAAGTCTTTCAAAACAAACTGTATGTTCATGATGCCTACATTGAAGTTATATTATTTATTTAGATAAAAACTAGAATACCAATCTACAAACTGCTGCATACCGTATTCGATCTTGGTGTCAGGTTTAAAGCCCACCGCTGCTTGTAAACTGTCTATATCTGCAAAGGTGGCAGGAACATCACCCGCTTGCATTGGCATGTAGTTTTTCTCTGCCGTTTTACCCGCAGCTTTTTCAATCGCTTCAATAAATGTCATTAACGCGATGGGTTCGTTATTACCAATATTGAACACTTTATAAGGGGCTTTACTCGATGATGGCGATGTATTTGGGTTTTCAGCGTCACGCACTGGCACTACATCTTGAATACGAATAATGCCTTCAACGATGTCGTCAATATAGGTAAAGTCACGCTTCATTTTGCCGTGGTTAAACACTTTAATTTCACGATCATTTAAAATCGCATCGGTAAATAGGAAAGGCGCCATGTCTGGGCGTCCCCATGGTCCGTAAACCGTAAAAAAGCGTAAGCCAGTGGTTGGTAAATCATATAGATGGCTATAACTGTGCGCCATCAGCTCATTTGATTTTTTGGTCGCTGCGTATAATGAAACAGGGTGATCAACGGCATCTTCGGTAGAGAATGGCATTTTCTCATTCATACCATATACCGAGCTAGACGACGCATACACTAAATGTTTCACTTTGTTATGGCGACAGCCTTCTAGAATGGTTGCCATGCCAACCAAGTTAGAATCTATATAGGCCATTGGGTTTTCAATTGAATAGCGTACCCCCGCTTGCGCGGCTAAATGGATCACGCGATCAAATTGCTCATCGGCAAATAACATTGCTATGCCATCGCGATCAGCTAAGTCCATTTTAACAAAGCGAAATGATGTTAAATGCTCAATACGTTTAAGCCTTGCTAGCTTTAAATTTGGATCGTAATAATCATTTAAATTATCCAAGCCAACTACTTCATGGCCTTGTTCACATAAACGTTCTGCAACAAAGTTGCCGATAAAGCCTGCGGCGCCAGTGACTAAGTATTTCATTATTTCGCGCCCTCAACAGATAAGGCTCGGCCAATACAGTAATACGCAAACCCTTTTTTATTCATACGCTCTGGTTCGAACATATTGCGGCCATCAAATATAACGCTTTCACTCAGTGCGTTTTTGATAAGGTCAAAATCTGGCGCTCTGAAGCTTTGCCATTCGGTACAGATAACAAGCGCATCTGCGCCATTTAGCGCCGACTCTTTGGTTCCCATTAGTGATAAATCACTGCGACTGCCGTAGATACGCTGCGTTTCTTCCATGGCTTCTGGGTCATACGCTTGTACTTTAGCGCCCGCTTGCCATAAGGTTTCCATTAAGCGGCGGCTCGATGCATCGCGCATATCATCGGTGTTGGGTTTAAATGATAGACCCCAAAGTGCAATGGTTTTACCGGCTAATAGGCCTTCAATATTGCCTGTTTGCGCTTGGTCCCACACTTGGTAATGCTTACAGATGTATTCGAACAGTTTTTCTTTTTGTTTGTAGTTGATTGACTCAACCGCTTTTAAAATTTCAGAGTTGTAACCAATCGATTCAGCTGTACGGATCAAGGCTTGTACGTCTTTAGGGAAACATGAACCGCCGTAGCCACAACCAGGATAAATAAAGTGGTAGCCAATACGCTCATCAGAGCCGATACCTTGGCGTACCATTTCAATATCTGCACCTAGCTTCTCAGCAAGGTTCGACATTTCATTCATGAAGCTGATTTTAGTCGCCAGCATACAGTTAGCTGCGTATTTAGTTAGCTCCGCACTTTTAATATCCATGATCACTATTTTGTCGTGATTACGGTTAAATGGCGCGTATAACTCACGCATTAGCTCTTCGGCTTCTTTTGAGTCAGTACCGATTACAATGCGGTCAGGGCGTTTACAGTCGTTAACCGCTGCGCCTTCTTTCAAGAATTCAGGGTTTGATACTACTGAGAAGTCGATAGTAACATTACGCTCGGCTAGCACTTGTGCCATTTTGGCTGATACTTTATCCGCCGTGCCTACAGGTACGGTTGATTTGTCGATAACCACTTTTGGCGCTTGCATATGGGTAGCGATGGTTTCTGCTACTTTTAACACGTATTTAAGGTCAGCTGAGCCATCTTCATCTGGCGGTGTACCCACGGCAATAAATTGCAACTCACCGAAGTTCACGCCTTCTGCAGCGTCAGTAGTGAATAGCAAGCGACCAGCTTGGTAATTACTTTCAACTAATGGCGTTAAGCCTGGCTCGTAAATTGGGATAATGCCTTTTTTGAGGTTTTCAATTTTGTTGCTATCAATATCAACGCAACACACGCTATGACCAGCGTCAGCCAATACTGCTGCTTGTACTAAACCGACATATCCAATACCAAATACTGTTACTTTCATGTTTTTATTACCGTCATTTCTTAAATTAAAATCTATTTATGGCTGATTTACGCCATCATATTTGAACTGCGATGCGGTTTTATGACAAACGCGACGCAAAATGCTGTTTTATTGAATCAATAATTCGCTCACAGGCTTTACCGTCGCCATAAGGGTTATGAGCTAGCGACATGGCTTGATACTCGTCTTGATCTGTTAACAATAGGTTAACCGCATCAATCATCACTTGGGTGTTGGTGCCCACTAGTTTAACCGTGCCCGCAGTAACCGCTTCAGGTCTTTCCGTTGTGTCGCGCATCACCAATACTGGTTTACCTAGCGACGGCGCTTCTTCTTGAATGCCGCCAGAATCCGTTAAAATGAGATGAGCACGTGTCATCAAATAAACAAATGGTAGATACTCTTGTGGCTCGATTAAAAGCACATTATCTATACCGGATAAAATACGCTGCACGGGTTCACGCACTTGAGGGTTTAGGTGCATCGGATACAAAATTTGCACGTCTGGATGCGCTTTGGCTATCTCTGCTAACGCTAAACAAATTCGCTCAAAACCGTCGCCAAAGCTTTCACGTCTATGCCCTGTGACTAAAATAAGTTTTTTACTCTCATCTAACATTGGGAATGTTGCTGCTAGGCGGCTGGATAATTCAGTATTACTCGCCAGCTTTTGTTGCACCATTAATAGCGCATCAACAACGGTATTGCCTGTAATATCAATTTTATCTTCATTGATATTCTCTGTGACTAAGTTTTGTTGCGCTTGTTCAGTGGGGGCGAAATGCAGTGCGGTTAGCACGCCGGTTAATGAGCGATTAGCTTCTTCTGGCCAAGGAGAGTAAAGATTGCCAGTGCGCAGGCCTGCTTCAACATGACCAATGGCTATTTGTTGGTAAAAGGCGGCTAACGCGGTCGAAAAGGTGGTCGTGGTATCGCCGTGTACTAGCACTAAGTCAGGTTTAAAATCTTCCAGCACGGGTTTAAGTGCGGTCAAAATATGAGTTGTAACTTCCGTTAGGGTTTGCCCTGGAGACATGATGTTTAAATCGTAGTCTGGCTGAATCTCGAACAGGCTGAGCACTTGATCTAACATTTCTCGGTGCTGGGCAGTAACACAGACGCGCGCCTCAATGTTTTTTTCATTCGCGAGAGCGTGCACCAAAGGTGCCATTTTGATCGCTTCTGGTCGAGTACCAAATACAGATAGAATTTTTATCATTAACTCATTCCTTACCGAAGATTTAAGCGCTGAAATTAGCTCAATATTCACTAAGTGATTATTTTTGCTACATTGCTTTTATTGTCTCTAGGCTGGAACGAGGACTGCGTCAACAGAGTCGCTTCACACATCCTTGCGTGAGACTGATTTTGATTATAAAAATGAGAGCTTGATCTAATTTATGTGCCGGCACATTGTATTGATTGTGTACATTTTATCAAGTTTAAATCTGATTTTTTATTACTGTCTCAGTATGGAATTAGTCTTACAAACCTTACAAAGCCTGCTCTCACAATAAAAACATTCACAGATAAGAATAAAATTATTATCTATCAACACCATAAGATTTCCTGCTTTATAGAATATTCATAAATGAGATATCTATCACTGAAAAAAATTCTCATACCTTTTGCTTATTTTAATAATTTCATTTGCAACCTGCTATTTTGTTGGTCAGACTCGCGCCCGTTGCATCACTTAACCTAAAGGAATGGTTTATGGAAAATGTTTATATCGGTACAACTAACTTGAATTCGGCTGGCTCTGCAACTAATTTGAACGAGTCTAACGCTGCAAAAGTAATTCAAGAAGGTGAGATATACTACGCTAATGAAAATTACCAAGGCGGTACGTTAAATGCCCTAGTAATAAATGATTATTACGGCGTTAACGCGACCTCTTTTGTGCAATGGAATGACCGCGGTACAAAAGAAATTAAAATTGATGCCAGTGATAAAAACATATTGGTACATAACTTTGTTGATGTTGACATCAATGCGCAAGACAGCACTAACGGGTTAACCGTTCAAGTGACTCATTGCAAGCGTGGCGAAATTGACACTGGCTCAGGTGACGATACCGTACATCTCTCAATTTTTACAAATGACGCAGGTTGGACTAACCAGTACGCAATCAATACCTATGCCGGCAATGACAGACTGACTTTAGACAATTTACAAAACTCAAAGTTCACCGCCTTCAATATTGATATGGGTAAAGGAGACGACCAAGTAGATCTATCTCTTGTAGATGCGCAAGCTAATGTGAATCAAACATTTAGAAATATATTGCTTGGCGACGGCGATGATACAATTATTGCTTCTCAAGGTGATGATGTGATCAATGGCGGTGAAGGTGTTGATACCATTCAAGCTGGCAATGGTAATGATACGGTGTTGTTTGATGCCACGGATGCCTTAGTTCAAGGTGGTAAAGGATTTGATGCACTAGTGACCCAGCTTGGCCATAGTGATGTTGAATTAGCAGGCAATGTAGCGGGTTTTGAGGCGGTTGTTGGTAGCGAAGCATTGGTTGATAACGTCAGCGTTTCTCTAAATAGTGTTGATGATGTTTTTGTTGCAGCACTTGGAAATAATACGGGCGATACGTTAGAGATTACTGGCGGTTGGCAACGTGTTGAAACAGGTGAAATTACTGAGCTAACTGCGGCTCATCTTAATATTTTAAGTCAAGCTGGCGCCAATACAGCTGAACTTCAAGCTTATGTTTATCAACTAGATGGTCAGCAAAAAACTGTTTGGACTGATTTAGATTTAAGTGCTGTTTTTTAAGTTAACTTAACTTGAAATAGTATGCTTTGAAAGTGATTGGGCTGATGGTCGGCCCAATCACTTAACAGGTTAACTAGCTAGAAAATCCCCCGCGTATCGATAACTACTTTACTAGCAAATTCCGACTTATCTGTTTCACGAAATTCTTTGTGATCAACCAGCACCGCGATGACATTAGCTTGTTCAAATGCCGCTTCTAAACTGCAAAACTCTAACCCGGCCTCGACTAATTCTTTTGGCACATGTTTTAGGTTTGGCTCTACCACTAATACCTGCCCTACTTGTCTCGCTGCTAATTCTTCTACTATGTGCAGTGCCGGACTTTCGCGAATGTCGTCTATATCTGGCTTAAAGGTAATGCCCAAGCAAGCTATAATCGGCCGCTTAAACTCATCGGCTGCGGCACAAATTTTATCAAGGACATAGAAAGGCTTAGCATCATTAGTTTCACGCGCCTGACGAATCAGCTTGGCTTCTTCTGGGCAACTATCGACAATAAACCAAGGGTCTACCGCGATACAATGGCCGCCGACACCGGGGCCAGGTTTTAATATATTTACCCGAGGGTGGCGGTTAGCAAGGCGGATCAATTCCCAAACGTTGATTTTTAGTTTGTCGCAAATCACTGATAATTCGTTAGCGAAAGCGATGTTAACGTCGCGAAATGAGTTTTCGGTTAACTTGGCCATTTCAGCGGTTCTTGCTGTAGTTAGAATACATTCACCGCGGACAAACACTTTGTATAGCGCCATGGCTTTTTCGGCGCAGGTTTTCGATAGACCGCCAATCACGCGATCATTTGATACTAGCTCTTGCAATATATAGCCGGGTAACACGCGCTCGGGGCAATGGGCCACGTTGATATCGGCTAGTTCACCTTGATCTTGTGGAAATGTTAAATCAGGCCGCAATTCTTTTAGCCAATTGGCTAGTTTTTCTGTAGTGCCTACCGGTGAAGTGGATTCCAAGATCACTAGATTGCCCAGCGCTAAAACCGGAGCAATTTCTTCTGCAGCTTGTTTAATAAAGGAAAGATCGGGCTGATGCCCTTTGGTGAAAGGTGTGGGGACGGCAATCATGAATACATCAGCAGGCTCTGCTTCTGTGGTAGCTCGTAAGTTACCTGTGCTGACCACGCCACGCACAATAATATCGAGATCGGGCTCAGCGATATAAATATTGCCAGCATTGATAGTATCCACGGAATGTTGGTTTACGTCGAGCCCTATCACCTCTAAGCCTCTTGAAGCTATTACTGCCGCAGTCGGTAAACCTATATAGCCTAAACCAACGATGCACACTCTTTTTATCGACATAATCAAATCCCTTTGCAGCCTAAATGAGTTATTGGCATACAGCTTATTTGCCTAACGTTCAGTTTAGTCGCAATTTTCAAACAGAGTGTGTTATTCGCTGAGCAAGCTCAGCTCCTACGATTAATTTTTAGGCCACAAAAAAAGGCCAACTTACGTTGGCCTTTCTGCTTCATGCTTTAATTAGCATGCTATGTCATTTGTGTTTAGTTGCCTATTAAGGACAAGTAACCACGTCCCAGAACCAGTTACCACCGGCTGCTGGTGTTTCCCATGCACCTGGGTTGTTTTTAGCTTGGTAACAAGCACCGTTGTAACTTACTACTGCGCCGTTTTTAACTGCAGTACCAGGAACGAATGGTGTTACATCGCTTGGTACAGTTGGCTCACCAGATGGTGCTGGAGTAGGCTCACCTGATGGTGTTGGTGTAGTACCGTTATCACCGCCTGCTACTGGAACATTTGGTTGCTCAGCTGTACGACCGTATGTTTTACCACCCACTTCAAATGTGAAGTTAGTTGGTACAGGCATTGGCATGTAGATACGCATTGCCACGTCAATTGTTTGACCTGGTTTCCATTCTACCGAGCCCCAACCTTCAGCTTTAAGCTGTACGGCGAAACGGTGGAAGTCGTCAGATAGACCACCCGCGTTACCCGGAGTTAGACCAGATGTTGCGATTTTCTCAACAGACCATTTAGCACCTGAGTACATATCAACTAGGTTAGTGATACCTGGGCCAGCTGGAACAGCGTATGGCTTAAGCGTATCGCTAATTTGTGCGTTCATTGGCACTGCTGGTGATGCGTTAAACGCAATTTTCGCACCAGATAGGTCAACGTTCGAGTTGTTAGTTAGTTTCAGAGCGATTTGGATTGGGTAGTTATCTTCACCTTTTGGTAAGTAACCCACTAAATCCACATCTACGTCAACTGTTTCAGTTGCTGCTGGGAAGTTCTCATCACCTGCTTCGATGCCGTAAGGCGCAGCAGTTTTGATCATTTCGTAAGCTTTGTCAGTTAGGGTGCTACCGAAGTAGTAGTGACCTAGACCGTTTTGCTCAGGCGTTGAGTAGTCACCCGCCATTTCCCAGAACATGATACCACCCGCGCCTTGGTCAATTGCGTATTGAACCTTAGCTTGGTAAGACTTCATGTTTTCAGTAGAAAGGAATACACCTTTCTCTTCGTTCCATAACCAAGAAGCTTGTGCAACTTCGTCGTAATGCTCAACGTAGTTACCAGAAGCTTGGCCTTCAGGCTTGCTAGTATCGTGACCGTAAATGCTTACGTACGGCGTTGGTAGACCTTGTTTTAAGTTTTCTACGTGCCAGATTGGGTTTACACCCGCAAACATTTCTTTGCCATCTGGACCTAAGTCGTACCATAAGTTCTCAATACCTTGAGCACCTAAACCACATGGCGCGCCCGCTTTAGGACTTAGCGCGTCAGGACCTAAGTTACCACCGGTACCTAAGTAACATTCTTTTTGGTTAGCAAGTGCTGCTAGACCATTGTAACCGTTAGTACCACCTTGAACTTGCTGCCAACCACGTGTGTAGTATGGTAGACCGATGTTAATACGGCCGCCAGCTAGCGCATTACGGAAGTACTTGTAAGACCAGTCAATGTTTAAGTAACCTTGGCTGTTGTAGTATTTCGCATCGTTGCCTGAGTAGATACCTGCATCTGCGATTTCGTTATCTACGCCATTGTCGTACAGCGCCGCGTTGTGACCAACAAAGTGGTTCCATGCGCCGTGTAAGTCGTAAGACATGATGTTTACATAATCTAGGTATTTAAGTGCTTGGAAGCCTTCAAAACCACGTAGTAGGTAACCAGAAGATGGTGATGCAATCGTCAACATGTAATGTTGTGCGTCTTTTTCACCTTGCTTGTCTAGTTCAGCACGTAACGCTTCCATCAGCGCCATGTAACCGCCCCATAGCTTGCCACGGTGTTGGTTAGAAATAGACCAGTCTTCAGGGTGACCCGCATCTGACATAGATGATGGGTATTCGTAATCGATATCGATACCGTCAAAGTCGTAAGTGTCTACGAATTTAGCAGCCGATTTAGCAAATTTAGCAATCGCTTCGTGGTTGATAGAACCGTCAGGCTTGATAGTTAGGCTGTAGAAACCGCCATCCATGTAACGGCCTTTATCATCAAAGTGTGCGCCTGTTTCAGCCCAACCACCAACAGATA
Source organism: Motilimonas cestriensis (assembly GCF_021295315.1). Classification (GTDB taxonomy): domain Bacteria; phylum Pseudomonadota; class Gammaproteobacteria; order Enterobacterales; family CBDFNC01; genus Motilimonas; species Motilimonas cestriensis. The sequence goes on along the minus strand of NZ_JAIMJA010000006.1, from coordinate 146,235 downwards.
GAAGCAGTTTAACGTCATGCTTTTTAGCGTATTGGTTTAGTAGGTTGAAGTGACCTTTGTATGGTAGAGATGGGTCCATCGCATTTTCAGCGCCGTCCCATGTCATACCTGTAGCTGGGTTGTTTGGATCGTTTACGTCACCAACAGAAACTTCACCTTGCTTATTGATGTGCGCAAATGCGTAGTTGATGTGCGTTAGGCTATCCCATGGCACGTCAGACGCGAGGAATGATGGTTGACCGTTTGCACCATTACGCCATGATGTGAAGTAACCGATAATACGACGAGGGTGATCTGCGCCCATGTCTTCACGGCCGTCTGCATCGTAAATCGTACAGTAAGGCGTGTTAACACCTGGAGTTTGGTATAGACCCGCTGGTTTACAGCTTGCATCGCCTACTGGTGGTAATGTTGGCTCTACTGTTGGTACTGGCGTTGGCTCAGCTGTTGGTACTGGCGTTGGCTCAGCCGTTGGTACTGGCGTTGGCTCAGCCGTTGGTACTGGCGTTGGCTCAGCCGTTGGTACTGGCGTTGGCTCAGCTGTTGGTACTGGCGTTGGCTCAGCTGTTGGTACTGGCGTTGGCTCAGCTGTTGGTACTGGCGTTGGCTCAGCTGTTGGTACTGGCGTTGGCTCAGCTGTTGGTACTGGAGTCGGCTCTGCGGTCGGTTCAACCGTTGGTACTACGCCTTCACATTGACCAAGAAGTTTCCATTCTTGCCAAGGGCCAGAGCGTTCAGCAGGGTTATTGTTTTGAGTCCACCAGCTAGCTTGGTAAGCAGAACCGTCGAATTGAACTTGAGTACCGCCAGTGAAAACACCTTGTGCGGTCCACTCTTCTAGGTTTGAACAATCAGCTGCTTGAGCGTTAAACGCCATTAAACATGCAGCGGAAAGGGTGCTAAGCGTAAAACCACGCTTCGCAAGAGGAGAAATGCTCATCTTGTTCTTCCTTAAACTAATCAATCTTAATGCAGGACGCGTCCTGCTTCCTGTGCTAGCTATCCTAACTAGTACAGTTAATATACGTTCAAAAATTGATTTGGAGAAATGGAATTAAACAAAACGTGATCAAATCCCACTTATTTCAGTCGAAATTGTTACACCGCAAGCCCTAGTTGATAATTAATTTACTTTTAAAAACACTTTTTGAAGCCGATTTCACTAACCTTCTGCCTTTTAACCACAGAAAAGATATGGCTATAGCTTTTTAATCGCTTTTAAAAGAGAGCTCACGCCGCTTTAAATCAAGCGACGTGAACCCATGGTTATAGTACATTCATTATTTTAACGTACACACCTTAGTCCATGACGAATCACTGGCAGAAGGCTCAGTATTAGCTTGCCCCCAACTTGGTACCCAAATCGCGCCGTTATGAACCATTTTTTCGCCTTTGGCGTTATAAGGTTTCCAGCCATCTTGATGCACAAAATCAGGATAAACACTTAAACCTTCTGGACGACAAAGATCCGCTAATGGTAAGTCAGGATGCTCTTGGGCAAGGGCATACTCCACACCATCAATTTTCACTGTGTAATTAACCGGCCCTGTTATCGGTAGGTTATAAGTGAATTTGATTTTGCCCGTTGCACCATCTGCAATCGCTTGGTACTTAGGTACGCTAAAGCTAATGCGATGGAAATCTCCTTTCAGACCGCCGATATTGTCACCATCATGACCCGACACAATACTAACCGTACTAGCATTACCTGCAACCGCATTAGCCGGAGCCGATGTTGGATAATCAAATGAAATTTCAACGAGGTCATCAATGGCCACACCCGCGTTATTTTCAATGATAAGATCTGTCGTAATCGGGTAATCAGCACGCTGTTTATCCAGTGTTACCTTCAGATCTACTGCCTGCGCAGGAATACTACCTTCAATGGTTTTGTTTCCGTATGGCGTAGCAGACTTGAACTCTTCGTAAATGGTCTCAGTCATGGTATTACCCATGTGATATTCACCATTACCTGAAGCACATGCCGCTTCCGACTTATCGGCTACTGTGGTGCGTTTGCCTTGTGCATCATAGGGGTAACATGAGTAATCGCCTGCTAGCTCCCAGAACATGATGCCACCGATACCTTGATCTTTGACGTAGTCGGCTTTAGTTAAGATTGACGCTTTATCTTCCATTGATAGGAACGTTTGCGTGCTTGGGTTCCATAGCCAAGGTGCTACGGCCTGATTATCGTAATAATATTCATACTGACCGACAATTTTTTCATATTCAGCTTTATCGCCTTTATAGTCTGGCGAGTTAGCGTAAGTTTCTAAGTATGATCCCAGCATATTGTTTTGCAGGTTTTTAGCATGCCACATTGGGTTAGAGCCTGCTGGTACTTCTTGGTTTTTCTCCAAGTCGTGCCATAAATTGTCTAAGCCTTTTGCACCCGCACCACATTTACCATGGGTACCCGCAGGACAATTACTGCCTTTCGATTTACCCCATAGGCCCGCTTCGCCACCTGATACTTTTTCCCAACCTCGGGTGTAATAGGGAACACCTATATTGATACGCCCTGCTGGCATGCCGCCGCGATAGTAATGCGCCGCCCAATCGGTATTTAAGTAACCCAGTTTGCCGTATTGCTGCGCCGCGTATACTTGCGCTAACTCACCGTCTTTACCGGTATCGTAAAGCGCAGCATTGTGGCCTACATACTCATTCCACGCGCCGTGTAAGTCATACGACATGATGTTGATGTAATCTAAATATGCGTTAGCCTCATAACGCTCCATACCACGTAGCAACCAACCTGAAGCCGGTGCCGCAACCGTTAATAGATAATGCTGGCCATCTTGGGCCGACGCTTTATCTAACTCTTCACGCATCACTTTCATTAGCTCAACATAGGAGGCCATGAGATGAGGACGTAGCTTGTCTGAAATCCAAAAATCGCCAGGGTGGCCCGCGCCTTTCATCGCAGAGGCATATTCGTAGTCGATATCGATACCGTCTATCTTGTGTTTACGAATAAAGTCAACCGAGGATTTGGCAAACTTGGCGATACCAGCATGGTTGATTGAGCCGTCCATATTAGTGGTTAGTTTATAGAACCCACCGGTTTGCTCGCGACCATCAGGGCCATTAATGCCACCGGTTTCGGCCCAGCCACCAACAGAGATCAGCACTTTTACATCATGTTGCATTTTGCGTTCCACTAAACGCGCTAGCTGATCTTGTTGCGCTTGACCTAAGCCCACGCCTTGATCTTTACCCACATGGGCAAAGGCATAGTTAATGTGGGTTAAGTTTTCCCAAGGAATATCATCAACCAAGTAGTCTTGATCAACATTTCCTTTATTACGCCAGCTGGTGAAATAACCAATCACGCGACGAGGATGATCTGCGCCCATTTTTTCACGGCCTTGATCATCGTAAACACTACAATATGGCACTTTTACACCCGGTGTTTGGTATAAACCATCTGGGCGGCAATCATTGCCCACCACGCCATCGTTCAGTGTTAAAAAGGCGCTTTGCTGCTTGCTTAGCCCCTTCATATCAGTTGCCACCACGGTGACTTTCGCGCTTTTAGTCGCTACAAAATCAAAGGTATACTTGCCACTGTCGAAATCTGAAACCGTGTCAGCCGTGAATCGAGCAATCGTTACGCCATCAATTAAAAATTCAACTTTTTCTAAGCCATCATCGCTGTCGCTAGCAGTGGCATTGATGGTAACCGTGTCGCCCGGCTGAGCTTGCGTGGTGCTTAAGCTCATTGATACTTGTGGCGCTAAGTTAACAGCCTCTTTACCATTAACCGTCAAGCCTTGCTCAACCAAGGCGCCCTTGTCATCTTCCGCTTTTACTAGGATGCTGTTGACGCCGTTAGCGATCTCGAAATTGGCTAAGTAAGTCACCTTGTTACTCGTACCATTATCTGGCGCAGGCACCAGATCCACGCTGACGCCATTAACCACCACTTGCACGTTGGCAATGCTGCCATCGCTATCTTGCGCAACCACTTGCAGTGCAACCAATTCACCTATCAATAGCTCAGCGCCATCGGTCACACCCGATAGCGACAGTGTTGGTTTGAGGTTATCAACGGGCTCGGCATCCACCACTATCTGTTGGATAGCGGTTTGACTCATTGCCCCTTTATCGTCATAAGCAATCGCGCTTAGCTCATGTGGGCCGACCACTGTATTCCAGTTGACTTGGTAAGGCGCGCTGGCCGCCGAGCCAATCAGGCTACCGTTAATAAAGAAGTCCACTTTACTTATCTGACCATCTTCATCGTTTGCGGTTGCACTAAAGCGAGCAGATTGACCTGCGGTAAGCTTGCCAACGTTGATTAAAGCCACCGTTGGAATGATATTTACAGTAGTATTATCACCACACTCGCCCTTGAATTGCCAATTAGCCCAAGGCGATGCATCTACGGCAGGTTTATCCCAACTGCCGGCATACCACTTGTTTTCAAAAACAGATCCTTGGTCTTGAACTAATGTTCCTTTTGCTGCGTATACAGCCGATGAATCCCAGGTTTGAATGTCGCTACAATCATAGTTAGCGGCTTGAGCATTGAATGCCAGCAGGCAAGCTGAAGTGAGGGTACTAAGCGCAAAAGCGCCCTTGGCCAAAGAGGCCTTGGTTGAATGTCTCATACGTTTATCCTTAAACGAGCGTTAGATTGTGATGCAACTTTGACTAAGTTGCGCACAGCATAAACGATATATGAAACAAATTTCATAAAATAGATCACATTCCTAAAACTGTGTAAAAAAACCACACTTGATAAGGGATATTTAATCAGTCAAAAGTAGTAACAAACCTCATAATTGATTAGAAAAAGCTCATAAAATTTGGAGGTGCATTGTTTTATGGGAGGGAAGTTATTACGCAACTTATTCGCGGTTTAAAAACCGCTCCCACAAAAAAACCGTTCCTACTAAAATCTGAGGCTAAAAAAAATGGCCAGCAAATGCTGACCATTTTACTTTGTAAGCTATTAAATCAATAGCTTACTGCTAAAGGCTTATCACATCATGCCGCCCATTCCACCCATACCGCCCATATCAGGCATTGCAGGAGCGTCTTTTTGTGGCTTATCAGTGATCATCGCTTCAGTGGTGATCATTAGACCCGCAACAGACGATGCAAACTGAATGGCACTACGTGTTACTTTAGTTGGGTCAAGAATACCCATGGCAATCATATCGCCGTATTCTTCTGTTGCCGCGTTGTAACCGTAGCTACCTTCACCCGCGCGAACGTTGTTAGCAACCACTGACGCTTCTTCACCCGCATTCGTTACGATTTGACGCAGTGGCGCTTCCATCGCACGCAGTGCTACGCGAATACCAACATTTTGGTCTTCGTTGTCGCCAGTTAAATCAGCAAGTTTTGCAGCAACGCGTACTAGTGCAACACCACCACCCGCAACTACACCTTCTTCAACGGCAGCGCGAGTTGCATGTAATGCATCTTCAACGCGTGCTTTTTTCTCTTTCATTTCAACTTCAGTTGCAGCGCCAACTTTGATTACCGCTACACCGCCAGCTAGTTTAGCTACACGCTCTTGCAGTTTTTCTTTATCGTAGTCAGAAGAAGACTCTTCAATTTGGCCACGAATTTGCGCTACGCGCCCTTCAATTTGTGCTTGCTCACCAATACCATCAATGATGGTTGTTTCATCTTTGTTGATGATGATGCGTTTCGCTTGACCAAGATCTTCAAGTTGTACTTTTTCAAGATCTAAACCCACTTCTTCAGAAATCACAGTACCTGCAGTTAGGATAGCAATGTCTTGTAGCATGGCTTTACGACGGTCACCAAAACCAGGCGCTTTAACTGCAGCTACTTTAACGATGCCGCGCATGTTGTTCACAACTAATGTCGCTAGTGCTTCGCCTTCAACATCTTCAGCGATGATAAGCAGTGGTTTACCTGCTTTCGCTACACCTTCAAGGGTTGGTAGCAATTCACGGATGTTAGAGATTTTCTTATCAACCAATAGAATGTATGGGCTTTCTAGTTCAACCGTACCCGCTTCTTGGTTGTTGATGAAGTAAGGAGATAGGTAACCGCGGTCAAACTGCATACCTTCTACTACGTCTAATTCGTTTTGTAGGCCTTGACCTTCTTCAACGGTGATAACGCCTTCTTTACCTACTTTGCCCATGGCTTCAGCAATGATGTCGCCTACTGCACTGTCAGAGTTAGCAGAAATCGTACCTACTTGTGCAATAGCATTCGCGTCGGCACAAGGTACAGATAAAGCTTTCAGCTCTTCAACCGCAGCGATGACTGCTTTGTCGATACCACGCTTAAGGTCCATTGGGTTCATACCCGCAGCAACAGCTTTTAGACCTTCGGTGATAATTGATTGTGCCAGTACGGTTGCAGTTGTTGTACCGTCACCCGCTGCATCATTGGCTTGAGAAGCAACTTCTTTCACCATTTGCGCGCCCATGTTCTCGAACTTATCTTCTAGTTCGATTTCTTTTGCTACCGATACACCATCTTTGGTGATGGTTGGAGCGCCAAAGCTTTTGTCTAGTACGACATTACGACCTTTAGGACCTAACGTTACTTTTACTGCGTCAGCTAAAATATTTACACCCGCTAACATTTTTTCGCGAGCGTCACTACCAAACAATACGTCTTTTGCAGCCATTGTTGTTTCCTTAAATTCTTTAAATAATTGAGAAAGTTAAATTACATTCAATGCGTTAATTAAGCTTCAACCACGGCAAGGATGTCACCTTCGCTCATGATCAATACTTCTTCGCCGTTTAGTTTTTCTGTTTTAACGCCGTAACCTTCACTAAAAATGATTGTGTCGCCTACTTTTACATCCAATGCTTTAACGTCGCCATTTTCTAGAATGCGGCCATTACCCACTGCGATAATCTCACCGCGAGTTGACTTGGTTGCAGCTGAGCCAGTTAAAACGATACCGCCAGCAGACTTAGATTCTTGTTCTTGACGTCTAACGATAACGCGATCGTGTAAAGGACGAATATTCATTGAAGTTCTCCTGAGAGTTTAAGTTTATGTTGTTGCTATAAAAGACCTTGAGCAAAATGCTTTTGGTCAAATCCATGCTCACTAGATGGGGTTGCTACAGATTTTCTCAAGGGGAAAGATAAAAAAAATCAGAAAATTTCTGCGTTTTTTACGCGGTTGTGGGCTTTCTTACACTCAGATACAAAAAAAGGAGCCAAATGCTCCTTTTTTACGTCGTCAAAACTGGATGCTAAGCAGCAACACTTTGCTGTATTTGCATCTCTTTGATGATGCGATTGACTTCACTCATGACTGAAAGCGCTTTTCTGTCAGCATCTTTATAGGCCACTAATTTGCCATTAACTACACGAAAGCGACCGACTCCGACAATATAGATTCGGCCATTGAAAAAGGCTTTTATATGTTTAGCGACTTGACGAGGATGGTACTTTTTAAACGTTTTTAAAGATACAGCAACATTCATTTGGAAAATCTCCCTTGATGATGCCCCTAACATTACAGTTCAAGGTAATGAAGAGGACCAAACTAGCTGATTGTTCAGCTAAATCGCAAGCTCCATGCCACCAATGCTTTATTTAGAATTAAACCTATCCATCGGTTTAATGCATACTTCAATAAGGCCCACCAAGCTGGTGAAATTAATTATTGTGTCGAGTTTTACTTAGGTTAGACGCGTTTGGTTCACCAAAGTTCATATTATTTTTTTTAGTTTCGATTTCGACGCGATGTAAAATACAGGGTTATTTTTTGCTTTTCAAGGCACGAGAGAATGAATAATAGAATAGTGTGATGGGGGGCTCTTAGCTGGAAAAGTCATCAGCAGCAGAGCTAAAACAGCACGTTTGAAGCGTGCTGTTTAGGTGAGAGAGTGTTTATTGAATGACTGAACTGAGGTCGTTATTCTTTACGCTCGTATTCACCTTCAATGGTGTTGCCGTCGTTCACTTTGTTGTCGGCTGGACCTTGTTGGTTTGGCCCTTGAGGTGGCGGTGTAAAAGGCTGGCCACCGGTGAAGCCGCCATGAAAACCAGCATGACCTCCTTGCCCACCCGCAACCATTTGCAGCTGAAACTTATTCATCGCCGCTTTGGCTAATTTGGCGCGAATATTCGGTTGTAATAACATTAAGCCGCAAAAATCGGTAACAAAACCGGGTGTCACTAATAATACCCCGGCAATCACTAACATCATGCCTTCTATCAGTTGCTGCCCTGGCATTTCACCTTGGTTCATGCGCTCTTGCACCTTAAACATGGTTTGTATGCCTTGGCTACGCACTAACGCAGAGCCGACGAATGCGGTGACGACCACTAAGCCAACGGTGGGCCAAGCACCTAAGAAGCCACCGACTTTAACGAGAATAAAAATTTCCAATAATGAGGTAGCGGTAAACAGTAAAAATAATTTCGCAAACATAATAACCTCAACCTTGAGTTCCATTTCATAAGCATAACAAGCATGCAGTAAATCACTAAACCTAAATGCCCTTATCTGGCTTAGGGTTAACAATGCTATTTCGCGATGTAAATATCGTTCCTACAAAAGCCTATATCGCCACCTGTAGGAGCTGAGCTTGCTCAGCGAACATCGCAAATTCCCTGAGCAAGCTCAGGTCCTACAAAAAAACACGAATCAACAAATTTAACATACAAGGAGCGGAATTTATTCCGCGAAAAAATGTTTTTGCGATAAAGTCTGCCTAGCTTACCTGAACTCTTACTTCGCCACAAAAGCAGCACTCGCTGTATATACCGAACCAACAACTAAGTATTTCCGATCTAGTAGTAAAACTGTTTAGCCTTCATAACTTACAAAACTAAATTAGCTACAACAAAGCCCAGTGCAACAGAAGAGGTAATCGTCACCACACCCGGAATAACAAACGGATGGTTAAAAACGGCCTTACCAATGCGGGTTGAGCCAGTGTCATCCATTTCAACGGCGGCAAGCAAAGTTGGATAAGTGGGTAACACAAACAATGCGCTCACTGCGGCAAAAGAGGCAATGGCAGCTTCAGGGCTCACCCCTAGCATCAGTGCCGATGGGATTAACGCTGCGGTTGTTGCCGCTTGAGAGTAAAGCAGCATGCTGGCAAAAAACAATACCACCGCGAGCATCCAAGGTTGCTCGGTTAGCACCACTCCAGAAATATCTTTGATATCGTTAAGGTGATTAGATACAAAGGTATCCCCTAACCATGCTACGCCCAGCACACAAATACACGCACTCATGCCCGACTTAAAGGTGGCGGCATTAAGCACTTCGGAGGTGTCAATTTTAGTGATCAGGGCAATAAGGGTGGCGGCTGTCAACATAAACACCATAATCGCTTCATTACGAGGCAAAGCCGGGTTATCTATCCAAGCCACCGTATCACTGATGGCGGTGGCGTAAGTCACTACGGCAATAATAGCGAATAAGAAAATCAGCACCGACAATTTAGCGCCAGACTTAAGCGCCCTCGCTTCTCCTCGATGCAGTGAAACCAAGCCTTTAGCTAAGCGCTCTTGGTATATTTCATCCTCTGCTAAATCTTTGCCCATAAACTGCGCCACAAATGCCCCGGTCATGCAGGCAATAAACGTGGTGGGTATACAAATGAGTAAAATTTGCAAATAGCTCACGTTGTATTTTTCTAACATGCCGCTCATTAACACGAGCGCTGCTGAGATAGGTGACGCCGTAATCGCAATTTGCGAGGCGACCACGGCAATACTTAAAGGACGCGAAGGCCTAATGCCCTGCTCCTTAGCCACTTCTGCAATCACAGGTAAAGTCGCAAAAGCGGTGTGGCCTGTTCCGGCAAACAAGGTCATCACGTAGGTCACTATGGGGGCTAAAAAAGTGACCTGTTTCGGATTTTTACGCAGTACACGCTCAGCTAACGAGACCAGATAATCTAACCCGCCCGCCACTTGCATTGCCGCTATTGCTGCGATCACCGACATGATAATAAGAATAACATCGATAGGAATGGTACCTGGCTTCATGCCAAAGCCTAAGGTCAGAATCAGTACTCCGAGACCACCAGCAAAACCAATACCTATACTACCTAGCCGAGCACCTAAAAAAATGGCGCTCAACACAATCAAGAGTTCTACTAATACCATGATCTTGTTCCTATTGAGTTTCGTTATAAATCCATACTCAATCATTAGCATGATTGGCTTAGAACTAATGCGGGTTTAATGGCGCAGCCCACACTACAAAAAATATCTATTCGTTTATATATCGAGATACCCGTATCATTGAACCTTAAGCCTAACTCAAGGAGCGTGTATTGATGCAACAAACATACATTATGGTGCTTTGCTCAGCCCCCGATAGCACGGAAGCCGATAAAATTGCAGGGGAAATATTGCGAGAAAAACTTGCGGCTTGTATTACCATGCAGCCTAATGTGTATTCCTTGTATCATTGGCAAGGTGAAATACAGCAAGATCGCGAAGTATTAATGATGATTAAAACCACGGCAGGCTTGTTTGATAAGTTGTCTGAAGCTATTAAAAGTCTGCACAGTTATGATACACCGGAAATTATCGCGCTACCTATCACGCAAGGTGAGCCGCGATACTTAAACTGGATTGATCAAGTGACACAATAACAACCAAGTTATCCAACCAAATAACTGGGCAATGTTACTCGCCCAGTGGCTTTACTTTATGCATTTTCAGGGTAGTAAAATGACACGTTTTTTGGCATTAATTTTTAGTATTTGCTTAATAAATATGGCATCGGCTGCGGGTAACTCTCCTTTTAGCCAAAGCAGTACCAATAGCAGTAGTCCTTTTAGCCAGCAGTCTGATTTTTTGCCAGTCGATCAAGCATTTCAGTTTGCCTATCAACAGCAAGACGATGAAGTGTATTTAAACTGGGCGGTTACACCTGAATATTACCTGTATCAGCATCAATTTAGTTTTAAGGCGCAAGGCGTTGAGATATTGCCCCCTACCTTGCCTGAAGGCATTGCTTATCACGATGACTACTTTGGTGATGTGGTGATTTATCGCCAAGACACAGAAATTGTTTTGAATGTGAAAAACATCGCCAACGATGCGCAAATCAGCGTGACTTATCAAGGCTGCGCCGATGCGGGTTTATGCTACCCACCTGAAACCAAAGTGATTTATCTTAGCCCGCTAGAGGGACAAGCCAATACAGCAAGCCAAAGCAACACGTCATCGGCAACAACAGGCATCGCGCAGCAAAAATTAGATCAGCAAAGCTCCAGTGGCTTAGCCGATATTCTGTCTCAGCAAAGCTTACTCATTAGTTTGGGATTATTTTTTCTCCTTGGTATTGGCCTTGCCTTTACCCCTTGTGTGTTTCCTATGTACCCGATTTTGTCCGGTATTATTGTTGGGCAAAAATCCTTAAGCACAAAACGTAGCTTTTTACTGTCGTTTACTTATGTGCAAGGCATGGCGCTAACTTACACCTTACTGGGCTTAGTGGTGGCGATGGCAGGACTGAAATACCAAGCTGCGTTGCAACATCCGGTGATCCTGATTTCATTAGCGATGCTTTTTACAATGCTCTCTTTGTCGATGTTTGGCTTGTTTAACCTGCAATTACCCAGCTTTATCAGTGAGCGCTTAAATAAGGTCAGCAATCAGCAGCAAGGTGGCAGCGTCAAAGGCGTGTTTTTAATGGGCTTGATCTCTGGCTTAGTTTGCTCGCCTTGCACCACTGCGCCTTTGTCAGGCGCTTTATTATATGTGGCAGGCACCGGCGATTTAGTACTTGGCGGCGCGGTACTTTACGCCCTTAGCCTTGGTATGGGCTTACCTTTGCTTATTTTAGGTACCTCAGGCGGTAAGTTTTTACCGAAAGCTGGGATGTGGATGGTACACATTAAAGTGGTGTTTGGTTTCTTATTATTGAGTGTTGCTGTAGTGATGTTAGAGCGCTTTATTAGCGCTACAATAAGCAGCGTGTTATTTGCTCTTCTAGGTTTAGCTTTACTGGCTTATTTAGCCCATGCAATGTGGCGCAGCGCCCATCGCTTAAAAGCGCTAGGACTGGTTTGTATTGCATTAGCTGGCGCGAGCGTCATGGGCTTAACCGCTGCGCAAATCAGCGAGCAGCAAAGTATAAAGCAAGGTTTAAAATCACGCTTTATTTATGTCACCAACTTATCTGAGTTGCAAAACCAATTGGCTATTGCCAAGCAAAATAATCAGGCGGTAATGGTCGATTTTTATGCGGATTGGTGCGTGGCTTGTAAGGACTTTGAAAAAGCGACATTCACTCATAATGGCGTGATTGAGCAGCTCGATAACGTGCTGTTGATCCAAGCCGATGTCACTAAAAACAATGCCGATGATCAAGGCATGCTCAGTGAACTAAATATTTTGGGCCTGCCCAGCATTTTGTTTTATAACCAGCAAGGTGAGCGTTTAACCCAAGCGCGTGTCACAGGCTTTATGGCTGGTGAGCAATTTTTACAGCACCTGCAACGCCATGAGATAAAATAAATGAGATCATCGAGATGATTAAAAAGATCAGTCGGATCAACTTAAACCTGATAGTGAGTTTACATTTGCTGCTGCAAGAGCTGAGCGTGACGAAAGCCGCTCAGCGGCAGTTTATAAGCCAATCAGCCATGAGTAAGAACTTAGCGAAGCTGCGCGAGTTGTTTAATGATCCACTGTTAATTAAAGCGGGCCCTGAGTTAACCCCGACCAATAAAGCCATGCAACTGGCACCTGAAGTCGCCAAATTAGTGCAAGCCATGGATGGGCTATTTAGCTCGCAAGAGTTTGACCCAATGGAATGTCGCAAAGAGTTCACCATTGCCTCAACGGATTATGTCAGTGAATACATTCTGCCCAAGGCGCTGGCTGACATTTATCGCGCGGCGCCACATATTAGTATCAACGTCCAAAACTGGGACAAGCAAACCTATCAACTATTAAAAGAAGGTAAGGTCGATTTAGGTACGACGATCCAAGATCCCAACGCCAAAGACATGCATGCCAGTTTGATCAACCGTGATTACTTTGTGTGTATCATGCGTCAAGATCACCCGTTAAGCGCAAAATCCAGCTTGTCATTGCAAGATTTTGCCGACTATCACCATGCCGTGATCACTGTAGGCACAGACAAAACCACCGCTATCGACAGAGCCCTGGCCGAAAAAGGCGTGACGCGAAAGGTACGCCTGCGCGTCAGCTCTTATCCGTCTGCGGTGAATATGGTGGCGCAATCTAATTTATTACTGACTTTGCCGTCGCATATCGCCAAGCGCTTATCAGAAGATCACCCGGTTACCATTAAACCCTTACCCATCGAAATCGACGAATTTGATTGCACCTTACAGTGGCATCATCGCAACCATCAAGATCCGGCCCATCGCTGGTTTAGAACGCGTTTGGCGGAACTGATCCAAGCCCAAGAGCTGGATCCGATTTAATCTTTTAAATACACATTCCATTTTAGAATACTGTAAATTCTTAAAAGTCACTTAGGTAATAACCGATTCAGCACTACACTAAACAAATATTAATATTTGTTTAGATTCTTACCGTTATGACTGAAGTCTTGTTTACGTTACTGGTGATTAATTTACTGGGGATGTTAAGCCCCGGTCCCGATATGATCATGGTGATCCGCTATGGCAGCACAGGCGCTAAACGCACCACATTATGTTGTATTCTTGGCATCATGACCGGATTTTGTGCTCACTTGTTATTGGCTATTTTTGGCGTATCAATGCTGATAGCTCAAGCCCCCATGGTGTTTACCACGGTGAAATACCTCGGCGCGGCTTATCTAGTTTATTTGGGCATAAAAGCATGGCGCAGTAATAAAAAAAGCCTTGAGTCTACCTGTAAGGGCCCGATCAAAGCACGTTATGCTTACTTAGAGGGACTACTTTGTAATTTGCTTAACCCTAAAGTGTTAATGTTCTTAGTTGCCACTTTTACGCAAATTGTGTCGCCAGAAACCTCCACCAGCAATAAACTCTTTTTTGCCGCAACCATCGCCATTGAAGCCATTGTGGTTTGGGCACTGCTAGTCCGTTTTATCTATTCGGGCTGGCTTAATACCTGGCTCCAAAAAAACCAACAACGTATTAACAAACTCTCAGGTGTTATTTTAGTCGGCTTGGGCAGCATCATTGGCATTCAAATGTCTTAACCGATTCAAAAAATATCCTGAAAACCCCGTTGCACTGGCTACGGGGATCGAGTTTTCATAACAACATCTGCCCATTTGTGTGAGCTGGGATCTATACTAAAGTCTTACTAAGGGGGCATCAATTGACCGAAAGTCATGATGGTGTTAGCTTGAGGTAAAAAATTAGCCCCATCTATTAACATGGATATGATCCCATGGACACGCCCTACACTATTGTTATAGCTGATGATCACCCCCTATTTAGAAACGCTTTGTATCAAGCGGTGCATATGGCGGTGAACAACGCAAACTTACTCGAAGCCGATACCATTGATGGCTTATTGGCTTTACTAGAACAAACTGAAGACGTCGATTTACTGTTACTCGATTTAAAAATGCCTGGCGCAAACGGCTTTTCTGGCCTAACTCATTTACGAGGTTTATACCCTGACCTACCTATAGTGGTGGTATCTGCCAGTGAAGATGAAGCAGTGATCCGCAAGGCGATAAAATTAGGCGCCATGGGCTTTATTCCCAAATCGTCACCAATGAAGCAACTGGTTACCGCCTTAAACCAAACCTTAGCTGGCGACCCTTGGTTACCTGAAGGTATCGATTTAGATTACGTTGATCCTGAGCAGTCTGACTTTGCCGATAAACTCGCATTGCTCACCCCGCAGCAATACCGAGTATTAGTGATGCTTAATGAGGGTTTGCTAAACAAACAAATTGCTTACGAACTTGGCGTTTCAGAAGCAACCGTAAAAGCCCACGTTACTGCAATATTTCGTAAACTAGATGTAAGCAACCGCACCCAAGCCGTGATCGCACTGCAACAAATGGAAGTTGATTAATCACAGAGCCCTGCACAAGGGCTCGGCATTTCCTCAATTATTGTCACTCGTTTTTAAGGTCTTCTATGCTAAATCCAGATATTGAGCAAGCCGCTCAAGTACTCGCATCACGTCGTTTTCACCAGCAAGTTGGCCCTTTTCTCCCTCAAGCGCAACGGCCAAACAACTTTAATCAAGCATTTGCCATTCAACAAGCCTGCGCCAAACATTACAGCCAACTAGCGAGCACGGCACAAATTGGCTGGAAATGCGCGCAACCCAATGGCGATAAAACCATTATTGGCGCTTTGTTTGAAAGTGAAATACAACACCAAACAACCATCTGCCCATTAGCAAGCACAGACGGCAAGGCGCTGATTGAACCCGAGTTATGTTTTACCCTCAAAAGCGATTTACCGCCGCGCGCTGGCGCCTATAGCCAAACCGAAATTGATGATGCAATTGGCAGTACTCGCTTAGCTCTTGAGTTAATTCAAAGTCGCTATGAGGCGCCTAAGCAAGGGAGCTTTTTTGACGCCTTAGCCGATGGTTTATTAAATCAAGGAGTATGGTTAGGGCCTGAGATCAAACCCGCCACCGATGTAAGTTACAGCGAGTTTGAACTCACTATTGCAGTACAAGGTGAGCCTATTCAAGTGCTAGCGGGTAAACATCAAGATGGCCACGCTCGTGCCGGTTTATATTGGCTGGTGAATTTTTTATCGCAGCGAGGCATAGGCCTAAGCAAAGGCCAACAAGTGATCACCGGTTCATATGCGGGTGTCATCAGCTTACCATTCGACAAAATTATCCATTTTCAATATGGCAAGTTAGGGGAGTTTCAGTTGGAATTTCGCGATATAAAGATCGCTCATACTAATTAAATCATACACTTAGTGTAGGAGCAGAATTTATTCTGCGATACATCGCGCGCCATTTTCGCGCAATGAATTGCGCTCCCACTTGTTTCACCGCATAGCTGCGGCTTCTATATAATTGATGCCGCGGCTATTACTTTTGCTGCAATCCCAGTAGATAGTTCTTGAGATTAACACCACGATTAGTAATACCTAGTTTATTGCGTAAACTATTGCGATGGTTTTCAACTGTTTTTCGCGCCACATTCAAGGTGCTAGCAATATCCTTACTCGACATACCTCCACGAATGAACTCAGCCACTTGCAACTCTGATGGGGTAAGCACTTGCAGCAACTGAGCGTTCATACTCGGCGCATCGTTAATTAATGATGTCATGCTCGATTTGACAATTTCTAAGCACATTCTCAGCATCGGATCTTGCAGTTGTTGCAACCGCTTTTCTACCTCAGGCAAGTGTTTATTACGTACCTCTTGTTGCAGCGACTCTGGCATTTGACTTTGCGGAGCGGACGTTAGCATGCTCAACGAACTCGCCAGTTCATTAATAATTTTATAATCCTGCTCAATCACTGAAAGTTTCGGCTCATCCGCTAACGCATCGCGTGACTGAATTTGCAGTGCAAACACAGCAGGCTCCTGCGGATCACTTAGCCTTATTACCTCAAACACTAAATTAGCCACGGTAAAGGATAACGCACTGGTGGGATTTAAAATATACGCACGAAGCCCTTCAATGTTGGTGTGACCAATTAAAAAAACCAAATCATCCAAGCACTTAAGCTGTAGCGAAGAAACCGGATAATTAGTCGCTAATATTTGTTCAGCTTGATCAAAAGCAACAAAATAAATGTCATTATTGGCTAATAACTGCTGATACATTTGCGCCGTAACTATCGGGTGTTGATGATGACTCATTAACCTCTTTATCTCCTCGCTGTGTTTGCTATCAATAAGCCAACACTCAGACTGTATAATACCTATATTTTACCTGTTTATCACTTTATCCCCCGTTACAAACGGTGGTGAACTTCGCACTTAGGTAAAATGACAACGTGATGGTTTTACATCATAGCGCCACTATCTCATCAAAATATTGCTCATTTAAAAGTCAAACTGTGATTGTTATCACCTTGTTAAAATGGTGGGATGCGATCCCGATCGCACAAAACACCCATAAAACACCTAGAATAAATACCTATTAAATACTCAACCCATAGCTAACGTGAAACGAATTTTACAACAGGGCGTTTCTTGCACCGAGAGAAATACACCCCACTATTAAGACAGAAGGTATGCATGATGAAAACAATACGATCTATTTGCCAATCTTTAAGCTTAACCGCATTGCTAACACTGAGTGCATTTACACAAGCAGAATCGAGTGCGACGCTGGGGCCAAATGGTGAAACAGCCACTCCCTTTACCGATATCAAGCTAACCACTGAACAACAAGAGAGCCTAAAAACGAAAGCTTATACCGCTGCAATCTTGATGCATAGCACCTCAGACTGGTCCAGTGCATTAATTGCAGGCGCAAAAGATAGCTTTGGGCAACTTAATATAGAAGTCGTCGCTGTTACCGATGCCGAGTTTGATGCCAACAAACAGCGAACCGATGTTGAAACGATTATGGCCATGAAGCCCGATATATTAATTGCTTTAGTTGTTGATCCTGTTTCCGGTGCCGCAGCCTTTAAACCCGCGGTAGAGCAAGGCAGCAAGTTAGTGCTGATCAGTAATCTACCAAAAGGCTTTGTACATGGTAAAGACTACGCAGGCATTGTCACTGATGACTTATTTCAAATGGGCAAAATTGCCGCCGACCTGATTGCTAAATCCGTAGGAGGAAAAGGAAAAATAGGCTTTATTTACCACGAGGCTAACTACTACGTCACCAACCAAAGAGACCAAGCAGTACTGACTCACCTAGCCAAAAATTATCCTGATATTGAGATAGTCGCGAAACGAGGCATTGCAAACGCCAACGATGGTGAGGTGATCGCATCGGCATTAATCACCCAGTTTAACGACATTAAAGCCATTTATGCACCATGGGACAGCATTGCAGAAGGCGTGGTGTCGGCCACTCGCGCAGCAGGACGCAGTGATATCAAGGTGGTGACCATGGATCTCGGCGCAGCGAATGCCTTAGACATGGCGAAGCAGCGTAATGTTGCCGGCATTGTGACGGATTTACCCTATGACCTAGGCCAAACTCTGGCTCATATGGGCGCCCTTGCTAAGTTAGGTGAGCCAACACCACCGTTTGTGACTGTCAGCGCCAGTGGCGTTACCCGCGAAAATTTAGCTCAAGCTTGGCAACATGCGCTGCGTAGAGAGCTACCAAAAGCGGTCAGTAAAGCCCTTAATAATTAAACGAGCTGCAATTAGGCAAGGAGGTAATATGGCTCAGCACGTCATTGAAGCACGTAATTTACAAAAAGGGTTTGATAATAATCCAGTATTAAAAGGGGTAAATTTCACCCTAAAAGCGGGTGAAGTGCATGCGCTTGTTGGCCAAAACGGTGCGGGAAAATCGACCTTAGTCAAACTGCTCAATGGTTATCATCAACGCGATGGCGGCACGGTTCAGTTGTTTGGTGAGCCTTGCCACTTTTCAAGCCCTCGTGAAGCCCAGGCGAAAGGCATTGCAATGGTGTATCAAGATCTCAGTTTGATCCCCAGTTTAAGCATTGCTGATAATATTTTTTTAACCCAAAGTGAGCATGGTAACCCGTTAATTTCAAATCGCGAACGCGAACGTCAAGCCGCCCCTTTTTTAACGGCCTTAGGAGTGAACATCGATCCTCGGCAAAAGGTAGAGAGCCTAAGTGTTGGCGAACAACAATTTGTTGAAATAGCCAAAGCCTTGGCCATGAAAGCGAAAGTATTAGTGCTTGATGAGCCAACGGCTTCTTTATCTAACAATGAAATTAACGAACTGTTTAAGGTGGTCAATAAACTCAAGTCACAAGGCATTGCCATTATTTATATCACCCATTATCTCAGTGACATCATGAGAATTTGTGATGCGGTCACGGTACTGCGCGATGGTTATACCGTACTTGAAACGGCGACTGCAGATACTTCAATTGATGTGTTAGTTGAGGCCATGCTAGGTAAAAAAGCAAATACTCAACTGACATGGGCTCGCCAAGTAGCGCCCGCTAATGCAGCCCAAGTGCCTTTATTAGAGTTACGTGACGTGAGCACCGCGATGCTTAGCCATGTTTCACTTAAAGTGATGCCTGGCCAAGTAATAGGTTTAGCCGGATTACTCGGTAGCGGGCGCACCGAAATTCTGGAAGCCATATATGGGCTTACGCCGCTGACAGGGGGAGAAATTTTCGTTAACGGAAAACCAGTCTCCATCGCTTCTCCTCGGTCTGCCATCGAGAAGGGCATCAATATGGTACCCGAAGAACGACGCTCACAAGGACTCGTGCTGGATTTTTCTGTGTCTGATAACGTGTTAATGGCTTCGTTTGAAAGAATATCTAACTCATTGTTTTTAAATAAATCCAAAGGTGCGTCTATTGTTAACGATACGATTAAAAAGTTAGGCGTCAAAACCACGGGAATGGAGCAATCGGTTCGTTTCTTATCCGGCGGTAATCAACAAAAAGTGGTGATTGGTAAGTGCCTTTCAACTGATGCCAAAGTGTTACTGCTGGACGATCCCACTTTTGGTATTGATATCAATGCCAAATACGAAATTATGAAAATTGTAAATCAATATGTCGCGCAAGGTAACGGGGTTATTTTTGTGTCGAGTGAGTACGCTGAAGTTGGTAGTTTTTGCGATGTCATTTATGTGGTTAATAAAGGACGTATTGTGCGGCAATTTAGTGAACAGCCCATGAGCGAAGAGCAGTTACTGGCGGCAGTGCAATAGCCGAACAAATAAAAAGGATATTAAGCATGAATGAAAAAACACTGGTGGCAAGCAGCCAACCTAAGTTCAACATCGCCTGGCGTGATTATATTATTTACTTTGTTTTTATTGGTATTTTTGTCTTTTTCTCGGTAGCACTCCACGATAAAGGCTTTTTATCATCCACTAACTTAATGAATATCGCCCGCCAAACCGCCACCATCGCAATCATGGCGGTGGGCATGACCTTTGTGTTAAGCGCAGCCGAGATAGATCTTTCCTTCGGCGCCACTTTAGCACTGGCCGCAATAGTGGCCGCGCTGACATTACAAGAAACCGACAGTATTTTCCTTGCGGTGTCTGCGGCGTTATTAGTAGGCACCATGATTGGTTTTATCAATGGTATTTTTGTCACTATGGTTGGCATTCCCTCCTTTCTCGTGACCTTAGGCACCACAGGCATTATCACGGGGATCGCACGTTGGTCTACGTCTTTGCAGTCGATTCCCATTGATAACGACACTTATGCGTTTATTTTTGGCTCTGGCGATATCGGCCCCTTTTCTATCTTATTTGTATGGATTTTAGTGGTGACTGTGATTGGCGCATTTGTACTGCGTAATACCACCTTTGGTAAGCATGTTTTAGCCACGGGCGGTAATAAAGTCTCGGCCATGTATTCTGGGATCAATATTAATCGCATAAAGCTTTATGTATTGATGATTAATGGCTTTCTCGCGGCATTAGCAGGCATTTTATATTCAGGCCGCCTCTACAGCGCACGCTACACCTTGGGCGAAAACGACCTGATGTTAGTGATTGCAGCGGTAATCATTGGCGGCACTAGCTTATTCGGTGGTAAAGGCACTGTTGTCGGATCTGTGATCGGCGCATTGATTATGGGCATGGTTAATAACGGCTTGATTTTAATGGGGCTGAATGTAGACCAACAGCTGATCTTGCGCGGCATCATCGTCATTGTCGCTGTGACTTTTACCATGGGTCAGCTACGCCAATTACGCAAAAAATAATTAAATATATTAACTTAGGAGAAAATCATGATTGCCGATAGCCAAATCAGCGCCATCATCAAGCAATGGTCGTTAAAAGAAAAAATAGGTCAGCTCTTTATCTTAGCGTTTCCCGGTAAAGACGCAGAGCAAGCCAGAAACATGATTGCCGAATACAACTTAGGTGGCTGCTATTTAAGTCAAGACAACGCGACGACGTTTGCCGAAGCTCATCAGCTTAATAAAGGGCTAGAGGGAATATTACATCAACATCAGCGCCTGCCGCTGTTACTGGGTGTAGACCAAGAAGGTGCCTGGGGCGTGCTGGTGGGAGAATCAAGCACAGGCCCAGGTAACTTAGCCCTTGGCGTGGCCGACTCGGTAAAAAACACCGAGCAAATGTATCATATATTTGGCGACGAAATGCGCTATGCCGGTTTTAACTGCATATTGGGGCCGTGCTGTGATGTGAATTTTAACTTAGCTTCTCCTATTATTGATACTCGCTCGTTTGGCGATCAAGTTCATAAAGTGAGTGCCCATGCGGCTGGAGCCGTAAGAGGCTTACATCAAGGCAACATTATTGCTTGTGCTAAACATTTTCCCGGCCACGGTGACACCCAAGGTGATACCCACCGAGATATTCCACAGGTTAATAAGTCTTACGACGAGTTAAAAGCTAACGATCTGGCTCCATTTCAAGCCGCGATTAACGCAGGCGTTGATGTGGTGATGACTAGCCACATTCTTTATCCCAAGTTAGATACTCAGCATCCTGCAACGCTGTCACCCACAATACTGCAACAGGTATTACGCCATGATATGGGCTTTGACGGCATTATCATTTCAGACAGTATGAATATGGGAGCCATTGTCCATCACTATGATCCGGTCGAGGCGGCGATTAAGGCCATGCAAGCCGGGATCACTATGATCATGCTATCTGAAGAGCATTACGATCATAGCCACGCCTACTTGGATAAACAGTTAGCAATGATCCACGGCCTAGTTGAAGCGGTGGAGTCTGGCGAGCTTGCAGAAAGTATTATTGAACAAGCACTACGCCGCGTGGTGCGCTTAAAACTGGCGAAGCTAACGCCAATGGCGCTATATCAAGAAGCGGATTTTTCGCAAGGATCATTGGTCGCCAAGCAAGCAGCGCAAGGGGGGGTAACTTGGATCCGAGGAGGCATCAATGGACAAGAGCAACCCCTCTACGTAATCAATGCAACGCCAGCATCCAGTTACAGCAATTTAATCAACCCAAGAGGGATAGGCCCCAATCAAGCACAATCTGCATACTCGCACTTTATCAACGCGCTGAAACACACTCAGCTGAATTGGCAAGAAACCAGCTTAGAACAACTTTCTGAGCTGGCAAAGCAAGGCTATATTGTGCTGGTTACAGAGAACCACCCCCTTCCCGGAGAAGATTTTGAACAACAAGCTGCGCAGCAGCTAGTACAACAATGCAGTCGCGATTTTGACAATTTAGTGGTGGTGGCACTGCGTAGTCCTTACGATTTATGCCAATATCCAGATCTTAAACACTACTTATGCGCCCATTCGGCACGGCCAGAGAGTGCAACTGCTGCAGCGCAAGTATTAGCCAATGAAGTAACTGCCGCACAAGGCTGCGCCGTCAGTCTCGTGAGGTAAAGAAAACCGCTCACGGTATTCAGCCGTGAGCCTCCCTTGCGTTTAGCTCACTCTAATTATCCAATAAAGAACGGATCAAAGCTTTGAGTTTTAACGGCTTCACTGGCTTGCTCAAATAATGGTAACCGTGCTGTTTGATTTTTTGCATCATCTCATCTTGGCGATCGGCGCTGATCACCACGCCGGGAATATCGCCATATTGCAAACGTAGCATGTGCAGGGCTTGCAGACCGGTTTTGCCGCCACCAAGATGGTAGTCACTTAATATAATTTGTGGCAACCAGCCTTTTGAAAGTTTTTCTATCGCAATATCAAGACTTTCAGCCACTACCACTTCACAGCCCCAGCGGCTTAGCAAAGCACTCATGCCAGAGAGAATATCCACTTCATTGTCGATACATAAAATTCGTGTGCCCGTCACGCCAACACTTGGCTGAGTCACTGGATTAACCACCAGCACTTGCTGCGGCGCTGAGCGCTCAATCAACACACTAAATACCGTGCCTTTATTGGGCCAAGATCGCACTAGCAGCTGATGCCCTAATAATTTGGCGAGTCCTTTTGCAATGGCCAAGCCTAAACCTAGGCCTTGCTCTTGCGCGGTTTTGGAATGATCAAGGCGCAAAAACTCTTCAAAAATATCCGCCAACTTGTGCTCTGGAATACCCGGTCCATTGTCCCAAACTTGAATTTCTACATGGCGCTTCGTGCGGCGCACGCCCAATAACACCTTGCCCTTTGGATTGTAGCGAAAAGCATTGGTGAGAAAGTTCTGCAAGATCCGGCGCAGTAACTTAGGATCGGAATACACTGGGATATTGGCGTGCAAGGTATGAAAGCTGACGCCGTATTCTTTGCCGAGTACACTAAACTCGGCATCCAACTGATTGAGCACGTCGGTAATGTAAAAATGCTTTGGCTTAGGCGTTAGCTTGCCCGCCTCTAAGCGCGACATATCCAACAAATCGCCAATTAACTCTTCTGCTGAGGTCAGTGAATCATCAATGTGTTTAGCCAGGGTGGATGTTTCCGGCGTATTGGCCATTTCTCTTAATGATGAGGTAAACAACTTCGCCGCGTTTAATGGCTGCATTAAGTCGTGGCTGACTGCCGCTAAAAAACGGGTTTTAGAGTGATTAGCCATTTCTGAAAGTTCAGTGGCATACATTAATTGCGCATTTAAATGAGATAAGGCTTCGGTGCGCTCTGCGACTCGCGCTTCAAGGTTTTCATTAGCTTCTTTAAGGGCTTTTTCGGCCTCACGAAAGGGCGTAATGTCATAGAAGGTCATGACAAAGCCGCCGCCCGGCATCGGGTTGCCCTGCATTTGAATTTCACGGCCATCGAGCCGAGTACGCGATGATTCATGGGGCGTGCCATTGCGCATATGCTCAAGGCGGCGACTTATTTGCGATTCAATGTCACCTAACCCAAGTAACCCCTGCTGCGCGTTGTAGCGCATAATGTCTTCGATGGGCCGCCCCACTTGGATCAGCTCTTTGGGAAAAGAAAATAACTCAATATAACGGCGATTCCATGCCACTAATTGTAACTGGCTGTCGACCACCGAAATCCCTTGGTTGATGTGCTCAATCGCCCCTTGTAGTAGGCCGCGGTTAAATTGAAACAGCTCGGAGGCTTCATCCACTATGGTGGCCAATTCGTCCAGCTGCATATCGCGGCCTTGCAAGGCAGAAGACAACACCAACCTCGCTGAAGACGCGCCAAACACCCCTGCCAGCAGTCGTTCGGTCAGCTCTATCAGTGACCCCGGCGCTTGCATCTCAGGCTTCAACTCTAAATCATTAATGCGTGAATAACGGGTGTAATGTAACTTGACGCGGCGACGGCCTAAAAACCGTGTAGCTAGCATTTCTAACTCTTCTACCCGCACTTTCGCTTGGTAAAATGCCACCGGATCTTTATCTATATTGCCAACAAAGCCTGATGCTTGCATGCGCTCACTTAGGGCTGATGAGGTTAAGCTTGAGCCAATTAAGTAGCCCAGTAAATTAGACACAATACTGAGTAAAATACCCCAATAAGCTGGGCTGAGGTCGGTAAATAAACCAAACTGTGGCGGCGTGATTAACCAAATCAACGAGTTGCTATTAATATCACCGGGTAACCAGTTTAGTTCGTGGCATAGGGTTAACAACCAAAAACCAAACCCTAAGGTTAACCCAATGTAAACCCCCTTGCGATTACCGCTGCGCCAAAACAGCCCTAAAATTAACGCTGGCGCAAACAGGGCAATGGCGGCAAATGACAGCACGCCAATTGCCGCTAACGACTCGAGCTGACTAAACAGTAAGTGCGCGCCCCACGCCAGCAATAATATAATGATGATCGCGGTGCGACGAACCTTGATCAGCAGATCTTTAAACTCAACAAAACTGTTCTTTTCAAAATTTTGTCGGCGTAGCAATAAGGGTAAGACAATGTCGTTACTGATCATAATAGACAAAGCTATAGTGGAAACTATCACCATGCCACTGGCCGCTGACATACCACCAAGGTAAGCGGCAATGGCAAGATAAGAGTGGTCAAAAGCCATTGGCAAACTGATCACATAATGATCGGGACTAACGTGTTCGCCTAGCCATAAGTCTCCAGCCATCGCCAGAGGCAATACAAACGCGGCCATGGCTAATAGGTAAAACGGAAACAACCAGCGCGCCCAGTGCAAATCTTGGCCTTGATTATTCTCTACCACGGTAACGTGAAACTGGCGCGGTAAACAAATCATCGCACATGCCGAAAGCAAAGTAAGCACTAACATCTCTAGCCCTTGCGCCCAATTAAACGCTCCCGCTCTGGCACTGAATTTATCTGCAATGGGCGCGGTAATAGCATCAGGTGCAGTATAAAAAACATAAAGAGCAAACACTCCCACCGCGACAAAAGCGATCAACTTAAGTAAGGATTCAAACGCCACAGCGATCATCATGCCGCGATGATGTTCGGTAATATCAATTTTACGAGTACCAAACAAGATAGTGAACATGGCAAGAGCAAGGCTCACCAACAGCGCCATCAAGCCTGCGTTATCTGCATTTTCCACCGCTGCGACTGTTGGGGTGCCAAGTAGCTCAAGCCCCATGACAATGGCGCGCAGCTGCAGTGCAATGTAAGGCAAAATACCAATAATAGCGATGAAGGTGATCACCATCGCCAGCTTTTGTGATTTACCATAGCGCGCGGCAATGAAATCGGCAATGGAGGTAATATGCTCACGTTTGGAAATTAAGATGATACGGCCCAGTAACTTCCAGCCAAGGGTAAAAACGAGAATTGGGCCAAGATAGATGGGAATAAACGACCAAAAGTCGGTACTGGCCTGCCCCACGGTGCCATAAAATGACCAGGAAGTGCAGTACACACCAATAGAGAGGCTGTACACCAAAGGTTGCCATTTTAAGCGCTTAGCCTTGATTCGATCGCCCAACCAAGCAATCAAAAACAATACACTAAGATAAACAACCGATACCGGCGCGACTAACCAGCCAAGATCCATGGCAAACCCAGATTAAGACATTTTCGCTATTGTTATTAAAGCGTTAAATCAACACAAGCAAAAACATCGCAGAGTTAGATCTGGCGCTGCCGTGCCAAGTAAAACACTGGGATTGCAAACATTGCCATCAGCCAAAATATATTGGCTTGCCAAGTTGGGTAAAAATAGCCTGAGATTAAGGTAAGTACCGCGGTGGTTAAACCAAGGGCAATCGCGGCATACAGGGCTTGCAGTTGAATGGCATATTCCGCAGAGGCTTCTTCTGAAATGTAACGAATGGCGGCAATTTGCGCAGCGGCAAAGGTAATTGCGTGCATGGCTTGCGCCAGCACTATAACGCTAATTTCGGTGGTACTTGCCAGTAAACTCCAGCGCACGGCCACCCCTACGGCTGCCAATAAAAACAGCTGACTGGCGCGCCATTGACCAAACCATTTGCTGGCAAAGGCCATAAAACACACTTCGGCCAATACCGAAAAGCCCCATAGATAACCGATACTGGTTTCGCTATAGCCCACGCTTTTCCAATAGATAGAGCTAAAGCTGTAATACGCCGCGTGACTGCCTTGAATACAGCTAGTAATGATAATAAAGCGGATCACACTTGGTTTTTTCAGCACTTGCCACAGCGGCGTGCGAACGGTGTTTTGTACTTGAGTATCTTTAGGCAGGGTAACGGGCTTGATTAAGCTCATTAGCACTAATGCCAATAAACTCGCCAGCATGGCATAGAGAATAATGTTGTGGTCAAAACGGGTGATCAATCCACCCATAATACTGGATGACACGATAAAGCTCACCGAGCCCCATAAGCGCACCTTGCCATAATCAAGGCGAATTTGACTAACCCATTTTGATGCAAGGGCATCACCCAATGGCATTAACGGCGAGATAATAAAGTTGGCGAGTAAGGTGCCCAGCGCCAGTAACACAAAGCCTTGTAGAAATAGAAATAGTGCAAAACAAGCTAGCGTAAGGAAACACAAATAACGGATGACGGGTAGCAGCTGGCTTTCTTTTTTTACCCGCGGCACGATCAATAAGCTAGCAATACAGCGCAAAAAAAGCCCTGTGCCTAATACCAAACCGATTTGCCCTGCGCTTAACCCCTCACCTTCTAGCCATAGCGCCCAAAAAGGCAGGAAGATGCCCCAAGCAAAGAAAAATAAGGAGAAAAAACTGGCAAGCCAAAGGGGAGAAGATAAAAAAGGCACTTATTGAACTCCGTAGAGGATAAGTGCCTATTGTAGCGAATAACTGTCAGTCATGTCACTTGAAAGCAATCAAGAGTAGATAAAAATCAAGGTGCCGGAGAAGGCGCTGGCGACGGAGCAGGAGTTGGAGGGCAATAGTATTGCTTACCAGCACCCGTTGTACACTGTGGACAGTGTGTAGGATTACCGCCAGCATCATAGCAAACAGGACACTTGATCGCTTCTAAATTCACATCACGACAAATATTCCAAGCCGTTTGAAAGTTCCCCACTGCAGCACTTGGACCATATGTGGTGTCATCTCTGCACCAAGCTGCAGATACACAAGAATACTTAACACCTGAAATAATCACTTGATCATTTGCACTGTATGTATAATTTGGAGCATAAGTTGGTGGGATGTGATCTTTATTGTATGGGTCCATTTCAGTAGCAGGAGCAGATGATACGACCGTGCCTCCTGGGGTTAAACCAACTCCTGTTTTAGAAATACTAAAATAGCGATCGGTTTCAAAAGGGCTTACCGGACTGATTGGCATGATTAATGATTGCGCTTTACTGGCACCGTTTAATGTTTTCCAATCATATTTTATTTCCATTTGTTTAAGTTGTGTTTCAGTGGTAAGCCCGCCAGATGTGACTAATGCAACGTCGGTCACATCCACTGTTCGCTTAAAGCTGATCCCAGCGATTGACGCTTGCGAATTTGAAGCTCCGCTTAAAAAATTAAGCGTTCCAGCTGAAACGACAGTTGCAAATGACGTTTTCGTAAACCCCTTCGCATCCTCTAAAGACTGTTGAGCCATGCGAGCTGAAATTAAATACTCTTCCGCTTCTGCACTCTTTTGACGCATATGTTTTTGCAAGCCAACAATACCAGCGACACCTACGCTGATAACCAACAGAGAGATGAGAACCTCTAATAAGCCAAAGCCATAATGTTTACGAAAAATCATTCCACCCCCCTGGGACCCAATACGCTTTATTTTTACCTTCCAAAGGATCTAGAATCCTATCCAGTAAATCCTTTCGGTAAGTTACGGTTAATGAAGAATTAAAAGAAAATGTATACTTGTAGTCCACTATAATCGCGCCATGAATATTGGTGTTAATATCAAACAAAAATCGAGCTCGTTTACGCGAGGGGTTGGTAGCATCAGTGTTAAAGGCATAGAATAAGCCATAAAAACTGCCCAATGTGCCTGTTACATTACCATCTTGCACCACCAAACGAACAGGTTTAGTCTCACTACCAATACTTCCTGCTGCTACACAATCACCCTCCACCCAAACTGTTTTCCAATCCTCTGCATTTGAAGCGAGTGTTGCTTGTGTGACTGCAGTAGCAAGATTGGTGCAACCGGTAATTTTAATAACTTTTGAGCTGTCGTTAGAATAGGCCTGCCAGTCTAACTCAGGCTCCCCTAAGTAACGTATTAAATTGTCACCCCTCAACTTAGTTTGATGAGTTTCAATAGGCTTACCATTAAGTTGTAATGAGCCATCAACCACAACCTGTGTGCCTCCGGCAGAAATAGCGGAATCGCCTGCTGTAAGGCCAATCGGCGTTGTTGGCGCAGCATGTATATTAATAGAGCCTGTTAACATACTTGAACCAGCTGCAACAACAGGTGATTTAATCCCTTCAAGCGGAGGAGGAAATATTGCAACTCTAGAAATTTGTCTCGTTAAGAGGCCACTATCACCCTTACCCGTTGAATTAACCGTTACTAAACCACAGCCTGCGCATTCATCGATAATTTCAACATCATAAGTATTAGCTTTGCTTAAGCTGTACACAGTTTTGCCCGATGCGTTTGCAGCCCCCGCTAAACCAGGCGTTGATAATTGCCAATCCTTACTACTCAAAAAGCTCATCGCGTGCTCTAATCCCGCTTCTGCGTTAACAAAGGTTTCGCGATAACGGTAATCGTTACTGCTAATTTTGGCTTCCATCAGCCGAGACTTTACCGAGAAAAAAGTAAAACTCGTGGCAGAAATCAATAGTAAGAGAGTTACCGTTAGCATGGCTAAACCAGCTTGTTTATTTTGTCTGTGTTTTAACTTCATCATCTCAGCATTTCCATATTGCGAATTTGAATCAATGAAGACATTTCTTCGGTCACAGTTTCTTGTGCAATTGACACTTTGGCAGTCAAATCAACCTGAATGAGTCGCATCCGTGATTTATCTGGCCGCTCTACTTTAGGGATAAATTTAAGTTCGGTGATTTTAATGAAATTATCATCGGTTATAGCTTGCCACGTACCACCAGAACAATCAGTACTGCTTTTAGGAATGAGAGAGCCTATTTCAATTTTCTGGCTGTTTAAGCGAAAGCCAAAGCCTTCATTTAAAGCAGGATCGCCACCCGACTTATCCTTGTCATACATAAATAAAATACAATTATTAGCGCCCGCTCCCGCTGTATGGGTATAAACCTGAGCTGATTTTTCAGCAAAACTCACACCCGCTATAGGCGGTGCAGGCGTAAATGTATCGAGCCACATAAATTTATTAGCACCGGATACTGTCCCCATCGCATAAGAAATGGTATCCCCTCGATACCCCGCACGGCGAATATCAGACTCCATCAGGTGCATAACCGCCTGTAGGTCGGTTTTCATACGGGAATATTTGATACTGTTGATGTTATTAACCACACCACTGACGTATAGGCTGGAGATCATGGCGATCACTAAAGTGCCTAATACTAGGGATATCATTAATTCGACAAGTGAGAAGCCGTGTTGTTTTTTTAGATACATTCCTTGTAACCTAATCCTACATCGCCTACTTGGCAGATTCTGACCCTGCCGCGTAGGCTAGTGATCACATTTAATTGTTTATGCTGCGCATTTTCTAGCCGAATTGTACCGCCATTTGCAGTTAAACGCACGGATGAAAATTGTACCTTATTGTGGTAAAAGCTAACTGGTTGAACGGTTGCTAAAGTGATTTTCTCACCGTCAATCCACTCCGCGCTGGTGTCTTGGCCATCTAGTGTACAGGAGTTAGCCGTAAAACAATCGCAACTTGCTAAGTCAGTAAGGCCCGTTTTCCAAACATCACCCTGCTGGCAAAAGTGAAGGTAGATGTTTTGATTACGCTTTAGCGCTTCGCTCTTGGCATGCATTAAGCGACTGTATGTTGCTTCTGCGACGCCTTTTAAGTTTTGGTCTTGAGTTAAAGTTTGATAGGAAGGCAAACCAATGCCAAGGATAATTCCCATGACCACTAACGCTATCATTAACTCTATTAAGGTAAATCCTTGGGTAAATTTACGGTTAAATCCGTAACTAAACCCCCTCACCTTTTTTAACATATTCCCTTCTTAGCCACTGGCATTTTAACATGAACAAAAAACAACCTCGATACCGAGATCACAGTTTAGTCAACTAAGCGATAGATTTATCACTTAGAAGCAATTAAGTGATATTTTTATTAATAGTGTGATCAGACTAAAGTCTGGCTAGTTAATCTTTGCTGGTTCGCTAAGCTCAAAAGAAGCACTGAACAATTTCAAACCGTTAGAGGAGTTAGTTGTGGCAGAGCACTTTAGCTTTACTCATGCACCATTTGATTTGTTGACCAAGAGCCAGCAAAAACTATTTTTGGATCATTTAGATATTGTCTATTTCCCCGAGCAAGATCACTTCATAAAGCAAGGTGAAACCGCTAGCTTGCTTTACATAGTGCTAAAAGGATTGGTGGAAGAGTTCAGCGAAGCAAACCAATCCATTTTCGCTCACTACACCAATAACGACTTTTTTGATATTCGCAGCCAATTTGGCAGTCCATGCAAACACGATTATCGAACAATAGAAGAAACCATTTGCCATACCCTACCGACCGAAGTATTTCGTGATTTACTCAACAGCAACGCTGCCTTTGCCGATTATTTTCAACGGGATTTAGCACAAAAATATGCACAACTTGAAGCCCGTGAAGGTAATAAAAACTTAGCTGAGTTTATTCTGACCCGTATTGATGACTCTAACGTGCAACCTGCCATGGTTATTGGTAGCGATGTGAGCTTAAAAACTGCCACTAAAATGATGTTAGAACAAAAGCTGGAAACCTTAATTGTTGAGCAAGACGGACTTTACGGCATGCTCACAGGTACCGATTTGTTGCGCGCGGCAGTATTAGACGAGCAAGCGTTAGATTCCGCCGTCGCCCACTACGCCAATTACCGCTTAATTAGTATTGATCAAGGTGACTTTTTGTTTAACGCCATGTTGGCAATGACCCAACATCAAATAGAACGGGTAGTGGTTAAAAACGGCGACAGCATCGTTGGCATTATGGAAATGGCCCACGTGCTGAGTTTATTTTCCACCCATTCTCATGTGATTGCGCTACGTATTGCTCGCGCGAAGAATATTGAAGAGCTAAAAAAAGCCGCGCAAACTTTAAATAATCTGGTCGAAAACCTCACCAACAACGGCATTAAAATTGTGTTCATTATGGAGCTACTGGCCACCATGAATGGTCAGATAATGAAGAAGCTGTTTGAACTATTAGTCCCTGAGTCGGTGCAAAACCAAGTTTGTTTGATGGTCATGGGCAGCGAAGGACGTGGCGAACAAATATTAAAAACCGACCAAGATAACGGTTTAATTTTAGGCGAACATCTGATTTGGCCTGAGCAACAAGCTACACTAGCAGAGTTTAGTCAGCACTTACTTAGCTTTGGTTATCCGCCCTGCCCCGGTCAAGTGATGGTAAACAACCCGTTTTGGGTAAAAACCAGCAATCAATGGCATGAGCAAATTGAACAATGGTTATTACACGGGCAATCGGGCGACAGCGAAAGCTTGATGCAATTAGCCATTATTAATGATGCCCATGCCGTCGCAGGTGATAAAACGCTTTTGCCCCCATTAAAACAACAAATAATAGATGGCTGTAAAGGTAAAGAAGTCATGCTGTCACAATTTGCCCGCATCGCCTTACAGTTTGGCTCACCTTTGAATTTTTTTGGCCATATCAAATCTAATGATGCTGGGCTTGATATTAAAAAAGGCGGCATATTTACTATTGTTCATGGCATTCGCTCATTGGCGATTGAACAAGGCATTGCTACAACCAATACTTTGGCGCGCATTAGAGAGCTAGCCAAATTACGGGTGTTAGAGCAAAAACAGTCACAAGATCTGCAAGAAACGCTGCAACTGTTTTTTTGGCTACGATTAGAGCAACATTTAACACCTCACCAGCAAGGTATGAACTTACTCGATATTACTCAACTTACCCCCAATGAGCGCGATCTATTACGCCACGGTCTACATGTGGTGAAAAAATTTAAAAGCTTTTTAGCCCACCACTTTATGATTCGAGATTATTAACCATGCTTTTTCAACGGTTTCTAAGACCCTTTGATAAGATACGTGCAGCAAAGGGACCATTTGCAGGGTTATTTACGCCATGTAGCGTAGATGAAGTCGTTTCAATTGATTGCGAAACCACCAGTTTAGATCCACAAAGCGCAGACATTTTAACCATAGGTGCAGTTAAAATTCGTGGTAACCAAGTGCTTACCTCACAAAAACTGAGTTTAAAAATCCAGCCTCCGAAACCTATTAATCAAGACTCAATTCCAGTTCATCACATAAGAAACCAAGATACAGCTGGCGCCATGAGCTTAGAGCAAGCATTACCCATCTTATTAAACTTTATCGGTAATCGCCCTATTTTGGGCTACTTCGTGAAATTTGATATCACCTTAATTAACCGCTATACCGAGCTGTATTACGGCTTTCATTTACCGAATAAACCCATCGAGCTATGCCATGTGTACTATAAAAAGGTGAACACTTATTACCCCGACGCATGGCTTGATCACAAATTTGAAACCTTAGCCAGTACTCTCAATGTGCCAATTATTGGCCGTCACAGCGCTCTTGGTGATGCGATCACAGTCGCGTTAATGTATTTACAGTTACAACAAGGTAAGCGCCCCAAGCTAATGTAAGAGACAATAAAAAATACTTTTATATCAAAAGCTAAAAAGAATATTTTCGCTATCCCCCCATTACTCACGGGTTAGTTAGATACACCGCTTGTTACAAAAATTAATATTTAGGTGAAGCGGTTCACATTACTTTAACCTTTACCCGTCTATGATGTTGACCAAAATATTAAGTCTCAGTTTTATATAGTGTTAGCCAAAGGTCTAATTGTTAAAACTCATGTTTTATTCGAGTTTAATTATATATTTTTCAGGCTAGCGCCAGCCTGTAGCAGTGGCATAGCAAAACTGATAGTGATTCCCTTCAAGGAGTGAGAATGAGTGATATAAAGGTTTATCCAGTACAAGAAAACATCGCTAAAAATGCATTAATTGACGATGCAGGTTATCAAAAGATGTATCAGCAATCCGTTGTTAATCCAGAAGGCTTCTGGCGTGAACAAGGTCAAATTGTTGATTGGATCACCCCTTATACCAAGGTTAAAAATACTTCTTACGACCCAGGCCATGTCAACATCAAGTGGTTTGAAGATGGTGAGCTGAATGTTTCAGCTAACTGTATTGACCGTCACTTAGCAACACGTGGTGACGATATTGCCATTATTTGGGAAGGCGATAACCCAGCCGAAGACAAAAAATTAACCTTCAAAGAGCTACACAAAGAAGTCTGCCAATTTGCTAACGCTTTAAAAGCGCAAGGCGTGAAAAAAGGCGACGTGGTGTGTTTATACATGCCGATGGTGCCTGAAGCAGCTATTGCGATGTTAGCTTGTACTCGTATCGGCGCAGTTCACTCTATTGTATTTGGTGGTTTCTCACCGGATGCACTGGCAGGTCGTATTGTTGACTCTAACTCTAAGATCGTCATTACTTCTGATGAAGGTCTACGTGGCGGCCGTGCGGTGCCACTGAAGAAAAACGTTGATGAAGCCCTCGCTAATCCAAACGTCACTTGTATTGAAAAAGTCATCGTACTTAAGCGCACCGGTGGCGATGTTGCATGGAATGATAGCCGCGATGTGTGGTGGCATGAAATTACTGAAAATCAGCCAGTAGAATGTGAGCCCGAAGCAATGAATGCGGAAGACCCGCTATTCATTCTTTACACTTCTGGCTCAACCGGTCAACCAAAGGGCGTATTGCACACTACAGGTGGTTATTTAGTGTATGCCGCCATGACCTTCAAATATATTTTTGATTACCAACCGGGTGATGTGTACTGGTGTACAGCCGATGTCGGTTGGATCACCGGTCACACTTATTTGGTTTACGGTCCATTGGCCAATGGCGCAACCACTATTTTATTTGAGGGTGTGCCAAACTATCCATCAACGGCTCGCATGAGTGAAGTGGTTGATAAACATCAAGTAACTATTCTTTACACTGCGCCAACAGCAATTCGCGCGTTAATGGCGAAAGGCGATGAAGCAACTGCAGGCACCAAGCGCACCTCGCTACGCGTGATGGGCTCTGTGGGTGAACCCATTAACCCAGAAGCATGGGAGTGGTACTACCGCGCGATTGGTAACGCAAGCTGTCCGATTATGGATACTTGGTGGCAAACAGAGACTGGCGGTATTTTAATTACACCACTGCCTGGTGCGACTGCACTTAAGCCAGGCTCAGCCACACGTCCGTTCTTTGGCGTACAACCTGCACTAGTGGATAACGAAGGCTTGATCTTAGATGGCGCTACCGAAGGTAACTTGGTGATGCTAGACAGCTGGCCGGGCCAAATGCGCACCGTTTATGGCGATCATGAACGCTTTGAGCAAACTTACTTCTCAACCTTTAAAGGCATGTACTTCACTGGCGATGGCGCACGCCGTGATGAAGACGGTTACTACTGGATCACTGGCCGTGTTGATGATGTATTAAACGTATCGGGTCACCGTATGGGTACCGCTGAGATTGAAAGTGCGCTGGTTGCTCATCCTTTGATAGCAGAAGCTGCGGTAGTGGGCGTACCACACGAAATTAAAGGCCAAGGCATCTACGCCTACGTCACTCTAAATGCAGGCGAAGAGCCAACCCCTGAGCTACACGCTGAAGTGAAGCAATGGGTGCGTAAAGAGATAGGTCCAATCGCCACGCCTGATGTTCTACATTGGGCAGAAGCGCTACCAAAAACCCGTTCAGGCAAAATTATGCGTCGGATCTTACGTAAGATTGCAACGGGCGATACCGGTACATTAGGCGATACTTCGACACTTGCGGATCCTTCAGTGGTTGATAAACTGATTGAAGAAAAATCCAAGGTAGTATAAAAGGGTTATTGAAAGCATAAGAAAAAATTCCATTCTACACTCGCTTGCCGGCTTTTTAGCCGGCTTTTTTTTACCTAAAAAGTAGAGAAATCAGTGTAATCAACTGATTTAACTAGTGTTAACATCAAAACCTGACTGC
Organism: Motilimonas cestriensis; assembly: GCF_021295315.1. GTDB lineage: Bacteria > Pseudomonadota > Gammaproteobacteria > Enterobacterales > CBDFNC01 > Motilimonas > Motilimonas cestriensis. The sequence continues at coordinate 110,763 of NZ_JAIMJA010000006.1, read as the reverse complement.
TTTCAAGTTTTGTTTCATCAATTCAAACATGTCTTGATCTTTGTCTAATTGCCGCTTAATTTGGCAGAATATCTGCAAGGATCTTGTTAAGGGAAATGGATCAATGTCAAAAAATTGCAAAGTTTTATTATTAAACGGCCCCAACCTTAATTTGCTTGGAATGCGGGAACCTGAAATCTATGGTTCGCAGACACTCGCTGATGTGGTTGAAGATCTTACTCGCTTAGCTGAAACGTTCGAACTGGATCTCGATCACCTGCAATCGAACCGTGAATACGAGTTAATCGAAAAGATCCACCAAGCCATGGGCCAAGTTGACTACATTATTATCAACCCAGCCGCTTTTACTCACACTAGCGTTGCACTTCGCGATGCGTTATTAGGTGTTAATATTCCCTTCTTTGAAGTGCATATTTCTAACGTTCATGCCCGTGAAAGTTTTCGTCACCATTCCTACTTAAGCGATAAAGCAACTGGCGTGATTTGTGGTTTTGGTACTCAAGGGTATGAATTTGCTTTGAGAGCGGTTGCTAGCAAGTTAAAAAATGAAACATAAATAGTAAAACTACCCATATGGGTAGTTACATCAATATCAAAAAGTTGTCATTATTCATCTCGTGCTTACGGTCTACAGTTACACAACAGTGTGAGAGCGGTTGTGTAATCCGTTATTTACGCCATTGACACGAGAGAGCTAATTGGCGATTGCCCGACTATGTCGGGCTTTTTTTTTACTAGTAGCCTTATGATATGCTAACGCTTCCCAGTTTTTCAGAGCTCAAACTATTGATGTCTCAGCCGGCAAACCAAAGTGATCAGATCAGTGCTTTTAGCGGCTATTTTGTTGATAACGCAAAAGAAGCACAGGCACAAAAGCAACTTTGGACCAGTCAAGCCAAAGCCATTCGTGTTCCCCTTATTATTTTTAGTATTCTCATTGTCTGCGCTAGCTATCTTGATTATGTGCAATACCAGTTTGAGTCACACTTCTTTGTCTTTTTAAGTTTGCGCTTACTGTTAGCTGGATTAGCGGGCAGTATTTATTGGCAATCGACCAAAACCAACAAGCCGCGCCACTTTAATGCTCTAGTAGGCGTGTTTCAGTTTTACATACTGTGTTTCTTCTTTGCGATTTTTTATGACCGCTGGTTTCTCAATCCCTTACCCAGTATTTCGGAAACCTTTTATACGGTTTTATTCATCAGTTATCCCCTACTGGCCTGTTATGTCTTTCCAACTCGTTTGTGGGTTTCTCTGTGGCATAGTTTGTTGGCCGTGATGATGTACATCTTCATTATCGATATCATTCCTGAGACTAAGCTTGAATACCACATTACTGAACTGATCACCTGTCTATTCTTTGTATATTATTCGTACCACTTAATGCGTACGCGCCACCGCGATCAACGACAATTGCTGCTCTATGAGGCGCAACAACAAAGCGCCTTATCACTCGCAATAAAAGCTAGCCAAGATAAATCACGCTTTATCGCCGCAACCAGCCACGATTTACGCCAACCGCTACACAGCCTGAATATTTACAATGAGCTGTTAATGCAACAACTAAAAGGCACCCCTAGCGTCAGCTTGCTCGAAAAGTCGCGCCTTGCCATCGACTCTCTAAGCCAATATTTTGAATCTCTTATCGACATTTCACGACTGGATGCCGGTAATGCACTCTCACAAAAAGTCCATTTTCAGTTACAAGATGTACTCAAAAGCGTGGTTGACGAGCAACAAGCTCTCGCCAAAAAAAACCAAATACAATTAGTACTCGTCAACACCAGCTTCATTGCCTACAGCGACCCTAATCTCGTTAAAAAAGTACTGGAACAACTTGTAAAAAATGCGCTGATACACAGCAGGAGTAAAAAAGTACTAATAGGCGTTCGCCACCATGGAGACAAAGGGCAAGTGCAGGTATTGGATCAAGGCAAAGGCATACCGGTCGATCAAATTGATACTATCTTTGATGAGTTTAAGCAGATCAATAATCCTGAACGCAATCGCAACAAGGGCTTAGGTCTTGGCTTAGCCCTCGCCAAAAAGTTAAGTAATTTATTAACATTAAACTTAACCGTTACGTCAAAACCTGAACATTCGTGTGTTTTTAGTTTTGAGTTAACCAAAGGCGACGCCAACAAGCGGGTTCCGTTACAAGGGAGCGAAGGCGAAAATTTGGAGCAAACCAACCAAGCGGTGTTGCTCATTGACGATGATGAAATGGTCTTAGAAGCCATGACAGCCATGTTAGAGAGCTGGGGCTATCACGTGCTCCAAGCGGCTAACAGTAACCAAGCGATGACACTTGCCAAACAACAAACCGTGCAGCTAGTGATCACCGACTATAACCTACCCGGCGCGTACAACGGGCCAGCTTTACTCAGCAAACTCAACCAGCAATATCAGGCTACTTTGCCGGCTATTATCTTAACGGGTGATATTAGCTTAACGCCTTGCCACTCCATCCAGCAGCATGGCTATTTATTACTGCATAAACCGGTGAAAGGCGCGCAGCTAAGAATGGCAATGAGAAAGTTATGCCCGCCTTTGCGGCAACAAACCTAACTCATTGGCACGAGTAACTGACTCAGTGCGGTTAGATACGCCCAATATCTTAAACAACCCGCGTAAATGAAACTTCACGGTGTCTTCTGAAATATTCAAAATATCCGCCACTTTTTTATTGGGATAGCCCTTCGCGAGCAACTTAAGCACATCTAACTGGCGCGGTGATAAAGTGCATTCGGGTACCTGTGCTAAGGCTTGCTTATGTTGCTTAATGCCTAATGCAATGGAGTCTGGGACATGAATATGGCCATCGATAATAGAGTCAATGGCGCGCACTAAGGCGTCAGGCGGGTACGATTTAGGAATAAAGCCCATAGCGCCAGCATCAAGGGCATCAGATATTTGCGCAATATCTTCAGAGGCCGACACCACCGCGATAGGGAACAATAGATCACGCGCCGCTAAGGCGTGGATCATGCTAAACCCGTCCATCTCAGGCATCGACAGATCCATTAAAATAAGATCGGGCGCAACCTCAGACAACGCCTCTAATGCTGAGACTGCACTTTCAAAAATAACGACCTCTGCCCCGGTATTTTTTAAAATCAGCTCCATACCGTGTAAAAATAAATGATGATCATCTATCACTGCGATTTTAATATTCATATTTCTCTCACTACAGCCAACGCTCATCATATCCGTTTATCTTTATAGAATCATAATGATATGAGGACGCAATAATATAACCTGATACCTAGTCGTGTATTTACGGAACAAATCTTGGCTAGATCACATTTTTGGTACTAAAATTAGCATTACATGCAACATTTTTTTAACAAGTTAAGTCATTTTTGTGAGCAAGCACAATGGATGCCTTTGTCTAATGCATCGGACTTACCTCTCCAAGTAACAAGCAATAAAGCTGTTATGTGTTAACAAAAGTAGCATTTTAACAAAGGGTTCAACATCAATCTGGAGAAAGTCTTATGCTTAGCAAGGTGACTTACGAAGTACTCCCTAGCACCTACCTACTGACAGGTATTGGTAGTATCTCGATGCTCGAACCCTACTACGGCATTATTGCTGGTTTCATCTTATATTCTCTCGGCGCCCTTATTTGGGTAATGCGATCCAACTACCGCAGAAAAGATGAACACCGCAAACCATCGCGGTCATACTTCATTTGGCCTGAGTGGCTGTACGAATTCACCCCTTTCATACTGATAGGTGCTGCTGCTTGGTTATTACAAAGTGCCCACCAAACAGGCATTATGATAGCGGCAACATTAATCTTGCTTTACGCATTACACAAACTGTATCAGCGCTATCAGCACCGCCAGCACGAATGGCAAGAGCTCAGTATTTATGCGCCCACACGACGCTCATCGAACCGCAAAATTGATCAATAGCATAAACCCATAGTGCGTAAAAATGGGTCATTTTTTACGCCTATACCACAATATTCGCTTAAGCCGTTGCCGATACAAGATGTAGTATGCCCTAACAACTTCATGGAGCGCGTTCGCTTAGCATGTCTTTGACATGACATCCACAAGCCCCCAATTTCTTTGCGCTAGTAGTAGCCAGTGTTACCATTAGCGGCAAAGGATGATTACCCCCGAAAGTATTCATCAGTGTCTATATGTCAAACAATGAGAGACCGCGATGCCTTGGATCCAACTAAAACTTAACGCTACCTCAGAAACTGCTGAGCCTATTAGCGAACTGCTGCAAGATTCTGGCGCATTAGCCGTCACGTTTTTAGATGCCCATGACACCCCTATTTTTGAGCCATTACCGGGCGAAACCCGTCTTTGGGGTAATACCGATATCGTCGCTTTATATGAAGCCGACCAAGACTTATTTCCCATCGTGGAAGCATTAAAGTTACACCCTATTATGACCCCCGACTTTGCTTGGAAGGTTGAGCAACTTGAAGATAAAGACTGGGAGCGCGAATGGATGGATAACTTCCATCCAATGAAATTTGGCAAGCGATTATGGATTTGTCCAAGTTGGCGTGACGTGCCAGACGAAAGCGCGGTAAACGTAATGCTTGATCCCGGCCTTGCCTTTGGCACGGGCACTCACCCCACCACACACTTATGCCTTGAGTGGCTAGAAAGCTTAGATTTAGCTGGTAAAACAGTGATCGACTTTGGCTGTGGCTCAGGTATTTTAGCCATTGCCGCCTTAAAACTTGGCGCCGCCAAAGTCATTGGTATCGATATTGACCCTCAAGCCATTACCGCTAGCCTAGATAATGCGAGTCGAAATAACGTGGCCGATAAAATAGAGCTATACCTAGCCAAAGACCAACCTGAAGGGTTATTAGCAGATGTGGTGGTTGCCAATATTCTCGCAGGTCCACTTCGTGAATTATTCCAACCGATTAGCGCGTTAGTCAAACCGCAAGGGTTATTAGGTTTATCAGGCATTTTAGAGCAACAAGCGGACGAACTTAACGCCGTTTACCAAGCACAATTCAATATGGATAATCCGACTATAAAAGATGAATGGGCTCGTTTATCTGGTCAAAAAGCCTAATATCAAAACGACACTCCTTGCTGGCTCTACCGCCAAGGAGTGTGATCCAAAGCAGCTCAAACACTAAATACAGGCCGTTTTGCAAGTATTTTTTTTACAAAATGTCTATTTATTAACCTTTCCTCCGGCGCCAAAAATGCGTACACTACGCCGCCCATGTGAGAGGTAAGTGCGTTTCATGCGGATTGCAGATTATAAATTAGACAACCCAGTTATTTTAGCACCTATGGCAGGTATTACCGATCGGCCATTTCGTCAGCTGTGTAGAAAATATGGCGCCGCCTTGGCAGTGTCAGAAATGTTGTCCAGTAATCCATTAGTCTGGTCTACCGAGAAATCGAAAAACCGGATGGATCATGAAAATGAAACGGGCATACGCTCTGTACAAATTGCCGGTTCAGATCCTGAGTTGATGGCCGCAGCAGCACGTGAAAACGTAATGCGTGGCGCGCAAATTATTGACATCAACATGGGCTGTCCAGCAAAAAAAGTAAATAAAAAGTTAGCCGGCTCTGCACTGATGCGCGAGCCCGATTTAGTAAAAGCCATATTAGAAAGTGTGGTGGATGCGGTTGATGTACCGGTCACGTTGAAAATACGCACCGGCTGGGATCCCGAGAATCGTAACGGCATTGAAATAGCTCAGCTAGCGCAAGCTGCAGGCATTCAATCATTAGCGGTTCATGGTCGAACTCGCCAGTGTATGTATAAAGGCAACGCCGAGTACAGCACCATAAAAGCGATCAAGCAAAGTGTAAGCTTGCCTGTGGTGGCTAATGGGGATATTACCTGCCCTAGAAAAGCGAAAGAAGTACTGGCTTATACTGGTGCCGATGCCGTAATGATAGGACGGGGAGCACAAGGACGACCTTGGATTTTCCGAGAAATAGCCCATTTTTTAAGTACTGGAGAATTTCTTGCCCCGCCAAGTCGGGACGAAATTGCCGAGAACTTATTAGATCATGTTGCACAATTACATGATTTTTATGGGGAGTACACAGGTACCCGTATCGCTCGCAAGCATGTGGGCTGGTATCTAAAAGAGCAACCGAATACTGAAGATTTTCGTAAAAATTTTAATACCTTAGAGTCTGCTTCGATACAGCTTAAGGTATTAGAAGATTTTTTCATGCATTAAACTAAACAAAGAAGAGCTGATATCTTATGTTCGAACAAAACATTTCTTCTGAAGCGCTAACCACTACTACCAGTGTTCCAGCGACAGGCCAGACGACTCAACGCCCACTTCGTGACTCTGTGCAACAGGCTATCACGAACTATTTTGCCCAGTTAAACGGTCAAGATGTAACTGAATTGTATGACCTGGTACTTTCTGAAGTAGAAGCGCCATTATTAGATGTAATCATGCAGTACACTCGTGGTAACCAAACACGCGCAGCAAACATGATGGGCATAAACCGTGGCACACTTCGCAAGAAGTTGAAGAAATACGGCATGAACTAATCAAACAAGCTTAATTGCTTGTAATAAAAAGGGTTTAGCTATTATGGCTAAACCCTTTTTTGTTAGCTGATTGTGTCTAAACAATAAAACCTAGGCTAAAACTAACGGGCTATGCTGCCATTAACTTTAGGCTAGGCTCCATGCCCTTACCAAACTTCCCCTTGCGCTGGTAGCTTCCCTTGCCTTTTTTCGCTTTTTCAATACGCTGCTTAAACAATGGGGTATGTAATACCGCCTTTACTGCACTTTCACCTATGGTACCTTTGTTAAGCAAAAAGTCTGTTTGACCTTGCCCTTGAGGTATTACAGTAACTGCCTTACTTTTATTTTTTTTCATCATTTTCACCTATAAAAAACCGTGCTAGCCCTCTAGCACGGCATATTATTGAACCTAATTCGATCACTACGCAATAGAAATTGACTGATTCTATTGATTTCTTTTCAGGTTGAATTGGAAGAATTCACTGGTGCCGTCATCGTTATCGCACACTAATGCACCTTTAATGAAATTCTCGTTTTCTTCTGTAATCATTAAAGACTCTGCTTTCGCCAACAACGCTTTGCCATCTTTTTGCATAATAGCGGAGTAGAATGTCAGATCGATGTCATTTTCCGTGGCAAACTTCACCATCGGCAGCACACCAACAAAACTCCCTAAGATATAGCCTTTCTTATTAATGTTACTAGCCGCTTCAATCGATGCGGTAAATACTAAGCTATCTAGCTTTTCTGAATAAGTCGCACCCGATAAGCCCGCTTCAAAACCGTGCATTTTAGGTAGAATCACCTTTTTAACCACTAAGTGCTCAACCTGCTCTCGTTCACCCAACATATACTCAAGCAACTCAGCCGTTTTCACTTCAAAAATCAAGTTATCACCAAAGTTACCCCGATTAAGAATGTAAGTGTGGTCATTAGCAACCGCTAAGCCTTCAATATTAAACGCTTGTTTTTCAGTAAAGTTACCTGCTTTATGCAGCTGACTATAAAGAGGACTTAATGAACGCTCAATGACTTTTGAATGATCTTGGCTAACCAAGTAGCCCCATTCACGCACCATAGGTTTAGAGCCAGAGCCTAAAATTAAGAAGGCTTTGCCTGCTTCAAAGGGCACTAGCGTCATCGACTCATAGTCGGGTTTAATATTACTTTCTAGGGTGCCATTTTCATTTAAGCTTTCAGCTGGAAACTGTTTAATCGTCGTTAAAGAGTCAAGGTTAAATGCTTTATCAAGTTTGTATAGAAAAGGAGACATATCACTAACAACAAAAATATCATCGCCCATCCCCACTAGTGAGGAAGCCGCCGGGACTTTTTCACTGTGTACGGCATCACCTAATTCAAGCACATATTTATGTCCAGTGCGCGCTTGGGCTTGCCCCATCACTGATGCCAGTAATAGCACCATGACTACTTTATTTAACATCCTCGCTCCCGCAATATTTATCGTTATAAATAATGTATTAAAAAATACGCTCAAACTTTACAAGTTATTGCCTAGTAAATCTATTGTTCGGCAAGTAAAGCCAAAATAATACCGCCAAGCAACTCCAGAAAGCGAGATCCGGATGCGAAAACAAGAACTACTGCGAAAAAACACGTACCGACACGACAATTAAAGGCCGAGGGTAAGCTAGCTAAATAAGCGCTGTTGCGCTTTTTGCCAAAACACCTTCGCCATTAAAGCCGCCAATAACACACTAGAACCAATAGTGAGCCAATTGGGTAGCAACGCATGATCCATCGCCGATAGCGGCGCCACCTGAAAGCCATACTCAGCAACCAAATAGTTAGTTAATGCGCCAAACACCAATGACATACCAATCACGCCAACCAAATAAGCGGCTAGTGCGCGATTACCAAGCTCTTTATATACAACGCCGAGTGTAGCCACGTTAGTCGCCGGCCCTGCCATCATAAATACCAGCACCGCACCTGGGCTGATCCCAGACATCAGTAACCCTGCCGCAATCGGCGTTGAAGCCGTGGCACAAATATACATAGGCACACTGATAAGCACCATGGCTAACATAGCCCAAATACTGTCCCCCCATTGCGCAAGAAAATCCGTTGCAACATAGGTTTTAACGAGCGCGGCAAAGAATAAGCCGATCAACAACCAAACACTGATGTCACGTACTAAGTCAGTGGCAGCAAACGTCACACCTGAGCTTAATTTAGATAATATGGATTTGTGCTTAACAACGGGTTCAGCGGTCGTGATTTTTTCGCTCTCACAACAGCTAGATAGCACAGAGTCAGAAGCTGATGACGCTTTTTCACCCGCGCAGCAACTCGATTTCACCGACTCTGTAGCAGCAGATGCTTTTTCACTAGCACAGCAGCTACTTGACTTCACCGACTCTGTAGCAACAGCTGCTTTTTCACTAGCACAGCAGCTACTTGACTTCACCGACTCTGTTACAACAGGTGCTTTTTCACTAGCACAACAGCTAGCATTTCCCGACTGATTAGCATGCTCTTTAGCTTTATGCTGCTCATATAATTGCTCTTCTTTACCCACTAGAAGGCCTGCCACTATGGCACTGACAATAGCAGCAATGGGGCGAATAATCGCCATAAAGGGACCTAATAATGCATACGACACCGATACTGAGTCCACACCCGTTTCAGGCGTGGCCACCAAAAAAGCGGTGGTGGCACTTTTTGAAGCTCCGTTTCTTCTCAAACCTAGGGCAGCAGGGATCACACCACAAGAGCACAAAGGCAAAGGCGCACCAATAAATGCCGCCTTAATCGTCGTTTTAAAACCTTTACCACCTAAATGCCGCGCCAAAAAGTCAGCGGGAATACACTCTTTAATCAAGCCCGCAATGAGTAAGCCCAGCATCATCCATGGTGCTGACTCCATAAATAGATCGATAAAATTGTTTAACATAACGCTTCCTTATCACTGGCATCTAATGCTTCTAAAATAGAGCAATGGCTGGCAGATTCTGAGCCACCACAACAAGAATCACTTAATTTTTGCAGTGACGAGCGGAAAATTTCTAACTCTTTAATTTTCGCTTCAACCTGTTGTAACTTCATGTCTGTTATTAACTTAGGCTCAGCACAACTATGCTCGGCACTTTCTAGTCGAATCGATAACAGCTCGGCAATTTCTTCTAATGAGAAGCCAACACTTTTTGCGCGTAAAATAAAATTCAACTTAGCTTCATCTGCTGCATTGTATAAACGATAGCCCGCTTCATTACGGGAACTGGGCACCAACAGTCCCGATTTTTCATAGAATCTTAAAGTGTCAGCCTTTAAGCCGCAGCGCGCAGCCATCACACCAATTCGATACATGACGCTTTCCTCGTTATTTAATGAATGCATCTATTCTAAAGCTTAGACCTAACTCCAAGGTCAAGGCGAATTTCAGCATAACCTTAAATAAACCCCTATCCAGATCACAACTTAGCCCCATATTGATGTTTTTTTATCCAGAAAAACGCCACTTATTCCATTTTTATTCCGTTTTTTCTGGTTAAAAGCAGGACAAATTAGGGTAGAATAGCCGCCAATTTTTACGTGCAAATAAAAACACCAATAGCACGATAAAAATTGTTTTACCCACCTTCAAATCAATAACGGGAAAAAGTAGAAATGGACATAGCTCGACCTATTAAACGTGCGCTAATCAGCGTATCTGACAAAACAGGTATTGTGGAATTTGCGCGTGAGTTAGCAGAAAAAGGCGTAGAAATTCTGTCTACCGGCGGCACGTTTAAGTTACTGGCTGACAACGGCATTAAAGTAATCGAAGCATCCGACTACACCGGTCACCCTGAAATAATGGATGGCCGCGTTAAGACACTGCATCCAAAAATTCACGGCGGCATTTTAGGCCGTCGTGGCACTGATGAAGGTGTAATGGCCGAAAACAACATTCAGCCAATCGATATGGTAGTAGTAAACCTCTACCCATTTGCAGCAACGGTGGCTAACCCAAACTGTAGCCTTGAAGATGCGATTGAAAACATCGACATCGGTGGCCCAACCATGGTTCGCTCAGCAGCGAAAAACCACAAGGACGTCACTATTGTGGTTAACGCCAGCGATTACGGCCGTGTATTAGCCGAACTCAACGACAACAACGGCAGCCTAACTTACCAAACCCGTTTTGACCTAGCCATTGCCGCGTTTGAGCACACAGCGCAATACGATGGCATGATCGCTAACTACTTCGGTACTAAAGTGCCAAGCTACGGCGAAAACAAAGAAGGCGATGAAGAATCTAAATTCCCACGTACCTTCAACCAACAGTTCCAAAAGAAACAAGACATGCGCTACGGCGAAAACAGCCATCAAGCTGCAGCCTTCTATGTTGAAAACGACATTGATGAAGCATCTGTTTCAACCGCTCGTCAAATCCAAGGTAAGGCTCTGTCTTACAACAACATCGCTGATACTGACGCAGCACTAGAATGTGTTAAAGAATTCAGTGAACCTGCTTGTGTTATCGTTAAACACGCTAACCCTTGTGGTGTAGCATTAGGCGACAATATTTTAGACGCTTACGACCGCGCTTACAAAACGGACCCAACCTCAGCGTTTGGCGGCATTATTGCCTTTAACCGTGAGCTAGATGCTGACACCGCAGAAGCAATTGTGTCTCGTCAATTTGTTGAAGTAATCATCGCACCGAAAATCAGCGCAGCCGCTGAGCAAATCGTCGCAGCGAAGAAAAACGTACGCTTATTAGAGTGTGGCGAGTGGAGCGATAAAACCAAAGGCTTTGACTTTAAACGCGTTAATGGCGGCTTGTTAGTACAAGATCGTGACCAAGGCATGGTGTCGTTAGACGACCTTAAAGTGGTCACTAAACGTCAACCTTCTGAGCAAGAGCTAAGCGATGCACTATTTTGCTGGAAAGTAGCAAAATACGTGAAATCAAATGCCATAGTTTACGCTAAAGACAAGTGGACTATCGGTGTTGGCGCAGGCCAAATGAGCCGCGTTTACAGCGCCAAAGTTGCAGGCATTAAAGCCGCTGACGAAAACCTAGAAGTGGCAGGTAGCGTTATGGCATCAGATGCATTCTTCCCATTCCGCGACGGCATCGACGCAGCAGCAGAGGCCGGCATCACTTGTGTGATCCAACCAGGTGGCTCGATGCGCGATGACGAAGTGATTGCAGCAGCCGACGAACACGGCATGTCAATGGTATTTACTGGCATGCGTCACTTCCGCCACTAATCCCAATTTTAAACGGCTAACTCAGGTTAGCCGTTTTTGTTTATTTTTCTTTAATTTCTCTGCTAATAAAAAGCGTCGTATTTATCTGCGAGTCTTTTTAATTAAGGATCAAACATGAAAGTATTAATCATTGGTAGCGGCGGCCGTGAACACGCCCTAGCCTGGAAAGCAGCGCAAAACCCAAATGTTGAAACAATCTTTGTTGCACCGGGTAATGCCGGCTCAGCCCTAGAAGCGAAAGTTGAAAACGTAGCTATCGGTGTTGAAGACATTGCCGCATTAGTTAAGTTTGCGCAAGACAACCAAGTAGAGCTGACCATTGTTGGCCCAGAAGCGCCATTAGTAATTGGTGTGGTTGATGCGTTTCGCACTGCTGGCCTTAAATGCTTTGGCCCAACGAAAGGCGCAGCGCAATTAGAAGGCTCTAAAGCGTTTACTAAAGACTTCCTTGCACGCCAAAATATTCCGACCGCTTGGTACCAAAACTTTACTGAGATTGAGCCAGCAGTGGCTTACATCAAAGAGAAAGGTGCGCCAATTGTGGTTAAAGCAGACGGCCTAGCAGCGGGTAAAGGCGTGATTGTCGCAATGACCGAGCAAGAAGCCATTGATGCGGTTAACGACATGCTAGCAGGTAACGCTTTTGGCGAAGCGGGTAGTCGCGTAGTCATCGAAGAATTCCTAGATGGTGAAGAAGCCTCTTTCATCGTAATGGTTGACGGTAAAAACGTACTACCTATGGCGACAAGCCAAGACCATAAACGTGTTGGCAATGGCGATACCGGTCCCAATACTGGCGGTATGGGCGCATATTCTCCAGCCCCTGTGGTCACACAAGAAATTCACGATCGCATCATGAACGAAGTGATCTACCCCACAGTGAACGGCATGGCGGCAGAAGGTAACACTTACACCGGTTTCCTTTATGCGGGTCTAATGATCATGGCCGACGGTACGCCGAAAGTGATTGAGTTTAACTGTCGCTTTGGTGACCCAGAAACACAACCTATCATGCTACGTATGCAATCTGACATCGTTGAACTATGTTTAGCAGCAGAAGCCGGAAAGCTAGATACTGTCACCGCTGAGTTTGACCCTCGCGCAGCAGTGGGTATTGTATTAGCCGCAGGCGGTTATCCAGGTGATTACGCTAAAGGCGATGTGATTTCTGGCATTCCAACTGTTGATGTTGAAGGCGAGAAAGTTTTCCATGCAGGTACGAGCTTGAAAGACGGTAACACGGTGACCAACGGTGGTCGTGTACTGTGTGCTACTGCATTAGGTAACACCGTGACAGAGGCGCAGCAACGTGCTTATGAGCTAACCAAGCAAGTCAGCTGGAAAGACTCGTTTTACCGTACAGACATTGCTTACCGCGCCATTGCACGTGAGCAAGCAGCTAAGTAGATCTTTCGCGATATAAATATCGCTCCTACGGGGGCCAACTCCTGACGTAGGAGCAGGACCTGCTCTGCGAATAATCGCAGCTTTCGCGATATAAATACGTTCCTACGGGGGCTAACTCCTGACGTAGGAGCGGAACTTGTTCTGCGAATAATCGCATCTTTCGCGATATAAATATCGCTCCTACGGGGGCTAACTCCTGACGTAGGAGCAGAACTTGTTCTGCGAATAATCGCAGCTTTCGCGATATAAATATCGTTCCTACGGGGGCTAACTCCTGACGTAGGAGCAGAACTCGTTCTGCGAATAATCGCAGCTTTCGCGATATAAATATCGTTCCTACGGGGGCTAACTCCTGACGTAGGAGCGGAACTTGTTCCGCGAATAATCAGTGATTTCAAATGCAGCAGACACAAAAAAGCCAGGCATCGCCTGGCTTTTTATTTATTCTTATTATTCAAAAAACTACGCTTTAACGGCGTCTTTTAGTGCTTTACCAGCAACAAACGCAGGGATGTTTGCTGCAGCAATTTGAATTTCAGCACCAGTTTGTGGATTACGGCCTGTACGCGCTGCGCGATGGTTCACTTTAAATGTACCAAAACCAATAAGCTGTACTGGCTCACCGTCTTTTAAGCTTTCGGTAATACCCGCTAAAACTTCTTCTAATGCAGCTTTAGCTTGTGCTTTAGAAAGATCGGCTTTTTCAGCGATGGCATCAACCAGTTGAGTTTTGTTCATGAGACTTCCTTTCCAAGGTCGTTGTGGACTTATTAGCGGGTTCAATGTATTCAAAAACCAGGCTATGCGCAAAGGGTTTATCCCTGAAAAACAGCTAACTGCCGACGCTTTAACCAACTTCTGCGTGTAAGCTCACAATTTAACCCCTTTATAACGCTAAACTTGGTCTAGCAGATTGAAAAACAATCGCAAAGATTGCGGATAAAACCAAGCAAAAGCAGGACAAACCTAATGTGTCCGCCAATAAACCGCTAACATCGCGGAACTAAACAGGCAAATTTTTAACAACAAAAAAGGTTTTCCTTCACCAAGAAATAGGTAAACTGAGGCTGTCTCGTTTATTTAATGATAAATACTTTGGAGTGCCATTGTTTCTTCTAATTTTCTTTTTAGTGCTGGCTGTCGGTGTCTCTTTCATCTGCTCAATTTTAGAGGCGGTGCTACTCAGCGTGACCCCAAGTTATGTTCGCGCGCAATCTGTATACCACCCAAGACGTGGTGCACAATTAGAGATGCTAAAACAAAAAATAGACCAACCTCTCGCCGCGATCCTCACCCTTAATACTATCGCCCACACTGTCGGCGCGGCAGGTGTTGGTGCACAAGCAGCGGTATTATTCAATAATCAATACATTGGCGTTACTTCGGCGGTACTCACCTTAATTATCTTGGTGTTTTCTGAAATATTGCCCAAAACCATCGGTGCAACCTACTGGCGCCAACTCGGTTTATTAATCGCACCTATTCTCATCGTTTTAATTTCACTGCTTAAGCCCTTTATTTGGTTGTCTGATATGATCACTAAGCTGATCGGCAAACAACATCATGGCCATGAGCACATTCGCGAAGAAATCGCAGCCATGGCGCATTTAGGCAGTGAAACGGGGCAACTGGCGGATAATGAAGGTAAAATCATTAATAGCTTACTCAGTACCCGAGATACTAAATTAAAGAATATTATGACCCCGCGAACAGTACTGTTCAGTGTCGATAAAAATATGACTGTGAATGAGTACTTAAGCTTACATGCCGATGCACCTTTTTCACGCATACTATTAAGTAGTAAAGAAAAAGATAACGTCATTGGCTTTGTCCACAAGCACGACATCTTGATGAATCAACAAGATGGTAATAACACTAAGCTAGGACAATTGTTGCAACCCCTTTACGTAGTGCCTGATACAGCTGCTATCCCTGCACTATTCCAAAGTTTGTTGGAAAAACGAAACCATATTTCACTCGTGGTTGATGAATACGGTGACGTACAAGGCATTGTTACCATGGAAGATTTGGTCGAAACCTTATTAGGAATAGAAATTGTCGATGAGCAGGATAAAATAGCGGATATGCAAAGATTGGCAAAAGCGCGCTGGATCCGTCATCAAAGAAACACCGACGGGATTATAGAAAAACCGGAATAAACCGCCGCACCAGTTTTGTGGCGCGGCCATACCGCGCCACAGTCGATCAATCTAAACTAATACCAATGTTACTAATACCTTCATTACGGCCAAACTTTCGCACTGCTTTTAATAGCTCAGGGCTACGCGTTTCATCGAGTAATTCAAGTAACTCGTTTTGAAAAGCCAATTCCTGCTGCATTAGCTCATCAGCAAAAATATCCTCATCCGTTAATTCCTCTTCGCTGGTTGCTTCGATAAAGCTAGCAACGGTAGCAATAGAGGTTTGGCTGGCGTTAATTGCTTCTTCAGCATCCTCTTGCTTAACCAGCATAGAGTTAAACGCACACGTCATCACTACGCAAGCATCCAGCGCGGGGTAGACGCCATACATGTCGTAATCTTCGATATTAGGAATGGCCGCTTCAAAATGCTCACTTTGAATTTCAAAGTTCACTTTGGCGCCCTTCACCGTAAGTTTTTCCCAAAATAAATCGAGCATTTTGCGGAAAGTTTTTTGCCCTTGAAACTCGGTGCCTTCGCAAAACAACACATAGTTGGGATACATACGCTCAGCTAAGGCAATACAAAATGAGACTTGTTGCCATGGAGCAAATTGATTAAGTTGCTTATTAATGTTTTTAACCACGGTTAGACCTGTTTAACGCTGGGGAAAGAAAATGACAAATACACTGCTTATTCTTAGTAAAGATGCCAAGGTTTATCAACAATTACTGAGTGGCAGGCTGCCGCCAGATATTCACGTTTTGGCGACTGATAATATAGAGTCTGTGATGGAGATGCAGCAACAAATTACATTAGCATTGGCAGAGCCTGCATTAATCGCTCCCGCGCTCACAAAACTCCCTCATTTAAAGTGGTTACAATCAACCTTTGCTGGGGTGGACGCTCTGCAAGATGACTCATTACCGCGTGATTATCTGTTAACGGGTGTGAAAGATATTTTTGGTCCATTGATCAGCGAATATGTGATGGGGCACTGGATCGCTTTGTTACGTCAATTTAACCTTTATCATACTCAGCAACGTCAGCAAATTTGGCAAGCTCATCCTTATACTAGCCTACAGAATAAAACCATGGTGATCACAGGCACCGGATCGATTGGTCGCCACCTTGCAAAAACAGCAAGTTGTTTTGGCGTTAAGGTACTGGGGGTGAATACCCTTGCCAAACAATGGAGTGAATTTGACCAATGCTACACTTTAGAACAACTTGATACAGTATTGGCACAAGGGGATATTGTTGTAAACGCCCTACCCGCTACCACAAAAACACAACAACTATTCAATTTAGACCGTTTCAAGCAAATGCCTAGTCACGCTATTTTTATTAATATTGGTAGAGGATCAGCGGTCAACGAAGTCGATTTAAATCAAGCGCTCGAACAAAACCTGATTGCTCATGCTGCCTGCGACGTGTTTACTATCGAGCCTTTACCTGTCGAGTCACCTCTGTGGCAAAACCCACACATGACTATTACTCCTCACCATGCGGCAGTGAGTTTCCCAAACCAAATTGCTGAGATATTTTTAGGCAACCTATCCTTATTTTTATCAAGTAAACCACTAAAATACTCCGTGGATTTAGTTAAGGGTTACTGAAAGGCTGACCAAAGAAATGACTAAACTCTCATTTATGATTATTAAATTTGGCGAATGAGACAGTTCAAGCTAAATTTACTGCTGCTCAATCTTTATGTGAGCAAAGTTATACACAAATAAGTGCGTTTTGATGGTCTGGAGACCTGTTGTAAAAACCACTGAAAAGCCAAGGATAGGCATACTTATTTCGTTACCATCAGGCCAAGCGGCCTAATGTTACGACCTGTCTACGTTATTCAGTCATCTTATCTGTGTTTTCTCGTGTCAAAGTCAAAGGAATCGACTCATGAAGAAATCAAATATGTTTGTTAAAAGCTCACTAGCTGTCGCGGTTGCGATGGGCATGAGCAGTGCCGCCATGGCGGCACCGGGTACTCCCATCGTACAATGGATGGAAGATAACTACTCCATCATTGAAGTTAACCAAGCCGCATCCGCTTATAAAGATCTGTTTGTAGTAAAAGATGCTGCAACTGTGCCTGTAACTTGGGATATGTGGTCTGGCGAGCCAGGCACCAAATGGCAAGTGCTACTAAATGGTGAAGTAGCACACGAAGCAACGATTGCAGCAACCCCAGTGCAAAAAGGCATTGTGGATTTACAAGTAAAAAAAGGCGGCCAATACGCCCTTACGGTAAAACTATGTGACGACACTGGCGCTTGTACTGAAAGTGCAGCCAAAAATATTGTGGTTGCAGATACCGATGGTAGCCACCTTGACCCACTGCCAATGAAAGTTAACCCAAACAACGGTAATTACACCACACCAGAAAATACGGTTGTCGGCACTTACTTTGTTGAATGGGGTGTGTATGGTCGTAAGTTCTCTGTAGACCAGATCCCAGCGCAAAACCTAACCCACATTATTTACGGCTTTGTGCCAATTTGTGGTCCAAACGAGTCATTAGGTGAAATTGAAAACGGTAACAGCTTAGCAGCGCTAGCCCGTGCTTGTGCCGGTACACCTGATTATGAAATGGTTATCCACGACCCGTGGGCCGCTATTCAAATGCCACAAGGCAGCGATATCCACTCAACGCCTTACAAAGGAACTTACGGTCAAATGATGGCGTTAAAACAACGCTACCCTGACTTAAAAATTCTGCCTTCTGTGGGTGGTTGGACCCTATCTGACCCATTCTACGATTTCGTAGACAAGTCTAAGCGTGACATCTTTGTTGCTTCTGCTAAGAAATTCCTACAAACATGGAAATTCTTCGACGGTATCGACATCGACTGGGAATACCCAGGTGGTCAAGGTGCACACCCAACCAAAGGTAATCCTGATCTAGATGGTCAAGCATACGCCGACTTAATGAAAGAGTTACGCGCTATGCTGGATGAATTATCAGCAGAAACCGGACGTGAATACCAACTAACCTCTGCTGTTGGTGTCGGTCATGACAAGATTGAAGACGTAAACTACATTGATGCCGTGCCTTACATGGACTACATCTTTGCCATGACTTACGACTACTACGGTGGCTGGAACAATGTTGTAGGCCATCAAACTGCACTTTACTGTGGCAGTCACATGAGTGCGGATGAGTGTGAAGGTAAAGGTTTAGATGCAGAAGGTAACCCTCGCAAGGGCCCAGCTTACACCTCTGCTAACGGGATTAACCTACTACTAGAAAAAGGCGTTCCAGCTAACAAATTGGTTGTTGGCGCAGCTATGTATGCGCGTGGTTGGACTGGCGTAACACAAGAGTCAATGACCGATCCTGGCAACCCAATGACAGGTGTGGGTAATGGTAAAGTAAAAGGCTCTTGGGAAGCGGGTGTTATCGATTATAAAGATGTCGTTCGCGATTACATCAATAACCCATCCGTGCAAAAATTCTACGATGAAGTGGCAGAAGCCCCTTATGCATGGAACCCTGCAACCGGTGATTTGATCACTTACGACAACCGCCGTTCAGTTTTAGCCAAAGGTGAATATGTTAAATCAAACGGTTTTGCTGGCTTGTTCTCATGGGAAATTGATGCCGATAACGGTGACATCCTAAATGCCATGCAAGAAGGCTTAGCGGGTCATGTTGTGGTAACACCAGTGCCAACTACAGAACCAACGGCTGAACCAACGGCTGAACCAACAGCTGAACCAACAGCTGAACCAACAGCTGAACCAACAGCTGAACCAACGGCTGAACCAACGGCTGAACCAACGGCTGAACCAACGGCTGAACCAACAGCTGAACCAACAGCTGAACCAACAACACCACCAACAGGTGCTTACGATTACGTTTACCCTGATGGACTAGGTAGCTACACCGCAGGAACAAAAGTATTGGCTAGCGACGGTGGCATTTACCAATGTAGCGTTGCGGGATGGTGTAACCTTGGTGGCGCTTACACTCCTGCAACAGGCTGGGCAGCAGATAATGCTTGGACTAAAGTGGGCTCAGGTACTGTACCTTCAGTAGAGCCAACTACTGAACCAAGTGTAGAGCCAACGGTTGCGCCTACAATAGAGCCAACAGTTGAACCAACGGTTGAACCAACCGCGCCACCAGCTGGTGACACCACTTGGGATAGCGCTAAAGTTTACAATGGCGGTGATCAAGTGCTGTTAAACGGCGTGAAGTACGAAGCCAAATGGTGGACACAAGGTGACAACCCAGCGCAATCTGGCGATTGGGGTGTATGGAAAAAGGTGTAATTGTTAACTCAATAGTTTAAAGCTCTTTTAACCAATGCGGGGAATGGATCACATTCCCCCTTTTTTATTTTCACAGTTTGATCCGGCTAACAATTATAGCAATAAACGAATCTTCTCGCTAAATAACACAAAAAACCTAAAATAAATATAAAAACAAAACATCTATCTAAAATAAACACTGTTAACATATTATTTACGACGATTTTTTGGCCATTTTTTTTATCTGTATCACGTTTAGCACTTTCACCATCTTGCCCTTAGCATCAGATACTCCTATATTGTCTTAAGTCTGAACAAGACTACACTTTTTGAAATGAATCAGTATGGCCAGGAGGCTACTTAAATTACTGATTTATATGTTGCCAAGGATAGGCGAGCTATTAGATACGGATATTGTCAGCATGCTGCCTACATCCCTCTCCTGCTTCCTATCTCTTGCATCAATTTCAAATTGACTCTGAATTCTCAATGACTAGTCAAAGGAATGGACTTATGAAGAGAAATATCTTAGCTGCATCTATTTTAGCTGCTATTAGCGGTAGCGTAATGGCTGCTCCAGCAGCACCAAGCATCGACATGTACGGTTCTAACAACCTACAATTTTCTAAAGTTGAACTAGCAATGGACACTACCGCAGGGTACAAGTCTATGGTTAAGTACAACGAAGAAGCGAAAATCGCAATCAAATTCAACCAGTGGTCTGGTACTCCTGGTGACACTTACAAAATTTATTTTGACGGTGTTGAAGTTGCAACTGGCCCAATCACTGGTAGCCAAACAACTGCAACTTTTGGTTACGCGAAAGGCGGTGTTTACGATGTAGTCATCGAAGCTTGTGACGCCACAGGTTGTACCCAAGGAGCAGCAGCAAAACTAACAGTTGCTGACACTGACGGTTCTCACCTAGCGCCACTGACAATGAACGTAGATCCTAACAACAAGTCTTACAATACTGATAAGAATACTGTTGTTGGTACTTACTTCGTTGAATGGGGTATCTACGACCGTAACTATACTGTTGATAACATCCCAGCTGACAACCTAACTCACATTCTTTACGGCTTCATTCCAATTTGTGGTCCTAACGAGTCTTTGAAATCGGTTGGCGGCAACAGCTTTAACGCACTTAAAACTGCTTGTGCTGGTGTACCAGATTACGAAGTAGTTATCCATGACCCTTGGGCAGCTTATCAAAAAAGTTTCAAACAAGCTGGTCATGACTTCAACACACCAATCAAAGGTAACTTCGCGATGATGATGGCGCTTAAACAGCGTAATCCTGATCTGAAGATCCTACCTTCTGTTGGCGGTTGGACACTATCTGACCCATTCTTTAGTTTCACTGATAAATCTAAGCGAGACATCTTTGTTGCATCTGTTAAAGAATTCCTAACAACTTGGAAATTCTTCGACGGTGTGGACATCGACTGGGAATTCCCTGGTGGCGGCGGTGAGAACGCAAACCTAGGTGACCCTGTTAAAGATGGTCCAGCTTACATTGCATTAATGCAAGAACTACGTGCAATGCTAGATGAGCTAGAAGCGCAAAATGGCAAGCCATACGAGCTAACTTCTGCAATCGGTGTTGGTTTCGACAAAATTGAAGACGTAGATTACGGCCAAGCAGTTCAATACATGGACTACATCTTCGCCATGACTTATGACTTCTACGGCGGCTGGAACAACGTACCTGGTCACCAAACTGCACTATACTGTGGTTCATTCATGGCGCCTGGCCAGTGTGACGGCACAGGTGTAGATGCTGAAGGCGTACCATTCAAAGGCCCAGCTTACACAACTGATAACGCGATCCAGTTACTATTAGCGCAAAACGTACCAGCTAACAAGCTAGTTGTTGGTGCTGCTATGTACGGTCGTGGTTGGGACGGCGTAATGCCATCTAGCCTAACCGATCCAAATGACCCAATGACAGGTACAGGTAACGGCAAGTTAACGGGCACTAAAGCTCAAGGCGTTTGGGAAGCTGGCGTAATCGACTACAAAGGTATTAAGCAATACATGCTTGGTGCTAACGAAACTGGCGTAAACGGTTTCGAATACGGCTACGATGAGCAAGCACAAGCACCTTACGTGTGGAACCGTTCAACTGGTAAACTAATCACGTTTGATGACCAACGCTCAACTAAAGCTAAAGGCGCTTACGTTCGTGACTTAGGCCTAGCCGGTCTGTTCTCATGGGAAATCGATGCGGATAACGGTGACATCCTAAATGCAATGCATGAAGGCCTAAACGGTTACGTTGTACCAACTCCAACTCCAACAGCTGAGCCAACTCCTGTACCAACAGCTGAGCCAACTCCTGTACCTACAGCCGAGCCAACTCCTGTACCTACAGCTGAGCCGACTCCTGTACCAACAGCCGAGCCAACTCCTGTACCTACAGCTGAGCCAACTCCTGTACCTACAGCTGAGCCAACTCCTGTACCTACAGCTGAGCCGACTCCTGTACCAGGTGGCGTAACAGTATGGGTTCCTGGCCAAACTACAGTTAAAAACGGCGACCTAGTAACATTCGGCGGCCTATGTTTTGAAGCTAAGAACAACCCAGGTTCATGGGAAACTCCAGCTGCAGGCGGTAACTGGTTCTGGACTGAAGTTCAATGTGAAGGCGGCGTAACACCTACTGTTGCACCTACAGCTGAGCCTACTGTTGCTCCAACTGTAGCACCTACTGTTGAGCCAACTGTTGAGCCTACTACTGAACCAGGTAACACAACTTGGAAAGCTGATGCAATCTACAACAAAGGCGATACTGTTATCGTTGATGGCGTAACTTACACAGCTAAGTGGTGGACAACAGGTGAAAACCCAACGACTACTGGTCCATGGGGTGTATGGGCTAAATAATAGCTAGTTAGATTTTCTAACTCACCTTAAGGGATGCTTCGGCATCCCTTTTTTGATCCTGAATACTTTTCATCTATTCACCATCTAATTGGCATCAAACTGTAACAAAATTACACTTATTACAAAAAATGCCGAATTTAAATTGATCGAAATCACATTAAAATGAGCCAAAGGATAAAGATCACATTTTTTCGTAATTATTTTACAGAAAAACATTGAAAAGTGTGATCTGACGCAGTATGATGAACGCGTTCCTTAAGAAAGGGATAAAAAAGAAAATCTTAGATAAACAACTTAAATCAAACAGAGGTAATATTATGTTATTAGGTAGCTCAGCATTAGACTTTACACGTGCCACGATTCAAGAACGCGAAGCGCAACGTAAAGCAGGTTTAAACTTAAACTTTTTCGCTAAAAAGAAAGAGAAAAAAGTTAAATAATTAACCTACCAATGCTTAACGCTAAGCATTAAAAAGCAGTAACTGTAATAAGAAAAAAGAAAGTAAGACATCCACAGAGAATAGCTCCAATCATGGAGCAAAATACATCTCGCCAATCATTCAAAAATTCAACAAGCTAAGCCTTTTTTTCCAAACTATAAACCAACACCGGCTTATCATAGAAGTGGGTTTCTCGCTCCAACTTAAAACCAGAACTTTCTGCCACCCGCTTAGACGCTTCATTATTATCAGCAATAAACGATATCAATCTATCCAGACCTAATTGATTAAATGCATAGTCTGTTGCGGCTCGCGCAGCCTCACTCGCTAACCCTTGCCCCCAGTAATCAGGTAGTAAACGATAGACCAACTCAATTTCATCTTTACCTTCAAGACGATGAAAAAAATGACCGCAAAAACCTATCACCCGCTCATCCTCTTTACTGTGCACCGCCCACAAACTAAACCCCTTACTAGTATAAGTATCAAGAATACTGTCAAGAAATGTATTGGCTTGTTTACGATTCAGCGGACCGCTAATGGAGAATTTCATGACTTGGCGATTTGACATAATTTCATAGATAACATCAACATCATCTGATTCAAAAAAACGCAGTATCAAGCGATCGGTTTCAGCAATAGTCGGCATACAATCTAGCTCCAAACATCGAGGGGAAGTTAATCATACCAATGGTTATCGCCATATTAACACGAAAACGATATAAAGGCGGTGAATGCGCAGGCTAAGCTTAGGTGATGAAGAGGCCCCTATCAAATTAATCCTACCGACACAAAAAGGCCGCTGAGACGATTTTCGCGTCAGCGGCCTGTTGCAGGGGATGCTAAAGTTACTTGTGGTAAGGCTGACTTAGCTCATGTACTGCATCAATAAACACGCCCGCGTGCTCTGGATCGACATCTAAGTGAATACCATGGCCCAAGTTAAACACATGCCCCGTGCCTTCACCGAAGCCTGACAGTATGTGCGCCACTTCTTCACGAATACGCTGTGGCGGAGCATATAGCATGGAAGGGTCCATGTTACCTTGCAATGCAACTTTATCGCCAACACGGGCTTTAGCATTGGCGATATCTATAGTCCAATCTAAGCCTATGGCATCACAACCTGTTGCTGCGATATCTTCAAGCCACATGCCACCGTTTTTAGTAAAGAGAGTCACAGGCACCTTACGGCCATCATTTTCACGCGTTAGACCATCAACAATTTTCGCCATATATTGCAGCGAAAACTCGCGGTAATCACGCGGTGACAACACCCCGCCCCAAGTATCAAAAATCATTAATGATTGTGCACCCGCAGCCACTTGCGCATTAAGGTAGCTGATCACTGAATCGGCCACTTTATCAAGTAGCAGATGCAAAGTCTTCGGCTCAGCAAATGCCATTTTCTTAATTTTAGTGAACGCTTTTGATGAGCCGCCTTCCACCATATAAGTCGCTAATGTCCAAGGGCTTCCTGAGAAGCCAATGAGAGGTACTTCGCCTTTTAACTCGCGGCGAATCGTGCGCACAGCATTCATCACATACTGCAACTCACCTTCAGGATCGGGGATACCAATTTTATCAACATCGGCCTTACAAGTGATTGGGCGTTCAAACTTAGGGCCCTCACCCGTTTCAAAATATAAACCTAACCCCATCGCATCGGGAATAGTTAAAATATCCGAAAACAAAATCGCAGCATCAAGAGGAAAACGGCGTAATGGCTGTAGTGTCACTTCACAGGCAAGTTCAGCATTTTTACATAACGACATAAAATCGCCAGCCTGCGCGCGCGTTGCTTTATATTCAGGTAAATAGCGGCCTGCTTGACGCATCATCCATACCGGCGTTTTGTCGACAGGCTGTTTTAGCAGCGCTCTAAGGTAACGATCATTTTTTAACTCGTTCATAAAACTTCCATTGCATTGATTCTGTCGCGAATTGTAGCAAAGCCCGCCATCAAGGGAAAAGTAAATGTCAGCCGAACGTGACAACTCACCGTGATTAACGGCAACGCTGACGCACTTTTTCAATTAAGTGCCGTGCAATCGTGCCATGAGGCGGTAACAAAGGCAGGTTATTAAAATCGTACCAGTTAGCGTCGTTTAGCTCGTGCTTATCAATGTTTAGCTCACCACTGTCATAGTCAGCAATAAAGCCCATCATTAACGAATGGGGAAATGGCCAAGGTTGGCTTTTCACATAGCTAATATTTTTAACCTTGATCCCAGCCTCTTCAAACACCTCGCGCTCAACGCACTGCTCTAAAGTTTCCCCTGCTTCAGTAAAACCAGCTAAGGTAGTATAAATTTCTTGGCCCGGCTTGTTATGGCGTACATGGTTGGCTAACAATACTTGCTTACCCTTTCTGATTGCCACGATAATACAGGGCGACACGCGCGGATAGCAGCGATGACCACAGTCATAGCATTTCATCGCCAGCTCCCAGTCAATACGGTGCATCTGCTTACCGCATTGGCCACAAAAACGATGGGTATCAAGGAAGTTTACAACTTGAAACGCGCGGCCAGCCAAATTGAATAAATCATCATCAACTTTACCCAGCAAATAACGCAAGCCTTGATATTCCCCTAATCCCATATCAGTAGAGGCATCGGTTAACTGGAACAAGTAAGCCGGCGTTTCTTCAAACTGACCAATATGAATACACTGCTCAAGGGCTAAATCGGGAAACGGTAACTCTTTTAAACAACCAAAAGGCACCGGCTGTTGGCCATTGGTCACTAGTAATTGACCATCACAGATAATGAACCACCATGCCACCAAATCAGGTGATAGATGGATTTGATTATTTTGCAAAATTAAGTCCTCACAATTTCCATATAGCTCACAGTTATACATGAAGCGGGATTCAGTAACCAAATTAGAGTTGACGATAAGCGTGCTTTTCATTACTTATATCAATATGGCAATAAAAATAAAAACCAAGGACATAATATGCTAACCAAACTTGAACAAGCAAAACAGGAGTGGGGTGGTACATCTCATATTATTGACAATTGGTTAAATGACCGCCAAAAAGTATTAGTTGAGTACTGCGAACTGGCTGGCTTACCGCCATATAACAAAGAGCAGCATTCGCTGCCGAGCCTTGAGCAAATACAAGCATTTTGCCAATCTTTAGTTGACTACATGTCAACAGGCCACTTTGAAGTGTATGACCAAGTGGTTTCTGAATGTGAAAGTCACGGCGAGCAAAGCGCCAAATTAGCCCAAGACATTTACCCGCGAATTTCAGATACGACCGACTCAGCACTTGAGTTTAACGATAAATACGCTGATAAGATTGATGATGAGGCAGCCGAGGACTTTGATCATGACTTGTCACAACTAGGACAAATCATGGAACAGCGATTCGAGCTAGAAGACCAACTATTAGCCACATTGCACCAAAAGCACCTGCAGCCAGAAGCATAATACTTAGCTAGACACGTTAATCGTTACCGCTAATAAATAAAAAAGGGCGCTCACTGAGCGCCCTTTTGTTTTGTTATCAAAGAAACTTATTCAGCTGGCGTTTCTGCAACCGCAGATTCAGCTTCCGCCTTTTCAATTGAGATTAGCTCAACATCAAAGATTAACGCAGAGTGAGGAGGAATATTACCCGCACCTTGCTCGCCATATGCTAGTTCAGCAGGAATAGTGAACTGGTATTTAGAGCCAACAGACATAAGTTGAACACCTTCGGTCCAACCTGCAATAACGCGGTTAAGCGGGAAAGTAGCTGGCTGACCACGAGTGATAGAGCTATCAAATACTTCGCCGTTTAACAAACGACCTTCGTAATGAACAGTTACTGTATCTTCAGCACTTGGCTTGTCGCCTTCAGCAGCCGTTAATACTTGGTACTGTAGACCAGAAGCCGTTGTTGTTACGCCTTCTTTTTTAGCATTCTCAGCTAAGTAAGCCGTTGCTTCAGTTTTAGCCTTCTCAGTCGCTTCAGCTTGTTTCGCTTGCGCAATTTCACTTAGCTTTTTGTCGTACGCTTGCAGTGTTGCAATCACATCTTCGTCTTTCAGCTTTAACTCACCACGCAGTGCATCTGAGATACCCGCAATAATTTGCTCTTTATCTAATGTCACGCCTAGTTGCTCTTGCTCAGCTAACGTCTTTTCAATGTAACGCGAAACCGATGCACCAATCGCATATGCTGCTTTTGCATTTTCATTCTCAAATTCTACAGCAGGTGCTGCTGAAGGGGCAGTTTCAACTGCTGCAGATACCGCTTCAACTTCAGCCACTTTAGGGGCTGTTTCTGCTGACTTATCATTACAACCCGCAGCAGCGAGTACAGCACCAGCAAGTAGCGATATCTTAAAAATATTGTTCATGTAAATAACTCTCCCAAAAAAAAATCGCCTCATCGCGCATAATCAAAACACAAAGAGGGGCTTAGCGTAATAAATCCATTTATACTAACGCTATCACGCAGCAAACAAAACAAAATTAGTAGACTATAAAGATGACAAAAGGTGCAATCTTTCTATCTGTGATCTCGGCAGTCTTGTTAACTGCATGCAGCGGTGAGCAACTGTCAGCCACAAAAATCGAACACGCGGCTGAAGGCGCGTATGACGCTGATATTTCAACAGATGGACATTACAGCGTTATTTCGTCCATTCACCACGGCATTAGCCTATGGGACAATAAAAAAAATGCGCTTAAATATCAATGGAGCCATCAAAATGATACGCAAAATGGCGTATTTTTGACTAAATTTTCTGATGATGCCAGCCATGTGGTCACCGCCAGTAGCGACGAATTCGTGGTCTGGGACGTTGCGACAGGTGAAGCCAAAGGCTATTACAAAATTCCTGAATCTAATATTCGAGACATAGTGATCTCAGCACAAGGACGTTACGTGCTGTATGGCTTAGCAACAGGCAAAGCGGTACACATTGATTTAGAAACAGGAAGACGCATTGAGTTTCTCGGCCATACCGAAAAAATAAACGCGGTAGATATGTCGGCCAACGGACATTATGCATTAACTGGCGGTAATGATTATACCGCCTACTTCTGGGACACCCGCACCGCACAAGTACTGCATCGCTTTTCTCATCCCAGCCGAGTGACCATGGTTAAACTAGAGCGCGAAGGTAAGTATATTTTTACCGCTGACAACCAAAAACAAGCCAATATCTGGAGCATGCAAACGGGCCAGCCTGTTAGTCGACTAAAATTTATCGCCCGCCAAGAAATTTTCAGTACCGTACGCTTTGTTGAGCAAGGCAAATATCTACTAACAGGGTCACCAGCCCGCATGCTAGCATTATGGGACAGTCAAACTGGCCAACAATTACAAAAATGGCATGTTAGTCCAAGAAAAAACAGCCGACCGAAAAGCGCTGTTGTATACTCAGCCACTTTAGCAGATGGGCAAATCCTCAGTGAAAGCTCAGCTGGTTTTTTTGAAACTTGGACTTTAGACAAGAGCGTACCCCATGAATAACCTTGAAGAAGTGATTACTCGACTAGAATATTTAGAAACCAAGGTCGCGTTTCAAGACGATACCATTGAGGCGTTAAACACTGAAATCGCATCGATGCAAAACCGCCTTGAATTACAACGCGAACAAATGAAGTACCTAGTCAATAAAGTCAAAGATGTACAAAGTGGACAAATCGCTCGCGAAGAAGACGAAACCCCTCCTCCTCACTATTAACACAAGCGCTAGACTTAACTGAACAGCGGTCATGGATTTTTAAAGCAGCGTTACCGCTGACACTCAGCATCAATATTTGCGCGCTAGTGAAACTAGACCGAAAAATATTGGGCCATCAATGGCTAAAACCAAATAACTTCACCATGCCGATTTAAGGCTTCTTAAAGATAAAGTATGGTTTACGGCAAAATTTCGTTTTCAGAGATGAAAACAAAAAGCGTATAGGGACATACACCCAAACAATCTCATGATACAGCGCTCAACGTTATTTACTGGATATTGTTTGGGTCTATTCACCGCGTTTTTGCAGTAAAGCATACTATTTCGCTTATCCAAGATCAGGGTTAATTAACAACCCGATCGTCTCGCACACTGACACTGTCGGACTCAAATACTGCCTAGAAATAACAAACCTAGCGTATTAACCCATGAAAAATCAGCCACCTAAAAATCACTGCTGTATAATCAATCGACATAGCAAGTGAGAAAGTTTTTAAGTGCGCTCAACCGCACGCCTAGTAACGTAAATCTAAAATAAAAGCGGATTGATTGGGTATAGATAGTTAAAACCATGCTCTGTTTCTCACCCTACCACTCACAAGTAGCTAGCATGGATTAATTTATGCCCGACACGCTACCTAAAAATAAAGAGGCTCAGTGATATGTTCGATCACGCTAGACAGGTCATCGCTTATCTAAAAGACCAAGGCGCTGACTACGCCGATATTCGCATTCATCAACAAGATGAAGAAGAAAGCATTTCTACCATGAAAGGCGATATCGACAAATACAACCTCGCCAGCAAGCAAGGCTATGGCATTCGCGTATTAGTTAATGGCGCATGGGGCTTTGCATCCAGTGAAGTGATGACCTTAACGGCGATGCAGCAAGCTGGCGTGCAAGCCATTGCAAAGGCGAAAACCGCTAGCGACTATATCCAACAAAAAGTCAGCCTTGCGCCAAAAGCGGTTATTCAAGATAGCTACACCTCACCTTGTCAAATCGATCCCTTTACCGTTTCTACTCAAGACAAACTGGCACGCTTATTACAACTCGATAGCCAGCTGGCTGATAAGCGCTTTGATTATTGGGGCGTATCGGCCAGCTTCTACAAGCGCGATATCCTCTATATTGACAGTGAAGGCAGTGAGATTCGTCGCCACCTAATTGAACTCGATGCCGAGCTATTTGCCTACGCCAAAGACCAAAACGGTGAGCAATGTCGTCGCACCTTCAACTTACCACAAGACGCCAACGGCACTACTGGCTGGGAAAACATCATCAACGATGCTCAATTTGATCACACCGCCCGCATCCGCGAAGAGTTACTGGCATTACTCGATGCCCCTGAGTGTGAAAAAGAAGTATGCGATGTGATTTTATTGCCTGAGATGATGGCACTGCAAACCCACGAAACCATCGGTCACGCCTTAGAGCTCGACCGCATCTTAGGCTATGAGTTGTCGTATGCCGGCGGCTCACACGTGGATTTAGCCGACTTTGGTCAACTGCAGTTTGGCAGTCACAAGCTCACGGCGCGCGCCGATGGCACGGTGGCTAACTCACCCGGCTCTATTGGTTATGATGACGATGGCGTTAAAGCGCGCAATGTCACCTTAATCAAAAACGGTGTGTTGCAAGATGCCATCACCTCACGTCAAATGATCATGGAAGCCAACGCCAAAGCTGGCCGTACTATTTTTAGTGCGTCAGGCGCCACCAGCCGTGCGCAAAACTACAGTAACCTGCCCATCGAGCGCATGAACAACATCAACATCGATCCCGGCCAAGATGGCAGTCTGGCCGATATCATTGCCGCCACTGAAAACGGCTTGTTAATGGAAACCCCGCGCTCATGGTCGATTGGCTCTAACCGTGAAAACTTCCATTTTGCTACCGAAGTTGCGTGGAAAATTAAACACGGCAAGATCACCCATATGGTGCGCAATGCTACCTACCGCGGTGATAGCCTGAGCTTCTGGAACGCCCTCGATATGGTAGGTGATGAACGAACTTGGCAGCTGCAACCGGTGTTTCAATGCGGTAAAGGCCAGCCCAATCAAATAATGCGCTTAGCCCACGGCATTCCCGCCTGCCGCTTTAAAAACGTTCAGGTAGGAGAATAATCATGAGCAAACAATCTACCCACAAAGCGATGCACACCACCATGCAACCTGTGCTGAAGTTACTCACAGAGATCAACACCTTTATGAAAAATGAGGGGATCACTGGCAGTATCACGTACCGCCAAGAAAGTTCACACATGGTGCGCTGCGGCCGCAGTCAAATCTCCCTTAACGTGTCAGAAGAAGGTGAGAAATACTTTGTCGAGATCCAAGCCGGTAAGCGTAAAATTTCAGGCAGTACCACCGCCCAAGCCAACGACAGCGATAAACTCAAAACACTGGTATCAACCCTGAATGAACGGGTTAAACTGATGCCAGAAGTACCCCATATGAGCCCGATGGCGGCGATTGTCCAAGGCGACCTCAACCGCTTTAATGCTGATGGGGCTCTGATTAACCTCGACTCAAAAGTGATGGTGGATCTCTTTAGACGCTGCGGTGAGCACTTTGCCCATGGCAACGTTGAAGTATCAGGTGCCTTTTCTGCCGGTGTTTACAGCTACGCAATCATCAACACCTTAGTCGACGCGCCAGTAGCTTACCAAGGCAGTGATTACAACGTCGAGCTAGTGTTACAACTACTAGACCACGACAAAAAAGAACTGCGCGTCGCCGATGTTGGTGAGGCATTAAATCAGTTCGACGCTAACTCGCTGATTAAACAACTAGATGCCAGCTACCAACTGCTCACCAATACGCCCCGTCAAGATATCGAGCCCGGTGAATATGATGTCATCTTCCATGCCGATGCCTTTGGCGATCTCATTAACTATCTCGGTTACATGGCGCTACACGGTGAAACTTACCAATACGGCATGGGCATGTTACAACAAGACAAACATCAAATCGGCAGCCAGCTGTTTGGCAATAATTTTACTATCACTGATGATCCAACCGATCCCGAGGTGTTATTTGCTCGTCCCGTTGGCGAAAATGGTATAGCGCGTCAGCCCTTTCCCCTGATCAGTAATGGCGTATTAAGCAATCAGTTTTACAGTGATAAAGACGACTGCGATCGCTTTGGCATTGCGCGCAATAATGATATGGATGTGGCCAGCATTAAAGTGGCCACAGGCAACGGCCCCGCTGACTTTGCCGCCATGGTAAAAAGCTGCGCTAAACCAACCTTATTTATTTCATTTATTCATTACATGAATTTAACCAACGCCGCCAAGGGTGAGTTCACCGGCAGCAGCCGCTTTGGCACCTTTTTAATTGCAAACGGCGAAATCAAAGCGCACTTATACAATCAACGTATCAATGACTCTTACCATCGTATCTTTAATCAAATCGAATGGTTATCGAGTCAACTCCATCACGTTAACATGTCGAGCACTTATGGCATGCGCAGCGCCAGCAGCATAGCTTGCCCGCGGTTTGTAAAAGTGAACAAGGTGAAAATAACCGGCTCGAGTGCGCCGGGTAAGGGATAATAAAGAGCGAATTAAACTAAGAAAGCGGTTGATACCGCTTTCTTAGTAAAAATGTCACAAACCAATCGTTGCCAGTTTAGGTTTTAACTCTGCAATACAAGCCTCTGCGACAAATTGCATCGCAGACTCTAGTTGCTTACCTTCCCCTTTAAAAACATCATCACGATGTACTTCTTGTCCGTCCCCTTCACCAGGGCCAATATGACACTTGTCTTGCCAAACTACGGCACCTGAGGCTGTTTCTATGAGTTTTACTTCACTGGCATAGGTAATGTATTGGGTTAATGGACTGAGTATTCTTGGGCCAAAAATACCACTATTTTCAACAAGGGCGATGTAATCGGCCTGAGAAGCCTTGATCACTTGGTTTAAGGTTTCTTCACGACTATTTGCAAGTTTCAGTGGCGTTTCAGATAGACGTATATTGTCTTGGTTAAACAAAACCGGAATGATGCGATCTGGCATTGGCTGTTTATCATGCACTATGAGTATTTTTTGCCACAATGGTAAGTCTTTTGCTTCCTCAATCGTTTTTAACTCATACTTAGGATTACCCACCATGGCCTGTAATGCTAAGCCAAATAAACCATCAAATTGCTCTAAGCCATCTTCAGGAAATGTGGTGATCATTTGCGTTCTGGTATAAACCACGTCAATTTGTTTCTGCGGTAAATCATTTGACAAGGTAGCCATTGAAACATCTTTACTCGGCAGCGTTTCACAACCAAATAAAAAGCTCGCCGCTAAGGGGATAAAAATCAACTTTTTCACACTCATTCCTTTGAAAAATATAAAAATAACCATCTAAATTATTCAATAGATTGGGAATCATATCAATCTTAGATAATGCTAAATAGGAGAGTAATATCACACAGGCTACAACTCAGGGTGAGATCGTGAGCATTTTTCAAATACCAAGTGATAAGTTATTAGACGCATACCAGCCGCATGGATGAGGTAGCTAAGCCAAATAATTAACCTGCAGAAGCGAGCCGCTTGGCTGCGGCGCAGTTTACATTCCCCCATGCATGTAAGAAGGTTTCAGTAATGGGCGTTTGCGCGAATTGAACCTTTTTCACATCCATACCTAATTGCGCCATGATGTACGCGCCGCCATATTTATCAGCAAACACCAAATCAACTCTTCGTTTAGCCAGTAAAGAAAAGCCTTGGCTTAAACTATTAACATCTCTTACCTCTAAGCCCGCATCCTGAATCACCTTATACAAGCCTCCTTTATTAAACGAGCGCAACATGGCAACACGCAGCCCAACCAACTCATTTAACGCTTGCCAATCAAAGACCTCAGGCTGACGCCAACGATAAAATGACAACGCAATAGGCTTAGTATCTAACTGGATAAACTGATAGTTATCACTTTTCATTTTCGGCGGATAAAAACTAAAACACCACTCATTCGACTCCATATGCATACCCGCTCGGGCTGGTGGCAAAAAGATAGCCTCAGGCTCCACACCCAGTGGCGCAAGCTTATTACGTAACGCAACAAATGAAATGCCAAGATCTTCACTTTGCTGGCTGGTATAAGGCGGGTACTCAAGCGCCAGCACCGATACCTTTTCAGTAGCAGTGACTTGACGGGAGAAGCAAAGCAACGCTAACAAGGCGAAGAAAATTAACGGCATCAGACTTACCTAAAAATGTTTTTTAGTATTGTAGTTAAACACTTGTGATAAATCCTTTGGCTTGCTAATTCCTTTCTGTTATTGACGCATTCAGCGAATAAATAAGCTGTCGACTGCGCGGCAGCTATTCTTATCGGTTAGCTTCCAAACCACTCAATAGCTAATTTTTTCATGCTGTTGCATAAAATCATTTTTAAGCGCCATATAAGCATGGATATTAAATGCAAAAAACCAAGGCTCAGCCTTGGTTTCTTGATTCACACTAACTCACGCTAGGTCACTACTTAGTGCTTGCAGTGCTCCCCGTGAACGTGCTCTTCTTCACCGTGGTTGTGACCACAACCGCCCGCACTGTGTACGTGGCCGTGGGCGAGCTCTTCATCAGTCGCAGCGCGCACCGATAATACTTCACCTTTAAAGATCAAGGTTTGTCCCGCTAGCATATGGTTGCCGTCTACGGTTACTGTGTTTTCTTTCACATCAGTAATTTCAACTGGGCGTGGGCCTTGGTCGGTTTCAGCGGTAAAACGCATGCCTACTTCAACACCACCTTCAGCTTCAAACAGCTCGCGTGGCACTTCTTGTACTAGGCCTTCTTGATGCTCGCCATAAGCGTCTTCTGGCGCACAGGTTAAATCAAACTTGTAACCCACGTCTTTGCCATCAAGCTCAGCTTCAAGACCCGGTACTAAAAACATGCTGCCTTGAATAAATTCAAGAGGAGCACCGCCTTCGGTTGTACCGAGCTCAACGCCGTCTGCATCATGTACAGAAAAATGGATGGATACTACTAAATCATTTTCAACTTTCATCTTAATTTCCAATTAGTTTTCGTCTGGGTTAAACACGCCAATCACTTGTTCAAACTGACGTGTGGCGCCACTTACTTCACCTGGGGCTTGGGACTGCAAGTAGTCACATTTAACGCATTGCACTTTCTCGACGTTTTGATCAACAAACACCACTATCGTGTCTTGCTCGTTACACGATGGGCAGGTTGCGCCAGCAATAAAACGTTTTCTCTTACTCATATTGCTCCCCTTTATTTTTGCCACAGTGTAACCGATCAAACAGGGTTTTTCTTCTGCTATCACACCTGTGTTAGAATCGCGGCTTATTTTTTAATGTTGAAGTAAATTATGATCACAGCCAGTGCCATTGAACTTATTCGCGGCGGACGCCCGCTGCTACAAAATGCCACCGCCAGTATCAACCCCGGCCAAAAAGTGGCATTAGTGGGTGCCAATGGCACAGGTAAATCCAGCTTCTTCGCTTTATTAAAAGGCGAACTCCATGCCGATAATGGCGAGTTAAGCTTTCCCAGTAACTGGCAACTCGCCAGTGTGGCGCAGGAGACTCCAGCATTAAATAAAAGCGCCATTGAATACGTGATTGATGGCGATCGTGAGTTTCGCCGTCATGAAGCCGAGCTTGCCGCAGCAGAAGCCGCCGAAGATGGCCATAAAATCGCCCTCCTGCATGGCCAAATTGAAACCATTGGTGGTTACACCATTAAAGCCCGCGCCGCTGAGCTATTAGCCGGCTTGGGCTTTAGTAATGAAAAACAGCAGCACGCCGTCAGTGATTTTTCTGGTGGTTGGCGTATGCGCCTAAACTTGGCACAAGCCCTGCTTTGCCGCTCAGATTTATTGCTACTGGATGAGCCAACCAACCACTTAGACTTAGACGCAGTAATCTGGTTAGGAAAATGGCTAAACGCTTATCCTGGCACCTTAATTCTGATTTCTCATGACCGTGACTTTATCGACGACATCGTGGGTAAAATAATTCACATCGAGCAAAATAAATTTTTCGAATACACAGGTGATTATTCCAGCTTTGAAAGGCAGCGCGCCGAAAAACTAATGCAACAACAAGCCACTTATGAAAAACAACAAAAGCAAGTGGCACATATGCAAAGCTACATTGACCGCTTTCGCTACAAAGCATCAAAAGCGCGCCAAGCACAAAGCCGCATCAAAGCCCTAGAAAAAATGGAACTGGCGATGCCAGCGCACGCCGACAGCCAATTTAACTTCTCATTTTTTGCTCCTGACGCACTGCCAATGCCATTGATAACCATGGAAGAGATTTATGCTGGTTACGGTGATACCCTGATTTTAGAAAAAATAAAATTTAACCTTGTGCCCGGCAGCCGTATTGGTTTACTCGGTCGCAACGGCGCCGGTAAATCCACTTTAATCAAACTACTGGCAGGCGAAATCAAAGCCCAAGGCGGCAACTTTGAGCTTAACCCTAATGCCAAAGTCGGTTATTTTGCCCAGCACCAACTTGAATTTTTGCGCTTAGACGACACGCCACTTGAGCACTTAGCGCGTTTAGCTAAAGATAAAACCGAACAAGAATTACGTAACTATTTAGGCAGCTTTGGTTTCCAAGGCGACAAAGCCCTAGAGCCCGTTGCACCGTTCTCGGGCGGTGAAAAAGCGCGATTAGTATTAGCGCTGATCGTATGGCAAAAACCGAACTTATTATTACTCGATGAGCCAACCAACCACTTAGACTTAGAAATGCGCCACGCGTTAACCGTTGCGCTGCAAAGCTTTGAAGGCGCGATGGTCGTGGTATCGCACGATCGTCACTTACTGCGTACCACCACAGATGATTTATACCTAGTGCATGATGGCCAAGTGGAGCCGTTTAATGGTGATTTAGAGGATTATCATAAGTGGCTTGGCGAACAGCAGAAAATTGATAAACAAAAAGCCGCGCCTGATAACGGGGAAAAGAGCGCTAATAGCGCCGTCAATCGCAAAGAGCAAAAGCGCTTAGAAGCCGAGATCCGTAAGAAAACCCAGCCGTTCAGAAAAGCAATGGAAAAAGCGGAAAAACAAATGGATAAGTTAAGCGCGCAACTGGCAGAAGTAGAGCTAGAACTTAACGACAGTGCCCTTTACGACATCGCACAAAAAGCTAAATTGACCAAAGTATTAGAGCAGCAACGCCAACTGAAAGCCGATATTGAAGATGCAGAGATGGAATGGATGGATGCCCAAGAGCAATTGGAAGCGTTAGAGGCGGAACTTAATTTGGCCTAAATCACCTTTTAGTCGTGACTAAATGAGTAGGCTGCTAATAAAACAAGCCTACTCATTTAATTTACATTTAACGTTAGTTAGCCTGCTTTGCGCTCACCTAACATATACCAAGCCTGCTTTTCTGCCGCAGGCTTCATTAACTCTAGCCGTTCGTCAGTCGAAAAAGATGACGCTTTAACATAAGACACAAACACGATGGTTAATAACAGCGCTGTCACTTCTAACCAAGGTAATTTGCTTAAGTGGGATAGCTTTTTCATTTTGGCTTAATCTCTTGTTGGGAATATAACAAAGATTAAGCCGAAAGCATGACAAAATAGTTAACACTTTAAGTCGTTTTAATTAAATCAACGCACCAAACATTAAGCCAATGCCGCGACTGCTTCTTTTACCAAAAGAGCAATCTCATCCCACTGTTGATTATCAATTAAATCGCCCGGCACCATCCAAGTACCACCGCAAGCCAATACCGCTTTAACGCCTAAGTAATCATTAATATTGGCAGCCGACACGCCGCCCGTCGGCATAAAGCTAACGGGATAAACCGCCGTTAACGCTTTCAACATACCCACGCCGCCAGATGGGCCAGCAGGGAAAAACTTTAACGTATCTAGCCCCATTTCCATAGCTTGCTCAACCAATGAAGGATTGTTTACGCCAGGAATAATCGGCATATTGCGCTGCTGGCAATATTTCACCGTGGTTGGGTTAAACCCAGGGCTGACAATAAAATCGACGCCCGCATCAATCGCCGCATCCACAGTGGCCGCGTTTAATACCGTGCCCGCACCAATTAACATATCAGGAAAAGCTGCGCGCATATTTTTAATCGCTTGCGCTGCAGCGGGGGTGCGAAAAGTAATTTCAGCGCATGGCAGGCCATTTTCTACTAACACTTTACCCAGTGGCACGGCATCATCCGCGTTATTAATCGCAATCACTGGTACCACTTTTAACTGTTTTAATCTTTCGTTAATTGAGCTCATGTCACTTCCTATGAAAATTAAAATATTTACCATTATCAAATCGTATAGTACCGACTTGCTAGCAGTATTGCTTTAATATGGTAAACAATTTCATAGTGAACTGCTGCTATTAGGTTGACCCGAAAGGTTTAACCCAAGAAGCTCAACCTAAGAAGGTCTATCGATAGGTCCCGAAAGGCTCAATTAAAGCCCTTCGAGATAAGAGCTAAACAAGACTACATTTTTTGATGTTGTAATAACCACTGGAACAGACTTTGGTCGTAAACATCGTAATTTGTAGCGCCTTCCCCCATAAACCCTAGACTATAAACATCATCATCAATCAAATGGCCGCCACTAGGGAAAACCGTTAACTTGGTTTCGGAGACCGAGCCTGAACAGGCTTTGAGGGTAGCGACTGCGCTAATGACATTATCACTAGGAATCACGTTATCATCAGCAGCAGTGAACGCCCAGATCGGGACTTCTTTTACCGGACAGATATCGAGCCAATACCCCATAGACAACGGCGCTGCAGCTGCAAGTTTATGGCCATACTTCTGTGCATAATCCCACGTCATATAACCGCCATTACTAAAACCTGTCATGTAGATCCGGCTTTTGTCGATCGGGTAATTGCGCTCTGCCCATTCAACAAAACTATTGAGCCTTGCCGTTACACTATCCCCTAAAGCACTCTGGCAGCGTTGTGGTGCTAATACAATAAAGGGCAATTGATTATCCCATTGATCCGTTTTAAACATTTTCACCACATTGGTTTTATCCATTCCACTCATACTGCGGCCATCAGTATCAAAGGTTTTAGAATGCTCATAACCATGATTACTGATTAATAGTGGATAGCGGGCTTTGGGATCCTCGCCAAAATTAGCGGGAAGCTGTTCATAAAACTCCCAAATAGCATCCATTTCAGTAAAAAAGCGCGGACTATATCTCGCCACTCGATCGCCATCAAGGATCCGCACCATGCGGTACTCACTCAATGAAAGGTTTTGCTCACTATCTGCAACACTATATTTAAGTAAATAATCCCCTACTTTTCCTGTGTCTAGCTTATCTAACCCTTGTACTTGTACAGCAGAAGACAACTCACCATCTTCGTTATCAAATGCCTCGACACCCGGCTCTACATACTGGTCCCCCACATTAAGCAACATCACTTTATCACCCAGTAATTGAATACTCGGCTGACCTGCTTGCTGAGCATAAGTAGGCAATGCAACCTGACATACGTCTCCAGAGCTGCCCACTGCCGCGATTTCAGAGCTCGATGAGCCACCACCGCAACCCGACAACAATAATCCAAGCGAACTACAAATAACGATTCGATCTAATAATGACATCTCAATCCATTCCTTTGATAAAAATAACACCTCTAATTAGGTAGCTATTTGTTCTCATTTTGCCGATCATCTAAATAAAAAAAACCACTTAAGTCACAAAAACATAAAGACCATGTTTTTATTAACCTTTATTCGACCTTACCGGTCTTTTCAAGCACACTCCTGCTATGAAATAACTTGAAGCAATAAGAGCTAGCTCATCACTTTTCTCGTAACATTTTTTATTTATGTGGGTAAGAATTAATGCATCGACTATTTTTAGCTTATTTAGGTGGGCGGATCAGTGGTGGGCACATTGAAATTCATGATGTGCGATTTGTACACGGGGAAAATATTACCGCCACCTATGAACAACTTAAACAGCAATGGATTGGTGACAAAGGCAGCGTCCATCTCGACAGCTATGTACTGCTTAACCACATCAATGGCTACCGCATTCAATTATTAGCACAGCAGCCAAGTAATGATCTTAAATTGTATTTTGTGAATCTAGGTGGCTACCATCCAGAACTCATGGCGGAACAGCATTGCTTTGGAGTATTTGTCGCCACCAGCCCAGACCAGGCCAAGCAACGAGCTTGGCATGAGTTACTGAAAAAGATGCAACCAATATGGCAACAAGCCCATAAAGACGACCTTATAGCCGTTGACGACTGCTTTCCGGTTTCTTTGATAGACAGCCCATTGCAAATACATTTGAGTTACGAGGGCGAACATTTATCACAATCTCAACCGTTACAACCAGATTGGTTTGGCTACCACAAGCTGTAGGGCTTATTTAACAGATTTATATATAATAAACTTGTTGTTTTGCGCCACCACGGTGGCATTACCAAATAGGCGTTTCAGCTTCTCGCCGTAGCCAAGCTGGCGATTACCGATCACGATCAGAGACTGCTTAGGCTTTAGCACGCGACGAGAATCATTAAACATTTGCCATGCTATGTGGTCGGTAATGGTATTAGCTTGATGAAACGGTGGATTACACAAAATCAAATCGGCAGTATTAGCGCTAAGGCCGTCTAAACAGTTGTTAACCATCACGGTAAATTGCTCAGCCGCCAAGCCATTTAACAGCACATTTTCTTGGCATGATTGTGCCGCCATGTAGCTTTCATCAACACTGGTGATATGCGCCTGCGGGTTCAACTGTGCCGCCTTGATGCCGATAACACCATTACCACAGCCTAAGTCAATAATCTGCTCTAAGCTTGAGTCTTGCGGGATATGCTCAAGTAGTAAGCGCGCGCCAATATCTAGGCTATCACTAGAAAACACATTGGCATGATTACTTAAGGTTAAACCATGCTCAGGTACTGACCATTGTATTGGCTGGGGTAAAGGCTTCGCCAAATCTGCATTGGGCGAACAGAATATCAAGCGCGCTTTTTTTACCGCTAACGACGTTTTGGTTTCGCCTAAATGCTTTTCAAACAAGCGCAACGTCGAGCTATGAATATCTTTTGCCTTTGCCGCCCCAATCACTATGCAGTCTGCCGGCAAAGATTGGCACAACTGCTGCAAGTGCCAAGTCAGTAGTCGGTTGTTTTTCGGTAATTTAATCAGCACCAATTGAACATTGTTCGGCAGCTCGGCCAAGCAGTCTTGAATGCTGATATGGGGTAATTGGTTTTGTTTAAGGTTTTCAATACAAGCTTGTCTGGCAATAAAGGAGTCGGTCACGCTACTTACCTTGCCCTTGTCTGCAAACCAATTACTTAGCGCGCCAAAACCATCATTAATAATCAATATTGGCCGCTCTGGATCTAATGCGATCTCTTCACAGTGATTAATTAGATATTCATCCGCAGCGTCCCACGCTTGTAATGTTTCATTGTTGCGAACGGGGTAACGCTCTAGGATCAGGGTGCGCTGATGCAATGTAAGTGAAGGTTTTATCATAACTACTAAATACTGACAGGCCGAGTGAAGTCGGTCATTGTCGCAGAAGTACGCCAAGATCGAAATACACCCATCACATTAATACAACGAGCTGTGCAGTGGCTTGGAGTGGTTCTCGTTTGGAGCGCTTGAATTTGCCTGATTAAAAGCCTGTAACCAATTCGAAAACTCATTTGCTTTAAGCGGCTTAGAATAAACATAACCTTGGATCACATCGCAACCCCGCTCACGTAAGTAAGCTATACCTTCTTGCTCTTCAACCCCCTCAGCTGTCACGCTGTAACCTAAGCCGTGGCTCAGCGCGATGGTCGTTTCTACTATCATGGTATCGTTTTGGTTATAAAGCATGTCTTGTATAAAACAGCGATCAATCTTAACTTCGTTCACTGGCAACACTTTTAAATAGGCAAGGGATGATTGGCCCGTACCAAAGTCATCAATGGCAACTGAAATACCAAGGTTTTTAAATACCTGTAATACTGCAATCACCGTTTGTGGGTCTTTCATTACTGCGCCCTCTGTCACCTCAATGGCGAGCGCTCTAGCTGGCACTTGATGCTGTTGCAATAAATCTTGAATAAGGGTTGGCAACTGTAAATTAAGTAAATCATGAGCCGATAAATTCACCGCAACTTTCAGCTCTAAGCCCTGCTTACGCCAATCAGCTATTTGCACCACAGCTTGTTGCAATACCCACTCACTGACTAAGCCAATATTGCCAGAATGCTCGGCCAAACGAATAAACTCATCGGGTGGAATAAAGCCTAAATCGGGATGTTGCCAGCGGATCAACGCTTCAGCATCGCGACAAACATTGGTTTGAATATTGACCTTAGGTTGAAACTCTAAATGAAATTGCCCCTGTGCCAACCCCGCAGTCAAATCACTAATAATCGTTAATTCACGTTGATACTGCTCATCTTCCCCAGCTAAATAAGTCGCTAAAGCTTTATTTTCAAGACAGGCTTTAGCCAGCGCAATTTCAACGCGGCGTAAGATCACATCAACCGAGCCGCCATGTTGAATTAAGTCCAGCACACCGGCGCGCACAGTAAGCACAATATTAGAGCCTCGTACTGGAAATGGCTGCTCAAGCTCATCTAAGGTGTCGCACAATTGCTCGCGATTTATTCCGTTTTTGTATAGCAAGAGAAACGCATCTCCATCCACACGCGCAATAAAATCTGCTGCAGGAGTAATCGTTTCCAAGCGCCGAGCAAAGCGCACTAACAAAGCATCGGCGTTAGCAAAACCTATCATGTCGTTAATATGGCGAAAACGCTGAAGGTCTAGCAGCACCAAATGCCCGGCTAAATCACCATTAACTTCACGCAGCATTTGCTTAGCAGACTCGCGATTGTGTAGCCCCGTTAAACTGTCATGACAAGATTGATACTTGAGATCGGCCTCGCGCGAAGCCACATGGCTTTGCATTTCATTCATGCTGCTAGCCAGACTCTGTAGTTCGGTGGGCGCGTCAACAATTGGCTCTGGGTGTTCGCCTTTACCTATCTCCTGCGCATAGCGCACTAAGTTCATAATCGGGCGACTTAAACTGCCTGACAACCAAAGGGAAACCAGTAACGCAAGAGATAAGGTAACAGTAAAAATCAGCAACAAACTATTGCGCAGTTGAATATAACTCAACTCCCACGGCAAATTTGATAAATGCAAGACTGCCCACTGATCATTGCTTTTCTCATTAAGTAAAATAGAGTACGACAGGTAGTTTTTGGGTAGGCCTTCTTTAGCCATCTTAGCCATATTCGGTAGCTCAGCCAGTCCGTTCAAAAAGTCTGCTTGCTCTGATTTCGCCAGCGTAGAAGAAATACTTGGCGACTGGTCAGGTGAAAAATGAATAAAACTCACATCCACCCCAGTAATGGCTTGCGCATCTTGCGCAACTTTTTGGTCCAAGACAAACCCCATTCCGACCCAAGCAATTAACAGAGGCGCTTTAACGGGCTGTAACACAAATTGATAGCTCACCCCATCAACGTCAAGTACAGTCGAAGAACTAAAGTTATTTGCCCCTTCGGCTAAGGTGTTTAACGCCTTAATTTCGGGCTCATCCACCCTAGGTAGGCTAGCACTGATTAACTCACCGCTAGGAGAAAGCAACACCACAATATCAGCATCAATCCGATTACCTTGGTTTTCCAGCACCGACGCAATGGTTTCTTGCTCGCCCGTTGCAATGGCTTGGCGAAAACCAAAATCTGCCGCGAGTACCGATAAGCTTTTATTAAGTTCTTTCGAGCGGTTTTTTAATACATCTAAAAATACATTAATCCCCACGTCTAAACTTTTTTGTTGCTGCTTTAATCTATCCTCGTGCATCGCCGTTAACACCGACACAGCGGTGCCTAACTGCACAACCGTTAACACCAAAATAAATACCACCACTAACCGCGTTCGGTAGCTTTTAAACATAGTTATCTCTCTTGATAATTGGGATAGCTGGCTGGCTTAGTCACCGGCTTAGGCAGATTAATCGGTAACATAAAACGCAATGAAACGGCTTTATCGGTGAGCTTTAGCGTCTCGCGATCCTGATGCTTTTTTTGCCATGGATGCCATAACTTAACCTGATAAGACCCAGTATTAATGTCAGAAAAATGAAGCTGTCCCTTACTGTCGGTGACGGCTACTAAGCTTGAGTCTGCAACATAAATATGCCCCTGCATGCTGTCATGAATATTACAGCCAAGCGCCACTAAGCCCGGATTTTGAAAGATAATAGGTGCGTGAGGCCTGCCCTTATACAGTTTTATTTCAAAGGTTTTAGCCGGCGAAAAGGAATAAACATGATGGCGAGTTGCATCAAGATTGGGGAAATCAACCACGGCATTGCGTGGCACCGCTAATACAAATGGCACAAAGGATTTATTCTGCTGCACCATCTTGTAATTCAGTTCAACCGCCGCGGGTACGTCAATGCCTTGAGGGGCAATCAACTCAACCACCGCATCCTTTAGTGGCTGCCCCGTTTGATCCGTCACTTGCACCGACAACGAGGCAGCATAAGCGTTAAAAGTAATACCGCTAGTAGCCATCAAAAGCGCAACAAGATATCGCGACACAATAGGCATTTAACACTCCCATAAAAAAACCGCTGCAAAGAATTTAAAGCTTTCTAACTCGGAATGATATTTTTCGTGGTCCAATACCTTCCTAACAAATCTTTCTAAACCAAACCTTACGCTAAAACCACCACGACCAGCGCGATAAAAAGCGGCGTCAAAATTCATTAAACTCGTCCATAGACTATGCGATAAGAATGGCTATTTCGCCAACGCAAAGGCAGATAAATAAAAGATTAATCAATTACAAAACACAGCTGGTAAGTTAATCTATTTGTTATTTATTCGAGCGATAAAATCATGCCTTCACCCTATCAACACTTCAACTTACATAGCCCGTCGCTAGCCTACAACTTACTGCAAGATACGCCTGAACGAGAGACGCTTGTTTACTTGCCTTCTAGCTATCAAACAGAACCCGATCGACGCTATCCAGTGATTTACTTACTCCATGGTTTTGGTGGCACGGCCAAAGGCTGGTTTTCCGAACAACCGGGCGAGCCTAGTTTGCACCAGACCATGGCGCAGCTAATAGCGACAAAACAAGTTGAAGAGATGATTATAGTCGTGCCAGAAAACAGTACTCGCTTTACCTGCACTGGCTATAACAACAATGACGTTCAGGGCCACTGGCTTGACTTTATTTGTCATGATTTAGTCAATGCCATTGAAACGGAATATCGGTGTTTGGG
Organism: Motilimonas cestriensis; assembly: GCF_021295315.1. GTDB lineage: Bacteria > Pseudomonadota > Gammaproteobacteria > Enterobacterales > CBDFNC01 > Motilimonas > Motilimonas cestriensis. The sequence goes on along the minus strand of NZ_JAIMJA010000006.1, from coordinate 65,939 downwards.
CGGCGCCAAGCATCGCGCGCTGATGGGGCATAGTTCAGGAGCAGACGCCGTACTGAAAACCCTTTTTTATAAACCCGGCTTTTTCCAACACGCCTTTGCCATGAGCCCAGCCAACCTACACAGTGATGACGCCGTTTTTTTTAAACAGTTATTCAGCGACAACCACGCGGCCTTAATGCAAGCCGCTCAAGGCGAGCTTGCCATAGAGCAGCTTGATGTCTGGCAACACCTTATAATCTGTCGCTTACAACATGCACTGCCCGATGTGAATAACCCACCGCTATATTGCCGCTTTCCTGAACAAGAAAGTGATTGGCAGCAACTGGCTACTCACGCCTTTAATTGCGTTATTCCCACTCACGGCCAACATTTAAAAGACGTCAACATAGCCATTGATATCGGCAGCCAAGAAGATACTCACCAAAGCTGTCTCAATTTAGTGAAACAGTTTAATCAGTCGGGAGTGGCCGTTGAACTGTTTGAATTTGATGGTGGTCACGTCGACCATATGGGAAAAAGCCTTGCTTACGTTTTACCTTGGCTTAGTCGTGCGCTAACAAGCACAGATTGATAAAATCAGGTAAACTGAGCACCATTCTCGACTTACTACTATTTACTTAATATGACGAAAAACACAGACGTCACCATCGGTTTAACCAACCCAAAAAGTGCGACTAATGTTGGCGCGGTGATGCGCGCCGCCGGCTGCTTTCAAGTTGACCGCGTACTTTACAGTGGCGAGCGTTACGATCGCACTTTAAAGCTTAACACCGACACCAAGAAAATCCGCTCAAGTATTCCTCTCACTCAGCAAAATTGCTTGTTAGACAATAAACCTGCAGATGTAAAACTGGTGTGTGTTGACTTAGTCGTGGGGGCAACACCACTGCCCGAATTTGAACACCCTGAAAAAGCCCTTTATATTTTTGGCCCTGAAGATGGCACCATTAGTCAACAAGTGATCGATCAAGCCGATGCCGTGGTTTATATCCCCACCATAGGTTGTTTAAATCTCGCCGCTTCAGTTAATGTGCTCTTGTATGACAGAAGCACGAAATTGGCGCAGCTAAATGCCAGTGACGAGTTAATACACAATAGCCGAGACCGCAACAACAAGGTCAAGGTAAAACCAATACAACATAAATAACTACTTTGGCAAGGCTGGACGATATTTTTAAACCACCTTGCTACTTTCTTCTGACGCTACTTTTCTTTGTTTATTAAATCAGCTCATTCCTAAACTCAAACAGTCTTAGATCAAGTCTTAGACTCGCCAAGTAACATGCCAACACCTTGTATTTAAGATAGTTAACATTAAAAACCATGAAAAGTGTAACGTTTTTAACAAACAATAATTTCTTAATAAAAAGCATAAAAAACAAACAAAATAAAAATCATCAAAGTTAAATGAACAAACCACCACTAACATCCAACATTAACACTAAAGTTAGCATGATATTTTAACTTTAATAGTATTTCCCACTTTCAAACAGCACATTCAGACTGATTGCATGTCAGTTTCAGCCTAACTATATTGAGTTTGTCTGAAAATTACGGACAAAGAGCGAAATCAAAACAAAGCAATTTGTGGTCAAGGAGACCTGCTGTTTATTGCCGAACAATGCCAAGGAATGGCGACAATTTATTAGGATGATAACGGATGCTTGCTCACCTCGTGCGCCCTTCCTGCTCACCTGCGCCTTTCTTGCCATCATGCTGATTTCGCAATAACAATCACATTGGTCAAGGAACGAACTAATGAGTTTCACCGTTTTTAAAAAATCAAAAATCGCCTGCGCACTAGCAGCTCTCGCTATTGTTGGAACAGCTAATTACGCAGCGGCAGCCCCCGCTCATGACAAAACCGTCATTGGTTACATCACCCAATGGGAAGCCTGGAAAACCATGCCAAACCACGGCATTGAAAAAGGCGCAGCCACTCACTTAAACGTTGATATGAGCAAGTACTCAATCTTGAACTTCTCATTCTTTGGCGTGGCAAAAGATGGCTCGCTGCACTCAGGTGATTACCGCAACAAAGCCATCTATAAAAAAGATTCAGTTCAAGAGCCTGCTCCATTACTACACGAAGATCTTTACAGCAGCTGGGACTACCACATTTTATGGGGTGAGCTGGACATGATCAGCGACTTCCCAGGTGAGTGGGGTAACAAAGAAGTAAAAGCGCGCATTGCAGCGCAAGGCTTTGTGCCACACCCAACCGCTAATGGTAAATGGCTTCACGAACCAACGGGTCTATCTGGCAAAATGCCTATTCCACTGAAAAAAGAAGGTGGCACCCTAGGTTTGCTTGATAAAGCAGAGCAAGAAGGCGTAACAGTGATGGCCTCTATCGGTGGTTGGAGTATGTCTAAGCATTTCCCTGAAATGGCAGCCGACCCCATAAAACGAGAGCGCTTTCTACAAGACGTTAAACGTCTAATGGACATGGGCTTTGACGGGATTGACTTAGATTGGGAATACCCAGGCTTTGGTGGTATGAACTTCGATGGTCGCCCTGATGACTTTAAAAACTTTGAAGACTTAGTAGTAGAAATTCGCCGCGTGATTGGCCCAGATAAGAAAATCTCTGCCGCGTTTGCAGCCAGTCCAGCCAAACTGGAAGGATTTGATTGGCCGAAGCTAGACCAGTACATGGACTACTTCAACATGATGACCTACGACTACGAAGGTGGCTGGTCTGAAAAAGCGGGACATAACTCACCACTTTATGCTTATCCAACGGCATCGGCGCAAGACTTTAACTGGCATTCAATGGCGCAATTCTTAGCCGCTAAGAATGTGACGTCTAGTAAAATCAACATGGGTCTTGCCTACTATGGCCGCGGTGTACAAACGTCTGAGCCAGCTGACGTTGGCGCTAAAACCAACAAACGCCAAGTGACCTTTACCGTTGATGGTCCGCTGCAATCTGCAGCCGATCTCACTAACTGGAAAAACTACGAAGGCCAGCCGAACTATGTTTACATCAAGCAAAAAATGGCAGGCTGGACTGAACATTGGGATGATGTCGCAAAAGTACCTTACCTTACCAAAGGTAATTACTTCCTTAGCTACGACAATGAAAAGTCAGTTGGTCTAAAAGCAGAATACGTGGTTGATAACAACCTAGGCGGTGTCATTGTTTGGCAAGTAGCAGGCGATCTTGAATGTAAAGGCAGCTACGTACCTCGTGGCCGCTACCTAAAAGAATGTACCAATCTATCGCTACCATTAGCCACCGTGGTAGACAATGTATTTAACAACACAACACCAAGCGCAGCGCCCGTATTAACTGTGCCCGGCGCACAAACGGTCGATAGCGGTGCAACGATTGAATTATTGCTAAGTGCTACCGATGCTGACACGCAAAAGCTGAGATTTAGCGCTGATATGGGCACAGTTGTAGCAACGAGCGATAAAACCGCGACGCTAAGCTATACCGCACCAACGTCTAAAGTAGATCAAACCTTAACGGTTAACATCAAAGTCAGTGATGGTAAGAAAATAGATAGCAAAGCGGTTGTGATCAAGGTTATCGGCGACAGCACTATCGAAAACAATGCTCCTACATTAACTGTGCCAGCAAGTGTTGAGGTTGTCGCTGGAAACACAGTTGCGATTAATGTTAGCGCTGCGGACCAAGACGCGGCAGATACACTCACCATAACTAGTAACATGGGTGAGCTGACTCAGTCTGGCAACAATGCGGTAATCAATTACACCGCTGAAAAAGTCACCGCTGACACGACGGTTAGCATCGAGGTGATAGTTTCAGATGGTACTGATACTGTTAAACAGACTGTTTTAGTTAACGTTAAACCAGCCCCTATTGGCAACGAGTGGGATGCTAACAAAATTTACAATACAGGTGACTCTGTAATGGTAAATGGCGTTAAGTACACCGCGAAATGGTGGACTAAAGGCGAAAAACCAGGCACTTCTGCAGTCTGGGCTGAATTTGATGACGGTTCAACTCAAGAGTGGCGCGCAGACAAGGTTTATACCGGTGGTAAGTTAGTTACCCTCAATGGCGTAACTTACAAAGCTAAATGGTGGACCAAAGGCAATAACCCTGCCGATGGTGGCCCTTGGGCTGCACAATAATACCAATCTGGATAATTAGATGATCAGATACTTGTGCAGGAAAAATGGTTGATAACTAGGCATAGTTTGACGCTAGCTAGTTGTTCTAGCTACAAAAACTATAACGACGTTAACGGCCATTTTAACCAACAATAATGACCAGATAGTTATTTAGATTAGTATAATAAGTCATTAACATTCCTTTGACCCAAAGAGGCGCCTAGCGCCTCTTTTTTACATTAGCGAAGCAATACTGACTCAAAGTTGACGTTTAAAAAAATCTTTTAAAAAAGTAATCAACAAGCGCAATTTCTTGGTATCAGCCGTACCCGGTGGAAATACTGCAAAAATATTAATATCCGCTAGCTGATAATCTTCTAGCACCCTGACCAAACGCCCGGCATTAATTTTTGGTAACGCATCGTACAGAGGAATGCGCGCCAGCCCATGCCCCGCCTCAACAAACGCAGTGCGCGCGGCAGCGTTGTTAGTACTTACACTGCCAGTGGTAATAATACTAAAAGAACGGCTTCCTTTAGTAAGGTTAAGGTTCGGCGATGTCTGCTGATAAATAACCCAATCATGCCCCGATAGCTCGCTCGGTGTAGTTGGCAACCCCTTTCGGACAAAATAACTCGGCGCACCGCAAATACAAGTCGGTAAAGTAGCAAGCTTGCTGGCCTGTAATCCTGAGTCTTGCAATGGTGCACCGCGAATGGCTAAATCAAAGCCGCCCTTAATAATATTTTCTACTTCATCACTCAACTTTACATCCAACTCGATTTTCGGATACAGGCCGCGAAATGCATTTAGCGCAGGCACGATAAGCTGTAACCCGACATTAACGGGGCAGGTTATTTTAAGTAAACCTTCGGGCTCATTTTTTAAACTTTCAATTTGTTGATTAGCCTGACTGGCCTGCTCGGCAATAGCATGACAGCACTGATAGTACACTCGGCCTGCTTCCGTGAGACTAATGGAGCGCGTCGAACGATTAAGTAATTTAACCTGAAGATGAGCTTCTAGCTTCTTCAGATGATAGCTAACCACCGCACGCGACAAACCAATCTGCTTAGCCGCGCCGCTTAAGCTACCTTGCTCTACCACCTTGGCAAAAACCACCATGCTCTTTAACTGCTCAAATGAGACGTCCATTGACTTACCTTTTACTAAAACTCACGCCTATTGTATCAACTATTGAAACAATGTAGTTCACTTTATCTGCATTGTTAGCAACAGCGCCTCTCCTTATACTCATTCCATGAGCTAAGCTCTCAACGTTCATTCTTTTAATAAATACGGGATCCAGCATGTCTAACAAAATCTTAATGGTCTTAACATCACACGATCAACTTGGCGACACCGGTGAAAAAACCGGTTTTTGGATCGAAGAATTTGCCGCACCTTACTACGCCTTTATTGATGCGGGCGCACAAGTCACACTAGCAAGTCCTAAAGGCGGCCAAGCGCCCATCGATCCTAAAAGTGAATTAGCTGACTTTCAAACCGAAGCAACCAAGCGCTTTGACGCCGACGAAAGCACACAACAACTCGTTGCCACCACAGCTAAATTAGCGGATATCAATGCCGACGACTTTGATGCCGTGTTTTATCCCGGCGGTCACGGCCCACTTTGGGATTTAACGGATAACCCAACCTCAATTGCATTAATTGAAAACTTACTGAAAGCAAACAAAGCCGTAGCAGCGGTATGTCATGCTGGTGCCGCGCTACTTAATGCGAAACAGGCATCGGGTGAGTATGCAATAAAAGGCAAAGCGGTCACCGGTTTTACCAACAGTGAAGAAGAAGCAGTACAGTTAACCGATGTGGTGCCATTCTTACTGGAAGACGAGTTAATCAAGCGCGGTGGCGAGTATCAAAAAGGCGATGACTGGAGCGCCTTTGCAGTACAAGATGGCTTAATTATTACCGGACAAAACCCAGCCAGCTCAGTACTGGCTGCAGAAAAACTATTGGCGCATTTAAACCAATAATTTAACGTCACTAGCAGGCAACATTGCCTGCTAGGGTAATTGCACCCATTTTTTAATCCGAATACTTCTGCAATAACTTAGCAATAAAACCATCATCCAACATACTTTGCAGTATTTGATTTACCTGCTCTAATGGCACCGGGCTAAGCTTAGAAATCGCAGGTGTTATCTTTTGTTCACTCACCAAAAAGCTAGCAAATACAAGATCGTTTTGATAACCGCTTTCCTTTATCAGCCAAGCCCCCTGAATATCGGATGTAACTACCGCATCCAACCGCCCTGCCTTTAACCGAGTTAAATTATGCATTACCTCAAGTGAGTCCGAACGTACCACCAAACCATTGGTTAACTCATTATCTATTTCAGGGTATGCGTAGCCAAGCACCGTCCCTAAGGTTAAGCCGATGAGATCTTCAACCTTGATGATATTAGGAGAATCACGACGGATCACTATCACATTCTTTTCATCAAATATGGGCAGCGCCCAATCCACCTTATCAGGCTCAGCCAACCACTTAGGGTTTGACGTTACCACCACATGAATTTTACCGTTCTGCAGGCTGTACTCTAAACGCTTACGCGCCACTTGTTGATAACTCACATCAACGTCTGCACGCCGAGCAAGCTCGTCCATTAGCTCAACAATAATGCCAGATTCAGCCCCGCGCGGGCCTAAAAATACATAGGGAGCATTATCGCTGGGCGCATAATTCACCACTAGTTGCGGCTTAGCTAACGCGGTTTCAAACCAAATGATGCAGATAAATAGAACCAACCCAAGCTTCATTGAAGTGCCTTGCTAACAAGTAAGAATGAGCTAATTATAGCGCGTTTTTATACTCATTATTAGCTATCAGTTCTATGCTTTTTCTGCTCATTTACCCCCTCACCTTTTCCTCTAGGTTTTACCTTTTAAATAAAAGACGCTAACATGCCATAAAATGTCAAATACACATCAACTATAGCCAACAAGGAGATATCATGTCACACGCTATTCCAGGGGTAGAATTTGCCGATAACACCAACCAGCGAACTCCTTGTGTTTTGGTTTTGGATGCATCGGGCTCGATGAATGGAGCTCCCATTGAACAGTTAAACCACGGCCTCCGCGTATTTGAAGAGCAGCTTAAAGGCGATGTTTCCACCGCTATGCGCGTCCAAGTATTAGTGATCACCGTAGGCGGTCACGACGATGTGACTGTGGTGCAGCCATGGGTCGATGCCATTGACTTTAAAGCGCCAGAAATAATAGCTTCGGGTCTAACGCCCTTGGGCAAAGGCATGTCATACGCCCTTGAAGAAGTACAAAACCAAAAAGCCCAATACGACGCCAATGGTATCTCCAGCACCCGCCCTTGGATCATCATGATTTCTGATGGCTCGCCCAATGACTATGGCTGGGAAGAAGCCGCACAAGCTTGTCGTGAAGCTGAGCAAAACAAACGCGCGGTGATATTTCCCATCGGCACTGAAGGCGCAGATTTTGACGCTCTTGGTCAATTTTCCAATAAAACACCGAAAAAACTAAAGGGCCTTGCCTTTAACGAACTTTTTGTTTGGCTCAGCCGCAGCATGACCACGGTATCTTCAAGTGTACCGGGACAAAAAGTACAACTACCAAGTACCAATGAATGGGCCGAAGTCGAAATCTAACATGACGCAAACAACCAGTAAGCGAGCGCAAACGGTACACTTTGTTGGCGCAGCAGTGCGCGGTCAGGGCCACCTTAAAACCAATCAACCATGCCAAGATGCTTGGCAAGTTGCCAGCGAGGCTGGTGCAACCGTGGCCTGCGTTTGCGATGGTGCAGGCTCAGCTAAACACTCAGATCAAGGCGCAAAAAAACTCAGCCAAATGGTCTGTGATAACTTGCTAAATTATGTATTGGCGCAACCCTCGGCGGTGATTGCAGAGCCAGAATTAGTCAATCAACTGTGCGATACCCTCGCACAATGTCGCAAAGCGCTAGCCAATCAAGGTCCATTAAATGACTATCACGCGACGCTTTGTGGCTTAGTGCAACATCAACAACAAAACTTAGTATTTCATCTCGGTGATGGCTTGATCATTGGTATTAACCCAGATGATTGGCAGGACTTTATTGTCAGTGAGCCTGAAAATGGCGATTTTGCCGAAACCACGTATTTCTTTACCTTAGACGATTGGCAGTCTCACCTGCGAGTCATGTGCGCGCCAGCGCGCTACAAGATTTGGTTTTTAATGAGTGATGGCTGTGCCAGCTTTGCTGCGAAGACGCATCCCTATGCACCGGATTTAAAATTTTTAAAGCCGGTACATAGTTACTTAGCCAGTGTTGATAGCGAGCTTGCCAGCCAAGCACTAATGGCAACCTTAGACGATCCTCGCACACATTCCATTACCCAAGACGATAAAACCCTAGTGTGGTTGTATAACTCAAGTTTGGCTGTATGACTCTACGCGTTAATCTTTGCTTTAATGATGGCAAAAACCAACCTATCACACTCAACCCCAAGGCGCTAAATCAAGGCGCAGATGGCGCAATCCACGCTAGCCTTGATGGCCAATACGCCATCAAGCTGTATCACGATGCCGACAAAGATGACACGCGGCAAAACAAACTCTGGCAAATGATTGCGCAGCCACCGCACGTATCACAAGAGGGAGAAGCGGGCTTCACTTGGCCCATTGCGCTGGTTGCCGACCATAAACAACGCTTTTTGGGCTTTGCAATGCCGCTGCTGGATTTATCCGAGCATGTGCAATTGGAAATGCTACTGAGTAAGCGCACCCGTGAATTACATCAACTGCCCGATGATATTCGCTTTCGCATTAAGGTGGCGATTAATCTTTGCCAACAAATCGCCGCCCTGCACCGCCTTGGCCATGCCATTATCGACTTAAAACCGGCCAACTTATCGGTTAATAAGCGCAGCGCCGAAGTTTGCATTGTTGACTGTGATGGTTTTTCGATTAAGGGCAAACAAAGTGACTTTCCGGCTCATCAATATACCGCCGGCTTTATTGCCCCCGAGGCCTATAATCAGCAGTTACCACCACAAGCCCTCGATCAGCAGCAAGACCAATTTGCCCTTGCGGTTATTTTATTTCAGCTGCTCAATCATGGCTTGCACCCCTTTCAGGGCGTGCCCAAAAAGGGGCGAGATTTACCCACGGATAACCAAAGTAAAATTGCCAAACAACTTTATCCTTATGGCGCAACGGCGCACCCCGATATCGCGCCTTCGCCTTGGTCGCTGCATTTAGATTTTCCGGCTGAGCTGATTAATAGCTTTAGCCGCAGTTTAACCTCAGCCACTCGCTTAAGCGCGCAAGATTGGGTTGATCGATTAGCAAATTTACGCCCGCAGCTTAAACAGTGTCAGCAAGCCACTAGCCATCAATATTGGGGGAAGACTTGTCCTCATTGTCAGCAGCCAAAGCAAAATATTGCTGCCCCTAGAGTCATTAGAAAAAAATCTATCAAAGCAGCTAGAGCAAGGCATCAGCAGCCATATACGGGGAACACACCACAGTATCAAAACCCAGCTAGACCAATCAATCCAGTTCGCAATCAAGCGTCGGCACCGAGTATCAATTTCAGCCAAATAGTAGCTTGGTTTGCGGGTTTTAAGCTTTCCAAAAAACAAGTGGCCGGCGCCATCGCACTCGGTGGGTTAAGCGTTGCCGCTTGGTCGTTACTGTTTGCTATGCAACTGACTCCCACGCCCGTGCCACAATTTGAAATCGCTTCTGGTCAAGCTGAACAGGGACTAACGAGTGAGCCGCCGACACAGGAGCAGCCATGATCAAGCGCACTATCAGTTTTGTATTTATCGCCCTGAGCTTACTTATATTAGGCGCCGTGCTGCTCAATAATATCAACACGCCCAATGGCAAGACCGACACCGTTGCGTTCACTGTTAATCCCAAGCCTCGAATAATTGGACTAGAGGGGTCATCGCAGCAAGCGTTCTGGCCGCTGCCACAAGTGGGGCTAAGTGGCGATGAATATCAAAATAACCATGTGTTGTTTAAACCGCTGGCGGAACAACCTTTTGGCATCACCCAAAGCATTCGATTGGTCAATGAAGACAGTAACCGATGGGACTTTTTCACTAAACAACCGACGTTTAGCCTCGCCTTTGACTTAACGGCTCAGCAATTGTTTTTAAACCGCTGGCAATATCGGCCGCGCACCGACATGCTGTTTACTTATCTTTGCCAGTCCGAGCAAAGTAACTGCTACGGCATCAGCAGTATTCACAAGCCAAGGGGCCAACTCCACCACAGTTATCCGAATCAACATTTTGCCTTTTTTGATCAGGACTCTCCCTATCAAGCCGATGAGCCTTGGTTATTTGATGTCGCTAATAATGGCTATTTCCTCGTCACCGCCAGCCAGCGCCGCATTAAGGTATTTAGTATTAAAGAGGGAGCACAAGCCGTGGCCCATGGTGAGTTGCCTGAGCAATTGCAACACTATCGCATCAAAGCCCTCAGTGTCTCCAGTGGGGCTTTTCATATCGCCGCCCTTTATGCCAATGCCGATGGCCGCGATAGCTTTATCCAAATATTTGAATTTGAGCTCTATCGCAACGCCATCACAGCCAAACTCAAGATAATCCCAAAAGCCAACACCGAGTTTCACAGCTTAACCTTAGGTAATAATGTTCTCGCCATCGGCGAAGTGGTATTGCCGACGACGCAAGGGCAAACAACCCAAGCGCAAAGCCAAATTCGCGTGTTTAAAAAGCAGCAACGTGATTTCTCAAAGCCTCGAATGGTAAAACGCACCGCCAACGGCTATAAGCCCATTCCTGATCCACTGATTTATCAACATTTAGGCACCATCAAAGGTGGGCAGATTACTGAGCCATTAGCTCACCTCGCCCAACTACCTAAGGGCAGTATCAAACACGATATAGCGCCATTGGCTTTGAGTTTTATTGACAATATTCAACTGCCGGGCAAAGAAAACTACCTACTGGCGGGGCCGCAACTTACCTTGCAACAAGGCGTCCTTGCTCAGCGTCATTATGTAGACTTGACCCTGTTTAATTTACAAACACAACCTATCAGTATCGCCGAACGCTTTCGCAGTTACTATGTGGCGGGCCCCCACCAGCAGGTGTACTTTGACCATCAATTAGATTTAAGCAATGACGGCATTGAAGCGTTTTGGACTAGCTATAGCCAAGCGGGAGACTTAACGAGTCAGCCTGATAAACTCAAGTTTGATTCAATAAAAACCGCTCATGAAGACTCATATTTTCAATCGGATTTTAACCATGAGGCGATCAAGCGGGTGAAAAAGAACCTAGAGCAATCCCAATCCAGTCAGCGGCAAAGCATCAACGAAAGAATCCAATCGGTGCAAAATATTACGCCAGCTCAAGCCCATGCCTTAAAGCAAAGGTTACTCAAACTAGCCGAGCAACAAGGGCAAGCTCAACAATGAGCTTGCTCTGTTTCAATGTTAAGTCCTGACCTAAGCTCTACGCCTTAGCTTTAACACTATCCCCAAGGCTGCAAAAAACATCGCCATAAACAGCACTATGCACATGATGATGTCACGGGTGCTCCGCTCCATAAGTGGCCGAGTAAAGTTCCATTTATGTAAAAAGCTAAACGAATAACCTTCGTAGCGTGCGTTGTCGGTGAGGCGGTCGACTAAGATCCCTGTCGCCGGATCAATAAATACCTTATCACCTAGCTCACTGTCATAATCCAGTTGCCACACAGGCAAGCGCTTGTTGCGAAAATCATAATGTAAACCGAAGTGCGTAATAAGCTGAGTGCCTTGCAGCTGCTCAAGGGGTAAACCCAACTGTTGCTCAGCCATTGCTATCACCAGTTTTTCATCGTTAAATGCCACTTGCTGGCCCGTTTTCGCCGAGATGTACAACGCTGGATCCGTAATGGCGATGCCGTCATAAATCGCGTCACGTTGCGGGGCTTGATGACCGTGATGAGGGTGCTCATCTTTACCTGCCGTTTTCACCGCATCATGGACATGGCCGCCCTTACCCGCTTTGTTACTTGGTAAACTTAAGCGATAAATTAACTGCCCTTGCGGGTCGCGAATTAAACTTAAACCATTCAGCATAAAGCCAAGCTCTTTGCTAGACCATATTTGTTGGTTGAGCTCATCGTCTTGCCAAGTCAATGGCTGCGCTAAACGCAAGCCGTTGTGTTGGTCAGCGATGGCAGCATGTAACAGGTGATACAAGCCACTGCCACTAAAGCCCAGTAAAGGCAACCAGATAGCATACGCCACTAAATGATGCACATTACGCTGCCAAGTCGCCTTAGCGCTGCGCTTAATAGAAAGTACCAGCGCCATACCAGTTAGCGTGCTTAGCACCAGCACTAACATTAGTAACCCCACCAGCAATACTCGCGCATACTCAAAATCATCTAACCAATGCCAAGTGTGTAAAGTACGGAACCAGCCTTGCACTTGGGTTTTGTAGTCATTAGTGAGCCCAGCTTGGGCGTTGGTTTCCGTGTGTACATAGATGGTGAGACCATCGGGCGAGTCAAACGCCACTTTATACACCGGCAGCAAGCGGTTAACCCAAGGGTAAGCATGATCAAACTGCGTTTGCAGGGTGACGGACTTGATCGCCGTATCAGCGAGGCCGGTATAATAACGCGCTAACCACTTAGCATGCTCAACATCATGATCGGCTAACTCACGATAATTACTTAAATCAAAGTAACGCCGCGGCGCCAATTCATCTTGCGTCACCTGTAGCACCGCGCCATTGACCGAGGGCACAACTTTCACCAATAACGCTTGATTGATTTGGTGTTGTTTTAACACCGCTGGCACTTGGCTTACCAAACTGGCGGGTAATACGGCTTTAGGCGGAAAAAAAGCCGCCAACTTTGGCCCAGTCCAACTCATTAGCGGATGTAACAACCCCGACAACGCCCAGATAAATAGGCTAATAAACGCCAACCAAGCGAGACGGTTGTGCCATGTTTTCGCCGGCTTTAACAGCGGCTTTAAAAATTTAAATTGCATGGGAATACCTTACATATGCCTTACCATCAACAGCTTCCAAGCACCTATGTTGCCAATCACCAAGTGCTTGGAGCCGTATTCTAAAATCAGCCCTTAAAACTGTGCGTCAATACCTAAGTAAAAACTGCGTGGCGCGCCCGGACGATAGGAAATATTAGGGTTACCCACTTGGTTAGAGGTGTAAGTCGAGTAACGTGTATCCGCTAAGTTCATTACCCGACCACGCAACATCACGCGGTCGCTAATTTCATAGCTGGCACGTAAGTTAAATAAATCATGGCCCTGGTATTTATTGGTGTTGGTCTCATCGGTGTAGTATTCGCCTAAGTGCTCCCACTCCAGCTCTAATGCCAATCCATCCAAGGCTAATGGCGCATATTGAAAGGCTAAATTACCCATAGTATTGGGCGCTTTACCAACATCAAAACCGGCATAGTTGCGCGTTTCAACCACCGGAGGTACACACGCTGGTGGATAACAAGAGTAAATATATTGGTACGCTTTGTATTCTTGCTGGTTGTAAGTAAAGCCAGCATTCATGCCCCACTCGTCAGTTAGGTCACCTGCGAGCGACAGCTCGATACCTTGGTGCTGCGTTTTACCGGCATTGGTGGTTTTGCGATCGCGACCATCGATATAGCTAACTACTTGGTTTTTCACGATCATGTGATACAAGGTCAGGTCATAACCAAAACTCTCCGTTAAATCACCACGAAAGCCAATTTCAAAACTGTCTGATTCAACGGGTTTTAAATCGGTGGTATTCACCGTTGAGCCAGAGCGAAATAGCTGGCCAACCGAAGGAATACGAAACGCATTACGATAATTGGCATAGGTTTGATGACCTTGATTAAAGCTATACACCGCGCCCAGTTTGGGGCTGAGGTGGTTAAAATCAAGAGACTGAGAATCAGGGCGTAACCAACGACCTCGGCCAAGGGTTTCACTGATACTGCTGTCAAGATTATCGGTGTAATCAAGGTGAAAATAGTCATAACGCAGCCCAGCCACTAAACGCCAATTATCTGCTGGTGTCCATTCGCCATGCACATAGGGTGAAATAGAGGTTTGGTCAGCATCATAATCGTAATGAGTACGACCTGTTTCACTGTAATCGGTAAAAATGTCGCCTTGCTTGGTTACCGAAATTTGCTTTTCTTGGTAGTCAGATACAGTGTGGTCGATGTCGACACCGGTGATCAATTCACCTTGCTCAAAGTTATAACGGTACTTACTTAATAGACCAAATGACTGGAAGTTGGTTTCACGAATGTTAGGATCATAAGTTACCATCCAACTGGGCATCATCTTAGTGGTGTTATCACGATAGAAGGGCGTAAAACTCAGTAGCGATACATCACTTAGCTCGGTGGCAATTTCCCCCGTTAAGCGAAAGGCACTCACATCACGAAAACCAATGTCGCCATGGTATTTATTCTTGGTCGGATTATTTTTGTAATCATCTTCTTCTAAATCTGACACGCCACTTTGGTCAACACCGGTATAAGCTGCGATCAACTTGTAACTGGTCGCACTAGAAAGATTGCCGTCAAAACGCAGTGAGGTAGAGTAACGCTGATATTCTGACTCATCACGATAACCGTCACTGTCAGTCAGGTTTAACTTAAATGCCATGCCATGATCGTCATTAATATCAGTGCCACCAGAAACCAGCGCGCGTTTCCAGCCATGCTCTCCCCCTTCAAGGTTTACTCGACCTGACGCGTAATCAGGACTGGCCTCAGTCACCGAGTTAATCACCCCGCCAATCGCATCACTGCCGTAGAGTGATGATCCCGGTCCTTTGGTCACTTCCACTCGCTCGGCCTGAGGAATATTCACTTCGTATAAACCGTTGTGATTGAAGAAACCGGTAGGACGAGTCGGCACCCCATCTTCTAAAAACAGATACACGCCACTGGTTGAAATTGGTTGGCGGATTGACGTCATATGCCCTTCGCCGCCGAGGTTATTAACATGCACACCTGCCACTCGATTAAGTAACTCAGCGGGGTGAGATGGCGAGACAGCTTCAATTTCTTCTTTGTCTTGCACGCTAACACTTTCCGCCAACTCGCTACGGGATTTACCTTCACGAGTGGCAGTGATCACCATGGTATCAACGCTGTTAGTCGTCGTTTCAATTTGGCCCGGTTCAGTTTGCCCTTGCTCAGATTGCGCAAACGTGGCAAAAGGTACAATACTGCTCATCGCCAATGCGATTAAGGTTTTTTTAGTTGTTATATTCATTTCTAATTCAACACGTTTATCCGCTAAGTAGGCGCTTTATTGGCATCTCAACCAAACAATCGCTTTCGTTAGCAAAATTAATTTTGATATTGAATTTGCAAGAAAAATCAAGCGGCAACCAAAGTTACACCGCAAAGCTTTCCAACAAAATCAGATTAAATGAGGCGGTTAAACGTGTTGTGGCGGCGGGGCGCGCAGGAGGGGTTGAAACCAAATAACATTTGCATATTCAAGGCCATTGGATTGATACCAAATAGCAGTGAGCTGGCTTAATAATAAGCTAGGTTTGATGCCAAGATAGACCTGCTGCAGTGCACTAAGATCGACTGCTGGTACACATAAAGCGCATTTAAATTTAGAAAAAGGAGAATCGCCGTGACCATCCAAATTAGCAACATCGGCATTAAGGCCATCACTGGTAGCCATCGCATCGCCAGCAAATAGCTCACTTGCCTTAACCCACTTAAATCCCGTGGCGGTACAAATCAGTATTTTTTCGTTCGGATCGTAACCCTGCAGCGCCGGATTAACGGCACTGGCAGCGCTGGCATAGAAGGGCAGCATCAGCTTCAGCAGAACTGATATAACGAGAAATCGTGCCCAATGTCGAAAACATCCTTGTTCCATGGCGCGCAGATTAGCGACTCAGCAAAGCAAATGCAACATTTCGTTAACAGCATTAAATAAAACGCAAATAACCAATCACTTGCAACTTATTGCTGTAGCGGTAAACTATCCGCGCTTTTTAAGCACATTCTCAGGGCGGGGCGCAATTCCCCACCGGCGGTAAATTGTTTTCACCTCGATGTCGAGATAAACAAAAGCCCGCGAGCGCTTGGTTAACTCTGTTTAAGCAAGGTCAGCAGATCTGGTGTAACTCCAGAGCCGACGGTCATAGTCCGGATGAGAGAGAATAAAAAATAATGCGCGGGCTCGTCCGTTAGCAGGCTATTGTCAGCCATTTGCTAATGGGCACTTGCGTAGGCTTTTTTCGTGGTCAAACACGTCCTCTATCAGCCCTGATTCTGGTATCTATTTATAGAAGGAATTTACCATGAGTCAGTCTTTATTAACCCCTTTTGGCACGCCATTGCAACGTGTTGAGGCGGCATTAACCGCACTGCAACAAGGCCAAGGTGTACTGGTTGTTGACGATGAAAATCGTGAAAACGAAGGGGATTTTATTTTTTCAGCGCAGCACCTCACTACCGCACAAATGGCGATGATGATCCGCGAAGGCAGCGGTATTGTGTGTTTATGTTTACCAGAAGAGCGTGTTAAGCAGCTCGATTTACCACAAATGGTTAGCAACAACACCAGCCAAAATCACACCGCTTATACTGTGACTATCGAAGCAAAAGAAGGCGTAACCACAGGTGTTAGCGCCGCCGATCGCGTGACCACCATCAAAGCCGCCACCGCAGCCAACGCCAAGCCCGAAGATTTATCACGTCCCGGCCATGTGTTTCCGCTAAAAGCGGTCAATGGCGGGGTGTTAGTAAGACGCGGTCATACCGAAGCGTCGGTCGATTTAATGCGACTAGCAGGACTCGATCCTTTTGGCGTGATTTGCGAATTAAACAATATTGATGGCTCAATGGCACGCTTACCTGAAGTGGTTAAGTTTGCTACGCAACATCAAATGCCCGTACTGTCGATTGAAGATTTGGTGAGTTACATTAACAGCCAGCAAAGCTTGGCGGGTTAATTTATTAGGTAGGAGCCCCAGTCATGGGGCGATAAAGCGCTTTTTCGCTGAGCAAGCTCAGTTCCTCTATGGAGGGAATATCGTGTAGAGGGCAAATATACTCGGCGATATTGCTAAGTTCAGAATATCATTCGCCGAGCGAGCTCGGCTCCTACGGGGGAATATCGTGTAGGAGCCGAATTTATTCGGCGAATAGGAACTTAATCCTCGCCGAGAAATCCGCCCGTTTGATGCGCCCATAGCTGGGCGTAAATCCCACCTGCGGCAACCAGCTCAGCATGACTACCCTGCTCGGCGATTTCACCTTTATCCAGCACGATCAGTTTATCCATCGCGGCGATGGTTGATAAGCGGTGAGCAATAGCAATAACGGTTTTGCCTTGCATGAGTTTATATAAACTAGCTTGAATCGCCGCTTCTACTTCTGAGTCCAGCGCCGAGGTGGCTTCATCTAAAATCAGGATCGGCGCATCTTTTAATAACACTCGAGTAATGGCAATACGTTGACGCTGACCACCGGATAACTTCACGCCGCGCTCACCCACATGAGCGTCATAACCGGTGCGGCCACTTGGATCCGTTAAGCCGAGAATAAACTCATGGGCTTCGGCCTGCTTAGCCGCAGCAATCATTTCTTCTTCAGTGGCATCTGGGCGTCCGTACAGTAAGTTTTCTCGCACCGAACGATGCAGCAACGAGGTGTCCTGCGTTACCATGCCGATTTGCGCGCGCAAACTATCTTGTTGGATCTCACGAATGTCCTGATCGTCAATGAGAATACGTCCTGACTCAACATCGTGGAAACGCATCAACAAGTTCACTAAGGTTGATTTACCGGCTCCCGAGCGACCCACTAGACCAATTTTCTGGCCCGGTTTAATGGTAAATTGCAAATTATTAATCACGCCTTTGTCCTCACCATAGTGAAAACCAACCTGATCAAATTTAATTTCGCCCTTATTAACTACTATCGGCTGCGCACCCGCTTTATCTTGAATTTGTAATGGCTTAGACAGGGTATTCATGCCGTCTGTCACTGTGCCCATGTTTTCAAATAAGGCACTGACTTCCCACATGATCCATTGCGCCATGCCGTTTAAACGTAGCGCTAATGACACCGCAATGGCAATAGCACCAACCGTAATTAAGCTGCCAGACCAAAGCCAAATAGCCATCGCCGAAATAACAAATACCAGTAGATAATTAATAACGTTGACCGACATATTCAGGCTGGTTGCTAAGCGCATTTGTTTGTACACCGTCGCCATAAATTCGTCCATGCCTTCTTTGGCATAGTCGGCTTCACGGTTAGTGTGTGAGAATAGTTTTACAGTGGTGATATTGGTGTATGAATCGACAATACGACCCGCCATCATCGAACGCGCATCGGCTTGTTCAGCTGAAATTGCACGTAGCTTAGGTACAAAATACATTTGAATGCCAACATAAGCGGCCAACCATACCAACATAGGCAGCATTAAACGCCAATCAGCCGAGGCAACCAGTACCAGCATAGAGGTGAAATACACCACAATATACATTAGGACATCAAGTAGCTTCATCACGGTTTCACGCACCGACAGCGCGGTTTGCATCACCTTAGTTGAAATTCGTCCAGCAAAATCATCGGCATAAAACGACACACTTTGTTTAAGTAAAAATCGGTGTGCCAACCAGCGGATCGACATCGGATAATTACCCAATAAGGTTTGATGCACCAACAACGAATGCAATAGACCAACTAAAGGCATCGCCACCAGCAGCACAATACTCATATAAATCAGTGTGCCCGACTCTTCTGCTAGGAAAGTATCTGGGTTTTTATCCGCTAACCAATCAACAAGTTGTCCCATGAAACGAAATAATGATACCTCTAATACTGCTCCTAATGCTGTTAATAATGACATCAGAAGCAGTGGGATCCACATACCCTTGGTGTAGTGTCGGCAAAAGGCTAACAACCCCTTTGGTGGTTGGGTCGGCTCTTCGGGCGGAAAAGCAGGCAGAAGGCGTTCAAAAAAGCCAAACATGGCATATCCTTTTATTTGCAGGTAAAGAAGAGGCAAAATCGGCAACAAAGCTGCCGAATAGGTGAACTGAATATGATAAGCGAAATCAGGCAGTCGGATCTAACTAAAAATGCGCATTGTTTGTTCTAATTTTTAATCTATAAATCAATCAAGTCGACCGCGCCAATGGCCAACTTTATTGAGCAAAGGTTATAGGGTTATTTGACCTGACAGGTATTTCTTGCCGTGGCCAGATAACAACACCCTACCCGCTTCCAGTAATTCACAGTGCATAGCACCACCACGCTTAGAGGCTTGATACGCGTTGATACGTGCTTTTCCTAACTGAAGGCACCAATAGGGCGCCAAAATGCAGTGCGCCATACCAGTAACTGGGTCTTCATCTATGCCATAACTGGGCAGGAAAAAGCGCGACTCGCAGTCATAGTCAGATCCTTCCTCTCCTAATGCTGTCACCAAAACAGAGTGGGGATGCAAGCGAGCTAGAATGTTCATATCAGGCGCTAGCGCCCTGAGTTGCTGCACGCTGTCGAGCACCACAAGGTAAACAGGATCGTCTTGGCTAGTAGCCTCTAATACATTTGCAACTGGCACGCCCAAGCCAAGTTCAATGTCAGCAGGGATCAACTCATCAGCCACCATGGCAGCTGGAATTTGCGGGAAATTTAACTGTAATTGCTCACCTGATTTTGTCACCGTTAGCTCGCCGCTTTTACTGTGAAACACCACCTGCTCGCCAGCTAAGCCTAATTCATAAAACAGCACAAAAGCACTGGCCAAGGTGGCATGGCCACATAAGGGAACCTCGCAGGCCGGCGTAAACCAGCGGATCTGATATTGACCTTGGCTGATGGGCACAAAAAATGCCGTTTCGGCTAGGTTATTTTCAGCCGCAATTTGTTGCATTAGTTCATCACTTAACCAAGCGTCTAGGGGAACTACAGCAGCGGGATTGCCTTTAAAAAGCGCATTGGTAAAAGCATCAATTTGATAGAGTGGTAACATCTTCTTTCCTCTCGCACGCCCAAGATTAAAACCACACCATAAAACGATGCCTACTCAGCAACAAGAGGTAAGCGCTAAAAAGTGAGTTTTTTCCACCTCACTATCAAGGGGCTGTTGAATTAGTTTTGCTTGTTTCAGTGATTTGCTCAAGGCATACTTGGCGGCGAAAAAACACATCATTGAGCTTAAAAAGTTTATATATAGGGATTATAAAAATGTTTAATGTAAACGAATATTTTGACGGTAAAGTAAAATCAATCGCATTTGAAGGACAAGACCTACCAGCAACTGTTGGAGTAATGGCAAAAGGCGAGTATGAGTTTTCTACTGGTGCTAAAGAATACATGACAGTGGTCAGCGGTAGCTTAACCATTAAACTAGCTGGCTCTGATGAGTGGAAAACTTACACTGACGGTCAAATGTTCCCAGTGGAAGCTAACTCTAGCTTTTCTGTAAAAGTAGATGTAGATACGGCTTACCTTTGTAAATACGAAGGTTAAGTTAGCGGTACGCTAATAAGAAAACGGCAGCCATATGGCTGCCGTTTTTGCGTGAAACCATGCCCGCCTTATGATTTTGACAGGCTAAACATTACTTACGCATTTGCTCACGAACCCATTTACCTGCAGGTTTTAAGCTCGCCTCAGCCCAAGGTCCATCGTTACGACAAGTACTTTGCTGCCATACCGCACCACTGCGAAAATCGTCAGAATAGTTCCAGTTAACCCAGCTAATTTGCTTACTATTTAGAATATCTAAATAAGCCTGTGCACTGACAAAGTCATTATTGCCATCACCAGTATAAGTTTGCGTACCAAACTCGGTAACAAATAATGGCAACACTTCACTGGCGGCCGTTAGCTGCTGACGGTAGTAATCATCATGACTAGCGGCATAGAAATGGAAGGTGTACATCACATTATCAAATGGCACTGGATTCTTAACGATATCTTGATAACTCGCGCCATCGGACACCCCTAAGCTTGCCCAGCCATGAGTACCCACTAATACCACCGCATCAGGATCAATCGCGCGGATCACGGGGATAATTTCAGTCGAGTAAGATTGAATGCGATCCCAGCTCACTTTGTTGGGCTCGTTAGCAATATCGTAAATAATGTTATTACGATCTTTGTTAGCGTTAGCAATATCGGTAAAGAAACGCTTAGCATTGGCTAGATTGTAATTTGGATCGCCCGGATCAAGCTGGTGCCAATCAACTAGCGCATACATACCACGCTCAGAGGCTTCAGCAATTAAGCGATTAACCTGCTCGGTATAGCCTTGCGGGTCGGTTTCATAACCGCCCTCTTGCACGTAAAGTGAAATGCGTAAGACATCGGCTTGCCAATCTTTAGCAAGGGCATCAAGTGATTTCTCGGTTAAACAGTTGTTCCAACCATACCACTGCAAACCATGGCTACTCATGCCTTGCAGTTGCACTGGCTGCTGTTTTTCATTACATAGCTTAGTGCCACAAACCGATAGCTGACCATTCAATGCTACTGGCGTATCAGTAGTATTACCACCTGTGTCACCACCGGTATCACCGCCACCAGTATCACCGCCACCAGTATCACCGCCACCAGTATCACCGCCACCAGTATCACCGCCACCAGTATCACCGCCACCGGTATCACCGCCTGTATCACCGCCGCTGGTAGAACAACTGCCTTGGCTACTCCATACCTGCCAAGGACCTGAGTTTTTTAACGGATCAGCGCCTTTAGTCCACCAGTTCGCCTGATATAACTCACCTTGATGATCGATAACAGTACCACTGCCATAAGCAACACTGGCTTGCCAATCTTCTGTTGCATCACATGATGGCCCTGTTGTATCTGTACCGCCACCAGTATCACCACCGGTATCACCGCCACCAGTATCACCACCACCGGTATCACCACCACCGGTATCACCGCCACCAGTATCACCACCGCCGGTATCACCACCGCCGGTATCACCACCGCCGGTATCACCACCGCCGGTATCACCACCGCCGGTATCACCGCCGCCAGTATCCCCGCCACCGGTATCACAAACGCCTAAATCTTGCCAAGCATTACTCGATGCCCAACCAACACCAGGCTCATAAGGACCGTCAAGGGCACACCAGCCAGGAACAGTACATTGAAATTTATTGCTTTGATGGGTAACTTGTTGATCTTGCGTGTATTCACCTTTGCCTTGGTAAGCTTCAATACCACTGCAGTCAACGGCTAAAACAGGTTGGCTAAATGTCATCGCAACACCCAGCGCTATGAGGGATTTTTTCATAAATTCATCCTTGAATTAAACAGGTTTTAGTTGCTTGATTTTTAAACAACACATTTAGTTTACAATCAAAGGTTCATAAATAAAGGTACAAAACATCATTATGGGAGCAACCGCAAAACCCTAAGCCTAATCGGAGTAAATTGCCTAAAATCCCAATCGGTTTAATAGTTTTCTAATGCTGCTTGGGCTTGCAACTTCTTCTGTCCTGCTGCCACAGCCATCACCTTTGCTGTTACTTCAGATATTTCAGCTTTACTGATTCCCTGTTTTTTTGCTTGTTGTAGATAATAGTCGGTACAAGGTGCGCAATTCATGGCCATAGCTGCAGCTAAGCCAACCAACACCTCCGTTTTAGAATCTAAATGTTCATTGTGATGGGTTGCGGCATAAAATGCGGCGTACTTTTCTTGGTGCTGTTTCGTTAACATTAAACTCTCCTTTATTTTAATTTATATCAGTTATTTAGGTTGAAATAGTTGATCGCTACAGGGTTTCTGTCATCAGAATAAAATTTGACCCAGCGCAAATAAAACAACTCTTCGCATCAATATGACTCCTATTGCATATAAAACATGTTTAATATGTAACTATTGTTTACCTATAAGTCGAACCAAGATGTTGCTATTTCACCGCCCTAAATTCATTGCGCTTCTCACTACAGGGTTATTGAGTTGGTTAAGCATTTCCAACTCACAGGCCAATGTCATTTTTGCAGAAGATTTTGAACAGCAACCAGATTGGGTAGCGGGTTATCCGAATACAAATGGCGTTGGACTACGACCACATGCCAACCCTGCACCGCCAAATTGGACCGTGATCCGCACCGATCCGGCCTACGCGCCATCCATGGGCGATGCCGACCGCCATGAATCCATTGAGATTGGCGCATTTGCCGACAAAGCTCGCAGCGGTGAACGTTCTGTGGTGTTTTATCGCGATGCTAAATCTGAGCCCAATTGGAAGTGGTGGTCCGATGGCATCTTGGCGAAAAAATTTGACCAAGAGTACAGCGAAGTCTACGCCGAGTTTTACATTAAATGGGCACCTAATAGCGATCACCCTAAAGCGTTAAGTAAGCTGTTTCGTATCCTTCACACTTGGGGTGAAGGTGGGGAAATATTCAAAGGCTTTCGTGACGGCTTTAACGGCCCCATTGCAGGTTGGAACTATGTTCACAACAACTACGGCTTACGTAATACCATTTGGATGCGCGGCTACCCGCCAGCAAACCACTACTACTTAGAAAGTAACCCCATTAAAGGGCTACCAAGGGAAATGCTCAGTGGCGACATGAGCTTAAACTTTGACAATAACATCAACGATTTAAACCAAGATCGCGTCACCGATAACCCCAATACCAAGCTGGTTGGCATGAAGTCCGGGCTATTAATTCCACAGGGCGGGCAGCAAGGCATGATCCACCCAAGGGAATTCTTTGGTGATGAGAGTATCACTGGATGGCGCAAAATGGCCTTCTACGTGAAAATGAATTCCGCCCCCGGCGTTGCCGATGGCCATTATGAGCAATGGATTGATGATCAACTGGTGTTTGCCAATTACCAAATTGCTTGGGTCGGTAAAGATGCCGACAAAATGGTGGGCTGGAACGCCGTCAAACTGGGCGGTAACGACTACATAGATAAAAGCTTGCCCGATAGCCTGCGCTACGAAGACTGGTATGCCATGGACGATTTGGTGGTGATGAATGCCCATCCTCATACCCCATCCGCACCAAGCCAATTGAGTGTAACTCGACAGCCATAAGGATATGTTCATGCCAACTCATTGTATCTTGCGCCCCGTAGCGCTTATTAGCCTAAGCTTGGCCTTAATCGCTTGTGGTGGTAATAGCGGCAGTGACGCCTCACCAAACGATGGCGAAATCCAACCCAGCAACACACCTTCATTGGCGCCAACAGTAGAGCCAACGGCGAAGCCCGATTTGTGCGAGGGATTATCCGAAGGTGAACAGCAAAGTCGCACTCGCTACCTAGCCCCTGTGGTTATTGCCCCTGAAGTTTGCCAAAGCGAACAACAAAACAGGCAATGTGAGCAAAGCGCGTTAACGCCTTGGAGTGGCAGTTTTGAGTACAGTCATTGCGAGCAACAGCCGGCCGATAATGCCAACTTACCCTTATGGCAAATTAGCGATATGCAATACCTTGGCGGCTTTCGTTTATCATCAGGTAAATTCGGCGACTCCGCTTACCCTAACTTAAACTACTCGCCAGCAGCCATTGCCCTTAACCAAGCTAACCACTCCTTATTTATTGTCGGTCATGACTATGAGCAAGGCATCGCTGAATTTGCCATCCCAGAGGTAGTAAACAGTCGCGACCCAGCGGACTTTAATATCGGCGATCAAGCATTGCAGAATTTCGCCCCCTTTCATAATACCGACCGCGTGGATACCGGCATCGACAACTGGTTTAGAGTCAACGGCATGTATTTACTCGACGGCCAACTCATCGTTAATTACATGAACTGGTACGATGCCGGCGGCGGCGAAACCGACACTTCTGTGCGCTTTGTCGATGCCAGCGATCTGGCCAATAGTGAAATGCACGGTCCGTATCAACTTGATGGCGCAGCCCATGTCGCAGGCTGGATAACAGATGTGCCCGAAAATTGGCAAGCTGACTTTGGTGGCACCCATATTTCAGGTCATGCTCACGGATCTATTCACAGTCGTTTATCCACTGGCCCATCGGGTTTTATTTGGTCGCCCAGACAAACCATGCTGCAACAAACCAGCGGCCCCGTTGCCACCGAAGCGGTGCTCGATTTTCCTCATCGGCGTGCGCAAATACTTTATGACAAAACCCTCTATAGCGATATGAGCATCAGTGTGCAGGATATTTTGTACAACACCGACAGGCAAAATCAGCTGTGGACAGCACTCAGTGAAGCTGCATTTGGTGTCATTATTCCCGGTACCAATACTTATCTCACCATAGGTAATTCAGGCGGCCATGAATCAGGCATTGGCTACAAAGCCACCCAAGATAATGGAAATTTATGCGGTGGTCCTTGTAGTCTAGCCGCCGCAGACAACTACAGCTATTACTGGCTGTGGCGCGTCACCGATATGCTGAAAGTGAAAAACGGTGAAATGGAGCCTTGGGATGTGCGCCCTTATGACTACGGCAAACTCGATAGCCTTGGCCTAATCAACCTTAAAGGCGGGGCTTTTGATGCCAACACTGGCAAGTTGTATGTCGCCTTTAAAAATGCCGATACCCTGAACAACTATGCCCGTCCACCTCTGTTTCTTGTTTACCAACTTAACCAGCCTGGAGGCTAAATGAATCGACTACTTACCTTTTGCTTGCCTCTGGCATTATTAACACTCACCGCCTGTGGTGGTGGGTCTGGTGGCAGTGATAAAAAAAGCAGTGAAACAACACCGACGGTTGCGCCGACAGTTATCCCCACGGTTATCCCTTCGGCAGCGCCTTCAATCTCGCCAACGCAAGAGCCAGATACGCCACCAGCGCTGACCGAACGCTACTTAATTGAATGGCAAACGCCAAACTCTCGCATTGACGGCAGCGTACTTTTGGCCAGTGATATCGCCAGCTACACCTTGCGCTGGACCAACAGCCAAACCCAAGCAACGGGTGAAGTGAGCATTGCGGGCGATCAAACCCAATTGCAAATCGAGCTGCCCAAAGGTAACTACACCTTTGAGTTAGCCAGCAAAGACAATAATGGCCGTCTCAGCCAATTTGTCAGTGCACCATAACGAGGACAGCCAATGCGATTATTCATTAGCTTATTTTTGTTGCTAGCAAGTCTGAGCACTTGGGCGGCACCAGCCCCCCATTTGGCTTTTAGTGATTTAGTATCAGGGCCTAATGCAGGCTTAGGTGACGGTTTGGGAGAAGGGGCGATCGTGACGGTGTGGGGTTATCGTTTAGGCGATAATCAAGGCACCGTCTCGATCGTTGACCAACAAGGTCAATCTCACCCCGCCGCCCATATCTATTACTGGAAAAAAGCCGATGGCCAACAGCCCTGTGGCCCAGCCGATTTATGGACATCGCATCAACTGTATGAAGTCGCCTTTTCAATTCCTACGAGTGTAGGACTTGGTGAAGCAAGTATTCGCCTTGTTGATGAAGCGGGTATAAGCAGTGACAACACACTGCCCTTTACCGTACGTGAAGGTAATATTTATCATGTGAAGGCGGGCGGTAATAACCAAAACAGCGGCAGCTTTGACGACCCGTTTCAAGTTATTAATGGTATGACCTATGGTGCCCGTGCGCCGGGTAATCGTTTATTACAAGCCGGGGATATCGCTTACTCCCATGGAGTACAAGAAATTCAAGAGCAACATCCTCTTAGTGGCGGTCAATCCCTCGGCGCAGGCCTTTGGTTAGTGGGCCTAGAAGGCACCCAAGAAAAACAAATCGCCATTGCTAGCTATCCCAACACCCAAGCCCTTGCATCGGGGCCTATGAGAGGCGTTTATCCGTATTTAAGCCGCGGCATCGTCATTTCTAAATACAAGGTATTGGCAGGCAATCAAGTTGATATGGGCAAAGGTGCGCCTTATCAAAGCGTGTCCAATCCGCAAAACTCCACCTCACAGCTATCAACCAACCAATGGGGGCGCGCAGTGGGTAACGCCATTGGTGAGCGTGATGGCATGTGCTCAAACGGTTGGTCGGGTGCCATTGTCGGCGGCGGCGCGAGCAACGATAACTTCAAAGCCTTGGGCAATCAAATCACCGATATTGGCTGCGATCAAACTTCCCATTTTCAACACACCACCTATTTAACCATACGGACTCCAGCCGAGGGCAACGAGCCAATTACTGGCTGGGAATTTGGCTGGAACCACTTAAACGATAACAAGGCCAAATTTGGTCTGCATTTTTACGATCAACTGAACTATGGCTATGATCTCTGCCGCGGCTTTAAACCCGGCAGCGTACTAAAAGCCCATAACAACTACATCATTAATCAAAAAGGCTCAGGCATTAACATCCACACTTACAGTCGCACCTACACAGACAGCAACGGAGTACAACAGCGCCCTGCTTGTTGGGAGGTGGATGCGCAGGTGTATAACAATGTCATCATCAACGCAGGCCTTGGCCCGGTGGCCGAAGAAAACAATGGCACTTCTCCTTACGGCATTACCTTAGGCGGGGGTATCAAGGGGCATTTTGATGTCTACAACAACACCCTTTATGATGTGTCCGATGAGTCCTCGCGCACCTATATTCGTGGTGGTAAACCTAGCCATGTTGAGCCTAAAGCCATCAGCATGGGCACCGACCAAGGCGCAACCTTTAGTGTCAGCAACAATGTTATCCGCGTCAGTCATCCCATGCCCTACCTCACTTACGGTAAACGCGGTGATGCGCCAAGCTGGATAAAAGTAAGCAACAACTTACTCTATAACACCACCAGCGACAGTTGGAGTGACAAAGATCGCACCCACTTTACCGAGTGGCTAGATAGCAGCGATGAAATGGCCGATCCACAAATTGCTAGTTTAACCCCAGCGAGCCTAGAGCAAACCTCTCCCGCCCTCACTGGCGGCGATGATAGCGTAAGCCTCAGCCATGACTTTCTCGGTCAACCCGTTGGCTCACCAATACATCGCGGCGCATTTGCCTCGTTTGTACTAGCGCAGCCAAACCCACCTAAACAAGTAAGGGTCACTAAGCTATAGAAGTAAAAATGATGTGGGAGCCTCCGTCATGGGGCTAAGCCTGCGGTAATGGTCGGCGATTGCAGCAGGCTTCGCACAATAAATTGCGCTCCTTGTAAGTTGGGCTAGTTGATTCATGGTTTTTTGTAGGACCGGAGCTTGCTCCCCCCATCTTTAGCGAGAATGTTTAGAGAAATTGGGCGACGCAGTCATACAGCTAAAACGCCAGAATTAAGCTTGGCATTTTTTAGCCACCGCTGTAATCGCAACTCTAACGAGCGAAACTGCTTCACCAGTGCGTCATCGACATCAACTTAAAGCCGTTTTTTCTCTTTAAGGATGTTTTTCAGCCTTTTCTTGATATGCCCCACGATCAATGGAGAGTAGTCGGCGGGCTCACGAATGAGCTCAAACAAGTTCGTTAGTCATAATAAAAAGCGGCTTATCAGGCCGCTTTTTCATCTAGGTATCAACTTTCGATAAAAGTTAACTGCGTTTTCTTAACAAAGCCAAACCAGCTAGCATAATCAGGCTAAACCAGCCTAGACTACCACCACCGCCGCCACCAGATTTTTCCGCAGTTGCGGTGTTATCTGTACTGCCACCGTTAGAAGTATCCGTCTCACCCGCTTTGTCGATCACTTTAATCGAAGCTCGCGTCAACTGAGTCGTCACCCCATTTTCAACAAGTTTAACCAGCCCAATATTTTCCACAAACCAGTATTGGGCTTGATAAGAAAACTGCACTTTAGCACCATCAACTTCGGCATAACCCGATAAGTTAAGCTCACTGCGAAGCGCATTGTAAGTGCCTGCAGCAACTGTCACTTGTTCAAAACCATAGGCAGTACTTGATGCGTTCCAAACGAAATCACGATTGCCATATTCTGGTTGAATATTCACCTTGCTGCGACCATTTAATGATACAGAACGAGCTAAAGAAATTGCCTTATCTAAGCGAATGTCAGCTGAAAATGTGCCATAAGGCGTACTCACTTGAGCCAGATGTAAGCCTAGCAATTGGAGATCTTGACTCGATGCATTAAGGTGCAGCTTAGATCCACTTGGAAATACTAATGGATATACCTTTTGCTGTAACATAGTTTGAGCTGCTCCAAGCTTAACTTCTTGGTTAGCAAAAGTATCAAAATACCAAGTGTTGCCGGCAGTGGCTGGGAACAAGGTACTGTAATCCCCACCAAATGGGGTCGCTGGTTGGGGCTCCTCGGTTTGTCCATCGTCTGTCGATGGCTGTTCGCCGGTTCCATCGGTGTTGCTATTATCTGAATTACCGTTATCTGCCCCACCCGTATCTGTATCACTACCTGTATCAGTGCTTCCTGAGTCATTGTCATTTGAACTCGCACCAATACTCGCATCCAGTGGCGCAGCGTCATTTACATCTAACACACCATCATTGTCATCGTCGTTATCGGCATTATTACCTACGCCATCCAGATCCGAATCTACTGACTCGTTAGGGTTAAAAGGAAATGCATCAATATTATCGGCAACACCGTCGTTATCATCGTCGGTGTCGGCATTATTGCCTATGCCATCTAGATCCGAATCTACTGACTCAGATGAGTCCAGAGGAAATGCATCAACACTGTCGGCAATACCATCATTATCATCATCGTTATCGGCATTATTGCCTATGCCATCTAGATCTGAGTCCAGCGCTTCTGATGGATCAAGCGGGAATACATCAACACTGTCAGCAACGTTATCATTATCGTCATCTGTATCAGCATTATTGCCTAAGCCATCCCCATCGGTATCAATGGTTTCTGTTGCATCTAGGGGAAACGCATCATCGCCATCTGCAACGCCGTCGTTATCATCGTCGGTATCAGCATTATTGCCGATACCATCAGCATCTGTATCTAAGGATTCTGAGGCATCAAATGGGAAAGCATCAACCCCATCGTCAACACCGTCATTATCATCATCAGTATCTAGCGTATCGCCTATTTCATCACGATCAAAGTCAGCCCAATCATTAGGATCAGCAGGGAATAAATCTTCTTGGTCGTTATAACCATCGCCATCAAAGTCTTTTGCGGTAAAGTCTTTTAATTCAAACGTGGGCACACCCGCTTGTGCATAAGCCAATAATATTTGACCTTTACTGGCTAACGATAAAATAGCCAAAGGGGTGCCTTGAACTTCATAAGTTGCAGCAGCATCAAGGCTAAAATCGCCTTGCCATCGATGCAGCTGGGTATAAGTATTGCTGTCAGCGCCGCGCAAAGTAAACACATTACCATGTAGCCAAGTCAAATCTTCAATATTGCCGGTCAACGACAAATTGGTCACCTCGCTCATTGAACGACCTAATACAATTCGACCTGAACCAAGCGCAACAAACGCGCCATTCTCAGAAACACGAATGGGTACTTGCCAACCTTGGCTGCTATGGTAAGGGCTGTCATTGTCACCGCCAAGAGAACCCGTTTCAGGATCTAAATAGTGCCAATGTAAATCAGCAGGTGAATAACCGCTAATATAGTAAACGCGGTTAGCTTGCTCACCCCAAACAAGAGAAGAGGTTGGATAAGCCCACTCATTAGAGTGTGTTTTTTCACCCGCACTGTTAAAGATACTAAAGGTTCCCCAAGCGCCAGTGCTATCTCGGGTCATGAGGTAATTACCCGTAGCACTAATAGTGGAAATAGAGTTAGGAAGATTGATGAACACAGATTCAGTATTGGTATTGAGGTCGATATAGCTAATTTGATTATTACTATAAGCCAAATAAATTCGATTATGGGCAGGCGAATAGCTAATTGCGCTGGGCGCAGAAGTTAACCCTATCGAAGGTAAGTACTGCTGTTGGCTAATTGACCAACGGAAGATGTTTAAATGTTGCTTACTTAGCAGATAAACCACATCCTCGTTGTCATCTAATACAACGGTATCTGGCGTATAGGCTAAGTCTGTTGGATCAATCGCAGCTTGTGGATCAGCTGGATTTAGCTGACTAACGGCAAACACTTCAACATGAGTAAGATCGTCTGCGAATACGACCACCTTATTATCGTGAACGAACAATTGGTCCGGATTTGCCAAACTTAATGAATAGGTACCCGTTTCACGCGAAGCCTTGTCATACGCATGAATCTGATTGCCGCGTAACACGATTGGCAAATCACCCCAAAAATCAATATCTTTGAAAGCAGTTCCTAAACTCGCCGAGTAAGTTAAATCTTGATTATAAATAATACCGGAGTAATCAACTAAACGACTATTATCAGGGAATACGGCAATATCTCGACCTTGATTGTAGGCACCATGATAAGGGCTATCTTGCTGAGAGCCAATCACTCCCGTTGCAGAAATGTCTAATCTATTGATGTCAGAAGGACTGATACCTGAGCTATGAAAATAAACGTTTGAAGAGCTTGGCAATACCGTCATTTCACCAGAGGCATACCACAATGACTTATCAGCAATAAACTGACCACTACTTTTGTTGACGGTTTGAATATAACTACTTGTAGATAAAATCAGAATGTCATCAATAATTTCAAGATCAGAGATAGATTTAGTGGTGACTCGAAGCTGAGTTTCATTACTACCATCAAGAGCCAACTTAGTAATTTGGCTACCATAACTAACAAAAATTCCCGTTTCATCAACAGCAAGGGCTAGAGGAATATTTGATAGAGCGATCGGGGTAAGAAATTTCTCATCAGCCAGAGAATAACGTTTTATCTCTGTGCTAATTTCGTCGGTTAAATATACAATCCCTTGATGTGATTTAGCATCTACTATGGCGGCATTGGCAAAGGCATTAACCCCAGCCATTAGCAGCACTCCAACAGCAATTTTATTGACCATTTCAGCGTCCTTGATCCAAAAAGCGCATTATAACAATCAAAAAAATATAAAAAAGAGAAAAACACCTATTCCAAACTAATAATAAATAACATAAATAAAACAATACGCTAACTAGAAACTCACTGAGAACAAATTACTAGCTATTATCAACAGCGGTCGACCCCATTTTTAACAGTTGTGGCCATACCCCCAAACACCGTTCCAGCAAGACGCACATTATCGCGGTTTCGAAACGACTATTGCACCTCGGCCAAATGGAGTGCACGAACTTTTCTGGTATAACAGTAAGAACTACCTAGACTGATCAAAGCCACTTGAACCCTTACTTTTTTTATATTTATTTGATAAATATATTCACAACAAGCTGGCGAACGATTAAAGTGGCATTTTAAATCCGTGATTTAGTTTCAGTTGGTTAGCCTTAGGGAGTTGGAGCCTGCGTTTCGTAAAGTTGTAAACCGCCCCCTTAGCCTAAGAGTTACTTGACTACATTTAGAGCCGCTTTATTGCCTGCACAATTTAATAACATGGCTATCACAAACAGGAGCGAATATGAGCATCGATAAAAGAATATTAGAACTTGGCTTAAACTTACCAACTGCCAGCGACCCGCAAGGAAGCTACTGTAATTGTGTACGTACAGGCAAGCTACTTTATGTTTCTGGTAAAGGCCCTGTAGCGGGATTAAGTGTTGTACCCAAAGGTAAACTTGGCCAAGAATATACTGTTGAGCAAGGTTATGAATTTGCCAAAGCAACGGGTCTGGATATATTAGCCGCTGTAAAACTAGAATTAGGCTCGCTTGATAAAGTCAGTCGTGTGGTAAAACTGCAAGGTTTTGTCAACGCAACTCCAGACTTTGAACAACATCCAAAGGTACTCGATGGCTGCTCAGACTTAATGGCTAAGGTATTTGGTGAAAAGGGCGTTCATGCACGCTCTGTCTTTGGCGCTACTTCTGTCAGGGGCAACTTACCCATTATTATTGACTCTATTTTTGAGGTCACCGACTAGGGCGATAGAGTGTTAAGATTAAAAATGATTATTTGGCCGCTTTAGGAGCTTAGATGCTTACGCTGTAACCCACTGCTAGTGCCAGCCATACATCGCCAGCTCAATCTATACTGGGGTTTCATTTCAGTCACTAAACTGTGTAAAGTTAAGTCAAGCTAGTGGCATACTCATTTATCTCAGGCATAATCGACTCTTTTATTATTTAGTGATTATTAACGGATTTGATATGACCCCCATCACCAAACTAAGCCTCGCCATCTTATTTGGCGCATCCCTTGTTGCTTGCTCTGAGCAACCTGAAGCACCAACTGAAACCGCAGCTAAAAGCGCCGAAGTGGCGGTAAGTGTCGAGCCAACGACTGCGCCAACTGAAGCACCAGCGGCAAAAGAAGCAACACCAGAAGCTGCAAGCGACAGCCACGAAGGTCATGCTCACAACGAAGCAACCGAGCTAACCTCGGCAGCCATAGCCACGGCCAATGACCCATTCCAGCAAGATGTCCATTACCGTGTGTTAGAAACCGCTATACCAGCAGACACTAATCAAGTACACGAGTTCTTTTGGTACGGCTGTCCAGCTTGTAAGGCTACCGAACCATTAATGAATACCTTAAAGGCCGATGAAAAGTTAAAAGTGACGGCCAATGCTTCACTATTAAATGAAAAGTGGGTGTTTGATGCGGTGATCTTCCAAGCCTTTAAACACTTCGATGTACTGGAAAAAGCTCACCCCGCCTATTTCGAAGCAAGACAAAACGGCACTGTTAAAGATCAAGCTAGCTTTGAAGCTTTTCTTGCTGAACAAGGTATCGATAAAGATAAGTTTGAAGCATTTAGTCAGTCTGAAGACCTGAAAAATGCACTCGATGTCTCTTTTGCCGTTGAAAGTAAACTACAGAGCACCGGTGTACCAACCTTGGTAGTAGGCGGTAAATATGTGCTACTCAACCGCGGCTTTAGTAGCGTAGGCGAAATGGAAAAAGCTATTGAATGGTTAAGCACTAAGTAATCGTTAGATAAGTCGCCTAATCTATTTACAATAAAATTAATATTGCATAAATATTAAACTGTGATCTACATCTAGTGAGGTAGATCACAGTTATTATAAGTTTTATTCATAGTCACCATTAACAAAACCCTATTCTCTTATTTACCTTCCCCACCTAGACTGCCCTTCATCAACTGAAGCGGCAACTCGATTTGCCACAACTCAGATTGACTAACAATAATAAAATGAAGGTATACAATGAAAAAATTATCTCTTGCGATTACATTAGCATTAACTTCTGGCGCAGCATTTGCGGGCAATACTTACTTTGGTGGCGGTGCAGGTATCGCACAACACGAAGACACCTGCGACCAAGTTGGCGCAACATCATGTCATGATAAAGACAAAAGCTTTAATGCATTTGGTGGTTACCAGTTTAATGAAAACTTTGCCCTAGAAGCAGGTTACAACCACTTAGGCAAAACTGAACTTCCAGGCGAAGACAGCATTCTTCAAGGTATCAATACCTCTATTATCGGTCGCCTACCCCTTTCTACAAACTTCTCTGTATTCGGTGAAGTAGGTGCATTTGGTTACCGCTCTGACTCTTTAGGTCACCGCGATGAAGGCCTATCTCCACTAGGCGGCGTGGGTGCAACTTACCGCATCAACGACACTTTAGATCTTCAAGCGCGCTACCGTCGCATTGAAAACGTAGGTCGTTCACACAATCTAAAAACTGACGTAAACAACTTTGGTTTAGAGCTAGTGGCACACATTGGCCGCGCTGCTGAACAAGTGGTCGTTGCGCCATTGCCAGTAGAGCCTGAGCCAATTGTGACTCCTGAGCCAACGCCAGTTTATGAAAGCAAAGTAGAATCGCTATCTGATGCGGTATTATTTGGTTTCGATTCATACGCTCTAACCAACACAGCTAAAAAGCAATTAGATGAAGCGGTTGCCTTTTACAATGCCAACGACGTTGCTGAAGTTAAATTAACAGGCGCAACAGACAAGCTAGGTAATAAAGAGTACAACGAACGTTTATCACAAGCGCGCGCTACTTCAGTACAATCTTACCTAGTACAAAAAGGTGTTAAAGCTGAGCATATCATCACTAACTGGAAAGGTGATACGCAAGCTACCGGTATGGCTGAAAGTGAGCGTGCTCAAGACCGTCACGTGACTATCGACATCACTGGTGAAACACAAGTAGAAGTGAAATAACACTTAGCTTTGTGATAAAAATGGGGCCTTCGTTGGCCTCATTTATGTTCAAGTATGACCCCTTCAACAGTAAATGATTCCCCCCTTTACAATTTACTGATATTTTATCGGCAAATGCATCAACTTTGCCGGAAATGATAGATAAACCCCTCACCCTTGAAAACCTCAATCAATCCAACCTTAATTTATTGATCAGCTTGGCAGTATTGTTAGATGAAGCACACGTTTCTCGCGCCGCAGAACGCCTTGGCATGACACAATCAGCCATTAGTCATGTGCTTAATCGTGCTCGCGATTTATTTGATGATCCTTTACTCATCAAAGGCTCACAAAATATGATTTTAACCAGCCGGGCACAGACCTTAAAATCGCAACTGAATGATTTTGTGCTGACCAGCAGCACAATTTTCAAAGGCAGTGAATTCGATCCAAGTAAAATAAAGGGCGTGATTCGTTTCACCATGAATGATTTAGCGGCAAGCTTATGCATTGAAGAGATATTGACGCAAGTGGCCGAACAAGCTCCCTTTTTAGAATTAGAGTATGTGCGTCAAACCGATTCCGTATCCAGCCAACTTAATAGCGGTAAACTCGATTTAGCCATCGGGTCCTTTAAAAAGCTGCCAAAAAATGTCAGCAGCGTACATGTTGGTTTTGAGCGCTGGTCACTGCTAATTGGGCAGCGTTACCATGACAATAATATTGAAACCTTGGCTGAATCCTTAAAACTGCCCCAAGCAAAATATGCCGTGGCGGGTGAAGTAGACACGCAACTTGAACAGTTTTTGCAACAACACCAACTCAACATCAAACCTGGTTTTACCTCTGGCTCAATGGTAGTGTTGGCTGAAGCCATGAAAACTGGCTATTTGACCGCTATCGTGCCGCATACCTTAGCCAATGCGTTAGCGGATAATGAAAGCCTGACACAATTTGACATACCCGAGCTCAGTGATACCGAAACCAGGATGGTTTGGCCGCAAGATTTAAACCATCAAGCACTCCATGTTTGGATTAGAGAGTTGATCATGACAGCCTATCAAAACAACGTCTTATGCAGTAAGGAGGCTGACCATGCTGAGTTCTGATCTGTTATTCTTACAACAAACCGATGTCAATTTATTAGTCGCCTTAGCAGCCTTATTGGATGAGAAGCAAGTTGGTAAAGCCGCTGACCGATTAAATCTGACCCAACCGGCCATGAGCCAACGCTTAGCAAAGCTGCGACAGCTACTAGACGATCCCATCTTAGTACGCGCGCCAGGTGGCTTTGCATTAACGGATAAAGCCAAAGGCCTACAACCTCATTTAATAAAGAGCTTATTATTAGCGCAAAATATATTGCAGCCTGACACGTTTGATCCTGCCACCACGCAGGGTATTATTCGTTTTACCACCATGGATTTTGCCGCCACAAGACTGACACAATCACTCTTTGATAGTTTGCTAGAGTTCGCGCCGAATATTGAAATCGAGTTTGTACGTCGGCCAAAAAATATTTTTGAAAAACTCGAGAATGGCGAACTTGATCTCGCCTTAGGCGGCATGGTCGAGGCGCCACCAAACGTTCACGCCCGCCATATCAGCAATGATAGCTATCGTTTTGTGGTCGCCAAACATCATCCACTTGCAACAAAAAAGAAAGTGACACTCGCCGACACCGCTAACTATAGCCACATTCGCTACACCCCTACCGGTGCCGTTGAACCTATGGTTGATGCGCTGTATAAAAAGCACAAACTGCAACGCCGAGTGACCTTTCATTCCAGCTCGATGGTGGTATTACTTGAAGGGCTAAAAGCGGGTAAGCATATCGCCGTGTTGCCTTGGCAACTCACTCAAGCAGAGGTGCATAAGCTCAATATGGTGCCACTGGATGTGCCTTGCATCGAGCCTGTCGATCTAATGCTCTATTGGCACGCTCGCTCTCACAAAGATCCCTTGCATATTTGGTTTCGACAGCTTTGGTTAGAGCTGCTAAAAACATCGATAAATGATATGAAAGCAGAGAGTTCTAGTCACAAAAAAACCAGCGATTAAGCTGGTTTTTATTGGCTCAGAAATAAGACTGATTAAAAAATAATATCTTTTAGTGCCTGATCTTTACGGTCTAGATAATGGGTCGAACGAATACGACGCACGGTTCTTGATTTACCACGGATCAGCAAGGTTTCAGTCGTCGCTAAGCGACCATTGATGGCAACACCTTCTAGCAGGTCACCTTTAGTTATGCCGGTAGCAGAAAAGATAACGTTGTCGTTCTGCGCTAACATTTCAAGAGTAAGTACTTCTTTTACCTTGATACCTAGGGCTTCACAACGCGCTACTTCTTCTTCGCCAATACGGATATTCTCTTCCGTTGGCTCTTTCACCAATGGACGAGGCAGTAAGCGCGCTTGCATGTTGCCATCTAGTGCGCGAACAACGGCTGCAGAGATAACGCCTTCTGGCGCGCCGCCGATACAGTAAAGTAAGTCCACTTCGCTGTCTGGCATACACGCCATTACCGACGCCGCTACGTCACCATCTGGAATGGCGAATACGCGAACACCTAAGCCTTGCATTTCTTTAATCGCTTTATCATGACGCGGTTTTGCCAATGTTGCACAAGTCAGCTTATTTAGTGGCTTGCCTAACGCGAATGCAATGGCTTTTAAATTCTGTTCAAGAGAGCGGTTTAAATCGATAGCATCCTTTGCATCAGGACCAACAATCAACTTTTCCATGTACATGTCTGGTGCTTTTAGGAACATGCCTTTTTCTGCTACCGCAATAACAGCAACCGCATTTGACTGCCCCATGGCCGTCATACGCGTGCCTTCAATAGGGTCTACCGCGATATCAACCGCATCACCTGCGCCGCTACCAACATGCTCACCAATGTACAACATAGGTGCATCATCAATTTCACCTTCACCAATTACGATTTCGCCATCGATATCAATTTGGTTAAGGATGTGACGCATTGCTTCTACTGCCGCGCCATCTGCTATATTTTTATCGCCCCGACCAACCCACTTATACGCAGCCAATGCTGCTGCTTCTGTGACTCGGGAAATCTCGATCGCTAACTCACGTCTCATCTTTCGCTACTCCAAGTTGCCGCGGTCGCGGATTTTAGCACAAAACGACCTTATAACGGCATAGTATTAACTGCTATATATACAGAAATAAGTCTATTTATCTTATTAAATCGTATAACAGCTGGATTAATCTGTTTTAACAGGCGTATCTTATACTCAAATGACTACAACATGATCGTTTCGCGATAATTTATTGGCAACTAAGTGGGGTTATCAATAAACTCGCCAACGAGTCTTTTGTGCTCAGGTACGAAATAAATACACCAACAAAAGGAACTAACATGGCTGGCTTACAACAAATGATTTCTGCCGACCAGGCATTGCCGGGTCGTGAACAGGCCATTTACATCCCTACTGAACACTTTGTTTTTAATACACAATTGGCAAGTGTAGCAGATTTAAAAAGAGTCTGGTTTGGCATGGGCTGCTTCTGGGGGGCTGAGCGTTTATTTTGGCAACAAGCAGGCGTGAAATTCACCAGTGCTGGCTACGGCGGTGGCTTTACTCCGAACCCAATCTATGAAGAAGTCTCTTCAGGCATGACCGGACATACTGAGTTAGTGGAAGTCATTTACGATCCTAACGAAGTCAGTTTATATCAGCTATTAACACTATTTTGGGAGCAGCATAATCCGACTCAAGGTATGCGCCAAGGCAACGATTCAGGCAGCCAATACCGCAGCGCTATTTATTGTGATAATGAAGACGATTTAAGCTTAGCCATGCAAAGCCAAGCATTATTTCAACAAGCATTGCAAGCGAAAGGGGTTGACTCAAATATTACCACTGAGATTTTACCGCTAACGCAGTTTTACTATGCAGAGCAATATCATCAGCAATATTTGGCAAAGAACCCTAATGGCTATTGCGGTTTAAGTGCGAATGGCGTGTGTTTACCGCCGCAACCCTAGTGCATTAATCCATGGCTAAGCAAGATTGGGCTAATCAATTAGCCCAATCTTATTGCTGTAACAGTAAATATCCGTTTTCAATTACTTGCTTGTTAAACGCTTAATTAATACCGACGTATCGGAGCGGCCTTCGCCTTGTTGTTGTAACTCACCATAGTAGCTATCAACTAATTCCGTGACCGGCAACTGGGCCCCATTTTGTTTCGCCTCTGCTAAGCAAAAACCTAAGTCTTTACGCATCCAGTCAATGGCAAAACCAAAATCAAACTTGTTCTGAGCCATGGTGCTAGCGCGATTTTCCATCTGCCATGATTGTGCCGCGCCATGTTTGATCACGTCGATTACTTGTTCAACGTCTAGCCCGGCCTGCTGCGCAAAATGAATACCTTCAGATAAGCCCTGCAACAAGCCCGCAATGCAAATTTGATTAACCATTTTGCATTTTTGCCCAGCGCCATGACCACCCAACAACGCCGCACTTTTGCTATAAATAGCCAATATCGATTTCGCGAAATCAAAATCCCTTTGCTCACCGCCACACATTATGGTTAAACAAGCGTTCTCTGCCCCCGCCTGACCACCAGAAACTGGCGCATCTAAAAATCGTTTATCTTGATCGTGACATGCTGCGGCTAATTCAGTGGCCAATGCCGCCGAGGTGGTCGTGTGGTCCACCAGCAAAGCGCCGCTCTTCATCCCCGCTAAAATGCCATTTTCACCATACACCACCGCGCGGACATCTTGGTCGTTGCCCACGCACATCAACACAATATCTGCATCAGCCGTTGCTTGTGCTGGCGTGGTAGCAAAATCGCTTTGGTATTGCGCCGCCCATGCCTCGGCTTTGCTGGTGGTACGATTATAAACCGTGACTTGATGACCCGCTTGTTGCAAATGCCCAGCCATCGGGTAACCCATTACGCCTAAACCAATAAATGCTAATTTCATTGCCGTCCCTCTGCTTTAGTTTGATGCTAATGACTATAACGTGAATACAAAAGATCAGACGAGAAAAAATGCACATTTACTAAGCTAAAGGTAATACAATATAAAAAACTGTATTACATTGGTAACACTGTGACTTGGCAACCCAAACTCAATTCCAACAAACTCGGCTACAAAACCTTAGCGGCAGCGCTGATCCAAGACATCAGCCAAGGATTATTAGCAGCAGGTGCACCGTTGCCAACTATTCGCGCGCTAGCGCAGCAGCTCAACATTACTCCCACGACGGTAAGCCGCGCTTATCGCTCCGCCGAGCGGCAAGGTTATTTAGTATCACGAGTGGGCAAAGGCACTTTTGTTGCGGGAACACAAGATCTCAACGCCGTCATTCAAGCCGGGCAAAGCCTTTGCAACCTATCAATTATTCAACCCTTAGTTGAGCTAGTACAACCCGAATTTGACCACGCCATGGCTAGCTTTGGTGAGCAAAACATGCCAAGCACAGTGCTGACTTATCCTGATGAACACAGCCTGATGCCTTACCAACATATCGCGTGCCAGTGGCTACAAAGTTTAGGCATTCAAGCGCAACACCCAGCTCAGTTGGTATTTACTCATGGCGCGCAACATGCGCTGTATTTATTAATTGAAAGTCTCACTGAAGTGGGTGACAAAATTGCCCTCGAGCAGTGGGTTTATCCCGGCGCCCTCGCCATATGCCAACAACTTGGCCGTCAAGCAGTTGCAATTAAGTTAGACGAATATGGCATGTGCCCCGACAGTTTAGCGCAGGCCTGTGATAGTCATGATATTAAGCTGGTGCTGGTAGTCTCAAGCTATCAAAACCCCACCGCGGCGGTGATGCCAAACAAACGCAGAAAAGCCATCGCCAAGGTGGTAAAGCAATATCGATTATGGCTGGTGGACGACGATATTTATGGCTTTCTTAATCAAGGTAAATATCAAGCCCTCTATAACCTTGTACCTGAGCGCTGTTTTTCGGTCGTTAGCTTATCAAAAGCAGTGCTGCCCGGATTACGGATTGGCTTTATTTACGGCCCCGCCCGCTACACCAATCAGCTCAACAGTAACATTCGCGCCAATATCTGGATGTGCAGTGGCATATCGTTAGCGATCATGGCGCGCCTTTGGCAGCAAAATTTGCTTGCCAAAATGATGCTAAAGCAAATAGTTGAGGCGCAACAACGGCAAAAAATAATGCGAGAGGTGTTAGGTGAGTGGCAGATTGATAGCCAGCTGCATAGTTTCCATTGCTGGTTACATCTACCGGGCCCTTGGAGCAGCGAACGCTTTCGCCAAGCCGCCAAAAGCCAAGGTGTGATAGTGAGTAGCGCGCCATATTTTTGCGTTAATAAACAACATCCACCCGCCGCAGTTAGGTTGTCTTTAATGGCGCCAACGAGTCAAAAAGTATTACGCCAAGGGTTAACAATTCTGAGTGAATTACTTAAAAACAACGACATCTATTAAGCATGTTCGCAGAACAAGTTCTGCTCCTTGCATGCTGAGCGAGTTGATTGGTGTTTTTTGTAGGACATGAGCTTGCTCAGGGAATTTGTGATGTTCGCTGAGCAAGCTCATCTCCTACTGGGTTAGACGCACCAAGTAGGGACAGCATTCATTTTATCCTTTGCTATCGGTACTGTGAAAAATCTTATCTGCCGAGGCCTCAACAAAACCGCGATATAACTCGCCATTGGGCAGTTCATAACGCTGAGCAAACTCATAAAAACAACTTGGAATTAAATGGGTTTCATCTAAAAAAGTAACCTCTGCTTTGTCTGCCACCGTAGATGACTGAGCTAAATAAACATCGGCGCCCCCCTTAATTTCTCCTCCAGCGGTATTGAGATGAAACCCAGCTTGATGCAAGGTTAGGTTCACTTGTGCAAGATCGCTAAAGCCTTTTAGCTCATTAACATTAACCGTAAAATGATTAGCACGATAGCCCCAAGCAGCCAACCAAGCGGCATACTCACTCTCTTCAAGTAAGGCTTGATAACAATGGTATTGAGTGCGCCATTGCGCACCGCTATAAAGCATTTCAGGTGTGCCTAATAAGTTACTATCAAGCTGCGCCACTAAATCTCGCATGATGGCCTGAGCACAATCGGAAAACTCAGCGGTTTTAAGTTCACTAATGAAAATTAAAGGCGCAGTGGGATCAGGATGGGAAAAATACTGAGCATGAATTTTTTTACTGGTAAACTCGTATTCAGCTTGACCTTGATAGCCCAGCTCAAGCCATGGCCTGGCTAATACCTCAAGACCTACGCTCGGCAAATCAAAAGTGCGCAGCGCAATGTGATCATTTTGAATAGGCTGACCTTGGCCAAGTAATTGGTGAATTTTCACCGCGCTTGGTGTCACCGCGATAAATTGCTGCCATAAATGTTCCAACAAGTCTGTTAATGCACGCTCCATAACCCCTCCAATATCATGAACAAGAAACAAAAAAAGCAGCCTCGTCTAAGGCTGCGATGCTCAAACGCTGAGTCCGGGCGCTAAGGAGGTGGGAAGACTGAGATGTTCAGCTTCGACCGACGCCACAGGATAGGAGCAATAATCGGCGGCATAATAAGCGCTTGCTCTATGATTACCGCTGGCGCCGATACCACCAAATGGCGCGGCGCTACTGGCTCCCGTTAACGGCTTATTCCAATTCACTATTCCTGCTCGAATTTTATTAAAAAAAGTCTGATACAAAGATTCGTCATCAGCAAACAATCCCGCAGATAAACCAAATCGAGTTTGGTTAGCGAGGGTAATGGCTTGCTCGAAATCTTGATAGCGTATCACTTGTAGCAAAGGACCAAAGTATTCTTCATCCGGCAAAGATTCAATGTTACTCACCTCGATTAGGCCCGCGCTAAGTAATCCCGTTCCTTTTTTCAATAACGTCATCGGCACTAATTGTTTACCACCAAGCTCAACCAAAGCCTGCTGCGCCGATAACAA
This sequence comes from Motilimonas cestriensis, assembly GCF_021295315.1. Classification (GTDB taxonomy): domain Bacteria; phylum Pseudomonadota; class Gammaproteobacteria; order Enterobacterales; family CBDFNC01; genus Motilimonas; species Motilimonas cestriensis. The sequence goes on along the minus strand of NZ_JAIMJA010000006.1, from coordinate 22,915 downwards.
ATTTTGCGCCGCTTGCGCAGAAATAACCGCGCCCATAAACGGTTGTGGCTGTGCATCATATTCACCGACCTTTATCGCCTTAACCCCTTTGATTAAGGCTTTTAACAACGCATCCCCTTGCTCATTATTAGGAATATATAAGCGCCGCGCACAAGTACAACGCTGACCAGCGGTTAAATAAGCACTTTGAATAATGTTATACACCGCAGCCGCCTGATCTTTTACATTCGCCACGATAAGCGGGTTATTACCGCCCATTTCTAACGCCAGTATTTTTTCAGGTTGGCCGGAAAACTGTTGATGTAATAAGTGGCCAGTACGGCTGCTACCAGTAAAGAACAAGCCATCAATATTTGGATGTGCGGCTAGCGCTTGTCCGGTACTTACTTCACCTTGAATTAAATTAATCACGCCTTCTGGCAGACCCGCTTGCAACCATAGGCCTAACGTTATTTCAGCTGTTTGCGGGGTTAATTCTGACGGTTTAAACACCACAGTGTTGCCTGCTAACAAAGCAGGAACTATATGACCATTGGGTAAATGGCCGGGAAAGTTATAAGGCCCAAATACCGCAACCACGCCATGAGGCTTGTGGCGCACCATTGCTTTGGCGCCCGGCATGTCGTTTTCTATTTCACCGGTACGCGCTTTAAACGCTTTGATAGAAATAGCAATTTTACCGATCATTGCCGCCACTTCGGTTTCACTTTCCCATAACGGCTTGCCCGTTTCTTTCGCGATGACTTGCGCTAGCATACCTTTAGCATTGGTGAGTTTTTTGGCAAATTGAGTGAGTAGCGCTTCACGCTCAGCCAGGCTGGTTTGTGACCAGAGAGTGAAGGCATCGCGCGCAGCTTGCACCGCTTGATTAACCTGCTCAGGGTCAGCAGATAAATCTTGCCAGCAGATATCATTATTTGCGGGGTTAACAGAGACTACCGGTTCGCCGCGCCCTTCGAGCCAGATCCCATTAATTAAATGCATCATGCCTCCTTGTTGAATTCGTTTGTATGTAAACTATCTTTAAATCTACTTATCAAATAATGGCCATCGACAGCCTAATTTACTATTTAATAAGCAACGCTTGCTCAACCTCTGCTCCTTAAACTACAAACTCAGCACTCTTACTGTATCTCCAGCAACCACATTAAGCGCATCGGCCACATCATGACTTAACACCGCTTTATGGTATTTAAGCGACACGCTAATTGATGCCACTGCGGCACGAAAATCGGCGACAGATATATTGCTCACTATGTATTCAGCTTGGTCTATCGGTGAGCCAATTTCCACTTGCAAACGCAAACAATCCCGCACCGAGCGAATATGCTCAATCGGGCATTCAACGGTTGGCCCGGCATCAAAAATGTCAATATAGCCATTTTGATGAAACCCTTCTTTTTCCAATAGCTTTAAGGCGGGCAAGGTTTTTTCATGTACTTGGCCGATCACTTTTTGCGCTTGCGGGCTAAGTAAACTGATATAAATAGGATATTTAGGCATTAATTCGGCAATAAACTGCTTATTACCTAGCCCAGTTAAATGATCGACGGTAGGGAAATCGACAGAAAAAAAGTGCTGCTCAAGCCAAGCCCAAAAAGGCGAACGGCCATCTTGATCACTTACGCCACGCATTTCTGCAATCACGGTGCGGGCAAAGCGATTACGATGCTCTGCCATTAATAAAAAACGACAACGTGATAACAAACGGCCAGCATGACCACTGCGATAAGGCTCACGCAAAAACAAGGTGCAAAGCTCTGACACCCCAGTGTAATCATTACTTAAGGTTAAAGTTTCAACTAAGTTATACACCCCCAGAGTGGGAGAAGAATGCACCACTTTACCGACATGATAATTATAAAAAGGGGCGGTCATGCCCACGGCGGCTTCAATGGCAGAGGTGCCAATGATATCACCCGAGCTAAGATCTTCAGCCACCATCAAATAGCCTTGATCGCCAGCTTGTTTCACTTCTTTACTAAAGGAGGCAACAGAGTGGTCAATTTTGCGCTGCAATAACGCCTCGTTGACCGGAAGGGAAGTAAACCCCACACCTGACTCTACTGCCATTTCCAGCAGTTGCGGCAAATCTGAGGCTTTAATCGGACGGATCACTAGCATAAGCGTACTCCATCTTATTTCCCCAAGCAGAAACTTGGGGAGCTAACTATTTACATTAGCTTAATAATGGCTATTTGAGCACCTCAGCAATGGCTGTGGTTAAACGCGCAAAACCAAGTTCTATTTCTTCGTCAGTAATATTTAATGCTGGCGCAAAACGCAAAACATTTGGCCCCGCCACTAATATCATTAAACCCGCCGATGCCGCCGCGACTAAAATATCACGCGCCTTACCGTGATATTGCTCGGTAAGCTCCGCGCCAATTAATAGCCCTTTACCACGAATATCAGCAAAAAGATTAAATTGCTCATTGAGTGTAGCTAAGTGCGCTTTAAATACCTGTTCTTTTTGCTTAACCCCGGCCAACATAGCGGTTGTATTAACCAAATCAAACGCAGTCTCTGCCACCGCGCACGCTAGCGCATTGCCGCCATAAGTACTGCCATGAGTGCCTACTTTTAAGCTTTGTGCAATCTTAGTCGTAGTCAACATTGCTGCAATGGGGAAACCGCCACCCAAGGCTTTTGCGGTGGTTAAAATATCCGGCACCACCTCGGTGCCCATGTAAGCATACAGTTCACCGGTTCTACCCACACCCGTTTGCACTTCATCAAAAATTAATAACGCATTGTGTTTATCACAAAGCGCTCTTACGCCTTTAATAAAATCGGGCTCGGCACTGATCACGCCGCCCTCACCTTGCAATGGTTCAATCAAAACCGCACAGGTTTTATCGCTGATAGCCGCTTCTAGCGCAGCGAGATCATTGTAATTAATGTGGGTAATCGCGCCTGGTTTAGGGCCAAAACCGTCAGAATAAGCCGATTGACCGCCCGCTGTTACGGTGAAGAAAGTACGGCCATGAAAGCCTTGGTTAAAGGCAATAATTTCTACTTTATCTTCACTAAAATGCTCAATGCTATAACGACGTGCTAGCTTTAAGGCCGCTTCATTAGCCTCAGCACCCGAGTTGGTTAAAAAGACTTTCTCAGCAAACGTGGCATCAACTAATTTTTTAGCTAAACGCAGCGCAGGCTCATTGGTCCAAATATTACTCACGTGCCAAATTTTTTCGCCTTGCTCTTTCAACGCACTGACTAGTGCAGGGTGCGCATGGCCTAAACAGTTCACCGCGATGCCACCAGCAAAGTCGATATAGTTATTTCCTTGTTGATCCCATACCCGTGATCCTTTACCACGTACTGGGATCACCGCCGAAGGCGCATAATTAGGAACCATGACCTCATCAAATAAGGCTCTTGAAACTGCTATGTGTTCTGACATCACTATATCCCTCTACTATTACGCCCTGAAAACAGAACAAACAACCACGCTATGTTAATGTTTTGTTAATTATGTGGGCAAATTTGAAAATCGACAATATTTTAACGAAAAAACAACGCTGACAAACAAACGCTTTCGTTATAAAAAGTAAATATTAAGTCACCTTTATTGAATAAAGTAACCGAACAAACCCAATAAATCTAGGAATAAAATGTGACAAAATGAATAAAAATTCATATTAGCAGAATATCTATTTAACCAAGCGAATAAAGTTATCTAACAACTGTAATCCTTGCTGCGACAAAATGCTCTCTGGATGAAACTGCACCCCTTCCACCGCCAAGGTTTTATGGCGAATAGCCATGATTTCTCGCGGCCCTAAATGCTCGGTATAAGCGCTGAGTTCAAAACAATCAGGTAAGGATTCCGGCTCAAGTACTAAGCTATGATATCGCGTCACGGTTAACGGATTTTCAAGGCCGGTAAAAACGCCGAGACCATCATGAATAATAGGGCAAGTCTTACCGTGCATCACCTTATTCGCACGCACGACCTTAGCGCCAAACACTTGGCCAATACTTTGATGCCCTAAGCAGACGCCAAGCAAAGGAATCTCACCGGCAAAGCGTTCAATGGCCGCTAATGAAATACCGGCATCGTTTGGCGTACAAGGGCCGGGAGAGATCACTAAATGCTCCGGCGCCATATCTTTTATTTCTTTTAAAGAGATTTGATCGTTGCGTTTCACGATCATCTCAACCCCTAGCTCACCAAAATACTGGTAAAGGTTGTAGGTAAAGGAGTCGTAGTTATCGATCATTAGTAGCATGATTTACCCATTCCAAAATTTGCCATCAGAGGTAGCACAAAAAGAAATCGCTATCATACCTACAATCAATGCGGGTGCAATTATTGCTGCATTCAATATCGGTTAAGGCAAGATTTGATAATATTATCGAAACGCTGCTAATCGCGATAATATAGCAAAAGTGATTGAAACTAATGCCCAAGGAATCAAAATGTCAAACCAATTCAAAGGACTGCTCGTAGCTGCCACTTTCTTGCTGCTCAGTGGCTGCGATTTTAGTATCACGAGTGGCGATATTTGGCGCAATGAAACCCAATTTCGCGCCATCAATTTTGTTGCGCCACAGATCGATGTGCAAAACACCGATGAAAAAGGAGTTTGGACCAATGATCTGGTGCAAAATCTTAATTATCGCGAAGTATCTCAGCAAGTTAAGTTTGACTTAGGCAACGACAATCAACGCGATTATTTAATTAAAGCCGTCGATTCTAATAGCCGTGAAGACATAGTGACTACTCACCGCGTCACCTTGCAACAAGGCATGCAATACTTACTGTATCAATATGGTGACGTAAGCAGCTCTGGCTTCACTCGGCCCTTAATGAAAACCAGCCAGATTTTTACTAGCAACGTTGGCAATGGCTATGTCCGTACCCGCTTTATTCATGTGTTGCCTAGCTATGCCCAGGAAGTGGATATTTACCTCGACAACTACAAACAAATTTCCGAATTAAAGTATGGCTTTGTCTCGCCGACCCGCTCGGTTAGCACTAGTACCGGCGGTTATTTACTGCGAGTAGTCAAAGCCAAGCAAAACCCAGATGTGTTAGCTAACCAACTGCTAAACAAAACCATTTACTTGGACAACAACAGCAGCTACCAAATCTTTATTTCCCCCGCCTCAGCCAACGGTAATGGCGTAGATGCCACCTTGTACCGCGAGCCAACGCAATAAAGATCTGATCGACCACCCGCTGCGTTTAACTACACTCAACTTAAGTTAAACGCACGCGGATATTGCAATCACTATGGCAAACTACCACACCCTGCGCCTTATTTTAGGCGATCAGCTCAACGCCCATCACTCTTGGTATAAAAGCAAAGATGATGGCGTGCTTTATTTGATTGCCGAGCTAAAACAAGAAACCGATTATGTGGTGCATCACGTGCAAAAGGTGTGCGCGTTTTTTGCTGCGATGCAAGGCTTTGCCCATGCGCTGCGCCAAGCAGGCCATCAGGTGCTACATTTAACCTTAGATGACAGTCAAGTTTATCAAGACTTACCCGATTTACTCACTCAGCTGTGCCAACAACACTCAATTAGCCAGTTACAGTTTCAACGTCCCGATGAATATCGTTTGCGCCAACAGCTTCTTAATCTACAAATAGACAAGGTGGATATTGGTGAGTGGGACTGCGAACATTTTTTAGTGCCTTTTTGCGAGCTAGGTGATTATTTCGCCCCAAATAAACATGTATTAATGGAAGGCTTTTATCGCAAGCTGCGCAAACGCTTTAACCTGCTGATGGAAGATGATGGCAAGCCTCTGGGTGGAAAGTGGAATTACGACGCGCAAAACCGCAATAAATTTAAGCCCGCCGATTTAGCTAACATTCCCGCGCCCCTACTATTTGACAACCCGATTGAAGAAATTTTAGCCCGCCTTAAGCGCCATCAAATTAACACCATAGGTGAAGTAGCTGAGCACTTACCTTGGCCGATTAACCGCAAGCAATCGTTGGCGTTATTGGATTATTTCTGCCAACACTGCTTACCAAATTTTGGCCAATTTCAAGATGCGATGACCGCCCACAGCCCACATCAATGGAGCTTGTATCATTCGCGCTTATCCTTTGCCCTCAATGCAAAAATCTTACATCCAATGCAAGTGATTCAAGCGGCCATTAGCGCGTTTGAGCAGCGCCCCGAGCACATTAGCTTGGCGCAAGTGGAAGGTTTTGTAAGGCAAATTTTAGGCTGGCGCGAATACGTACGCGGCGTGTATTGGGCCAATATGCCCCATTATAGCGAGCTAAATAGCCTCGATGCCCAGCGCGCCCTGCCCGCATTTTATTGGCACGGTAACACCAAGATGAACTGCATGGGCCATGCCATTAAGCAATCCCTTGAAACCAGCTACGCTCATCATATTCAGCGTTTAATGATCACCGGCAATTTCGCCCTGCTCACTGGTATTCACCCCGATGCCATGGATGAGTGGTATCTAGGCATTTATATCGACGCCATTGAATGGGTAGAAATGCCCAACACCCGCGGCATGAGCCAGTTTGCCGACGGCGGCATTATTGCCACTAAGCCCTACGCCGCCAGCGGCAATTACATCAACAAAATGAGTGATTACTGCAAAGGTTGCCACTATCAAGTCAAACAGCGTGATGGCGAATACGCCTGCCCGTTTAACAGCTTATATTGGCAGTTTATGATTAAACACCGCGAGCGCTTAGCCAACAACCCGCGCATTGGCATGGTGTATCGCAATTGGGATAAACAAACGCCCGAGCAACAGCAAAGTATCTTAGCTCAGGCGCAGGATTATTTAGCCAATATAGAGGATTTGTGACCGGTAGGAGCTGAGCTTGCTCAGCGAACATCAGCTATTCCCTGAGCAAGCTCAGGTCCTACAAAAAACACCCACCAACAAGCTCAACCTACAAGGGGCATCAGTTATGCTGCGATTTATCGGCTAAATGGCGCTTGGGGTGGTTTAAAGTAGCAATAGCCAAGACTGGCAAAGAAATACAAGCTAGCCAAAATGGTTAAAGGTAGTGCACTAAAGGACAGAGTAAAAAACATAACAGCACCCAAGCCAATCAACGTAATAATAACTACGGTGGCAAACATCTCAAATTGATGTTGCATAGCGTCAATCAAAAGCATCGCAGTACAAATAAACAAGAGCCCCCCTAACACAAGCACGTTATTACTGACGATAGCTAAAATCGTCATCGGTACTGCACTGATAGCCACCACAATAAAAAACAAGGTTAAGATACTTTGGTATAGCTGACGCTGGGCTTGGTGGGGGTTAATCGCCAAGGTAAATGCCAGCCGTTCAAACAACTCAGGTTTAGCTTGAAAACGAATGTGCCACCTGTTTGGTAATAAGCCGCCTATGCTGAGCGTGAATAAAGTAAAAAAGCATATGCCCCAAGACATATAATCCAAACCAAGCCAATAGGTAATCAATAAACCGATTGAAGACAGCAGAGGAAGAAAAGCGCCGAACACCACCTGTTGCTCACTCATACTTAATAGCAAACGTAACCGAATCGGTAACCATGACTTACTTACGCGGGGGGTAATTTGAGATGGCGTTTTTGACTCTTTCCGGTCTGAAACATAAGGTGACAGCAAATAAAATGCACTCAAGATATAACATCCCAGCACCACCTCAGGTAACTCACCTTGTACGATTGCTTCCACTGTTTCAGGCGACTGGAGTACGCCAATCCAAATAGCGACAAAAACCAATATCCAAAGAAATCTAATAACTCAGTTCATCACATTTTCTTGCTGCCAGTCATCGTTTACCCACATGCCAGCCAAAGCGCCACTGACGGAAACGAGCCAAATACTGATTAGGTTGTAAGCTTGGTATTGCAGTAAAAACAGGGTAAGGGGCAATAAAGCAAACACTGCCGCTATCAAGGTTAATACAACTACAAAATGGCGATAAAAGTAAGGTTGTAGCCGCAAGCTATGGGCCTGTTCAAAGCGCTGCAATAAAGGTCGAATCAGTCCTGCACTCACCAGTGTCGAGAGCAAACACCAAAACATAAGCACGCCGCCGACATTCATTTGTTTTAGCATCAGCACAACAATGGTCAGCTGCGCCAAAACAAACACAGTTAAACCCAACCGACTGGCAAAAGTCGGCGCAATCAGGGCATAGAAGATGTCTTTATTAAACCAGTTAGCCGCGCCTTGATTCGCTTTCATCATGTCAGATTTCATGCGTGCAACTCCAAAAATAAGTCTTCCAAATTCAGGTGCGACACTTGCACCTGTTGCAAGCCTTTGGCGGTTAACAAGGCTGCGATATTTTGACCTGCGGCGTCACATAAAAACTGGTGGTCTGCCCCGGTTTGCGAGTGGGATAGCGGCTTAAATGGAGCAAGATCTAATTTAGCAAACGCCGTTTCGCGGCAATTCACCTTAACCAAATTGGCACGAATATCGTCTAAATCACCACTAATCATAGCCTTGCCCTCTTTGATCAGTAATACGTCAGAGGCAATGCGCTCAATATCTGAGGTGATATGGCTGGCAAAGACAACCGTAGTGCCCGTCTCACAATGGTTATCAATTAACTGCTCGATAAACTGACGCCGCGCTAACGGGTCAAGGCTAGCAACGGGCTCGTCTAAAATCAGTAATTTGGGGCGATACGCCATCGCCAGCACGATACTAAATTGCTGCTTTTCACCTTCCGATAGTTTGCGAATTTTGATCCAGCGCGGCAAGCCGTATTCCGCTAATAACTTTTCGGCAAAGGCATCATCCCAATCTTGATAAAAAGGCTTCACCGTGGCGATGGCTTCATCTATGGTCAAGCCATCAAAGCCGGCAAAACGCTGCGGCACATAGCCGATGTCGTTTTTTAATTCTTGTGGCCAAGCACCCGGTTGATAGCCCAACACCTCCAGCTCGGCGCCTTCATTGACTTTATTAAAGCCCAATAAAGTGCGGATCAGTGTGGTTTTACCTGCGCCATTTTTGCCTAGCAGGCCTAAGATCTTACCCTCGGCCAAATCAAAGTTTAAGTAAGCGAGTCGCTTAGCTTGTAAATTACGGCATTTAATCATCATCTCGTCCTTGCTTAAATTGAAATTAGTTATCTGCATCATCTGATGGGATCGTCACGCTATTCCAGCTCTGCGCCAGCAAGCTTTGCACTGCGCTTAACTCAAGTTGTAACTGCTTGGCTTGCTTTACTAAGTCATCGACCAAGGGCTGTAACATCTCGCTACGCGCTTGTTCATCACTAGCCTGAGCTTGTGCTACCCGCATTTTTTGTCCGCGTGGGCGTAGCACTAAGCCTTCACTCAGCAGCATTTGATAACTGCGCGACACCGTCATGGGGTTGATTGATAAACTGCTTGCAACTTGTCGCACGGAGGGCAGTTCATCGCCTTCTAGCAACACACCCGCTGCAATTAATCGCTTAATTTGCTCGGTAAGCTGTTGATAGATTGGCTCGCCCGAGCTGGGGTTAACCTGTAACAAGTGTATCATCAATATAACCACTGTATTAATTCACCGATACAGTTAGCTTGATATATTTTTCACTTTTGATCAAGGGGTTTTTTAGTGTTCGAAAAAAAAGGGAATCAGGGCAAGCATAACTCGTAGGCTCAAGCCAGTAGGAGCAGAGCTTGCTCTGCGAATATCACAAATTCCCTGAGCAAGCTCATGTCCTACAAAAAACACCAATCAACTAGCTTAACATACAAGGAGCTGCAGTAATGCAGCGATAAAGAAGGTGATCAAATCGCCCCATTACTGGGGCCTACAACATAAAAATTTACAGCGCGATCGCAGGCGCAGCATCTGGCTCATTGACCAAATTGGCTAACCAACGCTTGCCGTGGATACGTCTTAGCACCAGCACAATCTTCACCACTTCTTCGGTCAAAATCGCTAATATCACCCACGGCAGTGGCCAACCTAAAACAAAAATAGTGAACAAGGCGATAGGAATGCCGATGCCCCATAAACCGAAAATATCGATAAAGGCGGCGTATTTCATGTCCCCCCCACTGCGCAGTGCACCGGAAATACCCATCATGTTAAACACCCGTAATGGAATGGCAAAAGCCAAAATTAATAGCACTTGTAAGGCAATGTCCAGCTCTGGCGTATTTAAATAAACCAGAGCATGTTGAATCCCCGCTTGACCAAAATACGCCAGTGGCCCAATGCAAAACGCCGTTCCAACACCAGTAATAATCAACAGCCACGCTTTGTTCCAAGCGCGATCGTATTGCTCGGCGCCTAATTCTTGTCCTACCAAGGTCGCAGTCGCAACTCCCAAACCGAAAAATCCCGATAACACCACAGATTCAATCGGCCCTAAAATACTCATTACCGCAAGGGCACTGACGCTGATATGGCCAAGTAAAAAGCTATATGTCACGGTGCCAAGAGCCCACCCCCCATTTTGCAACATGGCTGGAATAGAAATGCTCAAGTAACGTTGACGCGCTTTTTTCACTAAGCCGTCTTTAAAATCTTGTAACACTGGTGCGTAATGACCACGCCATTTCAGCATGTAAACCACCAGCATAATGGTTTGCACCAAACGCGACACCGCCGTGCCCACTGCGGCGCCCATTACGCCCCACTCAGGAAAGCCCCATAAACCAAAAATCAGCAAGGCATTTAAGGCCGCGTTTAGAAATACCGCGAACACACTGATGTAAGTGGGCATTTTTGCTTCACCCACCGCGCGCAGCATCGACTCAATCGGTACCGCGATTGCCGTTAATATCACGGTCCAGCCAGTGAGCAATAAGTAGTTAGTGGCCAAGCCATTAAATTCACTATCCCCGCCAGCCAAAGCTATCACAGTATCAGGAGCAACCAAGTACAGCACAGTAAATGGAAAGGTGATCAACAAAGAGAACATAAAGGACTGCGCCAAGGTCCGCTTAACCCCGGCAATATTGTTCGCACCAAAATATTGTGCGGCGAGAATGGCGACCCCCGCACTTGCCCCAATGATCGCCAACAGATTAAAAAAGGTTACTCGGCCACCTAAGCCAACCGCAGCAACGGCATTATCACCTAGGGTAGCAACCATTAAGGCGTCTATCAGGCCAAGTAAGGAAAACAACAATGATTGCACCGCAACAGGAATAGCAATGCTGCGCACTTGACGCCAAAACTGGCTATCAGCCGCTTGAAAAACTGACTTCATGATAGACTTCCACGAATAGATTTAAGATAGGCGAAGGATACGCTCTAGCCGAAAAAAGTAATTATGATAAACTTGCACCAACTTATGCAAAACTATCATTATAGATTTATGCCTTATTCACAATGTCACTTTTTAATCTCGCCCAAATGCCAACAAAAAGTGCTCGGGCAGGAAGACTTAATCGCGCTGGCTGAGCAAGAGATTCTACAATGTGGCACCAGCGTATCCGTTGAACAGTTCACCATTGAACGCCCTGATCCGGAGTTTTTTACTTTATTGTTCACTTTTAGCGGCACTGGTAAAGTCACCACGCAACAAGAAGAGTGGTTATTAGAGCCGGGCAGCTTATTGGTGATCCCTCCTCATATTGCCAATACTATTGCCCTTGCCAGTGAAGAATGGCAATTAGCCTGGATGATGCTTCACCCCACTTCGCCCTTAGTCGCCAATATTTTGCCGCAGATCCAACTATTACATATGCCCTATGGCGAGCTGCTTAAAAACAGTATTGATGGTCTGGTGTTAGCGCAAACCATGCCGACACTCGCCCACTCAAAACTGCAGCCGTTATTGGTCGCGCAAATGATGCAAGTGTTAAAGGCAAGCTTGAGTGAACAGCCGATCCAGAGCCGTCAAGAATTACGACTAAAGCAGGTATTTGAAAAGGTCGAAAAGCAGTTAGATGTTAATTGGACCGTCGATAAAATGGCCGCACTGGCGCACTTTTCTGCGCCACACTTTCACCGCCTTTGTAAACAATACTACCAGCAAAGCCCATCGCAGCATCTGATCCGCTTGCGCATGAAACATGCAAAGCGCTTACTTAGCGGTACTGATTGGCCCATTCAGGATATTGCCGAGTTAGTGGGCTACCCTGAATTAACCAATTTTTCGGCCCGCTTTCGAAAAACACATCACATGAGTCCACGCGCTTTTCGCCAGCAGCTTTAATCGGCTAATAACTTTAATCGACGAGCAGCTGGTCTAGAATCAGCTGCGCTCCTTGCGCCGGAGAAATAGCACTACTATCAAGAGTAAAGTCATAATTAAAGTGGCGATGAACGAGGGGAAATTCATATTCGGCTAAACCAATGGCGCGATCGCCTCGTGCTTTTTCCCTCGCTTGAGCAACCGCTAAGTCACAATGCACGCCAACAGTAAATACCCGATACGAGCTAAGCATGGTCAGCAACGCATCCACCTCTGCGCCATCAATCCAAGCGTTATCAATGATTAAGCAGCAACCAGCATCCAGTAACCCCGGTAAGCAGCGATGATAGCCATCCACTAGCTTAGCGTAGTCATAACCGCCACGTGTGATCGGCTCGCCTTTGATCATATGTTGCAAATCACTCGGCGGCAGTGCGTACAACACACTATCAATACTGAAGTTTAAATACTGCTGTGGCAGTTGTTCTTGTAATTCTTTAGCAATACTGGTCTTGCCTGAGCTGCCAGTGCCATTGAGTAAAATAACCTGAGGTAACATTATGATCCTTCATTATGAGAAAAGTTTAACAGTAACAATATAATATTTGGCCATAACATTACATTCATTGATGTGTTTCAATATGCTCACATAATACCACTTAAGCTCAGTCTACTATTTTCTCAACACATCCAAGTCCACTATTCCTGCGCAGTTTATAAAATGCGTGAGCGCGATATTTATATCGCGAATGATGCACATACTGCTTTCGCGAAATAAATTCCACTCCCACGAGGGAGTCACTGGATCGTAGGAAGCCCCAGTCATGGGGCGATAAATTCAAAGATGGAAGCGTGTCCAACAAACAGGCACAAAAAAAGCAGCCGAGGCTGCTTTTTATCATTCGTATTTGAAGTTTAAATTACTTCTTAACCGCTTTCGGGTTAGGTAGGTCAGTAATTGAACCTTCGTATACTTCTGCTGCTAGACCCACTGATTCGTGTAGCGTTGGGTGAGCATGGATAGTTAGCGCGATATCTTCTGCATCAGCACCTAGCTCAATCGCTAAACCGATTTCGCCAAGTAGTTCACCAGCGTTAGTACCCACAACAGCACCACCGATTACGCGGTGTGTGTCTTTATCAAACAGAAGCTTAGTCATGCCGTCAGAACAATCTGATGCAATCGCACGGCCTGATGCTGCCCACGGGAATACTGCTTTCTCGTAGTTAACGCCCTGCTCTTTCGCTTCTTTCTCGGTTAAACCAACCCAAGCAACTTCTGGCTCAGTGTAGGCAATTGATGGAATCACTTTAGGATCGAAGTAGTGCTTCTTACCAGCAATCACTTCTGCCGCTACGTGACCTTCATGCACACCTTTGTGCGCTAGCATTGGCTGACCTACGATGTCGCCGATAGCGTGAATGTGTGGCACGTTAGTACGCATTTGCTTATCAACTTCGATAAAGCCACGCTCGGTAACGTTTACGCCCGCTTTCTCTGCATCTAGACCTAGACCGTTAGGAACACGGCCAACAGCAACCAATACTGCGTCGTATGCTTTTGGCTCAGCAGGTGCATTTTTGCCTTCAAACGTCACGTAAATCGCGTCTTCTTTGGCTTCAACGGCGACTACTTTAGTTTCTAGCATGATGTCGAATTTCTTCTTCACACGCTTGGTATAAACTTGGATAACATCTTTATCAGCCGCAGGGATAAGCTGGTCAGCAAATTCAACAACGTCGATGTTCGAGCCCAACGCGCTGTAAACTTGACCCATTTCTAGACCAATGATACCACCGCCAAGCACCAGTAAACGCTCAGGAACTGTTTTCAGCTCTAATGCACCCGTTGAATCCCAAATACGTGGGTCATCATGTGGGATGAACGGTAATTTAACCGGACGTGAGCCAGCTGCAATGATTGCGTTGTCAAAGTTAACGGTGGTTTTACCGTCTTTGCCTTCAACTTCGATTGAGTTAGGACCAGTAAATTTACCGAAACCTTCAACTACTTTTACTTTACGCATCTTAGCCATACCGCCAAGACCACCAGTAAGTTGGCCAACTACTTTATCTTTCCAGATGCGGATTTTATCAACGTCTGTTTGTGCTTCACCAAAGATAACACCGTGCTCAGCAAGGGCTTTGGCTTCTTCAATTACTTTTGCAACGTGTAACAAGGCTTTTGAAGGAATACAGCCTACGTTAAGACATACACCACCTAAGGTAGAGTATTTTTCGATTAACACAGTTTCCAAACCTAAATCTGCAGCGCGAAACGCGGCAGAATATCCGGCAGGGCCGGATCCTAGCACAACTACCTGTGCTTTCACTTCGTTACTCATTCTGGCCTCTTATCTTTTGGCTTGTCGGGGTACAAAAATCCCAACAAGTTTACAATCATGTTAAGAAAATGGAAGTAAAAAGGTCGGCAAACGCCGACCTCTTAACATTTACAGGACTAATTTACGTAAATCAGACAGTAAACCATTAATTGTGGTGATGAAACGTGCGCCATCTGCGCCGTCAATCACACGGTGATCGTAAGAAAGCGCTAATGGAACCATCAAGCGTGGCTCAAACTCTTTGCCGTTCCATTTTGGCTTCATGTCTGACTTAGACACACCCAAAATAGCCACTTCTGGCGCATTAACGATTGGCGTAAACTGCGTGCCACCGATGCCGCCAAGGCTAGAAATACTCAGTGAACCACCTTGCATGTCTTTACCTGTTAGCTTGCCATCACGTGCTTTCTTAGAGATTTCAGCCAAATCGCGGCTTAGCTCGTGAATGCCTTTGCGGTTAGCATCTTTAACAACCGGTACCACTAGGCCGTTTGGCGTATCTACCGCTACACCAATGTTGATGTATTTCTTGTAGATGATGTGCTCGCCATCTTCAGATAGTGACGTGTTGAACTTAGGATGCAGTTCAAGGGCTTTCGCTACCGCTTTGATGATGAAGATCAGTGGGCTAATTTTGATGCCGTTACCGATTTTCGCATTCATCGCGTTTTCGCTTTGACGGAATGCTTCTAGCTCGGTGATATCCGCTTCGTCAAATTGCGTTACGTGTGGAATAGTCACCCAGTTGCGATGTAGCGCAGGACCAGAAATTTTCTGGATACGAGACATTTCAACGGTTTCGATTTCACCAAATTTAGAGAAATCAACTTTAGGCGCTTTAACCACTTGTAAACCGTTACCGCCGCCAACTGACGTTGCCGCCGTTGCTTTTGGACGTGACAGTTCGTATTTCACATATGCTTGTACGTCTTCTTTGATGATGCGAGCTTTACGACCTGTGCCTTTAACTTTAGTTAAATCAACACCAAATTCGCGCGCTAAACGACGCACTGATGGTGAAGCATGCACTGTACCTGAACCTTTGCTTTCTGCAGCACTTGGATGATGCGGTACTGGCGGCGGCTTAGGTGCAGCTTGTTGCGGCGCAGCTTGTGCTGGTGCAGGCGCTGCAGCAACAGGAGCAGGTGCCGCTTGAGCGGTTGCAGGTGCACCTGCAACCGTGACTTCAACCACAGCCACTAAGGTACCTTCAGATACCTTGTCACCGACGTTAATTTTTAGCTCTTTTACTACACCCGCAAACGGTGCAGGTACTTCCATTGAAGCCTTATCGCCTTCAACGGTGAGTAGACCCGCTTCTTCTTCGATAGTGTCGCCAACTGAAACAAGTAGCTCAGTGACTTCAACTTCATCGCCGCCGATATCAGGCACGTGAACTTCTTTAAGCTCAGTCGTTGATGCAGCACTTGGCGCAGCTGCAGGAGCAGGTTCAGCAACGGGTGCAGGCGCTGCTTGAGCAGCTGGTGCCTCTGCAGCAGCTGAGCCAGACTCAACGACCACAATCAAAGTGCCTTCAGACACTTTATCGCCAACCGCTACTTTAATTTCTTTTACCACACCGCCAAATGGCGCCGGTACTTCCATTGATGCTTTGTCGCCTTCAACAGAAATCAAACCTTGCTCTTCTTCGATAGTGTCGCCAACGGCTACTAAAATCTCAGTAACGTCAACTTCATCAGCGCCAATATCTGGCACCGTGATTTCGAGTAGTTGGCTTGCGCCAGCTGGCGCTGCGGCTGCTGGAGCTGGTGCTTCAGGAGTCGGCGTCGTAGGAGCCTCTTGCGCAGCAGGCGCTTCTGCTGCAGGCGCACCGCCCGCCGCTTCCACAGTAATGATAAGAGTACCTTCAGACACTTTATCGCCAACTGCTACTTTGATTTCTTTTACTACGCCGCCAAACGGCGCAGGTACTTCCATTGATGCTTTATCACCTTCAACAGAAATCAAGCCTTGCTCTTCTTCAATGGTGTCACCCACGGCGACTAAAATCTCGGTTACATCGACTTCGTCTGCGCCAATGTCAGGAACCAGAATTTCTTTAATATCAGACATTCTCTTAATACCTATTGTTATGCGTGCAGTGGGTTAACTTTGTTTACATCAATGCCGAATTTAGCAATCGCTTCCGCAACCACTGATTTCTCAATGCTGCCTTGCTTCGCTAGTTCGCCTAACGCAGCAACCACTACGTAAGATGCGTTAACTTCAAAGTGACGACGTAGATTTTCACGGCTATCACTGCGGCCGAAACCATCAGTACCCAATACCTTGTATGGGCCTGGTACGTATGCACGTACTTGGTCAGCGTAAGTTTTCATGTAGTCCGTTGCCGCAACCGTTGGTACGCCAGCTTCAAGAACAGTCGTAATGTAAGGTACTTGCTCTTCGGCTAGTGGGTTTAGCATGTTTAGACGCTCAACCGCTTGACCATCACGCGCTAGCTCGTTGAATGAGGTTGCGCTAAATACGCTAGCATCAACGCCGTAATCTTCCGCTAGAATGCGAGCCGCTTCGCGAACTTGCAGCATGATAGTACCCGAGCTTAGCAATTGGATCTTCGCTTTACCTTGGCCTTTCACTTCGTCTAGCTTGTAAATACCTTTACGAATACCTTCTTCCGCACCTTCTGGCATGGCTGGTTGCTCGTAGTTTTCATTCATTACCGTTAAGTAGTAGTAAATGTTCTCGTTGTCTTCGTACATGCGTTTCATGCCGTCTTGAACAACCACTGCCAGCTCGTAACCGTACGTTGGATCGTAAGAGATACAGTTCGGGATCACGTTCGCTTGTACATGTGAGTGACCATCTTCGTGCTGTAAACCTTCACCGTTTAATGTAGTACGACCTGCAGTACCACCAATCACAAAACCACGTGCTTGTTGGTCACCCGCTAACCATGCCATGTCGCCAACACGTTGGAAACCAAACATAGAGTAGTAGATGTAGAATGGGATCATCGGGCTGTTGTTGGTGCTGTATGATGTCGCCGCGGCAACCCAATCTGCTTTCGCACCTAGCTCGTTAATACCTTCTTGCAGTACTTGACCTTTAATGTCTTCTTTGTAGTAAGCCACTTGGTCTTTATCTTGTGGGGTGTATTTCTGACCTTGACGTGAGTAAATACCCACTTGACGGAACAGACCTTCCATACCAAAAGTACGTGCTTCATCAGGGATGATAGGCACAATACGCTTACCAATTTGCTTGTCTTTTAGCAGTACCGTTAGGATACGCACAAACGCCATGGTAGTTGAAATTTCACGCCCGTTTGAGCCTTTTAGTACCGCATCAAATGCATTCACTGGTGGGATCGGCATTTCAATGTCAGAGTTAATACGACGCTGTGGCAAGAAACCTTTTAGGGCTTCACGGCGCGCCTTCATGTATCTTACTTCTTCCGAATCTGGACCCGGGTTGTAGTAAGGAATGTTAGGTAAATCTTCATCCGAAATTGGAATATTGAAACGGTCACGGTAGTGCCTGATCGCTTCTAGATCCATTTTCTTCACGCCGTGAGCGATGTTTTTACCTTCGCCTGCTGCGCCCATACCGTAACCTTTAACGGTTTTAGCTAAGATAACCGTTGGACGGCCTTTGGTTTCAGCCGCTTTTTTGTAAGCTGCGTAAACCTTGTATGGGTCGTGACCACCACGGTTTAGACGCCAGATATCTTCATCTGACATGTTAGCAACCATTTCGGCCGTTTCTGGGTACTTACCAAAGAAGTGCTCACGTGTGTACGCGCCGCCTTTGGCTTTAAAGTTTTGGTATTCACCGTCTACGGTTTCTTCCATTAGCTGCAGCAGTTTACCTGACTTGTCTTGTGCTAATAGTGGATCCCAGTAGCGACCCCAGATAACTTTTAGCACTTCCCAGCCGGCGCCGCGGAAGGTACCTTCAAGCTCTTGAATAATCTTAGAGTTACCACGAACTGGGCCGTCTAGACGCTGTAGGTTACAGTTGATAACGAAACATAGGTTATCTAGGCCTTCACGTGCAGCCATGCCGATAGCACCTAATGATTCAGGCTCATCACACTCACCGTCACCTAAGTAACAGTAAACGCGCTGTTGTGAACAGTCTTTAATGCCACGGTCTGTTAGGTATTTAAGGAAACGTGCTTGGTAAATAGCTGAGATTGGACCCAGACCCATAGATACCGTAGGGAACTGCCAAAAATCAGGTAGTAACTTAGGATGTGGGTAAGAAGGTAAACCTTTACCGTCTACTTCTTGACGGAAATGGTCTAGCTGCTCTTCTGTCAAACGGCCTTCAAGGAATGCACGCGAGTAGATACCCGGAGAGATATGGCCTTGGAAGTAAACTAAATCGCCGCCGTCTTGTTCGTTTGGACCACGGAAAAAGTGGTTAAAACCTACATCGTATAACGTAGCAGAAGACGCGAAGCTTGAGATGTGACCACCTAGGTCTAAATCTTTCTTCGATGCACGTAATACCATCGCTAACGCATTCCAACGCACGATAGCGCGGATACGACGCTCTAACGCCATGTCGCCAGACATGTGTGGCTCTTGACCCGGTGGGATGGTATTAACATAAGCTGTGGTCGCGTCAAACGGCAAGTGACCACCGCTACGACGTGTTTTATCAGCTAGCTTTTCAAGTAAGTAGTGAGCACGCTCAGTACCTTCTTCTGAAATGACCGCTTCTAAAGCCTCTAACCATTCCGCAGTTTCCTGTGGATCGAGATCTTGCTTCTGGATATCTGACATGGCAGTTTCCTATTTGTTATTCACGATAACGTGACTGCTTTCACGCACAAACGAAAGTGTGATTATTCACACCCAGTTATTCTTTAATTTGCTGAATTCGACGTAAAGAGCGCTCAAGGCGGTTTTCTTCACGGCTGATTTCAAGCAGGGTTTCTTCAATAAAAACCAGATGGCGATCTGACGCATCTCTGGCTTTTTTAGGCGCTTTGCCCAAAATCGCATCAAGCAGCATTTTCCGGTGCTCACGAATTGCTTCGGTAATTTCCGGACGGCGCTGCAGTTGTTCTAAATTGTGTAATACGTTTTGCTCTAATAACGGTAATAAACCGCGCATCAAATGCATCAATACCAAATTATGAGAGGCTTCGACGATGGCTAAATAAAACGCCACTACCACTTTTGCTTCTGCTTCAAGATCTTGATTTAATTGCACCTGCTCTATATTAGAGAAGGTTTGGCGAATTTGCTCAAAATCGGTTTCGGTGCCACGCAGCGCCGCATAAAACGCCGAAATACCTTCAAGGGCATGACGAAATTCTAATAAATCATATTGTGATTCAGGCGTTGAGTTGAGCAAGTCGTACAAAGGATCGGTTAATCCTTGTCTGAGCTCGGCGCCAACAAAGGTGCCACCGCCATGACGACGAGTGAGCAAACCACGCGCTTCAAGGCGTTGAATCGCTTCACGAAGAGATGGCCTGGAAACATCAAATTGCTTGGCTAATTCACGCTCAGGCGGCAGCTTCTGACCGGGATTTAAGCTCCCTTCCAGAATCATGCTTTCCAATTGCGCTTCAATCACGTCGGCAATTTTAGGCTGTTTTATCTTTTGATAGGCCATGGTTTCTCTTTAAGAGCACTTTTAGAGCAATTGGTATTACCAATTTCATTTGCGGCAAAAAATAGCAAAGCGCTAACATTTTGTCTAGCGAAAAGCTGATCTTGATCAAAGGAAATTAGTCAATTTGACATTTAAACGACTTATATAGGTCAGACCAATGAACTTATTTTACATTCGCTCAACCCTAACAGCACATTTTGACAACTTTATTAAAAGCAAGTTACCGCCCAACCTAGGAGCCCTAGTAATGGGGCGATAAAATGACAGGCACAATCTCAGATAAATCGCAGCATACATCTCCTTGTATGTGAACTTGTTGATTCGCATTTTTGTAGGACCTGAGCTTGCTCAGGGAATGTCTGGTGCTCGCTGAGCAAGCTCACCTCCTTGTATGTTGAGCGGGTTGATTGGTGTTTTTTTGTAGGACCTGAGCTTGCTCAGGGAATATCTGGTGCTCGCTGAGCAAGCTCATCTCCTACATGAACACCAGCATAATTTACCCTTCGGAACGCCGGTAATAGCGTGATATTAATTCACAGCCCAACCTTGCAAATATCGCTGCCAATCAAATCCAGTGCCGGGGTCGGTTTTGCGCCCTGGGGCGATGTCACTATGGCCGGTGATCCGCTGCGGAGTAATCAAAGGGTAACGCGTTAAAATGGCTTTGGTTAGCTTAGTTAAGGTTTGATATTGCGCATCGGTAAACTCGCTGTCATCGGTGCCCTCAAGCTCAATACCAATGGAGAAATCATTACATTTTTCTTGTCCGGAAAACTCAGACACGCCGGCATGCCAAGCCCGTTTATTCAGCGGCACGTATTGTACTAATTCACCGTCACGGCGGATCAGAGCATGGGCGGACACTTTAAATTGGTGAATAATCTCAAAGTATGGATGCTCACTCGGATTAAGCTGACCGGTAAATAATTGGTCGATGAACGGCCCACCAAATTGTGCCGGCGGCAGACTGATGGAATGGATCACCAGCAAAGAAATGGACGCCTCCAGCGGGCGAAAATCACAAAAGGGCGAAGGCACTTGGCGGGCTTGCGCTATCATGCCTTGGCTATCGATAGTAACAGACATACATTTCCTAAACTCAATGCCATTAATGCGCATATCCTGCCATTTCCAACACCTTAACTAAAGTCTGATCTGCTAAGACAGGTTGTCTTTTCAAGTAAAGCGCGTAATTATCAAGGTAAGCAGGTTTTAGTAAGAGTAGCAATTAACCCGTATTAGATTTCGCTGGGTTATATACCCAATCACCTTGAAGATGCATGTTTCAAGCATCTCTAGGTTGATTGGGTGTAAATAAGCCGAAAAGAATAGATGAGGAAGTCATGGAATTGCCGGAACACAATGCACCAAAAAAAGTAAGTAAATGGATGTGGGTAATTGCTTGGCTGTGCTTAGGTGGCCTGAGTTATCAATATTTTGATAGCAAAATAGCCCGCGAATATAATCCTAACGGCCAGCTAAATAATCAAACCCAACAAGGCAGCATTACCTTAGTGCAAAATCGCCAAGGCCATTACGTGGTTGATGGCCTGATTGACGGGCAAAAGGTCACTTTTATGCTGGATACTGGCGCGACCTCAACTGTGTTGCCGCAGCATATTGCCGACCAACTGGGTTTAACGCGCGGCTATGCCAGCCAAGTCAGCACCGCTAATGGCATTATTTCCGTCTATTCAACCGAGATTAAAAGCTTGAGCTTAGGGTCGCTAACATTGTACGATCTCCGCGCGCAAATAAACCCTTATATGGACGACGACACTGTGCTGCTTGGTATGAATGTACTGCGCCAGTTTAAGTTAGTACAACAAGGTAACGAGCTGACCATCAGCTTTAATTAACTTTATCCGCCCGACAGGACATAGCATGAACCAGCAAGAAATCGCCCAAAGCGTCACCCTCGCCCTCACTGAAGATTTAAACGGCCTAAGCGCTGACGTCGGCGATATTACCGCGAACTTAATTGCTGCAGACACTCAAGCTAAAGCGACCATTATCAGCCGTGAACCCGCGGTGTTTTGTGGCCAAGCCTGGGCCGATGAAGTGTTTAAACAACTTGGCAGCAGCGTCACCATTGATTGGCAAGTTAAAGACGGCGACCTCGTTACGCCAAATCAAGTGCTTTGCCATTTATCTGGCCCGGCTCGCACCTTACTAACGGGTGAACGCAGCGCATTAAACTTCATTCAAACTTTATCAGGCATTGCCACCGCGACCCATGAATACGCCAGTAAAATTGCCCACACCCAATGTAAATTGTTAGATACACGTAAAACCTTGCCCGGCCTGCGTAACGCATCTAAATATGCCGTAACTTGCGGCGGCGGTAACAATCACCGCATTGGTTTGTATGACGCTTACCTAATTAAAGAAAACCATATTCTAGCCTGTGGCGGCATTGCAGAGGCCATTAACCAAGCGCGCACTCTAAAGCCGGGTTTAAAAGTAGAAGTTGAAGTGGAAAGCCTCGAAGAACTTGCCCAAGCATTGGCTGCCAAGGCCGATGTGGTGATGCTAGATAACTTCACCGTGCCGATGATGGAGCAAGCCGTTGCCAATAATCATGGCGACACCAAACTAGAAGTGTCAGGTAATGTGGATTTAACCACCATCGCCACCTTTGCTGAAACCGGCGTGGATTTTATCTCGGTTGGCGCGTTAACCAAGCATGTGCAAGCCGTTGATTTATCAATGCGCTTTGTTGGATAACACTTTGTTGTATAACGCTTTGTGGAATACCCCGTGGGAGATGTATGGACTCCTCCCCACGCGGGAGATGCGGTATAAATAAAGTGACGAAAAATTACTTTACCAAGGGAGTCCATACATGAAGAAATCTAACTTATTCGCCATCGACATTGCAAAGAAT
>NZ_JAIMJA010000069.1 GCF_021295315.1 Motilimonas cestriensis | reverse complement strand
GTCCTGAGAGATCCCCTCATAATTTCCCCAAAACGTAACCATGTGTGAATAGATTTTGAGTAAGCAGGGTTGCAGCCACGAGTGAGTCTTCCCTTGTTATTGTGTAGCCAGAATGCCGCAAAACTTCCATGCCTAAGCGAACTGTTGAGAGTACGTTTCGATTTCTGACTGTGTTAGCCTGGAAGTGCTTGTCCCAACCTTGTTTCTGAGCATGAACGCCCGCAAGCCAACATGTTAGTTGAAGCATCAGGGCGATTAGCAGCATGATATCAAAACGCTCTGAGCTGCTCGTTCGGCTATGGCGTAGGCCTAGTCCGTAGGCAGGACTTTTCAAGTCTCGGAAGGTTTCTTCAATCTGCATTCGCTTCGAATAGATATTAACAAGTTGTTTGGGTGTTCGAATTTCAACAGGTAAGTTAGTTGCTAGAATCCATGGCTCCTTTGCCGACGCTGAGTAGATTTTAGGTGACGGGTGGTGACAATGAGTCCGTGTCGAGCGCTGATTTTTTCGGCCTTTAGAGCGAGATTTATACAATAGAATTTGGCATGAGATTGGATTGCTTTTAGTCAGCCTCTTATAGCCTAAAGTCTTTGAGTGACTAGATGACATATCATGTAAGTTGCTGATAGGTTTCCAGTTTTCCGCTCCTAGGTCTGCATATTGTACTTTTCCTCTTACTCGACTTAACCAGTACCAACCCAGCTTCTCAACGGATTTATACCATGGCACTTTAAAGCCAGCATCACTGACAATGAGCGGTGTGGTGTTACTCGGTAGAATGCTCGCAAGGTCGGCTAGAAATTGGTCATGAGCTTTCTTTGAACATTGCTCTGAAAGCGGGAACGCTTTCTCATAAAGAGTAACAGAACGACCGTGTAGTGCGACTGAAGCTCGCAATACCATAAGTCGTTTTTGCTCACGAATATCAGACCAGTCAACAAGTACAATGGGCATCGTATTGCCCGAACAGATAAAGCTAGCATGCCAACGGTATACAGCGAGTCGCTCTTTGTGGAGGTGACGATTACCTAACAATCGGTCGATTCGTTTGATGTTATGTTTTGTTCTCGCTTTGGTTGGCAGGTTACGGCCAAGTTCGGTAAGAGTGAGAGTTTTACAGTCAAGTAAGGCGTGGCAAGCCAACGTTAAGCTGTTGAGTCGTTTTAAGTGTAATTCGGGGCAGAATTGGTAAAGAGAGTCGTGTAAAATATCGAGTTCGCACATCTTGTTGTCTGATTATTGATTTTTCGCGAAACCATTTGATC
>NZ_JAIMJA010000068.1 GCF_021295315.1 Motilimonas cestriensis | reverse complement strand
ACTCTATTTCTCGCGGGTATTTAAAAAATGCACCGGGGCCAGCCCGAGCGAGTTCCGTGCCGGTTGTGAAGAAAAAGTGAATGATGTAGCCGTCAAGTTGTCATAATTGGTAACGAATCAGACAATTGACGGCTTGACGGAGTACCATGTGAGCAAAAGGCCAGCAAAAGGCCAGGAACCGTAAAAAGGCCGCGTTGCTGGCGTTTTTCCATAGGCTCCGCCCCCCTGACGAGCATCACAAAAATCGACGCTCAAGTCAGAGGTGGCGAAACCCGACAGGACTATAAAGATACCAGGCGTTTCCCCCTGGAAGCTCCCTCGTGCGCTCTCCTGTTCCGACCCTGCCGCTTACCGGATACCTGTCCGCCTTTCTCCCTTCGGGAAGCGTGGCGCTTTCTCATAGCTCACGCTGTAGGTATCTCAGTTCGGTGTAGGTCGTTCGCTCCAAGCTGGGCTGTGTGCACGAACCCCCCGTTCAGCCCGACCGCTGCGCCTTATCCGGTAACTATCGTCTTGAGTCCAACCCGGTAAGACACGACTTATCGCCACTGGCAGCAGCCACTGGTAACAGGATTAGCAGAGCGAGGTATGTAGGCGGTGCTACAGAGTTCTTGAAGTGGTGGCCTAACTACGGCTACACTAGAAGAACAGTATTTGGTATCTGCGCTCTGCTGAAGCCAGTTACCTTCGGAAAAAGAGTTGGTAGCTCTTGATCCGGCAAACAAACCACCGCTGGTAGCGGTGGTTTTTTTGTTTGCAAGCAGCAGATTACGCGCAGAAAAAAAGGATCTCAAGAAGATCCTTTGATCTTTTCTACGGGGTCTGACGCTCAGTGGAACGAAAACTCACGTTAAGGGATTTTGGTCATGAGATTATCAAAAAGGATCTTCACCTAGATCCTTTTAAATTAAAAATGAAGTTTTAAATCAATCTAAAGTATATATGAGTAAACTTGGTCTGACAGTTACCAATGCTTAATCAGTGAGGCACCTATCTCAGCGATCTGTCTATTTCGTTCATCCATAGTTGCCTGACTCCCCGTCGTGTAGATAACTACGATACGGGAGGGCTTACCATCTGGCCCCAGTGCTGCAATGATACCGCGAGACCCACGCTCACCGGCTCCAGATTTATCAGCAATAAACCAGCCAGCCGGAAGGGCCGAGCGCAGAAGTGGTCAGCTTGGCTGCCATTTTTGGGGTGAGGCCGTTCGCGGCCGAGGGGCGCAGCCCCTGGGGGGATGGGAGGCCCGCGTTAGCGGGCCGGGAG
>NZ_JAIMJA010000067.1 GCF_021295315.1 Motilimonas cestriensis | reverse complement strand
TGACCTGGTCAACTGAATTCGGTCACCCTAGTTAAGTTCGTTAAGCTACTTCTTTTACCGACTTATCCATACGTTCAAATTCATTAGGACTTTGATAATTTAGGTATGAATGCATCCGCTGGCTGTTGTACCACATCGTGATGTAATTCAAGACATCCTGTTGAGCGGCATATCGCGTTCGATAATTGCGCCAATGAACGCGCTCTTGCTTCAAGCTGCCGAAGAAGCTTTCTGCTACGGCATTATCCCAACAACATCCTTTTTTGCTCATGCTACCGACAAACTTATGCAGCTTCAGTATTCGCCTATATTGATGGCTCGCATATTGAACGCCTTGATCTGAGTGTACTATCAAACCCGCTTTAGGTTTTCGTTGCCAGATAGCCATTGTTAGCGCATCGCAAACAAGCTTTGCTTTCATTCTGCTGCCCATACTCCAACCAACCACTTTACGGGAATAGAGGTCGATTACGACGGCTAAATACAGCCATCCTTCAGCCGTCCATATGTAGGTAATATCTTGAACCCACGCTTGATTGGCGTATTGAACATCGAAATCTTGTTCAAGCTCATTTTCATATACAGGCTTGTTGTGGTCGCTGTTGGTTGTTGCTTTATACTTCTTTTTATAGCGCACCCAAACGTTTGCTTCTTTCATCAGTTGCGCTGTTTTCCTGCGTCCAACAGGGTAGTCCAGTGAATTCAACGCCTTTTGAATGCGCCTTTGTCCATAGGTATTATCACTAAACTCGGCAATATCTTTCACCCACTGCAACATATCTTGACGCTCTGTATCAACAGGGGCCAGGGATTTTCGCTTTTGATAGCTGTAGTAATTATTGTTTTTCACACCCAACACGTGACACATTAATATCACCGGCCAGATCTTCTTATTTTGGGCAATAAACGCGTATTTTACTTCGTTTCTTTGGCAAAGAAGACCGTCGCTTTTTTTAGTATTTCACGCTCCATTTCTAAGCGTTTTACTTGTGCTTTGAGCTTGCTGATCTCTTCCTGCTCTGGTGTCAGCTTGCCATTTCCTCGAAATGCATGGCCATCATCATTTTCAGCTTCTTTTATCCAGCGGCCGAGTAGCTGAGGTGTGACCTCTAAATTTCTAGCGGCTTCAGCAATGCTGTAACTTTGCTCTCGTACCAGTGCAATGGCATCAAGTTTGAATTCTTTTGAATAGGTTTTACGTGTTGTCATTTCAATCTCCAGTTAAATCAATTATGTCTTAACTGGGTTAGTCGTATCAATTAAACCACGTCA
>NZ_JAIMJA010000066.1 GCF_021295315.1 Motilimonas cestriensis | reverse complement strand
GATTCATACAAGCTCTGCTCTGTCTGCCCAGCTTGCACCTCTTGCAATGCCTTACTCACCGCCTGATTATCAATATACTCACGCTTGCGTACCGTCTGCGATAAGCGGTTATATTGGTACTCCACCAAAAAGCCATCGCCGTCCTGGCTAAAACGCAAGCGACCTAGGCTATCATACACCCGCAATTCGGTGCGGGTCGTGGCGGCATCTGCCTCTTGCAATGCGCTAAGTAACGCTATCAGGCTGGCATCACTGTTATCCGCAGGCAGGAATGCCGCATCATAACGCATGGTATGGCTGAGCCGCCCAACCTTGTCATAGCGACGCTCCGTGATTTCACCTTTGCTGCCGATGCTGAACCAGAGTTCGCCTTTATCGTTATAAACCGTGCGGGTGAGGCGGTTGTCCGCCGCGGTTTCCCAGCCCGGCTCTGTGACTTTTGTGCTATAGCGTGTGGTCGTGACCACCCGACCATTATCATTGTACTGATACCCTGTCCCATAGCCGGCTGGGTTTATTTCCAGCGTCACGCGACCATCAGCATCATATCGATATTCCGTCACTCTATCATCGGCTTCACTGGCATGGATACGCTCTGCGACCGCCGCTTCTGTCCAGTCACCGCCGCTCACGACGCCTGCATACTGGCGTTTGTGTGTGACCTGTCCCGCCGCATCATAAAACAGCTCGGTCACATAATTGAGCGCATTAACCTGGAATCGAACCTGCCCCAGCTCGTTGTACAGGGTACGCGTGACCCCAGTGCCTTCGGCGACTACGCTTTGCGCGGTGCGCTGTCCTGCACGATTATATTCGTAATTAACGGTTTGGCTGCTCTTCGCTCCCTTCCAGTCTTTGCCTGAGCGAACTTTCGACTTAACTTGGTTACCCTGAGCATCATAATGATAGGCGGTGATGCGCTCCTCTAGCACACTGTCACCGACTAACCCACCTTCTATCTGATTGACCACTCGGCCCAGACCGTCATAGACATATTCGGTGGCCACACCACCTTGACTCACCCTAACCTGGCGATTGTTATTATCAAATTGGATGTCGGTCCGTTCGCCTTCGACATCTATCCAGATTTGTTGGCCTTTATTGTTGTAGCCATACTCTGTGGTCAGCTTGTCACCATCAGCATCACGGATCACTTTCCACTGTCTGCCAATGGCATCATAAAGATATTGTGTTTTGACGCCATTCCCATCGGTATCAAACGCAAGCAGCCCTGTATTTTCATCGTACTGATGCTCGCCCAGTACTGACACCTGCTGAGTCCTTGCGCCAATCAG
>NZ_JAIMJA010000065.1 GCF_021295315.1 Motilimonas cestriensis | reverse complement strand
TGAAAGCTGGGACACCCACCAAAATAAATAGGCTATTTTAGACCAAGCCACCACAACAATTGCCAAATCTTATTTACTGATTTGCGACTAGAGCATCTACTGTCGGTTCGTTTAAAACTGGAAAATTGAACTGAAATGCTAAGTTCTGAGCGGATTGATAGAAATTAGGCATGACTCCACCAGCTGATAGAAGCTGGCTAGATAGCATGGTTATACGACGAGTTAGTTAGTATTATCCGAACCCACTCAGTCGATTACATGCCGTTTGTCCTCGTGTCCAGCTGTGGCCAGCCTTTCTACTGTGCACAGTCAGATGCTCCCAGCTGCCTGCGGCGCTGCCAAAGCTTCGGCTAAAGTGACTAACCAGTTGCAGCCAGCTATCTTGTTCAATGCCCAGCTCATGTAATAACTTGGGTTCTTCGGCGGGAATATAGCCGCGCTTATCATTACGAATGGCGCGTCCCGTCCAATCAACCAGTTGCAGGTACTCTTCAAAATAGAATGGAATTTCATGGGGTTGGCGAGTATCGAATTGGCGCTCAAAGGGTAGCAGCTCGGACTTCACCATCTGGTCATTCGGTTTCGCTTTATATTGCTGAACTCGCTCGTAAATTGAGGTGAATTCTTGCTCTTCAACGCGCTGGCACATATTGGCACGAATGGGATTTAAATCAACGTAAGCCATGCAGGTAAGTAAAGCTTGTTCATCAAGCAAAGCTTGGCTTTTAAAGCGGCCTTCCCAGAAGTGCCCTTTACAGCAGTCCTCTTGATTGGCCTTGCGCGCAATATCTTCATTTAAACAGCGCATAAACCAGCTAATACTTTGGAGTCGAATGCGCCATTTTGCAATCAACTCAGCCACTGCTTCTTGTTGTGCATTATCTTGCTCTTTACCAACAAGCCAATCATCCACCAGCATAGGCATGGCAAACAACTGCTGCCAACGCGCTGCAACTTGACTATCTGATAGATTGCGGTTTTCAGCTAAATTAATGTGCAGTATCAAATGGTAATGATTGCTCATAATGGCGTAAGCACAAACATCGATGGTAAATATACTGGCCAGTTGCTTAAGCTTTTCAAGCACCCAAGGTTTGCGATGTTCGTAACTTTGGTGGGTGTAGTGATCGATACCGCATAAAAAAGCACGGCGCACGCAACGGCTGGTGACATGATAGTAGGGCGTTGATTCAGGGCAGATCAACTTCCCGCGAGGTAAAGTCATGGCCACATCCTGCTCAATAAGTGGTTTTTAAACTATGGCTCAGGATGTGAATTAGTGCAAAAAGTGATGGATGTCCTGATATTT
>NZ_JAIMJA010000064.1 GCF_021295315.1 Motilimonas cestriensis | reverse complement strand
CAAAACCAGCCTCAAACGCCTCATAAAAAACGCCAACTCAAGATAATCTTCATTCCAGCAGAAAAAGACTAAACAATTGAGTCAAAACAAGAACTCAGCTATGGTTTGGTGCATCATAAAAATATATCTTAAAACGAGTAATTCTACAGGCTCGTTAGGCGGAAGGTCGAAAACGTAATATCTAGCAAAGGAGTGTGTTCGTATGAAAATTGAAGAAAAATCAGATACTGAAATTTTAGATATAGTAGATCCGATATTTGACGAGATTATCGAAGGTTGCAGAGCAAAAGACTGGAATAGATATTCTCAATTTTTTACAGATGAAGATCGAGAAGACCCTGATCACAAAGTGGACATATTAGATCAATGGGAAAATAACCCAGTATTGGTTTCAATAGGAAAAGAAAAGCAGTTTCTCAGTATTCTTCGTAGAGAGAATGAGGTTGTTGTAGTTTGGAAGGTTGGTAGTACAACAGTAAATGGTGATTTTATGTTGTCACTTCAATTAACGCTTATAGATTCAAAAATTAGCCTGACAGGCGTAGGGTTGCATTGATAGAATTGCCTAACAAGTGCCTGCATAGGACAAAGTACACTTGGCACCTTTTGTGAAAAAACACTCACAAAAGCCGCCAATTGCACTTTGCCCATGAGGCAGACGTTAGGGGGAACTCCGTAATATGAACATTATTAATCAATATTTAAATAAACATATATTTTATGAAATTGCACCAATAGTCATCTTTTTCGTAGCTAGCAAAGTTTGGGGGATAACACCTGCTATCTATGCAATTATTGTCTCTACAGTTTTGTTTTCAGCTTTTGAGTTTTATAAACATCGGAAAATACCAGTGCTTCCTTTTATTACTTTGATTTTAGTGGCATCTTTAGGAGGCGCAACAATCGCTTTTGAGAACGAGGTGTTTATAAAAATTAAAACTTCAATTGGCTTTGGAGTGTTTGGTTTAATACTCTTTATCAGCCAAAGATTTGGTAAGAGTGTATTAAAAAGAGCGTTGGAAGGGCAAATTTATTTATCTGAAGAAGGCTGGAGTTTGTTAACAAATAACTGGTCTGGGCTTTCTTTACTATTTGCAATTATGAATGAATGTGTTTGGAGAACTCAAAGCACAGAATTATGGGTTACATTTACAACATTTTTATCATTCTTTTCAATTTTTGGGTTTATGTATTTTACGAAATCAATCGCTTCAAAATATTGGCTTGAACCAAAGCAAACCCCCTAACAGATAAGAATAGGTGTCGCGCAGCCGACACCCTATATTCAAGTGTGTGCGCCGAGCATGGCGTTGATCTAGGAGGTGAAAGTCCTCTACGGGCTCAATCGAGAGAGAACCGTTAGCCTATGCAAGGGTGTTCACCGCGAGGTGAAATC
>NZ_JAIMJA010000063.1 GCF_021295315.1 Motilimonas cestriensis | reverse complement strand
GCCATCACTATCATCGCTATCGGGTTACAGCTCTTACTCGGTGGCGGCGGCGCAATGGCATTGGGGTTGATGTCCCCTAAAATGTCACTTTCATTATACGGCTTGAAGCTCTCTGCGCCGTTGTAGCTTTGCGTATGCTGGTTCGGAATAATCAGGGATTTGCCCGGGGTCAGTTCACCCTCTGGCCCCATCGCATTCGCATCCGCTATCAAATACCAGTAACGGCTGTCACCATACACCTTCTGGGAGACAGTCTGCAGGGTGTCGCCCTGACGTACCGTATAGGCGCCAGGCTGGGTGCCCACCTCTGCTGCACTGTCGTCCAGCAAGTCGGCGTCCAGTTTATCCGCGGTCAGGTTGCCCAGTTGATTGCCTCCCACTGCCAGTTGTGCACTCAGTTTACCGTTGTCCAGCTGCAGAGCAATTTGTCCCTTGCTATCCATGAGCACTTCGCGCACGTTTTCATTCTGGTTGCTGGCGGTTCGTTGCAGTTGCCCTACCGCGTTATAGTGCAGGGTGGTATGACTGTCGCGATAGCCATCGCCATCACTTGTTGCCTTGATGTCACTGCGCTGATAACTTTCCCAGCCCTTGAATTCGGTGGTAGTGGTGTCGGTGCGCCCTTCTTTCATATAGCGGCTGTATTGCGTTTTTACTTGCCCACTGTGGTGATACTCAAAGCTGGTTTGCAATATCATGGCGTCTTGTTTATCACGCACTGTCTGGCTGTAAAGCTGACCATCAGTATATCCAAAACGGGTGGTCTGCTTATTATGACGACCGCTGCCAACCACGATGCGGCCTTGGTCGTAGCCATATTCAACACTTTCATCTATCTGCTCTCTGGCATGGCCAGTGAGGCTGTTGGTGCGACTCATTGAGCTGACTTGTGACACGCTACCATGGTGTAAAAAGGCGTGAGGGTCGCGGTATTCCATCACCACAGCACTGTTTAGGTGGCCATTGTTGTCGTAGCCCAGTTTGGTCTGCTGCTTAACCATCACCTCAATGTCGTTGCGCTCGGCTTTAAACCAGCTGAACTCGTGTTTACGCCGCCCCATGATGTCGTATTCAATGACTTGACTGCCCTCGTTGCCGCCCATGATTTTTTGGTTATACAGTTGTCCTTGACTCACCGTCATCCGGTTATCAATATCATAGGCATACCAGTCAACGTCTGTGGCGGTTTGACCATCGGACTGATGATGAATAGTGGTAATCCGACGGCGATTACCAACAGCGTCGTAGTCATATTGAATTTCAGCGCGACCCAGCTGCTTATCACCCCACTTGGCCTCACTGGTAACCAGTTTCTTCAGGCGACCGGCTTCATCATATTCAGAGTGGGTATGTAGCAGGCGGCTACCATCGGCCGACAATATCTTACGCTCTGTTTCACGGCCGTTAA
>NZ_JAIMJA010000062.1 GCF_021295315.1 Motilimonas cestriensis | reverse complement strand
GCCAGTCGCTACTTGAACAGCTCAAGCTGGCCTTCGACCGCCAGTTCGCTAAACGCTCGGAGGCGTTAAAGCCTTACAATGAATCTCAAGGTGACCTCTTCAACGAAGTGGAATGTGAAGCCGCTAAAGAAGAAGTTGAGGTCACGACGACCACCACGAAGAAACGTGGTAAACGCAAGCCACTTCCAAAGACCTTGCCTCGTGAGGTTATCGAACTTGATTTAGACGACCATGAAAAGCAGTGCGCTTACTGCGAGTATAGTCTGCATAAAATCGGTGAAGACCGCAGTGAAAAGTTGGAGTTCACACCAGCGGTGCTCAAAGTGCTGGAATATGTTCGTCCTAAATATGCTTGCCGCCATTGCGAGCAAACAGAAGACAAAAGCCGCATCGTTCAAAAGCCAGTGCCGCAAAGCATCATCCCTAAAAGCTTCGCGACAGAAAGCTTGCTGGCCAATATCATCCTTGGCAAATATCAATACGCGATGCCACTGTATCGCCAAGAGTCGCTGTTCACTCAATCGGGTATCGAACTATCACGAACCACCATGGCAAGGTGGGTTATCCAAGTCAGTGAGAAGTTCGCACCACTTTACGCAGCCTTGAAAGCGCACCTACTAGAGCAAATGGTGATTCAAGCGGATGAAACACCGCTCAATGTCCTCAAGGAAGATAAGCAGTGCTACATGTGGCTTTACTGCTCGGGCGCAGACTCGCCAGGTGCCGCACTCCCTAATATAAAAAATATCGCCTTGTACGACTATCAAAACAGTCGCGCGAGGGCATGCCCTGTTGCCTTCTTGGGAGATTATAGTGGTTATCTGCAAACCGATGGCTATGGTGCCTATGATGGGCTTCATCAAGTCACTAATGTTGGCTGCTTGGCGCATGCACGGCGTAAGTTCATGGATGCGAAGAAGCTTCAAGGTAAAGGTAAGATAGGAAAAGCGGATAAAGCGCTGGCCAAAATCCAGAAGCTCTATGGGATAGAATCCCGCTTAAAAGGTGCGTCTTCGGAAAAACGAAAAGCAGAGCGTCAACAGCATGCCAAGCCAATACTGGATGAGTTGTACGAGTGGATGACAACTCAACAAGTGATAGAGTCTAGCCCGCTGGGTAAGGCGATAAAATACACGCTCGGCCAATGGCCAAAGCTCATCCGCTATATCGATGATGGTCACTTATCTATCGACAATAATCGCGCTGAACGCGCAATTAAGCCGCTGGTTATTGGGAGAAAGAACTGGCTCTTCTCGACCAACCCTAACGGAGCTGAAGCGAGCGCGATGCTTTACAGCATCGTTGAAACCGCGAAAGCCAACGGTCTCATCCTCTATGACTACATGGTCAAGTGTATGCAGGAGTTAGCGAAAGCGGAGCCAGATATCGATGCGCTCCTGCCTTGGAACTTCAAACATTAGCAACATCAGCCCGTGGGATCATGGGGCGTTTAC
>NZ_JAIMJA010000061.1:1312-1948 GCF_021295315.1 Motilimonas cestriensis | reverse complement strand
TGTCCTCGCTGCCCGGAATCTCATCACTGCCGGTTTGGTCATTGATGGTAGTCTCGATGACCGAGTTACCTTTCACTAAGTTCTCGTAGCTGCCGCCGTTGGTGTTACCCAGTGACACGTTGAATTTCTCACCGCTGTCGGCAATGGCATCATCTAAGGTCGCCACGGTAAAGTCAGTTGATAAGGTACCTGCTTTGATCACCACGTTTTGGGTTTGTGCAATCACGTCACCGTTATCGGTGGTGATATGACCGGTGATCACTTGGACCGTTAAATCAGTCGCCGGCGCCTTATCCACACTCACGGTGTAAGTCGCGCTTTCCCCTTCAACCACAGTGCTTGCACCGCTTAAGGTCAAGGTGGTGGTGTCCTCGCTGCCCGGAATCTCATCGCTGCCAGTTTGGTCATTGATGGTGGTTTCAACTGCCGAGGTGCCTTTCACTAAGTTCTCGTAGCTGCCGCCGTTGGTGTTACCCAGTGACACGTTGAATTTTTCACCACTGTCAGCAATGGCATCATCTAAGGTCGCCACGGTAAAGTCAGTTGATAAGGTACCTGCTTTGATCACCACGTTTTGGGTTTGTGCGATCACGTCACCGTTATCAGTGGTGATATGGCCAGTGATCACTTGTACCG
>NZ_JAIMJA010000061.1:0-1212 GCF_021295315.1 Motilimonas cestriensis | reverse complement strand
TTAAATCAGTCGCTGGCGCGTTATCCACACTCACGGTGTAAGTCGCGCTTTCACCTTCGACTACGCTAGTCGCACCGCTTAAGGTTAAGGTGGTGGTGTCCTCGCTGCCCGGAATCTCATCACTGCCGGTTTGGTCATTGATGGTGGTTTCAACTACCGAGGTGCCTTTCACTAAGTTCTCGTAGCTGCCGCCGCTGGTGTTACCCAATGACACGTTGAATTTTTCACCACTGTCAGCAATGGCATCATCTAAGGTCGCCACGGTAAAGTCAGTTGATAAGGTACTTGCTTTGATCACCACGTTTTGGGTTTGTGCGATCACGTCACCGTTATCAGTGGTGATATGACCAGTGATCACTTGTACCGTTAAATCAGTCGCTGGCGCGTTATCCACACTCACGGTGTAAGTCGCGCTTTCACCTTCGACTACGCTAGTCGCACCGCTTAAGGTTAAGGTGGTGGTGTCCTCGCTGCCCGGAATCTCATCACTGCCAGTTTGGTCATTGATGGTGGTTTCAACTACCGAGGTGCCTTTCACTAAGTTCTCGTAGCTGCCGCCGTTGGTATTACCCAGTGACACGTTGAATTTCTCACCGCTGTCTGCAATGGCATCATCTAAGGTCGCCACGGTAAAGTCAGTTGATAGAGTGCCTGCTTTGATCACCACGTCTTGGGTTTGCGCAATCACGTCACCGTTATCGGTGGTGATGTGGCCAGTGATCACTTGTACCGTTAAATCAGTCGCTGGCGCGTTATCCACACTCACGGTGTAAGTCGCGCTTTCCCCTTCAACCACAGTGCTTGCACCGCTTAAGGTCAAGGTGGTGGTGTCCTCGCTGCCCGGAATTTCATCACTGCCAGTTTGGTCATTGATGGTGGTTTCAACTGCCGAGGTGCCTTTCACTAAGTTCTCGTAGCTACCGCCGTTGGTGTTACCCAATGACACGTTGAATTTCTCACCGCTATCAGCAATGGCATCATCAAGGGTTGCAACCGTAAAGTCAGTTGATAGGGTGCCCGCTTTAATGACCACGTCTTGGGTTTGTGCAATCACGTCACCGTTATCGGTGGTGATATGACCAGTGATCACTTGGACCGTTAAATCCGTCGTAGGCGCCTTATCCACGCTCACAGTGTAAGTCGCGCTTTCACCTTCCACTACTGTCGTCGCACCGCTTAAGGTTAAAGTGGTGGTGTCTTCGACGCCTGGGA
>NZ_JAIMJA010000060.1 GCF_021295315.1 Motilimonas cestriensis | reverse complement strand
AAGGTCAAGGTGGTGGTGTCCTCGCTGCCCGGAATCTCATCACTGCCAGTCTGGTCATTGATGGTAGTCTCGATGACCGAGTTACCTTTCACTAAGTTCTCGTAGCTGCCGCCGTTGGTGTTACCCAATGACACGTTGAATTTTTCACCACTGTCAGCAATGGCATCATCAAGGGTTGCAACCGTAAAGTCAGTTGATAGGGTGCCCGCTTTAATGACTACGTCTTGGGTTTGTGCAATCACGTCACCGTTGTCGGTGGTGATATGACCGGTGATCACTTGTACCGTTAAGTCTGTTGCTGGCGCCTTATCCACGCTCACGGTGTAAGTCGCGCTTTCACCTTCGACTACGCTAGTCGCACCGCTTAAGGTCAAGGTGGTGGTGTCCTCGCTGCCCGGAATCTCATCGCTGCCAGTCTGGTCGTTGATGGTGGTTTCAACTACCGAGGTGCCTTTCACTAAGTTCTCGTAGCTGCCGCCGTTGGTGTTACCCAGTGACACGTTGAATTTCTCACCGCTGTCTGCAATGGCATCATCTAAGGTCGCCACGGTAAAGTCAGTTGATAAGGTGCCCGCTTTAATGACCACGTCTTGGGTTTGTGCAATCACGTCACCGTTATCGGTGGTGATATGACCGGTAATCACTTGGACCGTTAAATCCGTCGTAGGCGCCTTATCCACGCTCACAGTGTAAGTCGCGCTTTCACCTTCCACTACTGTCGTCGCACCGCTTAAGGTTAAAGTGGTGGTGTCTTCGACGCCTGGGACTTTGTCGCTGCCGGTTTGGTCATTGATGGTAGTCTCGATGACCGAGTTACCTTTCACTAAGTTCTCGTAGCTACCGCCGTTGGTGTTACCCAATGACACGTTGAATTTCTCACCGCTGTCTGCAATGGCATCATCTAAGGTCGCCACGGTAAAGTCAGTTGATAGAGTGCCCGCTTTGATCACTACCTCTTGGGTTTGTGCAATCACGTCACCGTTATCGGTGGTGATATGACCGGTGATCACTTGGACCGTTAAATCCGTCGCGGGCGCCTTATCCACGCTCACGGTGTAAGTCGCGCTTTCACCCTCAACAACCGTTTCATCGCCGCTTAATTTCAGCGTCGTGGTATCTTCTGGTGTCGGAGGGGTCACGATGCTGTCATCAGTAATGGTCGCGGTACCCGCTGCGTTCAAGGTATCTGCGCCGCTCACTAACTCAGCATTTAATGAATAGGTTTCAGGTGTTTCTTTGATGGCGTCATCAATGGTTTGTGTGCGCACGAGCACTTCTTGATCGCCGCCATTCGTCAAGACGACTTGGCCGTTTGATACCGCCCATGTTTGGCCGCCATCTAAACTCACTTCAAAAGCGGCTTCATAGTCATTGCCATCCGCCGTGCCATCTGCCAGTGACAGGGTCAACACGCTGCCCACGGCCGCTTTGCCCACATTAACCGTGAAGGTCGCTTGCTCACCTTCTATAACGTCAACATTGTTGGCATTGGTGTTCGGGTTCACAATTAAGCTGGTACTATCATTGTCGGTGATAGTAGTTTGTACCACTGTATTATCTTTAACTAAGTTTTCAAAACCACCGCCAGTGGTGGTGCCTAGCGTGACGTTAAATAGTTCATTGCCTTCGGCAATGGCATCATCAAGGGTTGCAACCGTAAAGTCAGTTGATAGAGTGCCCGCTTTGATCACTACCTCTTGGGTTTGTGCAATCACGTCACCGTTGTCGGTGGTGATATGACCGGTGATCACTTGGACCGTTAAGTCAGTCGCGGGCGCGTTGTCCACACTCACTGTGTAAGTCGCGCTTTCCCCTTCGACTACGCTAGTCGCACCACTTAAGGTCAAGGTGGTGGTGTCCTCGCTGCCCGGAATCTCATCGCTGCCAGTTTGGTCATTGATGGTGGTTTCAACTACCGAGGTGCCTTTCACTAAGTTCTCGTAGCTGCCGCCGTTGGTGTTACCCAGTGACACGTTGAATTTTTCACCACTATCAGCAATGGCATCATCTAAGGTCGCCACGGTAAAGTCAGTTGATAAGGTACCTGCTT
>NZ_JAIMJA010000005.1 GCF_021295315.1 Motilimonas cestriensis | reverse complement strand
ACTCACCCGTCCGCCGCTCGTCAGCAGAGAAGCAAGCTTCTCTCTGTTACCGCTCGACTTGCATGTGTTAAGCCTGCCGCCAGCGTTCAATCTGAGCCATGATCAAACTCTTCAATTAAAGTTTTTTTGGTCCGAAGACCTGCTCAATGAATTCTGTTTTGAACATCACCTAAGTGATATTCGATTTGTTCTGTATGAACACTCAGAAATTACATTGATAAATAAATCGTTTTGGCGATTCGTTACCATTGCGTTGTCAACCGAAGTTAAACAACATGAGTATTCACACAGATTGCATGATTAAATTGTTAAAGAGCGTTGACTCAGTGGCTTTCGCTTTACCTCGTCAGGGCTGCGCACTCTACGCTAGCCGATTTGAAAGTCAATCGTTAATTTCGAGAAATTTTCGATTTATCTTTCTGGTGAGAAACCGAAGCCTCTCACTCGCTGATGTTGCGTTGCGCCTTGCGCTGTGCCGTGTCAGTGGTTGCGCATTATAGAGAGATTCAATTTCAGCGCAAGGCTTTTTTTGAAGTTTTTCACACTTTCAACCCGTTCGCTCAAAAAGCGAACGATACGTTTACTTTTGCTTCACTAAAGTGCTAGCAAATGCCGCTAAATCAGCATATTTACCATTAGCTAACGCTAAACCTTCTTCAGTTAATGCTTTCCCGGTTTCAACTAATACATTGGTACCAACACCTGCAGCAATCCCTGCTTGCATATCCGCCGTCTTATCACCGACAAAAAATGAATTGGCTAAATCGATGCCTAGCTCTTTGGTTGCAGTGAGCAGCATCCCCGGAGCAGGTTTACGACATTCACACACTTGTTTGTATTCTTCAACTGTTGCTTCTGGGTGATGTGGGCAGTAATAGATACCATCGAGGTCTACATCTCTATCTGCAAGAGACCAATCCATCCACTCAGTTAAATTCATAAAGTCGTCTTCAGTATAATAGCCGCGACCGATCCCGGATTGATTTGTAACCAACACTAACAAATAGCCTTTGCGTTTTATTTCTTGGCAAGCTTCTATCGCCCCTTCAACAAACTCAAAGTCATCCACTTCATAGACATAACCATGATCGACATTCAGTACACCATCACGATCTATAAATACAGCAGGTTTAGACACACATATTTCCTTCATTTTAAAACAGGATGTACCCAAGCGACTTCAAGAAACCTATTCAGCGAGAATTCGTTTGGGTATAAAACCCAATATTCTATTTTTGATAATAATCACGGTACCAGTCAACAAATTGACTAATACCCAGTTCAATGGATGTGGTCGGTTTATAGCCCACATCTTCAATCAACGCATCAATATCCGCAAACGTAGCAGGAACATCACCGGGCTGGATTGGCATCATATTCTTTTGCGCCTCCATGCCTAAGCATTTTTCAATCTGTTCGATAAAGTAACCTAACTGCACGGGCTGATTGTTACCAATATTATAAACACGATAAGGGGCGGAACTTTGCGCTGGGCTAGAATGTTCAGGCGTCCAATCGGCATTTGCTTGCGGCACTTTATACAGTGAGCGAACTACACCTTCAACAATATCGTCGATGTAAGTAAAATCACGCTGCATTTTGCCATAGTTAAATACATTAATGGGCTTACCTTCCATAATCGCTTTAGTGAACAAAAACAGCGCCATGTCTGGTCGTCCCCATGGACCATAAACGGTAAAAAAACGTAATCCCGTGGTCGGCAATGCAAATAAGTGACTGTAAGTATGCGCCATTAGCTCATTTGATTTTTTCGTTGCTGCATATAAAGAAACCGGATGGTCGACACTGTGCTCGACTGAAAATGGCATTTGGGTATTAAGGCCATAGACCGAACTTGATGACGCATAAACCAGATGCTTAACTTGGTGATGACGACAGCCTTCTAGAATATTAACAAAGCCAACTATATTTGAGTCTACATAAGAGTGTGGGTTTTCTAATGAATATCGAACGCCGGCTTGAGCGGCTAAATTGATAACACCGTCAAATTGCTCTTGCGCAAACAACTCCGCCATGGCTTCTCTATCTTGTAAATCAAGTTTCACAAATCTAAAGCCGTCTTTACCTTCTAGCCTTGCTAGACGGTCGTACTTTAATTGTGGGTCATAATAATCATTGAGATTATCCAAGCCAACCACTTCATGACCGTCCGCTAATAAGCGTAAGCTCGTATAGCTACCAATAAATCCTGCTGCACCTGTTACTAATACTTTCATTAAATCGT
Source organism: Motilimonas cestriensis (assembly GCF_021295315.1). Taxonomy (GTDB): domain Bacteria; phylum Pseudomonadota; class Gammaproteobacteria; order Enterobacterales; family CBDFNC01; genus Motilimonas; species Motilimonas cestriensis. The sequence goes on along the minus strand of NZ_JAIMJA010000005.1, from coordinate 241,290 downwards.
CCCTTAAACCCGTTATCGAGCATGAGCCTATTTCATTCATAATTGAGTATGGCTCTCATTCTAGCGATAAGTTGAGTTTTTGCCTATTCCCTTACTTTCTTTGTTTCTGCTATAACTGGATGTGTGTTAATCATTAAAGGTAAATTTTATGGACATGTCTGGATTAAAGCAGCTATATCAAAATAATGAATTAATTGAAGCCTATGTAACCCCTGCAACTCAAGGAAGTGGTTGGATAGTCGATTGCAGAGACACAGAGGGTGAAGGACTGATACTGACCAATGCCGTTGGCAGAGAGTCGTGCTTTAGTAGCCCAGAAATGGCTACTTCGCAAGCAAACGCGATTGGCTTTATGGACGTCACCTACATAGATATATAGCCTATCCATACATGTAGACATTTTGTTTAACTAAAATTAGCGGTAGCCAATGAAATATCACAAAATTCCACACAGCTCCTTAGAAGTCAGCAAAATATGTCTGGGTACGATGACTTGGGGTGAACAAAATACCGAGCAACAAGCTCACCTGCAACTCGATTACGCCCTCGCCCAAGGAATCAATTTTATTGATACCGCCGAAATGTATCCCGTGCCACCCAGCGGTGAAACGCAAGGTTTAACAGAACAGTATATTGGCAGCTGGCTAGATAAGACTCAGCAACGAGACCAAATCATACTCGCCACTAAAGTCGCGGCACCATCTACTGGACGCGGCGTTTCGATCCGTGCCAACATGGCACTTGATAGACGTAATATACATCAAGCGTTAAATGATAGCTTAACCCGGTTAAAAACAGACTACATCGATTTATATCAAATCCACTGGCCCGAGCGCCAAACCAATTTTTTTGGTCAGCTTAACTATCAGTATTCCGAACAAGAAACTTACACCCCCATCATCGAAACACTGGAAGCACTGCAAGAGCTAGTACAAGCAGGAAAAATTCGCTATATCGGGGTATCTAACGAAACGCCTTGGGGCGTAGCCCAATATTTACGCTTGGCAGAAAAACACAACCTACCGAAGATTGTGACCATTCAAAACCCTTATAATTTACTCAATCGCACCTTTGAGCAAGGCTTAGCAGAGTTTTCTCAACGTGAAGGCGTAGAGTTATTAGCTTACTCCCCTCTCGCCTTCGGCGTGCTTTCTGGGAAGTATCTCAACGGGCAACGGCCAAGTGATACGCGATTAACCTTATTTGAACGCTTCCAACGTTACAGTAACCCGCAAGCCGAGCAAGCAACTCAGGCTTATTTCTCATTAGCGCAAAGCCTGCAAATGGATCCTAGCGTGATGGCCCTTGCATTTGTTAACCAACAACCGTTTGTGGCGTCAAATATCATCGGCGCAACCACTATGGCGCAATTACAAACCAATATTAGTAGTGCAGATGTCACGCTGAGTGATGAGGTTATCAATGAGATAAACCAAATCTTCCAGCGCCAGCCAAACCCTTGTCCGTAAATAAAACGCCTTAGTTGATATATCGACTAAGGCTATTTTTCAAATCTGTCATTATCTTACTTCCCGGCATTGAATTATCTTTGGTACACTAAATGCCACATATTTCATCGCAGTAGGCTTCTATGCGCGCTTATATTTTACTGACTCCATTACTTCTCGCAGGTTGTAGTCAATACAGCTTTAACAGTAACGTCGACAAAGAAAACTTTGATCAATACTTTAAACCGTCACAAGTTACCGTTTATGACAAATCACAATTAGAAAGTTTAAACTATATCCACTTGATGACTGTTGAAGGATCGGCTTGCCAACAACAAGCTAATGAGGCCAAGCCAACCTTAGCTGACGCTCGTACTCAAGCCCGCCTTGCAGCAGCTGATGCGGGTGCGAATGGGATTATTTTTACTCGTTGTATTGAGACATCTGATGATATCTGCCTCGCTGCCAGCCTATGCTATGGCCAAGCGATCAAAGTAGCCGAGCCAAATGAGTGAGTTTATCTTCAATGAAATCGGCATCATTGAATCGCCATACCGACAAAAGTTCGCCATCCCTCGCCAACCGGGTTTAGTGCCAGCGGCAAAAGGCCGAATCAAGCTAAGTGAACACTGCAATAACCTCAATACTTTAAAGGGAATAGAAAGTTCATCCCACCTTTGGCTGATCTTTGTTTTTCACGAGACAATGGATCAGGGCTGGAAACCCATGGTGCGACCACCTCGCCTTGGCGGCAATGAAAAAATGGGCGTGTTTGCCACTCGCACAACCTTTCGCCCTAATCCTATTGGCATGTCGGTTGTGCGAAATGAGGGGGTTTATCGGGAAGGCAAGCAAATATACTTACAGATTAGCGCGCTGGATTTACTCAATGGCACACCAATCCTGGATATCAAGCCATATTTGCCCTATTCCGATGCCTTAATGGATGCGACAACAGACTTTACTAAACCAAGCGGAAGCGACTTGATGACGGTTGAATTCACGCCCTTAGCACAGCAGCAAATTCAGCATTTCAACAGTCAGTATCCTGAATTGCTATCATTCATTGAGCAAGTTCTGCAACAAGATCCAAGGCCGGCTTACAAAAAAAATAAACCCGATGAAAAAACCTACGCCATGAGCTTATATGATCTAAATATCAGCTGGCGCGTAATAGCGAACACGAATCAAGTATTAGAAATCGCGACCACGACCTCGCCCTAAGTAGATACCCCTTTGCTGACTCCCCTAGCACTGGTAAACTCTGGCAATATTTTTAAAACAACAAGAATCAACAGGATTAACATGCGCACCAGTAATTACTTACTTTCAACAGTGAAAGAAACCCCAAGCGATGCTGAAGTCATCAGTCATCAACTCATGCTGCGCGCCGGCATGGTTCGTAAACTGGCCTCTGGTTTATACACTTGGTTGCCGACTGGTTTACGCGTATTACGCAAAGTAGAAACAATTGTTCGTGAAGAAATGAACCGAGCGGGTGCCATCGAAATATTGATGCCAGTGGTTCAGCCTGCTGATTTATGGCACGAAACAGGCCGCTGGGAGAAGTTTGGTCCTGAATTACTGCGCATTAAAGACCGTCATCAACGCGACTTTGTCCTCGGTCCAACCCACGAAGAAGTGATCACAGAACTGGTCCGTAAAGAAGTTTCTAGCTACAAGCAGTTACCGTTGAACTTGTACCAAGTACAAACTAAATTTCGTGACGAAGTTCGCCCACGTTTTGGTGTAATGCGTGCACGCGAATTCACCATGAAAGACGCTTACTCATTCCATACTTCACAAGAATGTTTAGAAAAAACCTATCAAGTGATGTTTGATGCTTACTGCCGTATCTTTGATCGCCTTGGTCTAGAATACCGCCCTGTTATTGCCGACACCGGCAGTATTGGCGGCAGTGCGTCACATGAATTTCACGTATTAGCCCAAAGCGGTGAAGATGACATCGTATTTTCTGATGGCAGCGATTATGCAGCGAACATCGAAAAAGCTGAAGCGCTAGCACCAACAGCGCCTCGTGCAGCAGCCACTAAAACAATGGAATTAGTGGATACGCCAAATGCGAAAACCATTGAAGAATTAGTTACTCAATTTGAGTTGCCGATTGAAAAAACAGTTAAGACACTAATCGTAAAAGCGGATGAAGAATCTGAGCATGACTTAATTGCACTGTTAGTGCGCGGCGATCATGAGCTAAATGAAATCAAAGCTGAAAAACTTGAGCATGTTGCAGCACCATTAACGTTCGCATCAGAAGAAGAAATTCGCGCCGCCGTTGGCGCAGGACCGGGTTCACTTGGCCCCGTGAAATTATCTATCCCTGTTATTGCCGATCGCAGCGTTGCCGCAATGAGCGACTTCGGTGCCGGTGCCAATGAAGACGGTAAACATTACTTTGGCATCAACTGGGGCCGCGATGCGGCTGAGCCTGAAGTGGCTGACATACGTAATGTGGTGGTTGGCGATCCAAGCCCATGCGGACAAGGTGTGCTATCAATCGCGCGTGGTATTGAAGTGGGTCATATCTTCCAACTGGGTGACAACTACTCTAAATCAATGAACGCCGCGGTGTTAAACGAGCAGGGTAAAAACCAAGTAATGACCATGGGTTGTTACGGTATTGGCGTTTCTCGTATTGTTGCGGCAGCGATTGAACAAAATAACGATGACGCCGGTATCATCTGGCCTGAGTCTATCGCGCCGTTTACTGTTGCGATTATTCCAATGAATATGCATAAATCTCATCGCGTAGCCGAAGTAGCAGAACAATTCTACCAAGCACTCACTGAAGCTGGCGTTGATGTATTGTTTGATGATCGTAAAGAGCGCCCGGGCGTTATGTTTAAAGACATGGAGCTATGTGGCATTCCTCACGCGATTGTCATCGGCGACCGTAGCTTAGACAATCAACTGGTTGAATACAAAAACCGTCGCACCGGCGAGAAAGAAGAAGTGGCGGTTGACGCTGTCGTCGCAAAAATTATTGCGGCGCTAAAATAAGCAAATAGTTAACTCTTCTACAGGGCGCCTCGTGCGCCCTTTTTAATGCCTGTTGAATAACATATGTTGGCAACCTACTACTCCCCCCATATGCCCTGCCAGCTTCAAGACACTTATCTATAAATATTAGTCGTAAAACTTTCATATACTTAGGTAAATAAAGCTAAGCTAAAGACATGAAAACAAAATCTTGCGCTTTATTATTAACCGGTGGCGGCGCGCGCGCGGCCTACCAAGTAGGGGTATTAAAAGCCATAGCCGAGCTTTACCCGAGGAATCACCATAGCCCTTTCAATATTTTGTGTGGCACCTCCGCTGGCGGCATTAATATTGCTGCATTGGCCTGCTATGCGAGTTGTTTTAGGCTTGGAGTGAAAAAACTCGACTTCATGTGGCGAAATTTTCGCACCAATCAAGTCTACCAAACAGACATGCTGCAACTTAGCGGTAAAATATTACGTAATTTTTGCGCCAGCTTTCAAGCTGATTACGCATACAAACCGGGCTTTTCATTACTTGATAATACGCCACTGCGCGAGCTTCTAAATCGGTATATGGAGTTTGAAAGAATAGACCGCAATATTCTTGCTGGCGCGATTAACGCAGCCGCAATAACGGCCTCGGATTATACGACAGGCGATTCCATTAGTTTTTTTCAGTCTAATGGTAATCATCAACCATGGCAGCGTGCTAAGCGAAAAGGCGTCAATGCTATTTTAAATGCAGAGCACTTACTGGCGACATCAGCGATTCCTTTGCTATTCCCGCCTTGCCAAATAGGGCAGGATTATTATGGTGATGGCTCCGTTCACCAGCTTTCACCATTAAGCCCCGCCATTCACCTAGGGGCTGAAAAAATACTCGTGATCAGTTTAGAGCAACCGAGGATCAAACCTAACGCGCCCCGTCACGTACCTAATATTTCAGAAATTTCTGGGCATTTACTGGATACGATTTTTACCGATACGCTGAATTCAGACTTAGAGCGCCTAAATCGCGTTAACAGCACCCTCGCCTTACTTGAGCAAACGCAGCAACATCCGATGCAGCTCAAAACCATTGAAAGCTTTGTTATCAAGCCCAGTCAGGGCTTTAATCACATCGCCGATAAACATTACGATGCCTTGCCATTAAGCGTGAAACTATTATTACGCAGCCTCGGAATTAAAAAAGGCAGCCAATCGACCTTAACGTCATACTTAATGTTTGAACAAAATTACACTAGAGAACTTATTCAACTCGGTTATCAGGACTGCCATAATCAAATGGAAGCATTACAAGCATTCTTATTCGATTAACTGGCTATTACCAATCGATAACAGCCAAGCCACTTAGCGCCCGTAAAGCAGATGGTTTTCTGCAATTTCAATGTCTTTACTTTCACCTGACAATAACAAAATATCCCCTTGTTCAATCAATTCAAAGGGGTCGGCCGTGTCGAGGATATTCTTGCCATCACGGCGCCACTCCATAATTACAACATTAGCTAACTCAAACTGAACTAAAGCACGGCCAATTGCCAACGAGCCGGCTAGCATCTCAACTGCATGTAACCGTTCACTCTGATGCTCCGCTTTATTTTCACTGGTTTCACCATGAAAAAAGCTATGTAAATGCTGGTATTGGTTTTCCCGCTCTTGTTGCATTTTTTTAATAATTTTAGAAATAGGAACGCCTGACATGAGTAGGACATGAGAGACCAGCATTAAACTGCCTTCCAACACTTCAGGAACGACTTCTGCCGCACCATTGGCCTTCAATTCAACAATATCTTTATCGTCTTTGGTCCGCACTAACACCTTTGCATCGGGGTTTAATAACGAAATAGTATTCAGCATGCTCAAGGTCTTTTTATGATTATGAAACGTAATAATGACCAGTTTTGCCTTACAGACCCCTAGCATCAGTAAAATTTCACGGCGACAAGCATCGCCAAATGCCACTGATTCGCCACCACTGACAGATTCTTTGATCCGCATAGGATCACGGTCAAGGGCCACATAGCTAATGTTTTCTGTTTTTAAAAAGCGCGCAATAGTTTGGCCAACGCGGCCATAACCACAAATAATCACATGATCGGTGAATTCTCCAGGCAAAGGTTTGCGCTTTTTCAGTAACGCCTCAGAGCTATGCAAAAGATCAACACTGAGCTTATGGCTATATTTAACCAGCGGCGGTGTTAAGGCCATTGATATCACCCCAACCGCAACAATAATCGAAGACTGCGTTGCGCTAAGTAATTCATATTTGTTGGCTAATGCGACCAACACAAAACCAAATTCGCCCACTTGACACAGCATCATGCCCGCTGCAATCGCATCCGTATTTCGCTGCTGTAAAAGCTTGGCTAATAACGCCACAATGAGCATCTTAGTAAGCATCAAGACTGCGACAATGCCAATCAACTCTAGCCAAAATTCAGCAAGCACGGCTAAATCAATAAGCATACCAATAGTGACAAAAAACAAGCCCATTAGCACATCGCGAAAAGGACGAATGTCCGCTTCCAATTGATGCTTATAATGGCTTTCACTGAGCATCATCCCCGCTAAAAACGCCCCTAAAGCCATCGATAAGCCAAGCATATGGGTAAGCCCACCGGCCAATAGCGCTACAAGCAGGGTCATTAAAACAAATAGCTCGTCAGATTGATCGCTGGCTATCTCTTGAAATAAACGCGGCAAGCACCACTTTCCTATCGCTAAAATAGACAGCACCGCCACTAACCCTTTTGCCATCGCGATAATGAGTGACAGCGCGATGTCACCAGAGCTCATTACCGGCACCGCTAAAATGGGCACCACAATCAGTAAAGGCATCACAGCAAGATCTTGGAATAGCAAAACACTTACCGCTAACTGGCCTCGACGAGTATGGATTTTCTGTTGCTCAACCAGCTGCTTAATAATAATTGCCGTTGAAGACATGGATAATGCGCCTGCAATCACAACCCCTTGCTGCCAAGAAGTGCCTGCGAGTAACGCAACAATAAAAAACAATATAGAGGATAAAAAAACTTGAGCGCCGCCCAAGCCAAACACTAAACCTCGCATGGTAATAAGCTTGGGCAGGGAAAACTCAAGGCCAAGAGAAAACATTAAAAAAGCAATGCCTAATTCTGCAATCAAGTCCATGCCATGAAAATCAGCAAAGAAAGACAACCCTGATGGACCAATGAGCAAGCCAGTAAACAGGTAGGCAAGGATAGCCGGCAACGCCAAACGGCGGAAAATTGCCACATTAATAACAGCAAGTAATAACAACAAGACAAACTCTAACAAGCAGGTATTCCTCTTAAGTAATTGTTTTAATGTTAGTCAATTTCTACTTATTTAGCTTTCTGAACAAAAAATAATAACTGGCACACTCTCTGCATAGATTAGATATGAATTTTGCGTTGTAATTTTGGCAGTGAGGGAAATATGGATAATTTAAATAGAGTAGCAAGCTTGAATGAAGCAGCAAGTCTATCCATAGCGTACAACAGCGGCATCGTCCTAAGCAGCGAGGATAAGCTTGAAGTTATTGAAGCGCTGCAACAGAGTCTAGAGCTGAAAGAACTAATGCGCAATTTTGCCGCTCAAGCGGCAAGATTTGTTAAATTCATTGGTATTCGCTTCCAATCCGATCAAGGCTTTTTTACCGCTGACTTTCGTAAGAGCAGTGACTATATCGAAAACTTTGCTATTCATGATCGCAAACAAGAGCAGCTCGGCCATATGAGCTACCGTTGTGAAAAACCATTAGATGACAGGGCGTTATCGCTATTAGAAGAATTACACCGGTTATTATTATTGCCCCTACAACATTGCTTAAGAATGTCTGAGCTAAAAGCTATTTCATTAAAAGACCATTTAACCGGTATTGGTAATCGTGCCTATTATGAAGAAAGTATTACACGGTCAATTGAGCACAGTAGCCGCGCTGATCAAGGGCTAGCCTTGATGCTACTCGATCTTAATGACTTCAAACTGGTAAATGATAATTTGGGCCATCAAGTAGGCGATAGTGCATTAACTGCTTTTGCTCGGGTATTGACTAAAGCCGTGCGTCATTCCGATATGGTGTTTCGCTTAGGCGGCGATGAATTTGCCATTATATTGACGCCAACCACCCAAGATTCAACCATGTTGGTTGAGCAACGTTTGCGCAAAATGATAGCGGAAGATAAAACTTTAACTGACTTAAAGCTAAGTGCTAGCATCGGCTATGAAAACTGGCATCGAACCATGTCTGCCTTAGAGCTGTTTAGAAAAGCAGATATTGCTTTGTATAAAGATAAAAAAAGAAAATAGTATGACCTTCGAAGTCGCCCTTACTTCACAGGGTAAGGGCGATTTTGCATCAAAAGTTTGATAAATTTTATGTGCTAGCTGTATATCTATAATTCAAGTAACAGTTTGGCAATCGTGCGCACACCATGGCCCTTACCACCTGCTGCCCACAAATCATTTGGCGATTTTTGATAGGCGCCAGATAAATCAAAATGCAGCCAATTCTTTTCAGGATGGGTGACAAACTTAGATAAAAACGCGGCGGCGGTACTTGCGCCAGCAGTTCCTTCTGCACTTCCCGAATTAGCAATATCCGCAAAGGCTGAGCCTATTTGCTCCGTATGCCAAGGCGCCAGAGGCAAAGGCCAAGCTTGTTCATTTTCTTCTCGTGCACAGGTTAGGGTTTTATGTACCAAGTCATCATCCATACTTAAAATACTATTATAATCACGCCCTACTGCCATTTTCGCAGCACCCGTTAAAGTCGCCGCATCAATGATCACCTTAGCGTTCAACTCACAAGCGGCAATCAAGCCATCGGCTAGCACTAAGCGACCTTCAGCATCTGTGTTCAAAATCTCAACTGAAACACCATTTTTATATTGAATGATATCGCCCAGCTTGAAAGCATGACCACTGACTAAGTTTTCAGCACAGCACAATAATAGTTTCACGCGCTTTTTTAAGCCTTGAGTAATCGCTAATGCTAAGGCACCAGTGACAGTCGCTGCGCCGCCCATGTCACTTTTCATCACCGACATACCGTCGTTACCTTTTAAGCTGTAACCACCAGAATCAAAGGTGATCCCCTTCCCGACCAGTGCCACATCATAAGGCGCATCAGGATTACCAGTCGGGTTATAGTCGAGTTGTAGCATGGCACCTTGGCGCACACTGCCGCGGCCTACATTGTAGATACCAACGTAACCCTGTTTTAAAAGCTCTTCACCATTAACAAAACGATAAGTAATGTGCTTACTGTCTAACTCAGATAAAAATTCAGCTGCCTGCAACGCTAATTGACTCGGACCAAGATCTTCAGGGGTTTTATTAATCATTTCACGCACCCACTCGGTGGCAAGCTTACGTGTATCTAACAGTGACGCTTCTTGCTCAGAGACCTCGCCCCAATTGACATTGGCCCCCGTTTTCGGATTGTAAAAACCTTGATTAGCTGCCCAGCGCCACTCAGTTTGCCACAACTCGCCGGTTAAAGTAATTTCTGGGATCCCCATGGTAGAGAGCTTGCGAGCGGCTTTTTGAATTTGTCTAATAATGTCTTGCTCTTCATTAATGTGAATAGTGGCATGATCAGACTGAAAACTCAGCAGGGCAGATTCGCCCCATTGCTCGGGGGCAGCGGACATTGAAATTTCAATAGCTAAAGACACAGACATAACTTCCTCTTTAAGATCGTGTAAAGAGGCAGCATAGCAGATGGGAAAGAAACACGAGAAGTAATAAACGGCATGTGACAAATTTAAGCCAATAAAAAAGGCGCTAAGCGCCTTTTTTAAGTTAACAGCCTAAAACCAAAACAACATTAATGCCCTTCGGACACAATATTGACGGTGTATTTAGGAATATCAACCACAAGATCTTCATCAGCCACTGCAATTTGACAGCTTAAACGTGACTCAGGCTCAAGACCCCATGCTTTATCTAACATATCGTCTTCAAGCTCATCACTTTCTTCAAGTGAGTCAAAGCCTTCACGAACAATGACATGACAAGTGGTACAAGCACATGATTTTTCACAAGCATGTTCAATGTGAATACCATTGCGCAGTGCGATTTCGAGTATATTATCGCCTTGCTTGGCTTCAACGGCCAAACCTTCCGGGCATAACTCTTGATGGGGTAAAAAAATAACCTTTGGCATATTAAACCTTATCGACAGATTGTCCTTTTAGCGCTTGGCGTATTGATTTATCCATACGTCGAGCAGCAAACTCAGAGGTGGCTTGATCAACGTGGTCGATCGCCAATTTAATTCGTTTTTCATCATCTCCAGCAGCCGCTTCTTTAAGACTCGCGATCGCTTGATTGATATCTTGTAACTCCGATTCAGAAAGCAGAGCTTGGGCATCTTGGCCTAGTGCCGCATTGAGGGTTTCAAGCACTCGCTCGGCATCCACTTTTTGCTCAACCAACATTCTGGCGCGAATGTCTTCTTTAGCATTCACCATCGAATCTTTAAGCATATCGGCAATTTGTGTGTCCGCCAAGCCATAAGAAGGCTTCACTTCAATATGTGCTTGTACGCCAGATGATTTTTCCATCGCGGTTACACTCAGCAAACCATCAGCATCTACTTGAAAAGTAATGCGAATATGGGCAGCGCCTGCTGTCATAGCGGGAATATCGGTCAATTCAAATCGTGCCAATGAGCGACAGTCAGCCACCATTTCACGTTCCCCTTGGGTAACGTGAACGGCCATTGCCGTTTGACCGTCTTTAAAAGTGGTAAACTCTTGCGCCTTAGCAACAGGAATGGTGGTATTGCGCGGAATGATTTTTTCTACTAATCCCCCCATGGTCTCAATACCAAGTGAAAGAGGAATAACATCTAATAGCAACATTTCTGAATCGGGCTTATTACCCACTAGAATGTCGGCTTGGATAGCCGCACCAATCGCAACCACTTTGTCAGGATCGATACTGGTTAATGGCTCTGCTGCGAAAAATTCACCGACCTTTTCACGTACATAAGGCACGCGCGTTGAGCCGCCTACCATCACCACTTGCTGCACATCTGCAATACTTTGCTCTGCATCTTTTAAGGCACGGCGACAAGCCATCAGGGTTTTCTTTACCAGAGCTGCAATTAAAGACTCAAACGTGTCACGGGTTAATGTCACTTTTAGCTCAAGAGAATCGACTGCTACAGTCACTTCATCAGAATCAGAAAGCGCCTGTTTAGCGTCACAAGCTGCTTGTTTTAATTCACGCTGTAAAGAGTGTGAGAATGGCCATTGTATACCGGCTTGCTCGGCCAACCAATCAACAACTTGATGGTCAAAATCATCGCCACCCAAAGCAGAATCACCGCCAGTAGCAAGTACTTCAAACACACCTTTATGCAAACGTAATATAGAAATATCAAAGGTACCGCCACCTAGGTCATAGACAGCAATGACGCCCTCTTGACCCGAATCAAGCCCATAAGCGATAGCTGCTGCTGTCGGTTCATTTAACAGGCGCAATACGTTTAGATTGGCAAGGACAGCAGCATCTTTAGTCGCTTGACGCTGGGCATCATCAAAATAAGCCGGTACGGTAATCACCACACCACTAAGCTCATCACCCAAGGTTTTGATGGCCGTGTTCGATAAACTTTTCAGGATCTCGCTGCTCACTTGTACCGCATTGACTTCCCCTTGACGGGTTTTGATTGCAATGCTGTCTAACTCACCAAAATGATAAGGCAGTTGACTTTGTTTGATATCGGCAAGGGATTTCCCCATTAATCGCTTCACTGAAACTAAGGTATTGGCCGCATCTTTAACCGCAAATTCCATTGCATCTCGACCAACTAAAATGCCCGACTCTGCATAATGCACCACCGAAGGGATAATATCCTGCCCCGATTCATCAACTAAGGTTTCAGCCACGCCACTGCGCACACTCGCCACTAATGAGTTTGTCGTACCTAAATCAATGCCAATCGCCAGCTTCCGCTGGTGAGGCGCAGCACTTTGGCCTGGCTCAGCTATTTGAAGTAACGCCATAATCTAATTTATTCCAGGAGGGATTCTTCTAAACGTTCAAGTTCATCCTGTAACTTGAACATGAATTTTAATTTTCGCACTGAGACAGCCGCGGATTCATAGGCTTGTTGCGAGAGTTGCGCTTCTAACTCGGTTTGCAGCTGTTGTTGACTCTGCTTCAAGGTCTGTTCAAATTCAGCGATATCCGCTTCTACTTGATTGCTTTGCGCTATATCTTCAAGTTGCTCTCGCCATTCCATTTGCTGCATTAAAAAGCTTGGGTCACGCAGTGTTTGTTGCTCTGCTTTTAACTCAATCCCGGCAAGACTTAATAAATACTCAGCACGGCGCAATGGGGATTTTAATGTTTGAAACGCATCATTGATTTCTGACGCTTTTTGCAGCGCAACTAAGCGCTCACCTTCACCGGCAGTTGCAAACCTATCGGGATGGAATTGCTTCTGCAATTCCCGATAAGTAACAGCAAGGGATTGGGTATCAACGGTATAATCTGGGGCTAAACCAAATAACTCGAAATAGTTCACATGCCCCCCTTATACACTGAAGCTTTCACCACAACCACATTCACCATCTACATTGGGGTTGTTAAATTCAAAGCCTTCATTTAAGCCTTCTTTAACAAAATCCAATTGGGTGCCGTCTAAAAAAGCCAAGCTTTTAGCATCAACGATGACATTCACCCCATTTTGCTCAAAAACTTCATCATCTGGATTAAGTTCATCAACAAATTCCAATACATAGGCAAGTCCGGAACATCCTGAGGTTTTCACCCCTAGGCGAAGCCCTAATCCTTTACCTCGATTGGCCAAAAAGTCACGTACACGTGCTTCAGCCGGTGGTGTCATCGTTACTGCCATGTTACTGCCTCGCTTAAATTACGCTTTCTTACTCTTATAGTCATCAATCGCTGCTTTAATTGCATCTTCTGCAAGAATTGAACAGTGGATTTTAACCGGTGGAAGCGCAAGTTCAGCTGAAATATCGGTATTTTTTATTGCTGCCGCTTCTTCAAGTGACTTACCTTTAACCCACTCTGTGATCAGTGAGCTTGAGGCAATCGCGCTACCACAGCCGTAAGTTTTAAATTTTGCATCTTCAATAATGCCGGTATCGCTGATCTTTAATTGTAACTTCATTACGTCGCCACACGCTGGTGCGCCAACTAAACCGGTTGCAACTGTTGGGTCATCTTTTGCAAAAGAACCAACGTTACGTGGGTTCTCGTAGTGATCAATTACTTTATCGCTGTAAGCCATAATATATTACTCCAGTGCTTTAATGGTGTTAACGTGAAATTAATGATGAGCCCATTCAACTTTGCTCAAATCAATACCTTCTTTGAACATGTCCCAAAGTGGTGACATTTCACGTAGGCGGCCTATATTTTTATTTATAATTTCAATTGCGTAGTCAATTTCTTCAGCAGTCGTGAAACGGCCCATACTGAAGCGAATAGAACTGTGCGCTAATTCATCATCGCGACCAAGGGCGCGAAGCACATAAGAAGGCTCAAGGCTTGCAGAAGTACAAGCACTGCCTGATGAAACGGCCAAATCTTTCAGTGCCATGACCAGTGATTCGCCTTCAACGTAGTTAAAGCTCACGTTTAGGTTACCGGCAATACGGTGCTCCATTGAGCCATTGATATAGACTTCTTCCATGTCCTTAACGCCATTCCATAAGCGTTCACGCAAAGCTAAAATGCGATCTGACTCTTCAGCCATTTCTAATTTTGCGATACGAAAAGCTTCACCCATTCCCACAATTTGGTGAGTAGGCAGTGTACCGCTGCGCATGCCACGCTCATGACCACCACCGTGCATTTGCGCTTCTAAGCGTATACGTGGTTTGCGACGTACATACAAAGCACCAATGCCTTTAGGGCCATAAATTTTATGTGCAGAAAATGACATCAAATCGACTTTTAATTCTTGTAAATCAATCGGTAACTTTCCAACACTTTGCACAGCATCAACGTGGAAATAAATTTTGTTGGCACGACATAACTCACCAATGGCAGCAATATCTTGGATCACACCAATTTCGTTATTTACATGCATAATGCTCACTAAGATAGTGTCATCGCGAAGTGCTGCTTTCACTTGTTCAACACTAATAATACCGTCGGTATCTGGCTCTAAATAAGTCACTTCAAAACCGTCACGCTCTAACTGGCGACAAGGGTCTAGCACCGCTTTATGCTCAGTTTTCGAGGTGATGATATGCTTACCTTTTTTGCCGTAGAATTCAGCAATACCTTTAATAGCAAGGTTGTTTGCTTCGGTCGCACCTGAAGTAAACACGATTTCACGAGGATCAGCATTAACAAGATCGGCAATATCATTACGGGCGATATCTACCGCTTCTTCAGCCTGCCAACCAAAACGGTGAGAGCGAGAGGCCGGATTACCAAAATTGCCATCTAAGGTTAGGTATTGCATCATCTTTTCAGCGACCCGAGGATCCACTGGGGTTGTTGCAGAATAATCAAGATAAATTGGCAACTTCATTTTGTTCTCCATATAAGCACGTCTGTCGTATAGTGCTGCACATTGCTATAAGCGAAAATTCACTTCCAACTGTTCTAATTTATTAACCAGCTTACTTTCAGTGCTGGCTGATTTCATTTTATTATCTTGCGCAACGGCAATCTGTCTTACTTCTGCATTATTGACCAGTTCGGCCAAGCTAATGCCATTAAGAAAATCACTGATCCGATTGCTAAGCTGATTCCAAAGGGAATGAGTAAGGCACTGTACACCGTCTTGGCAAGTTCCAGTCCCCATACACTTTCTGGCATCAACTGACTCATTTACGGCATCGATAATCATGCCAATGGAAATTTCATCGCCACCTTTACCGAGTAAGTAACCGCCACCAGGGCCTCTCACACTCGAAACAAGGCCTTCTTTTCTTAACTTAGAAAACAGCTGCTCTAAGTAAGACAAAGAGATACCTTGGCGTTCAGAAATCTCTGCTAATGGCACTGGGCCTTTACCTGTATGTAGCGCTACATCTAACATTGCGGTTACGGCGTAGCGGCCTTTAGAAGTCAGTCTCATTGCGCATCTCTGTTGTAAACTTAAGATGCATTATCAAATAACCGACTAAATTAGTCAAGTATAAAACCAACTAAAACACTCAGGTATTCTTAGGTTCACCTTTAACCCGTTTTTCTGGCCTTCTGATGCCCTGTACCGCTTTGTCAATCGATGTCAACATGCCACGCAAAATGTTCAATTCTTGCACTTCGGGGCGAGCGCGATTGAAGAAACGACGTAACTTGTTCATCACTTGGCCAGGATGTGATGGCACAATAAATTCAACCTCGGCTAAGGTGCCTTCTAAATGCTGGTAGAATCGTTCAAGATCCGCGCTGAGTGGGTATTCTTGTTCTTGTTTGGGCCAACTTTCTTGAGCTAAAAATGTCATGCGCACTTCGTAACATAACGTTTGCACTGCCATTGCTAAATTGAGCGATGAATAATCAGGGTTGGCAGGAATATTGACATGGAAATGACAACGTTGTAATTCATCGTTGGTTAAACCGGTGCGCTCTCGACCAAACACCATTGCTACTTTTTTGTCTTGGCCCTCTTGCACCACTTTTGCCGCCATGTCACGGGGACCAAACATCGGCCAATTTAACGTTCGCGAACGGGCACTGGCACCAACCACTAACTGGCAATCAGCAATCGCATCTTCTAAATTTTCATAAGTAATAATATTTTTAACCACATCTGATGCGCCCGCAGATAGCGCGATAGTGTGACTATCCACTTCACAGTCAGGTGTTACCAGTACTAAATCGTGGATCCCCATGGTTTTCATTGCACGCGCCGCACTGCCAATATTACCAGGATGAGATGTGCCAATAAGCACGATACGTACATTTTCTAACATGAGACCACTCTACTGCGATTAAAAATGCGGATTCTACCACAGCGTAGCGCGTAAAAAACGCCTTTTATTACTTTACTATGCGCTATTGTATTGATAAGATCCGCCGCCGTAATTTTATACAACGTTCTTTAACATCTAGTGGTGAATCCGATATGCATCCTATGCTAAATATCGCGGTACGTGCAGCACGTAACGCAGGTAATGTAATTGCTAAAGCTTATGAGCAACTTGAAAAAGTTGAAGTAGAACAAAAAGGTTCAAACGATTTTGTAACCAATGTTGATAAAGAGGCTGAATTAGCAATTATCAATACCATTCGCAAATCGTACCCTGACCACTGCATTGTGGCAGAAGAAAGCGGCGAACTAGCCGGTAGCGAAACTGACTACCAATGGGTTATCGATCCACTAGATGGCACTTCCAATTTCGTTCGTGGTATCCCACATTTTGCCGTTTCTATTGCACTTCGTGTAAAAGGTAAAACCGAACAAGGTGTTGTGTTCGATCCAATCAATAATGAATTATTCGCAGCCACTCGTGGCTCGGGTGCCCAATTAAATGGTTATCGTATCCGCACGACCAATGCTAAAGATCTTAAAGGCACCTTGCTCGCTACAGGCTTCCCATTTAAACAAAAACACCACAGCGAATCATACATGGCGATTTTCGCTGACTTATTCACTGATGTAGCCGATATGCGTCGTGCAGGCTCTGCCGCTCTTGACCTCGCTTATGTGGCTGCTGGCCGTTATGATGGCTTCTGGGAGCTTGGCCTTAAGCCTTGGGATTTCGCCGCGGGTGAGCTGATTGCTAAAGAAGCGGGTGCTATCGTAACTGACTTTGCTGGTAACCATGAATACCTAAAATCAGGTAACCTAGTAGCAGGTAACCCTAAGGTAGTGAAGCAAATATTGGGCAAAATCCGCCCACATTTAACTGAATCAATCAGCCGTTAATTACCAATATTACTGATGATGAACAAAAAGGCGCAATCGCGCCTTTTTTTATGCCTGTAGTTAATCGTTGAACTTATTCAGCTATCTCATGGCCCGCTTCTTTCCAACCACGAAAGCCACCGTCCATGCTGATCACCTTGGTGTAACCCATTTTCTGCAAGTTTTCGACCGACAACGCAGACCGATAGCCACCACCACAATAGACCACAATCTCTGTTGCTAAATCGGGACAGCGTTGTTCGATATCGCGCTCTAATATGCCGCGACCTAAATAAATAGCACCGGGAATATGTCCTTTAGCCCATTCACTCTCTTCTCGATTATCAATCAGTACAAATTCTTTACCGGCATCAAGCCAAGATTTAACAGTCGCTACATCTGTTTCTTGAATTTGCGCGCGTGCTTGATCCACTAACGTTAAAAATCGTGTGCTGTGCTGCATAAAAAAGTCCTTATTTAAAATATCCCTAAACTACGACAAGGTGTTGAATATGGGGGCTAACCTAGATTAGGGTTAAGCAATACGTCAATGACATTGCCCATAAACGTAAGATGCTCATGTTGCCAGCCCGAACCCAGTAAGTAGATGAAATAGTATATTAATCCTGATATTACCTCGAATAGCAATGACAAAAAAACCCGCCGCAGCGGGTTTTGTCAGAAACTGA
Source organism: Motilimonas cestriensis (assembly GCF_021295315.1). Taxonomy (GTDB): domain Bacteria; phylum Pseudomonadota; class Gammaproteobacteria; order Enterobacterales; family CBDFNC01; genus Motilimonas; species Motilimonas cestriensis. The sequence goes on along the minus strand of NZ_JAIMJA010000005.1, from coordinate 223,289 downwards.
TACTTATTGGCCTAAACCACTGGCTCTTGATCAGCGCCTTCTTTTTCAATTTCGACGGGGATCATATGTTCACGGGAAATGCCCAAAGCAACGGCCAATGCACTAGCAACGTAAACCGATGAATAAGTACCGACAAAGATACCCACTAGTAATGCCGTAGCAAAACCATGGATCATCGCACCGCCTTTCAAGAACAAGGCAATCAATACGAATAATGTAGTGCCTGATGTAATTAAGGTACGACTAAGGGTTTGTGTCAGCGAAATATCCACAATCTCTTTTGGTCCACCCTTACGCACACGGCGAAAGTTCTCTCGAATACGGTCAAATACAACAATGGTATCGTTGAGTGAATAACCTACTACCGCTAACACCGCAGCTAACACCGTTAAATCAAACTCTAATTGAAACAGTGAAAAAACACCAAGTGTTAAAATAACGTCATGGCCCAATGCCGCTACCGAGCCCAGTGCTAAACGCCACTCGAAGCGCATACTCACGTAAAGCAAGATACACGCTAACGCGACAATAATCGCAAGGCCACCATTTTCTGCCAGCTCAGCCCCTACATTGGGACCGACAAATTCAATACGACGCATTTCAACGCCTTGATCTATGTTGGTCTTCAGTGCGGTCAGAATTTGCTGGCCAATGACTTCACCTTTAACGCCTTCGAGTGGCGCTACCCTCGCCATCACCTCTTTGGTACTGCCAAAGTGCTGCACGATAGCGCCAGGGAACCCATTATCAGTAAGCACATCACGCACTTGATCTAAATCAGCAGGCTGTTCAAAGCCCACTTCAATCAACGTACCACCGGTAAAGTCCAAGCCCCAGTTAAATCCTTTAACTGCGATAATACCGATTGCAAGAATCACTAAAAACAACGACAAAAATGACGCTGGTTTAGCGTATTTCATGAAGCGGATCGTATCGCCTGGTTTTAAAATTTGAAACATAATTGATACTTCCTGTTAAATCGATAGCTTCTTCAGACGTTTACCGCCCCAAAGCAGGTTAACGATAGCGCGAGTACCCACAATAGAGGTAAACATTGAGGTCGCAATACCAATCATCAAGGTAACAGCAAAGCCTTTGACAGGGCCCGTACCAACAGCAAACAGAATAAACGCAGTGATCAAGGTGGTAATATTGGCATCTGCAATGGTTGAGAATGCATTACCATAACCCTGATTAATGGCTTGTTGTACGCTCTTACCTTCCAGTAACTCTTCCCGAATACGTTCAAATATCAGCACGTTTGCATCCACTGCCATGCCGACAGTTAATACAATACCGGCAATACCTGGCAAGGTTAATGTTGCACCCGGCACCATCGACATAATACCGACAATCATCACGATATTGACCAACAGCGCCACGTTAGCTACCAAACCAAATGCACGGTAGTAAAGCGCCATAAAGATAACCACAGCAGCCATACCATACATCATCGCCGCCATACCGTTATCGATATTTTGCTGGCCCATACTTGGACCAATAGTGCGTTCTTCAACAATTTGAATAGGCGCAATCAAGGCACCCGCACGCAATAGTAGCGCTAAGTTATGTGCTTCAGCTGGATTATCAATACCGGTAATACGAAAGCTACGACCCAGTTGCGCTTGAATAGTTGCCACGTTGATAATTTCTTCGTGTTTAACCAGCTTACGCTTGCCGTTTTCGTCTTCTTTACCCGTTGGTAGCCATTCAATAAACAACGTCGCCATCGGCTTGTTAATATTGTTTTTAGTCACACGGGACATTTTTGAGCCGCCCTGTGAGTCCAAATCAATATTTACTTGCGGGCGACTGTATTCATCCATGCTAGAGCGTGCACCAACGATATGATCACCGGTCAGCATAATTTGCTTTTGCAATACATATGGCTGGCCATCACGGTTTTTATAAACCTGTGAGGTAGATGGTAAACGACCTGCAACCGCATCACGAACATCGGTTTTTTCATCAACTAAACGAAACTCTAGCATGGCGGTTGCGCCAAGAATTTCTTTCGCTTGTGCCGTGTCTTGCACCCCTGGTAATTCAACTACGATGCGATCAGAGCCCTGACGTTGCACTTGTGGCTCAGCCACACCCAGTTGGTTTACACGGTTACGAATAATAGTAATGTTTTGCTCAAGGGCGTAATTCTTGGTTTCTTTAAGCTTATCTTCACTCATTGAAACTTTTAATAAGTAAACGCCTTCACTTTCATCATCATCAAACACAAAACCTGGGTACTTTGGCTTTAAGAATGTCTCAGCTTCGCCGCGTGTTGCTTCATCGGCAAAACGTAAAATAACACCATTCGTTTGTGCATCTTCTCGCACGCCGCGATAGCGAATTTTTTCTTCACGCAGTTCAGAGCGAAAATCACTGACCATTTGTTCTTTGGCTTTTGCGATTGCCGCATCCATGTCCACTTCCATTAAGAAGTGAACACCACCGCGTAAATCCAAGCCCAGTTTCAGCGGGCCTGCACCAAATGCTTCTAGCCAAGCTGGCGTGGCTGGCGCTAAGTTTAATGCAGTAGTGAATTGAGCACCTAATAACTCAGAGATAAGCTCTTTTGCTTTTAGCTGATCATCACGGTTCACTAAGCGAACTAAAAATTTACCTTCTTCAAGAGCAGCGCTTTTTACAGCAATATTAGCTTGAGAGAGTGCATCGTTAATTTGGCCAACGGTGCTCAGTTCAACTTCTGCGCCACGTTTGCCCGATACTTGTACGGCAGGATCCTCGCCGTAAAGGTTGGGAGTTGCATAAAGTAAACCTATGGCAATCACTGCGATCACCATAATGTACTTCCACAACGGATATTTGTTTAACACAGTAAACGTCCTTGTAGACTTATAGAGACTTTAGCGTACCTTTAGGCAAGATCGCACTAACGAAGTCTCTTTTAATAACAACTTGATTGTTCTCGTTTAATTCAATTGTGATGTAATCATTTTCATCTGATACTTTGACAATACGACCAACCAAACCACCTTGCGTCAACACTTCGTCTCCTTTTGACAGTGACGACATCAAGTTTTTATGCTCTTTTACACGTTTGTTTTGTGGACGAAAGATCATGAAGTAGAAAATAGCAGCAAAGACTACCAACATAAAAATCATCGACATACCACCACCCTCGGCACCGGCGGCGGGAGCTGCATAGGCATTTGAAATCAAAAAGCTCATTTTTATTCCTCGTTCTTATTTAAAAATTATTTTTCTTCTAAAGGGGGGACCGGCTTACCAATCTTCCCGTAAAATTCAATCACAAACTCGTCTAATTTACCTTTCTCAATGGCGTTGCGCAAACCTTCCATTAAACGTTGGTAATAACGCAGATTATGAATAGTATTTAAGCGTGCACCTAAAATCTCATTACACTTATCTAAATGATATAAATATGCCCGAGAATAGTTTTTACAAGTGTAACAGTCACATTCTTTATCTAATGTGCTGATATCTTCACGGTGCTTAGCGTTGCGGATTTTTACCACACCCTCACTGGTAAACAAATGTCCATTGCGCGCATTTCTCGTTGGCATCACGCAATCAAACATATCAACGCCGCGGCGAACCCCTTCTACCAGGTCTTCAGGCTTGCCTACGCCCATTAGGTAACGTGGTTTGTCTGCTGGAATTTTAGGCGCGATATGCTCAAGAATGCGGTGCATGTCTTCTTTGGGTTCACCAACAGCAAGGCCACCGATGGCGTAGCCATCAAAACCAATCTTGGTTAACCCCTCTAAAGAAACGTCACGTAAGTGTTCGTACACGCCACCTTGAATAATGCCAAATAACGCATTAGGGTTTTGTTTCGCGTTAAATTGATCGCGACTACGTTTAGCCCAACGCAATGACAATTGCATCGACTTTTCAGCCTCCGCTTCAGTAGCCGGATATGGCGTGCACTCGTCAAAAATCATCACGATGTCAGAGCCGAGATCGTATTGAATATCCATTGAGCCTTCAGGGCTTAAAAAGATTTTTTCACCATTAACTGGGTTACGAAAATGTACGCCCTCTTCGGTGATCTTACGGATATCGCCTAAGCTAAACACTTGAAAGCCGCCCGAATCCGTCAATATTGGCCCCTGCCAGTTCATAAAGTCGTGCAAGTCACCATGTTTGCGCATCACCGCTTGGCCTGGGCGTAACCATAAATGGAAGGTGTTACCCAATAAAATTTGCGCACCGGTTTCTGCCACTTCTTCCGGCGTCATGCCTTTTACCGTGCCATAAGTGCCTACAGGCATAAAAGCGGGGGTTTCTACGCTGCCACGTTCAAAGACCAAACGGCCTCGACGAGCGCGGCCGTCAGTGTTTAATAGTTCGTATTTCATTATTACCTCTTCAAATCAGAAAAACAGTCCGATCGAAACTTGGTGAGTTAAGAGAGTGTTACCTCTCGATTATTTTAGGGTTTTGCGAGTTAAAAACATGGCATCGCCATAACTAAAGAAGCGGTACTTTTGTTCAATCGCTGTAGCATAAGCGGGCATGATATTTTCAAAGCCGGCAAAAGCAGACACCAACATGATCAAGGTCGACTCAGGCAAGTGAAAATTAGTGATCATGGCGTCCACTAGTTGAAATTCATAGCCGGGGTAGATAAAAATTTGCGTGTCGTCGAAAAACGGAGCCAAAGGTTTGCCTTGAGCAAGAGTAACTTGCGCGGCACTTTCAAGAGATCGAACCGATGTGGTACCAACTGCAATCACGCGGCCACCACGTGCTTTAGTCGCTAATATCTGTTCAACCACTTCCGCTGGCACTTCAGCATATTCAGAATGCATTTGGTGCTCAAGCACATTGTCAACCTTCACTGGCTGAAACGTGCCCGCGCCAACATGTAAGGTAACAAACGCTTGCTCAATCCCCTTGTCTTTCAAGGTTTGCAATAACTTGTCATCAAAATGTAAGCCTGCTGTTGGCGCAGCGACAGCACCGGGTTTTTTGTTATAAACGGTTTGATAACGCTCTTTATCTGAGTCTTCGTCTGGACGGTCTATGTAGGGTGGTAGCGGCATATGGCCGATACTTTCCAATACTTCCAGAACATTACGCTCGTCATTAATTTCAATCTCAAACAGCGCATCATGACGTTGCAGCATCGTTGCATTGACGGTGCCTTCAAGCAGTAGCTTGTTACCGGGCTTTGGCGATTTTGAACAGCGAACATGGGCAAGAAAGCGTTTTTCGTCGAGCACACGTTCAACCAATACTTCCAATTTTCCGCCTGACTCTTTTTGGCCAAACATCCGCGCGGGGATAACGCGAGTATCGTTAAAGACTAAAAGGTCTCCAGCAGACAGTAAATCTACAATGTCAGTGAAGTTTTTATGCGCGACAACGCCCGAATTACCGTCTAAAGCTAATAATCTGCTAGAACTGCGCTCAGGATTAGGATATCGCGCTATTAACTCATTGGGGAGTTCAAAAGAAAAATCGGCTACTTTCATTACTGCATACCATCACAAAAGAAGGCCGCTAGTCTAGGCTGCAGCTCGCTTAATATCAAGTATTCTCAGCTTCGATAGGCCGAGATATCACACTGAACGACGGTAGAAGCCTAGTAAAATGAGTAAGCTCAGCCAAATCAGGTTAATCGCGCCCCCGCCACTCGATGATGTCTGCTTTTCAGCGATACTGTTATCCGCATTAATCGCAACACTAAATGCTAACTGCGCAACAGAGCCATCATCTGCGTAAGCCGATAGATTGACTTGGTGAACATCATTAGGACTACCTGTTAACGTTAATGTCAAATCACAGCTTTGCGCGGGTGCCAACACCTGACCAAGGCAGGCCTGATTATCCAATGACAACGCGGTGCAGCCCTGTTGTACTATTTGGCTAATGGTTAACGCCTCATTCGTCGGATTGTATATTGCCACCTTTTGCACTAATTGCGAGGCGCTAAAAATAGGCGCATTACTGAATAACAATCCTTGGCGCTGCGCATTAATCCAGCTTAAATAATCAGGTACAAAAGTAAACGCCGCGGGCAGACCTGCTAGCCCACACGCGTCTGCTGCGCCAAAACTAACAATGCCAAATTGTTGTCGGCCAGCACTGGTTTCGGCCAATACGGGGCCGCCAGAGTCACCAAAGCAAGTATCTTGCAGAGCCTCTCCTCCAGCGCAAAATACTGAATCAGAAATATAACCATAAGGGCAAGGTTGGTAAGGTAAAAACACCGATTTGAGCTGATTGGGATAGTGATTTCCTGCTTGATTATCGGCCCCCCAACCTTGCGCTTCAAAAAGACTATTGCCAATGCTGAACTGGGTTAAACTGCCTGTGCCAAGAGTAGTAATAAGACTATCGATAGGCTCAGCTACATAAAGTAAGGCAATATCATCATTCAAGCGGCTGGCATTAAAATTCGGGTGAATCAGCACCCGACTAATTTTAGCACGCCGACTGTAATCACCTGAATCACTTAAATTAACCCCGCTATAGAATATTTCGAGCGGATAATCTTCAATGCCATCTCGATTAGCATCCTGCGATTCTGCGTTAACGCAGTGGGCAGCCGTTAGTAGCCAATGGGGAGAGATTAAGGTGGCACCACAAAAGTGATACAGAATGCCATCTCGCCAAACCTGTAAACTGACAATTCCTGTGTTGGGTTGTGCCACCGTTTGTCCCCCGACAATTCTTGGCGCAATCACGCCAGCACCGGCTAAACAAAAACTAATCGTTAAGACTGCCGCAACTCGTATCAGTGCCCTGTGGCTTAAACACTTAACCATTAGCTAATCTCCCTTGTCTGCCTATCTTTAAGCTTAGGCGTAAAGTGAAATAGCGGTATCGAGCTAACATAATTTAAAGGTCAATAATCGATAAGGGCTCCCCTATAGACTCACCAATTAATCAAGGTGAATGATTTTAAAAACAATTAATTATATAAACATGATAAAGATCAACGGCAAAATGTCTGCCGTTGACTAGATTTAAAGTAATAAAACAGGAGGGTTCACTATGATCACTGTAGCCGATATCATGAGCACGAGTTTACACACCCTTAGCCCTCAAGATACCCTTGCCAGCGCCGCCCAACTAATGGCAGATAAACGCATACGGCACATACCGATACTTGACGAAGCCGACCAACTGGTTGGTTTAATCTCGGAACGAGACCTACTTGCAGCTAAACAATCAAGCGTAATTAAAGACACCGGTGAGAATACGCCTTGGACTAAAGTGACAATAGCTCAAATTATGACTAAAAATTTAACCACGGTTGATCCAAAAGCCAGTGTTAAAAGTGCAGCCATTTACATACAACAGCACAAATTTGGTTGTCTACCAGTTGTAAAAAAAGAAAAATTATTAGGTATTATTACAGATACAGACTTTGTTGCTGTGGCCATTAATTTATTAGAAATCGAAGAGCTGCACGCTTCTGATGAAGTTTAACTTGTAATATAGTTTCATCATAAAGCATGAGTTTTCGCTAACTTAGCTCATCCGACCTTATTAATTGCTGAGAATGAACACTTAATAAGTGATTAAATTACATTTTTGGCTTGCATTGTGAGATCCATCACATTAACATGCGCCCATATCATTTATCGATGTATTGCTTAGCAAGCCAATACAAGCACTCATGAAGTGAATTGCAGTGCTGGTAAGATGAGTTTTCCATTAAGCTGCATAGGATGTGAGTGCTTAATGCTAATGAGTAGACGATACTTGTTAAACTATTCCTTGTTTTTTAACCCTGCTTAACTAAGCAGGGTTTTTTTTACCTTAAAAATAATCACTTAAACCGTTTCATCTAGTTTCTAACGACGACTCCGCTATTACAAATGCACTACCACCAAGTTATTTAAATGCTGAAAAACATCCCTGTTCGAGCCAATCTTGGTGCCGCTTTGAAACCTCAAGCTTAAGGATCTGATCATATTCACTCGCCTGCTGTTCCATCAATGCTTCAAGTAAAGCAATGCGCTTGGCGATCCAGCGACAGCTAGGGGATAAACCTTGATGCAATGAAAACACATCATCTAACTCACCAACAGGCTGATAAACCTGTTGTGACTGTCTCGTTGAATTTGCAGTAATGGGCTGTGTTTCTAAGCTGATCTCAAATTCCATAAAACGTTTATTTAACCGCACCTCAGGCGCAGGTGGCTTATCGGTATAGTGGATCACACCCTTTTCATCAATCCATGAAAACAATGTTTGAGCAGAGCCTATCTCACTCGATAACAGGGCTAACAAACAAGCGAAACACCAAAAACGCTGCAATAGAATCCTCATAATCACCTATCTTACTTAACTTAGCCTAACAGCTTGATGCCATTACCTATACTAAGATAAATATAGCAACTGAAATATTTATTTACAGTATAGTTAATATCAGACTAAACAGTCAGTTATCAGCGTTAGGGAGTGAGATGAAAAAACTATCCAAGAAAAAATATGAACAAGCACTGCTCGAGTTACAGACTGAGTTGGTGATACTGCAGCAGTGGGTGGTTGAACACCAACTCAAAGTGGTAGTGTTGTTTGAAGGCCGCGATGCAGCGGGTAAAGGCGGCGCAATCAAGCGTATTACAGAAAAGCTTAACCCTAGGGTATGCCGCATTGCCGCCCTGCCCGCGCCTAATGACCGCGAAAAAAGTCAGTGGTATTTTCAACGCTACGTGGCGCATTTACCCGCCGGAGGTGAAATAGTGCTATTTGACCGTAGTTGGTATAACCGAGCAGGCGTAGAGAAAGTAATGGGTTTTTGTGATGAGGAGCAATACCGTGACTTCTTACACGCCTGCCCTAAGTTTGAACGTATGTTGACTCAGTCTGGTATTATTTTAATTAAATATTGGTTTTCAGTTTCCGATGAGGAGCAAGAGAAACGTTTTCTTGATCGTATTAATGATCCCTTAAAACGTTGGAAGTTTAGCCCCATGGATCTTGAATCACGCAGCCGCTGGGCCGCTTATTCAGAAGCCAAAGATGAGATGTTCGCTTATACCGACACCACATCTAATCCATGGTGGGTAGTCAATTCAGATAACAAAAAAAGCGCGCGACTCAATTGCATTAGCCACTTACTGAGTCAAATTGATTATCAAGCTTTACCCGCCAAAGAAATTGTTTTACCGCCATTAAACAAAAAGGCGCAAGAGAAATATCTCCGTGCGCCTCTAGACAGTCAGAATTTTGTGCCTGAATTATTTTAAATTCGGACTAACCCTTATTTTACTTCAAAATAAGGGTTTAATAGAGATTCCTGATGATTATAAAGCAATGCACTGCCATCTAGTTGACACACCGTTGCACCTGCTTGCTCTGCCACACAATGCCCAGCACCTGTATCCCAATTCATGGTAGGTCCTAAACGAGGATAAATGTGTGCCGCCCCTTCTGCTACCATGCAAAACTTTAGCGAGCTGCCTACAGGTACCATCTCATAGTTTTCAAAACGGGTTAGATATTCAGCTAAGTCTGGGCTGGGATGCGAGCGGCTACCAACAATTTTAACCGTTTCACCCACTGCTGGAGCTTCAACTTTCAGGCGACGTGTCGCGCCATTTTCCGTTAAGAACGAACCATTTTCATCAGCAAAGTACAGCTTATCTAATACTGGCGCATATACCACACCTAACACCGGTTTATTGTTATGGATCAGTGCAATATTGACCGTGAACTCGCCGTTTTTCTTGATGAACTCTTTGGTGCCATCAAGGGGATCAACCAACCAAAAGGTCTGCCATGTTTGGCGCACTTGCCAGCTAATATCTGCCGCCTCTTCAGACAATATTGGAATATCAGGTGTCGCCGCCTGAAGCCCCTTAACAATTACATTATGTGCGGCCAAGTCGGCTTCTGTTAATGGTGATTGATCAGACTTAGTTTGCACTTCAAAATCACGCTGATAAATCTCAAGGATCGCCTCACCAGCTAAACGTGCAATATCGCAAATATCAGCAATGGGTTTATCGATTAATGTAGCCATGTTGCTCCAAATATTGAATGATTTGATCGACTGCTTCAGACAATGGACGCTCGCCATTCTCTACTTGAATTTCTGGATTCTGCGGCGCTTCATACACAGAATCGATACCGGTAAAATTCGTAATCTCTCCGGCACGAGCTTTCTTATACAATCCCTTAGGATCGCGCTGCTCACAAATATCCAGTGGCACATCGACATAAACTTCTGCAAACTCGCCTTCAGGTAATAACTCACGCACCATTTGGCGCTCAGCGCGGTGCGGTGAAATAAATGCAGTCAGCACAATCAGGCCCGCATCCACCATCAGTTTAGCCACTTCACCCACGCGACGGATATTTTCTTTGCGATCATCATCAGAAAAACCCAAGTCGCAACATAGACCATGGCGCACATTGTCACCATCAAGTAAATAAGTATGCACGCCCAATTGATGTAAACGCTGCTCAACTGCACCTGCCACGGTGGACTTACCTGCACCGCTTAAGCCAGTAAACCATAATACACAAGCCTGCTGATTCTTTTGTTGGCTTCGTGTATTTTTATCAATGGCATGTTCATGCCACACTACGTTTTCATCAGCCATGGGCGTCCTTGTTTATAATTGAAAAAGTTAAAAGGGAAATAGCCAAATAATCATCGACAATACCGTGATGGAATACCCAATCGAAATAGGGATCCCTATTTTTAAGTAATTTTTTAAACGGTAATTACCTGCGCTGTAGACCATTAAATTAGTTTGGTAACCGTAAGGAGAAATAAAGCTACAGCTGGCGGCAAAAATAACCACCATAATAAATGCGGTGGGGTCAACACCATAACCAACGGGAATACTATAAGCAATAGGGAAAGCCAAGGCTGCTGCAGCGTTGTTAGTGATCACTTCAGTCAGCAACCAAGTTAACACATAAACCGCTATCAAGGCGCCAATAAGCCCCCAGTTGGCAAAATAGGTATGCATGAAGTGCCCCATCATGTCAGCCAAACCACTGCTGGTCATTAACTGAGCTAAGGTTAATGCAGAGCCTACAACAACCCATATTTCAAATGGAAAGCGGCGCTTAACTTCATTCCAAGTGATAGTGCCTGTTACTAAACAAGCGATCAGTAACACTAATAGCCCTTTAAGCAAAGGAACAACATCGAAGACAGCCAAACCAATCACAGCGGCAAAACCTAGCATCACGCCGCCGCTGCGGTATTTATCTAAACGGGTACTGGCATCAACACCACTAACGACGACAAACTCACGGTTCAATCGCTTAGTTTTATAAAAATCTCGTCCCGGCGCTAATACTAAAGTATCGCCTTCGCGTAAAATAATGTTACCAAGGCCACCTTGTAAGGGCGTGTGACCACGTCGGATCGCCACCACTACTGCGTCAAATTCTTCACGAAAGTGACACTCTTTAATGCTTTTACCTTTTATATCCGCGCTGTGGCTAACAATCACCTCAACCAAATTTTGCCCTTTGAGCTGATTCTCTGCGAATAAATCTAAACCCGGGATATCTTGCAAGATGCCAACACTATGCACTGCGCCGCAAAATAGTAGAATGTCGCTCTCTTGCAACGCCTCATCAGGTGAAACCGGACAAATACGTTGGCCTTTTCGAATAATTTCCGCTAGATAGAGTTGCTGTAAATTTCTTAAATTGTTCTCCGTAATCGTTTTACCGATCAAGGGCGAGCCAGGGTTCACTTTCGCTTCGAGAAAATAATCCGCTTCTTCTACTATCTCGGCCTTGGTATCAGGCAGTGATGGGCTTAACAGCATGATCATGACTAACCCCACAGTAAAGGCCGCTAAGCCAACGATAGTAAAGTCAAAAAAACCGATGCTTGGTAAGCCAGCATCAACCACAAAACTGTTAACGATTAAGTTTGTTGAGGTGCCGATAAGGGTTAATGTGCCACCAAAAATTGCAAAATAAGACAGCGGAATGAGCAAGCGTGAAGGGGCATGATTACCGTTGCGCTTGATGGCACCAATTAACGAGGCCACCACCGCGGTATTATTGGTAAACGACGACAAAAATGCCGTCGAGATACCGAGCTTGAACAGCACTTGGAGCAAACTTCCTGAAGAAATTTGCTGGCTAATCCAAGAAATTAAACGTGTTTTTTCAATGGCAGCTGAAATAATCATCAGCAATACCAACACCAGCAATGAGCTGTTGGAGAAGTTGGCCATCATGCTCGATAATTCGATCATGCCGGCCAAGTAACACAAAATAATGGCTGCGCCAAACAACAGAGCAGGCTTTAACCTAGACGTTATCAGTAACGTTATCAGTACAGCTAAAACACCTAATATCCCTATCTGGTCTAGCGCCATTGTCCATTACTCCGCTAACTTACTGATGTCTAACGCTTGCCAATGAGGAAAGTGTTTGCGTACCAGTGAGTTAAACTCAAGTTCAAATTCGCTGAACTCGTGATTCTGCTCTTTCGCTGTGGCTGATTTAGTGATCATACCCGCGCCAACAGTCACGTTGGTTAAACGGTCAATGACAATAAAACCACCGGTGTCGCGTACGTCTTGATACAAGTCAAACGCCACTTGCTCTTCAAGATGAACCGTACAAGATGCAATCTCGTTAAGCTCAAGCTGGCTCGCATCTGACTTTTCTAGGGTATTCACATCCACTTTATATGCGATGCTTTCGATATAGCCAGGCGTTTTCTTACTGGCTAATTTGAAGTCATATTGACGACCAGGCACCATGGCATCATCAGCCATCCAAACCAAGTTCGCTTCAAACGCATTACTTAATTCAGCTTCAGCACCCGATTTAACAATCACATCACCACGACTAATATCAATTTCATCGTTTAGTGTGATGGTGACTGCTTGACCCGCAAATGCCGAATCTAGCTCACCGTCGAAAGTCACAATCGACTTAACCGTTGATTTTTTACCTGAAGGCAAAGCAGTAACCGCATCGCCTTTAGCAATGGTGCCACTAGAAACCGTACCGGCAAAACCGCGGAAGTTCAGGTTTGGACGATTCACATACTGCACCGGAAAACGGAAATCTTGTGCAACCAACTCACCTTGTACCTGTACATTCTCAAGAATGCTCAGTAATGGCGCTTCTTTGTACCAAGGCATCGCAGGGCTTTGTGTGACTACGTTGTCACCTTTTAAGGCTGACAACGGCACAAATTTAATATCGCGCTCACCTAAGCCTTTAGCGAATTCTAAATAGCTTGCTTTGATTTCTTCATAGCGCGCCTCTGAGAATTCAACTAAGTCCATCTTGTTGATAGCCACCACAAAATGCTTAATACCAAGAAGAGAGGCTATAAAGCTGTGACGCTTAGTTTGCGTTAACACGCCGTAACGCGCATCTACCAGAATAACTGCAAGCTCACAGGTTGATGCACCCGTTGCCATGTTACGCGTGTATTGCTCGTGCCCTGGTGTGTCAGCAATAATGAACTTACGCTTAGCCGTTGAAAAGTAACGGTACGCAACATCAATGGTGATACCTTGCTCACGCTCGGCAGCGAGGCCATCAACCAGCAATGCTAAGTCTAGCTCTTCACCTGTGGTGCCCATTTTTTGGCTATCGGTATGCAGCGATGCTAACTGATCTTCATAAATTTGCGCACTGTCGTGTAACAGACGACCAATTAAGGTACTTTTACCATCATCTACGCTGCCACAAGTTAATAAACGTAATAAACTTTTGTTTTGTTGTTGGTTTAAATATTCTTCAATACCAACACTGCCAATTTCTTCTGCAATTACTGTATTCATATTCTGATCCCTTAGAAATAACCTTCGCGCTTTTTCAGCTCCATCGATGCCGATTGGTCACTGTCGATAAGTCGACCTTGACGCTCACTGGTTTTCGCCAGTAGCATTTCTTCGATGATTTCAGTTAACGAGCCCGCTTCTGACTCAATGGCACCCGTTAGTGGGTAACAGCCAAGGGTACGAAAGCGTACTTTTTTCATCTCAGGCACTTCACCAGGCTCTAGTGGCATACGCTCATCATCAACCATGATTAAAGTACCGTCACGCTCAACCACTGGGCGCTCTGCCGCCAAATAAAGTGGCACAATTTCGATGTTTTCTAAGTAGATGTATTGCCAGATATCCAGCTCGGTCCAGTTAGATAATGGGAAAACACGAATGCTTTCACCTTTGTTAACTTGACCGTTATAAGTGCGCCATAACTCAGGACGTTGGTTTTTTGGATCCCAACGATGATTCTTATCGCGGAACGAATATACTCGCTCTTTAGCACGTGATTTTTCTTCATCACGGCGGGCACCACCAAATGCGGCATCAAACTTATGATGATTTAATGCTTGCTTTAGACCTTGAGTTTTCATGATGTCGGTATGCTTAGAGCTGCCGTGCACGAAAGGGTTTATATTCATCGCCAACCCTTCAGGATTTTTGTGAACAATCAGGTCAAAACCGTACTTCTCTGCGGTGCGATCGCGAAACTCAATCATTTCTTTGAATTTCCACGTAGTATCCACGTGCAACAGTGGGAACGGGATCTTACCTGGATAAAAGGCTTTACGGGCAAGATGCAGCATCACTGATGAATCTTTACCGATTGAGTACATCATCACAGGGTTGTCGAACTCGGCAGCCACTTCACGAATAATGTGGATACTTTCAGCTTCCAACTGCTTAAGGTGTGTTAACCTTTGTTGGTCCATTTTCTACTCCGTTAGGCAAGATTAACTAAAGATTGGGCATATGATGTTGGTGCTTGTTCACCAAACCAAGTCAGCTTGTCAGCCAAACTCACCACTTCGCCAACAATGATCAAAGCAGGTGGTTGCACCCCTTGAGCCATGTCAGCCAACTGTGTAAGTTGCCCCGTAATAACATGTTGGTCGGTACGTGTGCCCTTTGACACGATAGCCACCGGTGTTTCACCGCTACGTCCGTTCAACATTAAGTTTTGTTTAATTTTTTCCGATTGCATCAAGCCCATATAAAACACTGTGGTTTGATGCGGTCGCGCTAAAGAAGACCAATCAATCGGCTGGCCTTGCTCTTTACAATGCCCTGTCACAAAAACCACTGACTGCGCATAATCTCGATGCGTCAGAGGTATGCCTGCGTAACTGGCACAGCCTGATGCGGCGGTTACGCCCGGTACCACTTGAAAATCAATGCCGTGCTCAACCAGAACTTCTAATTCTTCGCCGCCGCGACCAAAAATAAACGGGTCGCCCCCTTTTAAGCGAACGACTTTATTACCTTGCTGCGCGTATTTCACCAGTAATTCATTGGTGGTTTCTTGGATCACACTATGTCGGCCTGCTTCTTTGCCAACATTGACTAACTTTGCATCGCGTCGCACTAATGATAGCGTTTCTTGCGACACAAGCTGGTCATATAACACCACATCTGCTTGCTGCATCAATTGTAAGGCTTTTAATGTGATCAAGGAGGGATCACCAGGCCCCGCCCCCACTAATGCCACTTCCCCTTTCGGTTTAAAGTCGGCTAACTGCTCAGTCATCACAGCGCGAGCTTGATCTTGTTTGCCTTTATCCAACAAGCTTGCCACTTCACCCGCATTGAATATTTGTTCCCAATAACGTCGGCGACTTTCTACCGTGGGCAACAATTTTTGCACTTTATGACGAAACTCGCCGGCCAAACGCGCTAGCGGTCCTAAATAGTTTGGCAATACCGCTTCTAATTTAGCGCGAACAAGTCTGGCTAATACAGGCGTATTCCCACCACTTGAAACCGCCACGATAATCGGCGAGCGATCCACTATTGAGGGCATAATAAACGAGCCTAACTCAGGTGCATCCACCACATTAGCAAAGATCCCCAACTGTTCGGCATCTTGTGCCACTTGTTGGTTCACTGCGCGATTATCTGTCGCAGCAATCACTAGCCAAGCTCCCGACAGTGATTCAGCCGTATAGGTTTGTGTAATGAGCGATAAGTTGTCATTTTCTAAATTTAACAGCTCATTACAAAACACAGGCGAATGCACCGTGACTTTTGCCCCTGCTTTTAATAAAAAGCGCACTTTTCTAACGGCCACTTCGCCACCACCAATGACCAAACATCGGCGCTGGTTAAGCTTAGTGAAAATGGGCAAATAATCCATATAGACGTCCTTACTGCTTTAATTCGTGCAACTATAAATTGAGATCTATATCCCGTAAAATAATATAAAGGTCTTCTTTATTCCATAAAGGAATAAAAATACTTTTTTTTATAATCAGCTGCTTTTTTTATTAGAGGATACTACCTGTGCCAGACTTGTTATACCATGTAAATCAATGGCATTGGCTCGCTTTCGCGCTGTTTATGTTACTCATGGAATTATGCCGCTTAAAAGGTTGGTCGTTTGTTGTCGGCGGAGCGGCTTTTGTTGTTGGTTTGGTGATGCACTTTGAGCCCATTACATGGCCATTCCAATGGGCTTTAATGCTAGTTGCTGTGATGATTTTAGCTTTTATCCGAGCCATTGTGCTGAAAATGAAATCGCAATAACCTGACAACCATTTGCTTAACAACAAAAAAGCGCCCTTAGGCGCTTGTTTAAGAATAGGTCGTTAAATACCGCTACCATCAACTTCAATGTCAGCTTCATGTAAACCACATTCACGTTTTAATCCAAAGAAACGGGTATCTTCTTCACTCATACCCACTTCTAATGGCCGTGATGTTTGCACATCACCAACTGAAACATAACCTTGATCCCACAATGGGTGATAAGGCAAATCAAAGTCTTTTAAGTAGTAATGTACGTCTTTATTGGTCCAATCAATAATTGGCAAAAACTTAAAACAACCATTTTGCACACTCAGTACCGGCAGGCCTTCTCGGCTTGACGATTGTGAGCGACGTAAGCCAGAGAACCAAGTTTTTACTTTAAGCTCGCTAATAGCGCGCTTCATTGGCTCGACTTTATTGATCTGGTTATAACGGGTTAACCCTTCGACGCCCTGCTCCCAAAGTTTACCGTAACGCGCCTCTTGCCAAGCAGCACTTTGCGCTGCGCGATACACTTTAAGGTTGAGGCCCAAACGCTCAGTTAGCTCATCAATAAATTGGTACGTTTCAGGAAACAAGTAGCCAGTATCCGTTAAGATCACTGGCACATCCGCACGTTGTGAACTGACCATGTGCAATGACACTGCCGCTTGAATACCAAAACTAGAAGATAAGGCAAATTCACCCTCTAAGTTTTCAAACGCCCATTGAATGCGTTCAACAGCAGTCATTGTCTCAAGCTCAGCATTTACCTCAGCCAACGCTAAAACACGCTCTGCAGCATTAAGCTTAAGTAACTCGGCTAAATTCAAATTAGGCATAAAAATCCCGTGAAGCCACTACTACTTCTTCAACAATGCCGGAGCGAACAGTAAAATCACCAAATCCTTCATTTGGATTGCGCTCAGTTGCCCAGCGACCTATCAAGCTATCTAGCTCATCTAGAATTTGTGTTTCGTCCGCATTTTCCAAGTAAGTTTTTGGAATACGCGTCCCTTCGCGATTGCCGCCCAATAGAATATTGTAACGACCAGGGCCTTTTCCTACTAAACCAAATTCTGCCAGCGCGGCGCGACCACAACCATTTGGACAACCGGTCACGCGAAGTACTAAATGTTCATCAGCAACGCCGTATTTATCAAGCATGCCTTCAACCTGAGTCACTAAGCCCGGTAGGTAACGCTCTGCCTCGGCCATCGCTAATGGACACGTTGGAAACGATACACACGCCATCGAGTTTTCGCGTTGT
Organism: Motilimonas cestriensis; assembly: GCF_021295315.1. GTDB lineage: Bacteria > Pseudomonadota > Gammaproteobacteria > Enterobacterales > CBDFNC01 > Motilimonas > Motilimonas cestriensis. Next base: position 205,574 of record NZ_JAIMJA010000005.1, on the reverse strand, counting down.
TTGCTCAAGTCTTCGGTTTTTAAGCCGTGTTCAACCGCTAACTGTTCAATTTTTGCCTTATCTTTTTCTGCCACACCGGCAACAATTAAGTTTTGGTTAGCAGTGAAACGGAAATCGCCTTTGTGTACTTTGGCTATTTCACGCATACCGGTTTTAAGCGGTTTGCCTGGGAAGTCTAAAATTCGGCCATTTTCAATAAACAGTGTTAAGTGCCACTTCTTATCAATGCCTTTGATCCAGCCAATACGGTCGCCGCGGTATTCAAATTTGTAATCTTGACTCTCAGCAAATGTAATTCCACTGCGGCCTTCTACTTCAGCTTTAAACGCTGCAACACCGACACGCTCGATGGTGTATTTAGTTTTAGACAAGTGACGATCACTGCGGTTACCCCAATCACGTTGCACGCTAACAATCGCTTCAGAGATAGCAATGACGTCTTTTTTGTCAATAAAACCAAAATCATCGGCTTTACGAGGATGAGTACGCTTATCACCGTGAGTATGGCCAAGGCCCGCACCCACTAAAACGTTGTAACCCACTAACTCACCATCACGCACGATAGCAACGAAGCTAATATCGTTTGCATGCACGTCAATATCGTTTTGCGGCGGCATAACAAACGCGATTTTAAACTTACGCGGCAAGTAAACATTTGAATACAAAGGCTCACTTTCGGCTTCGTTACTCGCTACTTTTTCACCGTTTAACCAAAGGTCAGCAAAGCCCTTGGTATTTGGTAAAAAGTGCTCACTGGTTTGTTTTGCCAGCTCGTACATCTCGGCATGGAATTCAGATTCCACTGGGTTAGACGTACATAAGGTATTACGGTTTACGTCACCCGCGGTAAAGATAGAGTCGATGCCAACTTCATCTAAACCTTGGAAAATCGGCCGTAAGTTACGCTTTAAAATGCCATGGTATTGAAACGTTTGACGCGTGGTTAAACGAATGCTGCCTACCATGGTGCGCTCTTGCGCGTACTTATCAATTTGTAGCCATTGCTCTGGCGTACAAATACCGCCGGGCATACGCGCGCGCAGTAAGAAGCTATGACGCGGGTCTAGTTTTTGCTTTTTGCGCTCACCACGTAAATCACGATCATCTTGCTGATATAAGCCATGGAATTTGATTAGCTGAATATCGTCTGGGCTAAAACCACCATACACTTGGTCATCTAATGCTTCGGCGATAGTGCCACGTAAAAAATTGCTTTCGGTTTTAATGCGTTCGTTGTCTGATAACGCGCGTCCATCAAGACTATTGTCTGGACTGGGTTTTGGCTGATAGCTCATTAGTAAACATCCCTCTGATAACGCTTAGCACGACGTAACTCACTTACGTATTCTTCGGCTTCTTCGAAGCTCTTATTACCTTGCTCTTGTACTATTTTAACTAATGCATCGTTGACATCTTTAGCCATGCGATTGGCATCACCACAAATATAGAAGTGTGCACCGTCTTCAAGCCATTGATAAACTTGCGCAGCGTTTTCTAGTAAACGGTGCTGAACATAGATTTTTTCTTCTTGGTCACGAGAGAAAGCCACATCCATTTTAGTCAGCAGGCCTGAATCTAAGTAACCACGCCATTCCACTTGGTATAGGAAATCTTCTGTGAAGGTTTGGTCACCAAAGAACATCCAGTTTTTACCACCCGCGCCTTGGGCATCACGCTCTTGCATAAAGGCTCTAAAAGGTGCTACGCCTGTACCAGGGCCCACCATGATCACTGGGGTTTCAGGGTTAGCAGGGAGACGGAAGTTATCATTGTGCTCAACAAACACTTTCACTTCGCCGCCTTCTTCTAGACGTTTCAAAAAGCCCGTTGCACCGCCGCTACGCGCATCACCTTGCTCACTTTCAAACTCAACCATGCCAACAGTTAAGTGAACTTCTTCTTCCACTTCCGCTTGGCTGGAAGCAATTGAATATAAACGCGGCGTAATACGGCGTAACATTGCGATAAGTTGCTCCGCTGTTAGCGAAACATTTTTCTTCACCGCTAAAATATCAAGAATTTGGTGGCTATTAGCGTATTCACGCGCTTGTGCTTTATCGGCTGCGATTTTCGCTAGCTTTTTGCTACCTGAAATTTCGGCGTATTTCTCCACAAATCCAGGGTATGACTGGGTTAACTCATAATGGCTAATCAAGGCTTGGCGTAGTGATACCTTCTCGCCATCAACCTCAACTTGTTCATCACCGCTAAGGCCGACTTGTTTCACCACTTGGTCAACTAATTCGCTGTCATTTTCAAACCAAACACCTAGCGCATCACCAGCGCGATATTGAATACCTGAATCTTCAAGTGAGATTTCAAAGTGACGTACATCTTTTTGCGAATTACGCCCCGTGATTTTTTGGTTCGTAACTAGGGTTGCCGTATACGGGTTCTTTTTATCGTACTGGCTGGTCGCGAATGACGCTGGCGCAGCAAACGGTTGCGCAACAGGAGCAGCTTGTACACTAAGGGTTAACGTCTCAGAAACGAGTTTAAGGGCTTTATCACCCCACTCTTTAGCAGGCGTTTCGTAATCAACATCACAATCAAGACGCTCAAGGAAACTCTGCGCACCAGTTGCAGCTAAACGCTCATCAAAATCTTTACCGGTTTGACAGAAAAACTCGTAACTAGAGTCGCCTAATGCCAGCACCGCGTACTTGAGATCAGGTAGCTTAGGCGCTTTTTTAGAGCCTAACAACTCATGCAGCTCAATGGCATCATCAGGCGCTTCACCTTCACCATTGGTACTCACTACGATAATAAGGTGGGTTTCCGTTTTTAAATCTTTTGCCTTGTAGTTGGCCATTGATTTAACTTGAACTGGCAACCCTTGCGCCTTAGCACTTGCAGCTAACTCTTCGGCAACGCCCTTAGAGTTACCTGTCTGTGAGCCAAATAACACAGTCAACTGGCCAGCTGGTGCAGCGCTAACCGCAGCTGCGCTAACCGCACCCGTTGCAACAACGGCGCCGCCTTGACTAATACCCGAAAGATATCCACTCACCCAAGCGAGTTGATTTGGATTTAACTCAGCGATTGCCTGCTGCAGCTGATTAAGCTGTAAGTCCGACAAAGGGCTGGTTAATGAAGAGAGTTCCTTTAACAGCATGCCTAAGATTTCCACTATCCCAAAATGAATTACAGACAGTTTACTGGGTGGAAAGAATAACAACAAAGAATAAATAGGGATTTTTTATAAGAAAAAGGAATAAGGAGAGGAGAGCTAATAATTCAATATAAGGGGAGAAAGCCTCCCCTTGACAAGCAGTTAACAAAAAACGCGTTTAGAAGTTAACTTCAACTCCAACAAAGATACCGTCATACTCAGTATTGAGCTTAACCTCATCTTTCAATTTAACTTCTTGGTAACGATAGCCACCTCGTAAGTTAACTTTGGTTAAACCTTCAGGGTTAAACGCATAACTCACGCCAATCAAAGCATCCACCACTTCATCATCGGTTACAGAGCCCGCAGTCACATCTGTGAACACACTTAGGCCAGTATTTGGTATGTGAAACTTTGCGGCACCGTAAGCTTGTGGGATAGTACTGTTAAAATGATTGTTAGATAAAGTATGCAAATCGCCGCTGATGTATTTTACATTTAAACCAAGATCGGCCTCGAACAAGCCATTATCAAATAACTGGTAATATAAGATGGTATCAAAACTACTCATGTCTAGCGTTACATCACTGGTACTTGAAGAGCCTTTACTGTCTAAATTCGTGTAGGCGAATTTCACATTAGGTAATAAAATAATACCGTGTTCAATGGCCACATAACCACTTCCACGCCAATCATTTTTCAAACTAAGAGAATCGCTATTCAGCTTACCATCGGTAACGGGTTTAGCGATATCAACACCCGCAAAGATGCCCCAATCATCTGCTGATGCTGAGTGACTGATCGCTAAAGTAAATAGAGTTGCTGCAAGATATTTTTTCATTTCGTCACGCCCTTATAGTTAGGCGAGCATTGTATCCACTAAAAAAACAATGGCAATCAAGGTTTTCCTTGATTGCCATTGAATGTTTGCCTGCTTAAGCTGTGGTTCAGCTTGGTAACAATTGATGTAATTTAGCCCTTATTGAGCAACTCAGATAAATCGATCACCGCTGCATTAGCACGCGAAATATAGTTCGCCATCACTAAGGAATGGTTAGCCATCAAACCAAAGCCACTGCCATTTAAAATCATTGGGCTCCACACCGTTTCTTGCGTTTCTTCCAGCTCTCGAATAATTTGGCGAACACTCACGGTAGCATTTTTCTTTTCTAAGACGCCTTTAAAGTCAACCTCGATGGCTTTCATAAAGTGCAATAACGCCCAACTTGCCCCGCGCGCCTCATAAAATACATCATCAGTTAAAAACCATGATGTCTTAATCAGCTCTTCATCTGGGGCATAAGTTGACTGCTCTGCCGCAGAGTCCCCAGCCAAACCATCATTAATGGCATGGCGACCCACACTTGAGCTCAGTTTTTGCGATAAGCTGCCCAAGCGACTTTGTACTTCTTTTAACCAAGCCGCTAAATTATCGGCTCGCGCATAAAATTGCGCATCAGGCTGATTAGGGTCCGCTAACCGGGAACGGTAGCTATAAATAGCCTTAATCCCTTCACGATATTCCGCTTCTGCACTGGGTAAGTGCCAGCTTTTATTGTCAATATTAAATTTTGGCTGAGCAACTTTTAGATCTTTGTCTTCCACCGATTGGCTCTGTGAGCGGCTAAAGTCTTTACGCATGATCAAAGATAAATCGCGCACTTGCTCTAGCACCCCCAGCTCCCAAGCTGGCATGTTATCCATAAAGAGGCTCGGCGGCATAACATCATTACTCAAATAGCCACCGGGTTTATCCAGTAAGGTTTCTGCAACAGTGATTAGCGTTGTCGTGGTGATGTAACCCACTACTAGTTTTTTGCCTTCTTGAGCCGCCTCATCTTTTGATTTAACCTCCAGTTCAGAGATATCCATCACATTGGGCTCAAGCCCCCAATATACCGATGTACCATAACCGATAAAAAAAAGTACGAGAAAAACACCCAGCACACGTTTTGCGGTAAAATTTTCCATGATAAGCCTTAATGGTTCTGTTTCATTTTAGGTTTATTACCTTTAATTGATTTCACCGGAGCCACAAAAGATAGCTGCTCCCCCGACGAGAAACCTAAGGTAAAACTGACCTCTTGTCCCTCAGTTAAAGGCCCTTTTAACCCCAATAGCATAATATGGTAACCACCCGGTTGCAGTGATAGGGTTTCCATACCTTTGATTTCTATAGCATCAACTTGGCGCATCTTCATCATGCCATCAGCCATAATGTGATTATGCAACTCAACCTTTTCTGCAATGTCACTCTTAGCGGATACCAGTGTGGCTAGCGCGTTAGAGTGATTCATTAATTGTAAAAAAGCCGCACTGTTTTGCACGTTTGGCGGGGTTGCTCGCACATATGCCCCATCGACCATTATCTCTGCTTGAGATGCACTGCTTAATAAGGCTAGCCCTAAACCAGCAAATACAAAAAACTTTTTCAAATTTAAATCCTTAACGTAACCACTTAGATAGCATCAATTTAATCTAAAGCCAGTTGAACTGCAACGCACTAGCTTTGTTTGCAACGTTTATCACTCACTAACCAATAAATAATAGCAGCGGCCAAAATCCATGGTGCCCATTGGATTAGTAAACCAATTGCACCAAAAACCAGCAATATTACCGCGGCAATACAAACCACCACAATACAACCAACCAAGGTAAAACCTGTAAACGCCATCGCTCCTAACATGAGCAACAAAAATAAAAATTCAAACATAACATCACCTTTAACGTAATTGAAAATATGCTAGTTTGAGTTAATCAAGGTTCATGCCAACTAAAGCAAAGTATAACCCACTGTTTTTATAGAACAAAAAATGTCCATTAAGTTACAATTAGAATTATTGGTTAAATTAACCAGTATTAATCGTTATTTTGACCACAAAAAAAACCAGAACAAGTCTGGTTTTAAAACGAAGTGCAATTTATCAGGCTTATCACTAAGGGCGTAACGAACGCTCACCGCGAGCGATGCCACACACCCCAGACCGAACCACTTCAATAATTTCAGTTGCTTCACCCAATGCAGCAATAAATGCATCAAGCTTATCTGTGGTCCCACTTAGCTGAACCGTGTATAAACTCTGGGTGACGTCTACTATTTGACCGCGGAAAATATCCGCGTTACGTTTCACTTCATCGCGTTTGGTGCCGCTGGCTTTCACTTTCACCAACATTAACTCACGCTCAATATGCGGACCATCGGTTAATTCCGATACTTTAAGCACATCCACCAGCTTGTGTAGCTGCTTTAAAATTTGCTCAATCTTTCGCTCATCAGCATGGGTTGTAATCGTCATTCGCGACAGAGTGGGATCATCCGTTACCGCTACCGTTAGCGACTCAATATTATAGCCACGTTGTGAAAACAGACCAACGACTCGAGACAATGCGCCGGCTTCGTTTTCAATTAAGATAGAAAGGATACTGCGCATTAGGTTCTCTCCGTTTTACTTAAAAACATATCTTGCATGCTGCCAAATTTCACTTGCATCGGATACACGTGCTCTTCCGGATCCACTGCAATATCCAAAAATACCAAGCGGTCTTTCATGGCAAAAGCCCTTTCAAGTGCTGGCTCAAGCTCTTCTGGTTTGTCTACACGAATCCCAACATGATGATAGGCTTCTGCCAACTTAACAAAATCAGGTACGGAGTCCATGTAAGAGTGAGACTGGCGGCCTTCGTAAAACATTTTTTGCCATTGCTTAACCATGCCAAGGGAGCGGTTGTTTAGCGATACAATCTTCACGGGAATATTGTATTGCATACAAGTAGATAGCTCTTGGATATTCATTTGAATTGAGCCATCTCCCGTAATACACACGACTTCTTCATCGGGTAAAGCGACCTTACATCCCATAGCAGCCGGAAAACCAAAGCCCATGGTGCCAAGGCCACCTGAGTTGATCCACTGACGAGGTTTTTTAAATGGATAATAAAGCGCGCCAAACATTTGATGCTGACCAACGTCGGAAGTGACAATCGCATCGCCCTTGGTCACTTTGTATAGCGCTTCAATAACCTGCTGGGGTTTGATCACCGTATCCGATTTTTCATACACCAAGCACTCTCGTTCACGCCATGTATCAATCAATTGCCACCAAGCAGACAAATCTTCTTGATCTTTTAAAGCATCCATTTCAGCGATCATCTCTTGCATTTGGCCAAGAACCACTTCAATTGAGCCAACGATAGGAATATCGGCATTAATGATTTTTGAAATTGAGGTCGGATCGATGTCGATATGCATGATAGTTGCATTAGGACAAAATTTATCCACCGCATTGGTCACACGGTCATCAAATCGCGCGCCTACTGCGAAGATTAAATCAGCGTTATGCATCGACATATTGGCTTCATAAGTACCGTGCATCCCTAGCATGCCAATTGATTGCTTATGTGTTCCTGGGAAGGCGCCAAGTCCCATCAGTGTTGTGGCTACGGGTAAGTTACATTGCTCTGCTAAATGAATAACATCAGCCGAAGCATTGGCATTAATCGCACCGCCACCGACATATAGTACAGGGCGTTTCGCCGCCATTAAGGCTTTCACCGCACGCTTAATTTGACCTTTATGGCCACTTAGCGTTGGGTTGTACGAACGCATATGCACCGATTCAGGGTATTGATAAGGAAACTTTAACTTCGGGTTTTGCACATCTTTGGGTAAATCTACCACCACCGGGCCGGGGCGACCGCTGGCAGCTAGATAAAATGCTTTTTTGATAGCAATCGGGATATCTTCAGCTTTTTTGCATAAAAAGCTGTGTTTAACCACAGGGCGTGAGACACCAATCATGTCCGTTTCTTGAAACGCATCATCGCCAATAAAATTGGTCGGTACCTGACCCGATAACACCACCATGGGGATCGAATCCATATAAGCAGTCGCGATACCGGTAATACAGTTAGTGGCACCCGGACCAGAGGTCACTAAAACACAACCAACCTTCCCTGTTGCACGTGTATAGCCATCAGCCATATGCACAGCGGCTTGCTCATGGCGTACTAAAAAGTGTTCAATGTCACTGCATTGGAATAATGCATCATAAATATCCAATACTGATCCACCAGGGTAGCCAAAGATGTGTTTCACACCTTCGTCTTGCAGTGATCTGATCACCATTTCGGCGCCCGATAACATTTCCATAAGCTCTCCCAGCTGACTTCCTGTTTATATTTTTATTAATAACAGCTTCCTTGCAAAAACAAGGGCGCAATATGATTGAGTGTCAGTTTAATAATTTTTTACTTTACACGTCTATGCTTTTTGCAGAATTCGCTTTAAAAACCAAGATTAACTTACTAACAGATGTATACCCACACAACTTTAAGGTACCCGCTCTGCAAAAGTAGCTTAGGTATGACAAGGGCTACAAGAAAGTAGCCCTAGGAAAGTATATTTAATCAGCAAAACAAGCCAGATTAACTTTTCATTCTTGCGTTTTACTGATCTGGAACTTCTGGCTCTGACAGCCATATTGAATGATTTGGATCTAATTCTTCAGAAATAGAAATACTCACCCCCATCTCTTGCAACTCTTGCAATGTAAGATTATCAGCTAAGTCCATTGTCTCGCCGTTTTCATTACTAAATTGCATCTGCTACCCCCTGTTTGCTAGCGCCTGCGTATATAATGATGGCACAGCGTGCTGATATTTCCATCGTACTCAGTAAAAGGCTTATAACCATTTAATCTGATGCATATACCCAATCAACCTGGAGAGGCTTGATTTCAGCAAGATTTTACACGCGTTTAGGCAAGGCATTGATTGCAGGTAATGGCTTCCCCTTATCAAAATCAATAACACAGCATTTACGCTGCGTTGATACTTCGTCTGTTTTAATCACGCAGTGCGATATCCCATGCCAAAGACGCTGATTTATTCAAGCTTTGCTCAGGCAATTGATCTAATACGTTTTCCGGGAACACGGTCGCCTGCCAGAGCCGATCGACAAGGTTTTGAAAGTTTTCTTGTCTATCATTTTTGAGCCACAACGCCAATGCTTTCGCAACATCGGGAAATCTTACCTTCCCTGCACTTTCCGTTGGTAGCCAAGCCGCAACCTCTGACTGATCTAAACCATGCATTTTAGTCGCTAACCCCATCATCTCTAAAGTAGCCACATTACTTTGCTGCTCGAATTGGCCTGATAATGGCTTAAGCAGCATTTTTTTCCCCATTTGCATCGCTTCCGAGGGGAGTTCAAAGCCACCATTAGCAATCACCCCAGCACAATCTTCTAGATCAGCTTGAAAACCCAACCTTGATAACTTGCGTAACTTTACATTTTCAACGTCCATGTCTTTAGCATCTGGGTGATAGCAATAGAAATGATGGGTTGAAAAGCGGCGTAACAAGTCAACCACCTTATTGAGCGATTCAAAAGGTAAATACACCAAAATTTTGTTGTCTACCTGCTTATCAGTTGTCAGAATTTCGACAATAGGCGGTAAAATTGGAAAACCAAAGTGATACCAATGTACCCCAATCGGCAATTCAGTGGGTGCGTAGTATTTCATTAATAATGCATTACCAGAATGATAGCCTTGTTTCGGAACTTGATAACGAAAGGCATTCTGGTGAGATAAACCGATGGTTGGCACACCATGCTTTTTTGCCGCCCAAGCAGAAACTGGCTCAAAGTCATTAAGCACCAAATCATAATCTTTGACATTGAGGCTTTTTATGTCACGCCATAATTGCCTAGGCTGGCTATTAAACAGGGTTCTAACGGGATTGATTTCACCATTTGAAGAATTAAACGTTAGTCCCGGTTTTGTTCTGTATTCGCCAAAAGGCAGCATATCGAAATAGGCATCAGATTGACGACCAGTAAATAAATAATCGACTTCTAGTCCAACCTCAGCTAACGCCTGAGACATTTTTCTGGCGCGGGTAATATGTCCATTGCCAGTACCTTGAACGCCATAAAGAATGCGCATTAAATTGCCCCTGCTCGGTCACAAGTAAAGAAAGTAAAAGTCACGCATACGCACTTCTTTATAAAAGAGTTTGAGATCACTAAACGGCTCCCGTTAAAACAAACGTAAAATACGCAAACGTAATGCCAAGCCCAGCGCCGGCGATGATATCGCTAACAAAATGAACGCCCAATAAGACCCTCGACAAAGCAATGCAACTGGCCCAAATAAACACCAAGGGCAGCACGAGTGGATAAAACCAGGCTAATTGACTTGCCATCATAAACGCAGCTGCACTGTGGCCAGACGGCAAACTGTACTGATCCGAAGGACGAATAAAACAGGGTAAATTAGTCGGTCGATTACGTTTAAACGTGTGCTTGAGTAAGACATAAACAGGGAGTTGCATAGCAAAACCCAATAAGCAGCTTTTAAAGAAGGAGGGACCGAATTCAGTCTCAAAACACAGCAGCAATAAGCCAAGCACAACATAAAAATGGCCATCACCAGTATGGGAAATACCTTTACTACAAAACGCCACTTGGTGATTAAATTTATGAGCTAAACAATAGTTAGATAACGCATAGTCAAGATCTGCAATCTGTTGAAGCTTCATCAACCTTTCCTCTTTATTGACTAAATAAAGAATAAAAGCAGGTCGTGACACTTACATGACGGAATCTCGACAAAACCATGACAATGTTATGGCTTTGTTATGGCTTTTGTACCGCGCGAACAGCGAACTCGGCAACGAACTCACCAAGGGAAATGTAATCTTGAGATTTTGGTTTGCCACCAAAGTGATCATTAAAATATCCCGTCATTGCAAAGGGATGAACCATTAAACTGAGCAATACAATTTGTAGCTTCTCAATATCCAAATTGTCCGCTATCTCTCCATTGCGTTGTAAATCATGTAGCATGCGATTAAAACGTGGCAAAATACCGTCACCCAGAATGCTTTTTAAATAGGCTTGACCCACTTCCGATTCATTTTGCATGATCCTTATCAACAAAGGTGGAAACTCAGGAAAGCGCGCCATGGTTTTGTAAAAAGCCCGAATAAGGCTCGCCAAGTTATTATCATTTGGTTTCGCTAAGCGACGGTTTAAATCATCGTCAAACGGTTTTAATGTTTCCGACAACATGGTCAAGTATAGGTTTTCTTTATTGCCAAAATAATAATGGATCATCGCGAGGTTAGTGCCCGCATGCTCCGCGATAGCGCGCGTAGTCACCTTGCGATACTCTTCATTAACAAAGCAATGACGGGCACTTTGCAATAACATATCTCTGGTATCTGATGCGCCTTCTGGACGTCCTGGCTTACGTTTTGCCACGTATTGTTCCTTTAGTGCTGCCATATAGAGTGTCATCTCCGATTGCGTGATGCGTCATGCATTAAAAATAGAACAAAAATCACCAAAACGTGATGCTATCAAATATAAATCAAAACAAACATACCGACTTACCACTATCTCTGCAGCTTGACTAAACGTTGAAAAAAAAGTAATCATCACGCCCTAGATACTCAAGTTGTTCTCGCGAATACATATCTAAAGGTGTGTAGCTTTGTAGCGAAGTCTGGCTTGAAATAACGTTGCGATCAAGTAGGTTAAACACTACAAATAGCTTAGTTATAACAACATACATTCTTTATAAAACAACGAAAAAGTCCTAAAGAGGGATATTTTTCTCGGTCGTATCACAATGATGCCGGCCCAAGAAGGGACACGAGGGAAGATAAATGACAGATCAGGTGATCATATTTGATACAACCTTACGCGACGGTGAGCAAGCCCTTGCCGCAAGCCTAACAGTAAAAGAAAAACTGCAAATAGCATTAGCGCTGCAACGCTTAGGGGTTGATGTGATGGAACTGGGTTTTCCCATTTCATCTCCTGGTGATTTCAAATCTGTTCAAACCATTGCCTCACAGCTCACCACCAGTATTCCTTGCGCCTTAGCTCGTGCCCTGACCAAAGACATCGACGCCGCAGGAGAAGCGCTGCGCGTTGCAGAGCGCTTTCGCATTCACACTTTTATATCAACCTCGACCATCCACGTAGAAAACAAATTACGTCGCGGCTTTGATGATGTGTTAGAAATGGCGGTAAAGGCGGTGACCCATGCGAAAAAATACACCCCGGATGTCGAATTTTCATGTGAAGATGCTGGCCGTACCCCCATCGACAATCTATGTCGTATGGTAGAAGCAGCCATCAAAGCTGGCGCCACCACAGTGAATATACCCGATACCGTAGGTTATACGGTGCCGAGTGAATTTGGCGGCATTATTCAAACCCTATTTAATCGCGTGCCTAATATCGACCAAGCCGTTATTTCTGTGCACTGTCATGATGACTTAGGCCTATCGGTCGCTAACTCTATTGCGGCGGTACAACATGGCGCGAGACAAATCGAATGTACCATCAATGGCATCGGTGAACGCGCAGGTAACTGTTCTCTCGAAGAAATTGCCATGATCTTAAATACCCGCAAAGATCACTTAGGGTTGCATACCAATATCAACCCCGTTGAAATCCACCGCACCAGTCAATTGGTCAGCCAACTGTGTAACATGCCGATTCAACCGAACAAAGCGATTGTTGGTGGCAACGCATTTTCACATTCCTCGGGAATCCACCAAGATGGCGTGCTTAAATCAAAGAATACTTATGAAATCATTACGCCAGAAAGCATCGGCCTGACCCAAAACAACCTTAATCTTACCTCACGCTCTGGACGCCACGTGATCAAGCATCGTATGGAGCAGCTTGGTTATGGCGAAGCTGACTATAACCTTGATGAGCTTTATGCTGATTTCTTAAAATTGGCCGACAAAAAAGGCCAAGTGTTTGATTATGATCTTGAAGCCTTGATGTTCTTTAATAATATTCATGAAGAGCCTGAGCACTACAGCTTAGACTATTTAAGTGTTCAATCTGGCTCTGGCGTGCTGGCAACGGCGACCGTTAAGCTCAAAACGGGTGATAGTGGGCACACCGTCGAAGCAGCTACAGGCAATGGTCCGATTGACGCGGTCTATCAGTGTTTAAACCGTATTGCGGGCTATGAGGTGACGATAGATGATTATAAAATCTCATCGAAAGGCGAAGGCAAAGATGCATTAGGTAAAGTGGACATCGTCGCCCGCTATCAAGGTCGTAAGTTTCATGGCATTGGCCTTGCCACGGATATCGTTGAATCATCAGCCCTCGCAATGGTGCATGTTTTCAACCATATTTATAGGGCGCAAGCCGTTGAAGAGAAAAAACAAGCTCGCTTAGAGATTAACGATCAAGTGTGATATTTACTTTTTAATTCAACACTTAACTTTTATTTAATGAGGGCGCAATGCGCCCTTTTTTATTGGCGCGTTTTTGATTAAGGAGCCAAGATGACTAATATTAAGTTAATGATGAAGCAACTGATACAGCTAAACTACGTTATTTGGTTGCTATACTTTCTTTGCTCTACAGCCGTAGCAACACAGCTGAGCTTTAGTCAACAAGACCGAATATTGCACTATGTTTGGACTGACTCCGAGCAAACTCGGCACCAAGTTACAGTAGACACAAGCCAAATCCAGTTTACGCTGACCACATTTAAACGTTATTCACCAAAATTGATGCAACAAGCATTGCAGCAGCAAGTCATGCAATGGTTTCAGCAACAGCAAATTACCGATGTGCAGCTCAAACGTGAGCGTGTTGGGCTCAACTACGAATTACAAATCATCGGCTCAGACCCCGAGCGGGTAAAGGAAATAAGTAACGCACTGCGACAACAGCAAAACCAAGCCTACCAAGATTATCTTACTCAGCATCATTTTCAGATGTTTAAGAACTTTTCCAACCAATGGGCCATTAAACCGGATCACACTGCGATTGCACTACTTAGCCAAGCTGATATCACCCCCTTAGCCAACGCATTTAAACCCCTGATCGCCGATAAAACCGAAATGGAAGGCACGGCATTATTGTTGAGTTTTATCCAATCAATCCCTTACTCAGCCTTAGGGGCTGACAACACCCAGCGGGGAACTGGGTTTTCACCTCCCGCGCAATTGCTAATCAACAATCAAGGCGATTGTGATAGCAAGGTAACATTGATGGCAAGTTTGATGATGCAACTTTACCCAAAGAGAGAAGCGATTATGGTGATCGTACCGGGCCATGCCTTAATTGGAATCGATTTACCCAAGCAAGGGCGACAAAGAAGCTTAACGGTGCAAGGCCGCACCTATGTGTTAGCCGAGCCGACCGGACCAGCTAATTTTTTATTAGGTGAAATAGACAACGCAAGTGCTGTAGCGATTGCGCAACAACAAACGCGGATTGAAAGATTCATCAAACCAACGTTGCCTTAGTAACCGCGCATCAAACTACTTAAGCACCGTCAGCTCAACAGCAAGAATGTATTTATTGCCCTGAGCGCTGACACGAATGATCTTAGCCTCACCACTTAAAGGTGGCGCAGTAGCGGTACCATTACCTAGGTGAACTTCTATTACATCATCAACTTGAAATTCACTGTCTGTAACTTCAATAGACATGCCTGTTGCACTTAAGTCTAAACAAATACCCTGTCGAGTCTGGCCTTTAAAAACAATCTGTAACGGTGACTCTATCGCCATGCGTCGAAAAGCACGGCGGTCATTAATGGGAGTGATCACATTAGCTCCTTACACTGTCCACTATTAATACGCTGTTCATTAAAAATGATGCACAGCCCTGCTGGGGTCAAGGATTATTTAAGCTTAGGCAGTAACTTTGAGAGAAGGGTAAAAGAAAAAGTAAACGAGGTGAACTCAGCCAAGTAACAACCGAGCCCACAACATAATAAACAAGCAAAGCTAAATTATAAGTTTTCCTCGGCAAATGAAGCCAGACGGCTTCTCACTACCCCATTTAGATAGACATTCGCACTGCCTTCAAAGTGCTTAAATCGCTCTACAATATACGTTAAGCCAGACGTCACTGGCGTTAAATAATTACTGTCTATTTGCGCCAAGTTACCCGAGCAAACCAATTTGGTGCCCTCGCCACAACGGGTAATGATGGTTTTAAGTTGTGAAGCGGTTAAGTTCTGGCACTCATCCAGCAAGACAAACGAGTTTTGAATACTGCGGCCACGCATAAAGTTTACTGACTTAAACTGAATATTCGCCTTTTCCATAATGTACTCTAATGAGCCGTTCGGGCATTCATCGTTTTTATGCAGCACTTCTAATGTGTCGGTTACCGCCGCCAGCCAAGGCATCATTTTTTCTTCTTCAGTACCCGGTAAAAAACCGATATTTTCAGCAATATCAGGCGTATTTCGAGTGACGATGACCTTATCGTAAATGCCCTTTTCAATCACTAATTCAAGGGCTGCGGCCATTGCTAGCAAGGTTTTACCACATCCGGCCGGGCCCGTAAGAATAACCAGATCAACACTCGGGTCAAGCAATGCATTTAACGCCATGCTCTGATAAACATTTTTTGGGTGAATGCCCCAAGCATGGCGAGCCAGCATGCGATCGCGGCCAATATCTAATAGCTTTACCTTGCCATTTTCATGTCCAACCACTTTCGCAGCAAACAGTTTTGTTTCATCAATCAGATACTCGTTTATATAAGCGTTTTCAATTAAGTGTTCATCTAGCTCATGCCAAGTATCACGGCCATCTGTAGTGGTTTCACAGTTTTCAACGTTTTCCCAAAAACTCCCCGGCAATTGTCTAAATCCCTTCGACAATAACTTAATATCATCAATCAGTTGATCCGTTCGATAATCTTCCACTTGCTTAAGGCCTGCGCCCTTCGCTTTAAGACGCATGTTAATGTCTTTGGTGACTAAAATAACTTGCGCAGGCGCCTTTATGCGCTGTAGAAATAACGCAACATTGATGATGCGGTTATCTGGCTCATCTTCGGTAAACAGCTCTTTTTCTTGCGTCATATTATGATCAGCAAAAATACTAATGTGCCCCACCGCTGTATCTTCTAATTTGGATAGGGGCACCCCCTCAACAATATCCTCGGGCGTCGCGTCTTTAAAAATGTCTTCAAGGGAACGGATCGCGACACGGGCATCACGACTGACGTCTTTTTGCCTATCTTTGATACGGTCAAGCTCTTCAAGGACCGTCATGGGAATAACTACGTTGTGCTCTTGGAAGGAATAAATTGCTAGAGGTTCATGTAACAACACATTAGTGTCTAAAATAAAGTACTTACTCAGGTCACGGTTAGCCATAGGCATTCTCCTTAAACTCCAAATTTAGGCCGTGCAAATCAACACAATCCAATGGAGCCCTACTGTCAGCTTAGTTGATGAATACTTACTCTAGCGAGAAATTGATTGCAATTTTATGACAGACCAAGAGGAATTATGATTTGTGCCAACTGAAGCGATTATTTAGCAACAGATGCGACGGCATGTTTCTATTTGCTTGATATTGGGTAGAATAGCCATAGACTCATGAGGATTTAGTGTATGCGCATTCGTATTATTCCAGTAACCCCCTTTCAACAGAACTGCACCCTGTTAATCTGTGAGAAAACTCACAAGGCCGCGGTTGTCGATCCCGGTGGTGATGTAGCAAGGATTTTAGCCGCGATTAGCGAAGAGCAAGTAACGGTCGAAAAAATACTCATCACCCATGCTCATTTAGACCATGCCGGTGGCACGCAAGAATTAGCGCAAGCTCTTAATGTGCACATTGAAGGCCCCCATCAAGATGATATTTTTTGGCTGGAAGGTTTTCCAATGCAAAGCCAAATGTTTGGCTTCCCAAAAGTTGAACAATTCACCCCTGACCGCTGGCTAAAACAAGATGACAAAGTAAGCTTTGGCGAGGTTGAGCTAGAAGTGTTACATTGCCCAGGCCACACCCCAGGACATGTCGTTTTTGTTGACCACCAAAGTAACCAAGCCCTTGTTGGGGATGTGTTATTTCGTGGCTCAATTGGTCGGACTGATTTTCCACTCGGCAATCATGATCAACTGATCACCGCGATCAAAACCAAACTCTGGCCATTGCCCGATGATATGGAATTCGTCAGTGGTCACGGCCCTAAATCAACCTTTGGTAAAGAAAAGAAAACCAACCCGTTTATTTTCTAATTTAATAAGTTAACAGCAAGCCGCAGCCAATACTGCGGCATTAACAGCTAATCGCTACACTTCAAGCAACTGCTGCAATTGCTGTTCCGTCAAACTCGCTTGCCAATCAAATTCAGCTTCTTTTTGTAATGAAGCTTGCACATCTGCACGCGCATCCATGGTTGCTAAATATCGCATAATATTCGGAAACTGGGTGATGTCTTGCTTTTGCTTCTCGTGTAACCGCACCCAAGGGTAAATAGCCATATCAGCGATGGAATACTCCCCCGCTACGTAATCTTGCTCACTCAGCTGCTTATCTAACACACTATATAAACGCGTGGTTTCTTCGGTATAGCGCTTAATAGCATAAGGCACTTGGTCTGGCGCATAATGATTAAAGTGGTGATTTTGCCCCGCCATTGGCCCTAAACCAGCCATTTGCCAATTAAGCCACTGTAATACTTCATAGCGCTCAGGGCCAACTTCGGGTAAAAAGGCTAAATGCTTTTCCGCTAAATAAGTCAATATAGCGCCCGATTCAAATACACTTTGACCATTCTCCTGATCGATGAGCGCTGGCATACGATTGTTCGGCGCAACTTCTAAAAACGAAGGAAGAAACTGATCATTCAATTGAATGTTAATAGGCACAATACGATAAGGCACATCAAGAGCTTCTAGCAGCAAGGTAATTTTGTGACCATTAGGAGTTGGGGCATAAAACAAAGTGTACATAAACATTCCTTCCGATAATGATGAAAGTTAACAGTAACAACAGAATTAGATTACCATCTAATGACAAAATTACCTGAGGTGAAAAACACCTCTAAAGTAATAATTGCAGAGCCTAATTTGATTTACATCATCACAAACCAAAATGTCAGTTGCCACTCAATCACGGTTGTGGGACTTTGCTGCTATTAATATTTAGGAGCTAACGCCATGAGCAACAACGTCCACGTTCACGATATTTTAAACCTAATGGAAGCCTCTCAAGCAACCTACAATAATGAATCTTTAGCGGCAGCTTTGAATCAGGCATTTGGCGAACAAGCGCAGTACCGCAGCTGTAAAGTGCAAGGAATGAATGTTGTGGAAGCCATTGAATTTTTAAAAAACAAAGGCAAATTTGAAGGATCGGAAAGCGCATTCAAAAAAGCGGCCGGCCACTGTTGTTCACATCACTAATAAAACTTATAACCAAGCTATCTTCGTTGAGTTGCAGGGCTTTGAACAAAGCATTCAAAGCCCACTCACCACTAATACAAATAACTCACCACCGCTGATACTCCTGACACACTGCATAAGGTCAGTGACATCATTCTGATCTGCTGTTTCGACAATAGATGATTGGTTTTTTTAGCGACATAATAGCCGACTAAACAAGCAGGGATCAGCGGTAAAGTGAGACTAAAATGATGCCAATTTAAATAGCCGGCACCGCCTTGTACTAGCAAAGATAGAATGGAACTGACGACAAAAAAAGCGGATAAATTAGCGCGGATCACATTCGCTTCACCGTGTTGCATTAATAGCGCCATCGGCGGCCCGCCAATGCCGGCACTGGTGCCAAATAAGCCAGAGAAAAATCCCGCAATGGCTAGACGCTTTGGCGTTGGCTCGATTTTAATTGGCAGTAAACTGACCAACACCGCCGCAATCACCGATAGCCCAATCAACAAGGTTAACTGCGCCGCATTGACCCACATCAGCACTGCCCCACCGGCTAACGAGCCCGGCACACGGCCTACCAAGGCGTGCAATAGCCCTTGTAATGAAAAGTTACTGCGATATTGCCAAGCGTTAAACAAGGACAAGATCAAGCCAATAATAGTGATTGGCGCGGGCACATAATCAATCGAAATAAAGATAAGAATGGGCGCGGTGGCAATCGCCAAACCAAAACCTGTGGCGGACTGAATAAATGACCCCATCGCAATCACGACCACAGCAAGTATGATACTCGGCTCCACAATATCCCCTCAACTTTAAACAAAAACACACAAAATCAACTATGCCACTACATACAGCTAAGCTGACAAAAACGAAAAAGCCCCAAGCGGTCGTCACCGCTTGGGGCCTCCATGCACACTTGCCTAACTTAAGCTAGCGGACGCATATGAGGGAACAAGAGTACATCTTTAATCGATGGGCTGTCAGTGAAAATCATCACTAAACGGTCGATACCGATACCTTGTCCTGCTGTTGGTGGTAGACCAAACTCGAGTGCAGTGATGTAGTCTTCATCGAAGTGCATTGCTTCATCATCACCGGCATCTTTCTCTTCTACCTGCTTACGGAAGCGCTCTGCTTGATCTTGTGCATCGTTAAGCTCAGAGAAACCGTTAGCCAGTTCACGGCCACCGATGAAGAACTCAAAACGGTCAGTAATAAATTCATTGTCATCGTTACGACGCGCTAATGGCGATACTTCCCACGGATATTCAGTGATAAAGGTTGGTTGGATCAGTAAGTGCTCAGCGGTTTCTTCAAAGATTTCACACAATACGCGGCCTGGGCCCCATACATCAGCGCTTTCAGGGAACTTAACGCCCACTTGCTTGGCGTACGCTTTGAGTTGCTCAAAGTTGCCTTGTGGGTCACGGATAACCGCTTCATCAAAGTCAGGGTTATGCTGAATAACCGCGTCAATCATCGAAATACGTGCAAATGGCTGACCAAAGTCGTAGAACACTTCTTCAATCACATTGCCTTCAGCGTCTTTTTTGGTATTACGGATCGAAGTTGTACCTAAGATGTCTTGTGACAAGGTACGCAACATATCTTCCGTTAAGTTCATCAGATCTTTGTAATCTGCGTATGCTTGGTAGAATTCAATCATGGTGAATTCAGGGTTATGGCGCACACTCAAACCTTCGTTACGAAAGTTTCGGTTAATTTCAAATACACGCTCAAAACCACCTACGACTAAGCGCTTTAGGTATAGCTCAGGTGCAATTCGTAAGAACATGTCGATGCTTAGGGCATTATGATGTGTCACAAATGGACGCGCACTCGCGCCACCTGGGATCACTTGTAGCATCGGCGTTTCAACTTCCATGAAATCACGGTCGCTTAAGTAACGACGAATACCTTCAACGACTTTAGAGCGGATTTTAAAAGTATCGCGCGTTTCTTGGCTCATCATTAAATCGATGTAACGCTGACGGTACTTGGTTTCTTGATCCGCTAGCCCATGAAACTTCTCTGGCAGTGGACGCAGTGATTTAGTCAGTAATTCATACTCACCCATGTTCACATATAAATCGCCTTTACCCGATTTATGTAGCTGGCCTTTCACGCCAATGATGTCACCCACGTCCAGTAAGCCATACTTTTCTTTCAGATCAGCTTGCACTTTCTTGTCTGCGTAAGCTTGAATACGACCTTTCATATCTTGTAACACAAGGAAAGGGCCACGCTTAGCCATAATACGGCCCGCAATGGCAACGATAATACCCGCACCTTCTAGCTCTTCTTTGCTTTTTTCACCGTGCTCAGCTTGTAAGTCTTGGGTGTAATGCTCACGATCAAAAGTATTCGGGTGGCCATTGGCTGGGCAGTTAACGCGAATTTGATCTAGTTTGCCGCGACGCTCAGCAATCAGTTTGTTTTCGTCTTGTACTTGTTCAGTCATGATGTCATTCTCAAAAAGTGATTAAAGGCCAGATTTCAAACTAGCTTCTATAAATTTGTCTAAGTCACCGTCTAATACTGCTTGAGTATTACGGTTTTCGATACCGGTGCGTAAGTCTTTTATACGCGAATCATCTAATACATAAGAGCGAATTTGGCTGCCCCATCCGATATCAGACTTGTTATCTTCATTGGCTTGTTTTTCTGAGTTTTGCTTTTGTAGCTCATGCTCATACAACTTAGCTTTAAGTTGCTTCATCGCCTGATCTTTGTTCTTGTGCTGCGAACGGTCGTTTTGACATTGCACCACAATATTGGTTGGCACGTGGGTAATACGCACCGCTGATTCGGTGGTGTTTACGTGCTGACCACCCGCACCTGAGGCACGATAAACATCGATACGTAGGTCTGACGGGTTGATATCCACGGCAATATTGTCGTCTATTTCAGGGTAAATAAATGCCGACGCAAATGAGGTATGACGGCGGCCACCTGAGTCAAACGGCGATTTGCGCACTAAGCGATGCACGCCCGTTTCGGTGCGCAGCCAACCATAGGCGTATTCACCCTCAAAGCGAATGGTGGCACTTTTGATGCCGGCAACATCGCCATCTGATACTTCAATCAGCTCGGTTTTAAGGCCATGAGCCTCACCCCAACGCAAATACATGCGCAGTAACATACTGGCCCAATCTTGGGCTTCTGTACCACCCGAGCCAGCTTGTAAATCCAAGTAACAATCACTGCTATCATGAGGGCCAGAGAACATGCGACGAAATTCAAGCACTTCTAACCTAGCTTCAAGCTCAGCGAGTTCTGCTTGCGCTTCGTTAAAAGTATCTTCATCTTCTGCTTCAACCGCCAACTCGACTAAGCCAGCAACATCTTCAAGACCTGACTCCATCACATCAATGGTTTCCACCACGGCTTCAAGGGCACTGCGCTCTTTGCCCAGTGCTTGGGCGCGCTCTGGCTCATTCCAAACTTCAGGTGACTCTAACTCACGGGAGACTTCTTCAAGGCGTTCTTTCTTGGCCTCGTAGTCAAAGGTACCCCCTAAGAAGCTCAGTCCGCTCAGACAGCTCCTTAATTAAATTGTTTACTGGATTTACTTCGAACATGTCGTTACTCGAATTGGATTATAAAATAGGCGCGAAATTTTACCTGAAACGCGCGCCAATAGACAGTGGCATGAATAAAATTAGGCTTAATTGAGAAGGATCTTTTTCATCATCAGGTCGTATATAACCTTACAATTTCAAGATGTGTTGTTCCAGTATGCGATACTTGGTTATAAATCTAAGCTGCAAAACGGAATAGAAAAAATGAAATACAAACCCTATCGACTCGGTCTCATCATTTAAGCGCCGCCATTTTATAGTGGCGACAGCGCATTAACGCTTATTGATTAAGGCATTCTAACGATGACAAAAAAAATTCTCAGCTCAGACATTACTCCCGAATCGGTTTACCTAAACCGACGTAATATCATTAAAGCTTCAGGCTTAATTGCGGGAAGTGCAGCCGTCAGCCCAGCCGCGCACGCCGGTATTTTTGGCTTATTTGAAGATGAAGTTGTGGTCCCAGAGCAAGCGGTTTACCAGCCTAAACCATTAACCATTGCCAAGAAGGTGCCGAATAATTTATCCGAAGTACTGACACCAGAGAGCAAAGTAACCAGTCATAATAACTTCTATGAATTTGGCACCGACAAAACCGATCCAATAGAAAATTCAAAGGGTTTTAATCCTGAGCCTTGGTCAATCAGGATTGATGGTGAAGTGGAGAACCCCCGCACCTTTTCAATGGATGAAATATTGAAAAACCACCCTATTGAAGAGCGCATCTATCGCTTACGCTGCGTTGAAGCTTGGTCTATGGTGATCCCATGGCTGGGCTTTTCTTTGGCTGACTTAATCAAAAAAGTCAATCCAACCTCCAAAGCCAAATATGTTGCGTTTCAAACCTTGTACGACCCTAAACAAATGCCAGGCCAAGCCTCTCGCCTTGGTGGTGGCATTCCCTATCCTTATGTCGAGGGTTTAACCATCGCCGAGGCAATGCATCCACTCACCTTGTTATCAGTGGGCCTTTACGGTAAAACATTGCCAGCACAAAACGGCGCACCAATCCGCTTAGTGGTGCCATGGAAATACGGCTTCAAAAGCATTAAAAGTATTGTCAAAATCACACTTACCGAGAAAGAGCCTCCAACCACATGGCAAGCATTAGCGTCCAACGAGTATGGCTTCTATGCCAATGTTAACCCACAAGTTGATCACCCAAGATGGAGCCAGGCCACCGAGCGCCGTATCGCTGATGGCTTTCGCGCCGAGCGCATTGATACCTTAATGTTTAATGGCTATGGCGACGAAGTGGCATCTTTATATAAAGGGATGGATTTAAGGAAATTTTATTAATGGTTAAAACTTGGGTTGCTAGACATATCAGCACTGTTAAAGTGATGCTGCATGGGGCAGCGTTATTACCTTTATGCTGGCTAGCATGGCAGACTTTTAGTCAGCAGCTCGGGGGCGACCCGGTGCAGTACCTTACTCACTTTACAGGGAAAGGGGCATTAAACTTATTGTTTATTACTTTACTGATCAGCCCCGTTGCCAAGTGGATAAAATGGGGATTCCTACTGCAAACCCGGCGGCTTTTAGGGCTTTGGGTGTTAGCCTACGCCCTAATCCATGTGGGAATTTTTTGGCTACTTGATTTAGCAGGACGCATTGATCTCTTCGTCGAAGAAGTGATAAAACGCCCTTATATTACCTTGGGCTTAATTGCCCTACTGTTACTGATTGCGTTGGGTATTACCTCGGCCAACCGCATCCGACGCAAAATGGGCAGAAACTGGCAAAAACTTCACAATTGGGTTTACCTCATCGTGCTGTTAGTGCCCATCCATTATTACTGGTCGGTGAAGTCAGCGGTGTTTGAGCCAACTATCTACTTAATTATCGCGGCATTGCTACTATTGCTTCGCCGTCAAAAGCTGATGGCATACATACCTAAAAAGATCAGACCTAAGGTCGCTTAATTAAAAGTGTGGGCTAATGCGCTCAATTTGTCGGCACTTTTATTAAGTGATTCAATATCATGACTGACTGCATTAGATAAGCGCACACTTTCATTAGCGCCATCATTAAGATTAGTGATGTTGCGATTAATTTCCTCAATCGTCGCGCTTTGCTCTTCGCTGGCAGCTGAAATTTGAATCGCCAAATCAGATAACACCGCCATTTGTTCGCTAATATCATTAATCATCAATTTACTTTGTTCGGTACTCTTAAGTGTTAATTGCGCTTCTTGTGCCCCATCAGCCATTGCTTTCACCCAACTTTCTAACATTTCCTGCATACCCGCGATTGACGTGCCGATCTGCTTCGTTACTTTATGGGTTCGCATACTTAAACTGCGCACTTCATCAGCAACCACGGCAAAACCACGACCATGTTCACCCGCTCTTGCCGCTTCAATAGAAGCATTTAGCGCCAGTAAATTGGTTTGGTCGGCCACCCATAAAATCTCCCCCATAAAACCACTAATTTTGTCAGCTTCTGCGGCTAATTTAGGCGCTGAATCGGCTGAATTTTGCATCTGTGTTGCAAGATTCGTTACCGTACGAAATGTTTCATCCACTTGCACCAATGACCGCTTACAATGATCATTAACCACATTAATGCGCTCAGCGCTGCTTACTGTGGTATGGGCTATTTCCGCCGTGGCCGTCGACATTTGGTTGATTGCCGCCGCTACTTGTTGCAACTCAAATGACTGCTTCTCAATCGCCGCTTGGCTGTGCTCCGCGGTAACCTGTAGCGAGCAGGCCACCTCTTTGACATTATTGGCTGAGTCATTGCTGCGACCAAGTATAGTGCGTACTTTTGCTTGATATAAACCAATCGAAAAGTCCAATACCGATGCCGGCCCATAGCCGGAATAAACGTGGCGAGAAACGCTGTCATTGCTTAGCTTTAATTTAGCAATATAACGCGGAACATCGAATAACTCGGGCTTAAGCAACACCGCGAAGATGGCAAGCAAAACCCCATTAACTCCGGTTAGTGTCAGACCAGAAAAAAATATTGGCGCAATCAGCAGCAACAACACGGAAATAGCAACCAGTGCCCATTTAATACGAGCATGCTCACTTAAACGCCAAGGCAACGATTTACCAATAGCTAATCTTTTATACAACTGCTGTGCTTGCCGCTTCTGTGTGTCTGTTGGCAATACTCGAACCGACTGATACCCAACCACCTTACCTTTCTCGAGCATAGGCGTAACATAAGCATCCACCCAATAGTAGCGCCCATCTTTACAGCGATTTTTCACCATACCACGCCAATGTTTACCGGCTTTAATGTTGCCCCATAAGTCAGCAAATGCTGCGGACGGCATATCCGGATGACGCACAATATTATGATTCTTATTATTCAGCTCTTCTAAGGTGTAACCCGCTACTTGACAAAAAATCGGGTTGGCATAATTAATGACACCACGTAGATCCGTAGTTGATACCAATTGATCTTGAGCTGAGTAACTCACTTCTTGTGGATCTCGATTGATGGAATTCGTTGTCATAATTAACCTTGTGAAAAGTATGTTTAATACCTGTTAAGCATAGCGATAAATCGAACTAATTCCCCCCTAAGCTGATCCAGACAAATATGACAGAATAATGAACCAATATATAGAAATTAGGAACATATTTGATAACAAAATCAACAAAATAAAAGTCGAAAAATCGATAGTAAAGAAATATATAAAAACTAGATAAAAAAAAGCCCAGTCTAAACTGGGCTTTTTCTAGATAGGAAATCGGTTAAGTAACATTTATTCTACGTGGGCTTTACGCTCTCGCTTACTAAATATTTTCTCTACTATGACAAAGAACAGCGGCACAAAGAAAATACCTAAGAAAGTTGAACTTAACATGCCACCCAATACCGCCGTACCGATGGCATTTTGGCTACCTGAGCCTACACCCGTACTAATAGCAAGAGGCACCACACCTAAACCAAATGCTAGTGACGTCATTAGAATAGGACGTAAACGAACCCGTACAGCATGTAAGGTTGCATCTATCAAGTCGGCACCTTTTTCATAGAATTCTTTGGCAAATTCTACAATCAAAATGGCGTTCTTCGTTGCTAAGCCAACCGTTGTTAATAGACCTACTTGGAAGAACACGTCATTAGGTAAGTCACGACCGTTCATCGCTAATAGCGCACCAATGATCCCCAACGGCACAACTAATACCACAGAGAATGGCACCGACCAGCTTTCATATAAGGCAGCCAATACCAAGAACACTACCAGGATAGACAAGGCATATAAGAATGGCGCTTGGTTACCCGATAACCGCTCTTCATAGGATAAACCATTCCATTCAATACCAAAGCCCGGTGGTAACTGTTTCGCCATGTCTTCTAAGATAACCATCGCATCACCCGTACTGTAACCGGGCGCAGTGCCACCTTGAATATTCATCGCGGGTAAGCCATTAAAGCGCTCTAGTCGCGGCGAGCCGAAGTTCCAATGACCCGTAGCAAACGCAGAAAAAGGCACCATTTCATTGTTTGCATTTTTAACATACCAAGAATCAAGATCTTCAGGTTGCATACGATAACCTGCTTCACCTTGCATATAGACCTTCTTCACTCGACCGCGATCGATAAAGTCATTCACATAAGCGCCACCCCAAGCGGTACCGAGTACACTGTTCACATCATTAATATTAATGCCCAGTGCCCGCAGTTTGGCGTGATCAATATCAATCTGATACATAGGTGCATCTTCTTGACCATTGGGCCTTACGCCGACCAAATTAGGATTTTGCATTGCCATGCCCAATAGCTGATTTCGCGCAGCAAGCAAAGCATCATGCCCTAGGCCATTTTTATCTTGCAGATATAAGTCAAAGCCGTTAGCTGTGCCTAGCTCAATCACCGCGGGCGGTACAAAAGCAAAAACAAAGGCTTCTTGGATTTGAGAAAAGCTCGCCATGGCTCGCCCAGCCACTGATTTAACATCCAGACCCGGCGCTTCACGCTCAGACCAATCTTTTAAATTAACAAATGAAAGACCCATGTTTTGACCACTACCAGCAAAACTAAAGCCAGCAACACTAAACACAGACTGAACACTAGCCGCTTCATCCTCAAGGAAAACCTTGTCGATTTTGCGCAGTACTTCAATGGTACTTTCTTGCGTCGAGTTAGTCGGCAAAATAACCTGAGTGAATAATACCCCTTGGTCTTCGTCAGGTAAGAAGGCTGTTGGCATACGCAAGAATATCCAAGCAACTAAACCAACTAAAGCAAGGTAAATAAGCATTACCCGAATAGAGCGCTTTAAAATGCCTGCGACAGTTGACTGATAACCTGATGTCATTTTGTCAAAGCTACGGTTAAACCAACCAAAAAAGCCAGTTTGAATATGGCTATGACCTTTCGGAATAGGCTTAAGCATTGTGGCACATAACGCTGGCGTTAATACCATAGCCACAAATACAGACAGCGCCATCGCAGACACAATCGTAATTGAGAACTGCCGATATATCACACCCGTTGAGCCACTCATAAAGGCCATCGGCACAAATACCGCCGATAATGTCAAACCGATACCAACCAAGGCGCCTGTAATTTGATCCATTGATTTACGGGTTGCTTCAACCGGACTTAAGCCCTCTTCTTGCATCACACGTTCAACGTTTTCGACCACCACAATGGCATCATCCACCAGCAAGCCGATGGCAAGCACCATGGCGAACATGGTTAAGGTGTTAATAGAGAACCCTGTCGCCGATAAAATCGCGAAGGTTCCCAATAAAACCACAGGAACAGCAATGGTGGGGATCAAGGTGGCACGGAAGTTCTGTAGGAAAAGGTACATGATAATAAATACCAGTACTACCGCTTCTAACAGAGTATGCACAACCCCTTCAATGGATTTTTCAACAAATGGAGTGGTGTCATAAGGATACATCACCTCTAAACCTTGCGGGAAAAAAGGTTGCATTTCAGCCAACTTTTCTTTCACTGCATCAGCTGTATCCAAGGCATTAGCGCCGGTCGCCAGCTTAACCGCTAAGCCAGCAGCAGGCTTACCATTATAATAAGACTCAACCGCATAGCTTTCAGCACCCAGCTCTACTCGCGCTACATCGGCCAAGTAAACTTTAGCGCCAGATACATCGGCTTTGATGATAATTTTTTCAAACTGCTCAACCGTCTGCAAGCGGCTCTGCGCTGACACCGTCGCGTTAAGCTCTTGACCCGGTAGAGAAGGAGAGCCACCAAGTTGCCCCGCAGAAACTTGTGCATTCTGCTCACGAATCGACGCCATGATATCCTGACTGGTCAGGTTATATTGAGTCAATCTAAGAGGGTCGAGCCAAATACGCATCGCATACTGGGCACCGAATAATTGTAACTCACCAACCCCTTCAGCACGGCTTAATGGGTCTTGAATGTTTGACGCAACATAGTCTGCTACGTCATTTTTATTCATCGAACCATCTGAAGATACAAACGCCGCCACCATTAAAAACCCTGAGCTAGATTTACTAACTTTAACCCCTTGGCTTTGAACTTCTTGCGGCAGTAAAGGCATAGCAAGAGAGAGTTTGTTCTGCACTTGTACCTGCGCAATATCAGCATCTGCTTCAGCATTGAATGTCAGAGTAATTTGTGCATTACCAAAACTATCACTGGTCGAAGAAATATAACGCAAGTTATCAAGACCGGTCATGCGCTGCTCAATAACCTGAGTCACCGTATCTTCCATGGTCTTAGCTGATGCACCTGGATAAAAGGCATTAACGACGATACTGGTTGGCGCAATACTGGGGTATTGCGACACGGGTAAACCTTTGATAGCCAAAATACCGGCCACCATGATAAGAATCGAGATCACCCATGCAAAAATAGGGCGATCGATAAAAAATCGAGCCATTAAAAAAACCTTACTGTTGGGCTGAAGAATCAGTTAGTGGTTTGGGAGTAACCACTGCTCCGGGGCGGATTTTCTGTAAGCCTTCCACGATTAATACATCGCCGGCAGCAAGACCAGAAGTAATGCGCCATTCGTTATTAATAGCTTCTGCGGTAGTGACTACACGAGACTCAACCTTATTTTCAGCACCTACCACCATAGCAACCGCTTGACCTTTTGTATTACGCGTAATCGCCTTTTGCGGCACAAGGATCGCCATCGGATCGCTGCCTGCATTTAATATCGCGCGAACGTACATGCCGGGTAATAAAATGCCATCAGGATTTGGGAACTCTGCACGTAAAGTTACCGACCCAGTATTTTCATCCACACTCACTTCAGAGAACTGCAAGGTACCTTCTTGGTTGTAGGTACTGCCGTCTTCTAACACCAATCTAACATTCGCGTTTTCTGATGCTTGTAGCTGACCTTGTTTTAACTTAGCTTTTAATCGTAATAGCTGCGCACTTGATTGCACTATGTCTACATTGATGGGATCAAGTTGTTGGATAGTGGCTAATGTTTGAGTTTGATTTGCTGTAACCAAGGCCCCAGCCGTCACATTTGATTTACCAATACGACCCGAAATAGGTGCTTTTACCTTAGTGTATTCAAGGTTTATTTTGGCCGTATTAATCGCCGCTTCCGCCACAGTTACATCTGCTAGCGCTTCTTTATAAGCCGCCTTTGCTTCATCAAAGTCTTGCTCACTGATCGAGCTTTTCTTTACCAGTGCTTGATAGCGTGCCGCTTTCGCTTTGGCCGATTCTAACTTCGCGTTAGCTCGGGTTAAATCAGCGTTGGCACTCACTAATGCTGCTTTGTATGTCGCCGAATCAATTTGATAAAGGGAGTCACCAGCATCCACACTTGAACCTTCAACAAAACCGCGCTCTATAATGATACCTGTTACCTGAGGCCTCACTTCGGCAACCAAGTGGGCTTTACTGCGGCCTGGCAGTTCAACGCTAATGTTCTGCTCAATGGTTTTTACCTCAACAACCCCCACCTCTGCAGGCGGACGCTCTTTTGGCGAGCCTTGTTGTGCACTACCTTTATCACACGCTGTAATGAAAAGTGCTAAACCTACCAGTGAGGCAACTTTCGCTATTTGCCGCATATATACTCCTACCCAAACCGAAGAACCAAAAAATGGAAACAACAACTATAAAAATCGAGGACAAATTATAGGGTTCCCAATTTTGAATAGCCACAGTTTAATAGCCTATTAATAAGTAAAAAATCAGAAACATCAACTAGCAATATTAACAAGAGACATAATCAGGACGACCTTATTAATACACAGAAATGAATGTAACATTAAGCACCAAGTTGTGGCATTAAAGTACATATTAGGGGATAAAAAAATACCCCTTTTAAATTACAAGAGGGGTACGTCAATTAGCTCTCAATGGTTCAAAAGTTTTACTTAACCCATCCTAGTCGCGATAAACATGTTCAATTGCTCCCGCCTCTTTTAGCGGTAACAGTTTACTGATTTCAAGGGAAACAAGTTCTTGCTCATAAAAGCTATCTTGGTCGGCATTGTCTTTGTTAATTTCTTTACGCACGGCGGATTTTTTACTGTAAGCATTCTCACTCATCCAGCCGCTAACCTGCTCGCCATTCACTTCTGTCACTTTAAATACACCGTATTTATATTTATCGTCAGTGTTTTGATAGAAATGAGAGAAATCCACTAAGTACTTATCATTCACGGCAGGAGCTGATAAAAATACAAGGTCATCTTTCTCAGTTTGTTGATTGTTATAGTCCGCCCAAATAAAAACAGCCGGTAAAATAATCCCCCAATACTGTACAGGAATAAAAAACAGGCTGTGTGAAGGGGCTTTAGCGACCACATTACCAGCTTCATCAAGCACTACCTTACGTTTTTTAACGTTAATGTAGTAACCAAACAAGCCGATAAATGCCCCCGTCATCAATAATGTAATAACCGTTGATAGATATGTTGATGAGCCGCCTGTAATTGCATTTACAGTAAACCCGCTAATAAAAAAGCTCACAACCGCCACAACGATAGTTAACCACCCCCAGCCTCGCCAAATAATCATGTTGTTACTTCCTAGCAAATTAATTAGGCGACCAGTGTAAGCATTTTTAAGTAGGCGCAAAGAGCAGAAATCACACTTTATTGATTTTTATTTCATATTAATTTCTTTGGGAATAAACAGCTCAACCCATAATCCATGCTCAGCAAGGGGCGAGTCATGTAACAGAATGCGATATTGCTGACGTTCAACAATCTCTTTAACGATAGATAAACCCAAGCCACACCCCGTCACTTGCTGGTGAGCCGCGCGATAAAAGCGCTCAAACACACGCTGTTTTTGTTGCTCATCTAAACCGGGGCCGGTGTCCATCACCGAAATACTCATTCCGTCAGCAGAATCCGTCGCAGTTACCCGTATCATGCCATTCTCATCACTGTATCGCACCGCATTATCAATCAAATTACGCAGCAAAATTGACATGGAGTTTTCCGGACAAGTGCAGACAAGATCTGTTGCAACGGCATTATCTACCTGTAAATTCTTAACCTTAATTTGCTCAGACAAAGGAAACAATTGTTGGTCTACTAACCCGTGTAACAGCAGCTTTTTACTGCTTTCACGCCCTCCTTCCTCTTGCAACTCTGTCTCCATTTTACTTAAGGTAATCAGCTGATTGAATAAATGAGTCAGCTTATCCACCCCTTGTACTATTTTCTGCTGAATCGTTTGGGTACGCTCGTCTTGCGGATATAAGTTTTGCGCATGTACCTTAATGGCGGCCAGCGGCGTTCTTAACTCATGAGCCGCATTACTGGTAAAACGTTGTTGGCGTTCAATAGAATGGTCTATTTCACCTAACAGTTGATTGAGGGCATGCACTACCGGCATTATTTCAGACGGCACTTCACGCTCATCCAGTGGTGCTAAATGACTTGGATTACGGCTCTCAATTTCTTCACTGACGCGCAACAGGGAACGAAACCCCATTTGAATAATGATCACCATCAGCACTATCATCACCAGCAACATTAACAACAAACTTTGTACATTCAAGCTCGCGATTTCATGGGTGAGCTCTTCTCTAATTTCCATTTGTTGCGCGGTTTTTATCCATACCTTCAACGGTTCGCTGTAACGGGTAAAACTGCGCCACTGCTCGCCTGCGGTATCTTGCTCAATTTGATAACCGGGTTTACGCACAAACTCAGTCATGTCTAAACCATGGCCCGAGCCTAATAGAAACACACCTTGGCTGGTCCAAATTTGAAAGCTGAGCTTTTTTTCATACTTATGACCGTATAAATCAAACTCTCCACTAGCATGCACATCAGGTGTATTGATAACACGATCTTTTTCAGCTAAAGAGGCAAGGTTTGCGTCTTGTGTATAGTCCAGTTGAATGGATAACAAGCTTTCCAACACTCGAGAAAGTTGTGCGAGTTCAGCGTCATAAAGCTCTTCAGTCTCATGAGAAACTTTATTATAACTAATGAAAATAGCACCGAGCATAGACGTTAAAATCGCACTGGTTAACATCACGATTAGCCAAAAACGAATCGACTTCATGACATTTTTCCTAACCGATAACCCACGCCGCGCACCGTTTCAATCACCGATTTACCCAGTTTTTTGCGCAGGTGATGCACATAAACCTCAACTGTATTACTGCCAATATCTTCACTCCAGCTGTACAGCTGCTCAACCAAAACCTCGCGGCTAAACACCCGAGTGGGATAAGTCATAAAATGCGATAACAACTCAAACTCATGACGTGACATTGCGACAGGTTGCCCTTGGTACATCACGCTATGCTCGGCCGGATTAACCTCAATACCTTGATAGGACAACACCGGCTCGACTCGTCCAGCATGGCGGCGAACCAAAGCGCGTAATCGCGCTAATAGCTCAGGTAAATCAAAAGGCTTAGCCATGTAATCATCGGCGCCGCGATCTAGCCCTAACACTTTCTCATCACAACTATCTCGTGCCGTTAAAATTAACACTGGCGTATTAATTTTAACCTTACGCAGCGCACTGAGCACAGCTAACCCTTCCATGTCGGGTAAGCCTAAATCAAGTACCACCACATCAAACACGCTGCCTTGAGCCAGTATCAGTGCTTGCTGTCCACTACTGGCCCACTCCACCACATGGCCCTGATATTTGAAGGCGTCAGCGACGCCTTCACCGAGTAATGGATCATCTTCAACGAGCAGTATTTTCATTCATTACCTTAGTTTTAATTCGCCGTCACCTTACAGCGTCACCAACAAACGATATATTTCGTCTTTACGGCCTTTGTCAGCCACTTCACGACCCGGACGAGGCGCCGCCTTTAACGCTTGTTGCAGTACTTTTTTCGCTTCTTGCTTTTTCTTCTGCTGAATTAAAAAGTCGCCATAAAAAAAGTTACTATCTATGCCATTAGGGTTAAGTTGCAAGGCTTTTTTAAAATAACTGCGCGCTTTATCGTCATCGCCAAAACCGATTGGCCAACCGGGTACTTGATAATACAAGCTCGCTAAACTGGTATAAGCAGAGCCATCAAGGGCTTTATCGTCTATTTCTAACGAACGCTCAAGCAAACTTTTTGCTTGCTTAACTAAGCTCAACGCGCCCAAACCGCCTTTTTCACCGGCATACGTGCTTAGTATAATTGCGTTCCAAATCATTAAATTCGCTGACTTCGGATGCGCTTTTAGGGCCTCTTCTGCTTGTTTAACTAAGGTTTCAAAGCCTTTTTCTCGTTCTTTTTCATCGACTTCATATTTAATATGCGCCCAATCTTGCTGCAGTGAAACCATCATATCATCAGCACTGGCAGCCCATAGTTGGCTAGAAAATAACATCATTAATGCAATTAGGTATTTCATGGTCATACTCCTTGTATGTTGAACTGGTTGATTCGTGTTTTCTGTAGGCCTGAGCTGCTCAGAGAATTTGTGATGTTCGCTGAGCAAGCTCAGCGCTACTGTGTGACTAAAAAGCGTTTAATCAACGCCAAGTTTTTATTAATGGATTTGTCGACCACGTTGGGCAGCAAACCGTTAATGGCAACAAATAACTTTTCTGGCCAGCCTAAATTTTGCCGAGCGCCTTGGCCTTGTAATAGCGCCAGCAATTGACTCGCCACCCACTGGGGACTATCGGTATGGTTGCCCAGTGCTTGGTTCATCGCACTGGCAGCGTCTGAGTTAAGGGTGGTCGACGTGGTTCTTGGCGCAAGATATTTCACCTTGATATTGCTATCCGCTAACTCCCTTGCAAGGGCTTCACTAAAACCTCGCAAGGCAAATTTACTGGTGCAATAAGTGACATAGCCGGGGTGGCCTATTGCCCCTAAAATCGAACCGACATTGATAATCACGGCTTTATCTGCAAGCTTTAGTTTGCTGATGAGTCCTTGTGTTAACAGCATGGTCGCCGTTACATTGGTGAACAAAGTGTCTTCAATCGCCTGGGCTGATTGCTGTTCAAATAAAACAAACTGGTTCACCCCGGCTAAATTAATTAAGCCGGTTAAGGGCAGTGAATTAACCCGTGCAATTAAACGCTGGCGATCAGCGGCCAAAGTCAGGTCGGCACTGACAATCTGATGTTGCTGGCCCAATGTAGTGTCAAGCTCAGACAATAGCAGCGCAAGTCGCTCCTTGCTGCGTCCTTGCAATACTAAATTGGCGCCCTGCTTAGCCAACGCTTTTGCTACGGCTTGACCTATGCCACCAGTCGCCCCGGTCAGTAAAATAGTCGATGTTTGCTCATTCATCTTTCACCTCTACCGCCGAAGAAAGCACTTCGCCATACAAACGGTAAAACATCTTGGTGGCGTGAATGATGCAATCTTGATCGTCTGGGTCGGTGATCTTGTTCATTAAGCGTTCAAAAAAGGCGACATGTTCAATGTCGAGGGAGCCGTGAGAGCGCAAATAACTGAATGCGTTATCTGGCAAATTTAGCGCTTGCTGCACAATAGCGGCGGTTTCCGTGGCCATTGCCG
The DNA here is from genome assembly GCF_021295315.1 of Motilimonas cestriensis. Taxonomy (GTDB): domain Bacteria; phylum Pseudomonadota; class Gammaproteobacteria; order Enterobacterales; family CBDFNC01; genus Motilimonas; species Motilimonas cestriensis. Next base: position 170,783 of record NZ_JAIMJA010000005.1, on the reverse strand, counting down.
TGCTGGTGCCTTCAAGCACATGCACCATGCCAAAAAAAGCCAATGGATTAACCCGTTCAATTTGATGATAAGCATACGCCACCATCACCTCAGTGCTCGGGTGCGGCTTAATATAAGGGACTCGGTCGCGCTCGCCGCCCGCCGCACCTAAATCATTTAATATCCATTGCTCATGGCCAATCTCTTCTTCTATGTACTCTGCCACCGCACTTTGTAGCCAATGATATTGCTGAGGTAAGCGTGAACCACATGCCATCAGTAGTGGCACCGTGTGCTTAACATGATGATAGGCCTGAGTTAAAAAGGCCTGATAATCACCTAAGCTAACATCCGCCTCACGGGTTTTTCTAAATACGTCTCGGCTCAAAAAAGCCTGCTGCTCTGCTTGAGTTTCACTGATTAAACGCTGAAAAAAGCTCATATCCATTCTCCCTAAAATTCTAATTTGCTGATACGTATTGGCTAGACGAATAAACCGCTGCAATATCGTGTTGATAAACGTGCCAAACTTGCTCACGGCGCAGCCGGCCATTACTGGTTAACAATCCATTTTCAAAGCTAAATGGCGTGGTCGCCACTAGCCAATGATGTATTTGTGCATAGTCAGGTAACTGCTGATTCAATTGGACTAATGCTGTGGCAAGTTGCACTTGGCTTACATTAGGTAGCAGCGCGATCACCGCGGTAATAAAGGGCAACCCATCACCAAAAATGGCACTGTGGCTTACGCCCGCTAGCCCATTAATTTCTGACTCAATCCACTCCGGTGAAAAATTGCGGCCAAAGCTGTTTATTTGCACATTTTTTTGTCGGCCACTGAGGTGTAAAAATCCCTGCTCATCTAGCCAGCCGAGATCGCCGGTATGAATAATCGAGTCATCAAATGGCTGATAAGGCTCACCTGCAGCGCCTAAATAGCCCAGCGCATTAGCGCCTTTAACGCACACTTCACCACTTGGTGAAAAACTCAGTTCAATATGTGTTAAAGGCTTGCCAACACTGCCAAAACGCTGTGCGCTGGGCGTATTCAGCGCCACCACCGAGCCACATTCACTTAAGCCATAGCCTTGATAAACCGGTAAACCTAAACCTGCAGCTTGCTGTAATATTGCTTGCGGAACATGCCCGCCGCCAACGGCGATAAAATGCAGCTGATGCTGATAAGCTTTACTCGCCACTAGCATCAGCATGAGTTTGAGTAACTCAGGCGTTAATATCAGGCTATTTGGCCCAAAGGTAGTTAAACAGCTGATCAAGGTAGGCACATCAATGCCATTAGAGCCACTGAGCCCCGTTTGCTGCTGATCCACTAGCACCAAGGATTTACCTAAACATAAGGTGACAAACGCACCTGCGATGTTTTCCAGCATCACAGCTAAAGGCAACAAACATAAGTGTCGCTCTAAGGTTTGACTGACTTCTAATTCCTGCACAACGGACATCAAGCTCTGGCACACTTGATCAATCAGCTGCTGGCTAATACAAACGCCTTTCGGCGCACCTGTTGTGCCCGAGGTATAAGTGATCAAACAGGTATTGGCGGGCATATTGGCAAGGCTGATGTCGGTATCGGCTAGCTTTAAGGTTTGGGTGCCTTCAAGCCATACGCCCTCAACCTGGTTCGGCCAAGGAAAGCCATCCCCACCAGCAAGCTTGTCAACAAACACATACTCTATTTGGCCTTGGCTAACTAAGTGTTTAACTTGCTGCTCACTGAAAAAGGGCGGGATTGGCGTCACCGTCACCCCCGCTTGCATCGCGGCTAACTCAACCACCAGCCATTGCCAGCTGTTACTTAAGCTAATACCAATATGGCGAATGGCTTGTTCGCTAAATTGCTGTGCTAGCAGCCCTATTTCCTGATGCAGTTGGCTGTAAGTTAGATCTGAATCGTGTCGCTCAGCCGCGCCGCCAAACACGGCGATGTTAGTTGGCGCTTGAGTGGCATAGTGAGCTATTTGGTCTAGCACTAACATACTTCACCCCACTGACAATGAAGATCCGCCATCACATCGGTGATTGGGCTATTAATTTGTTGTAATAACTTATTCAGCAGTGGGTTTGCCATTAATGACGCCACCCCAGCAACAATATCTATTACCAACACCTGTGGCTCAAATTCATAATAACGCCCCCAATCAGAGGTTGGCTCAGTCAGCGCACTGATCTTGGCGTCAGCCAAAAGGTGAGAATAAGGATTCAGGCCCAGTTGAGAAAAGCTATTACGAACTTGACTGGTGGCGGTAATGGTTAACCAACGATAACCTTGTTGCAGAAAGTAACTGGCCAAATTAAGAATAAGGCGGCGCGTGGCGCCATATGAATCGGAGGCTAGGTTGCCCATTTCAATAATTTGCTCACGCTTTGGCGGCGTGACGCCTAGCGCATCAGCGATACAAAGCTCGACTGGCTGGGAGAGATATTGCTCTAGAAACAGCGGACGTTGGCTCGCAGGCGCAAAGCCGAGTGACGCTTTAATATTGGTTTCACGGTCAACCAAGGCTAATAAGTGGGGCAGAAAATCCGCGACTTTAGCGCCATAAGCTTGATAAAAACGAGACTGGATAAAGTGTCGCACACAATCTCGATTATCTTCATTTAATAACAGCAGTATTTCTGGGTGAACTGCGTTTGCACGCGATAACTCAGAACATGGTCGCTCAGCAGAAGGTCGCTCGGAATAAGCTAACTCAGCGTCATAACGAGATGTTGTTAATTTCATGGCCACTCCTTAGTCTCGGGGTGACACATCCCTTGATGTATCACCTTATCGACTAAGTTAGTGGTCTTTTCTTAACGGTATCTTAAGGGGGTAAATTTCAACGATTTAAATCAAAGATTTTTTTGCCAAAACATCGCGCTGCCCATTTCAGGATCAAGCTCATAACCGGCAAAGCCCGCTTTTAAGTAAGCTTGTTTGGCTGGTGTATTGCCTTCTAACACTTCTAGTGTCACCTTACAGCAGCCCTGCTCGCGGGCAATCTCTTCCACTTTATCCATCAGTTTTTTACTCAAACCTAGGCCGCGATATTCAGCTTTAACTGCAATATCGTGAATATTAACTAATGGCTTGGCCTTAAACGTGGAAAAAGCAAAAAAAGCATTGGTTAAGCCAGCAGGCTTACCATCAACATAACAAATCAAGCTAAACGCATGAGGCAACTTCGCTAGCTCAGTAGTCAGATTAGTGGCCACTGACTCGCTGAGCGCCTCCCCCCCTCCCATTGGATCGAGGGCATAGGCATTCAGTAAATCCGTTAAATCTTTTGCTTGTTGCGGATGGTTGTAATCTACTTTTACTACTTTAATATCCATCTTTTCCTTCTTTCCCTCTTTGTTAGTTAACGCGAACCGGCGCTAAATGCGCTTTTACGCTACTGGGTAATAAAGCCAATGCCACTTTACGACACGGATTCCAAAACGCAGATAACAATAATAATGCTGCGCCGATCAGTAAGGCGGTGGTGGCAAAGCCCATGCTGATATTGCCATGATGTGAGAACAAGGTCGACAGCGCATAAATCACATAGCCCAGTGCTGATACCATCAGTGCACGGCGATCAATCGCCAAAGACACTAGGCCTATCAGCAAGTACACACCTATAATGATGGCAGACTGAGCGCTGCTGCTGTCGCCACTAAACGCGCCGAGTAGCGCAAAAACAGGATGTACCATTAACGGCGCCGCCAATAAATGCAGCCAAAAAGCGACATCAGCGCGGCGTGTTTCTCTTTGCTGATCTGAAAAATCCCAATACAAAGCAAACGCAAACACAGATAAACCACTTAGCAGTAGCATGACCAGTAACAAACCGTAGGAATCGGGGAAGAAGCCTAAGATCAAACTTAACACCAACGCCACCACAGATGCCGTAATAGCTGCGATGGTAATGGGCACCGAAAAGCGCAGCCAATGTAACCAAGCCGATACGCCCGCTACCACACAAGTGAGCGCGACGTTCAAAGCCACGTACAAGGCAAGGTCTTGAAACACCCCGTCACCAAACACCGATAAATCGTTAGATAAGCCAATAAAGGGTAGCCATTCAAATGCCGTGGTCGCTGCGCCCCAAACAAAGCAAAACATCAACACGATGGCAGGCAACGCCATACGGCGCTGGCGAATAAAGAACTCGCTCAGCCCCCATGCCGTCACAGCCACCACCAGCGGACCAAAACCAACGCCAACACTGCTGGCAATAAAATTGGCCGAAATCAGTAACAAGCCACAGGCAATCACCACAAAAATATCATTAAAGCCGGTGATCAAGCGAAAGCGCTCCTCATCGGCGCTGCTGCTATGCTTTAAATTTGCCACGTGCTCGCGAAATGCCGTCGCCGTTTCTGGGCTAAAAATGCCGGCACCCACTGCAGAATTAATGTCATCATCACTGTACATAGATTCGTTCCTTCAAAAAGATTACGAGGCACTATACAAGATTGACCTGAAAAATGAATTAAACTGGGCGTAACAAACGATTTGTCTCAGGCAAGATATTCTATCCAGCGGAAAAGCCATGGTATAGTGAAACAAAATATACTTGAGCAATCTGAGAAACAACATGGCAAATATTCCTCATAACTATAAGCAATTTGAACAAGGCTACCGCGACAAAGCACTAAAGCTGTTCCCTTGGATCTGTGGTCGCTGCGCCCGTGAATTTACCTTTTCTAACTTACGTGAGCTAACGGTTCACCACATCGATCACGACCACAATAATAACCCCAACGATGGCTCAAACTGGGAACTGTTATGCTTATATTGCCATGACAATGAACACGCTAAATACACCGAAGCACGTGAATATGGCTCATCGGTACAAGCAGGAGCAGATTTAAATCAAGAAGTGGCGACCAGTAACCCGTTCGCAAATTTACGTGAAATGATGAATAAGAAGTAAATGAAGCACAATGGTGATTGTCATCGCTTGGAGGTAAGGGGAAAATGGCTTACGCCGCTCCCCCCATTAAGTCAACTTAAAGGCAAATTACTTTGCTTTTTTAAGTTGCTTAGCTAGCTTTTTCAGCTTGCCTTCTTGCTTAGCGATTTTAGCTTGACGTGCTTTGATTTCTTTTTTGATTTGCTTAGCTTTTGCCATGATGACAGTTTCCTTAAAAAATAATAAGTTAGTTAACTTGTGACATTTCTCACTTATTCATGAGAGGTATTTTCAGCCACAAAATTGCGTATAAACCGACGTATTTCCCGAGCTGCGCTGGTGTCTAATTGCTCACATAAGCTAACGAACTGATCCCGCTCAATGTCATTAATTCGAATCACCAACTGACTGTTTTTCTTCTTTACTTTCTTATTATCTAACATAATGTTGAACCAATAATTAGCTAAACAAGTTAGCTAGAAAGAGTAAAGATAGCCATAAACGCCTATCTCTTGCACATCAGATGTATATACAACACCTACTTTACCTACCCCTCGCCAAGACATCAACACAATATAAAAAAGTTCATAAAACTGAAACAAAAGTGTCATTAAAATTCATATCTCACACAATCACGCTATAATCTCGTCCCTTAATTTCCCTGCTTGTTTTAAAGGTTGTTATGCGTCACCTAACTACTCATATCCACGCCAGTTTAACCTCACTTGAAGGCCGCCGCTTTGAACGTCTTGCCGCGCGCGCGATTGTGCTTAGAGGTGAAGACATTTTAATGCTTTACACGCAAAGATATGATGACTACACCTTGCCTGGCGGCGGTATCAATGCGGGCGAAAATATTGAGCAAGGTTTAATCAGAGAACTACAGGAAGAAACCGGCGCCACCAACATAACTAATTTACAAGCATTTGGTTGCTATGAAGAATTTCGTCCTTGGTACAAAGATGACGCCGACCTAATGCAGATGAAATCTTATTGCTTCACTTGTGAAATTGACGCTGAGCTAGGCGTCACTAATTACGAAGACTATGAAATAAAAAATGGCATGAAAGCAGTGTGGATAAATATCTATGATGCTATTGCTCATAATCAACACACCTTAGATAACAGTGATAAAAAAGGCATGTCGCTAGCGCGCGAGTTATTTTTGCTACGCCTGATTGCTAAAGAATGCTTAACTGAGCTTTTACCAGATCTTGAGCCAGCGGCACTGCCAAGCCTAGGCTATTTTAGAAGATAACTTATTGAAGGTAACATCGTAGTGAGTTTGAAATGAAACGGCCTACTTGATGAATAGACCGTATCATCATTGCGCTTACTTATTCTGCACTTGACGCTTTTTTACGCTTATTGCGCTCAGCCTGTTTGGCTAAAAAGCCTTTTAGCTCCGCTTCAGCCCAAGTTTGTGCCTCTTCTTCTGTCGCAAAACCGTCTTGGGCTTTTGATACTTGCGTTCTTTTTGAGGTCACTTGTCTTACGATTTCGGCTTTCCAACCGTTAGTTTCTTGCGTTAATTTAAAATCGTATTTTTTGCCGTTGGCCATGTATTTATTGTCCTACACTTGCGTGCTTAAAGAGTATTTAGATGAATTCAGTTTGTTATAAACTGTGATGCTAGTTTAGCCTACAAGCGGTATTGACAGCAAAGGATTCATGACATGATTTAGCCGATAAAATACCCGCCCTGCTATACTTCAAAACAAGATCCCTTAGCATCTATGTCTATGCCCAAATTATCGCTGCCCATGTGTCTATTTTGCTTGTTTTTCCATGGCGCTTGCTTTGCACAAAGCAAGTTGACATTTTGTGTTGAGCTAAGTGAATACCCGCCCTTTAATTATCTGCAAAAAAGTGATTCCGCCACTCCCAATATTGTTGGTTATGATATTGATATTCTTAAACTTGTGTTTGAACCAGAAAATATCGAGTACGAAGTGGTTGCGCTGCCATGGCGTCGTTGCCTAAAAGAAGTTGAAAATGGTTTGATTGACGGCGCGATGAGCGCCTCACTGAATGGGCAGCGCAAACATCGTTATATTCCATCTAAAGCTTATTACGCACTAAAGCCCAGTTACTACTACCTTGAAACTGACTTTCCGAATGGCTTAACTATTAACAAAGCTTCTGAGCTTGCTCACTATAAACCTGTATGTGGCATCAGCGGATTCAATTATGACAACTTTGGCTATCATGACATTAAAGAAATATTTCGAATTAAAGACCTGTATTTATTGCCAAAAATGCTAGAGCAAAAACGTTGTCGTGTATTCTTAGCGCGCAGTGAAGTGTTTGCAGCCACCCTGCAATTAAGAAATCTTTCCCACTTTGACTTCGCCTTAATAGAGAAGGTGATTCCCAACCTACCGCCAGAGCCATTTCACATGCTGGTTTCCCGACTTTCGCCTCATAAAGAAGTCATTTTGTCGCTGTTTAATAAACGCATAACCAACCTTGAAGCCTCAGGGCAACTTGAACAATTACTAAAATACCACTCAAAGATGCCCGGACTACTTAACCATAAGTAGGAAGAAAAAGGATTTAAAACCTGATGGGCCCGCTCTGTAATTGAAGTAACATTGTACTGTGGCAAAGATTATTCTTTAGCAAAGAACAGCTTGGCTATCTGCTCGATTTTGCTATCAATTTGCTCCAATGCGATATTGCCAAACCCCAGTACCGCGCCATGCCAATCCCTTTTCTGTGTATATTCACTTCGTTCGTAATAACTAAGGGGGCGAATGATAATACCCACTGCCATGGCGCGCTGTGTCCACGTTTGTTCAGCAATGCCTTGCTGCCACTTTAAGGTAACGTGAAGCCCTGCGGCTTGGCTCACCACCTCGACTTTTTTGGCAAAATGCGCATCGATTGCCATCAGCATAGCTTGGTGTTTTAACTTGTATAAGCGGCGCATTTTGTGAATATGGCGCAGTAGGTGCCCATCACTAATAAACTCAGCCAACGCCGCCTGATTGTGGCTTGGCAGCTCACCCGATAAAGCATCTTTCGCCGCCAAAGCCGTTGCCATAAGTGTCTTAGGCAACACTAAGTAGCCCAAACGTAAACCGTTAAACATCACCTTACTAAAAGAGCCGACATACAAAATACGCGAAATGCCCATTTGCCCAGCCAACCCTTGCATACTGCTATAAGGCCGATGCGCAAACTGGAATTCACTGTCGTAGTCATCTTCTATTACCCAACGCGAGTGAGTGTTTGCCCAATCAATGATCTGCAATCGTTGCTCGGTATTTAAACTGGTGCCCATTGGATATTGATTACTGGGCGTCATGTAAACTGCTTGCGCATCACTGCTTAATAGCTGCGCCATATCAATGCCTTGGTAAGACGACACCCTTAGCTCTTGGTGCTGATAGCCGAAAAAGTTCACCACCTTATTAAGCTGCGCATAGCCAGGTTGCTCAGTCATGATAGATTCATCAGCTTTAACTGTGATCATCAGCGCAATCATAAGGGCTTGCTGTGCACCATTGGTAATGATTATCCGCTCAGGATCGCAATGCACTGAGCGACTGGAGGCCAAGTAATCTGACAAGGCAGCGCGTAAATCTTTATCGCCTTGCAAACATTGGTTACCTAATAAGATCGTGCGCGAGCCGTGGTGCAGCAGGCATTTTTGCCAGAGCTTGATTGGAAACTGCGCTAAATCCGGTACGCCGGGCGCAAAAGGGGCATTGATATCTAACGAAAAAGCGGGGTTAGCTTTTCTTACCAACGGCGTTTCAATTTGAGCATTAAAGTAATGTTGCGGCAGGGCCACCGCGACATAAAAGCCAGAGCCGACCTTACTTTCCAGATAGCCCTCAGCAACCAATTGTTCATAGGTAGCAATCACCGTATTGCGGCTGACAGCCAGATGCTGCGCCAGCGCGCGCGTTGACGGTAACCGCGCCGATTTAGGCCAAAGCTGCAACACAATTTTATCGCGAATAGCATGAAACAACTTATCTTGCTTTGAATTGGCCCCTTCAGCTAAGGCTAAGTCCCCGATATCGATCACACGACACGACAAATTGGATCTCTCTTTTATACAAAATTGGCTCTAAATAAACTACCAGTTTGGGATTACATTGCAAGTCACAGCCAAAAGCAAATAAGAAAAAAGTAATCAAGGAGCACCAAATGTTATCCAGTACACCACGCACACAGATTAAAAAGGGAGCACATAAGGCCGTGTTCGAGCAAACCGCTTTACATCAAATTATTGATGAGAGTCTGATTGCTCATATCGCCATTAATGACAAGCTGTCACCAAGCCAACACGGCCCAATAGTGATCCCGATGCTGGCATGGCGCGTGGATGAGCACGTTTATATTCATGGCGCCAATAACAGTCGTCTATTGCGAGGTTTGCGCACAGGCGTTAGCACTTGTCTCACTTTCACACTATTTGATGGCTGGGTACTGGCGCGCTCTGCCTTTCATCACAGCGCTCATTATCGCTCGGTGGTAGTACTCGGTGAGTTTACCGAAATTACTGATAATCAAGAAAAGGACACGCTACTCAATCATTTTCTTGAACAAATCGCGCCCGGTCGGACTGAAGAAGTGCGCCTAAGTAACGAAAAAGAGCTCAATGCAACTTGTTTACTGCGCATCCCTCTCAACGAAGCATCAGTAAAAATTAGCAAAGGCGAAGTGAATGATGATCTCGCCGATCTTGAGTTGCCGACATGGGCAGGCTATCTACCCTACCAAACCAAAGTGGGGCCACTGCAAGCAGTGCAAGGTTTAGCCGAAAGAATCGACCTCCCTGATTACAGCAGCGCTTATGGCGAACGTTGGCAGGATTAAAATACCACAACGCAATATATTGCAGATTAAACATAGCAATTGATATTACAGTGACTAATCACAAAATATCAGGATAAAACACATGAAATGGCAACAATAAGTAGATAATATCTCAATCAATATTCAACTCATATTACGAAAACATGAAATTAACATTAAAACAGAAGCTTATTGGTGCCAGCCTCTCGGCTGTCGTGATTATGGCGATGGCCTTAACTTGGCTCTCAGCAGATCAGCTCTTTGCCCAAACTCGAAACGGCGTTTATGCCCGAGCGGCAAGCTTAGCGACCACCGCTTCAAAAGGTATTTCTGATTGGATTGCCATTCGAAAGAATATTACGGCAGCCTTTAATGACTACGCCAAGCAACCCGATGTCGTGCCATTTTTACAACAAGCACGCAATGCCGGTGGTTTCGACGATGTCTTTTTGGGCACGCCAGCTGGAGAGATGTTTCGCTCACACCCTGAGCGAAATCGAGCCGACTACGATCCGCGCCAGCGCCCTTGGTATAAAGATGCAGCCTCGGCCGGAAAACAGATCATCACCACCGCTTATCAAGATGCTATCACTCGCTCGCTGCTGATCACTATTGCCGAGCCCGTTCGCCAAAATGGACAATTTGTTGGCGTAGTAGGCGCAGATGTACTGATTGATCAATTAATTGAGGATGTGATCAGTGTTGATGCTGGTGAGAATGCACAGGCAATGCTAATTGATGCTCAAAACGGTACTTTCTTAGCGCATTCAGATAAAAACTATTCCCTTAAGCCTGTCTCTTCGCTTGCATCATCTCTGACGATGAGCACAATTGAACAAGCCATCAATAAAGGCTCTATTGAAACGATTGTGCTGCAAGGCCAAGAAAAGCTATTTTACTTTAACAAGGTGCCTAACACGAATTGGATTTTTGCCATCGAAATGGACCGGGCAACAGAAGAGGCATCTCATACTAAGCTATTAATTGATTTGATCATTACCGCTATTCTTATCACCATTGCGGTAGTTGTGTTGGTATCGTGGCTGGTGAGCTTTTTATTCCGCGATTTGGGCCGAGTATCAAAAGCGTTAGAAGAGATAGCATCAGGCGAAGGCGATTTAACCCAACGTTTAGAGCCAAAAAGTAACGATGAAGTTGGTCAACTCGCCCTTAACTTCAACACCTTTGTCGGTAACATGCATACCATGGTGACGAAACTCAGCCATATCTCTGCCGTTTTATCAGAGCAATCAGCACATACCGCCAACAGTGCCAAAGAGCGCAGTGCCCGCATTCGAATGCAGCAAGATGAAATTAACATGGTCGCTACGGCGATTAATGAAATGGCAGCAGCCACACAAGAAGTGGCTGGCAATGCCGAGCATACTGCTCATAATTCAACGGAAGCCGTTAGCGCTTGTGTACACGGCTCGGATCAAGTTGCGCAAACGCAAGGCTCAATTCAGAACTTAGCGCAAGAAGTGCAAGTGGCCACTGATGTCATTCAAGAATTAGACACTCATGGCAAACATATCAGCACGATCCTTTCGACCATTCAAAACATTGCTGAACAAACCAACCTACTCGCCCTCAATGCTGCCATTGAAGCCGCTCGTGCTGGCGATCAAGGTCGCGGTTTCGCCGTGGTTGCTGATGAAGTTCGCGTGTTAAGTCAGCGTACTCATGCCTCAACCAAAGAAATCCAGCAGATGATTGAAACCCTGCAATCCACCACCGGAAAAGCAGTTGGCATTATGAATGACAGCCACCAACTAGCGGGAACTAGTGTCGATGATGCGAACGCTGCCATGGCCAGCTTAACGCAGATCCACAGTGCGGTTGAGCGTATCAGTGATATGGCAACACAAATTGCCTCAGCAGCGGAAGAGCAAGCGTCTGTTACCTCTGAGATCACCCGTAATACTGAAGGCATTCGCGATGTTTCTAACGATCTGGCGCAAGAAGCACAAGAAGCCGCTAGCCAAGCAACCCAGCTATCAGAGTTGTCACATGAGTTAGAACAAGAAATCAGCCGCTTTAAGCTGTAATCGACTTAAAGATGTTGTTTGCAGACAGTCAATAATAAGCCCCTATCACCTTGAGCAGTAATACGCTTGAGGTGATAAGGCTGCTTTATATCATTCAGTAACTTGTGCAGTTGGTACTTGGAGCGAAGGTACAACATACTTCAATTTTAAGTAAATACACGACTATTCCCATTATTTCTAGACATAGTTATGCCTCTTAAATTGAAGATTGAAAGCTCACTAGAGCTTTTTAAGAAAGAAGGCTTTCATGCTTATTTGTGCATCTTGTACGCTCTTATGTTTTTGTTGCTTAGCCTAACCTTTTGGTCAAAAACAAGGAACATAATGCTGTTAAAGTGGCTAATAAGACGAGGACACACTCTTAAATCTACAATCCAAACTAGCTCCCGTTTCTTAAGCGGAGTGCACCAGCTAACTAAATTAGAAAGTAAAAGATGCCCTGCTCTTGTTATTAATTCCATCGTAAGCAGATAATATTTGATGTATATCCCAGTTTTTCGTGATCCAAATTGTATATGCGACACAAGATAGGTGCCAATTGAATTAGCTTCGATCTTCTAGCTTATTGTAAACATGCTCCCTCGCCACCAGATAGCTTATCTTCAAGCTTGGATAATTTTGAAAACAGATCTCATCTTCGACAGAATTGTTCCCTACACAGTAAAATAATGCTGCATAGCCATAGGGAGAGATAGGTTTGCTCGTTGGTGTACCAGTGTTATGGTTAGTTAACCAAATTTCCAGCTCTCTTTCCTTGCTCAGTTTCACCTTAGAAGGCACAGGCAACCCATTTATTTTAGACAGCCCCCACCAATATATTAGCTGCGGTGAAGTAGCAAGAATAAAGGTAAAAAATAAGAGACTCAGTATTAACTTTTTCATTGGTTACTGATCCGTTTTAGCACTCTAAGCATCACTTCCTCTGCTGCGCCTTCGACACGCTGTTACAAATCAACTCTCTGATCCATTGATGGCCAGGCTCATCGTTGTTGCGCTCGTGCCACAGTAAAACATAGGCCATTGGGGCAAAGTCAAACGGCAGGGGGATTTGCTTTAGTGGGTAAATTTTTTGTGCGTGCGCAACAAAGCTGGATGGCAAGGTAAACACCAAATCGCTATAGGCACACACACTGGCGGCGCCGTAAAAATCCGGTAAGGTGCTAATAATATTGCGTTGTTTATTTTGCGCTGCTAAGAAATAATCCAGCGCCCACCATTCTTTACCTTCACAGCGCACTTGCACATGATTTTGCGCTAAATATGTCTCAAGCGTCCATAAGCCCTGCTCGACTAAGGCGAGTACGGGATGATTTTCACGCACTAAGCAAATTTGCCGATCAACAAATAGAGTCGCACAAGCAATGCCTTCAGGTAAGTCATCGACCTTCAAGCGGCTATCATCAGTGAGATCTCGCCCAGTGATGGCAAAGTCCAACTTGCCCTGCAGCAACCCTTGCATCGAGTTTTCTGCCCAGCCAAAAGTATCAAGACGAATATTAGGCGCTTGTTGTAATAACGGGCCGATGTAGTCAGGCAGCAAAGTGGCATAGGCACTTTCGACCATGCTAATGGAAAAGTGCCGCTCGCTACTGGCGGGATCAAAGCTGGGCGCAAGGGTTAGTTGATGTAAACTTTGCAGCAAGCTCGGCAGCTGCTGTTTTAATTGCAAGGCATGAGCGGTGGGTTTTAAACCATAAGCCGTGCGAGTGAACAGCGGGTCTTCTAAGCTGCTGCGTAAACGATTAAGGCTTTTACTCAGAGCTGATTGGCTCAAATGCAAGCGGATCGCGGCGCGAGTAACGCTCTCTTCTTCAAGCAGCACTTGTAGTATGACTAATAAATTAAGGTCTATTCGAGACAAGTGATCTGTATTCATTGTAATGCCTATGGGATCCAGTTTTATTTCAACTTAGTTTTTAAACTCAGTTATTCCAAATCAGAAAATCTTTATTGAAATAATGCCATTTCTGTTCATACCATGCATCTATTAAACTGCGCGCCTACACCTAAAAAGAGCATGTTATGAGCCGCAAGTTATTACCTATTTTAATGTCAATGGTGGTATTAAGCCCGTTAGCCATCGACATTTACTTACCTTCAATGCCTGAAATGGCAGCGGAGTTCAGTGTTTCTGACACCCAAATTCAGTCGACTTTAGTGCTATTTATCTTGTCCATGGGGATCGGGCAAATATTGATTGGCCCCCTAGCCGACCGCTTTGGCCGCAAACCCATCGCGCTATTTGGTATCAGCTTATACATTCTGAGCAGCTTATTAGCCGTGTATGTCAGTGATTTTCAATTCTTGCAACTGGCCCGAGTACTACAAGGCATTGCCGCTTGCGCCACCTCAATTGTGGTGTTTAGCGCGGTGCGTGATAGTTTTTCCAATCAACAAAGTGCGCAGTATTACAGTTATTTAAATGGCGTAATATGTGTGATCCCCGCGTTAGCGCCCACTTTAGGCGGCTTGCTAGCATTACAATTTGGCTGGCGCTCCACCTTTATGTTTATGATGGCTTACGCCATTATGGTACTAGTGGTGGTGGCGTTTAAATTACCTGAGACGCGCCCAACTAACACCATTACAAACGGCCCTTTATACCGTTGGAGCCGCTATCAACCTGTGCTAGCTAACAGCCATTTTGTGTTTTATGCCCTGACATGTATGTTTGCGATGGCCGCTATTTTAACTTACGTTTCTTATGCGCCAAGCTGGGTGATCAAGCACTTAGGGGTATCCGAAATGACCTTCAGCACCCTATTTGGCATTAACGCGCTGATTAATATCGCCGCCTGTTTTACTGCGCCTAAAGTGATTAAAAAGCTGGGCAACCGCAGCACGGTGGTGTTAGCGTTATGGCTAATAGTCGACTCGGCGATAGCGCAAGTAGTGACGCAAATATTACCTAGCTCAAGCGGCTTACTCTCTGCTATTTATTTTATGACGCCGATGTTGCTGCTATGTATTGGCTTTGCGCTGCTGTTAGGCCCTGCCACCAGCATGGCATTAAGTGGCTTTGGCGAACGTGCAGGCACTGCGACCGCGATGCTTGGGTGTATGCAAATGAGCGGCGCAGCACTGTTAACCGGGCTGGTACAATTAACCGATTTAAGCGCCCCCTATGCCAATGTTTTAATGCTAGGTGGTGGCGCGATCACCTTATTACTTACGATGGCTATACCACGCCTTGGTCATTGGCATCATGAACGACTAGAGGTCGCTTAATCCATCCAATTACTCACGTAGAAGCGCAGCGATTTCCTTATTATATTCGTTGATTTCATTAACAAGGTGTTGTCGCTGCGTCTGACTTAACAGATTATTCATACTGAGTAGAAATTGGCGATACTTAAGCACATTCGCTTGATGGCGAGTCTTAAGCTGCTCACTGCGATAACCCTCGGGAGTGAGTAAGTCTTCTGCTAAACGTAATTGCTTTTGCTGATCGGGTGCTTGGATGAGTTCAAGCAACTGAGTTTTCAACGCTGCTTGATAGCCTGAGCGATAGTCAAGCCACAACATGCGGTTATCCAAATAGTCATCAAGTGCGCGACTGGCTAGTTGTTCTTGCGCAACATTTAGGGAGCCAAGCCAATCATTCAGATCACTTGTTAATTCATCAAGGGCTTGCTCTTTTTGTTTTTGCGGTGACTTAGCGAGCTCTTTTAACAATTCATCACGCTTCTCAGCATTACGCTTAGCCAGCTCGGCAAAAAGCTGCTCCACCTGCTCCTTGCTTAACATAGGTGCCAATGCCACCAACTCCGGTACCACTTTTTGTTTAAGTCTTTGCCAATGCTCACTTATTTGTTGATGATGATATTCCAGCCTAGCCATAGTCAACTTGTGCTCAGCAACATCCTGTTGTAACTGGTTGAGGTGGGTTTGGTATTTAGGTAATTCTTGATAGCGATGCCACAGCTGCCAGTCGTAAAGTTTTTGGTCAATTACCTTTTTTTGCTCTGATGTTAATTCAACATAGTCATCAAGATACCAGTAAGCCAACCAAGTTAAATTGTTGTAGGTAAACTTAGTTGAACAACCAGTCATTACTAGTACCAAGGCAATCAACAACGCTTTTTTCACAACAAAGACTCCCATGCAACTGACGAATTGAGGTGAAACCTCATCATTTATAACATTACGCCGCCAAGCTTATTTTCGGTCAAATCTTGCCTTAAGGCTGAAAGCGATAGTGCCCAGTAATGGGGTAATCAAACAGCATGCTCTCCCGTCGTGGTCCATAGCCGATATTGTGCACCACCCAAGGCGTGTTACTGTCGCTATCAGGCGCAGGCACTAAAATGCCAATATGGGGTAAATTGCCCGGCAACATCCAAGAGACAATATCGCCCGCTTGATAATCTGCACTATTTTGACTGATAGGTAACTCTTGGCCGTGACGGCTAAAGAAGGTTTGCAGGTTAGGCACGCGGCGATGATCAATATTGCGATCGGTGCGCGTTAAGCCCCAAATACGCTTGGACGGATACGCGCTAAAATTAGCCGCCATATCTTGATGCACTAATTGCTGTAAATCGATGCCGAGGGCGCGGTAGCTGCGCACTAACACATCGGTACAGACACCGATATTGGCAGGTACATCGCCATTGGGATAAGGAATGCTGATATAACGGCCGTCATAACGCACTTCTTGTGTGGTGCGATATAGTGCTGCATCGACCAAGTTATCGGCAAAAGAATTGGCCCATACTAACGGTGCCATGAATATCAGTAAGAGACTGGTTAAATAACAGAGACGCACGTTAACACCCTTGATTTAAAAAATTTTCCATTAATTATTAGCTATTTCTGAATGCACCACCAAGCCAGTTTGGCTTAAGCCGACCAATAAACTTGCATCCAGTGCGACAGGTATAATCAATAAACGGTGGGTTTGCTTCGCCACGAAAGCGCCACATCGCTGCGGGTATTTAATTTGAACTAACTGGTCGCAATATTCAGTCAATAACATGGTTTTATGGGATTGCGCATTCAATACACTTAACACTTGCGCTTGAGTCATGCCCAGAGTGAGCTTGCTTTGCGCGCGATCTGGCGCGCTAACAGCCAACGCCATCAGGCCAATTAGCAAAATGAGTAAACCCCAACCTAGCTTATCGGCCCATTTTTCAACTTTACCTTTTACATGACGCACTGCCACTTCAGCTTGTCTTTGTTGCGCATTCTCGACCATAAGTCGCTGCCTTGGGCTTCACGCCAATAAGGCTGCGCAGGGTTAATATACTCTTGTACTTCCACCGACACGGAAAACTGCTCTAGACGTAAACGCCATTTACCCGTTAATTTTTTCATTACTTATCCTTGCTTAAGCCAACGCTAACCTTATGTCCACCAATAGCGCACTAAATGAAAGAACACCGGCGCGGCAAAACACACCGAGTCAATACGATCAAACATGCCGCCGTGACCTTCTATCATATTGCCCCAATCTTTCACGCCGCAATCGCGTTTAATCGCCGACATCACGATACCACCGGCAAAACCGAGTAAGTTTACCAACAAGGCAAATAATGCCGCTTGCCAAGGCTGAAATGGTGTCATTGTATATAAGGCTGCGCCCACTAACATCGAAAGGGCAATACCACCAACAAAGCCTTCCACGGTTTTAGATGGCGACAGCGTTGGGGCTATCTTGGTTTTACCAAATAATTTACCGCACACATATTGCAACACGTCCGACAGCTGCACCACCAAAATCAGCCACGCAATCAGCAATAAATTGCGCCCTTCAAAACCCTTAATATCTAACAGCAACAACGCAGGAATCGCAGAAACACAATATACCGCAATCATTAAGCCCCATTGTACCTTGCTGGTTCGCTCTAAAAAGCGCGCAGTGTCGCCACCAAGAGATGATAAAATCGGCAGTAATAGAAACAGATACACTGGAATAAAAATCACCCACAAGCTGTACCAACTGATGCCAATTAAAAAGTATTGCATCGGCAAAGCAAAATAAAACGCTGCGAATAGCGCAGGATAATCACTATTACGAGTCGGCACTAAGGTGAGAAATTCACGCAGCGCATAAAACGAGATAAAGAAAAACAAAATGGTCACGCCAAGCTGACCAAAATAAAAGGCGATACCCAGCACGCCAATCATTACCCACCAAGCATTGATGCGCGCAACGAGGTTTTCCAGCACTGGGTTGTCGACTACTGCCTGCCCTGCTTTGCGATAAGCGCGAGCGCTGCGCAGTTGCAAGGTTTTGCCGATGAGACTGGCCACACTTAAAAAAATGGCCAACCCCGAGAACAACCAAATCATATCTTGACTCATTGTGCTTCTCCCGGGGCTTGAGCTAATAGTGCGCGTTGCGCTCTGGCTAAAAATGCTGCTTTGTCTTCGTCGCCGTCATAAAGGATCGGCTCACCAAAATTCACCGTGCACAATAAAGGCAAAGGCAAACTGCGCCCTTTTGGCATCACACGGTTAATGTTAGCAATCCATACCGGTACGCACTCTACTTGCGGATGTTGCTGTAACAAATGAAACAAACCCGCTTTAAAGGGGAGTAATGGCGTGTTATTTGCCTGCGAGGCTGAAAAGGTAGCGTGATCCGGCGTTGGCTCGGCAAGGTTGCGCGTTCCTTCTGGAAATAAAATCAGCGAGTCACCTTGGCTTAGGGCATCTAACATCGGCTGCAATGGATTAACTGGCTCGCTTTGCTCGCTCTTATTCTTGCTACCTCGCGCGATCAGCACGCCGTTAAACACTTGGTGAATAATAAATCGACGTATTTTACTTGATTGCCAATAATCAGCGCCGGCTACCGGACGCACACTTGAGCGTAATTTGGGGTTAAGCGCGGCCCACAATAGAACAAAATCACCATGACTGGTGTGATTAGCAAAATACACCCGCGCCTTGGCTTTGGTTTCAACATTAGGTACATGGCCTAAGGCTTTTGCGCCTGTGACTAACTTGGCGGCGGTAATAATTAGCCAACTAACCAAACGAGCTAAACACTTAATAAAAAATCTCACGGAATGATTTTCCTTGGTGAAGCAATCGACTCAATACGACCGCGTAATTAAATCATAATGGCAATGCTTGGCTTAACAGTAAGCCAAGCAGCAAAAGCAGCTGTAACAACACACATAAAAGCTGCCGCTGCAATAAACGCAGCGCGCCTTGGCAACGAGGAAGTAATGCCCTCGTTTGTTGTGGCGCTTTAATTAAGCTCAGCGCGGCCAGCTCGCTATCTAATTCGCGAAGTAATGGCTCAATGGCTTGATCTGTGGCTGCGCCTTGATCTGTGGTTGCGTTTTGGCTTTGCAATAACCTGGCTAATTGCGCAAAGAGATCGGCGTCTAAGCTGACCCGCAACGCATACATTTTCGCAACCAAGCCCAACAATACCAAGGCAAGCAATAGTATTAACTGCCACTGCGCCAAGATTAAAAAACCATGACACATCAGCAATACAACGGCAAGCGCAGTAATAGTAAGGGAGAGTTTTTCTAATTCTGCGCCGCGTCTTAGCAAGCTAATGTGAACACCTAACTTCATTTGTAAGCTCATTTAAGCGTCCTTATCAACCGCAATTTGACGCTTAAAATGTTGCTTGTTTTGTTTGGCGACCTCGGCGCGATGACGCTGATAATCAATAAACTCGGGCAACTGCTGCATCTGCGCCAATGCCGCCAAATGATAAGCCTTGATCACCACTTGCGGGCGCGCTTGTTCAATCAACCCTTTGGCTTGCTCAGGGGTTTGCGCCTGACCACTTAACAACAGCCACGCCATTAACGCCACACTGCTGCGCGAATAACCCAGCGCGCAATACACTAAGATAGGCTGATAATGTGCATGATTAAGGGAGTCGATGGCTTTTGCCGCCTGCCAACATTGCTGTGCACTTAAGGGCGTAAGGTCGAGCACATCAAGATGTTGATAGTGATTGCCTGTACTTAACTGCTTGGATAATCGAATCGGTAATTCCGGACACATATCCATTAAACCAACATATTGCGCCGCCTCACTCGCACTCGGTTTACGACCAAGCCAAACACCGCTCACCACTTCGTTCGCAGTCGCTTGTCCTCGGGTCCACAGCCTAGAATTAAGCCAAGCGCCCACTAAATAAGGCGCAAATAACACTGTCGCCGCTAAACTTAAGCGCCCAGAGTCTTGTTTTTGAAAACCCATTGCGCCGCAGCAAGCGTAATTAAATGCCACCAACAACAATGATACACAAGGCCAAAGCAGCAATAAGACAATACCGGAAGAATACGCCGCGACTACGCCACACAAGATGCCAGCGAGACCATAGTAACTAGCCAAAGCATAATGTGGTTTAACCTTGCCATGACGCCAAAACAGCAGTGGGCTGCGCCCTGCATTAGGCCAACACCAGATACAGAAAAAACCGGCTAATACGCCTGTTGGCAAGTCGATAAAATGATGCTGCCAAGTGGTGAGTACGGATAAACCGATTAAGGCAAACCAGCCATGGGTCAGCCAGCGCCACACCCCTTTAAGGTGCTGAGCAAAACAGGCCCACAACACAATGAGCAAGGTGATATGCAGTGATGGCGCTTGATTATAAGGCTTATCAAAGCCCATCAAAATATCAAATAGAGTGCCAAACACTCCAGTTAACTCTGGCCGCTCAACACTAAAATGCAACGGCCAAAGTAAAAAGCAGCTAATACAAACCACTTGCGCTGTGAGTAAACGTAGCCCTAACGCATCGACTAATTTTCGCTGGCGCGGCAATAAAAAAGCTAAGCCATAGAGTAAGTCTATCGACCAATAAGGAATGATAGTCCAAGGCAGTAAGGGAATATGACGCTCCCAAGCGAACACCACACTGCTGACTTCGGGTAAGCTCGCGGCATACTGATTAGCAAAGCTGTAGGTAATAAAAAACAGCGGACCTAGCATTGCTAGCCAAGCCAGCCCTCGCCACCATAAAATTGGATCAGGCTGAACGTGCGAAAGCGGTTTTGACATATTCACGAACCTAACATTTGAATAAAAGCGTCATCAAGAATCGACCATGAGAAAATGGGATATTGCGTAGCAAAATGTCTTTTTCATGGATGAAAAAGCCAAGCTTACAAGGACGTACTTGCAGCGTTTTTGCTAGCAACATTTCATTTTCTAAGTGTGCAGGATTTCGCTGCTTCGGTTTCACCTTAGCGGCTCCACCGTCGCAAGCTTATCCCCACTATCAATCCACTTTTTGCGCGATAGAAACAGTAAAAATGCCCATTTCATCAATGCGCTGCTCAATCTTTTTAAAGCCCGCAGCCGCAACCAGCTGATCCATTTCTGCCTGACTGCGACGACGCATCACCCAAGCTTGGCCTTCACGGTGGCTGGTCAAGGCGCGCGCAATCAGCTCTAACTGCGGATGCCAAGGCTGACCGGTATAGATCAAGTAACCGCCCTTTTCCATGCCTTGTGATAAGCCCGCCAACGAGCCCGACACCATAGTGTTATCACCAAATAGCTCATACAAGCCGGATACCACGGCTAAGTTAGGTTTTAGCGCCAGCGCTGCAAGGTCTGCTTTATCAAAAGCATCGCCTTTAACAAATTGCACGATTTCGCCAAGGCCTTTTTCTTCAATAAGGGCATTACCATCGCGGACATTTATATCACTGTAATCGCGCAGCAAAACAGCTTGCGGCTTCACCTCTGCTTGTTCAATGGCGGCTAAAATATAGCGGCCATGGCCCGCGGCAATATCCACCAGCTTCACTTCGCGCTGTTCATTTTTCAGCTTATCCATCGCCTTAGCGAGTAGCTCTTCTAAATTGACTTTGCGCTGGCGAATACCCTGCCAGCCCACTGAATTTAAATAGTTTTGGTCAATTAGCTCGCCAATTTTATTAGTGCCTGTCGGCTTGTTGCGATAAACGTAATCTAAGGTGCTGCCCGAATCAAATCCGGTATCAAAGCCCAGCTTCACCCCAGCAGAATAGCGACTGGTAAACGCAAGTGTTGAGCGATAAAAATCCCAAAAACGCGCACGTAATGAACCTTTTGGCAACGGCGCGGCAAGGGATTCAGCCTCGGCGCAAAAATAACCGCTTTTATCGGCATTAAGTAAATCATTGGTTTTGCGCGGCTCGGCAAAACGCTGCTCAACAAAACGTTTAATGCGGGCTAATGCTTGCGGACGCGCTAGCTCACCTAAGGTGTCATGATAAAAGCCAGGCAGAATGTGCTGCTCTTTACAATCACTGCTTAAGCGTTCAAAAAATTGCTGCTGTGGCTTGCGACGTACCACCCAATCATCGCCTGAAATCAATAGCTGAGTGGGCACATTGATCGCAGCAGCATCAGCCACCACGCGTTTAGCCGCGTCGTGCAACCCTAAAAGCATTTGCACCGAGATAGGTCTAGCAATCAAAGGATCGTTATCAAAAGACGCAATGCGCTCGGGGTCGTGCGTTAAAAACTTCGCCTTAACGTAACTGTTAACAAAGAAGTTGCCTTTAAACTGCTTTAACAAACGCAGGCCCGGTATGGCAAACGGCACATATAATTTAATGCTAAATGCCGGTGATGCTAACACCAACGCGCGAATATTCGGCGCGTAATCATGTACCCAAGTCGAGGCCAATACCGCGCCCACACTTTGCGCTAATACAATCGTTTGCTCAATATCCACTTGATGCTGCGCCGCTAAATGATCCATAAAGGTTTGCACATCACGCACACTGGTGCCAAAGCTTGGGCTGTCACCGCGCTCACCAGGCGATTCACCATGACCACGGGCGTCCCAAGCAAAAAAGTCACAATCATCAAGGCCCAGTTCATCAACTAAATGTGCCATTCGCCCGCTGTGCTCATGGCCACGGTGAAACATCACCACCGTTTTACGCACCCCTTGATTTGGCGATTTTGCGGGCCAATAACGGTATTTCAGCGCGACGCCATCATAAGTTGTAAAACTTAAGAGGGTTTCTTTTTCATTGATAGCCTCAGCAGCATTCTCTGAGTTTTCGGCAACCTCCGCAACGGTTTGATTAGCTAAATCCTCTGTCTCTGGTCTATCAAGGGTTGCGTCATGTTCTGTAACGGTATTCATAATGCGTTTCCTAATTTGCAAGCTGTTAAAATAAACAGCTGAAAAATAATGACCTAGGTTGGTTCCGTTAAACGTGAGTAGCTGACTCAGCTAAACCGCGTCGAACCCGATTGACGATGGTAATGAGCAGTAATAACAAAGTAATAACTAAAATGGTGTTAAACCAAAAAGTTGAAAGCCAATTTAAGGGCCAAAGTGTCGCCAATAAACCAAATACAAAGGCGCGATCGCTTTTTCCCATCGGGCCATCGTAGCGCCGAGAAGCACCAACCATTAAACCCAGCACACCGGCAAACTCACTTAAGCTAGCCAAGAAGATAATCCCTAGCACCAAGGCGGGTTCAATACCAACCAGCAAAGCGAAAGGTAAAAAGAGTGCGGTGTCAGCAATCACATCAGACAATTCATTCAGGTAAGCGCCAAGACTAGACTGCTGTTTGAATTCTCGCGCCAACATGCCATCAATAGCATTAAACGCCATGCGCAAGAACATCCAAATCGGTAACAGAAAAAACCAGTTGGCATTTAAGGAGGGTAAACATAAAAAGCCGCCGAGTAGCAAAGAAATAACCATGGCCAGCAGCGTGACTTGATTAGCCGTCACGCCACGCTGATAAAGCCAACTCACACTCGGGCGCAGCAAATCCTGAAAGCGTGATTTTAATTTATAAATGGACAAATTTAAGCGCCTCACAGCACATGGGGAGTTTATATTAACGAATTAATAACAATCGTTTAAAGCAATAAACCTAATTGAGGCGCAGATTATCAAAGCAATTGTTCGAGTCAATTTACTTATCATGCTTTTGTGAAGGTAAAATAAAAAACCAGCATCTTATTGTGCTAGACATGTAAATCCTCCTGCCTAGAACGTTTCTATACCTTGTTACTGACAGCGTTGATATACAGTTCCTGTTCTGCCTGGTGGGACGCCATGCCCAAGAGCAATGAAGGGACCGTCATTTTCAAACGAACGCAGTTCGTTCCAAAATGTGCAGCCTATGACTCATACATTTTTGTATAGCAAATATTCATAAATCTAAGTATCTAAGCAAATACGCGATAAGTAAAATATTTATACTTTATGTGAATAACCAATCAAATAACTTGATCATTAGCTTTATCCACAGGGTAAAAAACATGAACAATTTTTGAACGATAAGTGACGTTTTCAGAGACGAATATCTGTCGCAGGAAGCGACAGTTTAGCCATCAAGGATGATTTCAGGGCATTTCGTAAAAAAGATCTTACTTGCTTTAAGGCTATGCTCAAATATTGTACGTTCATGGGTTCGCCCTAGCTTTATCCATTATTTATATACAATCTCGATAAATCTTCTGGATCTATCAGTAACTACGGAAAGTACATGAATTTACTTCACTCAAAACGTATAACATTTAGATACATTTATTTTACTGGAATATTTCTTTTATTAACGGCTTGTGGAGGAGGCTCTACCCCATCATTTACCGATGGGCCAAAAGACCCCATTATTGATGAGCCCAAAGACCCCATTATTGATGAGCCCAAAGACCCCATCACTGATGAGCCAAGCAACCCGATCATAAACAAACCAACGAACCAAATTTCTCACGCTTATTTTCTCGATCAAGATGGAGCGACAGGAAAAATATCAGGAACCGTTACGCTTCAAGCGCCTGAGGTTGACGAAAGCTCCCCAGCTAAACCTGAATCTGTATGGGTATATTGGGCTGATGCTCAAGGTAATAAATTCGGCGAAGCTTGGTTAAAAACTAACTCTAACGATATTTATCAACTTGAAATACCTATAAACACAACCATACCAAAAGATATATCAAGTCTGCTGCTTTACCCCTCGAATGTTATTGGTCAAGCGAGCGAAGGAACCTTAGTCACCTTTCGTGATTTTACAAGCAACGTATTATTATCAGGTATGGGGGGGAATGAAAAAAGCGCATGGGAATATGGTATTCAACGTCCTAAAATACCTATTCAACGCTTATCTAATGGATTGTGTATTTTTGACAATGGTTTAGTCAGTGTCACACACATGAATAACACTAAAGAAAATAACTATCAAAGCGTTAATCATTACCTACAGCCTAAAGAGCCAGATGACCAAGCGTTTCCGCCTTTCTCATTTTTATGTGATGAACAGCCAGTGCATAACTCTGATCATATTACCGATGAAGTTGGCGTATGGACTTATTCAGCAATAAATGATGCGATGTTTTACGGCACCGTTGCTTATCACGCATTTGTAAAGTACTTAAATGAACCACCATGGGACGAAAAAGTTAGACTTCGCGTTCATTATGATGATTTATATAGTAATAATGCATTTTGGGATGGCGCCTACGCTAATTTTTCGGATGCTTATTTACAGTTTTACTCTACCGTATCGCTAGACATTGTTGCTCATGAAATCAGTCATGGTGTTTTAAGCCGAATTTCTCCTTTAAATATCTTTCAGGAAGACATTAGTGTTGATGCAAGAACCATTCATGAAGCGTTTGGCGATATTTCTGGTGTGATGGCCAAATATGAATTGACGGGTAATGATAATTGGATTCACGGCCAAGAAACTCACGGCCCTGTTCGCCAGCTCAATCAAATACAAACAGAGCCTGATGCTATTACCAGCTTTTTAGATTATGAAAAAGCTGGAGACAACTATTATTTGCGGATAGGAATGCTTACTTACCCCTTCTATTTATTATCACAAGAATGGGGAGTTGAAGTAGCTTACAACGTTTATATACATGCTGCTAAGAACTGTTGGCCAACCACGGTCACACTGCCTCAGGCTGCACAATGTATAAAGCAGCAAGCTGGTGATTTAGGTTTATCTGAAGACACCGTTATTACTGCGTTCAAAACAGTTAAAATAAAGTTATTCGAAGAGGGGGTACTTAGCCACTTTACGGCTGAACAATTTAAACTTCGTACTCAATTCTATGATAACAGCCAAACAACTAACCAAGTGACCGAATGGCTTTGGGATTTCGGCGATGGTCACACATCTAATGAGCAAAACCCTGAACATACCTTTGCGCAACCGGGTAATTATCAAGTTACATTAACGGTCAGGGATCAATCCAATAACCAAACACACTTCCAAGATAGTTTTGTCAGGACCATAGCCGTTACCGATCAATACTGTGCAATAGGCTCACTGGAGACTGAAAATAGCATCGCCCATGTCACGATTAACAATCTTGATATTAACTTTGATCCAAATGAAGCAAATTATACCGAAACCCCAATAATATTAGATGGGGTTCAAGATTTAGTGATTGATATTAAAGGTAATAACCAATCAAGCTCTAAAGCAATAACATGGAAGGTTTGGATTGATCTCAATGACAATGGTATTTTTGGCGATACAAATGAAGAACTCGTTATCAAGGAAGAGACCGAAAATGAACTGTCGTATCAATTTCAAGCACAGGTTGATCTATCACGATTACCCAACGATAACACACCAAAGTATATGAGAATATCGGGCGATTATGGTGCCATGACGACCCCGTGCCAATCGAATATCGGAGAAGCTTTAGATTTAACAATAAACTGGTAATCCACTTTAAATAGATTTTTATGCTGCAAACCAAAACGGTTACAACTTATGTTTGCAGCATAAAATCACCTTAACCAACTGACAAATAAAAATTATAGACTCCTAGTGAAATGGAACATTTTTCTCTAACACAAATAGTATTCAAGCTTGGACAGGTACCAGGGCAAAAGCATGAATATTTTTTGAGCGTTTAGTGGTGTTTTCTTAGACGAATATCTGCCGCAAGGATGCGGCAGTTAAGCCATCGACAGTGATTAAAGATAAGTCTCCTGTAATTTACTTGAAATAAAATCAAAAACACGCCGTACTCTGAGGCTAGTTCTTAGCTCTTTATGGCAAACTAACCAAACGGGCAACGTCATTATCGGCCCGATATGTTCAAATGCTTTCATTAACTTAGGTTCCATATCACCCATAATTTCTGGGAAAAAAATTAACCCTTGATCTTCTTTCGCTAATTCAAGCTGTAATAATTGAAATGGGGTGATAATTGAAAAATTTTGCTTAGATAAATTCCAACCTTGTTGGTTTAGTATATCAGTAACTAAACTACTGCAATCAAAGCCAATAATTTGTACATCCGTAAGCTCAGAAAAATGAGATATTTTAGGCAGGGTATTTAAATATTTTTCTGTTCCGTACAGCCAGATTGCTTCATCTCCAACTTTTTTTGCAATTAAGTCATTTTGTTTCGGGTGGAAGCTGCGAATGGCAATATCAGCTTCTCGGCGTTTAAGATCACTCGGCTCATTTGTCACGACAATTTCAAGGGTAATGCCTGGCTCTTCATGTCGTAATTTTGAAATGATTTTCGGCATAATATACGCTGCTGTTAACTCACCAACAGAT
This sequence comes from Motilimonas cestriensis, assembly GCF_021295315.1. Classification (GTDB taxonomy): domain Bacteria; phylum Pseudomonadota; class Gammaproteobacteria; order Enterobacterales; family CBDFNC01; genus Motilimonas; species Motilimonas cestriensis. Next base: position 143,554 of record NZ_JAIMJA010000005.1, on the reverse strand, counting down.
ACCACAACCGTGCCTTCTATTTGGTTTGATTGTCCCAAAGCAGCTACTGAAAATGTTAATGCCGCACTGCCCATTTCACGAGCATGCTCTAATAATTCTAATCCACTTTGAGTTAATACTAACCGTTGTCCAACTCGTTCAAACAAGGTCACCTTCAACTTGGCTTCAAGCGCCCCGACTTGCCGGCTTAATGTAGGTTGTGTCGAGTTTAAAGCTTTAGCTGCAGCTGAGAGCGTGCCTTCTTCTGCGGTGACTAAAAACGCCCTAATATGATTCCAATCAAAATCTAACGCACTCCACTTCATACAATTACGTATACCTTTAATGCAAAGAGTGAACTATTCATATTAATTCTGTATAGATAAAATAGCTACACATGAAAACATTTTTAAGGTCGAACAATGACAACCCTTGTCGTAGGTGCCAGTGGTGCAACCGGTCGTTTATTAATTCAACAGTTACTCGCAAGGGATGAACGAGTAAAAGTTATCGTCAGATCTATAACGGCATTAAATGCACTATTGCCTGTTGAGGTTTTAAAAGATAAGAGGCTCGTCATTACCCAAGCAGATTTATTGAGTTTAACTGATGCAGAATTAGAAGCGCAAGTCACTGGTTGCCAAGCGGTGATTTCATGCTTAGGCCATAATTTAAATTTCAAAGGTGTGTTTGGTCAGCCACGCCACTTAGTAACAGATGCAACGCAACGTTTATGTTATGCGATCAGTTCAACACCTAGCCAAGGTATCCCCGTAAAGTTTGTTTTATTGAATACGACAGGCAATCGAAACGTATTAGCTGGTGAAAAAACCTCAATTTTAGAAACAATAATCATGAGTTTCATCAGAGCATTATTACCACCCCATGCTGACAATGAAAATGCAGCTGCTTATTTACAACAACATTTATACTGCACAGATACCATTGAATGGGTTGTGGTTCGTCCAGATTCTTTAATTAATAACGGCTCTGTCACTGACTATGAAGTACACCCAAGCCCCATTCGTAGCGCCATTTTTAACGCAGGTAAAACTAGCCGAATAAACGTAGCACATTTTATGTCGCAACTGGTGAGCAACCAAGATATGTGGCAAAAATGGAAAAGCCAAATGCCCGTAATTTACAATAAAACAGCCTAAACTCACGACAATCCTTCAAGCGCTCACTGATTGCTATCCGCCCATGGCGCCCGCGTTTTTGGCTACCATTTTAGAGTAACGGCTTTTTCCATTGAGGGATAATCCATTGTAAAAGTTAGCAACATCGTAAAACAATCCCACTAATTTATTCAAAGCCTCTGCCATTGCGCCATGCCAACTGCTAACATACTGTGTAATCGAGCATGCTTAGCTAAATAGCATCTCTAAAACCTAACTTTATCTTTGATGCTAGCAAGGGATATACACTCTGTGGATTCCATGGACAACACACAAGCCGATGCCGAACAGGCATCCATTCCCGTTCAATCACAATATTCAATCAGCCAAATCATCAAGTTACTTTTTATTTTCTTGGTATTGTTAGTCGTCGCAGTGGTTATTTACGAAACACAAACATCACGCTTTCAATCTGAATTCATTTCAAACTATGCCAAAACATTAACTTTTGAGGTAAAAGCAGGACCAAGTGACAGTATCGTTTTTCCCAATCAAGGGCCTTTTGATCAACGCTTAGGCTACGTAAAATTGCCAGCGATGCAATCAACGCTATTAGCGCGCGGTTTTGAGGTTACTCAACAAGCGCATTTTAGTCCTTCACTTTTACAATATGCCAAGCAAGGTTTATTCCTTCCCTATACCGAGAAAGTGCAGACAGGACTTACGCTGCAAGATTGTAGCGGCGCGCCGTTTTATCGCTATAACTACCCTTATCATTACTATCCAAATTTTGACCAAGTGCCGCCTTTGGTTATTAAGTCGTTACTCTTCATTGAAAATAAGCACTTGCTTAGTAACGAAAATCCACTCGCAAATCCGGCTGTTGATTGGCCACGATTTGCCATGGCAGCGTTTACCCAAGTCACCAAAGCATTGGGGTTGCCGGGTCAGTCTGCTGGGGGCAGCACTCTCGCGACCCAAGTAGAAAAATATCGCCACTCTGAAGATGGCTTAACTGACTCTCCCGCTGAAAAAATCAGGCAAATGGTGTCTGCCAGCGTGCGTTCTTACCGATTAGGCCCTAATACCATCGAAGCGCGAAAGTTAGTGGTATGGGCATACTTAAATTCGGTGCCACTATCTGCCGCACCGGGATACGGTGAGGTTCACGGTATTGGCGATGGCCTATGGGTCTGGTTTGGCGCCGATGTTGCTGAAGTCAATCGTTTATTAGACCCAAGTAAAAATCAAAATGACACCTTGAAAGACATAGGCCTAGCGCTGCGCCAAATCGTTTCTTTGATGATTGCCCACCGTCGCCCCTCTTATTATCTCGCCTCCGGTCGAGACGATTTAGCGAGGCTAACAGACAGTTATTTACGCATTTTCATGCAACAAGGCATGATCTCTGGGCAGTTAATGGCCGCCGCCTTGGAAGCCAAGGTAAACTATCGAGATTTTAAAAAAAATCCGGCCTTATTACGGGTAGAAAACAGCAAAGGCTTACAGCTAACCCGAACACGTTTAAGTCAGATGCTAGGGAGTCAATTTTATGATTTAGACCGCATGGATTTGATCGCAGATACTAGCTTAAACATTCCCTTGCAGCGCGACGTATCAAGCTATCTGGCTCAGCTAGCGAACCCTGAATTTGCCGAGAAAATTGGTCTATTAGGCAATCGACTTCTGGCCCCAGAGAAAACCGCTGACGTGAATTACAGCTTCACCTTAATGCAGCAGTCAGAGCAAGGCTTTAAGGTGCGCGTGCAAACAGATAATACTAACCAGCCCTTTGATATAAACGAAGGCAGTAAGCTAGAGTTAGGCTCTACCGCTAAAATACGTGTGCTGACCACCTACTTGGAGATCATCGCAGAGCTATATGAAACCTATGCTGACGTTGACAGCGCCAGTTTACGTAAAGTTAACGTACCGAAACAAGATGTACTCAGTCGCTGGGCTGTTGATTACCTCAGCAAAGCCAAAGACCGTGATCTAGCAAAAATGCTTCATGCCGCGCTCAATCGAAAATACTCAGCCAACCCCAATGAACGCTTTTTCACCGGTGGCGGCATGCATAGCTTTAACAATTTCAGCGCCAAAGATAACCAGCGCCATGCGACCATGATTGACTCGCTACGTGAGTCATTGAACTTGCCTTTTGTACGTTTGATGCGTGATATTGTGCGCTATAGCACCTACAAAGATGAAAACCGCACCCGCTTATTGGAAGATGATAAAAACCCACAGCGACAAGAGTATTTGTCGCGCTTTGCCGACCGAGAAGGCAAGACCTTCTTACGTCGGTTTTGGCAAAAATATACCGGTAAAACAGATGCCGAACAGTTTGATATTTTTCTTAATGGTTTAAAGCAAACACCAGCAAGGTTAGCGGCAGTACATCGCTATATTTTACCCCATGCCAGTCAAGGTGAATTTAATGCTTTTATTCTTCAACGCCTACCTTATAAAGAGCTCGATAATAAAACCCTAGTGCAATTGTATAAACGCTATGCGCCCGGCCAATACTCACTTCCCGATCAAGGCTATATCGCCAGAGTACACCCACTTGAACTTTGGCTTTTGGGGTATTTAATGCAAACCGATAATGTGACCTTATCCGATGCCATAGCGGCGAGCCAAGTTCAACGTCAAGAGGTGTATGGCTGGTTATTTAAAACCCGCCATCGCACCGCTCGAGACTCACGCATACGAACCATGCTCGAAGTAGAAGCTTTTTTAGATATTCATCAACGCTGGGCAAAAGTGGGCTACCCCTTTGACCACTTGGTGCCTTCGCTGGCAACCGCGCTCGGCAGCTCGGGCGACCGCCCTGTTGCCCTTGCAACACTGCTTGGCATTATTCAAAATGGCGGAATAAAATTTCCAGCTCAAAGAATTGAGCGATTAGCTTTTGCTGATAACACACCCTATCAGAGCCACTATCAACCCAAACCCATTACTGGTGAGCGCGTAATGCGAGCTGAAGTGGCACATGCGCTAAAAAGTGCATTGGCAGAAGTAGTCAATGCTGGCACCGCAAGGCGCTTAGCAGGAATGTTTAAGCAAGCAGACGGCTCATTGTTACAAGTTGGCGCCAAAACCGGCACCGGTGATAACCGTATTGAAACCTTTGGTCGAGGTGGACAAGTCACCAGCTCTATAGCACGTAACCGCACAGCGACTTTAGTATTTTATATTGGTGATGATTTCTTTGGCACCTTAACGGCTTATGTGCCGGGCAGTGCATCTGATAACTTTACCTTTACATCAGCGTTGCCAGTACAGGTGCTAAAAGGTATGGTCCCTATGCTCATGCCCTATCTTGACAAGTCCATCGCAAAGGGCGCACATTACTGTCATTAACCCAAATTTGAATAACATATGATTATCAACCTAGAAGCTTTTTTGCTTGCAATAACAATATTGACCCTAACTCCGGGGTTAGACACGGCACTTGTCATACGTAATACCAGTCGCGCAGGGGTAACCGCGGGATACATGACAAGTCTAGGAATATGCTTCGGTTTATTTGTCCATGCTACCTTTTCAGCTATCGGGATTTCGGCCATATTAATGCAATCAGCAGAGTTATTTCAGCTCATCAAGTGGGCTGGTGCCGCCTATTTAATTTGGCTCGGCCTCAGTAGCTTTAAGTCGCTGTTACAAGGTCAAAAAAATACAATTCATTTGCAACAAGTAAAGACGCCTTTAAAACACCAAAAAGCTTTCCGTGAAGGCTTTTTATCAAATGTATTAAACCCAAAAACCGGTATTTTCTATTTAGCGTTTCTACCCCAATTTATTAATCCTGAATACTCACCATTGTTGCAATCATTGCTGATGGCAGGCATTCATTTCATTATCGCAATGATTTGGCAATGTGGCTTAGCTAGCACACTCAATAAGGCAAAAAACTTACTACAAAGCCGGGCTTTTTTAGCTTGGATGGAAGGAATAACGGGCACAGTGTTACTCCTTTTAGGGGTAAAATTACTGCTTGAAGAATGACAAAGCCTTAACTTATCTACCTAAGTGTTGATCAATTAACTCGGCGAGTTTTTCATTAAGATGGCTTTCAAATTCATCTAATTCTTTACCAAATAATGATAGGTATTTACACGCTTGTTGATAGGTTAAATTCTTGGTTGCAAGTTGATACTGAGTCTCTGGCAAGGATTTATCGTAACGTGGCACGATTAACCAATGGACAAAGTCACGGTCTATTTCCGTAAACGCTTGCTCAGCAAAGCGGCAAAACTCCTCGATATAATTTTTTCCATCAGGCCCTAAACAACCAGGCTCTACGCGGCATAAAACCGTTAGTTTTTTTTCATCTGGCAACACTTGATTTTGGCTCATTCATTAACAACTTCAGCACAATAATATTCCAAGTGTAGGTTATCTAGCCCATCAGTTAAAGCTGATATTGTTCAGAACATCGCCAGTGAGCGGTGGGCTTATATAGATAAGAGAGCAACTTGTGAACAAAATTCATAGTAATCAAATAAACAATGTGACCAAGCTCTTAACCTACTACTTAAGCGTTAGATTTAATGCCTTAATCGGGAATAATATGATTAGAAGTTTACTATTAATTGATTTATTTTTTTGGAGAACAAGCATGAATTTTAAACGCTCAATAGTCGCAACCTTGGTCTGCGCATCACTGGCAGCATGTGGCGGATCAGGTAGCTCAAGCGTTGTAGACCCCACTCCTGCCCCAAGCCCTGAAGTAACGCCCGCACCAGTAACAACCAGCCTAACAGCAAAAGCCGCTGACGGTTACTTAATTGGGGCTAATGCCTGTTTAGACTTAAATAACAATAAAGAATGTGATGCCGGTGAGCCTTCAGCGACAACTGGCAACAATGGTGAGTTTACGATTGAAGGCGTCACTCAAGCGCAAATTGATTCAGCTGGCATAGTCGTCGAAATCATCAAAGACGTGACCATCGACAAAGATAACCCAAACGTTAAATTAGCGAAAAGCTATAAATTAACGGCACCTGCTGGCTCTGATTTTATCAGCCCAATCAGTACATTAATACAAAATGAAATAGATAAAGGTAGTTCACTAAAAGTGGCTCAAGAAGCCGTTAAAGAAAAGCTAGGTACAACTCAAGATATAACCAAGGACTATATTGAAGGCAAAGAGTCCACAGAATTAAGTGCACAAGACAAAGCAGAATTCGCCAGCTTACACCGCATTGCCCAGGTAACGGCCAAGGTTATCGCAAATAACACCGATACGCTAAAACAAGTCGCGCAAGACAATCAAATATCGGTAGAAAAGCTAACTTCTCTGATCATCGAAGAAGTGAATAAAGCACTAAAAAACATAGTGCAAAAAGTTGAAATGGCTGAAGACAGCGACGAAGACTTTGACAGTGATAGTCTTGCCAAAGAAATAGATGACGAGCACATCGACCTTAACGACGATAATGTTGGTGATAAAGTTAAAGAAAATGAAGCTGCAAAAGTGGCTACCGCCGCTAACTTAGGCGAGCTGATCAAAAATGAGGGTATTCATTGGTTCTCGGGTGAAAAACACCCTAATCAAGCCGTAGAGCTGGACTATGGTAAGTTAAAACTGGAAGCGAATGGCACCGTAATACAGATGGAATACAACCTTAATGACGCTATGGATGGCTTTGAGCTGAACCAAAAAGCGCAGGATGAAGCTAACCTACAACGTATGTTAACCGCTGACGGTTGGGTTGCAGAGGATGACACCATTGTCAGTGTTACCATTAATGAAGATGGCTCAATTGAACTTGTTACCAAGACGCCAGCGTTGAATGAGAAAGTGTCTGCTAAGCAGGTTGATATTAGTGAACTCAATATAGCAACGGTGATGAGTAAGGTCAGTGGTAATGGCGCGTGGGCTAAAGTGTTACCAAAAGACAAAACGTTCCCATCTAACACCATGGCTTACCAACTTAAATCAGAGAAAACCTTAACGAGTTATTTTGGCTTTAATGCCGGTGACTGGTGTGATGAAAATAGAAAAACCGCACTTAATGGTATGTGTAATGGGGTTGAATCCCAAGGCGTGTGGGCCGAAAAATTAGATAGCTTTATGGTTGAGACCGAAGCTAACCGTGATGGATCTAAGGATAACAGTAATCTGTTCCCTATGATGGGCACCTCAAATGGCGGTATCTTGGTGGAGATGGTAAAAGGTGGCAAACTCAACTTCTACAAAACCAACTGGAGTGATGGCATTTTAACTAAAGTAGGCTCTGGCACATGGCGAGATATTACGGTTTACGGCCAAGCCTTACGTGAACTAACCCTGCCGGGTACCATCGCCAGTCGCGATGATCTCACGTGGAACAATTTCAGCTCTGAAGATCATAAAGCCTATTTTGCCGTTGTCGAAGGCTATGTTCGTAATATTTGGAAAATCATTCCAGATCAAGTAGATGGGGAATATGTATTTAATCAAGCCACTCAAGAACTGATCCTGAGTCAATTTGATTATAAATACTATCACCCAACAACATTAGCCAGCTGTTTAGCTAGCCTACCTGACAATGGCTACCAACTTAAAGTAGGTGACGTATTTACCTATAAAGCGCAGAAACAAAAAACGAATGAAACTAGCGTTACGCAATACAACGAAAGATTCGAACTCGTTAGCCAGACTGCTTCGTGGCCGCACAATGACAACAAGGTAACCGGACTTCCGCAATGGATAACTGATACAGCCGGAAAGCTTGAGCTAACACTTTGGTCAGGCCAGACTTTAGATGGGAAAAGTGTGGGCTACGAAGAAAACTACAGCAAAGGGTCTGTTTATTACGGACATGAAGGTGTAGATAGCCAAGGCGAGTTTGCGAACTGGGGAGCGGCAAAAGTTGCACCAATAGCACTGGTAGGCCAAGATAAAATGAAGCTAAACCAGACAAATGATTACAGCTTTGCTACCTTCAATATCGTTGATCTTTATAACGCAGCGCCTGACAGCTCCTTTGAAGAACTGAGCCAAAAAGAATTTGAGTTCAGTGAAACTTACCAAGGTAAATACACGGTTAACGTACCCGCTGGTAGCTTTGATACTTGTAAAGTAATCAGTAAAGCCAAAGAAAAAGGCTCCTCGTTGGCAGCGGATAGCGATATCATCTGGCGTAACAACCGCGGTATGGTGATGCAAGAACAAAACAACCCTTCTTGGGCACCGGTTTACAACCGCCAAGCAACGTCATTGCCTAACTAATTCCACTGTTTCATCAATTAAAATGCCGTCCTAGTGACGGCATTTTTATATCACTCATCTACTGTTTAGGCTTATTTTTCTCTTCAATCCACTGCGACATATATTGTGTACTTTTCATACTGTGATGACGCAACATCGCGCCAGTAAAATTAGCTAAGCGGTGCTCTGGCAAGTTAGCTTGTAGTGCATTAATACGCGCAATTAGCCTCTTACCTAACTCGCTAGCGTCATACACTTGCTCAAGTAATGGCTGGCAGGCATCTTGGGCTTGCTGCCAAAACGCTTCATCTTGATATAAGGCGACCGCAGCCGCTATCAACTCATCATCGTTATTGGCAATCAAACCCGGCCAAGGCATGCCGTTGGTCATACCTTCCGCGCCAATATCTGTGGTCACACTCGGCGTGCCCATTTGCATAGCATCAATGAATTTACCTTTAATACCGGCGCCAAAACGCAGCGGTGCAAGGCACACTCGCGCTTTTGCCATCACAGCAAAGGCATCATCGGCCCAGCCTTTTACTAAAAAACCCGCCTTCGGGTTATTAAGTGCGGTGGCTTTTGGCGGTGGGTAAGAGCCATAAATATGCAGCTGTGCATCTGGACATTGCTTGCGAATCGCAGGCCAAATTTGGCTTAACACTAATACCGCGTCCCAGTTAGGGGCATGCCGAAAGTTGCCAATACTAATAAAGTGCTGGCGCTCGTTAAAACCAAGCCGAGGTTGCGATGTGGTTTTTGGCTCAATCATAAACGGCAGATGATGCAGTAGTGCGCTGGGCACCTTAAACGTCTCCGCCAATAGCGTCATTTCATAACTAGAGATAATCAAAGACAAGTCACAGCGGTAAATGGCCGCGATTTCACGCTTAGCCAGATCGGAATGTAGGTCTTGCGGCATCAACTCGCGTTGCTTTTTCACCGCTTCATGGCGTGCATTACGTAAGCACTGTAAATCTTCGGTATCTAAAATGCGCAGCGCGTTAGGGCAGTTTTTTTCCACCCGCCAGCCAAATTGCTCCTCCATCATAAAGCGGTCAAACATCACCATGTCAGGTTGCAATTCACTAATAAACGCATCAAACGAGCTGCAATTTAAGGCAATGCTTTCGCTGGCAATATCTTCTTCGGCTAAATCAACCATGTGTTCGCTGCGCTGCGCGGGACTCGCAAACGTAACTTGCCAGCCTTGACGTTTAAATAAACGCAGCAGCGACATCATGTGGCTGCCAGCCGCTGACGAATTTGGCTCAGGCCAAACATAACCAATCACTAAAATTTGTTGCATCTGTTACTACTCTCTTAAAGTGGATTGATTAAATCGACCATCAACTGCACGCTGCGATTACCACGAAACTCATTAATATCAAGGCGATAAGCTATTTCAGCCCAACGCACCATAGGGTTAGGCCAAAGGGCTAGATCTACATTAAATGCAATAGCATCAATGGCCACGCCACCCGCTTCTGGCTCCAGCACCAGTTTTAAATGCTTTTGCCCCACTAACCGCTGCTGCAATAGCTTAAATTTGCCATCAAACAAAGGCTCTGGAAAAGCTTGCCCCCAAGGACCGGCAAATTTAAGTAATTGAGCCAATTCTAAATTGAAGGCCTGTGGCGCCAGTGGGCCATCACTTAATAAGCTACCTTGTAGCACCGAGGGACTAATATGCTGATCGATAACTTGATTAAGTTTGGCTTTAAAGTCCGCAAAATGAGCAAGGGGCAATGATAATCCCGCCGCCATGGCATGGCCGCCAAATTTATGGATCAAGCCAGGGTTTTGCGTATCAACCTGATCCAACATATCACGCATGTGAATACCGGGAATTGAACGCGCCGAGCCTTTAATCTCTCCTTCACCCGCACTGGCAAAGGCAAGGGTTGGTCGATAGTAGCGCTCTTTAATACGCGATGCCACTAAACCGATCACCCCTTGATGCCAGTCTTCTTGATATAAGCAAATTGCCGTTGGAATATCGGACTCATCCAGCTCAATTTTTTGCAGGCTATTGATTGCTTCTTGTTGCATGCCCGTTTCTATCTCGCGGCGTTCTCGGTTTAGCGTGTCTAGCTCAACTGCTAGGCTGCGCGCTTGAGGTAAATCATCACACAATAATAGTGACACACCTAAGCTCATCTCATCTAAACGGCCTGCGGCGTTAATACGTGGTCCCAATGCAAATCCTAGATCTGACGCCACTAACTGCTGCTGGTTTTTACCCGCCACTTCAATCAACGCTTGAATACCCGGACGACAGCGCCCTGCGCGAATGCGACCAATACCTTGATGAACCAGAATACGATTATTCGCGTCAAGGGGCACTACGTCCGCAACCGTGCCTAAGGCAACAATATCTAACAAGCAAGCCAAGTTAGGCGGTGTACCATGAAAACCATCACGCTGACTGATGTACTGGCGCAGCGCCAGCATCAAGTAAAACGCGACCCCAACCCCAGCCAAATTTTTGCTCGGGAAGCCACAGCCATGTTGATTGGGGTTGACGATGGCATCGGCATTGGGTAATTCTAAACCCGGTAAATGATGATCGGTAACCACTACTTGTAAGCCCAGAGCTTTAGCTGCACTCACCCCTTGAATACTGGAAATACCATTATCAACCGTGACAATCATGGCCGCGCCCATGTCAGCGGCTAGTTGCACGGTTTCAGGACTTAAACCATAGCCATAATCAAAACGATTCGGCACTAAGAAATCAACGTTAGTACAGCCCAACATCTTTAATGCCAATACACACAATGCCGTACTGGTGGCACCATCGGCATCAAAATCACCCACGATGATAATACGCTGCTTAGCATTGATGGCCTGATATAAAAGCTCGCACGCTCTGTCTATACCCATAATGTCCTTAGGCGTAAACAAGGCGCTCGCAGCCATGTTCAACTCACTCGCATCTTTAATGCCCCGATTAGCATAAATCTGCTTTAGCACGGGGTGAAGTTCATCAGGTAAAAAGCTAGCGTCTACTGGATCGCGGCGCTGAATACTAAGCTTAGGCATGAATTTAAAGGGCTCTTGAATAAAAACTAAAAGGCGACCGAAGTCGCCTTATTTAAGTCACAATAAAATGGTTTTATTGGGTTGCTGTCGTTGTCTCTGTCGCCGCGTTGGCTAATTCTTTCGCGGCCATTTGCTCAAGTAAAGCTGATAAGCGATCCGCTGGTACATATCCTGGCTGCATGGTGCCATCCGATAACACCATGGCTGGAGTACCATTTACACCAAACATACCGCCCAATTCATATTGTTTTAACACATTATTGTCACATGTCTTAGCAGGGATATCTTCACGATTTTTCGCTGCATTCATCGAAGCACGTTGATCCTCAGAACACCAAATAGACACCATGTCACGATAAGTTTGTGAACGCTCACCACCACGTGGGAATGCAAGATATCTAATTGTAATCCCTGCTTTATTGTAATCAGCCATTTCATGATGTAATTTTTGACAGTAACCGCAGTCGGTATCAGTGAAGACGGTAACCACAAACTTTTCGTCCTTCGCAGGGTAAACAATCATGTCTTTTTCAAACGCTTTAAGCTGCTCTGCGCGCAACTTGGCTAGGGATTGCTCAGTTAAGTTAGTGACTTCTGTGTTGACCACTTCAAACAGGTTACCAAACAATAAATATCGACCTGTTGGGTTACTGTAAATAACGCCGCGATCCGTTTTCACTTCATACATACTTGGAATAATACTGCGCTCCAAGCTGAAGGGCTTGACTTCGATAGTCGCTAATTGCTCGCGGATCATCTCAAAGTGTTGTGATTGCTCACGAGCAGCCTCTAAGTCAGGGTGTTCGGCTTTTAATGCGCGCAGCTCAGTGGTGAGATCGCTATTTTTTTGATTTTGCTCATTCAGTGCTTGCTCTAATTGCGCAACACGTTGCTCAGCAGAACTGAGCTGAGCTTGTAAAGCCTTGGTCTGACCATCCGTAGTCTCTGCCATAACATGGGCGTTTAATCCGCCAATTAATGCTACCGCAATCAAGGTTTTCTTCCACATAACAACTCCAAATACTGGTTGATTTAGTTTAAGAGCCTTCATGGCCATTAAACAAAAAATGGGTATCGCACAATTATGCACAACAAGATAAAAAGCCCAAGTAGTTTATTCCTGTTTGTTGCTGCCAACATTATCACATCATGCTCTTGGGTGATGAGTTTCATGTAAGCTTTTTAAGCGTTCGCCTGCGACATGGGTATAAATTTGCGTGGTAGAAAGATCGCTATGACCGAGTAATAATTGTACTACGCGTAAATCGGCACCATGGTTTAATAAATGAGTCGCAAAGGCATGGCGCAAAGTATGAGGCGAAAGATGGGTACTAATACACGCCACTTTTGCGTAATGTTTGATCCGATGCCAAAAAGTTTGCCGCGTCATAAATTGCGCCCGCGTACTCGGAAACACCACATCTGAGCTGGTTTCTTTTAATAAGCTGGCTCTGGCTTCATTAAAAAATCGCTCTAGCCAATACACCGCTTCCTCGCCCATCGGTACTAAGCGCTCTTTATTTCCTTTACCGACAATGCGCACCACACCTTGGCGCAAACTGACTCGGTCGGTACTTAAATTAACCAACTCAGACACTCGTAGTCCAGTGGCATAAAGCAGCTCTAACATGGCTTTATCACGCAGGCCTATCGCCTCTGATAGTTCCGGCGCCATTAATAGCGCGTCAACTTCTGACTCGGTTAAATCGGCTGGTAAGTATTTGGGTAATTTAGGATTCACAATCAGCGCGGTCGGGTCGTCTTCACGCAGCTTTTCGCGGCATAAATACTGGTAAAACCGCCTTACTGCACTTAACAAACGCGCGCTCGAAGTGGCTTTATAACCTGCGTCTTGGCGCACAGTTAAATAGTCTTGAATGTCACTACGTTGTAATGTCAGCAAAGCGTGGCCAGTTTGATCGCACCACAATGCCAAGTGGTTTAAATCATGACGATATGAGGAGGTAGTGTTATCACTTAACCCGCGCTCTAACCACATAGCATCTAAAAAATCGTCTATTAATGAGGACATAATCACGCTGTTATCATTGAATGAGTCAAGATTCTAATCCAGATACTCCTCAATACAAAGTTAGTCGGCTCGATACCCTCGCCTCCGCGGCCTTTTCCTTGTTAGAATGCGGCTCATATTAACAGGGGGGGTAAAAATGAAAATTGGCTTGTTTTATGGTTCTACAACTTGTTACACCGAAATCGCGGCAGAAAAAATTCGCGATGCCATCGGTGAGGAGCTGGTTGATCTTTTTAATATAAAAGAAACCCCACTGAGCAAAACCCAAGATTACGACGTGCTAATTTTAGGTATTTCCACTTGGGATTACGGCGAGCTGCAAGAAGACTGGGCTGAGCTTTGGCAACAGTTAAATGGCCTGACAGTGCAAGGCAAAATTATTGCGTTATATGGTATGGGCGACCAAGAAGGCTACAGCCAATGGTTTCAAGATGCCCTCGGCATGCTGCATGATGAGCTTCTGCCACAAGGCCCAACTTTTATCGGTTACACCAGTGTTGACGGCTATGAATTTGAAGCCTCCAAAGCACTCACTGCAGACGGCAGTCAATTTGTCGGCCTCGCTTTAGATGAAGATAACCAATACGATTTATCCGACGAGCGTATTCAAAACTGGGCAATTCAAGTACTCACTGAAATTCAGCAACAGTTATAGTCTGCTTTACTCGCTTTAAGTCACCTGACTAAAGCGAGCCTCCTCTTTACTTGAAAAATCTTCGAGCCAGCTCCTGTTTTGATGACTTCTTTGTTAGCTATGAATCACTTAAACGTTATGATTCGGACTCAAACTAGGATTGAGAGATATTTTCAAGGAAGAGCCATGGCTTACCGACTGTCAAAAATACAACATTTATTGCTATTAACCACCTTACTTATCGCGAGCATGTTGATACACAACACAGCCCAAGGCGCTGTCTATAAATGCCAAGTAGGCGGTAAAACCGTTTATCAATCCTCGACCTGTTTTAAAGGTAAACAAACGGTGTTAAAGCCGACCAAACATGACACCGGATTACATGCCTCTTGGTTTTCACGGCCACCACTGCTGCCCGATACCGCCATATGCAGCGGTGACATATGTCGATGTGGCGATCAAACACTGCCTTTAAGTGCCGATAGCCAAGCCAATGTTGAAAAATCTCTCTCAGGTTTAATCAACGACTGGCAACAACACCAGAAGCTCTACCAAGTCTACCTAAAACTGCCGGTTGAAGAGCAAAAAATATCAAACCAAAGAGCCAATATCGCCGATACCGCCTGTATGATCGCCATGCATCAAACGTTACTCAATCAATCCTACCTTGAGGTCATCAATCCAAAAGTAACAGCCCCCCTCACGGAAGCACAATTAAACGCCAAGTTAGCTGAACTTTGTTCACAAGGATTAGATGATGATATGCCTTTAAATGAAGCTGAGCAGCTCTTTAACCAATGTGTCGCCGATGAAAAACGCGACAACGACCGCCTAATTGAACAGCAAGCAGCTAGTAATAACGCGCCGAAATTTCCAACTCAAGTCGCGACATTAAAGTTAAAAAATCCTTATGAAATTGAATAAATTAACAATAAAAAAATTAAACTCAGCATTATTATGCCTAGTACCCTTAACACTGCTCGTTTCCTATCCCGCCCTTAGTGCGGTATATAAATGCCAAGTAGGCGGTAAAACCATATACCAATCAACGGGCTGTTTAGAAGGGAAGGAAATTCAGCTTAAATCTTCGCAACATGCAACAGGTTTACACGCCTCTTGGTTTAAGCGACCTGCGCTGCAACAGGCAACAGCCTTATGTGGCGCACAATCTTGCCAATGTGGTGATGTACTCATTAAAAACCAAAGTGAGCCCAAATACACCTTAATGAATGCCCTTGCAGGTTTACCTGAAAAGTGGCGCTTTTATCATCAAGAATATCAACGTTATCAAGACATGGAAAATAGAGACAGCTTTCCGGCGCTAAAAAGCAATTTGGCAGACTCTGCGTGTCGGATCGCCATTAACCAAGCCGTGATAGAAAAGTACTACAGCTCAGTAATGAGCCAAACCAAAACGCAATATGAAACAGCAAAAGCCGAATATGATGAGATAAATAGTAAATGTGTTAAGCCCGATGAGACGGGGTGGACCCAAAGTGACGCAGCAAAAGAGTATGTGAAGTGCAGCAAAGCCAATATGAAGGCACAAAATAAAGCGAATAAAAAATACAGGAATCAAGGTTGGTATAAATCGCTGGCGGCTGACGCCGACATACTCAAACAACCTAACCCTTATTGACAAACGAAGACCAGCGCGCCTTGCGAGAGGCGCACTGGCATATACCACTTAAAGGCGAAGGAGAAGAATTACAACCTAGCCCTACAGCCTGAAGTTATGAGCGCGACAGGGTAGCCTGACAAGGCGCTTTTTTAAACGCCAATAAAGCAATTGCCAACGCAACAGCGGTAGGCAATACCCAAGCAAGTCCTTTATCGAATAGCGGTAAGAAGTTAAAGGTATGCATATCTAAGCCAGTCACTTTTAAACCATCCAACACGCCAAACATTAGTGCAACGGTTAACACAAACTTATATGACAAGCCTTTGTTGCCCAATTTCTCTTGCATTAGTGTTAAAGCGATAAGCGCGATCGCCACAGGATACACTGCAAACAACACGGGAATCGACAAGCTTATAAGCTGAGTTAAACCTACGTTCGTCACCAAGGCGCAAACAACACAGTTAATTAATACCAAATAGGTGTAGTTCCAATTCGGCTTCAACTTGGTTAAAAACGCCGTCATTGCACTGACCAAGCCAACAGCGGTGGTTAAGCAAGCCATCATCACCACAGCCGCTAGCGCATAAGCGCCTTGCTCTTCAAACATGCCAAACACATAAATAGTCAAAATATCTGACCCTGACTTAGCACCTTCAGCCACCACTTGACTCGTTGCGCCTAAGTAAAATAGGGAAATATAAACAAAAGCCAAACCCGCCGCAGCGATACAACCTGCAATGATTAAGTATTTGTAAATATAAGACTTCTCTGTCACACCCTTGCTGGTTAATACATTAACAATCAACATACCAAACACCAGCGCACCAAAGGTATCCATGGTGTTGTAGCCTTCCAAAAAACCTTTAACAAATGCATCGTTGGCATAGTCTGCATTAGGTACACCCAGTTCACCTAACGGAGCAGTAAAGACAGCAACAGCCAGCGCTAATAGCAATAATACCAAAAGAGGAGTGATAAATTTTCCTACATAATCAAGTAACTTGCCCGGTTTGATCGACAGCCAAGCCACTAAGGCAAAAAATACCACAGAAAATGAGGCTAAGTAGTCTTGCTCAATAAAGGGTTTTACGCCGATTTCATAAGCAACTAAACCTGTACGAGGCGTAGCGAAACTAGGGCCAATAATGATATACACAGATAACGCTAACGTGGTTGCTAACGAAGCAGGTAAATATTTAGCCATGGTGCTAATCCCCCCACCCGCTTTTGCCACCGCAATCAGGGTGAGTAAAGGTAAGCCAACTGCAGTGGCTAAAAAGCCCAGCATCGCCGGGACCATTTCTGCACCCGCATGGGCGCCGGCTAAAGGAGGGAAAATAATATTGCCCGCCCCGAGAAAAAAGGCAAACGTCATGAGCCCTAGACTGAGTATATCTAGGCTACTTAACCTGTTATTCATCTTGTTGTGTTCCTATTTTTTATAATAAATTAGTCAATCACAAGCCAATGTGCATAAAAACCACGCAATGAGGTTTACACAGCTATAAAAACTAATATTGATATAGGTGACAGGATAAAGAAAGAAGCCACAGGTTCAAGTATGCAGATACATATAGATGAAATAAAATATACTTCAGATCAAACTTTTCCAATATAAAAGCTATAAATACTACATTTTAAGATAGTAGTCCCTAGTCAGCTGGATGAAATCAGCAGAATAACCACCTTGATCATTGTGAACTAATAACTGAGATAAGCGTGATTCTTTCGTCTGCTTAGATAAACTGAGCAACATGCGATGAGGTGGACTATTTTTCTTAGTCAGCACATCAACGCGATGCAGCAAATGCAGGCCAACGCTTTTAGCCGTCTCGATATAATCCAGCGCGACATCAAAAGGCAACACCAAATCACAGCGACCAGTTGCCGATAAAAGTTGTGCAACAGCCTGCATTAATTCTTGTTTGTTTAAACTGCCGGTATGGCGCGCTTTTGCTCTGGCTTGGTCGGGAAAATCTTGCCCAGCCGGAAAATACGGCGGGTTAGAAACAATCAGGTCGAACGACTGCTGATGCTGCGCCTGTTTCGCAAACGTCTGCAGCGTTTCACACCGCACCTCAACTTTATGAGGCCAAGGGCTATTAGCGACATTTATTTTGGCTTGCGCAGCCGCGTTAGAGTCTATTTCAATAGCGACAATGTGACTGTCAGACTGCGCTTTCTGTGCCAGTTGTAAGGCAATCAGTCCACTTCCGGTGCCAATATCTAAGATTCGACCCGCCGGCCCTACCTCAGACCAAGCGCCCAACAAAATACCATCAGTCCCTACTTTCATTGCACATAAGTCATGTTCAATGTGAAATTGTTTGAAAGTGAATCCGCGACTTTTAGCCATTTTGCTTGCTCCTATAAAAATTTCGCTACAATCTAGCAAAGCTATTAAACAACCACTAACTTGTCATACCCAAGTACAGCGAGATCCTCTATAATCCCCCTCCAATTTAGTTACACTGGAAATTACTATGTCTTTTGCCGATCTTGAGTTAGATCCCCTACTCGTCGATGCCTTAACCAGCATGGGTCTCGACAAGCCAACGACCATCCAACAAGAAGCCATTCCCCATGCGTTGGATGGCCGCGATCTAATGGCAAGTTCACCCACTGGTACCGGCAAAACGTTAGCGTTTTTATTACCCGCTATCGAGCACATGCTAAACTTCCCAAGACGCAAACCTGGCTCTCCTCGTGTTTTGATCCTAACGCCAACGCGCGAGTTAGCGGTACAAATTCAAGTAGAAGCCACTAAGCTGTGTAAAGATACCAGCCTTAAAGTCGGTGCGATCATCGGCGGTATCAGCTACCAAACTCAAGAAGAAGTGTTAACTAAAAACATGGATTTAGTGGTCGCCACCCCCGGGCGCTTAATGGAATACATCGAGCAAGAAGCTTTTGATTGCCGCGAAATCGAAATACTTACCTTAGATGAAGCTGACCGCATGCTCGACATGGGCTTTATCAGCACCATGGAGCGCATCGCCGAAGAGGCGCGCTGGCGCAAACAAACCTTCTTGTTCTCAGCAACTTTAGAAGGCAAAGGGCTGCGTCAATTTGCCGAGAAAATCTTAAAAGAGCCCGTCAGTATCGAATCTGCAGCGCCGCGCAGCGAACGAGCAAAAATTATTCAATGGGTTCACTTAGCTGACAACATTAACCATAAATTTGAACTGCTAAAAGCAACCTTAAAGAAAGAAGAAGTACAACACGCTATTGTGTTTGTTAAAACGCGTGATCGCTTAACTGAGCTGGTAACTAAATTAGAAGAAGCGGGCATAAAGTGTTGCTTCTTACGTGGTGAAATGGAGCAATCAAAACGCACCACTGCCATCATGCGTTTTAAAACCGGCAAGGTAAATGTACTGGTCGCGACCGATGTTGCCGCACGCGGTATAGATGTGCCTGAAATTAGCCATGTGATTAACTATGACATGCCGCGCACTGCCGATATTTACTTACACCGTATTGGTCGCACCGCTCGTGGTGGTCGCAAGGGCACCGCAATTTCGTTAATTGAAGCCCATGATGTAGAAATGCTCGCAAAAGTTGAGCGTTACATGAAAGAGCCAATTAAACGCCGTGTTATTGAAGGTTTACGTCCTAATAATAAAGAAGCCGCAGTGCCAGCGAAGAAAAAACGCTTACCGCTAAAAGTGGATACGAAAAAAACCGGCGTTAAAGTAAAAAGTAAATCGAAAAAAGACAAAGGCAAGCCCAACTGGGCTAAAAAAGCAGCCAAATCAGAAAAGTAGCCTTTAGCACTCACTCTTACAACGAGCCACAGTGTAAGAGTGAGTTAAATTTGATGTAAAGCTACTGTTTTTTAAACAAAAATAAATCCGATATCCAGCCAATTTTAACTATTTAGTACTAAACTATGAGTTAACTTAGGTCATATTCGGAGCACTGTATGCTATCAGTGGATGATTACTTTTCCCCGACATCGGTCGACCTTGATCTCGACACCCTTTGGCAAAATATTGCTGATAATTACCTGACTGAAGAACACCATTTAGTAAAACAACTGCAATATTATGCCAGCATCAGTAGCTGGGAAATGTCTAAAACCACCCATTTAGCTGCCACTATCGTAGGTAAAATTAGAGCTGATCACCACCACACCAATCTCACCGAAGCTTTTTTACAGGAGTACCACCTTAGTAGTCAGGAAGGGATGATGCTGATGTGTTTAGCTGAAGCCTTAATGCGCATTCCCGATCCAGAAACGGCTGATGCCTTAATTAGAGATAAGCTTACTCACTCTGACTGGTCATCACATTTACAGCACTCCGATTCTTTTCTAGTTAATGCTTCTACTTGGGGGTTATTGCTGACCGGCCGGATCACGCCATTAGACAACCCACCACAAAGTGTTAAGCAAACCATTAAGTCTTTAGTAAGTAGCCTCACGGAGCCCATTGTTCGCAAAGCCCTAAATCATGCAATGCGGTTAATGGCTCATCAATTCGTCATGGGACAAAATATTACTAATGCCCTGCAACAGGGCCTTAAATATGCAAATGACTCACGCTTTCGTAATAAACCACATTTAAATTTCGATATGCTCGGTGAGACAGCCATTACCAGTGAAGCTGCGCAGCATTGTTTGGGTACGTATATTCAAGGGATCCACCATATAGCGAAGCACAACCAACAAAACCAACGTCAAGATTCACTTTCAATAAAGCTTTCAGCATTACATCCCCGATTCGCGCCTAGCCAATCTCAGCGAGTATTAACCGAACTAAAAGATAACTTATTACAGCTACTCGCGCTGGCAAAAAACCTCAATGTTGCGGTCACTTTAGATGCCGAAGAGTCAGAGCGGCTTGATTTATCACTGCAGGTATTTAAGGAAGTATTCCAAACCACGAATTTAATGGGTTGGGGCCAGCTAGGTGTCGCAGTACAAGCCTACTCAAAACGCGCCTTAAGCGTACTCGCCTGGTTGACAGCGCTAGCCAAAAAACACCATACCCCGATTCAAATCAGGCTGGTAAAAGGGGCTTATTGGGACAGCGAAATCAAAAATAGTCAGCACTTAGGATTGGTAAACTATCCCGTGTTTACCAGCAAGCCAGCGACTGATATCAACTACCTTTGCTGCGCAAGATATTTGTTATCGGGCCATGTTCGACCTCACTTACAGGCGCAATTTGCTACTCACAACGCGCATACAGTGGCCGCAATCGAAGTCATGGCCAATGGCCAAGATATCGAGTTTCAAAAGCTCCTCGGCATGGGAGAAGCACTTTACCACCACCACCCTCAACCTCATTTGCGCGTTTATGCCCCTGTCGGTAGTTATCAAAGACTGCTACCCTATTTGGTTCGTCGCTTATTAGAAAATAGT
This sequence comes from Motilimonas cestriensis, assembly GCF_021295315.1. Lineage (GTDB taxonomy): Bacteria > Pseudomonadota > Gammaproteobacteria > Enterobacterales > CBDFNC01 > Motilimonas > Motilimonas cestriensis. The sequence continues at coordinate 122,556 of NZ_JAIMJA010000005.1, read as the reverse complement.
GCTAATAGCTCATTTTTAAGTGCCATAGCCAATAAAAACGTACCGATGAGTGAGCTGATTGAACACCCGGTTGACCAGTATTTTGCCTCCCATCACACCAGCCACTCAGGCTTTCCCCTCCCCGCGGATATATTTGGCTCTGTACGAAAAAATAGTGTCGGCATTAACTTTGCCTGCAGCCGCACACTGGCTCATTGGCAACAACGTATCGCGCCCTACTTTGATGAGCAATACATTAGTGGCCCGATCATTGACGGTGAAGCGGTATTTCTTAACGCTGAAGGCGATATCCACCTCGCCGGTCGAACTCACAAGGAAGTAGTAAAACCCTACCAACTTGATGAGGTGATCGGTAAACAAATTGAGGCTTCGCAGGAAGATATTAACCAGTCCTGTACGGTAGCATTGAATGGCTTTCACCTTTGGTCACAAACCAGCATTGAACTGCGGGCGAGCTTACTTAACAAGCTTGCGGACAAACTTGAATTACAGGCTCCTAAATTAACGGCAATGTGTATGATGGAAGCCGGAAAAACGCTATTTGATGCTCACAATGAGTTAAGAAAAGCAGTTGATTACTGTCGCTACTATGCCTCTCAGGGCTTGTCGCTATTTCACCAAGTACCAGTATCCATGCCCTCTTTAACGCCCATTCACTGGCGTAGAAAAGGCCAAGGGGTTTGGGTATGTATTAGTCCATGTAGCGCACCGCTCGACCTTTTTGTCGGTCAAATTTGCGCCGCCTTGGTCTGTGGCAATACCGTCATCGCCAAACCCGCACCACAATCAAGCCTAATTGCCTACCAGGTAATCAAATTGATGCTGAGCATAGGTTTCCCACCTTATGCCATTCAACTATTGTCCGGTGCTGATACTGTGGCTGAACAACTCACGCAACAGGCTAACTTAGCCGGAATAGCGGTAACGGGTCGCCTAACAACAGCGCAAAATATTCAACAAGCTTGTTATAGAAGTGCAGCCCCCTTTGCGAAACTGATTGCTGAAACCTCAGGGGTAAACTGTATGCTAGTGGACAGCACAGCTCTTCATGTGCAAGTAGTGAAAGATGCACTCAGGTCTGCTTTTTCCGCAGCAGGACAGCGTTGCTCGTCCTTACGGATCTTGTGTGTGCAGGATGATGTTGCCGATTCGATTATCAAGCAGCTATCCGACGCCATGATAGAGCTTGCAGTTGGTAACCCCGAGCAAATTCATCAAGATATAGGCCCAATCATAAACAAAGAAACGTGGCTGCAACTGCAACAATACTTGAACCACTTAAATAACAATGCCCGTTTAATACGGCAAACGCCATTGCATCACGACTTAAACGGCTACTTCATCGCGCCATCCCTTTATGAAATCGAACAAATAAGCGATATTAGGGGCGAAAGTTTTGGCCCCATCCTACATGTGTTACGTTATGAAAAACACCAGTTACCTAATTTGATAAGACAAATTAACCAAATGGGACATGCGCGAACCTGTGCGATCTATAGCCGTAATCAAACCACCATTAACCAATTAGTCAGCCAATTACAAATGGGCAATATTTATGTCAACAACTGCCAAACAGATGCCGCAATTGGCTGTCAACCATTTGGTGGAAAAGGTTTATCTGGTACAGGCCCTAAATCAGGTGGACCCACTTACTTAACTGCATTTAGTCAATTGGAGCCCTATTAATGTCTGATCCTTGGCAAGCGGCATTCGCACAATTTCAAATTTGGGGAAAATACCCTCAAAATCAGAGGGATCATGTATTGCGCAGTTGGATCAGTGAACTGCCAAGTCACATTGAGCATCTCAAGCTATCCAGCGAAGCACAACAAGCCATCGATGAAATATGCCTGTGCGGTGAGTATTTTTGCACTTTAGCCGAGCTAAATTTCAACATGCAAACATTAACAGGCATTACTGGCGAACGAAATGAGCTGCATTTTCACGGCAAGGGTATCTTTACCGTGGGCGAGCTAGACCAGACAAAACCGTCATTATGCAATTTTACTCGGCTAATCAACTTAACCGTGGCAGCGTTGTTATGTGGTAACAGCGTGCTATTGCACTACATTCACCCACTTGAAAAATGGCAAAAATGCTTACTTATTTCATTATCTAAATCGCTGCCCAATGACTTATTACAACTAACAAGTCGCTTAGACTGGCTACAGATGAACCGACACAGCCGTTTAACTGGCGTTGCTTTTATTGAGCACTCGAAGCCAAATGAAACAGCGCAGTTTCGCCGCTTACTCAGCCAACGGACAGGCCCCATCATCTGCCAAGTCAGTGTTTCCCACCAAGCCAGCTTAGAGCAGGTTTTTCATCCAGAATGTTTATTGCCGTTTATCAGTGAAACCTGCATTAGCCAAAATTGCACCGCCATTGGCGGTAATATAGAGTTGTTAAGTCGTTAATTTATTATGGTTCCTGATTTTGAACTAAATTAATCCATTAAACGTAAAACCGACGCTTAAGTATGTTTTATTTACTCAAAGGAAGCTAAATTAAGCGTATTCACACTATTTTAAACCCGTCTCGGATAACAAGGATCGACTCCCATGTTTAGCAAAAGAATGCTTGCCACAAAAACGACCATCACCTTGGCTATTTTGACTGCATTTCATTTACCCCAAGCCATGGCTCGACCCCTTGCCAGTGAAGCAGGCTGGGGCTTAACCCTCAATATCAATGGTGGCTTTAGTCAATCAACATCACAAATGAAAACCGATGACGACAATGAAGTCACGTCCGATCTAAACAACTCTGGTCAGCAAGTTAATTCTGCCATTGTCTTTCCTCTGGCTCGGCTTTCTTATACCTTTGATGATTTAAAAACGCAGTTGTTTGCGGGTAATAGTTTAGAAAACGTGTCTCAAGGTCAATTCCAATTGGAATTAGGTGGCACCCATCAATTTGCCGATAACAGCAAACTTACCCTCGCTTGGTTCCCAAAATTGCCTAGCTTTAGTAAAACTTGGCAAGACCCCTATCGAGTCAATCAAGTTCGAAACAAGACTGACCAAGACTCGCAAGGTGTAAGGATGGCATGGGAAAACATTGGTGGCAGTTTATTTAGCTTTAAATACGGTTTCGCAAAAAATCAATTGGATGAAGAAACCAGTGGCACAGCGCTCGCCTTAACTAACGAACAGAGGCGTTTACTCGATAGAAATGCAAACTATCACCGCGTAACTTTAGACATGCTAATACCACTGGGCAGTGGCTTATTTTTTGAGCCTGCACTCACTTATACTTTAGGCGATGCAACAGGACAAGCAATGCGCTACGACGAATACGGTACACGTTTGAGCCTAGTTAAAACAATGGATAAACACCGCATTACGGGTAATGCGTTTTATAGTCAAGCTAAGTATGATGCCAGCAATCCTGTTTTTAACCGTAACCGCCAAGATAATAAATGGGGGCTATTCGCTTTTTATAGCTATAAAGCCCCATTTGGTTGGCAAGATGCTAGCTTCACTTTATTTGGCGCTTGGGCTAATACCGACTCAAATATTCAGTTCTATGAATCAGAGATGCTCAGTGTTGCAGCAGGCATGGCTTACACGTTTTAAAACTCACAGCTACACTTATACCCAATCAACTTGAAGATGCATGTTTCAGAGCGCCACCGTGTTTTCAATACTAGGCACGCTAATGCAGGAATGTAGGCACCTTTTAAATTAGCGTAACAACGTAGTGGAAACACGGTGGCGCTCCCAAAGGGCAAGCTTTACAGTCGTTTATGCCGCGTTATTGATTTTGATAAGGGGAAAGCCATTACCTGCAATCAATGCCTTGCCTAAACGCCTGTAAATTCTTGCTGAAATCAAGCATCTCCAGGTTGATTGGGTATAGTCATTACAAGCTGACGTATTCCGTCAGCTTTTAGCGAAATCGAAACTATTCGGTAAGCTTAAGGCGCAGCCTAAAGCAACACCCGGTTAAATGCGTTGGCACCATTAACTGAATGTCGCCCTGATGCCACAGTGCAACCTTGTGTGCAATCGCTAAGCCTAAACCATAATTGCCTTGCTCTCGGCTGCGGCTGGCCTCTAATCGCACAAAAGGCTTAAACACACTTTGCCATTTTTCAGGTGGGATCCCGGGACCATCATCTTCCACTTCAATCACCCAATACCCCTCTTCTACCGTGACCCTAAGTTCAAGTTGATGTTTTGCAAATCGCACTCCATTGGAGAGGATGTTTAATAGGGCACGACTCAACCAAACTTTATCGGCATAGACTAACTGTTGCTGAGTTTTAATAATAAAACGAATGTCTTTTCCTTGTTGCTTGGCAAGCATTTGTGCCTGCCTTTGAATATCAATTAACAAGCTATCTATTCGTTGCTGTTTTATCGCGAGCTTACCCTTTCGTTTGTCCAAACTAGAATAATCCAAAAAGGCACTGACCATTTGCTCCATTTGCTCAAGATCACGCTCCATTCTTAAAAGCACCAGATCCTTTTCTTTGGCTTCTTCAGCATCGAGCGCAGCTTCTACGCCAAAACGTAAACACGCTAACGGCGTACGTAAATCATGAGATAAGCCACTTGCTAGCATGCGGTTCTCCGCAATCAAGGCTTCAATCTGCTGAGCCATCCGGTTAAAGCTTTCTTCAAGCCAATGGATATAAGAGAAACGGCTGGCAGGAATACGACTGTCTAGCTGCCCTTTGCCAAATTCTGTGGCCATTTTATGGATCAAGCTTAATCGCCTAGTCAAAGGAAATAGCCAAAGCGCCATCAACAGCCCTGCGCCAAGATAAAAAGCTAAGGTTAGCCACAAGTCAAGAGGGGAAGCGTTGTCAGCCTCAGGCAAATCAAGATAGAGCTGATATTGCGGATGAGAAGCTAACGACTTAACCAAATACGGGCGACTATCAGACTCTAACAACAAGCCACCAGGTGCCAATAGTTGCGGTTGTAACTCTTGGGGTAATGCTAGCTCATCAACATGGTGCATCGACAACGGTAAGTTAAAAGCGCGATGCCACTCGGGTACTTTTAATTGTAACTGCGACAAAGTTAGTGTTGCACTTTGCTGAGCGAAGCCTTCCATTAATTGAAAATAAAGCGCGTATTCCGTTTGTTTAACCTGAGAGTCGTCGGCGGCTTCAAATTGATCTAGCATCCAGCCAAGAAAAAATAAGGATGTTAGCGCCATAATTACAATGCTGAGGTATAAGCGACGCATGACTAATCCCAAGCATCTGCAACAAATAAATAACCTTTACCCCAGACCGTTTTTATTCTTTTCGCCTTGCCTTGGCTATCGGAAACTTTGCGCCGTAAACCTGAAATGAGAACATCAATGCGCCGATCTAAACCGTCGTATTCCCAGCCTTTCATTTTTTTAAACACAGTATCACGATCAAGCACTTGACCCGCCGCACTTGCTAGTAACCACAATAGCTCAAACTCGGTGGTGGTTAAGGCCAGATCGTTTTGATGTAACTCCGCACGTTGCGATTGAGCATCTAATACCAGTCCGCCAAAACTAAGCTGCGACGTAACTTTTTTACCCTTTAACTGACATTGATCTTTATATTGTTGCAACTCGGTTTTAATCCGCGTTAATAAAGCACGTGGGCGAACCGGTTTAAGTAGGTAATCATTAGCACCCAACTCTAAGCCAAGTACTTCATCAAATTCATCATCGCGTGCGGTCAACATAATGATCGGTGCATCAAAAAAAGGCCTAAGCTGTTTGCACACTTGGTGGCCATCTAAACCCGGTAACATGAGATCAAGCAGTACCAAGTCCACTTGATGTTGTCGCACATAAGGCGCCACCTCATCCCCTCGCATTAAGTGAGCAGTTTGAAAACCTTTATTATCTAAATACTCGATGATCCATTGCGCTAAAGAAACGTCATCCTCAACCACCAAAATACGTGCTAACTCTTCCATTGCCACTCCCATTCAAACGTTTCACTCGTGCCAAATTAAAACAGGCGCCAACGACGTTTTTTGTGCTTAGTTTTATAGACCCAGCTGACTTCAACTTCCGTTTCTAGCACCACACGATTTGTATCTTTCACCACCAGCAAAAACTGAGTGGTTTGTTGCTTTGAAAAAGCCAGTCGATACCGCCCCGAAGACGTACCTTGCCAACAGCGAACTACAGTAAGCGCCTCTTTTTCAACTAAGCAGTAATCACCAACCACAGCCGTTTGCCAATCAAAGGCGACATCAGCTAAACATTGACGCCCTTCACGTAACGCCACACATTTTTCTGGTTTCACACTAATATAATCGGTACTTGGCAATGTTTTTGAGTAAGCAAGAGATGGCATAAAGCTCATTAAAGCGAACGCCATTAAAAATAAAAACAAGGGTTTAAAATACATACTTCACCCCTGCATAACCAATAACTCTTACATTACTGTTTGTTAAAGGGCTTTGTTTGATGCTACTGGACGCCACGCCAACTAAACCAGCTGAATAAAACACCCAGCTTTCACTAAGAGGGTATTCCGCCACGAACATGCCGTAGCCGCCAAAGGATAACCCTGGCTGGTAAGCGGGCCTAACGGCACTGACCTCATCAGCCGAGACACCGTAGTAATAATTGGCCATTTTAGCCGAATAAATATCAAACCCTACGCCACCGCGCAGGTCCCAATTGCCAGCAGGAACAGGACGACTTAAAACCGAGCGAACCATCCAAGACTGATGGGAGCGACCGAAATCAGTGACGATTTCGGTACTAAATTCAGCAAAATCATAATCACGTAAAAATTTAACTCCAAGATTAAAATCATCACTACGACTTTTTATTCCAGCTAGTGCAGGGCCCGCTTCTTTGGTGTAATAGTTGCCATTTTCATTAAAGCCAAGGGTATACGTACCGGCGACTAAATCGGCCTGCCATGTTTCACCTTGCCACAAGTGGTAGCCCATGATGGCCCCCCCGGGCAAATTACTGCGCTGAAGATCAAGGTAAAATTCTTTATACTCAATGGATAAGTTGGCATCAAAAAACCAACTTATTTTTTGCTCATCTTTAACATATAAAAAGTTATCGGTTAGATCAATCCCAGCGCCAACACTGGCGTCCCAGCGAAATTCATCCCAAAAGCCAAGTTCACCATTCGGCTCACCGGCATAAGAAAATGACATTGGCATGGCCAACAAAAACAGCCCAACCACCATCCATTGGTTTATATTCATAATGTCAATAATACCAAAACAAAATACCCTAATACCGCGATTATAAGGGAGAAGAATAATTAGTTCAGAGCTATTTAACTATAATTTTGTTAGAAATTGTAATGAGATAACCCCTTTACTGCCTTGCATCAGCAAACTAAGCATTATTTAACTTACAAATTATCACCAAAGCATAAAATACCCTGACAGAATATTTTTTCCATTGGCGTAATCTTTAAATCAACCCAAGGTAACCAATCAAAGGAAAAAATATGTCACGGATAATTCATTCACTACTGGCTTCAAGTTTATTATTGGCCTCACAGCAAAGTGTTGCCGACCTTGCTGAACCAGGGGTTGATTTTGTTTTAAACATCAACGGCGGCGGCGGTCAGGCCCAATCCCAAAGCAACACAGATAAAGATAACGCCATCACTAAAGACTTAAATAACGCAGGTAAAAAGCAAACTGCCGCTTCCGCTTTTGTACTGGGCAGACTTTCCTACACCCTCATGAATAAGAAGACGCAGTTCTTTTTGGGTAATAGCGAAGACAGTGTTGTGGTTGGTGATTTCAAAGCGGAATTAGGCATTAGCCAAGAATTTGATAATGGCACCATCGTCACACTCGCGTACATTCCAATGCTCGCGAAGTCAGAGGCTTGGAAGGATCCCTTTATTACTAATGTTAAGCGCACAACAACCGATGTTGAATCACAAGGTGCACGAGTCAGGTTTGAAAATCTATTTTCTCAACCACTCACTTTTGAGTACACATGGGCTGAGGCTAATTTTGAGCACGAACATAGCGGCCAGCATAACAGCCTAAACCTTTCTTCTCAGCAACAAGCATTACTTAAACGCGATGCGGATTATCATCAAGTATATCTAGATTATACCTACGCCCTTAATGAACAGTTCGCGATTCAACCCAGCGTAACCTTCACCCGTGGCGAGAGTGACGGTAAAGCCATGGCCTTTGATCAAGGCGAATTTCAGGCTTCATTCATTAGTCAACTTTCACCACAAAGTCAGCTGGTTAGTAGCTTGTCTTACAGCCAAGCGAGCTATGATAAGAGCCATCCCATTTTTAACAAAATAAGGGAAGATAAAAGCTTAGGCGCATTTCTTTTTTATAGTTACGCACAGCCTTTTAATTGGGATAACACAACTTTCACCGCCATGGCCTTTTATGGCCAACAAGACTCCAACATCAATTTCTATGACGAAGACGGCGCTGGTGCCTCAGTGGGTGTAGTGTATAGCTTCTAATAACATTAAGATTCAGTGCGAGCATTAAAGGCGCGCACTGAATCTTGATAGCAATGCCAAAGTAAAAAACATAATGCGCTAACATCTTGCTTGGCGCGATACTGCTGCGCCAATTCACGGGCGACTACTGTCAATAAGGGCAACGCCAACCTCTCACTTAACATTATAATTTTATTTGTATTTTCTTTAATCATTTGACCATCAACGACTTGTTCAGCTAATGACGCAAGATCGAATAAAGCTTCTGTCACCTGTGGGTTAGGTTGCATATTTTGATTTATCACTTGTTGTTTAATCATCTCCTCTTTGGCTGCGAGTAAAGGTACAGCAACCTCACTGGGCAGCTGTCCCTGTAGCATCAGCTCAAGCTGATAAGCGGAATCACTGGTATCACCGCGCGCTACGCCAGACAAAATACGTAATAAATCTTGTCGAGCAAAAGGCGACACCAACACCCCATCCGCCACAGCGCTGTACTGCTGTATTCGCGCTTCAGACCAATATTTGTCAACTAAGACAATCAAAGCGTCCGCGCTAAGCTCACTGTCTAATTGGGACAAGGTAGCTTCTTGTGTCGCCAAATCAACCAAAATCACATTGCCTTTTGTCTTACTTATTACAGTATTGAGCTCTGCGATATCACTTGCGGCACAAACACTTAGCCCCCACTCCGCCATATTCTCGAATTGACTCGATAACTTGTCGTGACTAAACCATACGACTGACCAAGACGCGACATCGACACTTAATACATGCTGTCCTAAAGGTAAAATTTTGTTTGCTAAGGTGGCTGGGCGATCTTTTTTCAAACCGACGCCATCGAGTAACCTTTGGTATTCTCTTTCTAGATCAAACTGCAACGAGCGTAATACTGCAGCCTGATTGGCAGTCGCCGTTCGCCACTGTAAATAAGAGAGCTCGTCAATTACCTGAGCTAAACAATCGACTGAGGGCTGCACGAGCTTACTTTGCTTCGTTTTATAGTCATCAAACTCTTGGGTAAGCCCTTGCAGTTGTTTTGGAAAATATTGGTTTAAATGCGCTATTTGCTGAGTTAACTGTTGATTTGTTTCTTTAAGCTCTAGCAAACCCAACTTTAATTGCCGCTTTTCTTGCTCAAGTACTGATAGCTTTTTATTCTCTCGTTGTTTTTGTTGCTGTAGCGCACTGAGCTTCTCATTCAACGCCTTTTGCTGTTGCTGTTGCCAATATAATGCATCCTTAATCGGCTTTATTTCTAATGGGTCTAATTCGCGATCAATAAATTGCGAGCCCTCATAAACAGCCGCTTCTATGCCTTGATAAGTAGATATTCGTACCTTTGCAGTCTTGATTATTTGCTGTTTTAGCTGATATATGCGCAATACACTCATTGCTAAAGCAAGTATTAGCAGTAGTCGCTCAAGGGATAGCTGCTGACCCACTAAGCTCAAGCCTGAATGTAGATCAAACCCCAGAGGCCAATCTAAATACAACCAAGGCTCGGGATACAAAACAGACAACAGCAATAACAACAAAAAGCAACTAAAGGTATAACCTAACCTTCTAGAAATCAGTTGCATAGTGCGCTCCATCAACCAGCAATAAAACAAGTATAGTCAGCTTAATTGGGCAAGCCCATTTAACCCTTATTTAGTTTGGGGTCGAATTAACTCACTACTGAGTTATGATGTGGGGAAATAACGTTGCGCGTGATGTGCCTATGAATAACACCTTAGAACAACTCAACTACGTCTCCTCATTTAGCCAGTTGCCAAATGTTTTTTATCAGCAAGTCACCCCTACACCATTGCAGCAACCGAAGTTAGTACACGCTAATGAAAATATTGCGGCATTATTAAACTTAGATATAAACGAACTGCAACGAGACGAGTTCATTCAACTGTTTTCAGGCAATACACTGCTCAACAACATGGCTCCTTTAGCGATGAAATACACCGGTCATCAATTTGGCGTTTACAATCCCGCTTTAGGCGATGGCCGCGGCTTATTATTGGCACAAGTGAAAAATGATAATGGCGTTATCTGGGACTTACACTTAAAAGGGGCAGGAAAAACACCTTATTCACGCCAGGGTGACGGTCGCGCGGTATTGCGATCAAGCATTCGAGAGTACTTGTGCAGTGAAGCGATGCACCATCTGGGCATTGCTACAACCCGCGCCCTATGCTTAATTGACAGCGAAGAGCCAGTTTGGCGTGAACGATTAGAAACGGGTGCCATTCTAGTTCGAGTCAGTGAAAGCCATATCCGCTTTGGCCACTTTGAATATCTGTACCACAGTAATCAACATCACCTATTGCCAGTGTTGGCCGACGCGGTGATCGCACAGCATTACCCTCACCTAGTGAACGAACCAGAGCCTTATTTGGCCTTATTTAAACAAGTAATAAGCACCACTGCCACGTTAATCGCACAATGGCAAGGGGTTGGCTTTTGCCATGGGGTGATGAACACAGATAATATGTCGATACTCGGGCAAACCTTTGATTATGGACCATTCGCCTTCCTTGATAGCTACCAAGCCGACTATATTTGTAATCATTCTGATTACGAAGGACGTTATGCCTTTAATCGCCAAGCCGACATAGCACTTTGGAACTTATCTGCTTTGGGCTATGCGCTAACGCCACTGATCTCAAAACAAGCCTTGAATGACGCATTAGCAGAATTTGAGCCGCAGCTAATCAGTCATTACCGTCAATTAATGCAAAGCAAACTGGGCCTTAGTGAACACCAAGAACAAGATGGCGAGTTAATTCGCCGCCTGTTTAATTTACTGGCCGCTAATCAAGTAGATTACACTTGTTTCTTTCGCCGCCTCGCTAACACTGTAGGGCCAGAACAAATGTATGATCTATTTGAAGACCAACGGGGCTTTAGTGAGTGGTTTGATACTTATACCCTAAGACTTAGCCAAGACAGCATGCCAGCTTCAACGCGCAAGCTCAGTATGCTAAGCCGCAACCCTAAGTATATTTTGCGTAACCATTTAGCCCAAGCCGCCATTGAGCAAGCAGAGCAAGGTAACTATAACGAAATTGCGCGGCTATTTGCCTTACTGCAACACCCTTTTGATGAGCAAATGGAACATCATCAATATAGCCTGCCACCCGTTAAAGGCGCGCAACAACGACCTCTAAGTTGTTCTTCTTAATAACTTATAATGAAAAAAATGATATAAGACAAGTAACGTAAGACTAAGTTTGCCTAACTGAGCAATTGTGAACATGCTTGAACATTTGCTTCGTGCTGGTTGAATCATGGCGAATAAATCGGCAAGGTGACTAAAAAATGGTTCAAAGGAGTTGAGCATGTTTTTTTCTATCTTCGTTATCATCAAAGTGATTACCATAATGGTATTAATTCATAAATTCTGGGTATTTGATAAACGTTTAAAGCCATTAACTTTATTTCAATTTTGGTTGCTCGCTATCACCAATTTTATTTATGTATTATGTCTACAAGACACGGTTTCTTTCACTCAAGCTTACCCGAGTCGGCTACACTAACCTTCATCACTGTTTAAAAAGGCCTATTTTTTAATAGGCCTTTTTTATATCACTAGCAGCCTCATTAATAGTAAATCCATTAATTAAATTGGCTCTATTCACTTTTGACGACAGCAAGCGCAAGCTCTCAATTTTATTCAATAGCAGCGCGAGATAAAATATCGCTTTCAAGAAAACAAAAGTAAAAATAAAAAATATAAAATCTTCATATTTACTAAATAACAGCAATCGGTTACGAAAAAACCGGTCAAAATACACACAACAAAAACCCACAAAAATACCACAAAACATTAACATAAATAAAACAAAGTGTGAGCCAGTTAGATTTTTAAGCCAAAAAACAATAGTTACCAAGCAGTTTCATCTAGATAAAATTAAAAACGCTGATATCGTTCATCAGGAAAATATATACATGAACCTGATTTAGATCAGTAAACACAAAGGCAAAGCCATTTTTAATGCACCACAAAGGATGCCAAAACATCAATGCATTTAACGTTTTTGTTTTTATTTAGAGGGATAATATGAATTCACAACAAGACCCAGTTGAAACTAAACCACCGGCGGAGCAAAGCAGCTATCAGCAAAAGCATAAACCCGCTAGTGAGTTTAATAGCCGCACCGAATACTTAGAGCACGAACTCGAAATTATGGAGCTAAAGCGCTGGAAATTAAATTTACCGTTTCGTGATTTTAGAATTGAGGTAGAAGATTGGGTACCCGCATTTGCCGCTACTATAGGTAAAATTGTGATGGTAACAGCCATGGTCGCAGCTTTTGCCAGTCAATTTAATTTATCGCCAGAATTTATTGTTGAAAACGTCCGCTATGAATTATTAATTGCTGGCGTACTGTTTGTGGTTTTATTTTCTGCATTAATTAACCCACTCACCAACCTTGCCGGTACACACGGCCCGATGATCCCATTAATTCCCTTAATTGCGGCAGCTGGAGGACATCCTTTAGCGTTAGGTATTATGGTGGGGATATTTGGATTACTACTCAGTGCCAGTAAAGGTGGATCTAAACTCGTCACCTTAACCGGTGAAGGCGTGCGCGGCGGCTTGCTAATTTACCTTGGCGCAATGGGGTTAGTGGGGCAAATCAAAAAGTTTGACCAATGGTCGGTCAGCATTGACCAAGAGCCGGTATTTTTTGTGGTGATCTTTGCCACTATTGTTATTTATGCTTATTTAGCAAAAATTCAAAAACGTTGGCTTGCCATTCCATTATGCTCGGCCATGGCCGGTATTATCGCTTACGCGATGGGCACGCCTTTTAGCTTTGTCACTGAGCCAGGTCTGCCCAACATGAGCCCATTTTATTGGTGGGGAGAAAATACTGGCTGGCAGATGGGCTGGCCTGAATTGCATCATTACATTGCCGTTATTCCCTTTGCCATTTTAGCGGTGGCAATGTGGTCACCCGATTTCTTAGGACACCGTGTATTCCAAGAGCTAAACTACCCTCGCAAGGCCCACAAGGTATTAATGAATGTGGATGACACTATGGCGGTATGTTCTGTTCGTCAAATTATCGGTGCTGGCTTAGGTGGTGGTAACTTAGCGTCATCTTGGGGTACTTATATGATCCCTGCCGCTATCGCCAAGCGCCCTATTCCAGGAGGCGCGGTGTTAACCGGTCTGGTTTGTGTGCTGGCCTCGGTGATTGGCTATCCAATGGACTTAGCCATGTGGGAGCCGGTATTACGCGTAGCACTATTAGTGGGCGTGTTCTTACCACTACTTGAAGCGGGCATGCAAATGGTACGCAGCGCGCAAAACTCGCAAAGTGCGGGTATCTGTATGTTCTCTTGCGCCCTAGTTAACCCAGTATTTGGTTGGGCATTGGCCATGCTGTTGGATAACCTTGGCTTAACCGGCGACAAAGAGCGCGCGGAATCCCTATCTTGGACTGATAAGCTAACTATCCCGCTTATCACTTTTATTATCTGTGTTGGCTCACTGGCACTAGTGGGTCAGCTGCCGGGCTTTCCTGCTCTAAAACAACAGACTTAACCACAATTTGATAACCCATTAATCCGAGGCGCAACGTCTCGGATTTTTTTATCTGCTTAAGCAGTATTACTTTCCAGCCAACACCAACAAAATTAGCCATACTTTTACGCCTTTACGGTTGTCAAATGCCTTAAATCCTGTTTTCATTGCTGCATTATTGTAGTGGGTCATCACGCTGCGAGCTTATCGCATTTTCTAGCGTTATCACCAAGCTGACAAATACCACTACGACAGCAATTCAATATACTGTTATTAAAGGAAATATTAATGGCACAGTTTATCTATACCATGAACCGCGTGGGCAAAGTCGTCCCCCCAAAACGCACTATTTTAAAAGATATCTCACTTAGTTTTTTCCCTGGCGCCAAAATTGGTGTGTTAGGTTTAAACGGTGCCGGTAAATCGACCTTACTGCGTATTATGGCCGGTGTAGACACTGAAATTGAGGGCGAAGCACGGCCCATGCCGGGCATTAAAATCGGTTACTTACCGCAAGAGCCTAAACTCGATTTAGATAAAACCGTGCGTGAAGTGGTAGAAGAAGCCGTTGCCGAAGTGAAAAATGCACTGGTGCGTTTAGATGAAGTGTACAACGAATACGCCCTTGAAAACGCTGATTTTGACGCCCTAGCTAAAGAACAAGGCGAGCTAGAAGCCATTATTCAAGCTCATGACGGCCATAATCTAGACAACCAACTAGAGCGCGCTGCAGATGCACTGCGTTTACCTGAATGGGACGCGCAAGTTAAGCACTTATCAGGTGGTGAGCGTCGCCGCGTGGCCATTTGTCGCTTGTTACTTGAAAAACCAGACATGCTGCTACTTGATGAGCCAACTAACCACTTGGATGCCGAGTCAGTGGCTTGGTTAGAGCGCTTCTTACACGACTATGAAGGCACAGTTGTGGCGATTACCCATGACCGTTACTTCTTAGATAACGTTGCGGGTTGGATCTTAGAGCTAGACCGTGGTTACGGCATTCCTTGGGAAGGTAACTACTCATCTTGGCTTGAGCAAAAAGATGCACGTTTACAACAAGAAGCGTCACAAGAAAAAGCGCGTCAAAAATCCATTGAAAAAGAATTGGAATGGGTACGCTCTAACGCCAAAGGTCGTCAATCTAAAAGCAAGGCACGTATGGCGCGTTTTGAAGAGCTTAATAACCAAGATTACGCCAAGCGTAATGAAACTAACGAGCTGTTTATCCCAACCGGTCAGCGCTTAGGCGATCAAGTAATTGATGTCACTAATCTGAAAAAATCCTTCAATGGCCGTGTGTTAATCGATGATTTGTCTTTCAGCATTCCAAAAGGCGCAATCGTGGGTATTATCGGCCCTAACGGTGCGGGTAAATCGACCCTGTTTAAGATGATCAGCGGTCAAGAGCAACCCGACTCCGGTGAAGTAAAACTCGGTGAAACAGTACAACTGGCGAGTGTTGACCAGTTCCGTGACCACATGGATAACAATAAAACGGTATTCCAAGAAGTCACCGGTGGCGGCGATATGATGATGGTAGGCAATATCCAAATTCCTAGCCGCGCCTATGTAAGCCGTTTTAACTTTAAAGGCACCGACCAACAAAAACGTGTTGGCGATTTGTCAGGTGGTGAGCGCGGTCGTTTACACTTAGCCAAACTATTGCAAACGGGCGGTAACGTATTACTACTGGATGAGCCAACCAACGACTTGGACATTGAGACCTTACGCGCGCTGGAAGATGCGTTATTAGAATTTGCTGGCTGTGCCATGGTTATTTCCCATGACCGTTGGTTCTTAGACCGTATTGCCACCCATATTCTTGATTACCGCGATGAAGGCCAAATCAACTTCTATGAAGGTAACTACACTGATTACGAAGCTTGGTTGAAGAAAACCTACGGCGCCGCAGCGGCTGAACCCCATCGTATTAAGTACAAGCGTATTTCATAGATAATTGCTGAAGTAGCACCTCATGTTATGCCCTAAGCGCCCTGCCCTGCAGGGCGTTTCTTTTTCGGCAAAGTCGCACAAAGCTCACATCTTAGTTATGCTTAAAAGCGCAGAGGATGATCTTGGGTAAAAAAAGCGCTAATCTGCTAGATATCGCTTAGGGAAGCGTCCCTAACAGCCATATTAACTACAGGAACAGATGTATGTCAGAGCGTAGAAAGTTTTCCCGCGTGGTATATGAAGCCAACGCATCAATCGAAGCCAGCGGACAGCATTGGCCTACTCGATTATTAGACTTATCGTTAAAAGGCGCACTTGTCGCGACTCCTGACAATTGGAATGAAGCCATCGGTAATGAGCTAATTTTGCATTTCACCTTAGTCGATACCAATATCGAACTCAGTATGAATGTCACCTTATGCCATCAACATGACGATCACTTAGGCTTAAAAACCACCAGCATCGACATTGAAAGCGCGACCCATTTAAAACGTTTGGTACAACTAAATGTCGGCGATGATGAATTGCTACATCGAGAGTTAGAACAGCTGGTCAAACAACAAGACTAACCTTTTATCTTTGGTTATGACTTTTTTGCTCGAGTCACATCGAGCAAACCACGCCGACCGAACGACTTGCAATAGCATTTACCGACTATTTCCAATGCTTATCCCCCTTATCGCGCCACTCAGTAAAATGTTGCTATTCAACGTCCTCTGATTCAGCAACGGCCTTAATAAAATCACCAGAATGTATCCGTTTATTCTGGTCAACTGGCCAGCAATAGCGATACAGCCACGCCTTAACAAGACTTGAGCCACGCCCTGCTGTTATCAATTCAACTTGTTTAAGCTCTCTAATATATTCGTGAGGTTGCGGGTTGGCTGATGTACACTCCTCATATTCATCAAGCAGACGTAATAACTTACAGGGATTATTCATCTTGTATACTTCACCTAACACCCAATCGTTGTCAGACTGGGCAACAACTAAACCGGGATAACTTGCTACCCAAAATAAGCGACCCGAAACACGCGCGTTACCCACATATTGGCTTTGCTGTTTGAGCAAATCATGGCGTTTTCCTGCTCGGCGTAACGAGCCATAGACAAAAACAAACTGACTTTGGTGATCCATTATGACCGCTCCCAACTAAACTCACCGTAAATGTAACAAACTTGTGGTGCTATAAAGGCAACACCACAATTATTAACAAAGCTATCAAATATACTGGTAAATTGTTTTTAGCCTGATCATTTTAATCTCTCAGATACCACAAAGGAACAAACATGGTAGAACACATAACCGGTATGCTGGCACTTATAGGGGTACTGTCTCTGTTATGCCAATGGGTGGGATGGAAACTGCGACTTCCAGCCATCTTACCTTTATTGTTGTGCGGCCTGTTACTTGGGCCCGGCTTAGGTTGGCTTCAGCCTGATGCCATTTTTGGTGATTTACTCTTTCCCATTATTTCATTAGGGGTGGCCGTTATTTTATTTGAAGGGGCGCTCACCCTTAATTTTAAAGAAATTAAAGAGCATGGTCGAATGGTGACCCATTTGGTTTCCATCGGTGTGCTGATCACTTGGGCTTGCGTCACTCCGGCAGCTTATTTTCTACTCGGTTTTGACTGGCCCATCGCCTTACTATTTGGCACGCTGGTGGTAGTAACAGGGCCAACAGTAATTGTCCCGATGCTGCGCTCAGTGCGGCCAAAATCAAACTTAGCCAGCATTTTGCGCTGGGAAGGCATAGTGATCGATCCTATCGGCGCGCTACTTGCCGTATTAGTGTTTGAATACATTACCGTTACCGCCGATCCCACCACTCATGTGATGGTCTCTTTAGGCCTAACCTTATTAATTGGCCTCGGTCTAGGTTCGCTGGGCGGATATGGCATAGGCATGGCCATAAGGAAAAACATCTTTCCACATTACCTACGCAATACAGCGGTACTGACTATTATGCTCGGTATTTTCGTTGGCTCCAATATCTTGCAAGAAGAGTCAGGCTTATTAACGGTTACTGTAATGGGCATTTGGCTTGCCAATATGCGCGCAGTAGACATCGCGGACATATTGGAATTCAAAGAAACACTGACTGTTTTATTGATCTCTGCCTTGTTTATTTTATTGGCTGCGCGATTAAACTCCGATGCCATGCTTAGCCTCGGCTGGTCTGGCCTAGGCGTGCTATTGGTGGTAATGATTATCGCCAGACCGCTGAGTGTTTGGATCTCTGGTATTGGGACCTCTCTCACCAGAGCCGACAAGTGGTTTTTAAGTTGGTTGGCCCCTCGCGGTATCGTTGCAGCCGCCATATCCTCTTTATTTGCCATTAAACTAGAGCAGCTTAATGTCGCAGGCTCAGAGTTAATTGTACCCTTAGTGTTTTTGATCATCATCGGCACTGTGGTAGTGCAGAGCTTAACGGCCGGGCGATGGGCTAAATTTCTCGGCGTTCAAGCTGGCTCCCCACAAGGGTTACTGATGTTTGGCGCGTCGAAATTTTCTAGAGAGCTGGCCATTATTTTACAAAACAAGAATATTCCCGTCGTGCTAACGGATACCAACTACGACAATATTCGCTTGGCTCGAATGCAAAACTTACCAGTGTATTTTGGTAATCCAGCCTCCGAGCATGCCGGCAACTACCTTGATTTAAACGGTATTGGCCGCGTACTGGTGATGTCACCCTATCGTCAACTCAATCCTTTAGTAAGCTTTCACTTTCAGGATCTATTCGGCATTAATAAAGTGTATGGCCTTAATAGCCGTGACAGCAGCAGTGCCAGACATCAGTTATCAGAGTCTTACCTTAAACGATTGTGTTTATTTGGTGAGAATATCACCTACGCCAAGCTAGCCAGTTTAATGGCAAAAGGCGCCATATTAAAAATCACCAGCATTACCGACAACTTTACCCATGAGCATTTTCGCCAGCGCTACGGTGAAACCGCGATCCCTTTGGTGTATATCACTAAAGAAAATAAAGTTAAGGTCATTTCAGAAACTGAAAATAACCAACAGCAAAATGATATTGAACTGATCAGTTTACTGCCCCTTGATGCCCAAGAGCACGCCATTCTACAACGTGCAAAAGAAGAAGCGGCAGAGCGAGAGGCCAAAGCAAAAGCGAAGGAAGAAGCTGAGCGAGCTAATGAAGCGATTAAGGAGCATGATCTCCTTAATGCTACTGCCGAATCTGAACTTCAAACCACCGCTAGCAAGGAAACTAAAACGGATAAAAATTAGTCACTACTGAAGAGGTATTCAAGTAACGTCTAGATACTTGGATATCTTTTTTGTGGCGTATATTTGATTTGTTAGGAGAAGGCAGCACTATTGCTAATGCGAAACGCTGGCTACATTCGTTACAGAATTAATGATGCCGCAATAAACCACATGACCCCAGCAATCACAAAATCGAGTACTCGCCATGACATAGGATTTACGAATAACGGCGTCAGTAAACGAGCGCCAAAACCCAAGGCAAAAAAGAACAATAAAGAAGCAGACATGGCGCCAAGGCCAAATAGCCATTTTTGCGCGCCGTATTGAGTCGAAATAGATCCCAATAAAATAACGGTATCTAAATAAACATGGGGATTAAGCCAAGTAAACGCAAGACAGGTTAATACCACCTTGCCAATGGAAAAGAAAGTCTCGGATGCAGGAGCTAATGTGCCAGCCTTGTTGTTAACGGCCGCCCAAAAACTTCGAGCGCCATAAATAATTAAAAACAGCGCTCCTGCATAACGGGCGAACAGCTCAATCCAAGGCGCTTGTTTCACCAATACACCAAACCCTGCCACGCCTAGCGCGATCAAAGCCGCATCAGATAATGCGCAGATAGCACACACTAATAAAACATGCTGCCCTTTAAGGCCTTGACGTAATACAAACGCGTTTTGTGAGCCGATAGCAATAATCAAGCTAAAACCCAATAATAACCCTGTAATAAAAATATCCACTTTTACCTCTAACATCACGTGAAAATCTATCTGTTGCAACAAGCTACAGCAGCAATATGCACAACGACATACGACAACTGAGTTAAAGTTAAATAAGATCTAATTCATCAATCCATACGTTATCCATATGTGAGATTCATAAATTTGCGTGATAGCAACTTAACCAAGGAGCTTAGATGACTTCCCCTTATGAGCTAACGATCTATTTTGATGGACTTTGTCCTTTATGTCATCGCGAAATGCAGCAAATTAAGCGACGTGACAAGCATAACCTTATTGCTTTAGTCGATATCAACCGAATTGATTTTGAAAAAAACTACCCGCACATAGACAGAAAGCACGCCAATGACATTTTACATGGCGAGCTAGCAAATGGCGCTATTCTACTTGGTTTAGACGTCACCCATAAAGCTTGGTCAATGGTGGGTTGTGGCAAGCTCACATCGTTGCTGCGAATGCCCTTAGTGAGACCTGTTGCCGACAAAGCCTATTTAGTGTTCGCTAAATACCGCTATAACATTTCGTTGCTACTCACGGGTAAAAAGCGCTTAGCTCAAAACGCCTGTGATGACGGCCATTGCATCACAAAAATTCGTTAACTGGGGCTTACTATGCCAAATCAACCGCAATATTGCGCCATCGTTATTGGTGCAAGTAGCGCCATTGCTCAGCAATTGATCATGCAACTTAGCAACGATGAGCAAATCCAAATTGTTTACGCCATCAGTCGTCAGCATACAAATCCAAAGATTGGCCCCAAGGTTGAGCCGCTGACTTGCGACAACTCAGAAGCCGCAATACTAGCGAGCTTAAAGCAAATTGATATTCACTTACCTATTCGTTATGTGTTTGTATGTAATGGCTTTCTCCATGGCAAACATGCAATAACCCAAGCCGAGATAACACCTGAAAAGCGCTTGGAAGATATAACCCCTGAAAATGTGTTAGCAGTTATGCAAAGTAACATGTTAGTGCCGCTAATGTGGCTAAAGCATTTAGTGCATCGATTACCGCCTAAACTAGAATCACACGTTGTGATATTTAGCGCACGGGTTGGTAGTATCCAAGATAACCAATTGGGTGGCTGGTACAGTTATCGCGCCTCAAAAGCAGCCCTTAACATGATGATAAAAAATGCAGCGATTGAGTATGGGCGACGACTCAAACAAGTGAAAATAATTTCATTTCATCCGGGGACAACCGATACGCCACTGTCTAGGCCATTCCAAGCCAATGTTGCCAAGGAGAAGTTATTCGCTGCTGAATTTGTTGCCACACAGTTGCTAAGCTTATTACCAAGCTATCCGCCTAATGGGCAAGCAAGTTTTATTGACTGGCAAGGACAAGCTATAGACTGGTAAGTCATTACATTAATTGGCAAAGACAGTCATTGCTAGGTAAGGCATCAACTGGCAAACCCCAACATAATAATAAAAATGCCCCAATACTTGGACAAACTATGCATTTTACTCAGCAAGACATTACAGATTTAGACAACCGCTATCGCGCCCACTTTATTAACTCGCTTTCGGGCTTTAAAAGTGCAAATTTGATCGGCACTTGCGATGCTAATGGCAATCATAATTTGGCAATTGTCAGTTCGGTATTTCACTTGGGCGCTAACCCTCCGCTAATAGGGATGATCATGCGTCCTCATAGCGTGCCTCGCCATACACTGGAAAATATACAAGCAACGAAGGTTTATACCATTAATCAAGTCAATGCTGATTTTTACCAACAAGCGCACCAAACATCGGCACGTTACGATAAAAATCAATCTGAGTTTGAGCAAGTGGGTTTACACCCAGAGTTAGGCCAGCAAATACTGGCCCCTTACGTGGCAGAAAGTGCCTTAAAAATGGGATTAAAGCTCATCAGCACCCAAACATTAGCCGTTAATGGCACTGAGTTGGTCATCGGGGAAATAATAGAAATAATGGTAGATGATGAAGCCATCACAAAAGATGGCTATGTGGATATCGAATTGCTGGATTGCGTCACAGTATCCGGTCTAGACAGCTATCATGTCACCTCAAGGCTGCAGCGCTTACCTTACGCAAAACCAAAATAAACATCGTTTCACACTTAACGAGATGTCACTGCAGTGCAGTGACATCACTTGCTAAAGCACTTCTAACGCATCACTCAGTTTTTTAACCCCAATTACTTCCATGCCTTCGATCGGTTTTTTTGGCACATTGGCAATAGGTACAATGGCGCGTTTAAAGCCGTGCTTAGCCGCTTCAATAATTCGCTCTTGGCCGCTGGGCACCGGGCGAATTTCACCTGATAGACCAACCTCACCGAACACGACTAATTCTTGCGATAGAGGTTGGTCACGAAAACTAGAAACCAGCGCCACCAACAAGGCCAAATCGGCACTGGTTTCAGCGACTTTCACCCCACCGACGACGTTTACAAACACATCTTGGTCGGCCATTTGTAAACCGCCATGACGATGCAATACCGCCAATAGAATAGCTAAACGGTTTTGTTCAGTTCCCACCGCCACGCGCCGTGGGTTGCCTTGCTGGGAATAATCAACCAACGCTTGAATTTCCACCAGCAGTGGCCGGGTTCCTTCCCAAATCACCATCACGACCGAGCCTGAAGTGTTTTCTTCGCCGCGAGATAAAAAGATGGCTGAAGGGTTACTCACTTCACGCATACCACGATCAGTCATGGCAAACACGCCCAATTCATTAACTGCGCCAAAGCGGTTTTTATGGCCCCGTAGGGTGCGATAGCGAGAGTCGGCATCACCATCAAGCATCACCGAACAGTCAATACAATGCTCAAGTACTTTTGGGCCCGCCAAAGAGCCATCTTTGGTCACATGACCCACCATAAAGATAGCGACGCCGGTTTGCTTAGCAAAACGCGTTAAATAAGCGGCGGCTTCACGCACTTGCGACACACTGCCCGGCGAGCTTTGCACATCTGCAACATGCATCACTTGAATCGAGTCAATCACCATTATTTGCGGTTTGACCTGCTCAGCTAAATGACAAATCGTTTCAACGCTGGTTTCTGACAGCATTTTTAATTTATCATTGGGCAGTCCTAGGCGATTCGCGCGCATCGCTACTTGTTGCAGTGACTCTTCACCCGTTACATAAAGCGCTCCCATGGTTTGTGCTAAATGACACATGGTTTGCAGTAACACAGTGCTTTTACCGGCACCTGGGTTACCACCAATCAAAATCGCACTACCCGGCACAATGCCACCGCCTAACACGCGATCAAGCTCTTTGAAGCCACTGCTAAAACGCGGCAAGTCCGCTAGTGAAATATCATTTAACACCTGAACTTTCGCTTGAGTGGCCCCACTGTAACCTTGATGACTGGTATTACGACTTCCTTTGGCCGGTGCTAAGCGTACTTCTGTGATGGTGTTCCACGCCTTACAATCATTGCATTGCCCTTGCCAGCGTGAAAATTCTGAACCACATTCATTACATACATAAGCGGTTTTTGCTTTAGCCATAAAGCCCTCTAACGTTGTTAAACCCGTTTTGCCGATTGTTCGGCATAATTTTTGTATCATACTACGCAATAATAAAAAAAAGCGACTGCCCCCAGTTGTCATAACGGGTAAAGTAAATAAGTAGTTTTAAACAACCAGTTTTCTCTGACTCTAGCGGCTAATCATACTTTCATGGATTTAAAAGACTACCAAGGTCAAATCGAACAATTATTGCCATTAATGCGCGAGTCTGATTTTAATGATCTACTCGATAGAATTTTATTTGGTGAAAGCACCAATGTGAAATTCTTAGTCAAAATGGAACTCAATCGGCTTAACGCCCCCTGTCAGCGCATCATAGATTTGCGTGATAAATACCCTGATGCCAAAGAATTTACCTTTGGTCAAAAGCGTCACTTTCTTGATGAAACGGCGATTAAAGCCTTTGAAAAATCATTAAAAAGATTCAACAACAGCTATACCATGGGGGTGTTTGAAGATGTGGTTAATCAAAAACGCGAATCCAAAAATACCGAGAAAATAAAAAAAGTTAAAGCGCTACTCCAAGCTGAGCACCTTAACCTACAACGCTCTAATGCCAGAGGTGCAGAGCGGATGCACTTTGCCATTCCTGTGCAATTTCTGACTCAAGATGGACAAGAGATAGCCGCAACGACGTCGGATATATCAACCACTGGCTTAAGAGTCAAAATAAGCCCTGAGCATCGCGTGCAAACAGGTACCGATGTGGGCATTATTTTTACTGGCTTACAAAAAGAATTTAGCGGTCCAGAACTCAGAAATCCTGTGCCCTACACTTTAGTTGGACAAGATAAAACCAAAGACCTTATTTGGCTTCGCCTCGCGCGAACTCAAGATCCGACTCGATTTGATAACTTTCTTGATGGCTTTATTAAGGGCAATAAGCATCGTTACAAAATTAATACCGACAACTTACTGCACTCAGTCACAACCAAAGGTTACGAACAGTATTACTTACCTTTGATGAAAGGGTTACCGCTATTTTTTAGTCACCATAGTGAGCCTAAGCTTGAAAGCGTGCTGTGTAATAGCCAAAACCTGCCCATATTAGAATACTGGCGTGATGAAAAGGGTGAAAATAGCCTTTCGCAACTGCTTAACCCAGAGCGAATAGCGTTGATTTTAAAACAGCCTCAAGATATTAAAGAAACCCTTATTTTTAGTTTTATTCATCATACCGAATGTAAAGCTTTTTTTATTGCCGCCAGTAAAGAAGAACTGCAGCAAAGTGGCCTTAAATCGTTATTTCTCTCTTTTGCATCGAGAAAATCCAGCTGGCGTGTGTATAAATTGCAGTTAACCGTCGCTGAGCCGACCATACTAAAACGCCAATTTAGTGAACATAGCCCACAAAACGTCTCTCGCATTGCCTTGGAAAAAGCCTTAGAAGTGCGTTACGTCGGCTGGCTAACCGATGTCACCATGGAGCAACATAAGCCGAGTTATCAATCTCTTGCCAGTGAAATAAAAAGTGCTAACCAGCTCAACCGTTTTGTTAGTAAAAAACAAACGCACTTTGAGCAATTGCCTTTTAAATTTGTTCAACAGCGCCAAGAGAAGCGCTATAACTATAATACCTTGGTAGAGCTCACCACTAAAGCAGGCGTGCTAGAAGGCAGTACCCAAGATTTTTCGCCTCGAGGATTAAAAATAGCCCTCACCCAAGCAGCCCAAGTCAAGAAGGGAGAAAAGGTACTGATTTCTCTACCCAAGTTGCAGAGCTTGACTAAAACCATGAACCTGTCGCGCATGGTATATCGTGTGGTAGGATTTAACCCTGCACGCACCATTGTTCATTTATGTGTTGGTAAACATGCAGAGTCTCATACCGGCACAGAATTTTTTAATCTACTGATTGAAAGTAACCCCGGCAAACTCAGTGAAGCAGTTGAAAAGCTGCCAAAACCCGGCTTAGAGCTCGCATTACGACATTTATGTTGCCACCATCTGTTATCTGCGGTTAATTTTATTGGTCGCCATCACGGCCATTTTGATGTAGGTAAACTGGCAATTAATGCTCAAGCCCATAGCCTTGCGCCGCTACTGAAAGCATTCAATAAAGAAAAGAACCAGTTCAACCTCACGCCTATTTTTGGTGATAAACAATTAGATGACTTAGTCGCCACGCGATTAAAAAACCTGCCGGGCAATGAAGCCAACCAACGCATTGAAATGTATATACATATTGATGATAGCGAAGAGCTAAAGGTCACTCGGTGTTTGGATGAAGACTTCTTTGATGACAGTGAGCGCAAAGCCTTTATTAACCATGCATTGCAGCATGGCCACTTTTACTCTCTGATTATTGATTTAACCCGAGTGGGTAAACCGGACATAGAATCGATTCAAAAAGAACTCGATTACATTGCTCATTATGCGATTCACAAAGCAAAACAGGTAGAAAACGAGCTATGGTCTATTTGCGCCATCGTAGAGCTGTTTGATTCAACTGTTGAAACCTTATATCGCTTTGGTCTGCGCGACCCACAGTCGTGATTGGCAGAGCAAATAGCCAACCAGTTATCAAACTGGCTGGCGGTCAACTTATGACCAAGCCGTATTCTGACTGGTGCTTAAAATGCAAAATGCCGCTTCTAAATCCAAATGATTAATAGAGACTGCTGCTTGCTCTTGCACCACAGGTTTGGCATGAATAGCGACACCCATCGCCGATGCGCCCAACATGATCAAATCGTTAGCGCCATCACCAATCGCCACTGTTTGCGTATTGCTAACACCATACTGTTGGCTTAACTCTCCTAAAATGCGTGCTTTAACTTGCGCATTAACAATTTCCCCCAACACTTTACCCGTCAATTTTCCATCGATAATTTCCAAGGTATTGGCAAATACTTGATCAAAACCTAAATTATCTTTTAATGCTTGAGCAAAGTAAGTAAAGCCGCCAGAGGCGATACAAACCTTCCACCCTGCTTGTTTTAGACCAGCCAATAAGTCCTTTAGGCCGGGCATTAACGGCATATTTTCAATCACTTGATTAAGAATATCTTCGTCTGCACCTTCAAGTAAGGCTACTCGACTACGCAGGCTTTCGTTAAAATCTAACTTGCCATTCATAGCTTGGGCTGTCACCGCTGATACTTGTTCGCCGACACCGTACAAGCGTGCAATTTCATCAATACATTCAATTTGGATCGTGGTTGAGTCCATGTCCATTAACACCACGCCCGGCTCAGCCAAAGTTGGGATATGATCAACAAAAGCAAAATCAAGTTGATGAGTTTGACAAAACTCTTGCACCAAAGCTTTCGTTCCTGCTGGCGCGTTAGCTAAGGCAAGGCGAACAACAGTAGTACCCAATAAGTTTTTAGGCCCATAGGCATAAATACCTTCAACTTGATTTTGTAATAGGATCTTAGTGAACTGACTCAAAATCGGGCTAGTCAATGTGCGGCCCATTAATACTAACTGCTTCGCGGGCTGCACTGACACTTGAGTAACAGCACAAGCACCTTGAGGTTCAAACAATAGCGCATCAAATGCCCCAACTTGCTCAATTAACAATGCCTTCCATTGTATAAGACTCTCTGGCAATTGGGTCACTTTGACTTCATGTAACTTTTGCACAATACTTCCTGATTTTTCATTAAAATTAATTGCGCTCAAGATAGCTATTGCGTTTTACCTTTGCAAGTACCAATCTTAGTGTGTTTATTGGTTAGGAGTCTTTTGTTCATGACACTAAATGCAAAACTACCTCGCTTGCTTATTTGGCGAACGCTACAACTAATTGTTGCTGTTGGCTTAATCGGTTACCTCGCCTATCTAACGACTAATTTACAGGTACTCGCAGATAAAAACCGTATCGAGCAAACTCAGCGTTTTGGCTATACCTTAACCAGCCGAGCAGCGAATGATGCCGCTCGTTATCTTGAAGCAGAAGACAATGAAGAGCTGTTGCGCCTAGTTGACGGCCTATCCCATGACCCCTTGGTTAGAGATGTAACCATTTACAATGCCTTTGGTGTGGTATTACACCAATCTGCCGATGCATTACCACTCGATTTAGTGCTTAACCTATCACCGAAAACAACCTCAGCAGATGCACGTGAGATAGCCCAAAACCGTATTCCTTATATTGCTGAGTTATTTAAAGAAAGTACAAAGATAGGCTATCTAAGGGTGACCCTAGAACAAGGTAAAATATTAGCGGTGATGAACGACTACCAACAAAAAGCCAATGAACTACTCAAAACCATGTTAGTAGTCGCCCTTCTAATTGGCTTTTTACTGACCCGCTCACTATCGAAAAAACGCCATTGGTGGCAACAACTGATGTACAAATCAAAACAACAGCAAAACGATTCCGCTTCATCGCCGTAACGAGCAATTTTAAAACCAAAAAAATCCAAGCCAAGGCTTGGATTTTTTATATTACAAACAAAAAATTGCTTATAAACTTAAGCGCTTAGCTAGCGACTTGTACTGATCTGCAACAGTACGGCCAAACAATGGGTCTTCTTGCGGATCATGGTGCCAATTTTGCTCAAGATGACGCCAATCATCGGCACTTAAGCTGGCTTTAATCGCAGGTAAAATTTCAACTTCTTCGTAATCAAGATGCGCTTTTTGCAAATTAACAAACTGTTGTAACTTTTCAATGATGTCATCACGAGACACGATAGCATCGAGTAAAATACTGTCTATCATCTCTTTTAGCTCGGCACTAATAATCTCTAAGTGCTGATGCTCATCATGTAAGCGATTAGCTACACTGTCATCAACAACCCGGTATTTAAGATAGTATTCGTAAATACGGTCTTCGAGGGGGTGATGAAACTTTCCAGAATAAGTTTGTAAATAAGAAACAATGTCTCTCACTAAGCGGTAGTCCACTTCATCCTCAAGCTTAATTCTACTGAGCTTATCTGTTAGCACGTTGAGTAACTTGGCAATATTCTTATGATCGTTATGTATGATACTTAACACGACTGCGTCCTTATGCTTATCCTTGAAAATCCACTCTATCAAGGGCTTGGGCAAAATAATTTGATATAAAGCATTACAGCTAACTGTTACTAGAAAATTACAAATAACCTTATGATACTAGTCGATTAATATTTTATCGCCAAGTAATTATGGCAATTCTGGTTGCCAATTAATTGGCGCCAACCCCTGCTGCTTTAATCGTTCATTGGTTGCCGAAAAATGACCACAACCAAAGAAGCCTCGATGCGCGGATAAAGGTGAAGGGTGCGGCGCTTTTAACACGTGATGGCGCGCGGTATTGATCATGGCACCTTTTTTTTGCGCATGAGCGCCCCACAGCAAAAATACAACCCCTTCACAATGAAGATTAATTTGCTCTATCACCTTATCGGTAAATAGCTCCCAACCGCACTTAGCGTGGCTATGGGCTTTACCCGCCTCAACAGTCAGCACAGTATTGAGCAATAACACACCTTGACTAGCCCAGCTTTGTAAAAAGCCATGACTAGGAATGACAAAGCCCGGTATATCATTTTGTAGCTCTTTGTAAATATTAACTAATGATGGCGGCGTTTTAATGCCCGGTAATACTGAAAAACATAAACCATGAGCTTGATTGGGGCCGTGGTAAGGGTCTTGACCAATAATAACCACTTTAACATCAGACAATTCAGTTAATTTAAACGCATTAAACACCTCATGCTGAGGAGGATACACAACCTTGCCTAAATCTCGCTCAGCTTTAACAAAAGACATTATTTGCTGAAAGTAAGCTTGTTCTTTTTCTACACCTATCACTTCAGCCCACGTTTTATGCAGCGCCATGAGTGCTTCCTTTTTGGTTAGCTAACCTACTCAGTTAGCTGATAATAAGTCATAAACCTAGAATAACACCGTTTATACCCGCTATAAACAACACACAAATATGTAATTAAATTACGTTAATAAATTACAAAATAGTTTTTGAGACCGTGCCATCTCCACACAGCGGCCACAATAGCTAAAATAGATATTTCATTGATTTAGATCAAAGAACTAAAAGCAAAAATACCACCTTAGGGGTATTAAATTGATTTACATCAAGATGCGAGCTGCCTATAATAGTTCATAGATTAACCAAGGAATAAAAGTTCTTTAATTTCATTTATGTCCTTTTATTTCAAAATTTCTACCTTAAATGGAGCTTGACTATGACAGTTGGTGTGCAAATTACTAAAGCAAATAATGCCTCTTTGATTAACTCATTTTGGTTGTTAGATGAAGCAAAACAAGAAGCACGTTGCCTTTGTGTAAAAGACAATGCTTACGCGGAAGACCAAGTTGTTGCGTTAAATGATTTGGGTGATATCGAATACAAAGAAGTGCCAGTGCAGGTTGCACCGCTACAAGAAGGTGGTCAGCACCTAAACGTAAACGTGTTAAAGCGTGAAACATTGGAAGATGCGATTGCTCATCCAGAAAAATACCCACAACTGACTATTCGCGTATCAGGCTATGCAGTACGTTTTAACTCGTTAACAAAAGAGCAACAACAGGATGTGATCACGCGTACTTTCACTGAAAGCCTATAATATCGGGGTTTCAGCCTCCATTGAGCCATGGAGAGTTGCAATAAAAAGGGCGCATAGCGCCCTTTTCCATTTCTGTATCCAGACTATGATTTTTTCTCAGGCCTTTTTCTAATTAGCCCTTCTTGAATGGTTGACGCAACAAGCAAACCCTCACGGTTAAAAATTTTCCCCCGCACTAAGCCCGTCCCACCTGCAGCGGCTTGACTATCAATTTCATAAAGTAGCCATTCATCAAAGCGAAATTCATGATGAAACCACATCGAATGATCAATAGTAACCACTTGCATCTGCGGTGAAAAAAATGACTCGCCATGGGGATACAACGCAGTGGGTAAAAAGTTAAAGTCTGACGCATAAGCCAATAAATACTGATGTACCCGTAAATCGTCTGGCATCGCGCCACGTGCTTTCATCCATACCGCTCGCTTAGGCTCAGATACTTCAGGAGCCAAGGGATTGACCATTTTTACTGGACGGATTTCAATAGGCCGATCGCAAATAAATTTCTCACGAATATATTCAGGTAGTAGCTCACGATGTTTCAACGCAAAATCTTGTTCCGACTCAAGCTCTTCTGGCGCAGGAACATCTGGCATTTTATCTTGATGTTCAAAACCGCGTTCGGGCACTTTGAAGGAGGCCGTCATATAGAAAATGTCTTTACCATTTTGAATAGCCTTGATCCGGCGAGTGGAAATAGTACCGCCGTCTCGAATCGCTTCTACATCATAAACAATCGGTTGATTTACATCTCCCGCCAACAAAAAGTAGCAATGTAGCGAGTGTACTTTACGCTGCTCTTCTACTGTTTCTTTCGCAGCAGACAAGGCCTGCCCTAAAACCTGACCACCAAACACCGCACCAAACCCTAAGTCTTGGCTCTGGCCACGGTATAGTGTGTTTTCAATACGCTCAAGCTGAAGTTGAGAGAGCAAATCGGTTAATACTTTACTCATGTGATGACCTGCTGTTGAAAAAGTTGCCCATGATAGGCATATACCCAAACGACTGCAACATGCGAGTGTCGCGAGTATTGTTAGGGCGCGAGGCAAAACAATAATTTGAGGGTGCCATAGCACTAAGTTAACCCGAAATAGGCATAAGTGACAACATGACACTGTAGCCAAGATCAAAAAAGGGGCAAAAGCCCCTTTAAGTATTTATTAAACGTGTGAAGGATTAGTTATTCATCAACAGTTCACGCAATTGCGCAAAATCAGCAGGCATCTCTTTTGATAACAATTCGAGATCGGCGCGATCAGCTAGCTCTTTCGGCAAACCAATATCTTTACCTAAGATAGATTCAACGCTTTCTTTAAACTTAGCAGGATGAGCAGTACATAGGAAAATACCGGTCTCCCCTGCTTGTAACTGTTTAGTGAGCTGATCATAAGCGATTGCGCCGTGTGGCTCACATAAATAGCCAGCATCGTCTAATCCTTTCAGAGCGACTTCTGTTTCAGCGTCAGTTAGCATGCCTTTGCCTAGCTCAGATAAGGACTTACCTTTCACTTTAAACAGCTCTTCAATACGCGGCCAGTTGTTCGGTTGGCTCACGTCCATCGCATTAGAAAGCGTGGCAACTGTTTTCTTTGGTGCCCACTGACCGTCTTGCAGATAACGAGGAACAGTATCATTTTCGTTAGTTGCAGCGATAAAGCGCTTAATCGGTAAACCTAAAGCCTGCGCCAATAAACCTGCCGTTAGGTTACCAAAGTTACCACTTGGCACCGACACCACAACATTGTCACGTTTGTCAGCTGGCAGCTGCGCAAAGGCTTCAAAGTAATAACAAATTTGTGCTAACAAGCGGCTGATGTTAATAGAGTTTGCAGAGTTTAGGCCAATGGCTTGTTTTAGCTCCTCATCATCAAATGCGTTCTTAACCATGGCTTGACAGGCATCAAAGTCATCTTCAATCGCAACGGTCGTAATATTGCCACCTAGGGTACAAAATAGCTTTTCTTGTAATGGGCTGATCTTACCTTTTGGATATAAGATAACCACTTTAATGTTCTCTAGACCATAAAACGCATGAGCTACCGCTGCGCCAGTATCACCCGATGTTGCCGTTAAAATGGTGATGGCTTTATCGCCACCAAATTTAGCCAAACATTGCGCCATAAAGCGGCCGCCAAAGTCTTTAAACGCTAAAGTTGGACCATGAAATAGCTCAAGGGCGTAGATATCATCGCTAACCTGTTTAATTGGCGCGCCAAATTGGAATGCTTTACTCACCATATCAGACACATCTTCAGCGCTGAGTTCATCACCTATCAAGTGATGTAAAATGGCGCTACTGCGAGTAACAAGATCTTGTTTTAACAGCGCATTCACATCAGCCAACGGCTCGATGGTGTCAGGGAAAAACAACCCTTGGTTTTTACCTAAACCTTGCTTAACAGCCTGTTGAAAGCTCACTTGCTCGCTGTTTTCTTTGATATTGTATAAGTTCATAACTGCGTTCCTACAACTCTTGCACCTTCTTCATCGAGGTGACAAATATGACAAAATCCGTCTTCATTTTGAATGAAGTGTTCTTCTAACCAGCTTTTTAAACGCTGGGCTTGGTCTAGCTCTTTCATCACCACAAATACCGTCGGGCCCGATCCAGAAATACCCGTTGCTAACGCGCCGCTTTGTGTGGCGTATTTGCGCACTTCTTTAAAGCCAGGGATTAACTGCTGACGATAAGGCTCCGCAATCACATCTTTGAGCATTCCCGCAGCTAAATCTGGTTGATTGGTATAGCTTGCGTGAACAAAACCTGCCAAGTGACGACCATATGCTAACACATCACTACGACGGTATTGCGCCGGTAAAATCGCGCGAGCAGCCGAGGTTGATACAGTAATACCGGGATAAGCGACCACCCAATACCACTCTTTAAAGCTAGGAATGGCTTGACTAATCAATGCGCCCTGCTCAAGCATTAATTGCATGCCACCTAAGTAACAAGGTGCGACGTTGTCGTAATGCACACTGCCACTTATTTCACCTTCAAGCTTGCCCATTAACGCCAGCATTTCCATTTCGCCTAATGGGTAATCATGTAAAGCATTAAGGGCTTCCAATGCCGCCACAATGGAGCTAGCACTTGAGCCAAGACCACTGCCTACTGGCAGGTTTTTTTCTAATTCCATCGCTACCGGTAAGCAAGTCATGCCTTTTTCCGATAGCGCCGCTTTGTAACCTAAGTAACACTGATAAACAATATTACTCTTGCCATCGGCAGGCAGCTTGTGAGCAAAGCGACCACTGCAAGTTAAGCTGTAATCGTCAGTGCCCTTTTCAATCAATACGCGGTCGCCCAATAATGAGCCGTCAATTGGCGCTAATGCACCACCTAAAACATCAAACCCAACGCTCACGTTAGCCGTAGAAGCGGGGGCGTAAGCAACAAGACTCATGATCCTATTCTCCAAGTTAATCGTTTTATAGCTGGAATCATGGTTAAACTTCCTGCTTCCAATTCAGTGTTCTTAATACATCAGCAAACACACCAGCAGCGGTCACTTCGGTGCCCGCACCATAGCCTCTTAGCACCATAGGAATTGGCTGGTAGTACTGGCTGTATAACGCAAGTGCGTTTTCGCCATCTTTTACTTTATTCAAAGGGTCTGATTCGTCACATGCGATAATTGACACTCGGCAGTGACCATCTTCGATAGTTCCCGCGTAGCGCAATACTTGACCTTTGTCTGCGGCATCCTTTGCACGCTTGGCAAAGTATTCGTCCGCTTGCGGTAAGCGCTCCATAAACTCTTCAATGGTACCGCTGTCATCAAAGCCTGGCGGCAATGCCGCTTCAATCTCAACATCGCTTAATGACAATTCCATGCCCGCTTCACGGGCCAAAATTAACAGTTTTCTCGCCACGTCAACGCCACTTAAATCATCGCGTGGATCTGGCTCAGTAAAGCCATTTTCACGAGCAACCTTAGTCACTTCAGAAAATGCCATGCCCTCGTCTAATTTACCAAAAATATATGACAATGAGCCCGACAAAATACCATTGAACGTCATCAACTGGTCGCCAGCATTTAATAGATTTTGTAGGTTCTCAATGACTGGTAGGCCAGCACCCACATTTGTTTCATAAAGAAACTTACGGCGGGTCGATAAAGCAGTAAGGCGCAACTGACGGTAGTAATCCATGCTACCTGTGTTGGCTTTTTTGTTGGCGGCAACCACATGGAAGCCCGCACCTAAAAAGTTAACATAATCATCAGCAATTTTGTCATCACTGGTACAGTCAACTAATACCGGGTTAATGATATGTGAAGCTTCGACCAGTTGATGAGCGCGTTTTAGCGAGAAGGGTTCTGTCGCATCTTTGAGTTGATCGCGCCAATTCGTTAAATCAATGCCATCGGGATTGGTGATCATCGCGCTACGATTAGCAATGCCGCACACCCGCATGGTGATATTTTTATTCGCAAGCTGCTCTGTTTGGCGATAGATTTGGTCGACAAAAGCACCACCAACACCGCCACAGCCCACGAGAAATACGTCAATAAACTGCTGGGTACCAAAGAAATTGTGATGACAAGATTTAATTGCCTCATTGACTTTATTCTCCGGGATAACGGCAGAAATAGAGCGCTCTGACGAGCCTTGTGCAATGGCAATAATGTTCACCGACGGCTCTGCCAACGCATTGAAAAAACGCGCCGCAACACCAAGAGATGTTTTCATGCCATCGCCAATCAGTGAGATGATAGCCAAATTGTGCTTTTGATCAATCGGCTCAATTAATTGATTGGCAAGCTCTAGTTCAAACTCTTGCTCTATCGCTGAAACGGCCAACTGTGCTTCATAACTATGAATACAAAAGCTAACGCTGTATTCAGACGAAGATTGAGTGATTAAGACAATAGACACGCCAGCACGCGATACCGCAGAAAAAATGCGACCTGCAATCCCCACCATGCCTTTCATCCCAGGACCAGACACACTTAACATGGTCATACCTTTAAGATCTGAAATGGCTTTCACTTCCATTTTTGCATCACCCGGCTCACCGCTGATTAAGGTGCCCGGCGCTTGTGGGTTATTGGTGTTTTTTATCAAACAAGGGATGTGATGTTGTGAAATAGGCGCAATAGTTTTCGGGTGCAGCACTTTAGCACCAAAGTAAGACAACTCCATCGCCTCAGCATAACTTAACGAATCAAGTAAAGTGGCATCTTTAACTAAACGTGGATCGCAGCTGTATACACCATCCACATCGGTCCATATTTCACAGCACTCAGCATCTAAGCACGCCGCCAACACCGCCGCAGAATAGTCAGAGCCATTTCGCCCCAACACTAAGGTTTCACCCGCTTCGTTACCAGCCGTAAAACCGGGCATTAAGTAAATGGCTTCGGGGATAATGACTTCAGCAGCGAAACGCGCCTTTGAAGCCGCAATATCAACCATCGCTTCGACATAACCACCGCGATAAGAAATTAACTTCTCTTGTGGCACAATAATTTCAACCACTTCCCCTTTGGCTTTTAGCAGCTCAGCCATACAAGCAATACTAAGCACTTCACCTTGGGACAAAATCCGCGCTTCAATGTTATCTGGGCACTGCTCAAGCAAGCTCACACCTTGTAACAGCTTACTTACTTTGGCTAACACCTCGTCGGTTTGGTTTAACAGCGCATTATGTCTGAAATCAGGATAAAGCTTAGAAAGGCCAATGATCAGGTCGGTAAAAATGGTTTTAATGGCCGCGACATGATGTTCGGCATTTTGCCCTTGGCTAGTTTGCGCCACCACTTCAACTAAATTGTTGGTGACACCTGCTGGCGCAGATAAAACTAAAGCGACCTGTGACTGCTGCTGATTACTTACCACGATATCGGCAGCGCGATTAAATCGCTCTGCATTGGCTAAAGATGTACCGCCAAACTTAAGTACGCGCATCGTACCTCTCCCTGATAAAAATGAAAAAGCCCGCTTCGTTTGAGCGGGCTTATAGAATTTTGCTATTGCTTATCCATTAGCCCGCCCCAGCGACAATAACTGTGCTGGTGGTAATAATGGTGGTAGTCGTTAGAATAACTAGCATAAAGCAACCTTATAAAATAATGGCTACACTAATACCGAACTTTACCTAGCTTGTCAATTGGAGGCGTTGAAGCAAGAACAAGCTCAAAAAGCCGAATAAACTGCTAAAAAAGAATAAAAAGCCAATAAATAAACTAGAAAACAATAAAACAACACAAAAAACCTAATAAACAAACAGAAAGCAGTCTAAGCCTCTATCAATAATAGGTAAGACAAATATTCGGCTACGCCCCCTGTTACACTCACACGGCGGCTAAGTAAATCATAGTGCGCACTGGTTACAACCTTACTAATTAGCCGTTTCATCAAGGTACCAAACCAGCTGAAGGTCGTGAACGTACTATTCACCAACAGGTTGAAACCCAATTAACGTTATCAATGCAACGGGTGAGCCGAATAGGAATAGTTACCTTTGAATGATAACTGATTATTGAAACTTGTTTGCTCCAACACCGGATCCTTCACCAGACATCTATAAATAAAGCTATTTTTTTTAGATCATTTACCTTACATCGGACCATACTAGAATTACATTTTTGAAATAGGGATAGTTATATGATGCGAGCCGCGCTATTAATTATTTTATCTGCGATGAGCAGCGTAGCTGTGGCAGCTGATAGCTTTATTCCTTTGTCCACCACAACAGAGCGTACAGAGATTGCACAGCAATGGTACGTCAGCCAGCTTTCACCTTCTTTTAATCTGCTCTTGAATCAAAAACTATCACCAAGTGATTATGACAGCGAGGGCCAAAACTTGGGTATGATTGGGGGTTATAAGTGGCCTGTTAACAGAGGTATTAACGTGTTTATGGAAGCAGGTTTCAGTGACAATAATGAGATTAAAGAAACAGACCAACAAGCCGAGTATCACTTTTCCACTGGCGTCAGCTACCAAGTCAGCCCTCAACTTAAGCTTGAAAGTCGTATAACCCAAATGTCACTTGGGTTAA
Organism: Motilimonas cestriensis; assembly: GCF_021295315.1. Taxonomy (GTDB): domain Bacteria; phylum Pseudomonadota; class Gammaproteobacteria; order Enterobacterales; family CBDFNC01; genus Motilimonas; species Motilimonas cestriensis. The sequence goes on along the minus strand of NZ_JAIMJA010000005.1, from coordinate 85,646 downwards.
ATAAGGCGGCTGTTAATGGCAGCATTACTAATTTAGGCTTAGCCACTTCCTACGAATTAATTAGAAACCTTGATTTTAAAGCCGGTGTAGAGATGCAGCAACAGCGGCAAATTATGCATTTCGGTTTAGACTACCGCTTCTAGCTAGTTAAGCATCGTAGGCTAAATGCACCTAAATGAATCTGACCTCTGTCCATTAAAACCGACTGCAAGTAAAGCTGATCATCATTTACCCAGTACATAGCATTTTGTTTAAACTTCAAGGCAATAGCTTTACCTTCCTTAACTGAACAGGCGACCGCAACACTCAACTCAACATGTGCGCCATCCACAGACATGCCTGATAAACAAGAAAATACCTTTCGATGAATACGTAAGTAACGCAATAACTCGCGATGCGCCACATGATTAGCATATCGCGATTGAACAATACCCTTTGAGTTATATGCCGTCACAATAACAAAATTCGATGCACTCAGCTTCAGCTGGTGCCATTTAAAGTGTGTCTGCTGGTACGCGAACCAAAGAGAATGTTGTAATTTAGACAAAATATATTCGCCTCATACCAGCAATGAAAAAGAATTGTTAAGAGCTTGGGTCCCTAGACTACTCTTGATTTAAGTCAATCTGAATTGAAAAAAAAACACTAACCTAGTGATATCGGTTGTTATACATCTGTTAACTAACTAGAATGTATTTTCGAAACAATTCGCCACCAAGCCTTTGATAGCCAGCATTTAAGGCTACTCTACATTGACTGGATAGCAGCATTTTAGTCTCCTCAAAACGGAATTTAGGTGCGATAAACGCAAAATTAAGTAGTAATCGAGCACATCCAAGCTGAGTCAACGAACTAGAATTATAAACATAATGTTGCACTCTTTTTAAATTTCATGCTCGGTTTACAATTGAAAGAATGCTAGATTTGTAATTAAAAAACTTAGGGCCTAACTACTATGAATACAACCAATATTCTCATCGTCGAAGATGAATTGGTCACCAGAAATACACTTAAAAGTATTTTTGAAGCAGAGGGATATCATGTCCTAGAAGCGACCGATGGTAATGAAATGTACCAAATATTAAAAACTAATTCTGTGAACTTGGTGATCATGGACATTAACTTACCTGGGAAAAACGGCTTATTGCTGGCTCGTGAGCTACGCGATCAGCATAATATCGCATTAATGTTCTTAACCGGACGCGATAACGAAGTCGATAAAATATTAGGCCTCGAAATTGGTGCAGATGATTACATCACTAAGCCTTTCAATCCACGAGAGCTAACCATCAGAGCGCGTAACTTATTAAGCCGCAGCCAAACATCAGCAGTGGCCGAAGAGTTACCAAATCAAGTAGAGCAATACGACTTCAACGGCTGGCAGTTACAAATTAACAGCCGATCTCTCGTTAGCCCTGCAGGCGTAGTATTTAAGCTGCCACGCAGCGAATTCAGAGCCATGCTGCACTTTGTTGAGCACCCAGGCCAAATTCAAACCCGCGCTGACTTATTGAAAAAAATGACAGGCCGTGAACTAAAGCCTCATGATAGAACCGTTGATGTCACCATTCGACGTATTCGCAAGCACTTTGAAAGTCATGGTGAAACGCCAGAAATCATCGCCACTATCCATGGTGAAGGCTACCGTTTTTGTGGTGACATCGAACCACAATAAATCTTTCAAGTAAGCCGAAGACAATAAAGCCCGCAAATACTGCGGGCTTTTTTTGTTGCCTAGATTTCGGTTTAAGCTATCCTCGCCAAATACAATTATTAAGCATCAGATACAAAAAAGCCCTGCAATGCAGGGCTCAAATCAAACGTTAAAGAGTGTGCTAATTAAAGCTCAATACCTAGCTCTTTAAGGTCTTTCATTACTACAGAAGCAGGTAGTGGAATGTAGCCATCTTTAGCAACGATTTCTTGACCTTGAGTAGAAAGAACCATTTTTAGGAACTCACGCTCTAGTGGTGCAAGAGGTTTGTTTGGGTGCTTGTTTACGTAAACGTATAGGAAACGAGACAGTGGGTAAGCACCTGTTACTGCGTTATCCATTGTTGCTTCTACAAATTCACCGCCTTTCTTAGACAGTGCAACAGCGCGTACGCCTGATGTTTTGTAACCGATACCAGAGTAACCGATAGCGTTTAGTGAAGAAGACACAGATTGAACAACAGAAGCTGAACCAGGTTGCTCGTTCACGCTGCTCTTGAAGTCACCTTTACATAAGCTTTTATCTTTGAAGTAACCGTAAGTACCAGATACTGAGTTACGACCGAATAATTGAATGTCTTTATCTTTCCAAGAACCGTCTAGGCCTAGGTCGCCCCAACGCTCTGCTTGCTTGTCGCCGCCACACTTAAGTGTGCTTGAAAAGATGGCGTCAACTTGTTTGATTGATAGACCTTCAATTGGGTTATCTTTGTTTACAAATACAGCCAATGCATCGATTGCAACGCGTACTTGTGTTGGCTTGTAGCCGTAACGTTTTTCAAATGCTTCGATTTCTTTTGACTTCATCGCACGACTCATTGGGCCGAACTGAGAAGTACCTTCAGTTAATGCTGGTGGAGCAGTAGATGAACCTGCAGCTTGAATTTGGATGTTTACATTAGGGTATTGACGTTTAAATTCTTCAGCCCAAAAAGTCATCATGTTAGCTAGTGTGTCAGAGCCAACAGATGAAAGGTTACCAGAGACACCACTTACTTTGGTGTAAGTTGGAAGGTTTGCATCAACATTGCCAGCAACAGCTGATCCAGCGAAAACGGTAGCGACACTGAAACCAATCGCTGTTACCAGATTTTTTACTTTCATTATCTTTACTCCAAGTGAATGTGTTTTTTTCGATTCCGCGCCAGTATGGCTAGCGATGATGACAAATATAAGTAACTAAGATGACAGTTTAATGACCGTGGTAATTTTTCCTTCACAAACGAAAAAGCGCCGAATCTACGGCGCTTGTATAGACCCACTAATAATGATAAATGAAGAAGATATGTGGAATTTGGTGAAATTTTGTAAAACTATGCGGGTATGACTCAGGGGGAATAGCGCTTTATTAGATGGTGCTCATTAGCCTCTGAGGCTTATTGTAGTTGGCTTTGTCATGTTTGTCGCTTCTTCTGTTCACTTGAGTTTTTTGGTTGTGAGCGTGGCCTTTCTAAGAGATCTTTTTTGCTGAGATCGTGATCCTTTAAAATGAAAAAAATGATCCTGTTTTTGTGAAAACACCGCTTTAAATGAAAAGCGGTGTTTTTCTGTTAAACAAGTTTAACGGATGTTTAATAATGTTTAATGCCCTCATTTAACGGACTTTAATACCTTCTTTAACTTGCCAATGATGTTCATGCGGTGAAGCTCGCTTTCTTCGATATAGTCATTGCCAAATAATTGGTTGTCACTGCGTAAATGGTAGCCTCGTTTGCTTAGATCCTTAGTTAACCTTTTGATGCGTACTTCACCATCAATGCTAAAGATATAAATACCTTCGACCTTCTCAGTGCAACAAGGCTTAATCAGGCTGATCATGGCTAAATCACCATCAGAGAGGGTAGGCTCCATGCTGTCACCGCTTACCTCGATAAGCGCGAGGTTTAGGTTGTTGAGCTTTTGCTTGTAAAGCCAGTCTTTACCTACGGATATTTGACCTATGATGTTCTCTTCTTCTACCGCTAACCCCCCGCCTGCTGAGGCTTTTACGCTGTATTGAGGGATTTGCACCAGGTTGTTTAAGTTGGTCACGACAACGTTGCTTTCTGTTAATGCTAGTGCTGAATAGCCTAATGCCAGCTTAGTTTCTCGTGGCAATATAGATTCATGGTATTCCGTAGCTTTAGTTCCTGTCCTTTTTCTTTTTAGATCATCATTTCCATCAACAAGTCTTTCCAATGTATCTCTTGTACGACGTGCTGTAGTGGGCATCCCCCTGATTCCATGCAGGTCCTGTGCTGTATACCACTCCTGTTTTAGAGTCCTTTTCTTACCACCACAAAGGGACGTATCGTCCTTTTGTGGTGTATCAACTAGCTTATCTTCTCTAGGGCCTGAGCTCATTGGGCTTCCTTGGTTTGATGTAATATAAAAACAAAATGACAAAAGGGACGTTTTCAGCTTGCATGTAGTCCCATTTGTCCCTATAGTCTTTACGAAAGAGCATAATACAAAGAGGTTACGACAATGCTTAACTGTGTAGAGTCTCAAAAAGACGTTAAAAAAGAAAGCCCACAAGATTGGCACACAGCAGATATTCAAGCAGCTGTAAAAAAGACAGGGACGACGTTTTCACAACTATCGCGGGATGCAGGATTGAAACCCAGAACGCTAAGTAATGTTTTATATCGTCATTGGCCAAAAGGAGAGCAGATTGTTGGTGCTGCCATTGGGGTTGAGCCTGCTGTAATTTGGCCGTCTCGATACCAAGGTTAAGGGGATTCGTTATGCAATGGATTACCGCGAAAGAGGTGAAGGGGTTGGCAGGAATGCCATCAACAGAGAGAAGAACAAGGGATGCTCTTGAGAGGGCGACTTGTTATAAGCCTGAGTTAAAGCGTAAACGCGAAGGCACAAAAGCTTTCGAATACCACATCGACGCTTTACCCATGGAAACCCGCGCAGCATTGCTGCTGCAAGCGTCACAAATTGAAGTGGGCGGCACGGTGTTTACTTTGCCAAAACGCAATGAAGCCAAAGAGCTTAGCTATTGCCCTGAAGCATTGTGGGATAAGTATGACAATGCGCCTGACACACACAAAAAGAAAGCTGAGCGTAAGTTCAATATTGCCTGCGCCGTGGCTGATTTAAGGGCAAAAAACATCCCCGTAGAGGATGCGCTGCTGTTGGTCGCCAAAAAATTCAACACCAGCGAAGGCACGGTTCGTCGCACTTATTATACGGTTGACGGCTTTGAGCGTGCCGACTGGATCACCTTGTTTGTGCCCAAATACAAGGCGCGCAAAGAAACACAAGAGGCAGAATTTACCCCTGCTGCCTGGGAAGCGTTTAAGGCCGATTATTTCCGTTTAGAAGGCCCTAATTTAACCACTTGCCTTGAGCGCGTGATCCAAGCGGGCGCGAATAAAGGCTGGGTTGTGCCCTCAGAATCTTCGGTTCGTCGCAAGATTGAACGCGAAATACCGAAAGACCAAGCGGTGCTACTGCGCAAAGGCGAACACGCGCTGATGATGATGTATCCCGCGCAAACCCGTAGCGTGCTGCAGCTGCATGCAATGGAGCATATCAACGGTGACGGCTACCAACACAACGTGTTTGTGCGCTGGCATAACGGCGAAATATTGCGCCCTAAAACGTGGTTTTGGCAGGACGTGTACAGCCGAAAAATTGTGGGCTATTACGTCGATGTATCAGAAAACAAAGACAGTATCCGTCTTAGTTTAATGAGCATGATTGAGCGCTACGGTATACCCAAAATCGCCACGATTGATAACACACGCGCAGCGGCTAACAAGGAGCTAACCGCAGGCATTAAAACCCGATACCGCTTCAAAGTGAAAGAAGATGATCCCGATGGTTTGTTCAAGGTGTTGGGGATTGATGTGCAATGGACCACCATTAAATACGGTAAAGGCCACGGCCAAGCGAAGCCGATTGAACGTGCCTTTGGTGTGGGTGGCTTAGAAGAAATGATCGACAAGCACCCGCTTAATGCCGGTGCCTACACAGGCCCGAACCCAATGGCCAAGCCCGACAACTACGGCAGCAAAGCCATTGCGGTAGAAGATTTTTTAAAAACCGTTGAATACGGTGTAAACCAGTTTAATAGCAAGCCTAACCGTGAAACGGAAGTGTGTGGCGGCCGGATGAGCTTTGATGAAGCGTTTAACGTGAGTTACGAGGCGTCAACTATTCGCAAAGCCACTAAAGAGCAGCTGCGCATATTAATGCTGTGCTCAGAGCCAGTGCGGGTAACAAACGGCACCTTCACACTTAAGGCTGGCGGCACCATTGCAAACCAAACTAACAAATACATTAGCGAATCCTTGATCGGCATGCGCCTTAAGCACGGCAAAGTGGTGGTGCGTTTTGACCCGCGCAACCTGCACCAGAGCGTGTTTTGTTACACCACGGATGGCCGCTTTATTTGTGAAGCACAGTGCCAAGAGCGCAGCGGCTTTAACGATCGCGTAGCCGCTCGTGACCATGAAAAAAACCGCACTCGCTTTACAAAGGCAACGAAAGCCGCCGCATTGGCGCAGCAACGCATGACCATTGCCGAAGTGGCCGCGCAACTGCCCGAGGTTGAGCCACCAAAAGCGCCTGAAACCAAGATAGTAGAAATGTACCAGCAAGCGGGTAACACGGTGCGCAAAGCGCAAATAGAAATGGACGAGGATGAACGTGAAGAAGCGTTTGGTAACGCCATTAGCGCGATATGGGAAAAGCAGGCAGAGCTGTAGCACCAAACCAGCAGACATAAAAAAGGTCAGGTTGTGGCCTGACCTGATTAATTAACAAAATAAATCGGAGTAATTATGGCAGAGAATAATCAAAATTCAAATGTAGTGACCATGTCAGACCACGCTAATGCTGTGCGCGACGCCGTAAAAGCCGTGATCGCATCTGGCGTCTTGCAAGCCGAAGTGGCGCGCGAAACCAGCATGACCACCTCACTGTTATCGCAAATTCTCAATGGCACTTACAAAGCGCCGCCAGAAAAGCACCTGCACACCCTGCAGCAGTGGTTAGAGATGCGCAAAAGCCGTGAAACAGACATGCCGATTGCGCCTAGCTTTGTTGAAACCACTACGTCAAAGCAGGTCTTTAACACCTTGCGCTATGCCCACATTAGCCGTGGCGATGGCATGACAGTCGTGATGGGCGCGCCAGGCGTGGGCAAATCAGAAGCCGCAAAAGAGTACGCCCGCCGTTCACCTAACTGTTGGATAGTGGTAGCAAGCCCGTCTATTAGTGGTTTGCTGGGCTTTTTCTACGAGTTAGCGATGGAGCTGGGCATAGAGAACGCCCCGCGCCGCAAAGACTCACTGTGCCACGCCATTCGTCGCCGTCTTGAAGGTACAGGCGGTTTGATCATCATCGATGAAGCTGACCACTTGCAGCTTGAAGTGATTGAAGAGCTGCGCGTGCTACAGCAAAAAATCGGCATAGGTTTGGCGCTGGTAGGAAACCCCACTGTGTACGGCAAAATGGTGGGCAATAGCCGCAACATCGACCTAAGCCGTTTAGAGTCTCGGGTATCAAAAAAGCTGTCCATTTTGAAGGTAAAAAAGCGTGATATTGACGCCATTGCCGCAGCCTGGCAGCTCACCAGCGACACTGAAATGCAGCTTATTCATAGCATTGCAGGCAACAAAGGTCAGCTGCGTAAACTGAGCCACACATTACGTTTAGCGTCGATGATTGCCCAAGGCAAAGGCGAACGCTTAACAGTAGACCACGTTCGCGGCGCTTACGCCGAGTTAAAACAAGACTTGATTGAGGGATAAGCCATGAGTGTATTTTCGAAGAAGCATAGCACTGTTCAAATTGAAATTAGAGGCAACACCTTTGTGGGTGTGGTTTGCGATGGCATGTTTGAAAGCACGGGGTTTCGTTACTCTATCGACGTTTATTTGAATAGTCGCGAAAGATCAGCGGAAACGGAAGATTTCTTCGTGCTGTCAATGGATACACTGATGTTTACAGGCACCCGTGCGGGCTGGCAACGCGCCTATCGTCAACTTCGCAAGCTGGATGGGGCGAGAATGAGACGTGAAGAGCTCGCCATTCAGCAAATCAAGGCGCTAACCACGTTCGATCGACTAATGCAGTGGCGCTTGCCAGATGACCAATGGCTAGATTATTTAGCAGGGAGATAAGCAATGAATACCTTAAACGATGCAACCAGCACACAACTTAGTGGCCTGATCAAATTAGGCTTTGGTGTCACCGCCTGTTACTCGGGGCGTTGCGGCACCGTGTTTGAAGTGCGTGATGTGCCCGAGCAGTTTTTAACGCCACCGATGCCGCCCGCGGTTACGGAAAACAAAGACGGCAAGACCCGCACTGTGTACCCGTTTAAATACAACGGTAGCACCGTGCTTTGGTGCCCTGAATCAGCCCCAGTAACCCCAGCAAACGCGGTTTAAACCGCGTTTAAATAAGGATTAATCAATGAATACAGCAACAGAAAACAGCATTCCCGCTGGCTACATCAAAAATAGTAAAGGCCATTTGGTGCAAGAGCAGCTGCTTAGCCCTTATGACGTTGAAATGAATGATTTTGTTATCAAACATATCAATCGAGCCTATGAACTACAGCAGCAAATAGCGAAGTTGAAACAAGAAGTTTACGAAGACTGTTATGCCTTTAAAGAGCTGCTAGAGGAAAAGTATTCGGCTAAAAAAGGTGGCAAAAAAGGCGGCATGTCATTTACCTCTTTTGATGGTGAATTGCAGATCCGTATTTCGGTTCAAGACCGCATCACCATGGGGCCAGAGCTGCGCATTGCTGAGCAGTTAATCAAAGAATGTGCTCAAGAGTGGGCAAAAACATCCAGTGCAGAAGTGCGCGCCATCATCTTCAACACCTTTGAAACGGATAAGGAAGGTAATTTAAGCATTGCCAAGGTACTGAGCTTCAAACGTGAATATCAGCATGTGTCCGAAGACCCTCGCTGGGTGAACGGCATGGAAGCGATTACCGATGCGATCAAAGTGGTGGGCTCTAAATCTTACCTGAACTTTAAAAAGCGTAATCCAGAAGGGAAGTTTTTAAACATCCCCCTTGATATCAGCAAGCTATAACCAGCGAAACGCCGTCATTCACGGCGTCTGCCTAGCGTGGTGGCTAGGCACTGACGAGCAGCCAGGGCCCAAGCTATTTATTTTTATTTCAAAATGGATATGCACCATGAAAACAACCCGAGAAACCCGCGCCGAGTTTTTAATGCGCCAGCGCCGCATCGCGCAATACATGCTAGAGGATGGCAAGTTTTTTCCATTAGCTCGCTTGATTGAGCGTGCTGGCATCACCCAAACTCAAGCGGAAGTAACCTTTCGCTACCTTGAAAACAATCCTGATATTGAGGTGGAAATACTCACTAAGCCGCGTCGATTTAAAGTTAAGGCCATTAACGACCAACAAAGTGTTATTGCCTGGGACAGTGAAGGCGTAAGGGAGCGTAACGCTCAGCGCTACCGTGCGCTATGGGAACTGGCGTTAGGGGTTATTCCTGCGATACCCAAGGAGTTGGCATGAGCATTAGCAAAGAACAGTGGACGGATATTGAAAGCAAATTAAGTGGCTTATATGGCACAGTCAAACTGATGCTAGAAGGCCGAACGCTTACCCTTGAGAAGCGATTGATTGCTGAAAACCAACTGGCAGTGTTGGTGTTTATCGACGGCTCGATTCAACCCACGTCGGGCTTAGAATCAAGTAAACATTATGATCCGTTTGTGGCGCTGGTATGGCGTAAGCGAAGCGAATCCTGTTATTCGCAAAAGCAGATTAAGGAAATAGAAAAGTTATGGGGGAAGCGAGAAGCCAAGAAGCAATACCCTAGATTATACGACAAGCATGTGTATTACGAACCATTCTTCCCTAAGTTCGCAGGCTTAAAGCGGGTGCTGAGTAAGCAAAAAGACCTGCAAATGTTCGTCGAACCCACCGATGTGGAGGCCGAGCCATGCCAACCCGTCAAGGATTAATTAACTACTTACTGCACAGCGGCCAAGGCTACAACGAAGCAACCGCCCGGGCGTGGTGTGAAAAGAACATTCCACGCTGGCATTTACTGGAGGAAAAGTAATGGCACTGATTACCGTAGAAATTACCTGCACCGATGAGGGCGTGGTGAATTGGGTATCGCATATTGAACACGATAGAAAAAACGTTGCCGACGCCATTGCCTTAGCGTTCTACGAGCAACTGGAAAAGAACATCATTTTGGCTAATAAGGACGTGTGCAATCAAAAGCGACTTGCGCAGCAATAAAAGCGAAACGCCGTCTCCACGGCGTCTGCCTAGCATGGCGGCTAGGCACTGATGAGCAGCCTACTCAAGCGGCATAAAAAAGGAAACGCTATGTTGAACCCAACCACCAAAGCAGCAGTTGATACCGCGTTCACGCGCTTGATATGCCGCAGTGTCACCACCCATGAGGTAAATGCCGTGCTGAGTTTGTGCGGCGAATTAAGCCAATTAGCCACCCGCGCCGAGCAGCAAGGCTGGCTGGCATTAGCCGAAGAAATGACCCTATGGCGCGACCAGCTTAGCCGCGACGCGCTGAGATCAACCGAACAGTAGAGGCCCTATGACCACAGCACACCGAAAGAGTTTAATCACGCGCATTCACATCGCCAAAGCGCAGCTCAAACTAGACGATGATATTTACCAAGCCATTTTGGCCAGTGCCACCAAGGGCAAAACGTCATGCAGTACCATGAGCTTACCTGAGTTAATGGCGGTGATGGCTGCGTTTGAACAGCGCGGCTTTAAAACCCAAAAGCCAACCCGCAAGCCAGCCAACAAAACCAAGGCCGTGCGCGCGCCTGAGCTAGCAAAAATCAACGCTATTTGGCGCACCATGCACCAGCAAGGTTTTGTTCGTGATGGCTCAGAGCGTGCATTAACGGCTTACAGCAAACGCATCACCGGGATTGCTCAGCTGACATGGCTGCAATCCAACCAAGCCAGTCGCGTGCTAGAAAGCCTGAAAAAATGGCACACGCGGGAAATGGTTAAGCAGCTGGGTGAGCAACCCAAAAATAGCCAAGGAAAAACCCCCTCTTACGCAACTATCTGTGATATTTTTCAGCAAGCACAAGGGGAGCAGCCATGAAATTAGGCCGTTGTCCTATCTGTAAAAGTCAGTTGTATTTACAGCAATTAATTGAAGATGACGCAGGCCGCGAAGTGATGGCCACACTGGCCAAGTTAGATAAACACTTGGGGCGTCATTTAATGGAATACATCGCGTTATTTCGCCCTGAAAAGTCGGATTTGAGCCTAAGCCGCGCCGCCAAGCTAATCAGTGAGGTGCTGGCATTAACTCATAATCACGACGCCTTGCGTGAAGCGGTGTACCAAACGGCCAGCAGCATTAAGGCCAAGCGCTTAGAAGGCAGCAACGCGCAGCCATTGAAAAATCACAACTACCTTAAACAAGTGTTAAACACGGTTTCAGACACCTTTAACAGTGGTTTAAAAAGCGAAGTGAAAGGCAACGTGGAAATCAAAGCCCAAGGGCGACCAGAAAGCGCCGCCGAGAATAAACGCAAATTTGAAGAGCAAATGGCCAAGTTTAAAGGAGATCACCATGTTTGCTGAAGTGAATGTTGAATTGGAGTTAACCTTTGACTGCCCACACTGTGATAAACCACAACGGACCAGTGAGCATGGCCTTAACTATGATATTACCGTTGGTGCTCATGACTTAACTTGCACTCAGTGTGGTCAAGATTTTGAGCTAAATATTAACGCCCCTTATTAGTCCCTATAGCCAGCAGGAGCAATCATGAGCGAACAACAGCACAGCCTATTTAGTGATGACCTAGTCGAGCCACTGCTGGCCCGCATTGAAGACGTGCCAGATGATGACTATAAAAGCAGCTGGCCCGAATACCTCGCCGATTTAGTGGACGTGTTTGAAAGCCGTTTAACGCGCCTCAGCATTTCTCAGCCACGCAAAATCGCCAAAGCCTTAATTGCCGAACAAGCCCACTACTTAGGTGGGCGTTTTCGTTATTTGCCCAAGGGCGACAAGCTACTAAGCGCATTGCGCAATATCGACATTTTTAATGATTGGTATCACGGCAAAAGCATCAAACTGATCGCGCAAGACCACCGCGAACTGACCGAACCGCAGATCTATCGCATCATTCAAGAGCAGCGCAAACTGCACCAAAAGCGCAGCCAGCGGGAGTTGTTTTAGTTGTGAGGTTGTATGTCGCTAGGAATGAAAAAGCCCCGTTAATGGGGCTTTTTGCTGTTTAGAACGGGGCAAAGGTAGACGTTGATACCTCACAACCATTATAAAATTCGCCTTCATCGAAGGTATAGATAACGCCTTGAGCGTACCAATAATACTTATAAGTTGAAGTACTGGGCGACCAATACACAAATACTTTTTCCGATTCACCTCTGGCTGCTAATTCAGCCTTAATTTTTTTCGGGCACTCTCCAGATGTTGGCGTCCAATTGAAATCATCAGGATACCAAAACGTTTTAATCTCACAGCCTTGAACTATGTCACCCCAAGTGAAATCCAAGGTGTAATCACCGTTAAACCACTTATAGGAATGGCTATGATAATTTCCACTATCATACTTGTCGATGGTTTCAGGATCGCCAATTTCAGCAATCTTATTGTTAATCTCTGCGGTGCAGTCTTTGGCAAAAATATCCGTCGTTGAGCTTGAAGATGCGTTACTCGATAGGGCTTGGCTCTCACCACCACCGCCACAGGCGGTGAGTGTTAAGGTGCTCATCAATGCCGCTACTGCTAATTTATAGGCCATTATTTTCAGCTTCCTTATCGGGTTTTATAAACGCGTTTGAAATTCACGCGATCTTTGAATAACCGTCCACTAACGACCATTCCACCAATAACCACGGCAACCGCGACCACCCAGCCCAACCAACTTGCGGAAGAAAACCAAATGCCCACTTTAATACCAGCGGCAGCAGCAATAATTAAAATAATGATAAACATTGCTTGAGGAGAGCCATACTCAACTTCAGCTTGGCAACCGCTACATACAGTTGCACCTCGTGGTACACTATTGTGACAATGTGGACAGGTTAATTCAGACATAAATATCCCTCTTAATTTTGATAATCATTTTGATGACAACATAATAAATACATCTATTTGATTTTTCAGTGACCACTATCAACTCTTTAATATCAAAAAACACAACTCTCACTAAAACCCGATAAACCCAACCAAATCGCCAATGCCGTCATGATAACGGCATGAATAAAGACCTCTTATTAAATTATCACCCCGCTTTTCAGGCTGCCATGCTTTGGCTTGGCCCCATTGAAGGCGGCTATGTGAATGATCCCGACGACCCCGGCGGGGAAACCCAATTTGGTATATCCAAACGGGCTTACCCGAATCTGGATATTGCCAACTTAACCCAAGCGCAAGCCGTGCGCATTTACCATCGCGACTATTGGAAAGCCGCGTATTGCCACGAACTGCCCGATGCCTTGGCCATTGCCGTGTTTGATGCCGCCGTTAATCACGGGGTTAGCGTAGCCAAGCTAATGTTGCAAAACGCCCTCAAGGTAAAACCAGACGGCAAAATCGGCCCCATTACCTTAGCGGCAGCGCGCCAAACCGACACCGCCTTGCTGGTATCTGCCTATTTACTGCGCCGTGGCCGCCGTTATGCCCGCATTGTCGCCAAGCGCCAACGCAGCCAGAAGTACCTAGAAGGTTGGTTTAACCGCCTTGATTTACTGCTGCCTGTTACTTGGCAGTATCTGTAATGGGCATGGGCTGGACACTGGCTTATTACGAAGGCCGCCGCGACCGCATTGAAACCGAGCTGGCCAGTTTAGCCGGTGAGTCTGAGCGGCCCTATAAGCAGTGTTATCCCTGCGCCACTAAGGCCAGTTATTACCAAAAGGGTTGGCACAGCGTTACCCCTGCGCAAGTGGCTCGCGCCCAGCAACAAGCCGAGAAATGGCGCGGCAAAATGCAGCGCATTATTAGTGATTTAATCCAGAGGAAAGCCCATGGATCCCGTTAGCATAATCGGTTTAGCCAGCACCTTATTAAAGGTTGGCCCCAGTGTGGTGAAAGCCGTGGGCAGCTTGTTTGGTGGCGACACCGAAGACACCGCCATTAAGGTCGCCAACACCGTCGATCACATTCGCGGCAGTTTAAGCAGCAAAGAAGCACAGCAAGTGGCGATGGAGCAAGCCCTCAATCAAATGCCGCCAGCGCAATTTGTGCAGCTGCAACAGATGCAAGTCGAGCTGGCCAAAATCGACCAAGAGCGTGAATCACGCCAGTTTCAGCATGACGAAACCCTCAACCAACAGCAACAAGCCACCATTCAAAACGGTGATAACGCCCAGGGCGAATACGTGCGGCAAACCCGACCACTGATCGCCCGCATTTGCACCTATGCCGCCTTGCTTTACACCATCGGCTTTGAAGCCTTGAAAGCCCAAGACGTGGGCACTGGCGCCAGCTGGGAGTTATTAGGTTGTTTGCTCTCGATGCCCATGGCCTACATGGGCGTTAGAACGTGGGACGCCTTTAGCCGCTTTAAAGGGCCAAAGCTCTAATTGATTAAGGAATAGCAATGACCGACATAGCCGATAAAGCCAGCGAACACGAAAGCCAGTGGCTGGCGCGCAGCTTAGCCGCCCAACAAGCCAAAGCGATGCAAGGCCACCGGCCTGATGATGCCAGCGAGGGCGAACGCCTGTGTATCGACTGCGGTGAAGTGATCCCCGCTAAGCGCATTAAGGCTAACCCCTGCGCCCTGCGCTGCATTGATTGCCAAAGCATCAAGGAATTAAAGGAGCAGCGAGGTGATTAGCTTTATCACAACCTATTGGGTGCAAATTTACGCCTTTATTACCTTGGTGATGCTGTTTGCCAATTTCTTCTTAACCAAAACCTTTGCCAAGCAAACCAAGGTGGAAGAGCTAGAGCGGCGCTTAGCAAGGCTGGAAGGCGAATTTAAACACCTGCCCAGTAAAACCGACATCAGCGATTTGGATCGCCGCATTGAAAACCAAAGCGGCAAGCTCGACACCATTTTAACCCAGCTAAATCACTTACACGTTATGACGCAGATGCTCACAGAAAACGAAATCAAAGGCTAAGAACACGCTGGCTTATTAGTGATTTAAGACGTGCCGGCACGTCATGAACGACACCAATAGCGGCTCACAGAAAACGAAATTAAAGGATAACCCTATCATGGCTTTAGAAGATGTAATGAACGAGCATTATCGCCTAGTGGTGTTGCGTTTATTGAATGAAGTACCCGGCTTTAAGCTAAACGAGTCCATCTTACAAGATGGCCTTGCCCGTTATAACCTCACCATCAGCCGCGACGCCTTGCGCACTCAGCTGCATTGGCTGGCCGAGCAGCAATACGTCAAGGTGGAAACCGTTGGCCAAACCTTATTGGCTAGCTTAACCCAACGAGGGTTAGACGTGGCCCTAGGCCATGCGTTTGCGCCAGGCATTAAACGCCCGCGTCCAAATTTATAAGGGGGCGCAGATGGCAGATAAACCTACTGATAAACCGACCAGAGGCAAGCGCAGCAAAATCGATCTGCTGCCCGAAGCGATCCGGAAAAAGCTAGATATGGGCCTGCGTGATGGCTCTATCACGCAAAAAGAGTTGCTGGAAGAAATCAACGACTTGATCCGTGTTGCTGGTCTGCCAGAAGAAGCCGAGCTGTCAAAAAGCGGCCTAAATCGCTACGCCAGCAAAATGGAAGCCGTGGGCAAAGACCTGCGCGAAATGCGCGAAGTCAGTGAAGTATGGGTGGCGCAATTAGGCGAAAAACCCACCGGTGATGTCACCAAACTGATCTTGGAAATTGGCCGCACCCAACTGTTTAAAGCCATGATGAACCAAGCCGATTCAGCCGATGAAGCGGTCGATATTGGCATGATCAAAGACGCCATGTTAGCGGCGCAGCGCCTAGAGCAAACCGCCACGTTATCCCACAAGCGTGAAAAAGAGATCCGCAAAGCCTTTGCCGAAGAAGCCGCCAATGCCGCCGAAGTGGTGGGTAAATCCCAAGGCTTAACCAAAGAAGCGGTGCAACTGCTGAAAAATGAAATTTTGGGGATTGCCTAATGGTTGCGCTGGTCGATAACGCCACGCTCGCGCAAGTGCTGGCCGAACAAACCCAAGCCCAAATCAGCGCCTTTGATCCTGCAGAGGTGCTACTTGGTTATCAAAAGCGCTGGATAGCCGACGAATCACCGTTAAAAATTGCCGAAAAGTCGCGCCGTACCGGTATCACTTGGGCCGAAGCGGCAGACGCCTGTTTAACCGCTGCCACCGCCAAAAGCCATGGCGGCACCCATCATTTTTATGTTGGCTCCAATAAAGAAATGGCGCGCGAGTTTATCGACGCCGTGGCCATGTGGGCCAAGGTGTTCGATAAGGCTGCGGGTGATATTTGTGAAGAAGTCTTAAATGATGAAGACAAAGACATCCTCACCTTTGTGGTGTATTTCGAGTCGGGCTTTAAAGTACAAGCCCTTAGCTCAAATCCCAGCAACCTGCGCGGCATGCAAGGTAACGTCACCATTGATGAAGCCGCCTTTCATGAGCGCTTGGCCGAGGTGTTAAAAGCCGCACTGGCACTGACCATGTGGGGCGCTAAGGTGCGCTTGATCAGCACCCATAACGGTGTAGACAACCAATTTAATCAGCTTATTCAAGACAGCCGCGCCGGCAAAAAAGCCTACAGCGTGCACACCATCACCCTAGACGATGCCTGCGCTGATGGCTTGTATCAGCGCATTTGCCAAATTCGTGGCATCGAGTGGAGCCAGCAAGCCCAAGATGCTTGGATAGCAGGGCTACTTAACGCCACCCACACCAAAGACGACGCCCTAGAAGAATACTACTGTGTGCCCAAACACGGCGGCGGCGCGTATTTGCAGCGCAGCTACATTGAGCGTGCCATGACCGCAGGCATTCCCATTTTGCGTTACGAAGCCTGTGACGACTTTATGAATTGGAGCAAGCCAAGGCGCGAGCTTGAAATAAACGATTGGTGCGAGCAAACACTGGCCCCAGAACTGGCCCAACTCGATCCCAATTTAAACCACGCCTTTGGTGAAGACTTTGCCCGCAAGGGCGATTTAACCATTTTTGTGCCACTGGAAATTAAACGCGATTTAACCAAGCGCACACCGTTTTTAATTGAGCTGCGCAACCTCACTTACGACCAACAAAAGCAAATCTTGTTCTATTTGTTAGCCGGATTACCACGCCTGCAAGGCATGGCCTTTGATGCCACCGGTAATGGCGGCTACTTAGCCGAAAGCGCGGCGCTGCATTACGGCACCGAAATGGTCGATTGCATCATGCTTAACGATCCTTGGTATCGCGAGTGGATGCCCAAGCTTAAAGCCGAATTTGAAGACGGCACCCTGAGCATTCCCAAGCACCAAGACATACTCGACGACTTGCGCCACATCCAAGTGGTCGGCGGTGTGCCCAAGATCGATAAAGGCAAAAGCAAAGGCCAAGACGGCAAACAGCGCCACGGTGACGCCGCTGTGGGCCTTGCCATGGCCATTCGCGCCAGTTGGATGGAAGGCAGTGCTATCGAGTTTACCCCGTTGCCAGCAACCAGCCGCTTTGACGGCGACGCCCATGAAGATGAAGACAGCAACGGCTTTGCAAGTCGCTGCTGGTAATGAGGAATAAATAATGTCTATCGTTGATATCTACGGCAACCCGCTGCGCTCAGAGCGCGAGTTAAAACAGCAACAAACCCATGACGATGCGCGCTTAGCGCATTTGCAGCACCATTATGACGAGCACCCCACATCAGGGTTAACACCGAGCCGCTTGGCCAACATCATGCGCGAAGCAGAAACGGGTAGTTTAGTCAGCCAAATGGAGTTGGCCGAAGACATATTGGAAAAAGATGCCCATGTTTATTGTGAGGTAGATAAGCGCCGCAAAGCTTTGTTGGGCATTGAATGGAACATCACGCCGCCGCGCAACGCCAGTGCCCAAGAAAAGGCTGACGCCGAGTTGATCCAGCAAATGCTGGAAGACAGCACAATCATGGATGAAGCCATATTGGAAATGGCTGACGGCATCTTTAAGGCGTTTTCTTGCTTAGAAATTAAGTGGGCACAGTTTGACGGCTTGCATGTGGTGCAAGGGTTAGACTTTCGCCCACAAACCTGGTTTCAACTGAATCCACTGCAGCGTGACGAACTGCGCTTGCGCGATAACAGCCACTTAGGCGCAGCGTTGCAACCGTTCGGTTGGATCAAGCACGAGCATAAAGCCAAATCGGGCTACCTTGGCCGCGCCGCATTAGTGCGCCAAGTGGCTTGGCCATTCCTGTTTAAAAACCTATCGGTACGCGACTTAGGCGAGTTTTTAGAAATCTACGGCCTGCCGCTGCGCCTGGGTAAATACCCAAGTGGTGCCAGTGAAAATGAAAAATCCACCTTACTGCGCGCCGTGATGAGCATTGGCCATAACGCCGGTGGCATTATTCCCCGTGGCATGGAGCTGGACTTTCACGAAGCGGCCAAAGGCGGCGCTGAGCCATTTGAAGCCATGATCGCTTGGTGCGAGCGTAGCCAATCAAAAGCCATTGTCGGTGGCACCTTAACGAGCCAAGCCGATGGCAAAAGCTCAACCAACGCGCTAGGCCAAGTGCATAACGAAGTGCGCCAAGAGCTGCGCGACAGCGATCTAAAACAAATTGCTGCCACGCTCACTCGCGATCTGGTTTATCCCTTGTATGTGCTTAATGGCCGCAGCTATCGCAGCGCTCACCGTATTCCGCGTCTTGAGTTTGACGTGACCGAGCCCGAAGACATTAAACTGTTATCAGAGAGCCTGCCGGGCTTAGTCAGCTTGGGTATGCAAATTCCCCAAGAATGGGCGCATGACAAACTAAAGATCCCTGTGGCGCAAAAAGGCCAAGCGGTACTAGGGGTAAGCCCAAGCAATGAAAGCAAAGATAATCTCACGCCCTTAGTGGCCCTTAGCGCCATTCACAAAATTACGCCAGCTCCAGATGACGGCCCTGATCACGCTGACCAATTTAGCGCCCAGCTGCGCCAGCAAATGGGCGACGCATTAGGCAGCATGACCGACGGCATTCGCGCCTTAGTCGAGCAAGCCAACAGCCTAGACGAACTGGCCGAGCTGTTAGCCAGCCACGCGGTTAACGTCGATGACGCCAGCGCCATCATGGGCCAAGCCTTTGCCGCCGTTGAGCTAGCTGGTCGCATTGACGTAGAGCAAGGCCGCTAATGGCCAAGTCGCAGCAGAATATGCAAGGGCAAGCCCGCTATGGCTCATTGCCCTTTGAAGAGGCAATTAAGCAGTTTAAAGCCAAGTTAAACCTGCCCAGTGAGCGCTGGGCCGACGTGTGGCGCGATGCCCACAACAGCGGCTTTATGGTGGCGGGTGCCATGGGCGACAACCTGCTGAATGACTTTCGTAAAGCGGTAGACACCGCCATCGCCGAGGGCAAAAGCATTGGTTGGTTTAAACGCGAGTTTAACGCCATCGTCAAAAAACACGGCTGGGAGCACACCGGCAGCGCCGATTGGCGCGCGCGGATCATTTACGACACCAACATGCGCCAAAGCTACAACGCGGGGCGCTGGCAACAGCTGCAGCAATTTGAGGTGTGGCAATACCAACACGGCGACAGCATTACCCCGCGCAAGTGGCATTTAAAATGGCATGGCCTGACGTTAAACAAAGACGATCCCTTTTGGCATACGCATTTCCCGCAAAACGGTTGGGGCTGCAAATGCAAAGTGCGCGGCTTGCGCCGGATTAAAGACGAAGACTTAAACAAGACCCCTGAGCCTATCTATCGTGAGTATATTGACCCAGTAACAGGCGAAGTGCACCGCGTTCCCCAAGGTATCGACCCCGGCTTTGACTACGCGCCCACCAAAGCGCAGCAAGCCAAGCAACAAACCAAGCACCGCGAGCAAGCAGCAAAACCCTTTACACCGCCAGAGCGTCTAGTGCCCACGGCGTTTAGCACTGTGAAAAATGTGAACATAGACAGCTTGAATAAAGCCCTTGAAGCGCTAATTGCCACCGACGCCGCGCCCGAGTTGGCCAAGCTGCTAGCATTTATTAAAGAGCGTGATCTTAAAACCCTGTTTATCAAATCAACCGAAATGGGCAAAGGTGACGCGGCTTGGGCCATCGCTGATGAGGTGGCCGAGTATTTAGGGCTGACTGCTGATCAAGCAAGGAATATGTATTACGCACCAAAACTGAAAGACCCGCTGGGGTTTACTTCCGTAGACTGGCAGCATGTTGTTATTCGTGCACAGCAACAGCATAACCTTGGTAAAGTGAATGTTGACGCTATCATTAAAGATGTAAAAACAATCATCAAAGAAGGCGCAGCTGGAAATGGTAAACACCTATGGCCGAATGGATCGCAGCGATGGTTTGCCATTGCCGAAGCAGGAGGCGATATACTTGGCAGTCACGGTTGCTTACTTTCTTGGCTTCATGAAATGGGTCATCAGGTACATTACAAGTTAGGGCAGCCATCACCGCCGACAGATAAGTACTTAACCTACTACGGCTGGCAGCAAGAATCAGAGCGCGAATGGTTCGCTGAGCACTTTAGCGCTTGGCTATTAGGCCGCGAAGAATTGCAAAAACATTGGCCTGATGTAGTAGACTGGTTTGATAAGCAGTGGGCAAACCTACAGGATAGAAAATGAAATTTGTAGAGCAAGCAGGCAATTTAATCGCCCAAGATCCGTTGCCAGATGATGCGCCAGAGCAACTTAGTGCAATAGCGGCTCAAGCCACAGGGTTAGAAAAAACCTTTGTTAATATGTATTTTGAAGCGTTAATGGCCGCCGCCACTCCAGAGCAAATAGCGTTATGGAGCCCAAAGCCAACGGCTGAAGAAATCGCGCAATGGGAAGCGGAACTCGCCGCTAAGGACAAAGCATAATGGCGGGCAGTTTTTTATCCATTGACCTGCTGGGCCAGCAACAAATCGCCCAAACCCTCAAGCAAATTTACCAGCGCAGTGAAGACTTAACCCCCGCATTAAGCGAGGTGGGCGAATACTTGTTAGACCTGCACGCCCAGCGCTTTATTGACCAAACCGATCCCGATGGCAACACTTGGGCCGCTTTGCAACCGGCCACCTTAGCCAACGCCAAGCGGCCCGATCGCATTCTGCGCGAGTCTGGCACCTTGGCCGATACCCTAAGCTATCAAATTGGCGAACAGCAACTCAGCTTTGGTACTAACCTAGAATATGGCGCAGCCCATCAGTTTGGCCGCGATGAAATAAACCTACCGCCGCGCCCTTGGCTGGGCCTAAACGATGCGCAAAGCCAAAGCGTGTTAGACATCCTGGCACACTACATAGAAAGCTAACAATCACCCCTGTCATGCAAATACCCCGCAAACGCCTGTAAGCGATTTTAAGCGCTTTTTCCTTAAAGGTAGGTAAGCGCTAGGCTAAAAAGTGTTAAACAAATCTGACGCGAATTAAACAGGTATTAAACAGGGTTGTGGGTGGTGTTTTCTTGATATCAAATTTAGTTCAATGTTTTGACGTGTGAATCATTATAAACTAGCGGCTTAATTCAATAGCATAACGGATATGTGGGATGGGCTTTTTCGACCTAATAATTTTTGTGGCAATAGCGGGAATACTTGCTGGGGTGGTTCAAGTGATCGCTGTTTCTAACAACAAGAAAAAAATGAAACGACAGTTTACTATGGTTAGAGACTTTAAAGTTACCCAAGAGGCCTTGGGGAGTGATGGTTTAACCGGAATTGCAATTGATGAACGAAGACGAAAAATTTGTTTAATCAAAATGCGAGGAGAAAAAGTTTCAAGAAAAATTATCGGTTATAAAGATTTGTTGTCCTCTGAGATATTTGAAGATAATGCCACTATTACTAAAACATCTCGCTCAAGCCAGCTTGGTGGTGCATTAATCGGTGGTGTGATGCTTGGTGGGGTTGGCGCTATCATCGGTGGAGTAACAGGGAAAAAAACATCTAAAGCGAAAACGAAACGCATTGATTTAAGAATTGTTAAAAATGACACATCAGAGCCAATCTTTGAAATTAATTTTTTGAATATTGAATCTGATCAAGGTAGTGCGTTATATCAACAAGCAATGTCGCAGGCTAGGCACTGGCATAGCTTAGTATCCGTTTTAATCAGAAAAGCGGATGAGCAAGATGAAATGTTAGCGCCATCAGATATAGTGCAAGACATCCCTGAAACGCCGGCAGTTGTAACGCCTCAAAAACAAATACAAAAACCAGGTTCAGTGGCAGATGAGATCAGAAAGCTTGCTCAACTTAACAAAGAAGGGCTGATCACGGATGATGAGTTAATGGCTCAAAAGCAGAAGTTACTCAACCTTAACTAGTCATTCCCCATGTTCATCAGCACTAAAACCTACTAAACCCCACCCATCACCCCATGCCGCTAATCTAGCGGCATGAAAACAAAACACACTCATTACGGCCTTGCGGCCCTCAGCGCGACCTTACCCCACAATAGCAATATTGCGGCGTTAGCAGCTGAGCTTGATCTTAACGTCTCAGATGGCTGGGTTCAGCTGCTGCCTGCTGGTCACTTTAGCGCGGTAGATGGTCGCCCCGTTGATGTGCCATCGAAGCAGTGGTTTATTGATGCTGACGTGACTCAGGCAATGCTAGCGGCCACGCCCCATCAGTTGGGTGACTTGGTGATTGACTACGAACACCAAACCCTTAACAGCCCTAAAAATGGCCAGCCCAATCCGGCTGCCGGTTACTTTAGCGTTAACGAAATTGACTGGCGTGAAGGCCAAGGCTTGTTTATTAAGCCGCGCTGGAGCGACAAGGCGCTGGCGTACCTGCATGCCAAAGAATACCGCTATTTGTCGTGTGTGTTTGGTTACGACAAGGCCACTGGCCACCCCACATTTTTGCACAGCGCCGCCCTGACTAATCGCCCAGCCCTCGATGGCATGACGCCACTCGCTGAGCTGGCGGCGACGCTGCTACCCCAATCCTTACCCCCGACAAAACAGGAGACTCCAGTAATGGATGAATGGCTAAAACAACTGCTGGCGCCGCTCGGCGTTGAGGTGGCAGACGGTGCCACTATCACGCCAGAGCAGCGCACCACGGCTTTAACCGCGCTGACTGCGTTAACCACTAAGGCTGAACAAACCGAGCAAGCTATTGCTGCGTTAGCTGCTGAAACAGAAAAAGGCATCGGTAAAACAATGGCCGTTGACCTGACCCAATACGTGCCTAAAGCTGCCTATGACGAAACTGTTAAGCAACTAGCGGCGCTGTCTGCGCAAAGCCAAACCGACCAAGTAACGGCGGCAGTGGATAAAGCGTTCGCGGCCAACAAGCTCACCGGCGCGCAAAAAGATTATTACCTGCAGCTAGGCAAGCAACACGGCATGGCGGTGCTGACTGCGCAGCTTGACTTGTTACAACCTATTGCGGCGCTGAGCGCGCAGCAAAGCCAAAGCTTACCCCCTGCAGCGCCAACCGACACTGGCTTAGCCACACTCACGGCAGAAGACAAAATAGCGGCTGATTTGCTTGGCATCAGCTATGACGATTTCGCAAAAACCAAAGGTGAAAAATAATGGCGATTGTTACCCATGCTCAAATTGCATCCCTGTTTACGGGCTTCAAATTTGACTTTAAAAATGGCCTAACGGGCGTTGAACCTCAATACACCAAGATTGCCTCGGTGATCAAATCCACAACGAAAAGTAACACCTACGGCTGGTTGGGCAAGTTTCCCTCATTGCAAAAGTGGGTGGGCGATCGCCAAATTAAGTCGATGCAAGCCCATGGCTATCAGATAGTCAATGAAGATTACGAGTCAACGGTCGGCGTGGACCAAAATGACATTGAAGATGACAACATGGGAATTTACACGCCCTTGTTTCAAGAAATGGGCAATGCAGCGGCCATTCACCCTGATCAGCTGACCTTTGGTTTACTGGCGGCAGGTTTTACCACCTTGTGTTATGACGGCCAAAACTTCTTTGATACCGACCACCCCGTGGCCGAGAACGTCGATGGCACCGGCGCAGTCACCAGCGTGGCCAACATGATAGTGGATGCGGGTTATAGCGGTGATCCTTGGTTTGTGCTTGATACCTCACGCGCCATTAAGCCGCTGATTTATCAAGATCGCAAGCAACCGCAGTTGATTGCCATGACCAAAAACGACGATGAATCGGTGTTTATGTCGCGTGAATTTCGCTACGGCGTGGATAAACGCTGCGCGGTGGGCTTTGGTTTTTGGCAAATGGCCTTTGGCATGAAAAAGGCGCTGAACGCGGATTCACTGTGGGAAGCCATTAGCGCTATGCGGGCTATTGAAGGCGACGGCGGCAAAAAGCTGGGCATTAAGCCGACCATTTTGGTGGTGCCGACGTCTCTTGAAAAAACCGCCACCCGTTTGCTTGAGCGTGAACTGGACGCCAATAGCTCAAACGAACTGAAAGGCCGCATTGAGCTGCTGGTAGCGGATTACCTTTAAACCCCATTTAAACGGGGTTTACGCCCCGTTTAACTGGCCATTAACCACGTTTAAACATTTAAGTACGGAGTGATCATGTTATGGATAAAACCAAAGGTATCGCAGGCGTTTCGGGCTCTTTACGCATATTCAATACGGCCCATTCGGGTTATCGCCGCGCGGGTTTGGTGCTGGCTAAAGGGGAAAATTTGCTTCAAGCCGACCAGCTTAGCGAAGCGCAACTCGCCCAATTGCAAAGCGACCAGCGCCTTAGCCTTGAACCCATCTCGAATGAAAGCGCCATTGTTAATGCTAACCCGCAAGGGGCCATGGACGATGCGCCACTGGGCTTAGCACACAGTGACGTGCTCAAGCTAGCCGGCTGCCCAGACGAGTTAGCCCCCATTGTGGCATTAATTGCAGTGGTGGATGCCGATGGCTCACTGGTGCTGACCAGCGCAAACAAGCCCGATATTAAAGCCCTTGAAGCGCTGGGCTTAGAAGATTTAGACGGCGAACAAGTGCCATTAAACATCAGCGCCGCGCAGCGTGACGCCGCATGGGAGTGGTATCAAGCCAACCAAGCTAGCCCAGTAACCGCGCAGGAGTAACGGCCATGTATTGCACGCCCACGGATTTAATCGACGCTTTTGGCAGCGATGAAATGCGCATGCTGACCGATGAAACCGGCAGCGGCGAGATTGACCAAGCCAAGCTAACGCGGGTGATTGCCGATGCTGGCGTGCGCATGAATATGTACTTAGCGCCTTGGTTGCCCTTTGCGGTGGTGCCCGAAGCGTTAAAGCCCTTGTGCGCTGACATTAGCCGCTATTTGTTATTTGACGATGTGGTGCCGGAGCAGGTGAAAGTGCGTTACGAGCAAGCCATCAGTTATTTAAAAATGGTGGCCAAGGGCGATGTGCGCTTGGTGATAGACAACGCTAACACCAGCAGCAACGACTTGGCGCACATTGAATCCGCCGGCACGCTGTTAAGCCGCTCACAGGCCAAGGGCTTTATATGAACTATTTAGCCTTTGAACCTTTGTTAATTGAACACCTTAAAGCCTTGCCGTTTAAGGCGGTGCTGAGCAGTGAACAGCTGTCGGTGTTGGAAGAAAAGTGCCAACCCGTGCCCGCGGCCCATGTGATTTATTTGGGTGATCGGGTGGATGAAACCGCCCAAGCGGGCCTGTATAGCCGCGTGAAGCAGCATTGGATGGTGACCGTGACGGTGCGTTATGTCAGCACCAGTAATGCGCGCCAACAAGCGGGCGAGCTGATGGGCGCTGTGCTGACCCATTTACAAGGCTGGAAGCCGCCAGCCGAACTTGGCTGCGTTAAGCGAGTGAACGCGAACACCATGCCCTTGTACAAAAACGGCTACGCCTATTTTCCGCTGGTATTTGAAACCAGCCTTAAAGTTGAAGGAAACTAAACAATGAACGGTATTTTATGTGCTGGCGATATGTACTTAGAGCGTATTGCTGATAATGGCGCAGGCCTTGGCCTGATTGGCCCCTTGAACACCACTAAGCTGGAAATTAAACCCACCAGTGAAAGTAAGTCGCGCAAGTCCACCAAAAAAGCCAGCTATGGCCAATTGCTGGATGACGTGATCATCCCCGGTGCGACGGAAATCACCATCGCCATTGATGACCAACCCAGTGAAGTGGTGGAAATGGCGCTACAAGGTCAAGCCGAGGCCATTAACCAAGGCGCGGGCAACTTAGCCGCGGTGGCCGTGACCTTGCTTAAAGGCCGTTGGACTGAGTTACCTAACAGCAATCTAGTGGCCGCGGCGGCGAGTGTGACCGACAGCAGCAATGCTGATGCGGCGTTAGACATTGGCGCAGACGTGGAAATTAACTGGGCTGATGGCTTGATCCGCCCTGTGGTTGGCGGCGCGCTTGAAAACGGTGGCCCGGTAAAAGTCACCGCCAGTTTTAATGCCCTGACCGGTACGCGGGTGAAAGGTGGCTTGGCCTCAAGCAACCGTTATCGCTTGGTACTCAAAGGCAAAAACCTCGCTAACCGCAAACCCATTCGCCTGAATGTGCCGCTGTGTACGCTATCACCGAGCAATGGCACCGACTTTATGGCGGCGGATTACGTTAGCACTGAGCTAACGGGCAAAGTGATTTTGGTGTCTGAAAACGGCGTGCCTTATAGCTACGAAGAGCATGAGGTTTTGGCGTAAATAAGCAGTCGTGTAGTAAAACGCGATGTTCCTTGTTCGGCGCGCCGTTAAATCGTCCTTGATGGCTTAATTGCCGCGTCCCTGCGGCAAATAACCGAATAAGAAACCTCGCTTATTGTTCTTGTGTGTTTGGTTTATTAATTTGCGAGATCTGCCGTGTCGAAACTGTCCCTTAGCTTAAACATTGATACTAAAACCACGGGCAGCGAGAGCCTGAAAAAGCTGTCTGCCTTGCTGGATGAGCTGGGCGAGGAAGCGGCGCAGGCGCATCCCGAAGCCAATATGCTGGGCCAGCGGATCAATGAGCTTGAGCGCCAGCAAGCGGCGGTGGAGCAGTTTCGCAAACTTAAAACCGAATTAAACACCACTTCAACTGAGCTTAAACAGGCCGAGCAGCGCACCCGGGCGTTGGCCAAAGAGATCAACCAAGCGGATAAGCCCACCAAGGCGCTAACTGCGTCGTTTAACCGCGCTAAAGCCGAAAGCCGTGGCTTAAAAGCGGCGCAATCTGAGCAACAACAAACCCTGCAGCAACTGCGCAGCCAGTTGAGCAATGCGGGTATTAACAGCAAAAACCTTAACACCGAGCAGCAAAAGCTGGCCACCTCGATGCGCGCTGCTGAGCAGTGGGCGCAATCACTTACCCAAGAGTTAGGCCAGCAGCAAGCCAAGTTAAAACAAGCCGCCAGTGCTACCGGCGCGCTTAATCAAAAAAGCCAACAAGCCAGCCAAGGCTTTCACCAAGCCAGCCAAGCTGGCACGGGCTTTAATGGCCGTTTAAACGCTATTACGACAAGCTTAATTGCCGCGGGCGCGGCCTATGTCGGCATTAATACCCTGACCAGTTCTGTACTGGACTTGCTGAATACCGGCGGCAAGTTTGAAAAGCTTGATATGCAAATGCGCGCCTTGATGGGCGGCATTGAGCAAGGCGAACAAGCCAGCCAATGGGTGCAACAGTTTGCTAAAAATACCCCATACCAATTGGATGGCGTGACCAATGCCTTTGTTAAGTTAAAAGCGTTTGGTATGGATCCGATGGACGGCTCAATGCAAGCCATTGCCGACCAAGTGGCACAGCTGGGCGGCGATCAGCAAATGCTGGAAGGCTCAGTGCTGGCAGTTGGTCAGGCTTGGGCGAAACAAAAGCTACAAGGCGAAGAGATCTTGCAGCTGGTTGAGCGCGGCATTCCGGTTTGGGACTTACTGGAAAAGGCCACGGGTAAAAATACCCTTGAGCTGCAAAAGCTATCCAGTGCTGGCCAATTAGGCCGCAAAGAAATTGCTTTGTTGGTGCAGGAAATGGGCAAAGCCAGCGCAGGCAGTGCGGCGGCCATGATGACCACTTGGAACGGCATGGTTTCCAACCTGCAAGACAACCTGGACAAAGTAAAAAATACCATCGCCAATGCTGGCTTGTTGGACACCTTTAAAGGCGAGTTAAACGCCATTAACACCGCCATTGATGAGATGGCCGCCGATGGCTCATTGCAGCAATACGCCAAAGAAATATCAGATGCCATCATCAGCACTTTATCGGCGTTAAAAACAGGTTTAGCGACGGTGTGGGAATGGCGCGAGGCCATTGGCAACCTTGCCCTATTGGTCGGTGGGTTAAAACTGGCCTCAATGTTTAGCGGCTTTAAAGCCTCAGCTGTGGTGGCGGCAGAAGCGTTAAGTAATTTCAGGCTACAAATGGTGGCCACCCAAACCACTGCCAACGCCATGGGCACCACGGGCGCGGCCAGCATGGGCCGTTTAGCCACGGCGACCTCTACCTTTTTAGGCTTATTAGGCCCCTTGGCCGCAGGCACTGTGATTGCCTACCAAGGCATTGATGCCCTTACGCGTGCGGCCATTGATTATGATAAGTCGATAAATGACGCCGCAGAATCCCTAAAAAACCAGCGTATCCAGCAAGGCCAGTTTAGCCAGCAATTAACTGAGTTGAGTGGCAAGCTGGGCATTCAGATCAAGGACATGGAACACCTTGAGCGCCTTGTCGCTAATGGCACCTTAGCCTGGGACAAACAAACCGACACCCTTTACAACGTGGCCAAAGCTTTAGCCGAGAAAAAAGCCGCAGCAGAACAAGCTTGGGCGCAAGACACTAAAAACCATACATTGATGGATAAAATGGTGCTGTCGCAACAAGCGCTAACCGACACCATCAAAGGCTTAAACACCGCTGCGCTAGACAATACCTTGCCCAATTGGGTGACCACCACAGTGGCAGCGTTTGACCCCACCAAAATAGAGCAAGTGGCCAACTTTGGCACCGTACTGGAAAAAGCCACCGCGCACAGCGCAGCCCTTGCCCAAAGCCTAGAAACCGAATTAGCCGCCAAACTGGCCAAGCTATCAGGTGAAGACTTAGCGGTATTTTCTACCAATCTGCAACAGCTGTTTGATAACGGCATGATAGGCGCAGGTGAATTTGCCAACGGCATGGACGCCGCCTTAAGCGCCAGCTTCACCAAGCTAGGTTTAGACATGGCGGAGGTGAACAATCAGATCACCGCCACCGGCAAAGGCGCCATTGATGCCTTTGCGTTGATCGCCAGCTCAGGCACCCAAAGCTTTAACGCGGTGAAAGCCGCCTTTGATGCGTCTATTGGCCAAGCCAAAACCCAAGCTGAATTAGATGCGCTGACGGCGCTTTGGTTGAAATACGCCAAAGATAATAACGTGGCCACCGACCTTGTGACCGCAGGCGTGAAGCGGATTGAAGATGCGCAAAACAACTTGATCCGCAACACCTCAGAGGTGGAAAAAGCGTTTCAACAGTTGGGCATTCAATCGGCCAAAACACTGGCCGACATAGCGCAAAAAAACAAAGACGCCTATTTCATCATCAAAGAATCGGGCGTGGCCAGCGCGACTGATGTAGCTAATGCCCTTGGTGTGTGGGAAGACTCCGCCATCAAAGCCACGCAAGCCACCGGCGGGCAAATCGATCCCCTGATTGACGTGGAAAAAGCCGCCAATGGCTTAACTGACCAGTTTAAAAACCTGACTACAGCGCAAGACAATGCTGCCACTTCATCACGCAACCTAGCCAGTGACTTGGCCAGCACCGCAACCGCCGCGACGGATGCGGCCACCCAAGTGGAAAACGCAACCCGCCGTATCATTGATGCCAACGCCCGCACGCGTCAAAGCGAGATTGATAAAAACACCGCCAGTGCAGGCAGCACATTAGGCTCTGGCGTGGATACCAGCAACCTAGGCGGAAAGAGCGTGCGCGAGCTTGAAGCAATGATGGCTGAGCTTGCCCGCAACATGACTAAAACAGGGTTAAGTCGCGGCTTTAATAATGGCGCAGCCATTGATGCACTAATTAAGCAAATGCAGGCGCAAATGGATGAGTTGCGTGAAGCGTTGAGAAAGCGCAAGGAAGAAGAAAAATCGAGTCGGGCTAACGCGAATAACCGTTCAACGACATTTCAAAACAATAGCCAAAGCCCATCACGCCAAGCTGACAAGGTGATCCGCTTAGAGATAGGTCTGCCCAGTGGTAGAGCCCTGCAAGCTCAGACCAGTGACTTAAGTTTGCTGGCTGAGTTAGAGCGCTTAAAAGGAGTGTCATTTTGATTTCATTTGCTGATTTTTCACTTGCTGAATTTGTGTGGCAAAACCGTTTTGAATGGGATGCCTGGGTGTCGCACAGCGAATATGCCATTGATGGCAGCTTGCTATTAGAACAATCACAAAAGCAAGCAGGGCAACCCATTGTACTGGTGAGTGAGCAAGAAAGCTTTGCCACTTACATGGCTCTTAAGGCTCATGCCAGCAGCTCGCCAACGGGTTTTGCGTTAACCATTAACGATGAGGTGTTTAACGTGGTTTGGCTGCATCAACCTCAAGCGATAACCGCCACGCCAGCGATTGCCTATGCCGATCAGTCACCCAGCACCATGTTTGATGTGACTTTGAATTTCATCACTATTTAAAGAGGTACTATGAACCGCAGCGACTTAAAAATATTTAAACCCGAATCCCTTGGCCAAACCGATGACGCGGGCGGCTATCGCTCAAAAAATGTCGTGGTCAACGGCAAGCTATCGGATTTATTAACCCCGATTTCAGACATTGATCACGCCCGAAGCGCAATCGACATTATTAAGTTTTATCCCACCGTGGATACGCCTGATGCTCAATTGTTGGGAGATGGCCATGTGTATATCAGCCAGCCGCTAACCGATCCTAAAGTGACGGCATTATTGATTGAATCAGACGCCTTGAATGATGCTAGCACCTTAGCTGATATGCGTGAAATCTTAGGCAGTGCGGTGACGCCGGGCTTGCGTTTACGCACCGGCTTAAGTGGCTTAAGCAAAAACCAAAACGTGATCAGCGCGATAGATTTAGAAACAGGCGCGGCGCAAGGTGAGCCAACGCGGGTGAGCTTGTCTATCGGCCAAATCGTTGCTATTTGCGTCGAGTATGACGGCGAAGAAGACGCAACATGGCCCCGTCGCAATCATTATGTGCAGATTACAGCTTATGATAGCGCACAGCGATTGTGGGTATTTGAGCCTGCAATCGCGTGGCCTACCCCAGAGCGTGACACTGTGATTAATGGTCAAACTAAATGTTCAGTATTGCGCCGTATTTCCACGGCGACCGAAACATTTAAAGCCCACGGTGTAAGTAAGTTAACCGCGCCAAGCAGCGGCCAAACCTTGCAGGTTGAAGCGGCGCAGCAATCCTTGTTGCCCGTGATCAACACCGAGAAAAAACATCTTGGCCAAAACCCCAATGGCGCACAAAGCGACATTGTGCGCACCGTGGCCCAGTTTAGCGCTACATCATCAAGCACTTATCGGGTGGTGGTTGATGCGCCCACCTTGGATTTATTAGAAAAATATCCTGCCACCGTGTCATACACCAAAGGCGGCGAGTTGAAAACCGAGCAAGATGCCCTTGTTCGCGCTGAGTACGACGGCAACGAGCGATATATTCAAGTGGTGCTGGCAGAGCTGGCCGACGCAGGCAGCTTTGTCAGCGTGTCGTATATCAGCGCCGATAATTACGAGTACCGTGAAATACTCACCACGGCCAATGCGAACCCGCTAGCGATTGCCAAGGGCAGCTTGCAAGGCACATTTGATGCTTTAGCGGGCGGAACTACTCAATATGTGGGCCAAATCACCGAGCGGGACGATGGCGTCTATGGCACCGATGGCAATGGCACCGTGCGTCTTGCCATTGTGGATTACGCGGCGGGCACTTATGTTGATATTAATAACCGCATGCGCTCTTTGTTTGGTCTTGCGGTGAAATCCACGCCGACCGCTGCCGAGGCGCGTTTTGTGTTGCCTTTTAACAACGTATTGCTTGAGTCGCTTTATATTAGCGTGACCACGGCCACCAATACCCAACTTAGCGCCAGCGGTGACAATGCTGGTGTAATTAGCGGCACGGGCATCACCGGCAGCGTATCAGGCAACGTGGTTGAGCTGACGTTTAGCAGCCCCGTAAAATTGTCCACCTTAACTTACGATGTAACAGAAATGGTCAGCTTGTTGCCGCCCTCTGATCGCTATGGCATCAATCCGCTAAGGGTGCCCAAAGGTGGCCTAGTGGACATTTATCGCCCGTGGGGTGTTTTGTGCTTATCCGATTTAAAAAGCCAACTGATTAGCCCCGTCAATGGCGCAAACCATACCGTACGCGCTAATAGCCGTATTGATATTTTAGACGCGAATCAAAAAAGCCTTTGGACAGCGGCCAACACGCATTTTAGTTATGCGGGCACCACTGTCACCATTAACAGCGACTTTGCTGGATTCACCGGCCCGTTTGTTTTAACCGATAACGTCAGCGAGCTGGCCTTAGTCACGCAAGTGGTCGGCAATGAGGTGAGTTTATCCGAGCCGTTAGCCAACAGTTATCCGGCAGGTGCCACGGTGGCCAGTGTGCAAGTGCTAGGTGATTTACAAGCGCGCATTGTTAATCCAAGAGTATTAAGCAGTTTTAACAATAACTGGGATAACGACAGCGCGCTGGCCGTGGCCAAGTTAAACCCTGATTTTCCGATTGAAACCAGTAACAACAGTGCGATAAACGAAGATTGGGCGCTAGTGTTTACCAGTCCCACTGCATTTCGTTGCATTGGCCGCCGTTTTGGTCAAATTCAAACGGGGGACACTTTAAACCCCTTTAGCGCATTGAATGTAAAAACCGGTGATGTGATGTTTACCATCCCCGTTGAAGCGTTCGGCGCAGGGTATAACGCGGGGGAGGTCATTCGCTTTCAACAAGTGGCCGCCAGTCGTCCCGCTATGTTAGTGCGTGCAACCAATCCCGGTCACAGCAATATCACTCAAGACTCATTGACTTTAGCTTTTAGAGGAAACGCATAATGGCAGCACCGATTTTATACAAACATGATGATCCCGGCGCGCCGCAATTAGACGGTAGCAAGGGCAGTATTCTTAATATGTTAATTAAATGTCTAGTTGAGGGGTTTGGAGCTAGAGCGGGCGCTGGCTGGCAAATTGCTTTTGATTTAAGAGCAGAGCATTGCGCTATTTTAGCGCCCAGTGATAACGGATGGTTTTATCGTTTTAATGATGCGCACACAAGTGTTTTTGGGTCTGCATACTGTTTATTCGATACTTGTGAAAGCTTCATTGATTTTAATAATGTATCGTCCGTTATCTCGTATCCGCCGTTATCTGGCCGTGTATCAAATGCGCTCCACCAAGGCATTTTACGCAGCACAAATTGGTGGGTAGTAGCTGATAACAACACATGCTATATCATCACAATTCATCAAGGTCACCCAATGTTTTGCTGTCTTGGCCGAGCAAAAGCTGGAGCAACAAACACAACACAAGTTTCACTAGGAGCTGATGCATACTGGTCTGATGATGACGCTTATAAATTAGGTCGGCCAGATAGAGGTATTATTGATTTCCCTATATCAGATAATATTCATAAGCAAACGCATGATATGCTAAAGACCACATCAAATTTGATATCAGGTGGGAAAGCAAATTATGGCACACAGCCTTTATATAGTGACGGCCTATATACAGGAATAGCGTTTAGGGATTCATCCAATCGAGTGACTTGCGTGATGCCTGGTTTTTTTGGGGCGCTTTTTAGCCCACATACCCAAAAAGAATTCGGTGAAACAGACAGTGAATATGTTTACTTCCCTGGTTATGCTATATCACTAAATGACTGGTGGGTTTAATGCTCTTACCCTTGATTGGCAATATCAGCAACAGTGATATTGTAACTAAAGTGAATGGGACTGTTACTGATAGCAATGGATCTCCAATGGGAAATTGTCGCTTGGTCGTGCTAAATGAAAGCAATCTCAGTGTATTGACCACGGCGATGACCACTGCACAAGGCACATTTCACATCGTTAGAAGTGCATTTAAATACAAACCACTAACCATTGTTGCGTATGATCCAACAGGAAAATATCAAGCGTTAGCTTTTAACGGCTTAATAGCTGAGTAGGGTAATTATGACGCAAGGAGTGTTGTTTCAGTTTACTCAGATTCAGCAAGTGGCAGCACTGCCGATTACGCTTCAATTTGGAGGGGGGCAGCCAGAGCCCACCATTAGAATTCAATTTGAAAGGCTCAACCAAAAACAGCTTTGGCCACTGCATGTTAAATTTGGTGATGGCAAGCCTGCGCCGGTGGTGCCCATCAAGCGGCCCAATATCGGCATTGAATGGCAACTTTCCACCGGTGGGCCAGTGCTATGCAGTCAGCACATTGAGGTCAGTAGCTTAATCGAAACCATCCGAACTGAAATCAGACTAAACCAACATCGCTTGGCATTACAGCGCCAAGCGGTGCGGGCTAGCATGAAGCGCTACCCAATGCAGCGCCAAACCCATGTCATTAGCACCAAGCGTTTGGGCAAACAAAGCCAACGCTATGCAATCGGCTGGCAAAACGCGCCATTGCAAAGCGCCAGCATTAACGTCAACTGGCAAGCGGGTGACGTGCAGCAATCAGATTGGTGCGTTCGCTACATCAAAGGGCAGTTTCAAGCCGCTGATATTCATCTGGCTTGGCGCGGCGCGATCCACTTGAGCGAGTCAATTAAGCTGAGTTATGCGCTAGATGAAGCGATCCAAGCTGAAAACCATTGGCGCTATGGCCCAAAAGTCGCGGCAGTAATTTGTACCTCGGATTACAAACCCCAAAAAGGCAAAGTGACACTGCGCTTTAGTGGCGTTCGCCAGCCTCAAGCTAATCCGTTGGTCATGCGCTTTATTGCTGAGCCTGAATATTGCTATTGGGATGAAGGCGGCGGCTTAATTGATGCCCATCCTACCTTGCCCGACATTGATTTTAACTTGCCGATTGGCCCACAAATCAGAAGGTCTTATATTATGAAACCAACCGTTAGTTGCCAGCGCTTATCTGATGGCCAAGCCATTGCATTAAAATCTGCGTCTTATCAGCATGGACGAGAACAATTTGCAGGCACTTGGTCGGTGGCTTTTGGCTCCCGCATTGATATGCAGCGCGCAATGAATCAATTACTTGAATTGAACGTGAATGGTTATTTGTTTCTGATACTGATTGAGCAAAGTAGCACCTCGCACGCGTTTGGCTCTCAGTCATGGCTTGGCACCGGTCGAAGTCGTTTGGCCGAGTTATCAGCGCCATACCTTGAAAAGTCCTCGATGAGTAATCAAACTCAGCGCAGCTTGCTGGGCATTATGAGCGATATTTTAGTAAACACCGGCTGGACGGTCACAGCTGATATTGTCGATCACATTATTCCCGCTCATTGCTTTAGCTATCGAGACAAAACACCTGCAGAAGCCATTGCCGCGATGGCGAAATCATGTGGCGCTATGCTGTTGGTTGACGATGCTGCTCGTAGCATTCATTTGGTGCCGAAATGGCCAGTCACGCCTTGGAATACTCAAGTCGCGGTCGCTGATGTGGTACTTATTCCAAATGTAATTACGGCATTCAGTGAGCGCAAAGAAATTCGGCCAGTGGCCAATAAGGTGCTGGTGCGAGGGGAGCAGCAAGGCGTGGCTTGCGGTGTACGCAGACAAGGCACACCAGGCGATAAGTTTGCTGATGATGTGGTGGACAACCTGATCACCGATGTTCAAGCAGCGCGCCAACGCGGCACTGCTGTGCTGGCAGATGCTGGCGACAAGATAATTAACACCATTAAAACTAAGTTAATGCCTGATTTACTGCCCATTACACCTGGTATGCTAGTTGGTGTGTCGTATGACGCAGAGGTATTTAAAGCCACATGCGATAGCTTAGCTATTGATATTAGTATCGACAATGAGGGTAAGCTGAGTGTTAACCAAACCATTACCTTGATGAGAAACGCTGCATGAGCAATGCCTATCAACGCTTTTCAGGGCTACTCAAGCCCCCAGCGCGCACTATCGCGACGGTAGTGAACGTGCACAATAATGGCACAACTACCGTAAGACATAGCAACGGCTCATTTGAGTTAGTATTAGGCGATAGCATCGCCTCAGGAAAGGTTTACATTAAAGACGGTGAACTAGTGGCCCAAGCGGCCAACTTACCTTACAGTGAAGTTGAGGTGTGATTTAACAGTCGTTTAAGCACGTTTAATAATATTTAATTTTAAATAAGTAAACTTAGTAAAATAGGCTGTTGGTTATGATTTTTCAATCTAACCGAATTTTCTTTCTAAACTATGTGGCGCGCTACAGCGCTTTTCATATATGGATTATTAAATCAAATAGTTAAACTTTAAATGCAGATATTTGCTTAGTTACATCATCAGACAAAGCTTTCACTTTACTGCTGTTAGCAAGGGTTTCGCGGCTTCCTTCACCTGTTTGCGAAGAAATGACACTGATGTTTACCATCGAGCGTGCCACCTCTTCCGCCACTGCTGCTTGCTCAGTGGTCGCAGATGCGATTTGATGATTCATGTCATTAACGCGCTCAACTTGTTTTACTACCACATTCAAGTTGTCACCGGTTTTGCCCGCAGCAACAACACTTTCACGCGCCGTATTGCGGCCTTGCTCCATGGCTCGCGCAGCACCTTTTGCTAACGATTGAAGTTTTTCAATCATTTTCTGAATTTCTATAGTGGAATCTTTCGTACTATGAGCCAAACTTCTTACTTCATCCGCCACTACCGCAAAACCTCGTCCAGCCTCACCTGCTCGCGCTGCCTCAATGGCCGCATTAAGGGCTAATAAATTGGTTTGCTCTGAGATACCTGAAATAACATTTAGCACTTCGCCTATTTCACTTGAGCCAGCTTCAAGCTCATTCACCACCGTCACAGCATGCTCAACCTGGCTAGAGACTTGGTTAATTGAATCCAGTGTCTCATTGATTAATAGGCTAGCTTCACGCACCACATTATTGGTTTCACTGGTTGCCTCGGATGCTTGTGCGGTACTGGCTTCGACTTCTTTAACAGCTAATGTCATCTGCTCTACCGCACTGACCACTGTATCAACATCTAACATCTGTTTTTGCACGCCGGTATTGGTCTGATTTGCAATCACGGCTAATTCATCCGCAGACAAATTCAACGCGCTTAAACTAGATTGAACTGATCTTAGCAGCCCCTGAAAAGAGTCCAACATGGTATTTATTTCACGACTTAAAATACCCATTTCATCTTGACTGTCGATGTTAATTCTTACCGTCACATCCCCCTTGGCAACTAGGCCCATAGCATTCACAATCAAGCCAAGTGGCTTAACAATTGAACTAATGATCAACCAAGAGGTAGCAATGAGAGCGAGTAAAATGGCGACAAAAATGCCCCCCTTACTCCAAAGACGTTCAATGTATAGCTTTTCGATATCATCTAAATAAACACCAGAGCCTAATACTATTTCCCAAGGCGCAAACTCAGCCGCATACGACAATTTTGCATCAGGATTTCCACCTGGTGTTTTTGGGAAATGGTATTCAAAGTAACCCGATCCGCCCCCCATGCGCACAGACTTTAAAATCTCGCGATACAGATAAACGCCATAACTGTCTTTGGTTGAACCAACGTTACTACCAATTTTACTCGAGCCTTTCATACTGGCTTTTAAAACAAAATCGTTATTAAAAACAAAAAAGTACCCATCATCGCCATAAGTCATTTCAGAAAGTTGCTTAAAGGCTAACTGCTGCGCTCTTTCTAATTCCATTTCGCCACGAACAACTTGCTCTTGATAGTGTGTAAACACCCCTTTAGCAGCTTCAACTTGATATTTTAGCTGCTGCTTTCGCTCCGCTAGCATACTGTCTTTTAGCTCTAACGCGCCAAACCAAGCCATTAGGAGGATGGACAAAGATGCTACAGTCACCAAAAAAGAGATCTTACTTTTAACCGTGAGGTTTTTAATATAGTCCATTAGTTACCCGATATATTATGCAAATAGTCAATAGTGAGAACAATTCTCATCTAGACACATGTGCAGCAATATAGCAAAAGTAAAGGTAAGACCACAACTCACCAAATAATGAAATATATCCCTTAAGATATATTTCTGATGTATGTGTGATGCATCAGCGGACTTAAATCTTATTTATGTTGAGTTTATTCAGCGGAGGGATAAAGCATAAAATATATGTATAACTTCATCATAAAATATACAAGTTTCTGTGTTTACAGTATTTGTTAGTGGGGTGTAGAAGAAGAATAAATAAACTGTGATGGAATGGTAAAACTAAATCGACTACCAACGCCTACTTCACTCTCAATTTCTAGGGCACTGCTATGGTGACTTAACGCATGCTTTACAATAGACAAGCCTAAACCTGATCCACCCGTCTCGCGTGATCTAGCCTTATCCACACGGTAAAAACGTTCAGTTAAGCGTGATATATGTTCAGGGGCAATACCGTTACCTTTATCGGTTACGGCAAAGTGCGCACCTTTATCTTGCTTAAGCCATTGCACTTTAATTTCACGCTTGGCTGGCGTGTAATAGACCGCGTTATAAACCAAGTTAGAAATGGCACTGCGCAGCTGCTCTGCATCGCCGCGCACTTTTAATTCTGGGTTTACTTCAAATACTAATTTGTGGTTTTTATCACCACTTAACGTTTGGGCTTCTTTTTCCACTAAACCCAACATAGAAGGGACATCAACCGTTTGCTCGAGATCGACATCCGGCGTAGCTTCAATCCGAGATAATGTAAGTAGCTGCTCAACCAGCGAGTCCATTCGCGCCGTTTGCTCGGCCATTACATGGTGAGCCTTGCCCCACATACCTGAACTCGCTTCAGGGGCATCTTCAATCATTTCAAGGTACCCTTTTAGCACGGTTAAAGGCGTTCGCAATTCATGGGACACACTGGACACAAAATTGCGACGCATCGCTTCTAATTGGCGAACGTGTGTCACATCTCGAGCCACCAGCATATTTTGCCCAGAGGTATAAGGCATGATACGAAATTCTAATAGTTTGTCGGCTTGCACTGGAGAAACCACTTCAAGCGGGGTGTCAAAGTCACGCGCTTTTAAGTAATCAACAAAGTTAGGGGTGCGGATCAGATTACCAATATGTTGTCCCGCGTCTTCCGGCCAACGAAAGCCTAATATCCCTTCAGCAAGGCGGTTGCACCAAATAATGCTGCCATCGGTTTTAAAGACTACCGCGGCATCAGGCAAAGCTTCGGCCCCTTCTCGAAAGCGGCGAATAACACTAGCAAGCTCTCGACGGCGAATACGGTGTCGCTGTTGCAACTTATAGATACCGTTAAATACTATTTCCCAGCTGCCTCGTCCATTTGGCGGGATCAAACTGCGATCATGCCAGAGCCAGTCAGCCAACTTCTTCTGGTTGTTATAATGCCAAGCAAGATGTACTACTGTCGCGATTAACAGACATAACACCAAATCATCAACAAGCAAACCAATAATGAAAAAGGGGACATAGAAAAACAGCACTCGCACAAAAAGTATCATCCAAGAGAAGGGTTGCAACATAGAGCGTACCGTTTTCCTTTTGTCTATCCAGTCAAAATAGTCTGGCTAAATCCGTTTATAAAGCCTAGCTACATTCGTGTTGAAAAGCGATAACCTGCGCCACGTACCGTTTGAATCAATCGGTCATGGCCTTCATCTGCTACCGCCTTACGTAAACGACGAATGTGAACATCAACAGTGCGGTCCTCAACATAAACATTGGTCCCCCACACATTATTGAGCAACTGCTCACGGCTATATACGCGCTCAGGATGAGTCATGAAAAAGTGCAACAATTTAAACTCTGTTGGCCCCATTTCTAATGGGTTTTCATTAGCACTGACGCGATGAGAAACAGGGTCTAATTTAAGACCTTGTACTTCAATCACATCATCTAAAGACGTCGGTGAAACGCGGCGCATCACCGCTTTAAGTCTCGCCATCAGCTCTTTAGGTGAAAAAGGTTTAGTGATGTAATCATCGGCGCCCACTTCGAGGCCGCGGATCTTATCTTCTTCTTCACCACGCGCTGTCAGCATCACTACCGGAATTTGACGCGTAATGTCATCTTGTTTTAGCTGTTTTATCAGTTGGATCCCGGTACCACCAGGCAACATCCAATCTAATAAAATTAAGTCAGGAAACGGTTCAACTAATTTCTCTAATGCCATCTCGAAATCAGACGCTTCAATTGCCTCATAACCTTTTTGTTCTAGTACAAAACAAAGCATTTCACGAATAGGAGCTTCATCTTCTACTACAAGTATTCTTCTAGACATCTTGTAACTCTATATTTATTACGATTGACTGCATTATTAGTTGTTTGTATGACACTTATATGACAAACAAGCTTTGACTTGAGCAAAAGTGATATTTTTGTGACGTTAAGATGAAAAAACCTTGCAAAATAGAGATTCCTTTCTCACAGCATAAAAACTTACTAAATTCGGTAATAACGATATA
This sequence comes from Motilimonas cestriensis, assembly GCF_021295315.1. GTDB lineage: Bacteria > Pseudomonadota > Gammaproteobacteria > Enterobacterales > CBDFNC01 > Motilimonas > Motilimonas cestriensis. Next base: position 45,340 of record NZ_JAIMJA010000005.1, on the reverse strand, counting down.
GCCGCTCGAATATTACGATAGTTCACTAAGGTAAAACAAGGGTTAAAGTACTTCCAATTGATGTTTTATTTACATCCACGCGTGTACTAAGTTGTTCTTTCATCTCAGAAACATGGGAAATCACCCCGACCATGCGACCACTACTTTGTAAATCCATCAAGGTTCTTACCGCTAAATCCAAAGACTCTTGGTCTAAGCTGCCAAAGCCTTCATCGATAAAAAGCGTGTCTAACTTAATACCACCGGCGTAGGCTTGCACCACTTCAGAAAGCCCCAGCGCCATCGCCAGCGCCGCCATAAAACTTTCGCCGCCACTTAACGTTGCCACCGAGCGCACTTTACCTGTGTATGCATCTTCTACTTCTAGCTCTAGCCCTGACGCTTTATTGCCTTTCGCTCTTTCTTCTTTGCGCAATAAGCGATACCGACCCTTACTCATTAACTGTAGTCTGGCACTGGCATCTAGCAACACATCGTCCAGTAACACACTCAGCACAAATCGCTGTAAGCTAATCTTATTTCCTGTTTGACCATTGGCGACATTAGCCAGCGTGCCGACAACTTCGTATTCTTGTTCAACCTGCGTTATCTTTTTGCCCAGCTCAGCTAATTGCAGTGCGGCTTTTTGCAGCTGCTCGGCACGGTTGTGTAGCCCTTGCCAAGTCGCTTCGGCTTGTGCTTTTTGCGCCAATAGCCTCTCAGCTTGCTGCGTTAATTGCGCCATATCGGGCTCGTTAATATCGGTTAACTTTTCGGCTAACTGAGCGGTATTGGCTTGATTTTTTTGGCAAGCTTGTTGATAAGCATTGATTTCTTCAGTCAGGGCGCTGATTTCCGCTTTGGTTAAACAAGCTTGTTTGTAAGCAGCCAGATCGGCAAAGTTTGCCGCTGCTAGCTGATGATTAAACCCAGTTAACGCCTGCTCTTGGCGCGTTTTACTGGTTTCATTTTGTTCTATCGCAGCGGTGTTCGCCGCCTGCAGTTGCGCCAGTGCGGTTTGCGCAACTTGGTGCTGGTCTCGTATGGTTTGAATATTAAGCTCAAGCTCAGTCAGCGCTTTTGTCGCTGCGGTAATGGCCCGCTCAAGTTGCGTTAGGGAGCTAAAGTCAGTGGGAATTTGCTCGCGCAGGCTAGCCTCTTTACCTTGCAATTGCGCCAACTGACTTTGTAATTGGTTCACTCTTTTAGACTCAGCGTCGACTTGTTGGCGCAGTGGCTCCTCTTGTTGCTGCTGTTGCTTTAAGCGCTCCGTAATGGTTTTCACCTGATTTTGCGCCAATTGCGCCTGTTCAACTTGCCCCTTTAGCCCCTGCAGGTGCTGGGTTAACTGCTGCGCACTGTATTGAACATATTCCCCCAAACTTAACGCCAGCTCAGCAACAAATTGCTGTTTTTCCGTTAGCTGCACATTTAAGCTTTTGTATTCTTGGCGTGCGCTGGCCAAGTCCTGCTGCGCCTTATTCGCCTGCTGGGTTAACTGCTCTAATACCGCTTCTGTGGGGAGGTCATGTTGTGGCTGGGCGGGCGCAGGATGCGAACCACTACCACAAACAGGACATGGCAAGCCTTGCTGCAGGGTTTGCGCCAAAATGGCCGCTTGACCTTGATGCCAGCGTAATTGCGCCTGATTAAGCTGCTCACGCTCCTTTTGTTCAGCAAGGTTTAACGCCTTGCCATTAACCAAAGACTGTTGCAGCCTTTCGCCTAGCAAAGCTAGTTCAGCACTGGCCTTAAGCCACTGTTGGTGGGTTTTTTCGTGAGCTTGTAAAGCATTAAATTGCTGCTGCAAATTAAACAATGGCTCAGCCAGTTGTTGCTGCTTTGCCAGCTCGGCGTCATCACTTTGCTTTTGTTGTAAACATTGCGCCAACTTATGCTCAAATGTTTGCAGCTGTTGCTGGCCGTTCAAGCGCGCGGTTTCGGCTTGTTTAATTTCACGAGCAAGTTCAGCAAGAGCGTTAAAAGGCACAGTTAAGCCATTAAGCTTTTGTAACTCAGCTTGCTCAGCTTTAGCCTGCTCGTTTAACTGCGCTAATTTAGCAAATTCAGCTGCTTTTTCGCTGGCTACCCGCTGCCCTTGTTTTAATTGCTCTTCACTTTGCTGCAACGCTTTTTGGCTTAACTGCGCCTCTTGTTCGCGCGCCAAATAGAATTGGTAACTAGGCTCAATCTGCTGAGCTTGCTGGGCACGCTCACACCGTTGCTGAGTTTGCGTTATCACGCCGCTTTGCTCATCTAGCTTAAGCTGCTCGGCTTTTAATTGGGCTAAAGCAGTAAAGTCCGCGGCAATACTTTTGGCACTAACAAGAGCATGATTAGCTTGCTCGTATGCTTGTGTGTGAGCATTTTTTTGCGTTAAGGCATCCGCCAGCTTCGGCGCAAGCTTAGCTTGCTCATCTTCTAGGGTAATCCCTTCTTCAAGCTCTAAGGCATTGATCATACCGGCGCGTTGATTGGCAAGCGCATCGTTTTCTTTACGCAGCGCCGCCGCTTGGGCTTTTAGCTTGTCTTCAATCTTGCGATATATTTGAGTTTGAAACAGCTGGCTAAAAATCTTTTCTCGCTCTTTCGAGTCAGCCATTAACAGCTGGCGAAATTTGCCTTGCGGCAACACCATCACTTGACGAAATTGATCCGCATCCAGTCCGGTTAACTGCTCAATTAAAGCATTGGCCTCACTGACTTTACTCGGTACCAATAACACTTCTTGCTCGCCATCTACGCGATATAACTGCGCCTCTGGTTTTTGGTCTGTGGTGCCCTCACCGTTTTTTTTCGGCCTTGCCTGCTCCGGTACACGGCGAATACGATAGCGCTGCGACCCTAATTCAAACTCAAAGGTGACTTCGGTCAGTGTCGTTGGCGCGGCATAATCACAGCGCATCTGCGCCGCTTCGCGCTCATCGCCGGTGCTTTTGCCATATAAAGCAAAACAGATGGCATCTAAAATCGAGGTTTTACCCGCGCCAGTGGGACCATTGAGTAAAAACAGCGGGTTTTGCCCGAGCTTGGCAAAGTCGATGGTTTGAGTATCAGCAAACGGGCCAAAGGCCGTCATGGTTAAATGAATCGGTCTCATTGGCTTTGCTCCTGCTGGTGTAGCTCATCTAAGGTGGCGTTAATACAAGCTTGTTGCTGCTCACTGAGCGCCTCTCCTTGCACCTGCGAAAAAAAGTCACTAAACATCGCCATTTCGCCTTTTTTGATGTGATCAGTGCGCCGCTCTAATTGCGCCGACTCCGCCATCAAACCGGTGCGTTCAATATGCAATACATTGGGATACACTTGGCGAATTTTACCTATCACATCCAAGATCGCGGTTTTATCCAGCAAGCGCACCATAATGTAATCATCAAGGGCAGAATCTTGCTCACTACTGGCAATAATGTCCGCCAAAAATCCTTCAATAATGCGCACATCACGCAGCGGCGTTAACGGCAACAGCTCAACCTGCGCGGGTGCATTGTCAGCCAGCTCTACTAAGGTGACGGATTTGTTTTGGTGCTGCTCACTAAAGGAATATTTCAAGATTGAGCCGCTATAACGCACATGAGGTTGCCCCTTGTATTGAGGGCCATGTAAATGACCTAATGCGACATAGTCAAACTCACTAAATAAATTGGGCGCAATTTTATCGGCGCCGCCAATGCTTAAGGGGCGCTCTGACTCACTCTCTTCGCCGCCATCTAAAAAGCAATGACTGACCACCACATTTTTGACTTTATTGTTACTGGCATCAATCTGTTGCTGCACTTGTTCAAGTAACACTTGCATCGCTTCTTGATGGCTAGTTGCAGCGGTATCAAACACACTGCGCACCGTGGCTGGTTCAACGTAAGGTAATGAATAAAAAGCCGCGCTAACACCTGAACGCCCTTTAATCACTACCGGCGTTATTTGCTCATTCAATGGGCCGGTAATATGCAAACCACTGGCTATCATTTGCGCACTGGCAAAACCTAACCGCTCAGCGCCATCGTGATTGCCCGCAATCATCACCACAGGAATAGCTAACTCTTTTACCAAGGTTGTTAACACTTCATTGAGCAAACTCACCGCTTGCGCCGGCGGCACCGAGCGATCATAAATGTCACCCGCCACCACTACCGCGTCCACGTGATGCTGCTGGGCTAACTCAATAATTTGATTTAATACATGGCGTTGATCGTCAAGTAAAGATTGGTTATGCAGTTGACGGCCAAGATGCCAATCAGAAGTGTGAATAAATTTCATTGAAATAATAAATGCCTAGTAAAAAAATGAGGAGTGGCTCGCCGAAAACAAAAAAGCCCAAAGCAGGGATCATAATAAGCTAAAAATAGTTTATCATGCATGCCTAAGTGACCTTTTCCAACCCTTCTGACGCTATCAATACGCTTAGTCATGCGTAAGGTGCAGATATTTTATATAAGTGGATCAATACTATGTGGTTTAAAAACCTGCAAATTTATCGTTTTACCCGCCCTTTTGAACACACCATTGAAGCCTTGGAAAACACCTTAACGGATTTTGAATTTGCCCCTTGTGGCTCGCAAGACGTATCGAAATTTGGCTGGGTAAAACCCTTAGGCAAGTTTGGCCAAACTCTGACTCACGGCGCTGACGGCAACATTCTGCTTTGTGTTAAAAAAGAAGAAAAAATGCTACCGGGCCCAGTGATCAAAGACATGGTCGAAGAGCGAGCCCTCGCCCTTGAAGAAACCCAAGGCCGCGCATTAAAGAAAAAAGAAAAAGACGCGCTCAAAGAAGACATCATCATGGAGCTGCTGCCACGCGCCTTTAGCCGCACCAGCCAAACCTTTGCTTGGATCAGCCCAAAATCAGACTTACTTGTGGTTGACGCATCAAGCGCGAAAAAAGCCGAAGAGTTAATTGCCCTACTGCGTAAATGTTTAGGCAGCTTGCCGGTGGTGCCGCTAAGCCTAACCACGCCACCAGAGCTCACCATGACCGACTGGCTTAACGAAGGCAATATTCCAGCGGGCTTTAACATTGAAGACGAAGCCGAGCTACGCAGCGCCCTAGAGCACGGCGGCATTATTCGCTGTAAGCAGCAAGATTTAACCGCCGAAGAAATCAAAGCCCACTTAGACGCAGACAAGCTAGTGACTAAACTGGCGCTAAACTGGCAAGAAAACGTGTCGTTCATCTTAGGTGAAGACATGGGCGTGAAACGAGTTAAATTCTCAGACGTATTACGTGAAGAAAACGAAGACGTTGACGGCGATGACTTTGCCGCCCGCTTTGACGCTGACTTTGCGTTAATGACTGGTGAGTTAGAAGCCTTTATCCCCGCGCTAGTAGAAGCCCTTGGCGGTGAAGATAAAAAAGCGTAATTAGCTACTTTAATACCCACAAACCTGATGGGGTTTGTGGGTATTAAAGATTTATTCACACTTACTGACGTAGCTTGAAAATAGCATGGGCACTCGACATTTTAACGAATGGTATCGACTCCGCAAGCAACATCAATATGCAATAGTAAAGTTGCTAATGGTGAGTAATCAGAAAAGCCCATAGGTACTATTTTGCCTAACGTTTTGAATAAGCGGTGTGGCTTAGGTAGTCCGAAACTCTATTTGCTAGAGTCAAATTCCTTTTCAGACTTTTCCCACGCCCCCTCTAGGGTTTCATATGCATCAGAAAATCCTTGTTTCATATGGTCCCAGGCATCGTCTGAGCTTGTTTTCATACTGCCATACCATTCGGCAACTTGATTCCGTTGCTTGCGAAGTGCTCTAAGGTTCTCACGAGCTTCCTCGCGGGCAACATTACTCATTTTATCCCAGTTTTTGTCAACTCTCGCCTCTAGCGCATCGATACGCTTATCCAGTCTATCGAGGCCATTTTTTGCTTCTTGAACAGCTTCATCTTTTTTGTCTGCGGTGTATGAATCGATGGTTTGAAGCAAATCCTGAGTTTCTTTCTTAACCTCTTCTATTGAAGTGTCAGCGTTTTGTGCTTGGGCATAACACAGAGGAGTCACCCCCATTATGCCGGCCAACATCAATGCAAAGATATGTGATTTCATTTATTACATCCTTAATTATTGAATTCGAGCGAGTATGATATCTACTTGAATCTTGAACCAGCTGATTTCATTGCATTACTAAGAGAGTCCCACGCACTATCAATACCTGCCTTGAGGTCCTCCCAAGCATCATCACCAGCATCCTTAAGTTCGGTTAGTTTTTTTGTGGCAGTTTCCTGCATGGACCGCAGCTCCTCAATTTCCTTGTAGTACTCAAGTTGTGCATCACCTTCTGCATGGTCGGCTTTTGCCTTGAGTTTGTCGATTTCGGCACTCCACTCATCTAATTGCGCCTGAAGTTTCTTTTGGTATGCTTCTTTCATACTCATAACTTGCCTCCTTAATAGTAAAGTTATTAATAGTCAATAGAATCAAATGGCGATAACCCTCGCGGTTAACAGTGTTACTACTTCATAAAGCCTTTTGAACTGCCTCTAAGTAGTCAGGATCATTTAATTTTTCAGCACTATATTCTGGGCATGCTTTTATTTGCTCAACACTCATATGACACGTAAGCGTTTGATCTTCCCAGCTCAAACTCCCCAGTTTTTCAGGAGCAATCAGTACTTTTTTACCGCCTGGTAACCACTCTCTCGTGTCAAGCACAATGAAACGCAGCGACCAATTGTCGGTATCCCAAATAAAATCTTTTACATAGCCTTTCTTGCCATCACGCGCGACGATGCCATAGTGAGTTATCTCATCGGCAGAGCGTAAATGGTTACTGGGTTGTACATCATCTTGTTCTAATACCGGGGCCTTCTGGCGGGTAACTAATGCGGTGGGAAAAGTATATTGGCCCCAAGGCTCTGGACCCATCCAGTAATAGCCATAACCATAATAATCAAAATATTTTCTTTCAAACTCGCGGGAGACCGGCTCATGCTCTTCAATACCGGGGCTGTGTTTAACCAAGTCTTTTGACATGGAAACATTAAGCAATTGTTCTTCAAAATTAAAGTCGAGTAAGGAAATGGGACTGATTAAGGTTTTTTGACTTAATGGTACCCAAGGTTGTATATCAACGACCAAAAACCTGATAGTCCAATATCGATCATCAAAATACACATCTTTTACTTTTCCTATTTCGCCATCGACCGCATTAATGGTACTACCATTTAATTTGTTTAAATCAACTAACATTATTCATCCTAACTTGCCCGTGATAAGACATTTCAACCTAAAATTTAGTTAGAGGTCAAAGAATTGTTTTTATGAAAACAATGTTTAAAGCATAGTGAAACTATCCAAAATAAGCAAGAATTGGCTTTTTTATTATATATTAATGCTTTTATTTTAAAGAAATCCAACAAAACAGCCCTTTACAATATTTAGTAGACTAAATAATTTTAGTTGGTATAGTAATTAAATGATTGACGATTTTATTTACGTTGAACGGGGGTCTAGCTGACATCCTCTTTTACATCTTCACTGCAAGTGTCCCGTTACTTTGCCGCGCAGCACCCTAGAGCACGGCGGTATTATTCGTTGTAAGCAGCAAGATTTGACCGCAGAAGAAATTAAAGCCCACTTAGACGCCGACAAGCTAGTGACTAAACTGGCAAGAAAACGGAGACGTTGACGGCGATGACTTTGCCGCCCGTTTTGACGCAGACTTTGCGCTAATGACAGATGAGTTAGAAGCCTTTATTCCCGCGCTAGTAGAAGCCCTTGGTGGTGAAGATAAAAAGCGTAGCTGCTTCTAAGTTTGCTCGACCAAGAGTGTGAACTTTTTTGTGTTGTTGGTAAGGACTGTGAAGTATGGGAAGAAATCATGGATAAATTATCCGTATGAGATGGCATAACCTCTCACCAGATAACCACCACTAGCTACCCTAACACCTAAGAAGTCGATCAGGGAGGTGCAATGCACTTTTTTGTATTGCACGATAGTGCTTGGCCTTGTTAGTGGATTACGCAACTTGAACATCATTGAAATTTGGGTTTTCTTCAAGCAGCGTTTTAAAAAATACAAAGCAGTTATCAGAGGCATTCATTTTATTCTTGCCAAAGAGCTTCTCTTTAAAACTTCGGTACTTATCGACCTGGAATACCCACTCGATTTCATCTTTTGGATTATCGCCTTTTTCGAAGTAGGCACAAGCGCCAATTAGATAGTTATTGCCTTCAAACTCCAATTCACTATACCAACCCCAATCTTCTGCATCAGGTTCAGTAATTTCGATTTTCCCCGCCAACTCAGATTTGAGCCAAGCAAGCAGAGATATACCGTAGATCGGATTAATGGGATTCTCTTTTTCCTTAGAAACATCAAACATTGATGTCTTAAAGTGTATGGCTTGGTTCATGGCTCTCCTTGCCCACTAACGCCCGCAGCTGCGGACGACTTGTAGCGACGAAGGAGCGGAAGGGCGTTCCGACAGCCTGCGCTTGATAAATGTTTTTGGTAAGCACATGCTCTGCAATTTTAAAAGCAGCAGACATCACCTGACCACGTTGTGGATAGTCATTTGGGACTACCTCAATCTCTTGAACTTCAAGGTTACCATTGTGCTTTTCATTTGCACTTTGCACCCCTGCCAATACTTCTTCAATATGCCTATCACGCTCAAACTGTATCTCAGCCTCTTCTTGCTTTAAGGCGAGACGCTTAACCACAAGGACGCCGTCTTCTGGCATTTTACGAACTACTTTATTGAGACAAGAACCCTTCCTGGACCTGTGACATGCTGCCTCCGATAATATGTACTTTCGTGAATGCTCATAAACTAGGCCATTGCTGTTTTAATCCGACTAGATGAACAATACCAAAAGATAAACAAATAATTGAACTCCAAACCCAAAACTCAGGTGAGCGCCCCATAGGTGACTTTACAAAGAAGAAACCAACTATCCCACGGACAAAATAGATTAACGTTATTAATATGAGAGCTAAACGAATTAAAGGGAGTTTGAAAATAACCCCAGCAGCAGAAAACGCATACATTGACCAAGTTACGAGAACTAGTGCAACCCCACTAGTTATGAGTGTTGGTTTTATACTCCCTTGCTCAGAAAGCAACGCCATTTTCTCTCCTGCACCAAAGAAGCGATACCAAGATGCACCAAAATAAATACAGCCAAAATGTAGAATGGCAGCTATTGCACTTAATGTACCTGCAGCAATAAGAAAAATATTCATACCTTGTTGAGACCTCCGTTTAACCTAACAGTGTATTACACACTTTTCTTGGCAAAGCCACACGCTAACGTCTAGACCTAACCCATTAAAATAATTATTTATCAAAACTTTAGCCTCATAAATCGACTGTTAACTCTAATCCAAGAGGAAAACAAACCAAGACTCAACATTACCGAGACCTAATTTGGCCCCCGTAAATCAGTGGGCTGATATTTTTTGTGATTATATATCAATGAATTAAGAACTCGATGTGAACAAAGCGAGACTTTTGCATTTTATTTACCGAGCCAAAACTTGGCAGAACCAGCCAAACCCCATTATAACTGTATAAATAAACAGAAATAATTAAATATCCATTTATAGGGAGTATCGGAGCAGATTTGCGCGCTCGTCGTTGTAGCTTGCCAACCAAAAGACGTATCTATTTTGGATTCACCAGTTCATTTATTTCCATTACATACGCCCCTCAACAATCTCGCTCGGTTGATGGCTATGTTCTCATTTCATGCAACTAAACTCGCAGTGCAGGGTTTCTTTATCATCAAATGCAAAGTAGTAGACATCATCGCCATGATGCTTCCCATTCCCTCGAAACGAACATTCACCCGTTTTCATTACGCGCATTGCGGTTAAAAAGCAGATAGAGAATTTTTCTTCAAAATCCTTTTTATAAACAGGCACAGTACAACCTGAGATGCCGCTCATTTCCCAACGTTCACCTTTAAATATCAATGCGTCATGCTTAGAGCCACCATAGCCAAGCTCTTTTATTGAGCAATCTTTTTCATCGTTATAAAAAGTAACAAAATCGCCACTAACCGCTTGAAAAGACAATAACAATAACCCTAGGTATAGATATTTCATCGTTTTTTTCCTTCAATAAAAAAATCATCAATTTAATCAACATTAGTTTTGGCTAAGCACATGACCATTGAATATCGTATGAATGAGTAGCAAAGCTTCGTTTTCAGGGATGAAAACGCAGAGCGTATAGGGACATATTCACAGCGGTTTTGCGGATTATTCATACGATAATATTTATCCCAAGCTCAGGTTAATTACGTGTTACCAATATCAGCTTTATTTCTTCTTAATCGGAAAATAAAGCTTCATCACCGACTCATCGCTATTGGCCGCAGATTCTGGGCCATAATATTCAAAGAAATAACCACCCGTGTGGTCATAGCCAGAACTGGGGAACCAATCGAGCATAATGGCTTGCCAAAACTCGGTATAGCGGTTGTCCATCACCCCTTTGAACTCAAACACGGCGTAGGTATTTTTCGGGATCTCGCGCGAAACGGTTTCACTCGCTAACGAAGCTGGAAAGCTTGCCCCCTGAAGCAGCTCACAACCCACCATATATTCCAGCTGATTGGACTTAGTGAAGTTATAGACCGAGAGATCTTGGGTGCTTAGCCCGATGCCCGCTTTATTGTTACAAGTGCTGATATCTATGCCTGAGTTATTTACCCGTGGCCACAGCTCGGTTAGCTGTTGATTGCCTTCATAACCTGACGCAGCAATGCCGGTCAGGGTAAAGGCGTCTAACTCAACAATTTGTGGCTTAGGCGCCAGCGAGTTAGACATCGCGGCAAGTGACGCTGGTGGCTCTGCTGGTAAAGCGTTGGCAAAATGCTGCGAGAAAAACTGAAACACCTCCTGCTCAATCAATAAGTTTAATCGGTCAGCATGGCCGCCCGGATACTCACTATAAAACGCGTTAATGCCTTTTTGCTCAAGCTCGCTTGATAGCACGCGCAGATCGCCGCGAATAGCTATGTCTTTATTACCCACATCAAGCTTAATGGCGGTCACTTTCTCTTTGATATTCTCCAGCTGGTTGGCCGACAGCTGATTAAGGGCGGTCATGATGCTGTGGGCGCTGATGCGTTCAACCGTTTGCTGGGTAAAGGGCACCTCGGCATACAAGGGCGCGGTATTGCTCGGCGCAAATGCTAAAGCGACGGAATAGTTAATGGTTTCCCACCAGCTCCATTGATCTTTTGGTTTTGACAAGCCAGCGTTAATGTCAGCCAGTTGCGCATCGGTTTTCATGTTACTTAACCAATGCTCGCCCACCAAAGCTGGGCTCATGGCATATACGCCGGAAAACAACTCGGGATAGTTAATCGCAAAATTAAGGGCGCCATAGCCACCCATTGAACTGCCGGCGATGCCGCGTTGTTGATTGGTGCGATAGTTTGCCTCCACATAAGGTATCACGTCTTTAAGGATGTAATCCTCCCAGCTGCCACCCGACGTTGAGTTGCTATACCAGCCACCTTTGGCATGCTCGGTAAAACTGTCTGGCACCACGATGATCATTTCGTTAATTTGCTGCTGCGCGTATAAGGTTTTCAGCGCGTTGGTAACATTAGGCTCACCGCCAATATTAGAAAACCAACCATAAGCGTTGGCGCCTAATCCGTGCAGTAAATACACCACGGGATAAGTTTTGCTGCTATCGCTGTGATAAGAGGGTGGCAGTGAGATAATCAGCTCACGCTGGGCCTTAATGGGTAATACATTGTTTTGCAAAGATGGACTGGTAATGGTCACCGTTTCGACCGTTGGCTGTTTCGGCACTTCTTTTTCGGCAAAGCAACCGCTAACAAGCAGCGCACAGGCCATGGTTATCATCGTGCTTAATGCATTTTTCATCAAATTATCCCTAACTGTTTGCATCCACTGAATCTTTATCGATAAAAAATTAACCCTTACAGAGGCTAGCCCTATTATTTTTTTATCAAACACAAAGCCTAATGTTATTGTACGACCATATTTTTTACGAACTGATTAAACAAAGGCATAGAGCGAAACAATACCTAAAAGACATAATATGTCAACACTGAATTTATATTTTATTGACCAAAAACACGTAAACATGGCTTTATCCGACTCACTAGGCGAGAGGGTTGGCTCTCGGTAATCGCGCTATAAGCTTGAAATCTACTCTATGCTTAAAACCATGTAGGCAAAACGTACTAAGTTGTTATGTATCAAGTAAGCAAGGTTGAGTCGTTAAACGGGATCAGGGGATTTGCCGTATTACTGGTACTGCTCTCTCATGCATCTAACGTCGGGCTAAGCCTGCATCCCGCTTTAAGCTTCAGTGGCGCAGGACGGTATGGGGTATTTCTCTTTTTTGTATTAAGCGCCTTTCTGTTAACGCGACAATTTATTGAATATCAGCCGACAAGAGAGCAATTATGGCCGTGGGTCAAACGTTATTTATTGCGCCGATTAATCCGAATTTATCCCCTTTTCGTCGCTGCACTACTCACATATTGGCTTATTACCCACCTGCACCTTGGCTTGCGACTAGAGGTCATTTCCCTTGATGACGTCGTCGCTGCTATATTCTTACTCGACGGCAAAGACATCTTTTGGACGATTCCGGTCGAATTTCAATATTATTTTTTACTGCCCATTGCGTATTTATTACTCAATAAAATCACATCTATATGGCGCACGAGTGTCATTTTGATGGTATTTTCGGTTGCTTGGTGGCTGCTTTTTCCACCTGAGTATGTCGCTAATTTACTGCCCTTTTTACCGATTTTTGTGCTCGGCTCTGGCTGCGCTTTTCTCTCACACCAATTAACGGAATACCTTAATCATCATCCCGGTCGCTTCCTTCGATTAGCCCTCAATGCCCTCGCCTTAGCAAGTTTGTCGGCTTTCTTTTTGTTAACTCCCGGTTTTTATAATCAATTATTTTCCGCAGAGGTTGTACGAACCGAATTCCATGAACAATTTATGCTATTGGCTCTGGTGAGCTGTGTTTTAGTGGTGTCAGTGGTTCACGGTAATGGCATCGTAAAAAAAGTGATGGAAAGCCGCCTGCTTATTTTTTGGGGTAATGTTAGCTTCAGCGCCTATTTAGGGCACATGATAGTGTTAGCCTTCTGCCGAAAACTGACCTTGGCGGTGGAATTTAAACTATTAATATTTCTGTTTTTGACCTCGGGGTTATCATACCTATCGTTCAAATTTTTTGAGCTTCCCTTGTCCAAGCCGAAAAATTTCAAGAAAATCGCTTTTGTGTTTAGCTCTCTAAGACTAAATAACAAGAAATCGAGCTAGAATAGTAAGTTACCTGAGTGCTGGATAAGCAAAATAGTATGTTTTCCGCTTGTAATAGGCTTAAGCGAAACTGAAGCTAAGTTAACAGTTTAAGACGCAGGTATATCCAAGCTGAGTTTTAATTTTGCTACTTCTTGGGCAGAAAGCTGGCGCCACGCGGCCAAAGCTAAGCCCTCTAAGGTTAAATTTGCCAGCGCCACGCGCTGTAAATCAATCACCTTATAGCCCAGCATTTGCGCCATTTTGCGAATTTGTCGATTGAGCCCTTGGGTTAATACAATTTCAAACTGATCCGGGGCGATCCGTCTTATTTGGCAGTGCCGAGTTAAACCATCTCTTAGTTGCACACCCGCCGCCATAGCCAGTAAAAACGCCTCATCAAAAGCGCGCTCTACTTGCACTAAGTAGGTTTTTGGGTGATAAAAATCGGGATGAATTAATCGCTGACACAAATCGCCATCATCAGTGAGTAATAGCAAACCGTGCGAGTCTTTATCTAACCGCCCTACTGGGTAAATACGCCCGGCATCAACGGGTAACAAGTGCAATAAACTGGCGCTGTGATGCGCCCTTAAATTACAGTCCACGCCAACAGGTTTATTAAATAGCCAATAACTAAAGGCGGCTTTTAGGGTTAAGGTTTGCCCTGCTAACTGCACCAAATCACCCGTTTGAACATGATCAATGTGCTCGGCAATACGGCCATTGAACATCACCTCACCGGCATCAATATGACGTGATGCTTGGCGACGAGAGCAGTGGCCTGATAGCGCAATAAAACGCGCCAAGCGCATATTAAGTGGAGCATCGGCTACAGTCTGATCAACTAATATCACTTGTCGAGTTCATTCCAAGTAAAGTATTCAGGCGTGTCCGGCAAATCTAATAAGCTTTGTTTCAAAAAGGTGGGATATAAGTTCACTTTGGCTATTTCGCTGAGCTTAAACCAACGAAAACGTAGCCTTCCACCATGTTCAATACATACCAAGTCTTCGCTCATATCGAAAGGCACATCTGGCTTTAATCGGGTAAGAAAATAGTGCCCTAATTCGTGATATTTTAACTCACCATCGACGAAAAAGTTTTCTACCAGCCACAATGGCCGGAGAACGTCACTGACAATGCCAAGCTCTTCCATCAACTCACGGGTAACTGTCTCTTGCGCCGATTCTAAAAATTCAACTCGACCACCGGGTAAGGTCCAAAAATCATCATTAATGCCTTGGTGAATTAACACATGGCCTTGCTCAATAATGACGGCAGCACTGCGAAAATTAAAGCAATGACCATCACGAGTAAAATTTAACATCTATCGAGCTCTCAAGGTTGTTCTTGCCCCATTTAAGGGGCGAGTAAATATTAGTTAGCAAATAGGCCGGTGGCTAAAAAAGCACTAATGGCGGTTAGCACGCGTCGATTGGTCATCAAAAAGGTATGAGTGACTGGCAGCGTTAAGTGAGCTTTCATACCCGCAATTTTAGTGCTGCTGACACTTACTTTGCCGTCGTTAGGTCTGGGCATTAACGTCGACAAAATCAAGTTGACGCTGCGAGTGCCCGCAATCACGCCCAGTTCATAATCAACTGCGCCAAGTCGCTTAGGCATACTCATTTCATCGGTGCCTAATTGCAAACCTGCCTCGCCATTAATCCATTTAAATAAGCGTAAATGGCCAAGCTTATCAACAATCTCACTGCCTTGATTGGGCGGCGCTAACATCACTACTCGGCCTAATTGTTCTATTTTATGCTTGGATAAATATGCCCGCACCAAAATACCGCCTAGTGAGTGGGTGACAAAATGAATGGTGTGGTCCGCTTGGCACTGCGCTAACGCTTGTGGCATGACCTGATTAGCTAGGGTCATCACATCATGTTGGCGCGAAGCGTAGCCGAGGTTAACCACTTGATAACCTTGACGGCGCAAGTGCTTGGCGATGGTATTCATTGAGCGCGGCGTTCTCACTAAACCATGCAATAAGATCACTGTTTCTTTCTTAACATGAGCGTCTTGATTCATTGCTGCTCAATCCATTCATACAAGTGCTCAACGTTGGCTGGGTATTCGCGCTTAAGTTTTTCAACCCAGTCGTCAATGTTATCCCACCACGCGGGCAAGTCAGGCGATTGCGCCTTTTGCGCCAGCTCACGTAAGCGTTTTAAACCGATCGAGCCAGCGGCGCCTTTGATTTTGTGCGCTTCATTGACAATGCCGTCTTGATCGCGGGCGATGAGGTTTGACTCTAAGACGGCCAAGTATTCAGGCATTAATTTTTCAAACAAAGCCACACTTGAAATAAGCGTTGGCTTACCCACCGCGCCTAAAAAGTCACCCAGCATTTCAGTATCTAATAAGGTTTCCAGCTTTACTTCAACGTGATCATGGCGATGAACAGCAACCGGTAAAGGCTCATGTGCGAATAGCTCACTCACCATGGCGGCAACCGCTTCCACACTAAGGGGTTTACTAATGGCATCGTCCATGCCTTGTTCAAAATATTCCGTTCGATCATTAATCACATTGGCGGTCAGTGCTACCACAGGGCATAGATCGTCGCCAAAACGATCGCGCAATTTAGCCACTACTTCAAAACCACTGAAGTCGGGTAATTGAATATCGAGTAAAATGAGTTGATAAGCATGCTGCTCTGCCATATCTAATGCCGCTTGCCCGGTCATGGCGACCGAGACTTGATGACCCAATTTTTCCAGTAATGCTTTGGCAACGGTGACATTCAGCTCGACGTCTTCCACCAGCAAAATATCGAGATTGGGCAAGGCCTTAACTTGCTCACTTAACTCATTAAGTGTTTTCGGTACATCAACTGTCAGCTCAACCGCAAACACTGAGCCTTTGCCCAGCTCACTGGTCACTAATATTTCACCGCCCATCGCGCTCACTAGCTTATGTGACACCGCTAGCCCGATACCGGTTCCGGTGGCTTGCTTGGTGCCTTTAACCTGATAATACATCGAGAATATTTTCTTAATTTGATCTTCCGGTATGCCGATACCTGAATCTTGTACTTCCATGCGAATACGCGCTTTATCTTCACCTAATGCCATCGAACTGACACGAATATCAACGCGCCCCTGATCGGTAAATTTGACCGCATTGCTGATCAAGTTCCACATTACTTGGCGTAAACGGGTACCATCGGCTTCGATATAATCCGGTAGATTAGGCGCATTTTCACAAGCTAGATAAAGATTTTTTTGCTGCGCTTGGATATGCGCCAAGCTTTCTAAATCTGAAACAAAGTCATGAAAATTGAGCGGCTGCTTGACGATTTCTAAACGCTTTCGATCCAGCTTATCTAAATCAATAATATCGTTAAAAATATTGCCTAGGGTGGTGGCACTAACATGAATGGTTTTAAGGTACTTACGTTGCTGCTGACTAAGCTCGCCATCGAGCAGCATGCGGCTTAAGCCAACAATGCCATTGAGGGGCGTGCGCAGTTCGTGGCTAATGGTGGAGATAAAGGTGGTTTTATCACGACTGGCTTTCTCAAGTTTTTCTTCGTATTTTTTGCGCTCGGTGATATCGCGACCAAAGCCCAATAAGCCTAAACGTTTACCTTTTTGATCAAAAAAAGGCACCTTACTTAATTCAAAGTTTGCTTTGCGACCTGATGGAAATTCCAACCATTGCTCGTAGGTAAGAGGCTCGTTAGATTCAAATACGGCGGCGTCGGTTTCAATTATTTTCTCAGCGATATCAGAGCGATAAACATCTCTTGGCGTGAGGCCGATTAATTGCGATTCGGTGCGGCCCGTGAGCTCTTCGACTGCTTTGTTACAGCCTGAAAAGCAGCCATCTTCACTGCGGTAGTAAACTAAGTCCGGCGAGCTATCAATAAATGAGCGCAGTAATGCCGTTTTATCTTCTAAAGTGCGCTGCGCTTCTTCGCGCTGCTTTATTTCGTTTTCTAATTCAGTCATCGCCGCGCTGCGAGCGCGCTCTGCTTTTTTACGCTGCTCAAATTCTTGATGCATTTGTTCGATAGTTTGGGTTAACTCTTGGGCGCGCTCTAGGTCTCGCTCGCGCATCTGTTGCAGTTTTTTTACCATCAGACTTGATTTCTTTCGTGCCAGCTCCAATTGATCCACTACGGCTGAAAAAAAGTATATTGCCCATGGCGCAATTAACAGGCCAAAAAATACCGAGCGGATCAGGTCTATTTGCTTAACCTCTCCCGACAAAAATAGAGTGACGGCAATTTGTACAAAAAGCGCCAACAAAATCAGACAAGTAGCCATCATTAAACTGAATTTAAAGATACCTAAGCGGGTTAAGTATGAAACATAAAACTGCGACCAGACTTTCATTTTTTTCATGCAAGCACTCCCTTTTATGGTGTCAATAATAAACGACCTAAGTTGAAAAACCTTGGTTTTTTATGGTTTTTAATCTGCCCTTAGGGGTTTATAATTCGCGGCCTTATCAAAATTTGAGCCAAAACACCTTTGCTCAATGATAGAATTGGGTCTGTTTTAGTAGTAATCAGGAGTATCGCCTTAATGTCATCATCAATGCCGGACGTTGCCAATAGTGCCTTCGCCCAAAAAGAAGGACTATTAGACTGGGTTGGAATGAGCCAAATAGAGTTACCTCTGATGGTTTCAAGTGACAATCAAACTGCACGCCAAGTCAGTGCAAAAGCAGAAGCTTTTGTGAACCTGACTGACGCCAAAGCCAAAGGCATTCATATGTCGCGCTTGTATTTGTTACTTGATGAATTATCAGTTAATGGCGAAGTGACCTTAGCGAGCCTAAAACAATTATTAGATGAGTTTTTAATTAGTCACGATGATTTAAGCAATCAAGCCCATTTAAAATTGTCGTTTGATTATCATTTACGTCGCAAGTCACTGATCAGCGGTAAGCAAGGCTGGAAAGCCTATCCTGTGGTACTAACCGCACGCCAAGAAGACGACAACTTTGAGCTTGAGCTTGAATTAAACGTACCGTATTCGTCAACTTGCCCTTGCTCTGCAGCCTTAGCGCGCCAGTTGATCCAACAAGCTTTTAACGACAACTTTGCCGCAGGCGAAAGCCTCGACAAAGAAGCCGTACATGCATGGTTAGGTACAACACAAGGCATAGTAGCCACGCCGCACAGTCAGCGCAGCAATGCGCAAGTAAAAGTAAAATTAACCAATGAAAACCAATATCTTCCCATTATTGAAATTATTGATTTGGTTGAGCAAGCGCTGCAAACGCCAGTACAAGCAGCGGTTAAGCGTGAAGATGAGCAAGAATTTGCGCGTTTAAATGGCCAAAACCTAATGTTTTGTGAAGATGCAGCACGCCGTTTACAACATGCATTAACGCCACGCGATGAATTTGCCGATTTTTGGGTACGCGTAAACCATTATGAAAGTCTTCACGCCCATGATGCCGTTGCGGTTACGACAAAAGGAGTGCCAGGCGGCTTTAAGCCTTAACGCTAGCTGTTCTGTTAACAATTTAAAAAGGCGCCAAGCGGCGCCTTTTTATTTGCTTAATAGCTAACTGGCCGGAAAAATGTCCGATTGTTTACATTACTTCACGCTTAAATCCACTTCCGATAAAATTGCGTTTTACTTTGACTCAGCAGGTAAGCTAAACCCAAATTTAAAATAACGATCACCATATAGAAGCACCAGAGCTCTCCTAAATTGAGTTGAGCGACGAAGTTTTGCGTGGTCGATAAAGAAACATTACCTTGCTTACTAGGCAACCAAAGTAATGTCATAAATGGCGATATGGTAAAGAGGAAAATAACTGAAATATGCCTAGACCAGAATAAATTACGTATTAATCCAAAAGAAATAACAAAGAATACGCTGGCGACTGTTGCAACAAAAACAGGTTTAGGCGAAACCAGAATAGCAGATCCCCACCATAGTCCTATACCGATAAATATAAATGCGCTTAAATAACGAGCCGCTTTCGACACATTTGGGTTAATAGCCATTAATACTTTTACCTTACGTCTAGCTAATCCACTATGCCCGCTAACTCTTCAAAGTGCAGTAATTGGTTTCTGCCGCTGTCTTTGGCTTGATATAACGCTAAATCTGCTTGTTCAATTAAAGTGTCGTAATCTAAATCTGGATCGGGCGTCAGGGTGGCGACCCCCAAACTCACCGTAATATGCTTAGCAACCTGTGAATGAGCATGAGGAATATTTTTATTTTCTACTGCTTGGCGGATCATTTCAGCAATATGCTCTGCGCCATCTTTGTCAGTATCGGGCAGTAAAATAACAAACTCTTCACCGCCATAGCGCGCCACTAAATCGGTAGCTCGCTTTGATGCATCCTTGATCGTACTGGCTACTAAGGTCAGCGCTTGGTCACCTTCTTGATGGCCATAGTTGTCGTTATACGGCTTGAAAAAGTCGATATCTAACAAGATCAGCGACATCGACTGCTCTTGGCTAATACTGCTACGCCAGTAATAACGCAACTGTTCATCAAAACTACGTCGATTCGCCACTTGGGTTAAGCTATCAATGAAGCTAAGCTCTTCTAACTTACCGATTGCGTCCGCTAATTGCTGCTCAGTATCCTTACGCTCGGTAATGTCATGGGTCACCATCAAAATAGCGGATTCGTTATCAAGTGGAAACACAAACGGATTCTTCACCACTTCAAGCCATTGTTGCTTGCCTTGGGGCAAAAACACCAGCTCTTCATACTTCACACTGTCGTTAGCACGAAATATTTGTTTATGCTGGCGTTTATTCCAATCAACTTTATCATTTGGCAAAATATTTGCGACAGCTTGATTAATCACTTCAGGTAAGGGCTTTTGTACCATGGCATCGGCAAAGGCATGGTTAGCCACTTTACATAGTCCCGCTTTTGTCACTATCGCGACCGGATCAGGATAATCATTAAACATGGCCATCAAGGAAGCGGTTAAATATTGCGCTTTCTCAGCATCGCATTCTTGTCGAGTCATGATTTGAGACTGATTCAATACTACTAGTAAAGCGTAAATATGTTGCTGTTCATTTTCCATGGGATAGACAACAACATCATCACCACACTGCACCTGTCCCAACCAAGCCGCGGATTCTAATGGACGCTGACGCGCTAACTCATCTTTAGACAATACATCTCTGTCGCGCTTGCCTATTACATCACTATTATTTAAGCCAAATAAATCGGACCAAAGCTTATTACAAGCGAGCACCACGCCTTGTTTATCTTTAATGCAAGCAGGGCTGGTAATTGCCGCTAACACATCACGCAGTAAGGCTTGTTGCTGCGGTAAAGGACGAAAATCAGGCTGCGAAGTCAAACGGCAAAGTTGGCATAGCCAATGGTAGTGCTTACCCTGCTGAATACGTTTGGCATTTAAAATGAAAAAGTGCCAGCTCCCCGCTAAACAGGTTAAACCAATTTGCTGGTTTACAATTTCACCTTCATCCAAACTGGTTTGAATTAAATTGACTACAGGTTGAAGGCAATCAGGCAGCGGCTGCTTATATAGACTGGATGGACACAACTGTAGCTGTTGTGCCATCGCGTTCGCTTCAAGTAAATACTTACCATCTTGACTAATAATCACTGAAGCAAAAGGCATCACGGAAAGCGGAAACGCTTTGTTGCTCCTTTTGCGCTTAACGCCACGCACCATAAAAATAGTTAATGCTGCAACAATGACAATGGGTAAAACAATCCACCACCACATTCCCGATATAGAAAGCCATTTAGCGTCGAGTTTTTGCAACTCAGAAGCACTGATCAAGTTAGCGCCCCAACTGATCCAATCAATTAATTCACCCTGTGTAGGCTCTACTTGGGCCACAATGTCTAGCTCGGCCAAATCATAAACGCTCATAAATAGGGTAAGTAAATCATCACTGTGCCCAACTCCTGTATCAATACTAACCGTCGCAATGGCATCGATATCTCCCTGAATTAAATGCCACATCAGCGCGATAGAAGAATCATAAGCGCTGGCCTGAACGTTAATCTGCTGTGCCACGTTGTCACTTAAATAACCTTTGCTTGCTACATAACCTAAACGAACAAGTTGCTGCTTGTCCTGCAATGCTCGTGAAATAACCCGTTGGTTTTTATTTAAATAATATAATTTTACTTTTAATCCTACTAAAGGAATGCGCAATAAATCAGGATCATAGCTTTGTGAAGAAAGAGAGAGGTGAATATTGCGCGTATCACCTAAGGCAGACTCCGTTTGAGTCTGCACATTCACCTTAATTCCCGTATTTCTTGACCACAGCGCCCAATAATCCGTTAACACGCCTGTTAAAAGATTGTCTTGATAAAAACCTAAGGGTAAATGCTCGTTCGGGACTATCAAGTTGATAGAATTAGGCTTTTCTGTATCTAATAGATTATCCGCGCTAAAGGCAAAGCTGTTAAAGCCTGCAAAAAAACCAACAGATAAGCAATAGATTATTAATTTAAAACACTTATTAAACATTCAATAGTGGCTTAGCGCCCCCTTTTCCATAGCCCATCATTATTATGAATGACTGCGCTTATTTAACCAGTCTTAAACAATTTATCCATTGAAACATCCGTGTTGGCTCACAGAACGTTCCAATTATTAAGTATCTTCAATAACTTTAAGATACGCGTTCAGCGAAAATTACTTGGGTAAAGATAGCCTGAATTTGTTTGACTGCCTTGAGGGCCAGACTCAGCTAACCCTTGCGCCACCGCGATGATCCCTTTCCAGCGCTCTTCACACCAATCAGGCGCTATCAAAGTAGGTTTTCTGGCAGTGGCTGATACTCGGTGAAATACCACATGCGCCGGCGTGCGCTGAATCATCATCACCGCTGCCGCCACATACTCCTCTAGAGTGAGCGCAGCTAATTTACCTGCGGCATAAGCTTTGGCCATGGTTGAGCCTGTCACAATATGCAAAGGGTGTAATTTAAGCCCATCAACGCCTAATGTCACGACCCTATCGATAGTCTGCTGATAATCAAGCAAACTCTCTCCGGGCAACCCAACAATTAAATGAGTGCACACTTTTATCCCTAACGCTCTGGCTTTTAGGCATACTGTTTCATATTCGGCCCAGCCGTGACCACGATTAATGCGCTTTAAGGTTTTATCATTACTGGTTTGTAAGCCAAGCTCGAGCCAAATTTCAAAGCCTTGTGCGCGATAGCCTGCCAGTAACGCTAATACCGCATCAGAGACACAATCTGGCCGAGTGCCAACACATAATCCCACTATATTACGATACGCCATGGCTTCCCGATAAAGCCTGTCTAATTCAAGCACCTCGCCATAAGTGCTGGTGTACGCCTGAAAGTAAGCCAAATATTTCGTGCTCTTTGCCTTAAGTTGCTCAGCTTTTATAGCTAACTGCTCCGCAATGGATTGCACGGCAATGGTTTCGTCGGCAAAAGAGGCGACATTACAAAAGGTGCAGCCACCACGGCCCAAGGTGCCATCTCGGTTTGGGCAAGTAAAATTGCCATGTATGGTGAGCTTACGCACCGTTTCACCGTAACGAGACTTTAAATCTTGGCCTAGGGTATTCACCCAATGATGTAGCTGCATAGCGTTTACTTCAATCTCTTCAATCAAAGTCGACATGCTAACCACCTGATTAAAATAAGTTGTAGAGGTAAATCAAACAAGCATTAAGTAAGGGATTATTATATTTTTAACAAAGCAGTAAACTTTTTGTTTAAAAAACAGCCTAAACTTAAGCTTAATCACCAAAATAACGAATATCTATACCCAAACAACCTCGAGATGCAGGATTCAGAGCCAGAAAGCAAGTTGATAGACAGCTGAAAAGGTTAAACAAAAATAAATGTTAACAAATCTAGTTAAATGTAAACGAAATTTGACTCCTTGTGTTTTTCTGGTTAGTTTCTCGCCAACTTAACGAATACACATCATCGCAGGCTAAGTTGATACTCATATAAAGTTAGCGATGATAGGAATTGGAGCAAAGTTATGTCTCTTTACCACCCGTCTTTTGAACGTGATAACTGTGGCTTTGGCTTAATAGCCCATACTAAGGGCGAAACCAGCCATAAGCTGGTTCGCGTTGCTATTTCCGCTCTAGACAGAATGAAACATCGTGGCGGTATTTCCGCTGATGGTAAAACCGGCGATGGCTGTGGTTTATTAATGCAAAAACCAGACAGCTTTTTTCGTGCTGTCGCCCAAGAAAACGACTGGAATTTAGGCCGTAACTACGCCATCGGTACGCTTTTTCTAAGCCAAGATAGTGAAAAAGCTAAATTAGCCAAACAAATTATCAGTGAAGAGCTCGCCCGCGAAACCCTGACCTTAGTAGGCTGGCGCACCGTACCTATTGATCTTAATGTATTAGGCGATATTGCCAAGCAAAGCGTGCCTGATATTCAGCAAATCTTTATTAACGCACCAACGGGTTGGCGCGCGTCAGACTTACAACGTCGCCTTTATCTGGTGCGCCGCCGCATTGAAAAGCGTATCAACGATGATGACGACTTTTATATTGCCAGTTTGTCGAATCAAGTGGTGATTTACAAAGGCTTGGTGATGCCAGAGGATTTACCGATCTTTTACTTGGATCTGGCCGATATTCGCATGGAAACCAGCATCTGCTTATTCCACCAGCGTTTTTCAACTAACACCTCACCACGTTGGCCACTGGCACAACCGTTTCGTTTATTGGCGCACAACGGTGAAATCAACACCATCGAAGGCAATCGCCAATGGGCCAAGGCACGCTCTTATAAATTTGGCTCACCACTATTGCCCGACATGCAAGATGCTGCGCCCTTTGTTAACACCTCTGGATCAGATTCATCTTCATTAGATAATATGGTGGAGTTATTTCTTGCTGGTGGCATGGATTTATTTCGTGCCTTTCGTTTAGTGGTGCCGCCCGCGTGGCAAAAACACCCATCAATGGACGACGACCTCAAAGCCTTCTACGACTTTAACTCTATGCACATGGAGCCGTGGGATGGTCCTGCCGGCATCGTGATGACAGACGGTCGTTTTGCCGGTTGTGGCTTAGACCGTAATGGCCTGCGCCCTGCTCGCTACGTGATCACCAAAGACAACTTTATCACCCTTGCTTCTGAAGTCGGTATTTGGGATTACCAACCCGATGAGGTAGTTGAAAAAGGCCGCGTTGGCCCTGGTGAGTTGTTTGTTATCGACACTAAAACCAGCAAGTTATGGACCTCATTTGAAATTGACCAAGACTTAAAAAGCCGCCACCCATACCGCGAGTGGCTCAGTGCCAACAGCCAACGTTTGCAGCCATTTAGTCAAATTGCTGATAACGCCATTGGCGCGCGGCAAATGGATGAGCTGACACTGAAGAGCTATCACAAATCGTTTGGCTATTCTGCTGAAGAAATTGAGCAAGTGATCCGTGTATTGGGCGAAATCGGTCAAGAAGCCACAGGCTCTATGGGCGATGACACACCAATGGCGGTGTTATCGCAGCGGCCGCGCAGCTTGTATGACTACTTTAGACAAAAGTTTGCTCAAGTCACTAACCCGCCCATTGACCCGCTGCGTGAAAGTCACGTGATGAGCTTGGCCACTTGTATTGGCCAAGAGCAAAACGTGTTTAACGAAACTACCGGCCATGCTAACCGCGTGATGTTTGACTCACCTATTTTGCTTTACAGTGACATCAAGCAATTACTGGCACTGGATCAGCAACACTATCAACATGGCCAGATAGACCTCACCTTTAGCGTCGATGAGGGCTTAGACGCGGCGGTTGAGCGCATTGCCCAACAAGCCGTTTCGTTAGCGCAAAGTGGTACGGTATTGCTGGTGTTATCAGATAAAAACATTTCACCAGAGCAACTTCCTATCCCTGCCGCGATGGCGGTGGGCGCAGTGCAACAGGCACTGGTGAATAACAACCTACGCTGTGACACTAACATAGTGGTTAAAACCGCCAGCTGCCGTGACCCACACCAATTTGCCGTGTTACTCGGCTTTGGCGCAACGGCTATCTATCCGTATTTAGCCTATGAAACCTTAGGCCAATTAGTCGATAACGGCGCCTTAAACCTTAACCTGCGCGATGCCCTTGATAATTATCGTAACGGTATTAATAAAGGCTTGTACAAAATCATGTCGAAGATGGGCATTTCAACGGTGGCCAGTTATCGCTGCTCGCAGTTATTTGAAGCCATCGGCATTGATGACGAAGTCATTGAGCGCTGCTTTAAAGGCGTCACCTCTCGCATTGCCGGCGCAAAATTCACTGATTTTGAACAAGATGCACTGCGTTTACATAGACAAGCCTACATTCATCGCAAGCCACTTGAGCAAGGCGGCTTACTCAAATACGTGCATGACGGTGAATACCACGCCTACAACCCTGATGTGGTGACCAGTTTGCAAGTGGCGGTGAAGTCAGGTGATTACCAAGACTATAAAGTGTTTGCCGATACGGTCAACCAGCGCCCCGTTTCCAGTCTGCGCGATTTATTTAATCTTACCAGCGATACCAAAGCCATTGCACTTGACCAAGTGGAAGCGCCGGAGTCTTTGTATCAGCGCTTTGACTCGGCCGCCATGTCCATTGGTGCACTCGGCCCTGAAGCTCATGAGGCCTTAGCAATTGCGATGAATACCTTAGGTGGTCGCTCGAATTCAGGAGAAGGCGGTGAAGACCCCGCTCGCTTTGGTAACAAACGACTATCAAAAATCAAACAAATTGCATCGGGGCGCTTTGGCGTTACGCCGCACTATTTAATGAATGCCGAAGTCATTCAAATTAAAGTAGCGCAAGGAGCCAAGCCCGGTGAAGGCGGCCAATTACCCGGCCATAAAGTGACCGCACAAATTGCCAAGTTACGCTATTCCACGCCAGGTGTAGCGCTAATTTCACCGCCGCCTCATCATGATATTTATTCAATCGAAGACTTAGCGCAGCTGATTTTTGACATTAAAGAAATTAATCCAGATTGCTTAGTCTCGGTTAAATTAGTGTCCGAGCCCGGTGTCGGCACCATAGCAACCGGTGTGGCAAAAGCCTATGCCGACTTGATCACTATTTCTGGCTATGACGGCGGCACGGGCGCGAGCCCATTAACCTCAGTAAAATATGCGGGTAGCCCTTGGGAGCTCGGCCTTGCTGAAACCCATCAAGCACTCGTTGCCAATAACCTCCGTCATAAAGTGCGCCTGCAAGTGGATGGCGGCCTTAAAACCGGTTTAGATGTGATCAAAGCAGCCATGCTCGGCGCGGAAAGCTTTGGCTTTGGCACTGGGCCCATGGTGGCCTTAGGTTGTAAATATTTACGTATTTGCCACCTCAACAACTGCGCTACAGGTGTGGCGACTCAAGATGAAAAGCTGCGCCGCGACCACTACCACGGCTTACCTGAAATGGCGATGAACTACTTTAAGTTTATCACTCAAGAAGCCCGTGAGTTGATGGCGCAATTAGGGGTAAAACAGCTAACAGATTTAATTGGTCGCACCGATTTACTCTTGGTCAAAGACGGCGAGAGCCAAAAACAAAGTAAGCTAGATTTATCAGCTATTTTGTATGCACCGAAAAGTGTTATGGGGCATCCTTTATATTGCACCGAAACCAACCCGCCGTTTGATAAAGGCGAACTTAACCGCAAATTAGCAGAGCAGCTAAGTGATGCGATTACGCATAAATCCGGCGGTGTCTATCGTCATACTATTCGCAATACCGACCGCTCCGTAGGCGCGATGATTTCAGGCATCATCGCCAAGCAACACGGTAATCAAGGCATGGCTGGCGACCCGATCAAGATCATCCTCAACGGCACCGCAGGTCAAAGCTTTGGCGTATGGAATGCCGGCGGCGTCGAGCTTTATCTCACCGGTGACGCCAACGATTATGTCGGCAAAGGCATGGCGGGGGGTAAGTTAGTGATCCACCCTCATGCGGGCGTGGCGTTTAAATCTCACGAAGCCGCTATCATAGGCAATACCTGCTTATACGGCGCCACTGGCGGTCAGCTATTTGCCGCCGGCTGCGCGGGCGAGCGTTTTGCGGTGCGTAACTCCGGCGCCCATGCCGTGGTTGAAGGCATCGGTGACAATGGCTGTGAATACATGACCGGTGGCATTATAACCGTATTAGGGGAAGTGGGCGTTAACTTCGCCGCGGGGATGACCGGCGGTTTTGCTTATATTCTTGATGAATCAGGAAACTTTAGCGAGAAGCTAAATCCTGAGCTGGTGGAAACGATTGAGTTAGATGATTTAATCATTCACCAAGAGCACCTTCGCGGCCTGATCAACTTGCATTTAGAGGAAACAGGAAGTGAGCGCGCCGAGCATATTTTGGCGAACTTCCATCAATATTTGCCACTGTTTAGATTAATTAAACCGAAATCCGCGGAGCTTTCATCATTGTTAGGCCACCGTAGTCGTTCCACTGCCGAGCTACGGGTTGAAGCCCAATAAGGAATTATTATGAGCCAGAATGTCTTTCAATTTATCGACGTACAACGCATTGATCCGCCGAAGAAACCGATCACCGTGCGCAAAGAAGAGTTTATTGAAATTTACAAACCCTTCAACGATAGCCAAGCGCAAATGCAGTCGGATCGCTGCATCGAATGTGGTAACCCATATTGTGAGTGGAAATGTCCGGTGCATAACTACATTCCTAATTGGTTAAAGTTGGCGACCGAAGGCAAGATTTTAGAAGCGGTCGAGCTATGTCACCAAACCAATAGCTTGCCCGAGGTGTGTGGCCGCGTGTGTCCACAAGACAGATTATGTGAAGGGGCTTGTACCTTAAACGATGATTTTGGTGCGGTGACCATCGGTAACGTAGAAAAATACATTACCGAAAAAGCCTTTGAAATGGGTTGGCGTCCTGATATGTCACAAGTGGTTGCCACTGATAAAAAAGTAGCCATTATTGGCGCGGGGCCTGCTGGCCTTGCTTGCGCCGATATATTAGCGCGTGGCGGCGTCAAAGCCGTGGTGTTTGATCGCTACCCGGAAATTGGTGGCCTACTTACGTTTGGCATTCCGCCATTTAAGCTGGAAAAATCAGTGATGATCCGCCGCCGAGAAGTGTTCGCTTCAATGGGCATTGAATTCAAGCTCAGCGTCGATGTCGGTAAGGATATCGCCTTTGAAGATTTACTCAGCCAGCATGACGCGGTATTTGTCGCCACCGGCACTTACACCAACATGCGTGCCGGTCTGGAAAACGAAAGTGCGCCCGGCGTATACGATGCCCTGCCCTTTTTGGTTTCGAACATTAATCGTTTAATGGGGTTTGAAAACTCACCCGCTGATTTTATTGACATGAAAGGTAAAAAAGTAGTGGTGCTCGGCGGCGGTGATACCGCCATGGACTGCGTTCGCACTTCAATTCGTCAAGGCGCACAAAATGTGTACTGTGCTTATCGCCGTGATGAAGCCAATATGCCCGGCTCAAAACGCGAAGTACAAAACGCCAAAGAAGAAGGCGTCGAGTTTATTTTTAACGTGCAGCCTACTGCCATTGAGCTTAACGACCAAGGTGAAGTGTCTGGGGTTAAGATTATTAAAACCAAGCTTGGCGAGCCGGATCAAAATGGCCGTCGTCGCCCTGAACCAATCGAAGGCTCTGACGAAGTACTCGCGGCGGATGCCATCATCATGGCGTTTGGTTTTCAGCCCAGCCCTGCCCCTTGGCTTGGCCAACATGGGGTCGACCTTGATCAGTGGCAACGCATTAAAGCGCCAGCAAAAGGCGCCTTTGCGTTTCAAACCAGTAATGAAAAAATCTTCGCTGGCGGCGATGCCGTACGCGGCTCAGACTTGGTGGTAACCGCCATTGACGAAGGCCGCAAAGCAGGTGATGGTATTATGGATTATCTTGGCGTGTAACCATTAACCTCTAACCCGCATCTAGGCATCTAGGCATCTAGGCATCTAGGCATCTAACATCCAGTTTTTAAGTGTTAGATGCCTATCGGGTGTGATATGTTCAGCTCACGTTCATCACACTTACAATATGATGATGTTAAATGAAATAACGAGATTAATTTATGAAAGGCAAGTTATCACTTTCTGTCAAAACCCTGATCATGCTCGCAGCCCTGCCCTGCTCTCAAGTCTTCGCGGCCATCGGCGCTAATCCCATTATCGATTGCACTTATAGCCGTTACAGCGATAAATTTGGCCTAAGTAACGACGAACTCAAGCTTAAATTTGAAATAGACCCAACAGGTCCGACTGGATTTATCATTGCCGACAACGGCTCAATTAAACAGGTTAAACTTGTTTACAAAGGTAATGGCGCCGCCTTTATTGATGAAACCAGTACCGGTGAAGTGCTCGTGACCTCCATCGATCGCCATTTGAATTCCGTTCACTCCAGTCACCGCGTGAGTTTACAAGGCTCTTTATTTGCTAAGCAATATTACGGCACTTGTAAATCAACCAAAGAGTGGCAATAACTAGATTTAGTACAGTCAACTGGTTTGCCAACACCAAGTGAGTTTGTAAGGCTCTTTATTTGCAATTACAACATCATTACGGCACTTGCAAATCAACCAAAGAGTGGCAATAATCAGCCCGCTTATTTCAATCCCCTACTAATCGCGTTTTGGCATCGTTCGAATGCAGATGAATAATATTGACCCTACTATAACCTGAGTATCTTCCATGGATTTTGAAACTATCTTTAGAGTGGCATCGCTGACCATTTTAGCTTTACTGCCGATGGTCAACCCGCCGACCACCGCCACATTGTTACTTGGCTTAAGTAAGGGGCGTACCAAACAATATATTGCCTCGCAAGCTCGCCTTGCCAGCCTAATATTGTTTTTTACCCTATCGATCACCTTGTTTATCGGCTCTTCAATTCTCGACATATTTAGTATTTCGGTACCCAGCCTTAGATTAGGTGGCGGCCTGATCATTGGCGCAATTGGTTTTGGCATGTTATTCCCAAAACCGGTGAGCAATGTTGAAACGGATACCCCTTCATCTATTGCTTTTGTACCATTAACCATTCCGAGCATGTGTGGTCCAGGCACCATGGCCTTAATCATCAGTGGCGCAGCCGAAATAGCCAGCCTTCCTAATGACGTTAATATACCAAGTGTTTATATTGGCGCAATATTAGGCTTTGCCGGAATGAGCATGATTGCTTGGTTTATATTAAGCATGGCGTATCCAACGTTAAAACTATTAGGCACCAATGGGATTGATGCCTTTACGCGGATCATGGGCTTTTTGTTGGTTTGTATGGGCGTGCAGTTCTGCGTTAATGGCTTCACTGAAATTTACCTTGAACTTCAAGCCACGTTACCATCAGTGGCGTGACCTATTTCCTTGGTGATAACCGCAGTATGTAAACAAGCCTGCTTGCGCCCCTCTCATATGTAACATTACGCAGTTAAAGTGTTAGATGTTAATCCGAGCAGGGGCGATAAGGGTGTTATCACCTCCTCAGCGTCAAGTTACCAACAATTGTTATCCAAAAGACCTGACATATCATAAGAACATCATCGACTTTTACGGACTAATTAGCTGATAATGTCAGGATTAACGTTACCAAGGATAAATAATGAAACTAAAAGTGCTATTACTGTGTGTATTCACCCTACTTTCAGGCTGCCGCTTTTCCGAAGAAGTGGATGCCGCCACTAGTAATGTCAGTGAAGAGCGCGTTTGGGTGTTTGCCCAATTTAACGTGCCAGAAGAAAATGATGGCATGGAAACTTATTATTACTACGGTAATGTCGCTAAATCCCTATACGAGCAGGTAAGCAATAACCGTTTAAGCAGTGGCTTTGTGTTAATGAAGCAAGTGCGTTACTGGGGTGATGATGATCGGGTTCATGATTACAAAGATGCCGAAGACTCAGGTAATCTTATTTTTCGCATAGAAGATATTCGTCGGATTAAGCTCATTAACCAAGATCCTCTACTTGATCCTGAAAACAAAGAACAAGTGGCGGAGTTTCAACAGTAAGCTTTTTACAACATGGGCTGATAACAGCCCTTAATTACTTGACTATTTAACTAATAGGCCATTACGCACCAGTGCTCGGCGCACGTTTTTACATAACTTAACAAATTGATTTAACTCGGCAAAGTTAGGCTTATCACCTTGGTATAAGCGGGTTTGCCAGCCAATAATCTCCATTTCCACCAGCTCTAATAGCTTCTTAGTGCAGACCTCACAATGGTCGCTGCAAATGCTCGACTCGGGCGCATGAAACGGAAATTCTGCTTTTACTTTAGCTATCACTTCCTGAAGGACTTGCTCGCAACTGGGTTTGCTCACTGCTCGCTCCAATTTCACAAACAAAAAAGGAGAAGCTTAGCTTCTCCTTTTACTCACTTATCTACCGGCAAGTATTACTTCCAGATGTATAAGTTAAATAGTTTTTTACCGCGCTTGATTAAGGTAAATTTGCCGTACATAGCGTCTGCTTTATTACATACAGCTTCAGTATCAGCTACTTTTTCACCATTAACCGATACCGCGCCATTACCGATAAACTCACGTGCCATCTTGTTTGACTTAGCAAGCTCTGAAGAAGTTAATAGCTCAACCAGAGAAAGTGAATCACCTTCTACTTCAGTGATTGGCAAGCCATCTAAAGCAAGTTGGGTTAAATCTGACTCACTCAGTGAGGTTAAATCGCCAGAGAACAAGGCGCCAGTAATACGCTCAGCTGAGGCTAGGCCTTCTTCACCGCGAACTAAACGGGTGACTTCACGAGCAAGCACTTGCTGGCCTTCAGGGCGACCTTGAATCGCCTTATCACTTTCTTCAATGGCTGCAATTTCTTCAATGCTTAAGAAAGTAAAGTAACGTAGGAACTTGTACACGTCAGCATCAGCCGTGCCTAACCAAAACTGGTAAAAAGAGTAAGATGAAGTTTTGTTCTCATCTAACCAAATGGTGCCAGACTCAGTTTTACCAAACTTAGTGCCGTCTGATTTTGTTACCAATGGCAACGTTAAACCAAACACCTGGTTTTTGTTCATGCGACGAGTTAATTCAGTGCCGCCGGTAATGTTACCCCACTGATCTGAACCGCCGATTTGCAAAGTACAGTTCTTATCACGGTTTAGCGCCGCAAAGTCATACGACTGCAACAGCATGTAACTGAATTCAGTGTATGAGATACCCGAACCTTCACGCTCAATGCGCTGTTTAACCGACTCTTTTTGGATCATCGCGTTAACGCTGAAGTATTTACCTATGTCACGCATAAAGGTGATGGTATCAATCTTACCGATCCAATCTAGGTTGTTAACCACCTCGGCGCCGTTCTCTGATTCATTAAAATCAACAAAGGCGCTGACCTGTGCTTTAATTTTTTCTACCCAGCCTTCCACTACATCGGTGGTGTTTAGCTGACGCTCTGCTGCTTTAAAACTTGGGTCACCAATTAAGCCCGTTGCGCCGCCAACTAGGGCTAATGGCTTATGGCCAAACTGCTGAAAACGCTTTAGTACCAATAGTGGTACTAGGCTACCTATGTGTAGGCTGTCGGCAGTGGGATCGAAGCCACAATACAAAGTGCGACAACCTGTTGAAAGGTGCTCAGCTAATTCTTCATCAGCGGTACACTGTGCAATCAGCCCACGGGCTTGTAAGTCTTTCAATAGTTCATTTGTTGCTGTCATCGCGAAACCTGTATTTTAAGTTGCTTAAATCCAAAATGGGGCTCGATTTTACACATTTGACCTGACAAAAAACAGGCCAAACCCCGCTTGTTTATGGTTTTTCGTGGCTTTTTCTGCCGCATTTAAGCGATTGTTGTAAGCGGATGGCGTTTCTATCAATTTTGCTCATACCCAACCTAGAGATGCTTGATTTCAGCAAGATTTTACACGCGTTTAGGTAAGGCATTGATTGCAGGTAATGGCTTTCCCCTTATTAAAATCAATAACGCAGCATTAACGCGTGTAAAACTTGCCCTTTGGGAGCGCCGCCGTGTTTCCCTGATTTCAAATCAAAAAGTGTTGTTACGCTCATTTAAAAGGTGTCTACATTCCTGCATTAGCGTGCCTAGTATTGAAAACATGGCAGTGCTCTGAAACATGCATCTTCAAGTTTATTGGGTATATGCTAATATCCAGTTAATTATTTTACATAGCAGAATCATCAAGATGAAAATAGGCATTATCGGCGCAATGGAACAAGAAGTTGAACTACTGCGCGCACAACTTGAACAAGTAGAAACCAAAACCATCGCAGGCTGTGAATTTTACCGCGGTAAACTACACGGCGTGGAAGTAATTTTAACTAAATCAGGCATAGGTAAAGTGGCTGCTGCGGTAGCAACTAGCTTATTACTTGAGCTATACCAACCCGATACTGTGATTAACACCGGCTCTGCGGGCGGTTACGATCAAGCGCTACAAGTAGGCGATGTGGTGATCTCATCTGAAGTGCGTTATCACGATGTTGACGTAACCGCCTTTGGGTATGAAATAGGCCAAGTACCACAACTGCCAGCAGCATTTTTACCCGATGCGAAGTTAGTGCAAGTAGCGAAAGACTCGGTTGCCGCCGTTGATGAACAGGTAAAGGTGATTGAAGGCTTAATTTGTACTGGCGATACTTTTATGGCCGATCCAGTAAAAGTGGAATACGCCCGTAACAACTTCCCCACCATGGCGGCAGTTGAAATGGAGGCCGCGGCCATTGCACAGGTTTGTCATCAATTTAGCGTGCCATTTGTGATCATTCGTTCGCTGTCTGACATCGCTGGTAAAGAATCAAGCCAATCATTTGATGAATACCTAGTGGTAGCCGCGAAACACTCAAGCTTAATGATTGCGGAAATGGTTAAGCGTCTCGGCTAATGCCTAGCTTACTTGAGCTATACCAAATGATGCCCAATCAGCTAATGCTGTTATTAGCTGCATTGGCATCATTATTTTTTCCCCTGCCGCTACGCTACCACCCCGCCACAGGCGCTGGCCATATATTACAATTACTGGGTAACAAGGTTGCCAATCCAAGCAATAGTTTTTCGCAACAACAACTCGCTGGCTTGCTCGCATTAATGTTAGTGATATTGCCCAGTCTTGCCCTTGTCGTGGCACTGAAAGAAGTGCTGATATTTGCTGAATTTTTTGATTTTCTATTATTGCTGTTTTTATTTGAATGGCGCGCTTATGTCACCGCGTTTGACCACAGCCGACAGTCTTTACTTGTAACCGACAAAAGCCAAGCACGAAATAACTTGGATCTTATTACTTTGCGTGATGTAGATGCCCTATCGCAGTTAGGCCTGCAAAAAGCGGCCGCCGAAAGCCTGCCGTTACATTTAGCCCATCGTTGGTTTGTGGTGTTCTTTTGGTTTGCCGTTGCCGGTATTTATGGCGCACTGGCCTGCCGACTATTACAGCTGTGTAATTTTTATTGGAACAGAAAAAAAACACGTTTTCGCCATTTTGGCATCGCCGCACAACAAGCTTACCAAACAGTGAGCTTCATTCCCTGTTTATTACTCGCATTCACCTTAAGTTGTTATGGCAACACCCGCTACGCCTTAAAAAACCTATTTCACCAAGGTGCCAGCTGGCCAATGTTAAGCTCCGGCTTGGTTATTTCAGCCTTAGCCAGTAGCTTAAAAATACAACTTGGCGGCGCGCGTATGTATGAAACCATCAAGGTACGTTTTGCGTTAATGGGCACGGGTGACATCATTAGCCAAGGCCATTTAACACCATTAAAGCAACGTTTAAATCACGCCGCTTGGTTATGGATAATTGTTTATGTTGTACTGAATATTTGCTGGTGGCTAATACAGCAGCCCCGCTACTAACACTCAACGCGGTTACAAGGATTAACTCATGAAAGCTTTATTAAATGCTTGCTTATTAACACTTATTATTCTTTTCACCCACAGTACTGTGGCTAAAAACAGCGTGCCAGTCGTCAGCCAAAGCGAGTTAGTGGCTTGGCAGCAATCAGAAAAGCCAATGCAATTGTTAGATGTGCGCACCCCTGCCGAATTTGCCCAAGGTCATATTAAAGGCGCAATTAATATCCCATACGACCAATTAGACCAACAGTTAGCTAGCCTAGATAAAGATACCGAGATAGTGGTTTACTGCCGCTCAGGCCGCCGCGCCGCCATTGCTGAAGACGTGTTAATGAGCAATGGGTTGTTAAAGGTGTCACACCTAGAAGGCGATATGCTGGGCTGGCAAGCTAAAGGGTTGCCAGTTGAGGTGATTGAGTAACCAGATTAATAAGCTTACAACATCTCTAGGACATCTTTCGGAAGCGACAGAAAATAAGGTCTTCAGCTTCCCTGGAGACTAAGTACTACCCAATAGAAATTGATTAAGGCTACAAAATGGAAAACACTAAAGATGTTTTGGCTAGTATTCGAAGCGTTAGAAATAGCCTAACCGCATCGGCACAAAGGGTCGCTGACTTTATTCTAGAAAATCCACAACAGGTAACCAATTTATCAACCTCCGAGCTTGCTAACTCATCTGGCGTAGGCGAAGCCAGCTTAATACGTTTTTGTAAAAAGATCGGCTATTCGGGTTTTCAAGAATTTAAGATGTTGTTAGCGGTCTCGCTGGCGAAGAATAAGACACCACAACCGGCCTTATTATCGAACGAAATAGACCTGACAGATGATATGGAGCTTATTGGAGAAAAACTCCAACTGGTGTTACAACAAGTACTCTCCGAAACTCGTGCGCTATTAGATTTTGATATATTACATCAAGTCTCAGACGCCATTAATCACTCATCATCAACCACCTTCTTTGGCGTGGGCTCCTCTGGCGTAACAGCAGAAGAAGCAAAGAATAAACTGATGCGGATCGGCTATAACGTAGATGCTATTGCAAATAATCACTTTATGTATATGAAAGCATCATTACTTTGTGCCGATGATGTTGTTATTGCTATTTCACACTCAGGAGAGTCTCCAGAGACGATCAAAGCACTTCGAATAGCAAAAGAAATGGGCGCATTTACCGTTGCTCTAACTCATAATTCACGTTCAACTATTTGTAATTACGCAGATAAAGTACTTGTTAACGGAAATCGTGAGAACTGGTTACAAGGCGACTCTATTGGCACAAAAGTGGCTCAAATATTTGTTCTTGATCTACTTTATACTGAGCTGGTTCGCTCAGATCTTGAAGGTGCGCGCAGCAGTAAACTTAAAACAACGCAATCTATCATGTAATTTCCCCTACATCTCCCCTTGTAATTCTGTGATTAGTGTCATGAATTAATTCATTCGTGATGGATTAATACACCAGCAAGTGGAATTATACTCCACACAAAACAAATTAACGGAGTTTAGTTTCCATGCCAAAGTCTACTTTCTTTGAAACTGCACAAAAATTCGGGAAGTCATTTATGCTTCCTATTGCTGTTCTCCCCGCCGCTGGCCTATTACTCGGTATAGGTGGTGCATTATCAAATCCTAATACTCTCGTCGCATATCCATTTTTGGATTTGGAGTTCCTACAAGCTATATTCACCATTATGACAGCAGCTGGCGCTATCGTATTTGGTAACCTTCCTGTGCTATTCGCGGTCGGCGTTGCTGTGGGCTTGGCAAAAGGGGATAAGGGCACGGTTGGGCTTGCCGCCTTACTTGCTTATTTGGTAATGAATGCAACGATTGGCTCGATGTTGTCGCTTCAAGGTAGTTTAGCAACGGGTAATTTAGGAGCGGTTGGCCAGGGTATGATCTTAGGCATTCAAACTCTCGATACAGGGGTATTTGGTGGTGTAGTCGTAGGTATCATGGCTAATTTTTTACACGCTCGATATAACAAGATAGAACTTCCAAAGTTCCTTGGTTTCTTCGGTGGTTCACGCTTTGTTCCAATCGTTTCAGCATTCTCTGCGATTATTTTGGGCGCTGTGATGTTCATGATTTGGCCAAAAATTCAATCGGGTATCTTTGGACTAGGTGGCTTAATAGAAACAACAGGATACATAGGTACCTTACTTTATGGTTTCACCCTTCGCATGCTTGGCCTGTTCGGTCTACACCATATTTTCTACCTTCCTTTTTGGACAACCGCGCTTGGCGGCTCAGAAGTCGTTAACGGTGTAATGGTTGAAGGTACGCAGCGAATTTTCTTTGCACAGTTAGCAGATCCATCTGTACAGCAATACTTTATCGGTACGTCTCGCTTCATGTCTGGGCGTTTTATCACGATGATGTTTGGCCTAATGGGCGCTGCGCTTGCTATCTACCATTGTGCAAAACCTGAGCACAAAGTACGGGTGGGTGGCCTAATGCTATCAGCGGCTTTAACTTCATTCCTGACCGGTATTACAGAGCCATTGGAGTTTTCTTTCTTATTCGTCGCCCCCGTTCTGTATATCATCCACGCCATATTCGATGGTTTCGCATTTATGCTTGCTCATATGTTCGAAATAACAATAGGCCAAACCTTTTCAGGCGGCTTTATTGATTTCATTTTGTTCGGTGTATTGCAAGGTCAAGCTAAAACGAACTGGATGGCAGTTCCGGTTATTGGTACGGCTTGGTTCTTCCTTTACTATTTTGTATTTCGCTTCACCATTGCAAAATTCAACCTCAAAACCCTTGGGCGTGAAGATGAGCAGCAGGCCGAAGCAAGCGATATTTCTGGTACTGCTCGCGCCAGCGCCATTGTTAAGCACCTTGGTAATGCTCGTAATATCAAAGACGTTGATTGCTGCGCAACTCGATTGCGCCTAACGCTAAATGATGCTGCGAAGGTTGATGAAGCAGGATTAAAAACAACGGGGGCGATCGCTGTTGTCATTAAAGGTAACGGAGTCCAAGTCATTTACGGTCCTCATGTCACCATAGTTAAAAATGAATTAGAGGAATTATTAGGGCTATGAATGATTTCTTTACGAGAACTAAAAAAGGCTTGATAGTCTCGTGCCAAGCTCTTGAGAGCGAACCACTTCATAGTGATTTCATCATGGGCCGTATGGCACTTGCAGCTAAACAAGGCGGTGCAGTGGGCATTCGAGCAAACTCAGTGAAAGACATAATCGAAATCAAAAATACAGTTAACTTGCCTATTATTGGCATAGTAAAACGTGATTACAGCGATTCGGAAGTGTTTATCACCGCAACAATGAGCGAAGTCGATGAGTTAATGACTATTGCGCCAGACATGATTGCGCTAGATGCCACTAACAGGGCTCGACCTAAGGGCGAAACGCTAGCAAGTCTTGTTAAGGCAATTCGCCTTAAGTATCCAAGGATACTGCTCATGGCTGATATAGCAACATTGGCGGATGCTATAGAAGCGGACAAGTTAGGGTTTGACTGTATTTCATCAACCCTTCATGGCTACACCGGGAACACCAAAGGCTGCAAGTTGTTTTCGAACGATTTTCAATTTCTAAGAGAATTGCTTACTCAAGTAAAAGCACCTGTGATTGCAGAAGGCAATGTAAAAACACCGGAAATGGCCAAGCGTTGCCTAGAAATAGGTTGTCACGGGGTTGTTGTGGGAGGAGCAATTACCCGTCCGAAACAGATCACAGAGCAGTTCATTTCAGCAATGAAGTAACTCCTCCTTTCTAAGACAAAAGCCACTTTTCGAAGTGGCTTTTTTGTAATATTAACAATATTAAGTTGAACGCTGCCAAGCAGATAGCTCACTTAGCCTTGCCACACAGAAAAAGTATTCCCGCCAACAGCAAAGAAATGAGCGAGATACCAATGATGGTATAAAGAACCAATAGCCAATCCTGATCGCCATTATAAAGAGCTGTGCCGACAACAGCACTCACCGAGCCCAAACAAAAAAATAATAACGTCTTATAGTTCATTAATTAGCCTATATCAGATAAATACCATCACCAAAGAAGGCTCGATAAGTAAGCCACGGTAAATGCCCTTTCTAAGGTACCTGTTCAACATGGCTGCTTGTTATTGGTTCTTAGCACCTTAATTTAGCCTACCCAAGTTGATGTATCCTCTTGCCACCGCGCGAAACAACATCACCAAGCCAAATGCCGTAACTGCAAGGCCAAAGTGTTTTACCTTGCAGTCTCTAATAAGTTAAACCTAGGTAGACGCCATTTAAATCGAACCGAAGCCATACGGACTAAATAGCCAACCAATAAACTGGCGATAATTGAGATGCTTTCATCAATGGCGAAATGCGCTAACGTTAAGTACAAGCAAGCAACAATTAATGCCACAGAAGCATACAATTCTTGATGCAAAACCAGTGGCGTTTGACGGCATATTAAATCGCGCAGCAGGCCACCAAATACCCCCGTGACAATAGCTGCCACGACACAAATACCGTAGTGTAACCCCATGTTTAGTCCAACTTGGCAACCTATGATGCTAAATGCTGCCAGCCCGAGCGCATCTAAGCGCATAAACACTCCTTTAAATTTTACAACCCACTTTGCCAACCAAGTGGTCACTATGCCTGCGACACAAGTGATCAATAAATATTCAGGGTGCGCGACCCAAGTTAAAGGATAGTTACCCAATAAAATATCTCTTACACTGCCCCCACCGATTGCCGTTGCACTCGCAACAAGCATGACACCGAACCAATCCATGTTTCTTCGACCAGCGCTGAGCGCACCAGTCATTGCTTCTGCGGTAATTCCAATAATGTAAATAATGCTTAGTAACATGGTTCGATCGCTTAAATTTTCTTCGCAAAATAAAGGGGGCATTGTAGATATAAAGCCCACAAAAAACGAGAAATAAAGAACCTTACACTGCAAATAAAACCAATAAACAGCATTTAAACAAACCAAAGCAATAACAATAAAAAATAAATTGCCACTAACTTATTTAATACAGTTTAACCGAGCCCGACTTAAACAAAGCTCAGGCCTGCCAATGATTGCTTCATTAGGGCCCAACTTGACCCTAGACAGAATACATCACCATTGGCGCCGCAACTGCGTTAATAACGGTTAAGGTGGCAGGCAGCATAATAACAACTCTTGAAAAAGAATTTACGCCCCTTGCTAAAAGATGCAGCCACGAGTGGCTCATTCATGTGTTTGGTCTGCATTTAGCGTTTTTTTTAGCCAGCTATTCATGTCAGTAATGACGTTTGCTAACTGCTCTTGGCCTGCAGAATTGTTAAAGCGGTGATCTAGATTTTCATAAAAACGAAATTCGATGTTTTCTTTGCCTGATTTTTGTAGCTCAGACATCATGTCTGTCACTTTTTGCGGTGACACAGACTTATCAATCCCCCCTTGTACGATGAGCAAAGGCGTATTAACACTTTTCAGTGTACTAAGCTGATCAATTGATAGCATCTGCCGCCACCAATTATAACCATGACCACTCACTTCAATATCAAACGGTTCACTATTTAATATGTGTTGAGCAAAGCCTTTAAAGCCCTCAACGCTTTCCTTAGTTTTATCAACATCTGTCTGCTCAGAACTGATGCTATGTAATACATCATCAATAAACCATTGCCCGCCACCATTAAAAGAAATAGTCGCATCCACATCATGATTACTTGCAGCAAGTAAGTTGGCGATCACTGCACCTTCGCTTCCCCCGATAACAACCAAGTTGTCATAATTACGCTCTTTATTTATCGTACTTAGCACAGCGGCGATGTCTTCAACTCGCTGCTTCGGGTTATCTTTCTTTAAGTAGGCTGTTGGACAGTCTTTACGCTCCGCATCAGCGCTGTAAACTAAACTTTTATCAATGCCATATTTTTCGATTAATAAAAGATCAGACTGTGGCCAAATATTTTTGTAATCCGTAAAAATGGATTTGATATTCAGAGCACTATTACAATCTGAACCTTGCAAGATGAGCAACAAGGTATCACTTTTGCTGTCTTCTTTTTGATCAATTAGGTAGTAATTTATTTTCGTGCCATCTGCTCGATTCGTTGTCAGTGTGGTGGCATCTACAGAGTCAGCAAGTGCGTTAATATTAAAAGCCATTAAAAGTATGGCGAGTAGTCGATACTTCATGAAGTCACTCCAATATCCATTCTAAGACAATGTATAATAAGTTGTTTTTTAAAGTTTTTAAATACACCACCCGTCGTTTTCACAACCATTGCGGCATGAAGCGTCCCCCTAAAGCGTCAGATATTAGCCACTCGATCTTTCATCAGTAATGACTCTAAAATTAGGGGGAAAAGGGGAAAATATCACTGAACAATATTGTCATGGGCCTTTCTAAATACGCGTTCAGCTAAACTTTTTACATCAAAAATAAGGTGGGAAGACGTACTACCATCGCTGTACACCAGCGTTACCATGCCATAAATAGCATTTGAATCTGATCGCTTTTCCCCTGGCTGGTTTTCCTGTAAATGCGCCTTGAATTGGTGATATAAACTCAGTGGTGAAAACGTCCCTTTTTTTATCACTTGTGCACTTGGATGAGCACCGTAGTATAAATACGCGGCACCATCGCTGTTTGATAAAATTCTTTCTTCTCCGTGAGGGTAATCCATTATGAAGCGAGTCAGCTCAGGCTGCTCTTCCCCCTGCAAAAGCGGGACATAAAGTATGATTAAAATGAAAGATATTAAGCATTTCATGTTCTTACCTCTAGCACTATGAGAAGCAGCCAATAAATAGAAAAGTATTGAGTAACTTATAGAACACTTCTAGCCTCACACTCAAACTAACCTTAGCTCTATATGGCGTTTTCACACTGGCGGCCATGTATACCGCATCGAGGACTTGATGCTGACAGCCACCCGCCTTAGGAATCCACTCGCGTTTGATCGCCTTTGCTCGATAGCGCCCCGATTGCACATGCTGATGCAGACGTGGCAAATGCTGAGCGAGTTCTCCAGCATAACCCTGCCAGTCTTGTTCATCCACACTTTAGAAGACATCACCACATGCGTAAGGTGCTCAACTACGATGTGCCAACGGTTGATTTTCAGTAACACCAACCGTCATATTGGTTTCCCTATCACCCAACAAGGTCGACACACATAAAGAGTGATTACGCAGCTCAATACTTAGCCTATGGCTTCCCCTATCATCACTTAACCTGTTATCTCACGATAACAGGCCCATGAGTTGGGGTTCTGGCGACTTGCTAGGTATTACCAGTCAGAGGGCTTGCCACTCCAATCCTTCTACCGATTTATCTCGGCGCACTGGGCGTCCCCCTTTATTCTTTCGGTTTTTAGCCCAATGCTTCCGCTTGGTTAATCGGGGCAGCACATTAATTAGGGATTGAGGCTAATAACGCACTAAGTACTTTGCTTTCTTTATCTGAGATAAGCACTAATGACTTATCGGTATATTCCCCACCAAGAAAAGACTGGCTGCTACTTCTTACCTTAACTAGATAATTACCATATTGATAAACAGATACGCTTTCCAATACCGCTAGGTGAAGATCTGTATCCCCTTTAGCCTTAGTGACGTCATAGCCTCGATATGACCAACCTTGCAGCTCTCTGCCATTGATAACAAGAGTCGAACTGCCATCAAATAAAACGCGATTAACACCTGACGACTGAGTAAGCATCTGCTTACCTAAATCCAAATAAAGATTGGCATCAATATCGGGATCGCGAAAGGAGGAAGTGATCGTCATCAGATCGTTGCCATAAGAAATGCTGCTGCTTTGGCTTATCTCGTTGTAATTAGTCATTAGTACACGACTAAGATCATCAACGTTACCGGGTGCGTTGATGCCAGTAGGCTGGTGAATGGCGGGGGCAATTTGCTGGTTTAGCTCTGAGCGGGATTGATCCGCAGTACTGCCACATCCGGCCATAGTCGCCGCCAACAGTACAGCTAGAAAGATACGTTTTTTCATTATATTCCCTTAAAAAAATCCGTAATAATGTGTCAACTTGATTCAACACAAAAAGTTGACATAGATTTTACACGGGGAAATAAAAAAATCTATATTCAATACAACAATTTGGCTAGCAGAAAGCATGTCTAAAGGATGTAGACATAACTCGTACTCAACCAGAAGCTGGATGACAGCGGCTTTTTAAGTAATTTCATTTCTACACTCAGAGTCGACTAGTTTAAGTAAAGTTGGAACTCTATATTCACCGTGCATCTGTTGGATAAACTTCTTCGCTTCAGACTGGCT
This sequence comes from Motilimonas cestriensis, assembly GCF_021295315.1. Lineage (GTDB taxonomy): Bacteria > Pseudomonadota > Gammaproteobacteria > Enterobacterales > CBDFNC01 > Motilimonas > Motilimonas cestriensis. The sequence continues at coordinate 2,062 of NZ_JAIMJA010000005.1, read as the reverse complement.
AATACCGATACTTGTTACATAAAGGGGCTTTTTACTGGTACCGCGTAAAACTTCACATTGCTCTGGCGTTCCAGCAAATCTGTTTTTTGCTACACCAATTATCGGGACTTTTGTATTCAAGTTATTGTAAAGATGAGAGCCTAGCCCATCTTGTCGCGCCTCCCCAAGGGTGACATAACCATCAATCACGATGACTTCAACGTCATCTTTGATCTCGTTAAGCAGGGCCAAAATACAAGGCAATTCTCTTTTGAAAAAACTGCCTGGTTGATATGGTTCAATGTCATTAATCTTGACACTTAACTTACTGGTATAAGATGAAGATTCCCAATCAGAAAATAGCACCCCAGATGCCACTGCGAACTCATTGTTATTGTAGTGAACATCTATTACTAGCTTCATTGTAAATTATTGCACTCTGTCATCGTCATCATCAGGATCCAAAAGGCTATTCGTCAGGCGTTAATATATGGTTATTTTGCCGGAAAGCATATGTTAAAGGCTCAAACAAAGTACGATCCGGCCCTATAATTGAGCCCTTCTTCAGTATCGACCAACCTTTAGCCAACCAGCCCCAAATTTGTATGGTCGGCTGCTTATGTCACTAGTTACTTACAGGCGTGTAATTAACAACCAAACCAATGTTTTCAATCGGCTCAGGCAATACATCATCATTAGTGTTCAATATACCGTCACGTCCGTAGGCTCTAATGTGATATTCATTCTCATTAATTAAAACATAATAGAAGTACTTAGAATCGCTGCTTTCTACCAAACTCGGATCTTGCAAAAACACCATCGAATTTTCAGGTAATGAATTTTCAAGTGTTTCTAATGAAGCGGGGTAATGACCATGTTGAACTTTGTAAAACTCAATAGCTTGGACCGCACTACTTAATGTGCTTTTAGCAAGGCTTGTTCGGAGATCATCATATACGCCCCCCTTTTCAACGAACCCGAAGTACCCAAGAGCACCATAGACAACAACCGTAAATAAAATACCGGCAAAGCCAACAATTTTAAGCTTTGTACTCTTTATTGCGAATCCCCAAACGATCGCGACAATACCAAAAAATACTCCAATTAACGGAATAAATGACATTCCGCCAATTACGAAGCCCAAACAACCCGGTGACTTTTGTTGTTGATTCATATTCTGTTGAACATCTTCCATTTACTTTATAATCCTTGCAGCCTAGTTAACGCCTAAATCAGGTGCGCCGTAGGCGACACCTATTCTTATCTGTTAGCTGTTTTATCACAAGCAAACATACAGTTTAAACTGTTGTTTTAGTCGCTAAATACAGCTTTCCTTTATAGATTAAAGGAAATGCTATCCACCCAGCTAAAGCGAAGCCATATCCATAGTTGTTGGGCACCTTAAACCAAGCCTCAATTAAATTAAAATAGGTGAAAATTGTGCCAATAAATATGAACAACACTGACTGGTATTTAGTTACTTCTAAGAGTAATTTTACTCTTTTAACATTAATAGTTTTACTCATCAGTGAATTAGCTAAAACACACAGAATGAGTAGTTGAGTAACAAATGGAAACGAAGTAAATAGTAAATACATGACTCTCCAACTAAACACTGAGGAATCCCCTGATGATTTCATTAAAAATCATAAATTTAAGTAGAATGGCATCTTTCCGTATGATCTAATGAATTCGCCAAAACACAAAAAACCAAACAGAAAGATGCGCGAACTTAAGATTTTACACGATTCTCTTTACCAATTCTGCCCTGAACTTCATTTAAAGCGCCTTAACACCATGACGCTGGCATGCCGAGCTTTACTCAACAGTAAAGCCCTCACATTAACTGAACTGGGACGCAATTTACCCACCAAGTCCAGAGCAAAACATAACATCAAGCGCATGGATCGCTTATTAGGCAACCGCCACCTTCATCATGAGCGCCTTGCTGTTTATCGCTGGCATGCTAGCTTTATCTGCTCGGGTAATCCAATGCCGGTTATTTTGGTAGATTGGTCTGATATTCGTGAGCAGAAAAGACTTGTGGCATTGCGGGCTTCGGTTGCTTTGCAGGGCCGCTCCG
>NZ_JAIMJA010000059.1 GCF_021295315.1 Motilimonas cestriensis | reverse complement strand
TGAGTCGCAGGTGAATAATATTGATTAGATCACAGCATGAAAGATGGTTCAAGGTTAAAAAACGACCAACTTGAAAATCGGGCGTATTAGCCCCTAAAAAGAGAAATTCTACAGCCTCAACGCCGCATTAAGCGGACAAAAATAGTGGGTTAAAATGTGTAGCGAAGCGAAACGTAACCCACTGTTTTTGTTCCGTTTAAATGCCTTGTTATAGCGCTTTATCTACAACACTTTTTACGCTTTTTGTTTGAGCCACAAAAACAATAATCGTTTTTATGTGTATGCTCTTTTGCCAACTCAAGAATCGAATGGTATAGCACTGATGCTTTGGAATTCATATATTGCATTTCAATGGCACTTACCACGCCACTATTATCAAGCCTCAACTTATCTATGTCTCTTTCAATATCAAGATATTCATCTAGTTTGCTGTTTTCAATTAAAGGCACAAATTTTAAAGGTAAGTGATTGTTTTTAATTAAATGCTCAATTGAGTTGTCTGGTGAAAACCTTAATCTGTTATTTCTATATTCATTTGGTGTAACACACAACAATGTTTCATCGTCTTTTTTAACCACGGCGTGCGCGGTTAACTTAAGAGCTAAATTACCAATAATTGAAAATATCCAACCTAGTTGAATTTGTCCGCCATTTATTGCTACATATTCCCTTACATTGTTAAGACAATTTAAAGGAGTTGCACTCTCATGAGGCTCAATAGAAATCATTTCAACCATAGTAATATTAGCTTTCTTCAGTACTAATTTATCAAGTATTGGCGGATCAAAATATTGCATAAATTGAGCAAACTCCTTTGCGCTATAACGCCCAGCACAACCGCCGGAGGCTACTGGCGCCTTTTGTGCGGTTTTATGCACAAAAGGTGACAGTTGCCGGAGGTCGGCTTGCTGCTGCTTGTTAAATTTTTCTCTGCTAACTGTACTGGCCCCAGTTACGGTCAATAAACCAACTAGTATTCCATGTTACAAATTCCGATGGTTCGAAATTATCTGTAAGGAACTCCATATCGACTATTTGGTTTGGCAAAAGTGACAGAGTATGATTTTTTTCATCACTTTCGTAATCCCAAAGGTGAAATCTATCATCTTTATTGTGAGCCCTCCTGCTTGGCCCAAAGTCCATGGGAGCACATAGTCTCGTTAAATTTCGTCCGTCTTCTTTTGATGCGAATGTAAGCCGAATCTTAGTTTTATTATGAATAGCTTGAATAAAGTTTTCTTCGTACATTTGATAGCCTCCTTGGCTTGTTTTGAAATTTAACGTCGCCAGAAGCGGCGAGTTTACGAGTCCGACTTGCTGGCTTTGTTAAATTTCTTTTCTCGATAGATAATGGCGGTAAATCTTTGGCACGTTGGTAACAAACGTGATTAATACACCACATGCGAAAGCCGCTGATATATACACCCAATAAATGCTAAAATTCGAATTACCAAACTTTGGTCCGAATTCACTTACCAGCCAGCCGGCACTTCCTAGCAAGCCAAATATAAGCAAGCTAAATATAGTCATTTTCAATTGACGGTACTCTCTTGGAGCGTTTATTTCCTCTTCTATTTGATAGCTAACTAGAACTCCGGAGAAACCGCCAATCAATATTGAAGTTAAATACCATAGTTTAGGATATAACCAACTAAAGATAGAAGATAGAACCAAGAAAAAAAGCAATGCGATTAAGTTTTTTACCCGTCGTCTCAATTCATCTATATCAAGAAACCTCGAGCGAGCGACTGCCATGTGAATGATGTTTTCATGAAATAGCGCCAACCTAGTAGAGCGCGGTGATAACAAGTGCCACTCGTAGAAAAACGCATAGATAACAGCGGCACCAAAGCATGCTAAAGCGGTAGCTGCGGGGAATGGCCAACCAAGGGCCTGCCAATCCAGAAATACCAGCACGCAGATGAAAGATATTGAAACTGCACATAAGAAAGCCAGAATAAACCACTTTTTCTCGACAAGATCGTAATACATCTCTAATTCACTTTTAACCCTCATGTACTTAACGCCCGTAGAATTTAACAGCTTATTAGATCCCATAATGGGGTGATAAAGCGCCCCAAAACGGCGTCTAAAACATATCCACAATATTTACATCATTTTTATATATAGTAAATGAAAGCTGGGACACCCACCAAAATAAATAGGCTATTTTAGACCAAGCCACCACAACAATTGCCAAATCTTATTTACTGATTTGCGACTAGAGCATCTACTGTCGGTTCGTTTAAAACTGGAAAATT
>NZ_JAIMJA010000058.1 GCF_021295315.1 Motilimonas cestriensis | reverse complement strand
CCAACACCGCTTAGGTGTTGTATGGTTAAGCCTCACGGGTCATTAGTACAGGTTAGCTCAATGCCTTACAGCACTTACACACCCTGCCTATCAACGTTGTAGTCTCCAACGGCCCTTTAGGACCCTCAAGGGGTCAGTGAGAACTCATCTTGATGCTCGCTTCCCGCTTAGATGCTTTCAGCGGTTATCGATTCCGAACTTAGCTACCGGGCAATGCCATTGGCATGACAACCCGAACACCAGTGGTTCGTCCACTCCGGTCCTCTCGTACTAGGAGCAGCCCATCTCAATTCTCAAACGCCCACGGCAGATAGGGACCGAACTGTCTCACGACGTTCTAAACCCAGCTCGCGTACCACTTTAAATGGCGAACAGCCATACCCTTGGGACCGACTTCAGCCCCAGGATGTGATGAGCCGACATCGAGGTGCCAAACACCGCCGTCGATATGAACTCTTGGGCGGTATCAGCCTGTTATCCCCGGAGTACCTTTTATCCGTTGAGCGATGGCCCTTCCATTCAGAACCACCGGATCACTATGACCTACTTTCGTACCTGCTCGACGTGTCTGTCTCGCAGTTAAGCTGGCTTATACCATTACACTAACCGTACGATGTCCGACCGTACTTAGCCAACCTTCGTGCTCCTCCGTTACTCTTTGGGAGGAGACCGCCCCAGTCAAACTACCCACCAGACAGTGTCCCAAGACCCGATTCAGGGCCCATGGTTAGAACATCAACACTACAAGGGTGGTATTTCAAGGTTGACTCCACGACATCTGGCGACGCCGCTTCTAAGTCTCCCACCTATCCTACACATGTAGGGTCAATGTTCACTGCCAAGCTATAGTAAAGGTTCACGGGGTCTTTCCGTCTAGCCGCGGGTACACAGCATCTTCACTGCGATTTCAACTTCACTGAGTCTCGGGTGGAGACAGCGTGGCCATCATTACGCCATTCGTGCAGGTCGGAACTTACCCGACAAGGAATTTCGCTACCTTAGGACCGTTATAGTTACGGCCGCCGTTTACCGGGGCTTCGATCAAGAGCTTCGTCCGAAGACTAACCCCATCAATTAACCTTCCGGCACCGGGCAGGCGTCACACCGTATACGTCATCTTACGATTTTGCACAGTGCTGTGTTTTTAATAAACAGTTGCAGCCACCTGGTATCTTCGACCAGCGTCAGCTTAGGGAGCAAGTCCCATCACCAACACCGGCGTACCTTCTCCCGAAGTTACGGTACCATTTTGCCTAGTTCCTTCACCCGAGTTCTCTCAAGCGCCTTGGTATTCTCTACCCGACCACCTGTGTCGGTTTGGGGTACGATTCGATGTTATCTGAAGCTTAGAGGCTTTTCCTGGAAGTATGGCATCAATGACTTCATCACCTTAGTGACTCGACATCGTGTCTCAGCGTTAATAAAGACCCGGATTTTCCTAAGTCTTCCGCCTACGCACTTGAACCAGGACAACCAACGCCTGGCCCACCTAGCCTTCTCCGTCCCCCCATCGCAATAACACCAAGTACGGGAATATTAACCCGTTTCCCATCGACTACGCCTTTCGGCCTCGCCTTAGGGGTCGACTCACCCTGCCCCGATTAACGTTGGACAGGAACCCTTGGTCTTCCGGCGTGCGGGTTTTTCACCCGCATTATCGTTACTCATGTCAGCATTCGCACTTCTGATACCTCCAGGATGCCTTACAGCTTTCCCTTCAACGGCTTACAGAACGCTCCTCTACCATGCACACAAGTGTGCATCCGTAGCTTCGGTGACTAGCTTAGCCCCGTTACATCTTCCGCGCAGACCGACTCGACCAGTGAGCTATTACGCTTTCTTTAAAAGATGGCTGCTTCTAAGCCAACTTCCTGGCTGTCTGAGCCTTTCCACATCGTTTCCCACTTAGCTAGTACTTTGGGACCTTAGCTGACGGTCTGGGTTGTTTCCCTTTCCACGACGGACGTTAGCACCCGCCGTGTGTCTCCCGTGATTGCACTCATTGGTATTCGGAGTTTGCATCGGGTTGGTAAGTCGGGATGACCCCCTAGCCGAAACAGTGCTCTACCCCCAATGGTGAGACACGAGGCGCTACCTAAATAGCTTTCGAGGAGAACCAGCTATCTCCCGGTTTGATTGGCCTTTCACCCCCAGCCACAAGTCATCCGCTAATTTTTCAACATTAGTCGGTTCGGTCCTCCAGTACCTGTTACGGCACCTTCAACCTGCCCATGGCTAGATCACCGGGTTTCGGGTCTAATCCTAGCAACTATGGCGCCCAGTTAAGACTCGGTTTCCCTACGGCTCCCCTATGCGGTTAACCTTGCTACTAAAATTAAGTCGCTGACCCATTATACAAAAGGTACGCAGTCACGGAACAAGTCCGCTCCCACTGCTTGTACGTACACGGTTTCAGGTTCTATTTCACTCCCCTCACAGGGGTTCTTTTCGCCTTTCCCTCACGGTACTGGTTCACTATCGGTCAGTCAGGAGTATTTAGCCTTGGAGGATGGTCCCCCCATATTCAAACAGCATTTCACGTGTGCCGTCCTACTCGATTTCACTTTAAAGGCATTGTCGTGTACGGGACTATCACCCTGTATCGTGGCACTTTCCAGAGCCTTCCACTAACACC
>NZ_JAIMJA010000057.1 GCF_021295315.1 Motilimonas cestriensis | reverse complement strand
CGATGACCCTCTGGCAGTCAGATTAACCCATAGTAGTTCGAGACGGGAAAGCCGATCACATGGCGAAGGGGTTAACAGTTATATCCCGTGTTTAGCAGACACATAGGCCGGACAATGTAGGGCTGGACTCACTATGATAACCGAACTAAACGCGATCACATTTAAATCACAGCGCCACCCCAAACACAGGTTTCAGAACTTATACGGATTACTAAAGGAAGATTGCCTGTATCAAAGTTGGGGTCAGCTCAATAAACAAGCCGCCGCCGGTATTGATGGCATCACCATGCCAGCTTATCAGCAGCAACTTGTTGGCAACATAACTCGACTGAGCGATGCCCTTAGGCATAAGCGCTTTCGAGCCAATGACATCAAACGTGTCTTTATTCCCAAAGCAAATGGCAAACAGAGACCGTTGGGCCTGCCCACGGTGGATGATAAATTGGTGCAACAAAGCGTGAGTCAGATATTACAAAGTATCTGGGAAGCGGACTTTTTGCCCAATAGCTATGGCTATCGACCGAATAAAAGCGCCCATCAAGCGGTGCACAGTTTAGCGTTGAATCTTCAGTTTAAAGGATATGGTTACATTGTGGAGGCCGATATTAAAGGCTTCTTCAACCACCTTGACCACGACTGGCTGATGAAGATGCTCAAACAACGCATTGATGACAACGCCATGCTGAGTTTAATCAGCCAATGGCTTAAAGCCCACATAAAATCACCTGAAGGGGCATTTGAACACCCGAAAAGCGGTACGCCGCAAGGGGGGATCATTAGCCCAGTACTGGCGAACATCTACCTGCATTACGCACTCGATTTATGGTTTGAAAAGAAAGTAAAACCGCGAATGCGTGGCCGCGCGATGCTCATCCGGTACGCCGATGATTTTGTGTGTGCGTTTCAATACGCCAACGATGCGGAGCTATTTTATGAGGTACTGCCAAAACGACTCAAGACTTTTATTTAAACATAAGCAACTTAGAAGTAGCAGAAGAGAAAACGTCGCTGCTACGTTTTAGTCGATTTCACCCGAGTCGCAAACGGCAATTTGTGTTTCTCGGCTTTGCCTTTTACTGGGCAAAAGATGCACAGGGAAAACCTCGACTCAGGCGGCGTACAGGCGCTGAAAAGCACCGCGCCAGCATGAGTGAGTTTTACCAATACATCAAAGCCAAGCGTTCAAACAAGCTAAATACTTGGATGCCACAACTGAAACGCAAATTGATGGGATACCGAAATTACTTTGACTTGCCAGACAATAGCCGCAGCCTTGAAAGATTGTACAGTTATGTGCTGCACAGTTTATATAAATGGTTGAATAGGCGAAGTGGTCGGCGAAGTTATAACTGGAGTAATTTCAAGAAGATGCTAATGTATTACGCTATTGAACGACCAAGAGTGAGTAAGCGATTTATTCATGTTGACTGGTACTAGGAGCGTGGTGGTTTACACGCGTGAATATATAACTGAAGAGCCGGATGCGGTAATTCCGCACGTCCGGATCTGTGTGGGGTCGGCCCAGTAATGGGTCGCTCTACCACGATTACATTTTCGGAGGCTACATGATTAGCACTTCTCAAAAAGTTAGAAAGTTATTTGAGTTAGCCCAAGGTAATATCGATCTTCCGTATTTTTCAGGGTTTCCCAAAAATGCATGTGAAGGAGCTTCATTATTTCTTGGGGCTACTTTAAAAGAAAAATACCCTGAATCTCATATAGAGTACATAAAAGGCTATGACGAAAATGGTGCTATTCATTTTTGGTTAGAAATTGACGCGATGGTCTTTGATATTACAGCTGATCAATTTCCTGAATTAGAGTCTCCACTTTTTGGTGTTGAACATCAACCTCTGGCAAGTATTTACAGTGATATTGAAAAACAGGAAATTTCTGATGCGTTTAAAGCATCGGATGTAACCAACTCTGTATACAAGCATTCACTAATGCTTGAAATCAGATATTATTTACGCACAAATGTATAACAAGTTGCTTAAACGGAACTAAAACAGTGGGTTACGTTCCGCTTCGCTGCACAGTATAGCCCACAATTTTAGTCCGCTTGGCAAGGCGTTAGGCCTATCGAAATATCGTCGCCTGATATTTCATTATATTGACTAAGTGAAAGGAGAGCACGGTGTCCCATAATCTAGATATTAAAATTAAAAAATTGATTGGTGACTCAGATAGAAGACTATTAATTTTGAACCAAAAACACAAAGGAAAGAAAGATTGTGTGATGCTTCGTTTGTGGGAGATGTATATTAGAAATGCGACTGCTATACGCACTCTCCTTGCGGGTGGTTTTTACGAAGAAGCTTTTTCGATACAAAGGTTATCTCTTGAACATATGTTTAATTTCTTCGCATTCGCTGTGGATGATAACTTTATGGATGCTTTTCATAACAACTCAGAATTTGAACTACCAAAAGCTTTGAAAGGCCTAAAAACAAGCATCGCGAAGTGTGAAGACGATTCCCTCACTCCTGAAAAACGTTCGAAATTAGAAGCGAAACTAACTGAATATAAAGAGGATCCAGTGGTCTCTTTAGGGCAAAGTTTGTTTAATGTCGCGAATAAATCAGAACTCGCTTCTTTTTACGATTCACAATATAGATTGCTATCATTATCTTATGCTCATTCAACGTTAATCTCGGTGTTAAATTCTATTAAAGAGAATGACATAGAAGATCTAATCAAAAATTTAGCCTCAAATATAGAAATTATGTACTTAAAGACTTTTGATGTTTGGCCTGAAAACCCTAAATAGCAGGCCTAACATACAAGAATAGGTGTCGCGAAGCCGACACCCCCCTATAGGTCAACATAGTTTGCACATAAACCTGTGCAGAGAGAACTATGAACCGATACGCACCAGAACGTAAAGAAGCCATCCTCAAAAAGTTGGCGCCACCAAACAGTATGTCTATCGCAGAAGTGGCCGAGCAAGAAGGCATTTCTCAACAAACCTTGTACCATTGGCGTAAACAAGCTCGCGAACAAGGTCAACTCATGCCAAACCAAACCGACGAAATATCAGGACATCCATCACTTTTTGCACAAATATCAGGACATCCATCACTTTTTGCACTAATTCACATCCTGAGCCATAGTTTAAAAACCACTTATTGAGCAGGATGTGGCCATGACTTTACCTCGCGGGAAGTTGATCTGCCCTGAATCAACGC
>NZ_JAIMJA010000056.1 GCF_021295315.1 Motilimonas cestriensis | reverse complement strand
TTTTGCCATTTGCTTCCTTCAGATTTCACCTCGCGGTGAACACCCTTGCATAGGCTAACGGTTCTCTCTCGATTGAGCCCGTAGAGGACTTTCACCTCCTAGATCAACGCCATGCTCGGCGCACACAATTGAATATGGGGTGTCGGCTTCGCGACACCTATTCTTATTTGTTATGTGCTAGCTACAACAACTTTTTGTGCGGGCTCTTGTATGCTAAATAAGCTCCAAAACAACTACCCAAAACTATACCTGACAAAGAGAGAACTTCTGTTAATTGGACCTCAAAGCCAACGAAAATATTAAAATGTAAGTAAAGTGCCCCGCCTAGTGTACAAGTTAAAAATAGACAACAAAATACAATAAGAAGTGATTTTTTATTGACGTTGTAAAATAAATTGCTTGTAAATCTTATTGCTACAAAAGCACTTATAGTAGGAATTACCCACCAATTTAAAAAATATTCAAATGGAGCATTAATCTGAAAAAGGATTCCCTGCGCGACAAAAAACAAAAATAACCAAGTAACTATTGCCCACAAAACACTCGCAACAAAACTGACAAAATTTTTCACTAAGCAACTCGTTTAATATTAGGCACATAACGCCTGCATCTAGCGAATCCCCACAAGATATCGTTCGCTATCATAGATATAGAAACGCATCTCGTTGTGTGATCTAATTAATTTCGCCAAAAACAAATCAGATTACAACGAGATGCGCGAACTTAATATCATACACCAACAGCTACAAAATCAATGCCCTTTCATTCACAAAAAGCGACTTCAATCCCTCATTGATTCCACCCAAGCATTGCTCAACGGTGATCGCCTCACCCTAACTCAACTTGGCCGTTTCATGGCGGGTAGGACATCCGCTAAACATGCCATTAAGCGTGTTGATAGGTTGCTTGGCAATGCGCAGTTGCACCGCGAGCGCATCGATATTTATCGCTGGCATGCGCACTTAACTTGCAGCCTAAACCCCTTTCCATTTGTCCTTATCGACTGGGCTGACGTGCGTGAGCAGCTGCGAATGATGACATTACGCGCATCTATTGCCGTTAATGGCCGCAGCGTTGTTTTGTATGAACGCACCTTTGAATTCAAGCATTACAATTCTCCTCGAAGCCATCAACGTTTCTTGGATGAGTTGAAACAAGTAATGCCACCCAATTGCACGCCGATTCTGATCACCGATGCCGGTTACCGTAATACTTGGTTTCGCCAAGTTGAAGCGCTTGGTTGGTATTGGCTTGGCCGCTTACGCGGTGAAGTGGGCGTGAAGCTAGACAAGCAAGACTGGCTATCGAATAAAAGCTTTTTCGTCAAAGCGAATACACACCCACAACACCTTGGGCTCGCTGAAATTGCAAAGAAAACACCACTTTCATGCCAGATTTACTTGTACAAAGGCGCCGCTAAGAAGCGCAAAGGTAAGAGGCACAGCCGCACAGGTCAAAAGCATTCTGCCCAACATTTGTATCAACGTTCAGCGAAAGAGCCGTGGATGCTCGCCACCAACTTACCCCCGGCCATGTTTACTGCAAAACAAGTCGTTAAACTCTACGCCAAACGGATGCAAATCGAAGAATCATTTCGGGATTTAAAGAGTCCTGCTTATGGTTTTGGCCTGCGCCATTGTCGCAGTCGCTGCACCAAGCGGTTAGATATTCTTTTGCTAATAAGCCTGTTGGCAGAAGTTGTGCTGTGGTGCATTGGGCTCATTGCTAGGCAGCAAAAGTGGCAATATCAGTTTCAAGCCAACACCATCAAAACACGTCACGTTTTGTCGATAACACGGCTTGCAAAAGAGGTGCTAAGGCGGCGGGATCACCGAAGAAGTAGCGCGGATATACAGTGGGCAATCTACGAATATATACGGGTGATCCATCAAACAGCGATGCTTAAATTATGAGGGGATCCGTCAGCGCCTGCATTTGCGGTTTGGGTGAGATGGCGGCTGATTTGCGTGTTTTTGCAAAACAGGTGACAGTTTACCCAAATCCGGCAAGATGCACTTGTTAGTTGCTGAACACATGCGGTGACCCCGATAAAGACTTATGGATGCTCCCAAGATCACAGTCGTATTTTGACATATTAAAGACCAAATAGTTTTTATTGCCTAATACTCGCATGCCAATAAGGCGAGAAACTTGTTTTGGAAGCTTAAGCTGTTTCAAAGCCTGACGAGTATCATTTGTTCTCTCGAAGACTACATGAGGCCAAGATGGCCACTTACAGCTAGTGAGTGCAAGGCCGTGGCGAAAATCAACCAAATTCATTTCAAGCTCTGTAAAGTCGCAATCTCGAATTTCTGCGTCGAAGCCATCAGAATCTAAATCAGGTGACCCAATTACCGAATCTTTGAGAAGCCCAACGAATTTACAATGAATGAACTTCACTGATTGAAATATATGGGAGGAGGCTCTTTTACAGTTTATTGTACAGTTATCAAATACAACATGTGATAACAGGGTGCTCGAACTGCCAATGATGGTTACTTCACAATTCTTTAGAGTAGAATTAGAAATTGCTGAAGCAAATTTAGCCTTCGGATGTCCTATAAAAATCTCCTCGGCTATAACTTCCTTGTTTTGTATATCAGTTTCGTAGCTCATACTCGACCTTGATGCAACTAACGCCGGCCACAGCGGCTGGCAAAGCTGGCGGTTTTTGTGCTGCGAAGCGCACAAAAAGTGACAGGTTTGACGGTCCGTTGCTGGCCCTTGTTAAATTTTTCTAGACTCACGGAATATTGTCCAATATTGGGTAATATTCATTTGGAGTCTCGGTTAATAAACTGGTTGATCGCAAGTCGCAACCATTATACTTAAACGGCCAACCTGCCATAAAAATCAATCGGATTTGTTCATTCACTTTTGTGTTAGAGAATTTCTCGATATTTTCTCTATGTGTAAATATATTTGGGTATTTTGATGCACTTAATAGCGATGAAAAATACCTTGAGTAGCTATATTGGAACTTCACTCGTAATTCTTTACATTCCTTAGTGCCTTTAGGCATGAATCTCATGTGCTCTGGCTCGACAGCCTTCAAAAGAAAAGCCCCTTCCTCTTTTCCCTGGTAAATGAAATCCACATAAAAGCCGCCAGCTTTTGTGTAGGCGGAAATGATTAAGAGCAATGGAATGAATGCTATATGTTTGAGCACAATCTATTTTTTCTTCCCGAAATTTAACGCCCAATTAACAGGCAAAAAATTGTTGGCTAAAATAAGCGACGAAGGAGCAAAAGCCAACTGTTTTTTGTCCTTGTTTAATTTCTTAGGTGTTTCTTGATACCAAACCTAGCTCAATTAACGACTCTACAATGTTTTCCATATTTTCGTTAACCTTATTATTGTCTGACTTTTTTTCATATAGCAAAAGCAGCAACTCTGTAGTGGTCAACTAAAACTGGCCACCTCGTTATAAGTTTTGAAGTATTCTGCTTCAGCCTTTTGTGGCGATAACCCCTTGTTAAACTGGTGAGGCCTGTACCGATTGAAATAACCGGTAATG
>NZ_JAIMJA010000055.1 GCF_021295315.1 Motilimonas cestriensis | reverse complement strand
CAATGAGTCGCAGGTGAATAATATTGATTAGATCACAGCATGAAAGATGGTTCAAGGTTAAAAAACGACCAACTTGAAAATCGGGCGTATTAGCCCCTAAAAAGAGAAATTCTACAGCCTCAACGCCTCATTAAGCGGCTAAAAATAGTGGGTTAAAATGTGTAGCAAAGCCAAACGTAACCCACTGTTTTTGTTGCGTTTAAATACCTTGTCAGTCCAGCTTATCAATTTTACTACGATCTTTCATACAACCTAGTTTAATAAGGGTTTTTGCAACTATACGAAACCTCCTGATTTTGTCGTCGCTCGGAGTTTCATTTTTTTGAAGTAGTTCATATTCTTTTTGTAGCTTTTTCACTTTAATTCTTGCTTGTCTGCATTCGGGGCAAAAAACACAATCAGCAGATGGACTAAATTTTAACTCTTCATACCAATATTTCTGCTCTTCAGCAAAGAAATAAAAATATCTATTACACTTCCTACACTCTTTCTTTAAGTCTGCATATTCTATGTAATTGCGCTGAGGCCTGGTGACTTGCTTTTGCTTAGAAGGATCACCAGAAATAATTTTCACTTCCCCATTTTTCGGGTTTTTAAAACGTGGGTGATTGACTAGATCCATGCGTTTACTCCGATGGGCTAACGCCCACATTAAGCGGACAAAAATTGTTGGCTAAACTTGTTGAGGTACGAAACAAAGCCAACTGTTTTTGTTCCGTTTAAAGTCTCTGTTAGTTTTATTTCTACAAGTCTGTTTTATAGCGCCCTTCCACTGCTCTATCAGTTTCATGAATGAACTCTTCGTCTGCATCTGTATTTTCAGCAATCTCTTTACCAAAAGACACTTTCATTGGTTCCATATAACTAGCTGAATCCCATGCTTTACTACGTAACAACGGCTTACCACAATGGAAGTAAGCGTTTTGTACCGATATTTCAAGAACCATTAACGCTCTATGTGTTGCACCTGATACTTCATCGCATATACCACCTTCCACCAACCGACAATGTCCATGCACTCTCAGTGTTTCAACCGTGCCAGGTCGGAGAAAAATTAAGCCTACTTTATTGTTCGTCTCAACGATATTTGTTAGCGAAAAAGCCAATTTGTTTCCACGAAGCTCTGGTAACAATAGAGTGTGTTCATCACGAACTTGTACAAAGCCTGCCTTGTCACCCTTTGGGGAAATAGTAGGAAAGCCAAATTCATCAACAGTAGACAACATAACGAGAGGAGAAGTCTGAATGAACTCCTGCATTCTGCTATTTAACTTAGTGTAAATCTTTTTGCTTGCTAAAGGATTGGGCTCGCCAATAACCTCTCTAATTTCTTCCAGTGAGGCTAATTCATTCATAATTCTTCCTTGATAAAACTAACGCCCGCCTCAACTGCCGGAGGCCATTGGCGCCTTTTTTGCGGGTTTATGCAAAAAAGATGCTAATGGCCGGAGGTCAGATTGCAGGCACTTGTTAGGCAATTTTTAGCTTATGAGCTCATTGAACATATTTCTTAATAGCTTATATTCATTAGATTCAGGTTCAGACTGCCTGCATTTTATTAAATCAATTATATCTTGATCATCTAGTGAGATAATAAACCCTCTGGAATCATTAGCTGTATCTTTACATCGCTTTTTCAAACGCTCTTTATCCTCAATTTGACGGCAAGTTAGGATGCCTACTTTCCCCCTACTTGGGGAAAATCTCCCAGATAATTGATCAACTTCCGGATTAGATACTTCTTTACCATAATTTTTACATTCGATAAAAATCATTGAAGAAGGATAGTGTAAAGACAACCATGCAAAAAAACCATTCCTTGCTTCATTTGTATATGTGATATCAATCCGCTTACGACCATCATGGATATTGTGTTGCTTTATCGGGTAACAAAGTGATGGGTACAATAATGAAGTGAAAATCTTTTCAATTGTATCTTCATAAGCGCCTGCACTTTCTCTACCAGTCGGAATTGCTTCAAGCTCATTTATTAAGCCTTCCCAATTTGGCTTCTCTGACTCTTCAACACTTGATATTTCTTCATGTGTTAACGGTAAAGGGGCATTTGTTTTTTTATTTTCCCTATAATCATCCAACACATGTGGACGTTTTAGGGTCTCTGTAACTACAGCCAATTTATCTGAACCATATTTACCCATTAATGCTTTTTTCGTAACTCGCTCAGATCCATTTTTTAAGACCTCAACTAAAGAAGAGTGTGACTTTAACTCTTCAGATTGCATTTCGGGAAGGAGAAAGTGCCTATAATATTCGTCATATTTATAGCAAACTCGTTGTCGGACAAGAACTTTAGGGACAAGAACAATTTTTCCATAATCAGTAATTGGTAATGCAACAAATGCATTTTCCCAAGTCTCTTTTACTGGGTTCCAAATTGGACCTGATTCAACTCCATCAACCAATGGAATACCATAATAAATGCACATTTCTTGTGTATATTTTATTAAGGGCCCACGAATAATATTTGATACAGCATCTGAAATCATATCTGTACCGATGCCGTTTATTAATAAGCAGGTATCTTCTAGATCCTGTAACAGACCGGTAAGGGATGCCTGACTTTTTGATAATGCCCCCCATACAGATTCGGCTGATATAGTGCCGAACGCATGTCCTCGGCTTTCACCACGAGAGAATCCCAAATGAAATTCATTTCGCTCATTCAAAGAAGCCAAAAGCAGTTGGGCTTTTGAATCATTTCCATTTTTAATATGTTTTAGAACACATTCAAAAAAACTTTGTAATAAAGATGAAAGTTCATGGCCCCATGGAGAGTCAAGAGTCTTGATTGCAGTAGGATCAAGGAATACGGGAATATCGGTATCTAGCCGTATATCAACAAAGTCTAAATAAGGTTGTGTTCGCCCTAAATTATAATAATCAGATACTCTCATAAAAACCTCGTTGATTGCCTAGCGCCCACATTAAGCGGACTAAAATTGTTGGCTAAAATGTGTAGCGAAGCGAAACTGAGCCAACTGTTTTAGTTCCGTTTAAATGCTTGTATGGATAATTAACCCACCTAATTGACCCTTTACATCCAGTTTCGGGTAATGTGAGACCCAGGCGTTAGCTGCAACTAACGCTTTCCTTGTCGTAGTTCGATTAAATGATGGCTCCTCCATTGAGAGACCGATAACAAGAACGAACGCGACAAAGGACTCCAAGCAAAATACTCGAATAGTCTACTGGGTCTCTAACCCGCATTTGCAAGCAAGAGTTAGCTTATTATGAATTCTAAAACTAATCAAAATATTACCGTCGGCGTCGATACAGGCAAGTTTCAACTCGATATTTATATTCGTCCCCTCGACATCTATTTCACCGTTGCCAATGATGAAAAAGGCATTAAAGAGGCAGTCAAAACCATTAAAAAACACCAACCCAATCGCATCGTTATTGAAGCCACTGGTCGTCTTGAAATGCCATTTATCCGTCATTCCGCAGCTAATTCCAGATTTAAAATAGTGTGATCGCGTGATCATTTCTGCGCAATTTTGCAAACACCCTATTGACCGCGATCCCCTATTTTGATCTATTACTGCTATTTAACGGTCG
>NZ_JAIMJA010000054.1 GCF_021295315.1 Motilimonas cestriensis | reverse complement strand
TTACATTACCGGTTATTTCAATCGGTACAGGCCTCACCAGTTTAACAAGGGGTTATCGCCACAAAAGGCTGAAGCAGAATACTTCAAAACTTATAACGAGGTGGCCAGTTTTAGTTGACCACTACAGCACAACGCAATGCGCAAGAATAAAGAAGTATAGTATGGGAGTAAGCCTAAAAGACTGATAAGTAGCCGCTACTAATACTGCACCGATAATGGCCGGTAAAACTTCTAAAAACCAAGTAAATTGATCTTTTGGATTAATGCCAGACCAAAGTAAAACCGCCACAAATATAAATGCCCAAAGATATTTAATTTTCCCATCCTCCTAAAATGTAATGATTTAATTTACCCAATTGTTGGATAACGAAAATAGTATGTTTTGCCATACTCAGGCCTTGCCCCGGCTCACCCTCGTAAATAGCCTCTAGCCCGATTACAGTAGTATCAAGCCGCTCAACTAGATTACATCAGGTTGGATAAACACCAGATCGGTAATGCCCACATCGAGGCCTGATTGGCTGAGCAGTGTAGTAACTTGGCCGCGGTGATGGGTTTGATGATTAAACACATGCATTAACAGGTTAAATAGCGTTTTATTAGCAATAATGCCTTTGCTGTTTTGGTAACGGATAGGCTGCAGTAACGCTTCATCGGTTATTAAGCTGGTTAGCTCTAACAGCGTTTCATCTAACAGCTGGCGTCGATCTTTAAGATCATTAAAGTTGGTTGCAACAAAGGTATCCAATGATGCTGGCGTTGCCAAATTGGCAATTGGTGAGTAGGCCGGATACTTTTCTAAAACAGGTGAAAATCGTTTTAACCAAATCGTATCACCGACACAAATATGATTAAGAGTGGCAAAGATCGAACCAAAAAATGCTTTCCTATCTTCATGTAATTTTTCTGGCGAAAGTGTGCCGACCACTTCGTACACTTTTTGATTCATCCACTGGTTATAATCAGCCATTAAGTAGACATGGTCTTTCAATTTCATTGCTTTGCTCTTTGAAAAATAGAAATATCTTGTTTCGCAACCCTAGTTAATTTTCTCGCTTTTGAACAGAACTAAATACCAAACCACACAAATTTTTATTCAATCTAGCGGCGAAATTTGGCATCAATTTTTACGTTAGTACGTATTATTCTTGGTATTCAAAGGCACCGATATCCAGAGCAAACGCATGAATATTTTTGAGCATTTAGTGGTGTTTTATTAGACGAATATCTGTAGCAAGGATGCGGCAGTAAAGCCATCAACAGCTTTTGAGGGATGATTTCACGGCGTTTCGTGTAAGAAAATTCCACTTTGTTCGCTTGGTTGATTGTATTTTGTACACTCATGCGCTCGCCCTGGTTGCTACACACCCACAGCCGACAGCGCAATCTGCATCCGCACTTGCACATTTTAGTGGCCGGAGGTCTCTATGACGCTAGCAAAAAACCCTGTTACAAAGGCAAAAAAGATTACTTGTTTAACGCCTTTGCACTGGCCAACGTGTGGCGCGCAAGAATGCTCGACGCCATTAATGGTGTGTATCATTATCGCCCCTTACATAAATCCCCCCTCGTCTTAAGAAAGTTACTCAGGCTAAACGCGGTTAAGGCCATTACAAAAGAGCTAAGATTGACGAGGCTCTGTACTTGTCCTCAACCCAAATATGGAGTATCGGCTTCGAGACTATTCTTGTTGTATGTGCGCGCTACAAATACACCACTGCTTCAACATTATTACCATCTGGGTCTAAAACGAATGCGGCATAATAGTTTGGTGCATAATTTTCACGCAGCCCCGGTTTGCCGTTGCATTGATATCCTTCACTTAAAGCAACCTGATAGAATTTCTCAACAGATTTCTTGCTCGAAGCTGAAAAAGCTATATGCGAATTAGTGCAATTGTCACTTTTCTCTATCAAGAATCTGACTTTGTCCTCACCAATGATGCCAAAGCCCGCGGCAGATTTATCTGACCATTTGATTTCGATTTTCAGTGGTAAAAGGACTTTTTCATAGAACCTTTTACAGTCATGAAAGTTTATGGTTCTGATTTCAAAATGATCTATCAAATCAATTTCCTTTCTGATTTATGAAGATGAGGTTGATATTACGCAAGCTCTTAACCCTTTAGCACACCCAAGACCGGAGCTTGAATTGTTAAGTCTCTTGTTAGCTCTCTGTTAAGCCTGTTGGCATAATGCTCATACCATAACTTATTAGTACGATAGATAATATGACTAAAACTATACTATAAGAATGCTTCTGAACAGGCGGATTACCATAACTATTAAGACCTTCAGAGCCCTTCCAAAAAAGAAGACCGATACCATAAAAGAAATTAATAAAAGGTATAAATGCTAAAAATGCCCATTGCCAACGACCACCAATATCCATTGTTCTCTGAAAAATTAAGACTAAATGATACAAAAAAGCGATAATGAATATTAGTGGCATGACTACAATGCCAAATAAAGTATCAACTCCAATTTTCATAGCCAAAGGATAAGTTGTTACTAAAATAGAAAAGTTAACGAGTTGTAAAGCAGAATATCTAAGCCTACTTACTCTTTTCCCTACAGCTATGATTCGATCCATCGAGATTCCCTAAAATTTTGAAAAGACAATTGAGAGCTAACGAGCCTGTAGAATTACTCGTTTTTAAATATATTTTTATGATGCACCAAACCATAGCTGAGTTCTTGTTTTGACTCAATTGTTTAGTCTTTTTCTGCTGGAATGAAGATTATCTTGAGTTGGCGTTTTTTATGAGGCGTTTGAGGCTGGTTTTGGGGGGAATTTCAGGCAATAGGGGGCTTGCCCTGCTTAATGTATCGTCTTTTGCAGCTTTTCCAGATTATGCACAAGGCAATACAGCTGCCACTGGGTATTCACTTTGGCTTGTCCCCGTAGCGTCAACTTATTCATGCCTTTATTCACCGTAATATTGCCGAACACGGGCTCGATACAACCCAGTCGTTTGCTATATTGCCTTCGCCCCATTGGGCTATCTATTTTAACTTTCATTTTATCGATATAGCTCAGCTGCTTGCGTGATTCATGCCCAAGGGATGACAACTCCCGTGATTACGGCTTTTTCCGCGGCAACGCCAAAGCCATCTTGCACCAAGTTCAGTGCTTACTGCTGCCGTTATTGCAACAGCTACTGGGAATAGCGCCACCGAGCAAACCCGAGCGCACTTGCCCTTGCTGCCAGCACAGCATGCACTGCATTGGCATCAGCCGACCGAGATAACAACACCGCAAGGACGCAATAAGGATAATGGCCTTCACCACGCCACGGCGATAATAAGAGGAATAAACAGACAGACACAACACACTGGCAAGAAGCAACAAACTGATAAGGTTAGCGTTTACAACATGACGCCCCTTGCATCAATCCCGCTCGCCTTGAGAATGGTACTCTGGCTAAGCGCGGCTAAGGCAGCACAGCGTAATTTGCTTAATAAGGAAGGAAGTCGAGCCTATCGAGGCTCCGGGCTTGTCCAATCGAGTAGGAGGAGACCTCACGGCCTCCGTCCTCTCACACCACCGTACAAGCGTGGGTCGCATACGGCGGTTTCGAATATATTTTTAATGCTTCATACCCACCT
>NZ_JAIMJA010000053.1 GCF_021295315.1 Motilimonas cestriensis | reverse complement strand
TTACAACGTCGTGACTGGGAAAACCCTGGCGTTACCCAACTTAATCGCCTTGCAGCACATCCCCCTTTCGCCAGCTGGCGTAATAGCGAAGAGGCCCGCACCGATCGCCCTTCCCAACAGTTGCGCAGCCTGAATGGCGAATGGCGCCTGATGCGGTATTTTCTCCTTACGCATCTGTGCGGTATTTCACACCGCATATGGTGCACTCTCAGTACAATCTGCTCTGATGCCGCATAGTTAAGCCAGCCCCGACACCCGCCAACACCCGCTGACGCGCCCTGACGGGCTTGTCTGCTCCCGGCATCCGCTTACAGACAAGCTGTGACCGTCTCCGGGAGCTGCATGTGTCAGAGGTTTTCACCGTCATCACCGAAACGCGCGAGACGAAAGGGCCTCGTGATACGCCTATTTTTATAGGTTAATGTCATGATAATAATGGTTTCTTAGCACCCTTTCTCGGTCCTTCAACGTTCCTGACAACGAGCCTCCTTTTCGCCAATCCATCGACAATCACCGCGAGTCCCTGCTCGAACGCTGCGTCCGGACCGGCTTCGTCGAAGGCGTCTATCGCGGCCCGCAACAGCGGCGAGAGCGGAGCCTGTTCAACGGTGCCGCCGCGCTCGCCGGCATCGCTGTCGCCGGCCTGCTCCTCAAGCACGGCCCCAACAGTGAAGTAGCTGATTGTCATCAGCGCATTGACGGCGTCCCCGGCCGAAAAACCCGCCTCGCAGAGGAAGCGAAGCTGCGCGTCGGCCGTTTCCATCTGCGGTGCGCCCGGTCGCGTGCCGGCATGGATGCGCGCGCCATCGCGGTAGGCGAGCAGCGCCTGCCTGAAGCTGCGGGCATTCCCGATCAGAAATGAGCGCCAGTCGTCGTCGGCTCTCGGCACCGAATGCGTATGATTCTCCGCCAGCATGGCTTCGGCCAGTGCGTCGAGCAGCGCCCGCTTGTTCCTGAAGTGCCAGTAAAGCGCCGGCTGCTGAACCCCCAACCGTTCCGCCAGTTTGCGTGTCGTCAGACCGTCTACGCCGACCTCGTTCAACAGGTCCAGGGCGGCACGGATCACTGTATTCGGCTGCAACTTTGTCATGCTTGACACTTTATCACTGATAAACATAATATGTCCACCAACTTATCAGTGATAAAGAATCCGCGCGTTCAATCGGACCAGCGGAGGCTGGTCCGGAGGCCAGACGTGAAACCCAACATACCCCTGATCGTAATTCTGAGCACTGTCGCGCTCGACGCTGTCGGCATCGGCCTGATTATGCCGGTGCTGCCGGGCCTCCTGCGCGATCTGGTTCACTCGAACGACGTCACCGCCCACTATGGCATTCTGCTGGCGCTGTATGCGTTGGTGCAATTTGCCTGCGCACCTGTGCTGGGCGCGCTGTCGGATCGTTTCGGGCGGCGGCCAATCTTGCTCGTCTCGCTGGCCGGCGCCACTGTCGACTACGCCATCATGGCGACAGCGCCTTTCCTTTGGGTTCTCTATATCGGGCGGATCGTGGCCGGCATCACCGGGGCGACTGGGGCGGTAGCCGGCGCTTATATTGCCGATATCACTGATGGCGATGAGCGCGCGCGGCACTTCGGCTTCATGAGCGCCTGTTTCGGGTTCGGGATGGTCGCGGGACCTGTGCTCGGTGGGCTGATGGGCGGTTTCTCCCCCCACGCTCCGTTCTTCGCCGCGGCAGCCTTGAACGGCCTCAATTTCCTGACGGGCTGTTTCCTTTTGCCGGAGTCGCACAAAGGCGAACGCCGGCCGTTACGCCGGGAGGCTCTCAACCCGCTCGCTTCGTTCCGGTGGGCCCGGGGCATGACCGTCGTCGCCGCCCTGATGGCGGTCTTCTTCATCATGCAACTTGTCGGACAGGTGCCGGCCGCGCTTTGGGTCATTTTCGGCGAGGATCGCTTTCACTGGGACGCGACCACGATCGGCATTTCGCTTGCCGCATTTGGCATTCTGCATTCACTCGCCCAGGCAATGATCACCGGCCCTGTAGCCGCCCGGCTCGGCGAAAGGCGGGCACTCATGCTCGGAATGATTGCCGACGGCACAGGCTACATCCTGCTTGCCTTCGCGACACGGGGATGGATGGCGTTCCCGATCATGGTCCTGCTTGCTTCGGGTGGCATCGGAATGCCGGCGCTGCAAGCAATGTTGTCCAGGCAGGTGGATGAGGAACGTCAGGGGCAGCTGCAAGGCTCACTGGCGGCGCTCACCAGCCTGACCTCGATCGTCGGACCCCTCCTCTTCACGGCGATCTATGCGGCTTCTATAACAACGTGGAACGGGTGGGCATGGATTGCAGGCGCTGCCCTCTACTTGCTCTGCCTGCCGGCGCTGCGTCGCGGGCTTTGGAGCGGCGCAGGGCAACGAGCCGATCGCTGATCGTGGAAACGATAGGCCTATGCCATGCGGGTCAAGGCGACTTCCGGCAAGCTATACGCGCCCTAGAATTGTCAATTTTAATCCTCTGTTTATCGGCAGTTCGTAGAGCGCGCCGTGCGTCCCGAGCGATACTGAGCGAAGCAAGTGCGTCGAGCAGTGCCCGCTTGTTCCTGAAATGCCAGTAAAGCGCTGGCTGCTGAACCCCCAGCCGGAACTGACCCCACAAGGCCCTAGCGTTTGCAATGCACCAGGTCATCATTGACCCAGGCGTGTTCCACCAGGCCGCTGCCTCGCAACTCTTCGCAGGCTTCGCCGACCTGCTCGCGCCACTTCTTCACGCGGGTGGAATCCGATCCGCACATGAGGCGGAAGGTTTCCAGCTTGAGCGGGTACGGCTCCCGGTGCGAGCTGAAATAGTCGAACATCCGTCGGGCCGTCGGCGACAGCTTGCGGTACTTCTCCCATATGAATTTCGTGTAGTGGTCGCCAGCAAACAGCACGACGATTTCCTCGTCGATCAGGACCTGGCAACGGGACGTTTTCTTGCCACGGTCCAGGACGCGGAAGCGGTGCAGCAGCGACACCGATTCCAGGTGCCCAACGCGGTCGGACGTGAAGCCCATCGCCGTCGCCTGTAGGCGCGACAGGCATTCCTCGGCCTTCGTGTAATACCGGCCATTGATCGACCAGCCCAGGTCCTGGCAAAGCTCGTAGAACGTGAAGGTGATCGGCTCGCCGATAGGGGTGCGCTTCGCGTACTCCAACACCTGCTGCCACACCAGTTCGTCATCGTCGGCCCGCAGCTCGACGCCGGTGTAGGTGATCTTCACGTCCTTGTTGACGTGGAAAATGACCTTGTTTTGCAGCGCCTCGCGCGGGATTTTCTTGTTGCGCGTGGTGAACAGGGCAGAGCGGGCCGTGTCGTTTGGCATCGCTCGCATCGTGTCCGGCCACGGCGCAATATCGAACAAGGAAAGCTGCATTTCCTTGATCTGCTGCTTCGTGTGTTTCAGCAACGCGGCCTGCTTGGCCTCGCTGACCTGTTTTGCCAGGTCCTCGCCGGCGGTTTTTCGCTTCTTGGTCGTCATAGTTCCTCGCGTGTCGATGGTCATCGACTTCGCCAAACCTGCCGCCTCCTGTTCGAGACGACGCGAACGCTCCACGGCGGCCGATGGCGCGGGCAGGGCAGGGGGAGCCAGTTGCACGCTGTCGCGCTCGATCTTGGCCGTAGCTTGCTGGACCATCGAGCCGACGGACTGGAAGGTTTCGCGGGGCGCACGCATGACGGTGCGGCTTGCGATGGTTTCGGCATCCTCGGCGGAAAACCCCGCGTCGATCAGTTCTTGCCTGTATGCCTTCCGGTCAAACGTCCGATTCATTCACCCTCCTTGCGGGATTGCCCCGACTCACGCCGGGGCAATGTGCCCTTATTCCTGATTTGACC
>NZ_JAIMJA010000052.1 GCF_021295315.1 Motilimonas cestriensis | reverse complement strand
GCAACTTCTAGTCGGAATTCTGGTGAATAAGTTGGTCTTGTACGTTTTGACATATTGATACCTGCTTAGTTATGGTGATCTTATCACCTCTAATCAGGTGGCCAAAATAGTTGTACCACTACACTCCCAGCTTATAGTAAGTTCAGTTCTAACGTTATCCGTTGATAGGATATTTAAACCGACCTCTGGTGTATGACATCTAATAGCAGTACCGCTTGGTAAAGATTTAATGAACATTGCTATTTTCCGCTTCCTTAGCCACCCATTAATTTCATGTGTACTCTCTACGCCAAAGTCATCATATGTAATCTTTTCGAAGCTTGGCATTTTATCACCTAACTTCTTCCTCATTAGATCTAATCCATTTGCCGATCTAAAAAGCTTATACGCTTCAATCGATTTTATGTTCGAGAAATCAATTTCGTTCATATATGTTTTGAAACAATCCTGGTCAAGGTTTAGCTGGTCAGTTTAACTGGTGCACTTGGTGGTTGAAGCTGGCAGACGTGACAAACTTCAAATTTAGGTGGGTATCCCCTTATTATTACTTATTATGTTTCAATTCTAGTTTCGAGGAATGCTAGATACTTAGGGTCATCTTCCATAAAAATTTCCATTCCCCTCCCATATAAGCTCTAGTTAATTCATCTGCGGATTTATCTAACTCGTTTAATTCGAAATAAGCTTGTCCAAGCCTTAGATGGATATATGCGTTACCCAAACCTGCTGGACATTGAACGGCATTAGTAAATGATTTCATCATCTTTTCAAAGTTATCAGAAAAGAAATGAGTATCGCCTATAGCAACGAGCAACCATGTAGCTGCTTCCCAATTAGAAAAATGATCAGGAAGAAGTTTTATAGCTTCAATGTACTTTGCTCTAGCTTCAGAGTAATGATGATCACTTGATAGTTCATTACCTTCTTTGCTAAGAACAGCAATCTTTTTATGAATACCTGGATCTAGCACTAAACTCATTTAATTCTCGATATTCGCGGAAATGTAACAGCTTATTAGAACCCAAGTAGGGTGAAAAACGCCCCCAAACGGCGTCTAAAACATATCAACAATATTTACATCATTTTTATCTATAGTAAACAATCAATTATCGGTCCCGTAGGAGAAAACGGACACCCTCTTAAATACAGACAAACTTCTCCAATGGGTTTAACTGGTGCACCTGGTGGTTGAAGCTGGCAGATGTGACAAGCTTCAAATTTAGGTGGGTGCTGTAAACTCTCTGATTATTAAGTTTATGCCCATACGTCGCACGCGCTATCTATTATTTTAATGGAGCCATCAAAACCACTGAGCATACTTGAAGGAATATCCGTCGAGATATCCTTTACTGCGTAACCTACATCACATTCCTGATCAAAGAAAAGCATATCGAATTTTTCTAAAGCAAGAAAAACGAACTCTTTCAATTCCGGCCCATCTATGGGTCTGCTAAGAGTAAAACCAGTTACTCCTTTGTCAGGGTTTCCAAGTACATCTATTACGTCAGCAATAATTTCATCTGAGAATGTAATCTCATAGCCGCCCACCCCCTTGTCTAGACTACCAAAACTCTTAGCAAACGATTCGGCTTCAGACCATGGGATTATAGCTGGTTCACCTTCTTGAAATTTCATCAAAAACGCCGAAAAACTCATTGTATTTTCATACTCTCTTTAGATCGAAAAACTGATTGAAAAAACTGATTGGACACCCTCTTAAATACTGACCAACTTTCCCCGGCCAGCTTCAAATGCTTAGCTGCTGTTATGTATAAAGCAGACGCAATTTGGTGATTTTGCCCCATTCCGTAGCCGTATTGGTGCATCACGGATCTCGTGGACATCATGATACTTGAAGCCTGACTTCTAATGTAACGATGAACACTATGCCAATGCTTAAAGCGATTTCGGCTTGATTAGACACCTTATTGGCGCGCATAAAACAATCAGCAAAATCGCTTACACCTTGGCTGAGCCTGAAGCTAACTGTGCCTTGAGCACCTTTGACTTGAATAGTGCTAGCGCGAGGTTAACCGATAACTGTCTAGTGCCCCTGTTATTTTCATGGATGAAAAAACAACAGGCAGCGGTGAGACCGTGCTAAGAGAGCCTCAATATGTGTTTGTTGTAGGCGATATCCTAACGACAGCATGACAAAGCGAAGTAAACGCCTTTGCTGATTGGCTTTAAATTCGATTGAAAAAACAGTCGAAGGGATCAGCGTACCTCTTGACAAACGGGAGGCTCATATGTGTTATAACGAAAGTTCATCAAACAGCCCATCTATATAGCTTATTGAATTACTTAAATTTTTCTTATCAATTCCTCTTTCGGAAAGATATTCAGCTATAACTGAAAAACATGAATCTATATCTTTCAGTTCTTCATCAGTAAAAGTTAACGTTGATATACCAAACTTAGAGAAGTATTCGTTTCTCTTGCCCATTTCTTTAGACCATTTCTTTGATAAGTCTTCGTTAATGTCTATCTTTTTTACATCTCTGACCCTTTCTACAGCCATATGCGTTGATGAAGGACTGATCTCGAAACCCACGAGTTTATTCGTATATGGATTAAGTATTGTGTAATCAAGTCGATATTTGTGTTTAGCCTCTTTTCCTGCATACCGCAACTCCGGTATTAAAAAAGGCTCTTCATATGCATTGTCTGAATTTTTCAAGTAGTCTATATAACGATCTGCTATAGCTTTTTCATACTGTGAGTTAGAAACTCTTTTTAAAATACTTTTGTAAAATCGAACAAAATCCTTTGATGATTGAAATTTCATTGGTTCATCAGAATCCGGATCAATTAGTCCTGTATTCATAACATGCCTAATTGTCCAGAAATTGAAATCTGACCGTCTCATTTCAGATTTGTCGTTTACCCAGTCATCATTTCTCATTTCAGGAGAAATGAGTAATCCCCACACTAAATTTCCACTTCCAAACCAAATTGTCCAAAGAGATTCATTAGGTTTGTGCCTTACTCTTTCTTTAAAATTTCGATAAAAGTTACGGGTAAGAAATAATATTAGGTACTCTTTTAAGAGATGATCTTGAAGAGCATGCATTAAGAAAAACTCACGATTAACCTTATTATATGGTGCTCTTGGCTTTAATCGACCTAGAGCAGCTTTTTCTCTTACACTTTTACCTAAACCATCAATCCACATACTAATAAAATCATTGGGATCTAAAAAAACAGTGTTAACACTATCTACGTAAGTGTTATTGTTCGCTCCCATCATTGCATGAAATGAATGAATAGAGCCAACACCTGTTATTTCTTCAAAACGAATTAATGCTTTATCTTGTAACAACTTCAAACGAGCTGTAAGTAACTGCTCTTTTTCTTCTAAGAATTTTTTATTGATACTTACTACGTCCATAATTACCTTTTTCGTTATAACGCTTCAATCAGCCTCATCGTTTCTTCCGCATCACTTAACCACCGCCACCTTACTCAATGTAGGTTGTATTGACTTGTTAAGTCTGCCGCGTGGGGACGTATCGCTCGCTATGGCGTTTTAACGCAACGCTCAGCTAGCTGATTTAATTTTGAGAACCAATATACTGAGTTCGAGGTAATTTGGATAGTCTTTATGTCCATATTTATCTGTATGTTACGCGCAATCAAGCCTTCCACATTGATGTAGAATTTTTACTACTCCCAATTTAGTGCTGCTGCATTTCTGATTGTCTGATCACCCCTATATTTAGCTTCACTAGCCGTAACCTTTCACCAGCCCCCTATTGACTGACCACCGCCTGTTCAGCACTCTTTTGTGGCTTCTCGGCTAACCAATCACTCACCAATAATGGTAAAGCGAATAATTGCTGCCAGCGATACGCCACCTCAGCATCGGTTAAGTGTAAACGCCCCATGATCCCACGGGCTGATGTTGCTAATGTTTGAAGTTCCAAGGCAGGAGCGCATCGATATCTGGCTCCGCTTTCGCTAACTCCTGCATACACTTGACCATGTAGTCATAGAGGAT
>NZ_JAIMJA010000051.1 GCF_021295315.1 Motilimonas cestriensis | reverse complement strand
GCTCTCGTACCAGTGCAATGGCATCAAGTTTGAATTCTTTTGAATAGGTTTTACGTGTTGTCATTTCAATCTCCAGTTAAATCAATTATGTCTTAACTGGGTTAGTCGTATCAATTAAACCACGTCAAACACTGCTTTTGATTCCAGCGTCCATTAGGATCATAGTCTTTGGTGCCACCATTTCTAGTTGGAACAGAAAAACAACGAACTACCCGCCCATCCATAGATATGAACTCGAAGCATAGTTTCTTACAAATACCTTCTAATAGCGGAAATACCAGATAAGCCAAAGCTAAACCAGATTCTTGAATAAAGAACTTAGCATTATGAGGAATTAACTGATCACGTTGAACTTGTTGATCCCATTCTTCACGCGAAGGTGCTGGCTTTTTACAGTGTGCCAATGAAGCTCTTACGCATGTTTCAAATAATTTCCGTAATTCATATTCATTATCTTCGAAAGCCCCCGACTCTCGGGACAAAATTATCTCTGCACACCATGACCACAAACCAAAATGGTCTTGATCTACAACTGTATTTAATCCAGGCAAAAGGAGAACTTTTGATAAGCCAGTGATCGTAGCTTTTAATCCGTCATAGTCTAATTCATGGAATTGAACGCCATTCCTTAACAAACGATACTGCTCTGATTCTCCACCTATACCTATCCCCCCTTCAGGCAACTGTACAGCTTCACACCAAGAATCGCATAGCTCCAATATTTTTTCTGCTGGAATTGTCAAATGATCTCCTTTTAATGCTAACGTTATTCGGTTGCGGTGAGGTCACGAATCCGCAACCCGTATTTGTTAGAGTCCACCCTGTTCGAGTAATCCCTGTAATTTACTTGCCGCCGTTTCAGGCTGCAAATTAATAGCCTGTAACTCTTTTACACCGATCCATTGAGGTTCGTATGTGTTATTTTCGGATTGTTTGAATCTTTCGGGACCGTCACCAAGCTTTACTTTGCCTGTAACAGAGCCTATCGAAAAATAACTTTCTTTTCGCCCGTCATTTAACTGCTCGAACACTAGATTTACGTCTTCTGCAATTAAACTCGTCTCTTCCTTAATTTCCCGAATAACGGCTTCTTTCGTAGACTCTCCCAGTTCAACACTTCCGCCAGGAAAAACCCAATACTCACACCCATTCTTCACACGACGCATGAGTAGTATTTCTTCTGATTCATTAAATATCAGCGCACAAGCCCTAGGATTCATATGTGACTCTAACGCCTCAATAACCGGCGCAGCTTTGCTGCGTCCGGCGCCGAAGGCGCGAGGTTGATTGACTTGTTAGCTGGCTTGATGACAAGACAATTCTTCATGATTGATAAATGGAGTGACTTCGCCACTCAGAGCTCTTTCTTGAGAAAAATTGGAGCCGATACCGTCAGTTAATTGCTCAATTGTATATTCTTCTAACGCTTCAACTTCATCTGCAGAGAGATGCCTAGACAGCTGATATTCAATTGAGCCAATCAATGCGCCAGAAGAAGAGTCATAAGTAAATGATAAAATGCCCCCGGAAACATACTCAGCGAAGCCCTCTGTTTCCTCTCTATCATAGAGATAGTCAGAAAACTCTTCATCTTGGTAGCTTAATCCATTTAAGGATTCCAAAGTTGTCTTGTCACTTATCAGGTCAAGAGATCCATCATCATTTTCTTCAACACTGGCTACAAGTGCTGGGCCAGTAAATTTTATTGTTGGCATTTGTTCTCCTTCGCGATGAATTCTTAAGGCCAGCTAACGCCCGGCTCACCGAGCAAATTTTTGATGGCGGCTTTTGTGCGCATTTTTGCACAAAAGGTGACAGCGGAAATTTGTCCGGTGCAGCCGCTTGATAGTCATTGAGCCCCCTCCCGCAAACCTCTAACCGAGGTATGCTTAAGGTGTCTAAACCGAACAGGAGAAAGCTCAATGAACTTTTATAATAACGCACATCCATATTACTGTGGTATCGATTTACATGCCCGTATTCTTTATGTTTGCATCATTGATTTACAAGGCGAAATTGTCCTCCATCAAAAAATAACTGCCGATAAGGAGGCTTTACTGACCTTACTTGAGTCTTACATTGGCAACATCGTTGTTGGCGTTGAATGCATGCATTGTTGGTATTGGGTCTCTGATTGGTGCCACGAGAAAGGCATTGATTTCGTCCTAGGCCATGCCCTCTACATGAAAGCCATTCACGGGGGCAAAGCCAAAAATGATAAAATCGACTCCTTTAAAATTGCCTGCTTATTAAGAGGTGGCAATTTCCCGCTGGCTTATACCTATCCGAAAGCCATGCGTGCTGCTCGGGACTTATTACGACGTCGCACTAAAATTGTTCGTCACGGCGCCATGCTCAAAGCCCATGTCGCAAACACCAACAGCCAGTACAATCTCCCTGCCACCGAATTAAATCTCAAAAACATCAGTGCAAGGCAACAACTACGGCAACAATTTGATGATCCAATCGTTCAGCGCAATATCGACATGGACATGGCTTTGCTCGACTTCTACGCCAAAGAGCTGGCTCAGGTCGAATGGTTCATCGAGCAGCAAGCCAAAGCCATGCAGCCCGCTTACCTGAGTATCCTTCGAACTGTCCCTGGCATTGGTAAAATATTGGCGCTCACTATCCTTTTTGAAATCGGCGATATTGAACGATTTGAATCGGTGCAAAAGTTTGCCTCCTACTCACGACTCATCAAGTGCAAAGCGGAATCTGCCGGTAAAACCTATGGCACTCAGGGCAACAAAATTGGTAACGGCCATCTGAAGTGGGCATTTTCAGAAGCGGCAGTGCTCTACCTGCTTGGCAATGACAAAGCACGTGCCTACCTAAATCGATTACAAAAACGGATGAGTAAAGGTAAAGCGCTTTCAGCACTTGCCCATAAACTCGGCCGGTGCGTCTACTTCATGTTAAAAAATAAAACGGTATTTGATGAACAACGATTCTTAAATAACTGACGCTTAAGTCGCGCAATAAGGTGAGCTGAAGACCTAACTCGATAACGGCGAGCATCTCGTGGACATCATGATAATTGAAGCCTGACTTCTAATGTAACGATGAACACTATGCCAATGCTTAAAGCGATTTCGCCTTGATTAGACACCTTATTGGCGCGCATAAAACAATCAGCAAAATCGCTTACACCTTGGCTGAGCCTGAAACTAACTGTGCCTTGAGCACCTTTGACTTGAATAGTGCCAGCACGAGGTTAACCGATAACTGTCTAGTGCCCCTGTTATTTTCATGGATGAAAAACAACAGGCAGCGGTGAGACCGCACTAAGAGAGCCTCAATATGTGTTTGTTGTAGGCGATATCCTAACAACAGCATGACAAAGCGAAGTAAACGCCTTTGCTGATTGGCTTTAAATTCGATTAAAAAACAGTCGAAGGGATCAGCGTACCTCTTGACAAACGGGAGGCTCATATGTGTTAGGCAAGTTTCGTTTCATGCAGATTCCGCCCGCATA
The DNA here is from genome assembly GCF_021295315.1 of Motilimonas cestriensis. GTDB lineage: Bacteria > Pseudomonadota > Gammaproteobacteria > Enterobacterales > CBDFNC01 > Motilimonas > Motilimonas cestriensis. The sequence goes on along the minus strand of NZ_JAIMJA010000051.1, from coordinate 625 downwards.
CTGCCTGAAATTATACGCCAGTCAGACGAAAATTTGTGCCACACACGGATATAGCGAATTTTCTCATTCTGTTTCTTATCGCCGAAGTGTGCAGACGCATCCATCAATGTGTTCACAACAGCAGTACCGTCAAAAATGTTGATTCTTCTATCGATGACTTCCATTTTGGCAATCCGAAAATCGGGAGACCTATGAAGATTCAAATCATCCGCTTTTCCAACGACGCTACCGTCTAGAGCCAAAAATATTAACTTCTCATCAATGAGGATAGATAGCTCATCAATATCGCTTTTTAGTTGAGCCAACCTAAGCCTCTCTTCACACGCAGCAATCATTTCCTCTGTATTCATTGTAATCCCTCAGCTTTGGTTCGATATTTGCCTAACGAGCCCGTAGAATTACTCGTTTTAAAATATATTTTTATGATCCACCAAACCATAGCTGAGTTCTTGTTTTGACTCAATTGTTTCGTCTTTTTCTGCTGGGATGAAGATTATCTGAAAGCTGGGACACCCACCAAAATAAATAGGCTATTTTAGACCAAGCCACCACAACAATTGCCAAATCTTATTTACTGATTTGCGACTAGAGCATCTACTGTCGGTTCGTTTAAAACTGGAAAATT
>NZ_JAIMJA010000050.1 GCF_021295315.1 Motilimonas cestriensis | reverse complement strand
GGGCAACTTCTAGTCGGAATTCTGGTGAATAAGTTGGTCTTGTACGTTTTGACATATTGATACCTGCTTAGTTATGGTGATCTTATCACCTCTAATCAGGTGGCCAAAATAGTTGTACCACTACAGTGGAGTCCGCTTGTTAAGTGCAGAGCACGAAGAAGAGTTCGAGAAAATTAAGGGGCTGCCGCTAGAAGACTTGCTTAAGGGGGCGTTGGATGGTTTTGTTTCAAATAAGACTAAAACCAGCACTGATAAAGTTCTTGAATGGCAGAGGCAAATTAAAGAAATGGATCATAATTATGTTTCACCTATTTATGCTAACTTGGCGTCCTACTTCTAACAAGTTTGTCCATCCGACGTTTTGGTCTCAGCTCCTTTTTGTGCTGGCCTACGGCCATTTTCGCACAAAAATCCACTACAACAAAAACGCGGCTGACAAAGGCGTTAGAATTCACTCGTAATTTTACAATACCATGCAAAGGATATGTTTGTGCTTACTGAAAATCAGCAAAATAAATATGAAGAGTTTTATGAATCTACTCATGAGAATGAGTTTCTAGATTCAAAGACAGAGGTTCTTGTTGGGCTGGCTGCGTCAATCGCTATGAATTGCAAACCTTGTACAAGTTACTATTTACATCAGGCAAAAAAAGTAAACATTGTAAAAGGTGAAATATCTGAAGTAATCGCAAAAGTTATGGCTGTTTCGGCTGGTCAAAAAAGATTACAAACAAGTGCGGTTTTAAAGGAACATAAAATTGATCTTGATAGCTTCACTTAATATTCCAGAAAGGCATTTAAATGTAGCAAAAAAAACAGTGGTTTGAGTTTTATTTTGCTACACGTTATAACCCGCTTTTTTAGTCCAATACACCAAAGCACAATCTCAGCCAACAGGCTGATGAGTAGCAAAATATCCAATCGTTTCGGGCTGCGACTCCGGCAATGGCGTAAGCCAAAGCCATAAGCAGGGCCTTTTAAGTCCCGAAATGATTCTTCGATTTGCATCCGTTTGGCGTAGAGTTTAACGACTTATTTTGCAGTAAATATGGCGGGGGGCAAGTTGGTGGCAAGCATCCATGGCTCTTTCGCTGAACGTTGATATGAGTGTTGAGCAGAATGCTTTTGACCCGTTCGGCTATGCCTCTTACCTTTGCGTTTCTTATCCGCCCCTTTGTACAAATAAAGCTGGCATGCAAGAGGACTTTTCTTTGCGATGACAGCAGGTCCGAGGTGCTGAGGCTGTGTATTCGCTTTGGTGAAAAAGCTTTTATTCGATAGCCAGCCTTGCTTGGCTAGCTTCACACCCACCTCACCGCGTAAACGGCCAAGCCAATACCAACCAAGTGCTTCAACTTGGCGAAACCAGGTATTTCGGTAACCGGCATCGGTGATCAGAATGGGCGTGCAGTTGGGTGGCATCACTTGTTTTAATTCATCCAAGAAACGTTGATGGCTGCGAGGAGAGTTGTAATGCTTGAATTCAAAGGTTCGTTCATACAAAACAACACTGCGACCATTGACGGCAATGGATGCGTGTAATGTCATCATTCGCAGCTGTTCACGCACGTCAGCCCAGTCGATAAGGACAAATGGAAAGGGGTTGAGGCTGCAAGTTAGCTGCGCATGCCAACGATAAATAGCGATGCGCTCGCGATGCAACTGCGCATTGCCAAGCAACCTATCAACACGCTTAATGGCATGTTTAGCGGATGTCTTACCCGTCATGGAGCGGCCAAGTTGAGTAAGGGGGAGGCGGTCACCTTGGAGCAATGCTTGGGTAGAATCGATGAGGGATTGAAGTCGTTTTTTGTGAATGAAAGGGCATTGATTTTGTAGCTGTTGGTGTATGATATTAAGTTCACGCATCTCGTTGTAATCTGGTTTGTTTTTGACGAAATTAATTAGAACACACAACGAAATGTGTTTCTATGTATTTGATAACGAAAGATATTTTGTGGGTATTCGCTAGATTGCGGCGTTAAGTGTCATCGGTAAATTTATGTTGAGTGCCATATACGAAGAGAAATGTAGCGGTTGCAAGAGAGATTTAGAGTGTCATCTTTGCACAGAGCTTCTTTGTGAAACGTGTGCGGTTCAAGTAAATGGTAAGCAGTGCTGTAGACCGTGTTCGGCCTCGATAAGAAACGATGAAAGTTTAGTCTCCCATTTTATCCAATGGCATCGCAAGGCTAGTCTTGGCAATGTGGCTTTATCGAAGCCTCCGATATTGGTATCGCATGAATACAAAATAGGAAGCACATTTTCGGTAGCGGAGTTCGAAGGAGAGGATATTATCGGTTCCATCACATTTCGTTCTGATGCTCAATGCGACGCTGATGCAATATTTATCTCTTCGGAAAAATCTGTATTCAATGAATATCGTATATTGGTAAGCAAAAGTGAAATAGACGAATTCCTTGCATCGGTATACGCTAGTGTCCAAGGGTAAAACACTTAACAAACGCAGTCTGTCGGAGCGCCTTTCCGTTCCTTCGTCACTACAAGGCGTCCGCAGCTGCGGGCGTTAGGCATCATGAATATGAATCTTGAAGAGTATTGGAAATCTTACCTCGGGTACTGTTCTGAAAAAACAGGAGCAGGCTCAATACCCGAAATGATAGGTATCCCTCTCGTTGTGGCTCCATTGGTAGCTGCGGGCTATGAGATCAAATTGCCTGTCGAAGAATTATCGAACTTTATAAACAAGTTTCGTGAAATAGATGATGTCACTCGCAGGTTAACGGTCAGAGAATTGGAATCAGAGAAAATAGAAAAGATCACTGAGGCCTTTAAAGCGGGGTGTACTTATTCAAAAGAAGTAATTCCTCAAATATTTCAAAAAGATGAGGTTGCTAAACAGTATCATGAGATCATGTTTCCCGAACCAAATGCCTAACAAAGCTATTAAAAATCGTTCCGGCCAAAAAACGGCCTCCACTGGACGCGCTAACGCGCGCCTTTTATAGCGGCGCTGACGGATCCCCTCATAATTTAAGCATCGCTGTTTGATGGATCACCCGTATATATTCGTAAATTGCCCACTCTATATCCGCGCTACTTCTTCGGTGGTCCCGCCGCCTTAGTACCTCTTTTGCGAGCCGTGTTATTGATAAAACATGGCGGGTTTTGATGGTGTTAGCTTGAAACTGATATTGCCAATTTTGCTGCCTAGCAATCAGTCCAATACACCAAAGCACAACCTCAGCCAACAGGCTGATGAGTAGCAAAATATCCAATCGTTTCGTGCTGCGACTCCGGCAATGGCGTAAGCCAAAGCCATAAGCAGGGCTTTTTAAGTCCCGAAATGATTCTTCGATTTGCATCCGTTTGGCGTAGAGTTTAACGAGCTGTTTTGCAGTAAACATGGCGGGGGGCAAGTTGGTGGCAAGCATCCATGGCTCTTTCGCTGAACGTTGATATAAGTGTTGAGCAGAATGCTTTTGACCCGTGCCGGCTATGCCTCTTACCTTTGCTTTTCTTATCAGCCCCTTTGTACAAATAAAGCTGGCATGCAAGAGGACTCTTCTTTGCGATGACAGCAGGTCCGAGGTGCTGAGGCTGTGTATTCGCTCTGGTGAAAAAGCTTTTATTCGATAGCCAGCCTTGCTTGGCTAGCTTCACACCCACCTCACCGCGTAAACGGCCAAGCCAATACCAACCAAGAGCTTCAACTTGGCGAAACCAGGTGTTTCGGTAACCGGCATCGGTGATCAGAATGGGCGTGCAGCTGGGTGGCATCACTTGTTTTAATTCATCCAAGAAATGTTGATGGCTGCGAGGAGAGTTGTAATGCTTGAATTCAAAGGTGCGTTCATACAAAACAACACTGCGACCATTGACGGTAATGGATGCGCGTAATGTCATCATTCGCAGTTGTTCACGCACGTCAGCCCAGTCGATAAGGACAAATGGAAAGGGGTTGAGGCTGCAAGTTAGCTGCGCATGCCAACGATAAATATCGATGCGCTCGCGATGCAACTGCGCATTGCCAAGCAACCTATCAACACGCTTAATGGCATGTTTAGCGGATGTCTTACCCGTCATGGAGCGGCCAAGTTGAGTAAGGGTGAGGCGATCACCGTTGAGCAATGCTTGGGTAGAATCGATGAGGGATTGAAGTCGTTTTTTGTGAATGAAAGGGCATTGATTTTGTAGCTGTTGGTGTATGATATTAAGTTCACGCATCTCGTTGTAATCTGGTTTGTTTTTGGCGA